>NZ_CP098747.1:1882500-3090000 GCF_023746535.1 Sneathiella marina | reverse complement strand
CTAAGGCGAGGGCGAAAGCCGTAGTCGATGGGAATCAGGTTAATATTCCTGAACCTGCTGGAAGTGACGAATGGGGTAAATTGTGGGTCCTTATTGGATTGGACCTGCTGTGAACCTGTTCCAGGAAATAGCTCCAGCAATATAGACCGTACCCCAAACCGACACAGGTGGACTGGTAGAGTATACCGAGACGTTTGAGAGAACTATGTTGAAGGAACTCGGCAAAATGACCCCGTAACTTCGGGAGAAGGGGTACCTCTTGATGGGCAACCATTGGGGGGTGGCACAGACTTGGGGGTGGCGACTGTTTATTAAAAACATAGGACTCTGCGAAGTCGCAAGACGACGTATAGGGTCTGACGCCTGCCCGGTGCTGGAAGGTTAAGAGGAGCGGTGAGAGCTGCGAATCGAAGCCCCAGTAAACGGCGGCCGTAACTATAACGGTCCTAAGGTAGCGAAATTCCTTGTCGGGTAAGTTCCGACCTGCACGAATGGCGTAACGACTTCCCCGCTGTCTCCAACATAGGCTCAGCGAAATTGAACTCTCCGTGAAGATGCGGAGTACCCGCGGTTAGACGGAAAGACCCCGTGCACCTTTACTATAGCTTTGCAGTGGTATCAGGATTTGAATGTGTAGAATAGGTGGGAGCCTTTGAAGCAGTGACGCCAGTTATTGTGGAGGCACCTTTGAAATACCACCCTTTTGACTTTTGATATCTAACCGCGAACCGTTATCCGGTTCCGGGACCCTGCATGGTGGGTAGTTTGACTGGGGCGGTCGCCTCCTAAATCGTAACGGAGGCGCGCGAAGGTTGGCTCAAACTGGTCGGAAATCAGTTGTTGAGTGCAATGGCATAAGCCAGCCTGACTGCGAGACTGACAAGTCGAGCAGAGACGAAAGTCGGTCATAGTGATCCGGTGGTCCCGTGTGGAAGGGCCATCGCTCAACGGATAAAAGGTACGCCGGGGATAACAGGCTGATAATGCCCAAGAGTCCATATCGACGGCATTGTTTGGCACCTCGATGTCGGCTCATCTCATCCTGGGGCTGGAGCAGGTCCCAAGGGTTTGGCTGTTCGCCAATTAAAGAGGTACGTGAGCTGGGTTTAGAACGTCGTGAGACAGTTCGGTCCCTATCTGCCGTGGGTGTAGGATATTTGAGAGGAGCTGCCCCTAGTACGAGAGGACCGGGGTGGACGTACCTCTGGTGGACCTGTTGTCACGCCCGTGGCACTGCAGGGTAGCTAAGTACGGAAGGGATAACCGCTGAAAGCATCTAAGCGGGAAG
Source organism: Sneathiella marina (assembly GCF_023746535.1). Classification (GTDB taxonomy): domain Bacteria; phylum Pseudomonadota; class Alphaproteobacteria; order Sneathiellales; family Sneathiellaceae; genus Sneathiella; species Sneathiella marina. The sequence continues at coordinate 3,088,712 of NZ_CP098747.1, read as the reverse complement.
CCCCCCTCGAAACCAGATATCCCTTGAGAGCCGTGGAAGACCACCACGTTGATAGGCTGGAGGTGGAAGAGTGGTAACACTTGGAGCTGACCAGTACTAATCACTCGATAGAGTTTGATCTCAGTGCTTCACTTTTGACATGCACAGTAGTCAGATTAGATAAATTGTAGTTGGCCTCAATCGCCGGCGCAGGCATCCGCCTGCTCAGGCTTTCGGGCATCCGCCCGGGACGCGGTCGCGTCCTGATCGGAAACCAGCTAAATCACAAAAAACACACACCCCAAATATAGAATGTATTCATATCTGCTTTTTGCCGGCCTGGTGGCTATGGCGGGAGGCCTGCACCCGATCCCATTCCGAACTCGGTCGTGAAAACTCCCAGCGCCGATGGTACTTTGTCTTAAGGCACGGAAGAGTAGGTCGTTGCCAGGCCTGCAAAAAACAGATACCCCTCATCACAATCTCAATTAAAAGCACCCTCTTCGGGTGCTTTTAACATTCTGTCACCCACAGAACGGGAAAACAGAAAAAAACATAATCGCAACCGACCCCAATTTGCTAAAGCAAAACCCGGGCCGGTGAGACGAAATAAACAACGCGACCGGCTTGGCTTTGCTAAAGCAAAACCCGGGCCGGCTGCAATAAAGCAAAGCTTTAGCGCGGGGTGGAGCAGCCCAGGCCGTCGGCGAAAGCCAGAAGCCCACAAACAAACCGGGCACACAACCCGTACCGGATCCGGAATACACAATCCCCGGACCAAAACATAAACACCCAACGCGGGGTGGAGCAGCCCGGTAGCTCGTCAGGCTCATAACCTGAAGGTCGTAGGTTCAAATCCTACCCCCGCAACCAAGCTTACATAATAATATCAATGCTTTAACTTAATATACCCGACCGGTATATTTATGGACTATGCCATCGCGGACACTTAGTAGAAGTAGGTAAAGCCTGTTTATGTCAATGAAAATTGCGGCCCTTTGGCATGACGGATGTTGTGCGAGGATGGCTCCATAAACCGGGTTTGCCGAGCTGTCGCCTGGCTGCTTTTAAAGTACTTGTCTCTTCCTCCATTTCAGTGATCAGTTGGTCACTCAAATCTTCAATATGGTGGGTAATGATGTGAATAACGCCTTGTTCCGCCTGCATTTCCCCTCTCACGCGGACAATACGGGCGGACAGGACGATGCGGCGATAGGTTTCGAATTTTTTCGGCCAGACAATGATGTTAGCTGTCCCTGTTTCATCTTCGAGTGTCATGAAGATGACCCCGGCGGCCGTCCCCGGGCGTTGGCGGGCAAGGACAAGGCCCGCAATTGTTATCCACTTGCCAGATTTCCTTTTGGGTAAATCACTTGCGGTGAGTGTTCCTGATGCCGTCAGCGAGGAACGCAAGAAAGAGAGAGGGTGCGCTTTCAAGGACAGATGCAAGCTCTGGTAATCTTCGATGACCTGTTGACCGAGCGGCATTGCAGGAAGTACCATTTCGGCTTCTTTCTGGAGGGCTTCATTGGCTGCAGCAGCATGGGAGAACAGGGGTAGCTCTTCAACGGCTCCACGTTTGCCATTCTGCCCTAAAAGGCCCTGGACAGCCCAAAGGGCCGCCCGGCGATCCATGCCGATGGAACGAAAAGCATCTGCATTAGCCAATTCCTCGAGTGTTTTCATATCGATACCGGAACGAAAATAAAGATCACGGATACTGTCATAGCCTGACTGTCGTCCTGCAATAAGCTGTTCACTGCTTGCTTGTTTGACCCCGCGTATCTGGCGAAATCCAAGCCGCAAGGAGTAGTGCCGGGCATCGGGCTCCGTTCGTTCCAGCTTGTAATCCCAATCGCTCTGATTGATGTCCACAGGCAAAACAGTCCCGCCATGTTCCCGAAAATCACGCACCAGACTGGATGCTGAGTAAAACCCCATGGGCTGGGAATTAAGGATAGCGGCAGCAAATATGTCGGGATAGTAACATTTCAACCATGCTGAGGCGTAGGCAAGCAAGGCAAAGCTGGCCGAGTGGCTTTCAGGGAAACCATAATCGCTAAACCCTTCAATTTGACGAAAGCATTTCTCGGAAAAATCAGTTTCATACCCTCGGTTCACCATGCCATTAATAAATTTGTTCTTGAAATTGCCAATATCGCCAGTGCGCTTAAAAGTCGCCATCGCCCGGCGAAGACCATCAGCTTCTCCCGCTGTGAAACCGGCACCGACCATGGCAATTTGCATGGCCTGTTCCTGAAACAGGGGGACCCCCTTCGTTTTTTCCAGAACCGACCGTAATTCTTCAGATGGATAGGATACATCCTCCAACCCCTGCCGGCGCCTGAGATAGGGATGCACCATATCCCCCTGAATAGGCCCAGGGCGGACAATGGCAATCTCGATCACCAAATCATAAAAGTTGGCGGGCTTCAGCCTTGGTAGCATGGACATCTGGGCGCGGCTTTCGATCTGGAAGACGCCCACGGTGTCGGCATGCTGAATCATCTCATATGTCGCGGGGTCATCCCGGGGCAGAGCGGCCAGCGACATGGGGACGCCGTAATGAGTAAACAAAAGATCAAAGGCTTTACGCAGGCATGTCAGCATGCCAAGTGACAAGACATCAATTTTCAAGATACCAAGGGTCTCCAGATCATCCTTGTCCCACTCGACAACGGTGCGGTTTTCCATGGCTGCATTGGAAATAGGAGACAGTTCAATCAATGGATCGCGGGTAATAACGAAACCGCCCACATGTTGCGACAAATGCCGGGGAAAGCCGATCAGTTCCTGGCTCAGACGCAAAACCTGACGGATTGTCATATCCATTGGATCAATACCAATGTCAGCCGCGTCCTCCCAACTTAGGCCGGTGGACCTGCGTCCCCAGATATTACTGGCAAGGGCACTTACCACATCCTCCGACAGGCCCATGGCCTTACCAACCTCGCGAACGGCGCTCCGCGTTCGATATGTGACGACAGTTGCGGCAAGCCCGGCCCGGTGGCGACCATATTTTCCATAGATATACTGGATCACCTCTTCACGGCGTTCATGTTCGAAGTCCACATCAATGTCCGGCGGCTCATCCCGTTCTGCCGACACAAAACGTTCAAACAGCAAATTAACTTCCGTTGGATTGACGGAGGTAATGCCGAGGCAATAACAGACAACAGAATTGGCCGCGGAACCACGGCCCTGACAGAGAATGGGCGGATCGAGTGATCGGGCAAAGCGGACAATGTCGTAAACTGTGAGAAAGTAAGGGGCGTAGTCCAATTGACCGATCAGTTCAAGTTCATGATTGAGGGTTTTCCCTACCGGTTCAGGAATACCGTCTGGATAACGCGATTGAGCTCCGATCCAGGTCAGCCGCTCCAGTTCGATCTGGGGGGTCGGGCTGTCGCCGATCGGCTCATCCGGATACTGGTAGGCCAGCTCATCCAGAGAAAAACGGCATTTGGCTGCAATATCCTGACTGCGCCGCACAGCCTCCTGAAACCCGGGAAACAGGCGGTGCATTGCCGTCGGCGATTTCAAGTGCCGTTCCGCATTGACGATCAGTTGAAACCCAGCTTCCTGAATGGTTGTGTGTTCGCGAATGCAGGTGAGAACATCCTGCAGCGGGCGGCGGTTCGGGATATGATAGAGAACATCATTGGTGACGACTGAGGGGAGGGCTTGGCGGTGCGCCAGTTCCGACAACAGGTCAAGCCGCTGTAAATCATTTCCCGTGAAATGGGCGGTGAGGGATACATAGCTCGTTTTCGGGAAAGCCTTGGCAAGGCGGGCCACTTGCGCCTCAAATCCTGCAGGAATCTCATAAGGTGGCATGGCAATGAAAATCTGTCCTGTGCCATACGCCATCACATCTTCAAATGTCAGATAACATGCCCCCTTCTCCGCCCGTCGGTTGCCCCGGGAAAGAAGCTGTGTCAATCGGCTGTAGGCGGCTTTGTCTGTGGGAAAGCAGAGGCATTCAAATCCGTCCATCAAGATAAGACGAACCCCCACCACCAGTCTGATCCGTGCCTGTTTTGCTGCTTTATGTGCCCGAACAATACCGGCGAGGCTATTTCTGTCGGCAAGACCGACGGCGGAATAGCCAAGCGCCGCTGCTGTCAGGATCAATTCGTCCGGATGAGAGGCGCCGTTCAGGAAGCTGAAGTTGCTGGTTACTGCCAGTTCCACATATGTTGAAGAGGCATTTTGGTCTTCCGTCTTCATGGAAATAACCCGTGCAAATACCAGAGGGGATGGTCCTCTTCGCGATCATAAAGGCCATCGCGAAAGAGCCAGAAACGATATCCGGCGCTATCCTCAACCCGATAATAGTCGCGTGTTTGCAAGGATGTATCCTGTAAAGATGTCCGCCACCATTCGGGGGAAAGCCGTTCTGGTCCATCGGCTGCAATAATGCGGTGCTGCCGCCGCCGCCATTTAAAGCGGAGGGGCGGGCCATCCGGCACCTCCGCAAGGACCATGACAGGTTCGGGAGCGGTGAAAAGCAAGAAGGGACGCGATACTGTTCTCTGGTTGGTCCCTTGCCATGATGTATCCTGTGTCCCGCTATGTGCGGGTATTTTGCGAAAGGCGCGCTCAGGAATATAACTTTCTGCTGGAATGAAACGAGTTACCTTGTCAAAACCAAACCGGTTCCCAAAGCGATCAAGAAGTTGCCCCAGACCTTGTGAGCTTATCATTCCCCCTTTACGGCTCCCCCATGCTTGTTGAATATGAGTGACATTTTCCACGTCGAAGGCGGACATGGTCATGAGATCAAAGCCAAATCCCATATCCAGATCATCCCGGAGGCGAGAGAGATTTTCCTGAAACAAAAGGGTTATATGATCTGCGTCGGCACATAAGCGACTTGTTCCAACTGATAGCCTCTCCAAATGGCCATCAACCCGGAACAGGCGTAACTCCAGCTGTCTGGCCCCTTTTCGCATCTGTTTTAGTTGCCTCATCATGCGCTCGGCAAGGATGCCGAGGACAACTTCAACGGCTTCAAGCTGGATGACGGGTTCTATAAAGGGATAGCGGACATGGTAACTTGGCGGCGGGACCAGGGGGCCGAAAATTTCCGGCACGGCCCCCGTTGCTTGATGAAGCCGCTTAATCAGCTGCGGCCCGAATCGGGTTGTGAGCGGGGCCTGTGGCGCATCCAGTAACGCATTAATATGCCGTAAGCCTAGTTGCTTCAGGCGCTTAACGGTCCTGTCCTCGAGACGCAGCGCGGTCAGGGGGAGAGGGGCGAGAAACGCGCGGGTTTCCCCTTCTTCAACCACTGTAATTGTGGTTTTGCCAAATCGCGCTGCGGCCCATGCCGTGCCAATTGTATCCGCAATGGCAAGCCGTGGGGTCAGGTGAAATTGGCGGATTTTTTCCGCCATAGCTTCGAGCATGGCCTGCTCTCCGCCAAAAAGATGGGCGCAACCACTGATATCAAGGGCGAAACCATCTGGTTTATGTGTTGTGACCATCGGGCTATAGCGCAGGCACCAAAGGGCCAGCTGTTCAAGAGCGGCGGCATCCGCATCCGGCATTGTTTCCGCCGTGGCAAGAGCCGGGCAAAGGGCCCGTGCATCGGCAAGAGGTAAACCAACTGTGATCCCTGCGTCTTCTGCCGCCATATTTATGCTTGTGATATGCTGGCCTCGCGAGCCGCTTGCAACCAGGGCAAAGGGTGTTTTTTGCCGCAGGGCCTTATGTTGTTCCTGTCCGATAGTCATATTCTTCTGGAGATACCGCTCCATTGACCAGTGGGGTAACCAAACGGAAAGAAAACGTCTCATGATCCCACTCCAACTGCCAACTGTCAGGCCGCCCCCGCTTGCATCTTGTTAACGTTACCTGCCAACGGGGACGGCCTGTGGCCGATATTTTGCTGTTGCTGTATTGCACTGCTGCGCTGCTGCGTGATGCGATAGACCACCGGGTGATGGCGGCCGTTGATTTATGGCCTGCGTCGGCCCCTGCGGCGGTATGATGGCGTAGCAACAGCAATGTTCCGCCATGACGGGCCGCGCGTACCGACAGCCGGCGGCTTGCGGTAAAATCATAGAGTTTTTCAGGCGCTGTATAGGCCCCGACAACCAGGGGGCAGGCCGGAGAGGAAAGCCCCTCTTCCAAGACCCAGAGCATTTCTTTTTCACACTGAACACTCACATGCAGAATGGTCTCGGGCGAGAGCCCAAGAGAAGACAGTCCTTGCGGATAAGGGGATGCAGGGAAGTCTGAATGCCTGCCGAGATTGCACCAGAGGATGGGGGTTGTTTTTGCCGGTTCCATAAGATGAAGAAGACAGGTCATAAACCCAAGGGCCGCTGGAAAGTCGGCATAACAACCGGGAATAACCTCATGAACGCCCCCACGGGGTAATCCGCCATCCGGTAATGTGCCATCAATAGCGGAGATTAGAAAAGGGGCGGCTTGTGGGAAAGAGGGGCGTGGGGAGGACTCCAGCGCAATATGGCGCGTTTCAATATGTTCCCTCAACTGGGTGAGCATGTGTCGTTTATAGGGTGACATTCTTGTTCTGGAATCCTGTTTTATGGGTTCACGGGAACAGGACAATATAAAGAACAAAACAAGAACATTCAAGTTAAAAGATTCTAATTCCAGGCTTGTGCCATGTTAACCATTACTTGAATACATGCCCTCTTCTGCCGCCGTAAACGCCTCTCTTGACCAGTTCTTATCTTCATTGAGGGTTGCATATGGGAATTTCTGCGTAAAATCGTTCAGGGCAATTCCCATATACATGGCAGGCAATGTGCCGCTATCCGTCAGCTCTCCTTCATACCAGCCATACGTCACGACATCATAGTTTGGATTTCTTGAGTTTTGACCCCCGATAGCTGATGGCGTTGAGTAATCCGGTTTTGGCATGGCAGTTGAAATACGCGAAAGACTGGTCTTTTGCCCGCACGACACTCATCTCATGATAAAGATGAAGCTTGGCATCGGCACCGGCTTTTTCATAATGCTTGATACCGGCATTGAAAATCGCAAGATGCGTCTTGGTCTTGACCCAGACTTCAAGATCGGAAAGAGCATGCCAGGCGCTCAGGCTATAGGACTTTTCCGTGGGGCCATCGTCAGAATGAAGATCCATATATCGATTAAAGAAACAGCCAAAGCTATTGCCGATATCCCGAATTTCCTTCATGCCCTGATCGAGGGCCGGTTTCACCTTCTTGAGATAGAATTCTCTTTCTTCTTCCTTGGTTTCGGACCAATCCTGACCTGACCGTAAAAGACACATATTTTCCTGCGGCTCGACAGTTATGTAGCAACCCAGGGTTTGCCCGTCTTTGCCAAGATCCGCCTGCGGATATCCCTGCGGCGCCAAGGCATCCGTTTGCGCTCGGGGAATTCGATCCCGCGCGCTGCCCCAATATTCATGGGTGTCGGTATCGCCACTCATATGATCGGCAATCTTCGAATACCCTTCCGGATGTTGGTGGGAGAAAGTCGTCTCGGTGTCGACAATTCCCGGTGTGTAAACTTCCCGGAAAAACCCCAACTCACCCTCCAGCTTCGCCCCCGAATGCCACCAATCTGACGGCAGCCCCTTTTCCCATTTATTAAATTTGTCCCGGCTATCCCAGTATCCCACGATAATCGAGTTTAAATATCCCGCTTCGTCCGCATAGTCAGCCAGATCCCAAAAAGACGGGCCGTTTTCAGACGTGAAGCCCGTCTTCAAATTTTCGATTGCCTTTATGGCAGCGACATCCCCCTCTTTTTTGTACTGAACACCGAAATAGGCCATGGGCAGAGTTTTCACCCTTGGATCAAACCTGGCCGAATAATTAGGGTGGGTCGGAACAAAATCATCCGCGGCATTCAACGGCCGCGTTCGTTTGACACGCAAATGCTCAGGAATTGACGGTTCTAAATTTTTTGGCATATAAATATCTCCATTGTTTTCAAATATTTACAACATTGAAATGACCAAAAATTCGCTATAGTTGTGAATTGTAATAAACCTGTGGCGCGCGGCACCGCAAAAGCTGGCACCCTGGAAGCGGCCTATATTCCTGGTGCCGGAAAGCCGTAATATCCTGCCCGGCTATTTATCCTGCCGGGGCGTGGAGGCGAGGGTCAGGAACGTCCGGTCTTCCCGGATCAGGAATTTTTCTGCTTGCGCGAAACGGTAATTTTCCTGGCCCAGCGGGTCCGTCGCCAGGCGGGCGCGATAAGCCTCATAGGCCGCGAGACTGTCGATGTTATACACCCCGTATGCCAGCGTGCTGGAGCCTTCATGCGGCGCGTAATAACCGATCAGGTCGGCGCCGCAGCGCGGGATCGCCTCGCCCCAGTTGCGGGCATATTGCTCAAACTGCTGTTTTTTTGTGGGATCGATGTGATAGCGGATAAAACAGGTAATCATGATGTCTTCCTTTAGGGCATAGGGTCCATTTGCTGAAGTGACATCATATTAACCCTTGGTTCCCCTTAATGCTTCGGTTGTCATCGAACTATGAAAGAAGGGCCGGACATAGACCGGCTGGGGGCGCTTATCGGCGATCCGGCGCTGTGTTCAGTGAGCAGCTCCATGGATAACTTCGCAAGATCGATTTATCCGGCGATCGCCATTTCGGCTTGCTCAGGTTGCTGTCCAGGAAGGATCATTGTAACGGTAGTCCCGACACCGACCTCAGATTTGATCTGCAGCGTACCGCCCAAAGCTTCAATATATTTCAATGCCAGAGATAACCCCAGTCCAGCTCCCTCATATTGCCGTTGCAACCCTCTGTCGGCTTGTCCAAATGCGCTAAAGCAGGTTTCGATTTCCTCTGCCGGAATACCAATCCCGCTATCTGATATGGATATCCGGATATCTCCATCTTCAGTAAAACAGGCTGCCAGTTCCACTTGACCGTCCCGTTGATTGAATTTAACCGCGTTGGAAAGAATTGCCCCCAGAGCCTTTTTCAATAATCGCTGGTCCGTCGTACAGGTGAACGGTCGCGATGGAAGGTTCATCGAGAATATTATACCGGCAGCTTCTGCACGTTCACGTGACATCTCTCCCATACGGGTCAATAAATCTGTAAGGTTTAATTGTTCATTCTGAAGCGTCAATTTACCGTCTTCTATTCTTGCAAAATCCAGAACATCGGTAACCGTCTCCAGTAGCTTGGCGCCACCATCATAAATATCCTTGGAATATTCAATATATTTGGGAGAGCCAAGGGGGCCAAGAAGTTCGCCATGCATGATTTCAGCAAAACCCATGACGGCATTCAGCGGGGTTTTAAGTTCATGACTCATATTGGCAAAAAATTCAGTTTTCGCGCGATTTGCCAATTTGGCTTGTCGCGTGGCAATCTTCAGAGCCCGTTCCCGACGGATGGCGGTTCTCTCGGTTTTTACGAAATCGTCTATATCCCGCATCAACAGGATCAGGTCGCCGCTTTCTTCCTCATCTATGCGGGTTACCGCCAAATCCGCGTGAAACGCTTTTCCGGACGCCCGTTTACATAATATGCGTAACGGTTCGGCCGTGGTTACGGCTTGTTTGAGGACTTCCTCGAATGAAAGATTGTGAGTTAGTTTCGACGGCACATAATATTCCGACATACTATGCCCGTTAGCCTTCGCTTGCTTGACGTTAAAGATGCGTTCCGCCGCAAGGTTTAAGGTCTCGATCTTGCCCGCTTCATTCGTCATAATAAGGGCATCGAACGCATTTTTTGCGACATTTGCCATCATGGCTTGAGATTTTAGCCGGGCGAAGCGCTCGGCAACAGCGCGGGCTGCCAACTGACGAAAGCGGATGAGAAAAATGAGCGTTCCGGCTAAGGATGTTCCGACAATAAACGGCGCGACCGGAACTAAAACCGTGCTGTAGGACTGAATAACCGCCGCTGTAATGAAAATGACGATATTCAGGCCTATAACGGCAACCAGCCCTTTTCCCGGGGTCTTCCTCCGGCTAAAAGCGACGACGGCGGCAATGGCAAAAAACAGTAAAAGATATGTCAAGGTCTTTGAAAGCGGCTGCAGCGCCCGGTCTGTCATCAGTGACTGGGCGGCAAGCGTTTGCACCAGAACACCTGGCAAAGATTTATATAGGGGTGTGGCGACATTATCGCCAAGTTCTACAGCTGTGGCGCCAACAAGGACAGTTTTCCCGTTAAAAACAGAGGGGTCAACCGCACCACCTGCGACATCGGAAAAAGAATACCGTTCGAATGAGTCCGGCGTAATACTGTAATCTATCCCGAAACCCTGAACTGATATGCTGCGGTCTGTCGTCCACCCTGCCTGTAGCGCAACGCTGGTGGCAATGGAGGGAATAACCTGACCGTTCCAATCAAGAAACAGGGGTTGGCGCCAAAGCAGGCCGTCAGATTCCGGAAATATATTCGCCGAGGCTATCTCGCTATAGGGAAGAAATCTCGGCAATGGGCCGAGGTCGACAAAGCGCCCGTCAGCATCGCTCCATTGACGAAAGGCGGCGAGAACTGTTCTGCCGTTACGCCGTGCGAGAGCCTTTTCAAAGGCCAGATCCTCGGTGTCGCTGCTGGCAAGGCTGAAATCCACGTCAAAAATGACAGTACCGGCACCGGCGGCCGTCAGCCGGTCAATCAACAAGGCATGAAGTGAACGCTTCCAGGGCCAGGTCCCTATTTCCCGCAGGCTTTTCGGGTCGATTTCGACAACGACCAGTTGCGGGTTTCCGTCCCGTATATCCAGTTTGAAGCGTTGTTCCAGCAAGGGGCGCTCAACAAAATCGAGCATCCCTGACCAAAAGGCTGTAGCCGTTAGAATAAATGCGAAGACTATTACTACAATTCGAGAAAGCAAAGCACATCGCTCCAGATAAAGTTAGGAATGTTTTCCAGGGTTTGGGAAGCTGGAATTCGCATACTGAATCATCGATATAATAGTCTTGGCGACGGGCCAGCTTGCAGCGAATTTATCAAAAGCCGCCCAAAGTCTAGCATTTGATAAATTTCTGAATAAAAGCACTTGGCCTAAACAATCAGATTGGCGGGTTGCCATTACCGTTATTACCATTATTACCGTTGCCGTTGTTACCTTTACCGTGATTGCCGTTATTGGATCCAGCAACACTGTTTTCGTTGGGGCTACCACCACCTCCGCCATTGCCACCGCCATTGTTTCCGTTGTTTCCGTTGTTTCCGTTATTACCGTTGTTCCCGTTGTTGGAACTTGCATTGCTGTTTGCATTTGACGAATTCGAACTTCCGGTCGAACCGGTTGAAACACCTACTGAGTTCGCGGAAACACTTGCTGTCATCCCGACACCAACCGCGGCCGTCCCGCCGTCATTTGCATTGGAGACGGAGACGCTTCCCTCCTCCACGCTGACAGCGGCTGACTGATCGCTGACATCGACACTAAATCCGGTTCCTTTCACCACCGCCACGAGATAGCGTGTTTTGACAGAGAATGTGCCGGATTTTCGTTTTTCAATCGAGTAACCGACCTTGCCCTCGGTTTGACTTACGACCGTTGTGGCGTCAGCATCTGCCTCAGGCGAGATTTCGATGACGGCATCAGGGCCCATCTCGATCTTGTCGAAACCATGGACAATCAGGGCTTGCCCTGTCCCAAAGGTTCGTATTTCAACATGCGCGGGAAGTTGCAGATTATTGCGAAGCGTACGCCAGGTAGGATCATTTTTGGCAGGCCGCCATTGTGCCGACCCCTCAACATACAGCACATCCCAATATCCTGAAGATTTTGCTTCTGATGGATCAGATGCGATTATATGAAGTAGATTTATACTGGCAAAGGTAACTAATCCAATAAAAATGAACTGGAATATTCTATTTTTAATAGAATCAAAATTTAACATGGTACTCTCCAACAACTCGCTACTATTCTCCAATAATTTATTATAATATTTATTAATTCAGAATATTTGGTTAACGAAAATGCGAATAATCGGTTGTTTATACTTCCAGTTACTTGCTACCGGCGCATGCGTGAAATGATTGCGACACCCACTTCGGTGTGTTTATGTGCGGCATACAGGTAGTTGATATCCCGTCCGGAATTTGGACTGCCACACCCAGTTTACAAGTCCGCCATGAGATTGAGGGTGGCCAATGGTCAGGCCGCGCCATATTAGCCCTTGTTTCCCCTTAATGCTTCGGTTACCATCGAACTATGAAGGAAGGACCGGACATAGCCCTGCTCGGCGCGCTTATCGGTGATCCGGCGCGCGCCAATATGCTGACGGCCCTGATGAGCGGCAAGGCCCTGACCGCGAGCGAGCTGGCGGCGGAGGCGGGGGTGACCTTGCAAACAGCCAGCTCTCATTTGGGCAAGATGGAAATCGCGGGGTTGCTGCATTTACGCAAGCAAGGACGGCACCGGTATTTCTCGCTGGCCGATGATGATGTGGGCGGGTTACTGGAAGTGATGATGGGGCTGGCGGCCAAGAAAGGCCATGTGCGAACCCGGACCGGCCCCAAGGATCCGGCGCTGCGAAAAGCCCGTGTCTGCTATAACCATCTGGCCGGTGAGATGGGGGTGCGGGCGCTCGATAGCATGATCGCGGCGAAACATTTAGTCCGGGATCGGGAAGACCTGGCATTGACGAGGGGCGGGGTGGCGTTTTTGAAGGGTCTGGATATTGATGCTGCGTTGCTTGAAAAATCCCGTCGGCCCTTATGTAAATCCTGCCTCGACTGGAGTGCCCGCCGCAGCCATCTCGCCGGATCCATCGGCACGGCGCTGCTCGATCGCTTTTATGATCTGGGCTGGGCCACACGCCTGGAGGGATCGCGGATCGTGGCCTTTTCCGCCTCTGGCGAAAAGAAGTTTCTGGAACATTTTCCGCTGCTGCGGACAGACCATGCGTAACGGCGGGAAATATGGCTGATCCGCAACCACGCGCCATGCCGGCATTGAGCAAACTGCCGGTCCCGTCGGTCGGTCCCGAAGATGTGCTGGTGGCGGAGGATGGCACGATTTATTGCGGGACCGGGGATGGCTGGATTTATCGCCTTGATCCGCAAACAGGGGCGGCGAAGACGCTGGTCAATAGCGGCGGCAGGGTTCTGGGACTCACCTTTCTGGACGATGCCACCCTTCTTGTTTGTGATGCGGAAAAGGGAGTGCTGGCCCTGGATCTGGCAACAATGTCGTTGCGGGTTCTGACCTTTGAGGTGGATGGGGTTCCCTTGACGTTTTGCAATAATTCCGATGTCGCCAAAGACGGAACTGTTTATTTCAGTAATTCCTCAACCCGCAATGGGATTGAGAATTCCACCCGGGAAACCCTGGAGAATATTCCCACAGGGTCCCTGTTCCGGCGTTTGCCGGATGGAGATATCGAGACATTGCTCAGCGGTCTGCATTTCGCCAACGGCGTTTGCCTTGCACCGGACGAAAGTTTTGTGCTGGTTGCGGAAACCGCGGCGGCACGGATTATGAAATATCACCTGACCGGCGACAGAGCGGGCCAGTCGGAAATTTTTGTCGATCAGTTGCCGGGCCTTCCGGACAACCTGTCCCTCGGATCTGACGGTCTGATCTGGGTGGCTCTGGTCGTGGCCCGGTCGAAGGACTTACAGAGGGTTCAGGCAAGTCCATTATGGGTGAGGAAACTGGTCGCCCGGTTGCCGGCTTTCCTGATTCCATCTCTGCCGCCCTTCCTTCGGGTTCGGGCTTATGCAGCGGACGGCAGTTGCCAGTTTGACTATGAGGGGCAAGGCGATGATTTCAGGATGGCGACAGGTGTGCGGGAGAAAAATGGTAAAGTATATCTGGGCAGTCTCGAAGAATCCGCCATCGCGGTTTTCGAGCATCGGGCCTGATCTTTCAACATATGAAAATTTCTAATGCTTTCGGCCAAACCCATCAAATTCATTCATGTTTATGAATTGACCAGCAGGCGATCCGTCGCCAGTTTCTTCCAGCCATAGACATTCAGCGGCCCCCGCGACTTGATCATCAGATAGCGGATCAGGCGACCCATCCGGGATTCCATTTTCAACAAATGCGGTAACGGCCCGTCGGAATATTGCACGACCCAGCGAATTCGGGCTTCACGCCGCGCCTGATAACTTTCCAGGGCCTGATCGATATTCTGCATGGCGAGGGCGTCGGCGAGAATGCCGGTATCCTCGAACGCGGCCGCAGCCCCCTGTTGAATAAGCGGGGAGCAGCCATTGGCCGCATCGCCGACAAAGGCAATCCGCCGATCATAGAACCGCGGTTCCGTCACCGAAAGGAGCCGCCCGGAAACGATTTTGACCTCGTCCAGTTTGGACAGGATTTCGGGCACCGGACCGCCATAGCCGGAAAAGATCCGCCGCAGGTTATCCGCCCCGTCGTCGGTCAGGTTTGCCGAGGGCGATTGTTCATGGATATGGCCATAGCAGTACAGCGTGTTGGCACTGAGGGGATAAGCCATGAATAAATCCGTCTTGCCCATCATGTAAAGGGGCTCCAGGCCATGCTCGGGCAGGGTGACGATAAAGCGCCAGCAGCGTATCTGATGATCGCGCAGGGTTTCCTGGCCCTCGTAATTCTGGGTCCGGACGGTGGAATGGATCCCGTCGGCGGCGACCACCAGGTCATATTTTCCGTCCAGCAATTCATAGGAACAGCTGACCTCCACCTGTTCGGCCACATGGGCAACCGAAAGCAGCTTGGTGTTATAGCGGATCTTGTGTTCCAGACCGGCACTGAGGGCGTCATGCAGGTCCTGACGCTTCATGGCAATAAACATTTCCTGATCAAAGGGCGGCTCTGTCAGGTCGGCCTTGCCGAGAATTTTACCGCTGGGCGTTGTGTAGTTGATTTCCCGGACCTGGTGATAGCGCCCCGCCAGACTATCGAATATCTTCAGATCCTTCAGTTCACGCACCGCATTGAAGGGCAGGGCGATGCCGGCCCCGGATTTAAACTCGGACGGTTTCTCGTCGATAATGTCAAAATCCAGACCAAAATGCTGCAGCCTGCGCGCCAGTGACAAGCCGGCAATACCGGCCCCGACGATCAGTATTTTCGAGGTCAAAACTGAAACTCCACATCCACCCAAAGGAGTGACAATCCTACCTGACTTTCCTCGCGCAAAAAAGCCAAGTTTTTCAACCTGCGCAATTTTCTCCTATTGTGCTATTTTGCCTCTGGTGAGAGTTGATTTTTTCTGATAATGACGATTTCTCTTTCGATTGAAGGAACGGGCTACTTGGACCAAACAGGACTGCATATCGCCAATGATGCCGATGGCTTTACGGAAACCTCCGGGTTGTCCTTTGAGGGCCTGCGCCAGTATGACAGCGAGGCGATCGCCATTGAAATCGAGCAATGCGACGACGCGCTGCATTTCCTGTATGCGGAAAAGATCGTCACGGCGGCGACAACCTTTCTGTCAAAATTCAACGGCACAAGCCTGTATGCGGCGAAAGCCAACCCCCATCCTGCCGTCCTCAAACTTTTGTGGAAGACCGGGATGCGGGATTTTGAAGTGGCGTCGGTTCGCGAGGTGGAGCAGATTCACGCCCTGCTGCCCGATGCAACGCTCTATTTCATGCATCCGGTCAAAAGCCGTAAAGCCATCCGAACCGCCTATGCGCTGGGGGTTCGGCATTTCGCCTTTGACAGCCTGGATGAGCTGCGCAAAATTCGCCAGGAAACCCGGAACGCCCCGGATCTGGCCCTGCATCTCAGGCTCAGCGTCTCCCAGGAGGGGGCTGAATACCCGCTCGGCAACAAGTTTGGCGCGACCTTGATTGAGGCGCCCTTGCTGCTGGTACATGCCCGGCAAATCTCGGAAAAACTGGGCGTGACATTTCATGTGGGATCGCAATGCCTTGACGTGACAGCCTATCATACAGCCCTCAAGGATATCGCCCGGTTGCTGGAGGGCGCCGGACTATCGGTGGATATGTTGAATGTGGGCGGCGGTTTTCCGGTCGCCTATCCGGATATGCCCATATTGCCTTTACCTGACTATTTCGACGGGATCCAGCAGGCCTTGACGGAGTTTGGTTTCGATAAGCTGGAGATATTCTGTGAACCCGGCCGGGCCCTGGTCGCTCAAGGCGGCGCGGTGGCGGTGCGCGTCGAAATGCGCCGCGGACACTCCCTGTACCTGAATGACGGCACTTACGGCGCCCTCTTCGATGCGGGGCAGCCGGGCTGGAATTTCCCACTGGAGCTGTATGGTGGCGGGCGGCTTGGCAAGAGTGATGAGATGGCCCTGTTTGAATTTTACGGCCCCACCTGCGACAGCATCGATAAAATGTCCGGACCCTTTTCCCTGCCGGCCGATGTGGCCGAGGGGGACTGGATAATCTTTCGAAGCCTCGGCGCTTATGGCTATGCCATGCAAACCAGATTTAATGGATTTTACTCCGAAACCACTGTCGCAATCACCGCAGAGACGACATCGGACTAATTGATCAACCTTAAAGGATCCGGCAGTTGAAAGAGTCACAGACGCCCAAGAGTAACGAAAAGGCGGCCCTGCTGTCGTCACCGGTCGAGCATATTGATTTCAAGAGCTTTGATGCCCGCCCGATCATCGACGCCATGGCGAAAATGTCCTTCACCTCGCGCGACCTGGCCCGCGCCACGGATATTTTCAACAAGGCCGTTGGCGAACCGGACGGTGCCGTCATCCTGACCCTGGCCGGGTCCACCTCGGCCGGTGGCTGCATGGATGTCTATCGGGATCTGGTGGCAACCGGCATGGTCGATGCGGTGGTATCCACGGGCGCCTCCATCGTTGATATGGATTTTTTCGAGGCGCTGGGCTTTCGTCATTATCAAGGGGATGTGGCAGCCGATGACAACGCCCTGCGCGCCCAGTATATCGACCGCATTTATGATACCTATATTGACGAGGAAGAGCTGCAAAGCTGTGATGAAACCATCAAGCTGATCGCCGATGGCCTGGAAAGACGGGCCTATTCCTCGCGGGAATTTATCTGGGAGATGGGGCGCTGGCTGAAACAGAATTCGGTCAAGAAAAACTCCCTGATTGAAACCTGCTATGACCATAACGTGCCCATATTCGTCCCGGCCTTTTCAGATTGTTCCGCAGGCTTTGGTCTTGTTAAACATCAAGTAGAACATCCGGAAAACCATATAACCATCGACAGCATAAAAGATTTTCGGGAACTGACGGAGATCAAGATCGCCGCGGGCACCACCGGGCTGCTGATGGTCGGTGGCGGGGTGCCGAAGAATTTTGTACAGGATACGGTGGTCTGCGCGGAGATCCTGGGCAAGGAAGTGGATATGCATAAATATGCCATCCAGATTACCGTGGCCGATGTGCGCGACGGTGCCTGTTCCTCCTCGACCTTGAAGGAAGCGGCCAGTTGGGGAAAGGTGGATACCACCTTTGAACAGATGGTGTTTGCCGAAGCCTCCTCGGTCCTGCCGTTGCTGGCCTCTGATGCCTATCATCGCGGGGCCTGGAAAGACCGGCCGCGCCGCAATTTCGCGCAGTTATTTACATGAGCCTTCCCTTTGTCGTCATGCCGCCGGGTGATGGCTTTCTCGGTCTTCCAGAAGAGGATGCGGTAAACTATGCCGAGGCGAAAGCCGTGATTGTGCCTTTCGGTCTGGAAGCCTCGGTCAGTTATGGCGGGGGCACCGCCGCCGGACCGGCGGCGATGATCAAAGCCAGCCATCAGGTTGAGCTGTTTGATGAGGATTTATGGCGGGAGCCGTTTCGCGATTTCGGCGTTGTCACCTTGGCCGAGCCGGATTTTCCCTCAAATAATATCGCGGCGGCGCTGGACATTCTGGAAGGATTGAACCGCCAATTACTGGCAGAGGATAAATTCCCCCTGGTCTTTGGCGGCGAACATTCCATTACGCCCGGGGCGATCCGTCCGTTCCTTGATAAATACCCGGATTTGATCCTTCTGCATTTTGATGCCCATGCGGATTTGCGCGATGGCCATGAGGGGGAGCATTACTCCCATGCTGCGGCCATGCGCCGGGTGCTGGATCATCCGACGGTGCCGGTTGTGTCCGTCGGCATCCGCAATATCTCCGCTGAAGAGATCCCGTTTCTGGAGGCCAATCGACATCGCATGGCCGTTCATTGGGGCAAGGATCGGGAGAGCTGGGATATGGAGGAGATTACCGCGCCCCTGAAAGGCCGGCCCATCTATGTGACCTTTGATCTGGATGGTTTTGACAGCTCGCTGATGCCGGCCACCGGGACACCGGAGCCCGGCGGGTTTTTCTGGAATGATGCCATGGCAATCCTCAAGGCCGCAGGCCAGGCAGGGACATTTGTCGGTGCGGATATTAATGAACTGGCCCCCATCAAAGACTTTCCGGCCCCGGATTTTCTGGCGGCCAAGCTGGCCTACAAAATCCTGTCTTACGGGCTCGCCGATTAAGGAAGATGGCGAAAAAGTGTCCCTGTAGACGGAGTCCTGCGGTTATATACATCACATTTATCTAAAAAAAGCCCTGATTGTGCGGTTTCGCTGCCGCATTTCTTTTGCATATTGCCATTTCAACAAAGAGGGAATGGGCATATGCGGGACCGTCAGACGAGAACTTACCACAAGAATATTGTTGGCTTGATCACTCATAAAATCAAAAATTCCTGGCAACAGATTATCGTTGCACTTGTTGCGTCAATCATCGCGACCCTCTGCGTGTTGAATGTTGTCATGGCGTCGGAACGCCCGGCGGCGGATATGTCGGCATTGAAGATGGTTCCCATGGGCGCGGAGCAGGTGGGGGAGGCCGTGACCGTCCAGCAGGCTGAAATTCTGTCGACGGAAATCTCCTCCGTGGTGACCGGGTTTATTGTCCGCACAACCGTGCGTCAGCAGTTTAAAAATCCATCATCTGAGTGGATGGAGGGGATGTATCAGTTTCCGCTGCCCGATGACGCGGCCGTTGACGAAATGGTCCTGATTATTGGCGAACGACGGATTGTGTCGGAAATCCAGGAAAAGAAACAGGCGCTTAAAACCTACCAAAAGGCGGCGGCCGCCGGTAAGAAGGCGGCTTTGTTAAGCCAGCAGCGGCCCAACATGTTTTCAACCGCCGTGGCCAATATTGAACCGGGCGGAAATATTGTTGTCGAGCTTAGTTTTCAGTCCATGGCGGCGCAGGATGGCGTCAATTTCAGCTGGCGCATGCCGCAAGCCATCACCCCCCGGTATAACTCACCCTCGGCGGCCACTTATATTCAGGACGCCAATGTCACCGCGCCCGATAGCCATTATGACCGGCGCGGGGATCGCAATCCCACCAGTTTTCGTATTCTGATGCAGAAGGCGGATGCATTATCGGCGTTGGAAAGTCCCTCCCATGATATCGATTTGAGCGAGGGAAGCGGCTCGGCCCGGGTGATAAAACTGTCCTCGGGCGCGATGCCGGCGGACAAGGATTTTGTTCTGCACTGGCAATATGCGCAAGGCGAGGAAGCCTCCACCGTGGTGTTTTTTGAAGACCGCGAAGACGCCCGCTATATCCTTGGCATGGTGCTCCCACCCAAAGCCGCGACGGAAGTCTCTTCGGCGCCGCGGGATATTACCTTCGTCATTGATGTGTCCGGTTCCATGCATGGTTTATCCATGGAGCAGGCGCGAAAAGCGCTTCGCAAGGGTCTTGAGCTGTTGGGGCCCCAGGACAGGTTTGATATCATTGCCTTCAATGACCGGACCTGGCGGCTGTTCGGCCAAAGCCGGCCGGTCAATGCTACCACCCTTGCCAAGGCCCATCAGTTTATCGGTGGATTGCAGGCGGATCGGGGGACAGAGATGTACCCGGCTTTGTCCGCGGCCCTGAAAGATGCCCGATCTGAAGATTACCTGCGGCAGATCATGTTCCTGACCGATGGCGCCGTCTCCAACGAGCAGCGGATGTTTGATTTGGTGAAGAAAACCGTTGGTCCGGCCCGTCTGTTCACGGTCGGTTTGGGCAGCGCGCCCAATGGCTGGTTTATGCGCAAAGCGGCGGAGCAGGGGCGCGGCGTCCATCTGCAGGTGAGCAATCTGGCCAATACCCAATTGGAACTGGAAAGCCTGTTTTACGATATGTCGGCGCCAACCTTGCAGAATATCCAATTGGGGTTGCCCGAGAACAGCGATTATTACCCGCGGCAAATCCCCGACTTGTTCGGACAGCGGCCGCTGACCTTTGTCGCCCGCCAGGATCAAGGCGTTGCGCCGATCCGCATCGCTGCCCTGGGGCCGCAAGGGCACCCATGGACCTATGATATCGAGATGAGCGATGCGTCGATGGGCAGCGGTATTTCCAAGCTTTGGGCCGGGCGCAAAATTGAATCCCTGACCGATGCCCGCAGCCGCGGCATGAGTGAGGATCTGGTGCGTCAGGCGGTGCTCGATGTGTCCCTGACCCATGGGGTGCTCAGTGAATTTACCAGCTTTGTCGCCGTCGACCAGACCCCGGCCCGGGTGCGCGAGGATTTCCTCAAGAAAGTGCAATTGAAAGGCAATCTGCCGCAGGGCACCAGTTGGGAGAAATTCTACGGTCCGAAAACCGCCTCGCCCATGATCTGGCAAATCACTTCCGGACTGGTCTTGCTGATGCTGGCAATTGCCCTGTTCTTTGCCGTACGCCGGCGGGCCGGGATATGATTGCCAGAACCGTTGCCTTCTTGCTTGTTGCCGTGTTGTTGAGCGTTGCCGGATGGCAGCTGGGGCAGGCGGGCCTGATTGCCGGCAAGGCCTGGGCGGCCCCGGTCCTGATCAAATGGTCGTGGGATCACCGGGACGCCGATGAGATGCCGGAAAAACCCTGGCCCTGGGCGGACAGCTATCCGATTGCCCGCCTGGAAGTGGCCGGTGAAGATATCACCCGCTTTGTCCTGGCCGGAGATAACATGCGCAATCTGGCCTTTGGTCCCGTCCTGTCCGAAGTGGCGGCGTCACAGATCCTGTTTGGCCATCGCGACACCCATTTCAGGTTCCTGAAAAACCTGACGCCGGGGCAGTCCCTGTCCTTTCAAAAAGCCGGCGGTCCGGCCCGTAACTGGCGGGTTCAGCAGGCGGATATTGTCGCGGCTGATGCGCTGTCCGTCCCCGCAGCGGCGGCGGACCCGGCCCTCCTGCTGGTCACCTGCTATCCGTTTGATGCGATGGAGACGGAAACCGATCAACGCTATGTGGTCTGGCTGGTGCCCGATGATCAGCGTGCCCTTTAGCGCTTGGCGAGGCCGTCCTGACCCATGCGCCAGAGGCAGGTATCGATACGGTCCTGACCGAAAAACGCTTCATTCTTATAGGCCAGCGTCGGAACGCCCCAATGACCGGACGCTTCCAGGGCTTTCTGGTTCTCACCGGTTTTTGCGGCATAAGCATCGAACTGCCCGTCAATCAGGCTGTCGAGATGGGCGAGGTCAAAGCCGGCCCTTTCGGCGGCTCTGGCCAGATGATCGCCTTCATGCCAGCCCTTGGTGTCCCCGTTCCAGATCAGTTTCGAAATCTCGTCGGTGAACGCCAATCCGTCGCCGGTTTCGCTGGCGGCAATGCCCAGATGGGTGAGGCGGTGAATATGCGGCTGTTCCGCCGGGATTTCACGGGTGACATTATTCATGGCGACCGGATCCGGGCTCGGCCAGCTGATCGGCGTCCCGTTCATGTCCCCGACACGCTGGACATCCTTCAGCAGGTAGGGAATCCACAAGGGATTGATCTGGGAGAAGAAATCCGGGTTGCGGATGGCGATGGGATAGACGGGCCGGACATTGACGGCCAAATCATATTCACGGCGGAGGTCGACAATTCGTCCTGTTGCCAGATAGGAATAGGGGCTTCTGTATGAATAGAACAGATCAACGCTATGCGTCATGGTTTCCTCCACGCTTCTGTGTTTGTTTGGTGACACCTTAGACGCCACTGTTGGCAAAGACTACCATCTTTTCTTTACCGTGATTGCAGGTGACGTCATTGTAATCCTAATATTTACCTGTGCGAGCGTAATAATTGCTCAATATTTATGAGTTAAAGACATCTTATGGCATTGTTACATATAATCATTCTCGCGCTGGTTCAGGGAATTACGGAATTTCTTCCTATCTCCTCCAGCGGACATTTGCTGATCATCTCTCCGCTGACCGGTTGGCCCGATCAGGGGCAGGTGCTGGATATCGCCGTGCATGTGGGCACCTTGGTTGCCGTGATTTTATATTTCCGCCGTGACATAGGGGAAATTGCCCGTGCACTTCTCACTCCCGGACGGCCTGAATCAGCACCGGCACTTCGATTATTCGGGCATGTCCTTGTTGCCAGTATTCCAGCCGTCATTGCCGGCGGATTGTTATATTTTCTGGTGACGCTTGATATGCGATCGATCCTGCTTGTGGCGATGACGACGATCATATTCGGGATTCTGCTGGGCTGGGCCGATAAAAGCTATCCGGTGAACAACTCTCTTCGGAAAATGAACCATAAAGATGCGTTGATTATCGGGCTCTTCCAGATTTTCTCCCTTCTGCCCGGCACCAGCCGATCGGGCGTGACCATGATGGCCGCGAGAATGCGCGGTTTTGACCGGACGGAGGGCGCCCATTTTTCCATGCTGCTGTCCATTCCGACAATCATGGGGGCCGGGACCCTGGGGACGCTCAGCCTGCTGGACGCCGGAAATGCCGAGTTCAATAGGGATGCGATCCTTGCGGCCGGCATTTCTTTTGTATTCGCTCTGGCAGCGATCAGCTTGTTGATGGCCTGGATAAGCCGCATCGGCTTCATGCCGTTTGTCATTTACCGTCTGGCGCTTGGTGCCTTGCTCCTCGGCGTATATTTTCTTGGCTGACGGCAGACGCAATTTAGAATATTATTAAAGCTTGATAATTCGCTGTTAAAGCACCATCTGTAACCGAATGGGGTTTGTTAGGGATGGAAAGCATCATGTTCAGGTCAAATTCTGTCGGTAAGTCAAAAGCAGGTCTTGTTTGCGGAACTGTTTTGGCGCTGAGTGTTTATACGGTTTCCGCCGCCGCCGCGGAAAAAATCACCGAGCTTAAACATTCGGTTTATGTGGGTGGCCTGTTTCTGGGCAGTATCGATACGGAAATTGGCGAAGAAAACAACAATTACCGCATCGAAAGCATTGCCAATACCAGCAAGACATTTGATTGGGCCTTCAAGTGGATCGCCAAGGGAAAGACCGTTGGCCTGATTGACGACGATAAAATTTCCCCGTTTCTTCACCGGCATGAAAGCTCGTGGAATAAAAATGTCCGCTCGGCGACCATGAATTATGATCCATCGGGAAGCGTCGAGGTTGAAACGACGGGCAAGATTTCTTCCGATCCGAACAAATATACGCCCATAGATCCCGGCAGCCTGACCAATAGTATTGATCCGATGTCCGCCATGTTGCTGGTGTCCAACCGGTTGGAATCCGGGCAGGGATGTAATGCGGAAGTCGCCGTTTTCGACGGCCGCCGCCGATATGACGTCAAGCTGACGGAAAAAGACAGCCGGCTGTTCAAACCCTCACGATATTCGGTCTTCGCTGGCGAGGCGATCGGATGCAAAATCGATATTGTCAAAAAAGGCGGATTTAAAAAAGGGCAGGACAATTATGATCGCATGAACCAGGAGATTGTGGTCTGGGCCGCAGCCCCCGTCGCCGGTGCACGGGTCGTGCCTGTGAGAATGCAGGTCAGCACTGATTTTGGCAGAATGGAGCTTCACTTAGAAGAATATCATGAAGGACCTATCCAACTGGTGAGTAGAAACGCCAAATAAACAGAGTGCATTTTTATCTTGTTTGACTTCAGCTTTATGGGAAGGGGCGCCTTTTGCAGCTGACAACAAATTTTACATTGCAGGAACTCATCAAAAGCCAGACGGCATTGCGTCTGGATATCCGAAACATCCCGAGTGAAGAGGAAGTCGCCAATTTAAGACTGGTTGCAGAACATATTTTACAGCCCGTTCGGGATCATTTTAAAATTCCGTTTGTGCCAACCAGTGGCTATCGATGTCGCGCTCTAAATCGCGCCTTGAAATCAAAGGATACATCGCAACATATTAAAGGTCAGGCAGTGGATCTGGAAATTCCGACGATCTCTAATCTGGATCTGGCGAGCTGGATACGGGATACGCTCAAATTTGATCAACTCATTCTTGAGTTTTACACTGCAGGCGACAAGGCAAGTGGGTGGGTGCATTGCTCATATGTGGAGAAGAACAGACGTATGGCCGTTATAAATATAGCGGATGATAAAGAAAAACAGTCAGCATTCGCCTAACGAAATGCCTTCAAGCTGAAGAATGCGGATACTTCACGGGTTTGAAAAGAACCGAACAGCTGATATGAACCGATAAGCAGAATGTAGCAGTATATATGGGGCAGCAACATGGCAGATACAGATACCGCTGGTAGATTTGGGATGCGACGGCGATCGTTAGAGGAAACGGAAGGCCGGGCGCATAAATATCTGGAAGAGGCACTGGATCAAAATAAACGAGAGGGGCTGCTGCTTTCCGTGCGGGCAAGAACAATATCTCTTGTGGTCATCGGCGTGTTTGTTGCTTTTCTAAATCCCCATTATTCTGTCATTTATTATGAAGTTCTGTTGGTCGGGTTTGCCCTTATCGGCTGGGCCCAGCTAAAAATCGGCCGGGTAGGCCGGTCCCGGGCAGAGTTGCTTTTACTGTTTTTGGATCTAGCGTTAATGACTGTCGTTCTTGCCGTTCCAAATCCTCTGGATCCTCGCGACTGGTCAGTTGGCATGCAGTATAAATTCAACAACTTCACCTATTTCTATGTCCTTTTAGCCGGGGCCACCCTGGCCTATTCCTGGCGGACATTATTTGCGGTCGCCGGATATACGACGTTACTCTGGATGGGCGCTTATTTTTGGGCAAAGGAACAACCCTCCAGTATTGCCGACCTCACCGACAAGGTGACAGCGGCGGTTTCGGACTACCCGCATATTCTGGAATTTATCGACCCTAACAATGTTCAACTTGAGCCGCGGATACAAGAGGTTCTGCTGTTCGCGATTGTCGCGGGTATTCTGGCGCTCAACAGTTGGCGGGCGAACCGTCTCCTTGTCAGACAAGCTGAGGCGGCCCGGGGCCGTGCGAATCTGGCGCGACATTTTCCGCCGAATATTGTTGATAATCTCGCGACCCGTGACCAACCCCTCGGCGATGTTCGCGAGCAACCGGTTGCCGTGTTGTTTGCCGATATCGTCGGCTTTACAAAAATGGCCGAGGCACAAACGCCGGACGCGATAGTGGCGCTTTTGCGCGAGTTTCATTCGCGCATGGAGGCTTGTGTTTTTGATAATGGCGGGACATTGGATAAATTTCTGGGGGATGGATTGATGGCAACATTCGGGACACCTGATACGTCGCCCGATGATGCCATGCATGCCCTTCAATGCGCACAATCCATGAACAATGTGATGAAAGAATGGAATGCGACCCGGCAGGACTCAAACTTGCCGCCCATACGGCTTTCCATCGGCATTCATTTCGGCCACGTTGTTCTGGGTGATATCGGTTCTGAGCGACGTCTTGAATATGCGGTGTTGGGAGATGTGGTCAATGTGGCAAGTCGGCTGGAAGCACTGACCCGGCCGCTCAATGCCTCCGTTCTGGTAAGCGATGCTGTCATTGAAGCTGCGGGAGGCCCGGATACGGCGGAGAAGCTAGGCTATAAAGCTACGGGACCCCAGGAAATCAGGGGCCGGGAACAAACAATCAGCGGCTGGCAATTGAGCCATGATACGGAATGAATTAATTATATTTTCAAGCCATTTGCCCCATTGCTTTTTTCAATAGTTATGTAGACACTCTCCTCAAATACAGAAGGGGAGTGTCGCATGAAAGCAGCCGTGTGCCGGGCGTTCGGACAGCCGTTGGAAATTGAAGATTTAACCCTGGCGGCCCCGCAAGCCGGCGAAGTCAAAGTGACTTTGGCAGCCTGTGCAATTTGCCATTCGGACCTGACTTTCATGGAGGGGGGATGGGGCGGTCAGCTTCCCGTCATTCTCGGGCATGAGGCGTCCGGTATTGTCGGCGAAATTGGCGAGGGTGTTGTCAATGTTCAGGTTGGCGATCGGGTGCTGGTAACCTTGTTGCGGTCGTGCGGCCATTGTGGTGATTGTGAAAGCGGGGAGCCCTATATTTGCGGGACATCCTTTCCCATTGATAGGGACAGCCGCGTGTCGACTTCCTCTGGTGACAAGGTTGGCCAGGGCCTCAAGACCGGGGCCTTCGCCGAGGAAGTAGTGGTTAATCAGTCTCAAGTCATTCCGATACCGGCCACTATCCCGCTGGACGCCGCCTCCCTTCTTTCTTGCGGCGTGATCACCGGTCTCGGGGCGGTCGTGAATACGGCCAAGGTTGAATATGGCAGCTCGGTTGTCGTCATCGGCTGTGGCGGTGTGGGGCTGAACTCCGTGCAGGGGGCCGGTCTCGTCAATGCCTACCCGATTATTGCGCTGGATCTGGTGGAGAGCAAACTGCAAGCAGCACAGGATTTCGGAGCCACACATATGATCAATCCGCTGGTCAATGATGCGCAGGAAAAAGTTATGGACCTGACATCGGCGCGCGGGGCAGATTATGTCTTTGTTGCGGCCGGAAGCCCTAAGGCGTTTGAGCAGGGGCTGGATCTTTTGGCACCCTCGGGGACGCTGGTGATTGTCGGCATGCCGCCAACGGGCCAGAAAATTTCCGTCGAGGCCGGTAACATCGCCGGGGCAGGGCAAAAAATTATTGGCAGTAAAATGGGATCAACACGGCTGCGCATCGATATCCCAAAACTGGTGACGCTGTATGAGAAGGGCCGTCTGAAACTCGACGAGCTAATAACCGGCCGCTACCCGCTGGAGGATATCAATCAGGCCATTGATGAAGTCCGGGCGGACAAAGCCCTTCGCAATGTCGTTATATTTGGGGACTCAGTATGAAAATCACGGATCTGAAAACCTATGTCGTTGGAACGCCGCCGCCGCATTGGGGGGGACAGTTCTGGGTTTTGCTCAAATTAACGACGGATACGGGCATTGAGGGTATCGGGGAGGCTTATGCCGTGCCGTTCCACCCCAAGGTTACCGTTAAAATGATCGAAGATGTTTTTGAGCGCCGCGTCGCCGGTAAAAACCCTTTTCATATAGAGCGTATGTGGCGGCAGGTATATTCCAGCGGCTATACACAGCGACCGGATATATCCATGATGGGGGTTCTCAGTGCGCTTGAAATGGCCTGTTGGGATATTATCGGCAAGGAAACCAATAAACCGGTGTATGAATTGCTGGGCGGCCGTGTGCATGAAAAGCTGCGCTCCTACACCTATCTCTACCCGAAAGAGGGGGATCCCGTCGATGTCTATATCGATCCGGATATGGCGGCGGAACGCGCGGCAGAAAATGTGGCGCTTGGTTTCACCGGAGTTAAATTTGACCCGGTTGGGCCTTACTCGGCGTTTGATCCGCGGCAGCCGTCGCTGGAACGCATGGATATTTCGGAAAAACTGGTCAAAAGGGTGCGGGAGGCTGTTGGTGACAAGGCAGATCTTCTGTTCGGAACCCACGGCCAGCTGACCACATCCGGCGCCATTCGATTGGCTCGCCGACTGGAAAAATATGACCCGTTGTGGTTTGAAGAACCAACCCCGCCGGAGAACCCCAACGAAATGGCGAAGCTCTCACGCCAGACGACAATTCCTGTCGCAACTGGCGAGAGACTCTGTACAAAATATGAATTTCACAGGGTGCTGGAAGCCGGGGCGGCGTCGATCCTGCAGATGGCGCTGGGCCGTGTCGGCGGGTTGCTGGAGGGCAAGAAAATTGCCAGTCTGGCAGAAGTGTATTATGCCCAGATTGCGCCGCATATGTATTGCGGCCCGGTATCGGCCATGGCGGATATCCAGCTCAGCACCTGCACGCCGAACTTCCTGATACAGGAGAGCATCAATAGCATGGGTGACTTCCATGCGGAGATCCTGAAGGAACCGATCCAGTGGCAGGATGGGTATATCATTCCGCCAACGAAACCGGGTCTGGGGATTGAGCTAAATGAAGATGTGATCGCGGCTCATCCGTTTACGGGCACGGAATTGCATCTGGAAATGGTCGATGATCCGGCGACTTTTGACTAGAAACCGCTAGCCAAAATTCATATCGGCAACAAACGGATTGGTTTGGCGCTCCCGCCCGAATGTCGACATATCCCCATGTCCGGGGACGAACGCGATGTCATCGCCAAGCGGCCACAGCTTTTCGCGAATTGAATGGATAAGATCCTCATGGTTGCCTCGCGGGAAGTCGGTGCGGCCAATGGATCCTTGAAACAAGACGTCGCCGACAATGGCAATTCGCGCCTCAGGGTGAATAAATACCACATGACCGGGCGTATGGCCGGGGCAGTGAACCACATCAAAACTTTGATTGCCGACGGTTACCTTGTCATTATCTTCCAGCCACCGATCCGGCGTAAAGGCATAGGATGTCGGGAAGCCGTATTTCGCACATTGAACTGGAAGCTGATCGATCCAGAATTTATCGTCTATGTGCGGGCCTTCGATTGGGACGCCGAGTTTTTCATGGAGTTCCTGCGTGCCACCGGCATGATCCAGATGGCCATGGGTGATCAGTATCTTCTCGATTTCGACGCCTTGATCTTCCGCGGCTTTCAGGATTTGATCGAGATCACCGCCGGGGTCAACGACCGCGCCCTTCATGGTATCCTCGCACCAGATAAGGCTGCAATTTTGGGCAAATGGGGTAACCGGGATAATGACTGCTTTCATTTTTATTCGGATTTATGGGTCAATCCGTCCTTCTTGACTGGGGTGTTCAGTATTTGGGGGGGAGCGATTATCTTTTCAAGGCGCCAAGTATCCCGCGCTCAAGTGCTTTTACGATTGATCTTCCAACCGTGGTGCCAATGGATCTGAGCAAGGATTTAAAAGCGGCTTCCCCGGCACTCTGCCGGTTGGAGGCCCGTTTTTTCGGCGCCGTTTTCTCTTTTTCCTTCGCCGCCTTTTCAGCTGCTCTTGCGGCTTTTTCGGCCCGTTCCTGCAGGATTTCATAGGCGGATTCATTGTCGACCGCTTGATCATACTTATCCGCCAGATCACTTTCCGTGATCTCGCTCTTGCGGGCGGTTTTTGTCACCGGACCCAGTTTCGACGAAGGCGGCCGGATCATTGTCCGCTGGACGATGGAGGGTTGTCCTTTTGCCTCCAGGGTTGAGATCAGGGCTTCACCAACTCCAAGTGTCGTTATGACATCCTCCACATCAAAGGCCGGGTTTGGACGATACGTCTGGGACGCCAGGCGAATGGCTTTTTGCTGTTTGGGGGTAAAGGCCCGCAAGGCATGCTGGATACGGTTGCCCAATTGGCCAAGAACAGAATCCGGAATATCCCCGGGGCTTTGCGTAACAAAGAAGACCCCCACACCCTTGGACCGGATTAACCGGACAACCTGTTCTATTTTTTCCAGCAATGCCTTTGGGGCATCCTTGAACAATAAATGCGCTTCATCGAAGAAAAACACAAGTTTCGGACGGTCAGAATCTCCGGACTCCGGTAATTCCTCAAACAGTTCCGACAGCATCCAGAGCAGGAAAGTGCCGTATAACCGCGGAGAATTCATGAGCTTGTCCGCCGCAAGGATGTTTACTTTGCCCCGGCCTTCTGTGTCGGTTCTGATAAAGTCATTCAGGTCAAGTGCGGGCTCGCCGAAGAACTGACTGGCGCCTTGATTGTCAAGCCGCAGCAATGAGCGCTGGATGGCACCAATGGATTGCGGGGAGACATTCCCGTATTCAGCGGAAATCTCTTTTCGCTGCTCATTTACGGATCCGAGAAGCGCTCGCAAATCCTTCAAATCCAGCAACAACAATCCCTGCTCATCCGCTACTCGAAAGGCAATATTTAGAACACCTTCCTGCGTATCGTTAAGCTCCAGCATGCGGGCCAGCATAAGGGGGCCGATCTCGGAGACAGTGGTTCGAACCGGATGTCCTTGCTTGCCGAACAGATCCCAGAAGACGACCGGATAGGGCTGTCCGGCAAATTCATCCGAAAAACCGATCAGGTCGGCTCGTTTTTTTAGAAACCCTTCCATTTTCGAGGGGCGGCACATTCCAGACAAATCGCCTTTGGCATCAGCAAGGAAAACCGGCACCCCGGCGGCGGCAAAGCCTTCTGCCAAAACCTGTAATGTTACGGTTTTACCGGTTCCGGTTGCGCCGGCAACCAATCCGTGTCGATTGCCCCATTTGAGCGGCAGATATTGATTGGCGCCACTGCCATTGTCACTTTTGCCAATAAATATGGCGTCATCCACCAAACAATCCATAACATCGCCACCTGTTGTCTTCGAGTATTCTTAAGCCAGTACTTATCTATATACGGTTTTCGGAATTTATACAGGTTGTTTGGCCGCCTCAAGCATCCATTCGCGAATGGCCACTAATTTAGGACGGCTTGCTTTGCGCGTGGTCGAGACAATATGAAAAGGAAAGCCGGACCGGCGGACAATATCAAAGGGTTTTACGAGCCGGCCGGCCTTGATATCTTCCTGGACAAGGGCGTCGATACCGATGGCGACCCCAAGCCCGTTAATAGCGGCATGCTGTACCATATTTGCACTTTCAAACTGTAACCCTTTGCTCGAATCAATACTGTCCAGACCTGCCATATGAAGCCATCTCGGCCAATCCGTCGGTCGCGGATTTTCATGTAAAAGAACAACATTCTGCAAATCCGCAGGATGCTTGATTTGTTCCGCTATTTTCGGGCTGCAGACAGGATAGGTATCCACGTCCAGTAGCTTGTCGATTTGCATCCCTTTTACGGTGGTTCCCTCTGCCAATACCTGTATGGATAAATCGAAATCATCGCGTTCGTAATCTGCAGGGTTCAAGGACGTAATGAGCTGTATGTCAATTTCCGGGTATTTTTCATAGAGATTGGCCCATCGGGGGATGAGCCAATTGATCGCGAATGTCGGATACGTGCAGATCGAGAGGGCATTTCGAAGGGTTTCGCTTCTCAACCGCACTGAGGCCGCAGAAAGTTTTTCAAGCGGTACCGTAACTTCTGAAAGATATTGGCGTCCCACGGCCGTGAGTTCGACCTTCTTGTGATGGCGGTGGAAAAGCGTCTTGCCGAGATAATGCTCAAGGCTTTGAATTTGGCGGCTGACGGCTCCGGGAGTTACGCCAAGCTCTTCTGCTGCTTGATTGAAACTCAAATAACGGCAAGCCGCCTCAAATGCCCTAAGACCTGATGTTGAGGGGATATGTAGCATAACTTGGTACCTTTGCGTGAGTATTTGGCAATCATACCATGCGGAATATTCGATTGTCTAATGCTCTGCTGAAGCGCAAGGTAAAGCCCAATAAATGATCAGTCTGGTTGCATCTTCACCGAGGAAAAAAACGATGAATTCTATTAACAAGAAACAGCATTTCGTCCCGCATGAGTTGTCGGACTATGTGGCACCCGATTGCCACGGATTGAATTTCTACGATGTGGATGCCGGGCTGCAGGACCTTATGCATTGTTATATGCCAGAGGACCTGCGCCTCCATATGGAGCCCCATTTTAAGAATTTGGGTCAGATTGCAGGCACCGATCTTGACGATTGGTCCCGTGAAGCGGATCGGCATATTCCTAAACTGCATACGCGGGATGCGCGGGGCCGCAATGAAGACTGGATCGAATTTCATCCCTCTTATCGCAAAATGGAACAAGTAGCTTTTGGCGATTTTGGAATTCACAATATGTCCCGTAAAAGCGGTGTTCTCGGCTGGGATGGCATTGTTCCGCCTGCCGCCAAGTATATATTCCAGTATTTATTCGGACAATCCGAATTTGGGCTGCTTTGCCCGGTTTCGGCGACCGACAGCACGGCCATGCTGATCAAGAGTTACGCAGATGACAAGACCAAAGAGCGTTTCCTTGATCGGATGCTCAGCCAGGATATGAATGAAATCCTCAAAGGCGCCCAGTTTATGACGGAGAAAACGGGTGGTTCTGATGTATCCAATATTGTTCTTGAGGCCCGTGACGAAGGCGGCGTCTGGAAGCTATATGGTGAAAAATGGTTCTGTTCCTGTGCGGATGCGGACGTGACGCTTTTGCTTGCCCGCCCACAAGGGGCGCCGGAGGGGAACAGTGGTCTCGCCCTCTTTGCCTTGCCACGACATCTGGACGATGGTCGTCGCAATTCATACCGGATAGTCCGCCTGAAAGAGAAATTGGGAACGAAGTCCATGGCGTCAGGCGAAGTGATATTTGATGGCGCCGTTGCCTATCCGCTGGGGGATGTCGGTGCACATCCAAATGGCGGATTAAAGATGATGATGGACCAGGTGAATATATCTCGTCTTTCCCACGGTGTTCGTGCGGCGTCAATGATGCGCCGGTGCCTGAACGAAGCCCTGACCGTGGCGAACTACCGAAAAGCATTTGGCAGCACCTTGGTTGACAAGCCACTGCTGCGCCGGCAATTGATGAAACTGATGGTGCCAACCGAACAGGCTCTTTCAATGTTTATGTATGTTGCTGATAACCTTGATAAAGCGGATGCGGGTGATGAAGCTGCGGCCAAACGGACACGCATTTTGACACCGCTTCTTAAATATCGGACTGCCCGGGATAACGTGCGCGTCGCCACCGGTGCCATGGAAGTTCGTGGCGGCAATGGCTTTATCGAAGATTGGGTTAATCCACGCCTTGTCCGGGATGCCCATTTAGGAGTGTTGTGGGAAGGGACGTCGAATATTAATTCGCTTGACGTCACCACACGGGCAATTGCAAGAGTAGGGGCTCATGAGGATCTTGGTGAAGAATTAACGGCGCAGCTGGAGGATAATAAATCCCTTCCCGGCCAATATGCGGGACAGCTGAAAGGTCTGGTTGATCAGGCTGTTAAATTTGCAGAAGAGGTTGCGCGATCGGGGAAAGAAACCCATGCCCGCAAAGCATCAAGCGCGCTGTATCACGTAACAACCGCCACTTTGCTGGCGAATGAAGGCTCCATGCTCGGTGAAATGGGCCGGGATGCCCGTCGGTTGCTGTTGTCGCGGATGGTCGTGGATCATAAACTGAATTCCGCACAGCCGCTTTCGATGGAAAATGATGCTTTTGACACGGCGGCAACAGATGTGCTGTTGTCAGACAAGTCAATTGGCCTTGACGAAGCCAAGGGTATTCTTACCCTATGATCAAACGCCCTGTTGTCCCTACAATCCTGGAGTTAATATGAATATCGAAGCATCTATTCCCAAAGAAACGGAAAAGAAGGAATTGGAAGACTGGGTAGCGGATGACTGCCATGGCCTTAATTTTTTCGATATCGATCAAAGCCTTCAGGATTTACTGACCCTGTATCTGCCACAAGACCTGCGCGAGCATATGACCCCGGTTTATCGGCGATTGGGCGGCATCGCCGGAAACAGACTGGATGATCTGGCCCGGATGTGCGATCGGCATCCACCTGTATTGCATACCCGTGACGCAAGAGGACGGAATGAGGACTGGATTGAATTTCATCCGGCCTACCGGGAAATGGAGCAGTTGGGGTACGGGGAATTTGGTATCCATGCCATGTCGCATAAGCCGGGCGTATTCGATTGGCCTGAAAAAATTCCACCCATGGCTAAATATATTTTCCAGTATTTGTTTACCCAGTCGGAATTTGGACTGATGTGTCCAATTTCCGTGACAGATACCTCTGCAATGTTGCTTGAAAGATACGGTCCGGCCATCGCCAAGGACAAATATCTCGATCGCATGCTCAGTCAGGATGCCCCGAATAGCTACAAGGGCGCCCAGTTTATGACGGAGAAGATCGGGGGGTCTGAGGTCGCAAATTTCGCTGTCACGGCAAAACTGGAAGATGGCGAGTGGAAAATATACGGCGACAAATGGTTTTGCTCGTGCGCGGATGCAGATGTTTGCCTGGTGCTGGCGCGGCCGGAGGGAGCGCCGGACGGAAATTCAGGTTTAGCGATTTTTGCGGTTCCAAGACAGCTTGAGGATGGCCGCCGGAATAAATACCGCATTGTGCGCCTGAAAGATAAAATGGGTACAAAATCCATGGCATCAGGTGAAATCGTTTTTGACGGCGCCTTGGGGTATGCCTTTGGTGATGTCGGTGCGAAGCCTAATCCGGGCCTGAAGCAAATGATGGATCAGGTCAGCATGTCAAGGTTGTCCCATGGTGTCCGGGCCGCAGGGATGATGCGACGATGCCTGAACGAGGCGCTGGTGACCGCGAAAACAAGAAACGTTTTTGGTGAAGCCATAATTCACAAGCCGCTTCTTCGCCGGCAATTGCTGAAATTGATGGTCCCAACAGAGCAGGTCCTTTCAATGGTGATGCATGTGGCCAAAACATTGCACCAAGCGGACAGTGGGGATGAGGGCGCCAGGAAGCTCAATCGTATCCTGACCCCCTTGCTGAAATTCCGGGCGTGCCGGGACAATATTACTGTTGCCACCGGCTCATTGGAGATCCGGGGTGGAAACGGTTTTATTGAGGATTGGGTGAATTCCCGCCTGGTTCGGGATGCACATACCGGTTTGCTCTGGGAGGGAACATCCAATATCAACGCCCTGGATATCACGACACGGGCGATTGCAAAAACCGGTGCTCATGAAACTCTTGCCGAAGATTTAAAAGGCCGGATTGACACGACAGTTGGCATGCCGGGCCAATATGGCGGTGAGCTGGTGGGGTTGATCGACAGGGCAACATCATTTGCGGAAGAAATTGCTAAATCCGGGAATGAAACCCAGGCACGACAAGCGTCGGATGCTCTATATCATGTTACAACGGCAACATTACTGGCCGTGGAAGGCGCCGCGCTTGGTAAGGCAGGAGGAGACGCCCGCCGCTTGTTGTTATCGCGTTTGGTTGTTGATACCAGACTGCGGTCTCACGATCCTTTAAGTGTTGGTGATGATGCTTTCGAGATAGAAGCTGGAAACCGCTTATTACAGGACGAGCCTGTTTCTTTGGCGGATGTAACAGATCTGCTAACTCTTTGACGGTTTTCTCGCGAAAAAAATAATAAAAATAACGCGAGAAAACCGTAAATTCCCCGGCTGTGGCAATTTGCCGCTACCGGGGAATTTTTCTTAAAAACGCTATATAAACTGCCAAAAACCCGCAATTTTCACGTAAGTTTTCTGTAAATTGAACCGCTGAGGCGACCTGCGTCATCTGACCACATGGAATGTTCTTTAAAATACGGGAATTATTTCCTTAACCAGAGGCTGTCTTTCGTTGCCACTGGGGAATGTGCGACATGGGGAATAGAGAAAATGGCACTAGAATTGAGAGATCGAGATACCGGTGTATACGACGCCTATAAGGCGAAACCTTATCCTCCGCATAATCCTGAGGCGAAAGCTCGACCAATTCCGCTATCTCCATGTAACTGTTGTGCCGCCCATAAAAAGGCAATTTGTGCTTCTTTGGACGGTACGGAGCTGCACCGGTTCAGAAAGCTGAGCCAGGTTCGTCTGGTCAAGGCAGGGCAGTCAATTTATCGGGAATTGGATCCTGCAAATTATTTATACACGGTTGTTTCAGGCGAGGCACGGCTGTCAAGTTTACTGAATGACGGGCGGCGGCAAGTTACGGATTTCCGGGCCTGCGGTGACAAGCTAGGAGAACATATTCAAGGCTATTATTCAGCGAATGCTGAGGCGATAACCGACATGATTGTGTGCCAGATACCGCTTCCGGAACTGCAAGCTCGTATGAGTGAAATGCCGGGTCTACGTGTTTCGCTGATGGAAAAGATGGAAACCGAAATAAACCAGATGCGAAGCCATCTTATGTTACTGGGCCGAAAAACCCCCATCGAGAAAGTTGCAACCTTCCTGGTTGAACGCGCAAAGAAGTTTGAAAGCGCGACCGCTGAAAATACAGATATTGGCCTTTCCATGAGCAGGCGCGATATTGCTGACTATCTGGGTTTGACAATCGAAACCGTCAGCCGAACACTGACGGCCCTAAAAACAAAGGGTGTTGTGTCAATTCCATCTCCGGATCAGATATCTGTCCTTGATATGATGGAATTGAAATACCTGGCCGGGATAGAGTGATGACAGCTGCGTTAAAAAAAAGACTGGCTCAATCCGTTCCAAGATATACGAGCTATCCGACAGCACCGCATTTTTCCCCGGCCATTGATGCCCGAATTTACCGTCAGTGGTTATCGGAATTGGACCCAAATACGCCTCTTTCAATATATGTCCATGTTCCTTTTTGCCGGAAAATGTGCTGGTATTGCGGCTGTCATACAAAAGTAACTGCGAAATATGACCCGATTGCCGCATATGTAGATGCGATGCGGACGGAAATTGGTTTGCTGGCCTCCGCATTACCGGGAAAATTTTCCATTTCCCATATTCATTGGGGAGGTGGCACACCCACTATCCTGTCACCAACCGACTTCGGCAATATTATGCGATTGTTTGAGGATCATTTCGACTTCACTGACACGGCTGAGAAGGCAATCGAAATAGATCCCCGGACACTTGACGCACCGATGATTGAAGCACTGGCGACTGCGGGAATCAATCGCGCCAGTCTGGGGGTACAGGACTTTAGCCCGATTGTACAAAATGCGATAAATCGCGTTCAGCCTTTTGAAACTACTAAGGCTGTGACGGAGGATCTCCGGAGAGCCGGTATTTCCAATATTAATTTTGACCTGATGTATGGGTTGCCGTTGCAGAGCGAGGCTGACGTGCGGCACACCGTGGATTTGGCCCATAGCCTCAGTCCTGACCGTATTGCCTTGTTTGGATATGCGCATGTTCCCTGGATGAAAAGCCATATGAAGATGATCCAGGATCAAGACCTGCCGGACGGGCCACAGCGTTTGGCGCAAGCCACCGCTGCAGCTGATCGATTGACATCGCTGGGATACCAGAAAATTGGCCTCGATCATTTTGCGACGGAAAAAGATGATCTGACAACTGTTCGTGAAGAAGGTACGTTGAGCCGGAATTTTCAAGGATATACAACAGATAACGCAGAGACCCTTATTGGTATCGGCGCTTCCTCCATTGGCAGTTTACCCGGCGGTTATGTTCAAAATGTTGTGCCGATGCATGCGTATGAGGAAACGGTTCAAAACGGAGAATTTCCGGTTTCGAAGGGGATCGAGCTAAATCTCAGCGATAAAGTTCGGCGCCATATAATCGAGAGATTGATGTGCGATCTTGAAGTGGATTTAAATAGCGTAAGTAGATTGTATCAGATACCAGTTTCGGAATTTCGAGAAGAGTTGTCAGAGCTTTCCGAATTTGAAAATGAGGGCCTTGTAGATATCACCTTTAATCGATTGAAAGTAACGGATACGGGACGATTATTCGT
Organism: Sneathiella marina; assembly: GCF_023746535.1. GTDB lineage: Bacteria > Pseudomonadota > Alphaproteobacteria > Sneathiellales > Sneathiellaceae > Sneathiella > Sneathiella marina. Next base: position 3,051,394 of record NZ_CP098747.1, on the reverse strand, counting down.
CCGGACCATTTGCTCCGTGTTTGACCAATATCTAAATCAAGGGTTGGCGCGGCACTCAAAAGCAGTTTAAATTAAAATACTGTAATATACGAAGAGCGCGTTTGGGGAAGTTTCTTAGCCGGCTATTGATCCTAATCAATGCGAGCTGGGGAAGGCGCGATAAAGTGGGGATGCTGGGGTTCATCGCAAAGAAGTTCCTGAGGCGCAAATTTCAGAACCCGAGAATATTAACGTAGAAGACGGAACTCGACATGAATCTGTTATGGCTAGGCTTTACAATTATTGGGGCACTAATTGGAATCTTGCTGTCGGCCAAGGCCGCAGATCCGGCAATGATGATCCATGGGATGCTCTTTTCGATCGCGAGCGTTATAAGTGCTTTTGCCCTTATTTCCCGGCATTATAGTTCGCTCAACATTCCCGTATTGTCCAATGGGAATGGGCAAGTCGATTATAATGTCGATATTGTCAAGGCGGGGGTTATCGCCTCGACTTTCTGGGGAGTTGTCGGGTTCGCCGTCGGCCTTGCTCTTGCTTTGCAACTGGCCTTTCCGGTTCTGAATTTCGATTTACCCTGGACTAATTTTGGCAGATTGCGGCCGCTTCATACGTCGGCCGTGGTGTTTGCATTCGGTGGAAATGTGCTGATCATGACATCATTTCATGTCGTGCAGCGAACCTGTCGTGCCCGCTTGGCCGGAACAATTGCCCCCTGGTTTGTTTTCTGGGGCTATCAACTGTTTATTGTTCTGGCAGCAACCGGTTATCTTCTGGGTGTGACGCAATCCAAGGAATATGCTGAACCTGAATGGTATGTGGATATATGGCTGACTTTGGTGTGGGTTGTTTATCTGCTGGTTTTCCTTGCAACCCTATGGAAGCGAAAAGAAAAACATATTTATGTGGCGAACTGGTTCTATCTTGCCTTCATTGTCACTGTCGCGATGCTTCATATCGTCAATAACCTGTCCATGCCTGTAAGTATTACCGGCGTGAAGAGCTATTCTCTGTTCGCCGGCGTCCAAAGTGCGCTGACACAATGGTGGTACGGTCATAATGCCGTTGGCTTTTTCCTGACAGCAGGCTTTCTGGGGATCATGTATTACTTCATTCCCAAACGTGTTAATCGGCCTGTGTATTCATACCGGCTATCAATTATTCATTTTTGGTCGCTGATCTTCCTGTATATTTGGGCTGGGCCGCATCACCTGCATTATACGGCTTTGCCCGATTGGGCGCAGACTTTGGGGATGACCTTTTCAATCATGCTATGGATGCCTTCCTGGGGCGGCATGATCAACGGCCTGATGACCTTATCCGGAGCTTGGGACAAGTTGCGCACGGACCCGGTTGTCCGCTTCCTAGTGACGTCTGTCGCCTTTTATGGCATGAGCACTTTTGAAGGGCCGTTGATGTCGATCAAAGCGGTGAACGCGCTCAGTCATTATACGGACTGGACGATCGGTCATGTGCATTCCGGGGCGCTCGGTTGGGTCGCTTACGTCAGCTTTGGCGCCATATACTTCCTGGTTCCCGTTCTATGGAAACGAAAAACACTTTATTCTGATACCCTGGTTAATCTTCATTTCTGGATTTCGACCATTGGCATTGTCTTATACATCACCGCCATGTGGGTATCGGGCATATTGCAAGGCCTAATGTGGCGGGCCTATGACAGCTTTGGCTTCCTTGAATATTCTTTCAGCGAATCCGTTGAAGCAATGCACCCGTTCTATGTAATTCGCGCCTTGGGCGGCGTGCTATTCGTAATCGGGTCGTTGATAATGGCTTACAATATCTGGCGCAGTATCCGCGGTGATGTCCGCCAAAAAGAAGCGGGCGCTTTGGTTCTTAATGCAGAATATGTAGGGGCGAGGTAAGCAGTATGTTCAGTCACAAAGTAATTGAGAAAAACTCGATCCTTTTGTTGGTCCTGTCGCTCTTTGTCGTATCAATTGGCGGAATTATCGAAATCGCACCGTTATTCTATCTTGAGAGTACGATTGAGAAAGTGAAAGGTATGCGGCCTTACAGTCCCTTGGAACTGGCGGGCCGCGATATCTATATCCGGGAAGGGTGCTATAACTGCCACAGTCAGATGATCCGCCCTTTACGGGACGAGGCGGAGCGATATGGACATTATTCCCTTGCCGCCGAGAGCATGTATGACCATCCGTTCCAATGGGGATCCAAACGAACAGGACCGGATCTTGCACGCGTCGGTGGGCGGTATTCAGATGAATGGCATACAACCCACATGAATAATCCGCGGGATGTTGTCCCTGAATCGATTATGCCCGGCTATCCCTTCCTTGCGAAAACGCCGTTGGACGTTCCGGATATAAAGGCAAATCTTGTCGCCAATAGAATGGTCGGTGTTCCCTATACGGATGAAATGCTGGAGCAGGCGGCTGCGGATTTGAGAACACAAGTCGATCCTGACGCAGATGATGTCGACGGTTTATTGGAGAGGTATCCGAAAGCCCAGGTTCGTGACTTCGATGGCAATCCCGCAATGATATCTGAGCTGGATGCCATGATCGCCTATTTGCAAATGATGGGAACGCTTGTTGATTTTACGTCTTATGACGCTGACGCCAACAAGAGGTAGGAGGATAGATGGATTATAATTCGGTTTCCGCCTTCGCACAGAGTTACGGCCTGCTTTACCTGTTCGGTGTGTTTTTAATTGTCCTTGCCTATGCGCTTTGGCCGCGAAACAAGGAAAAATTTGACAAAGCTGCCCAGATCCCGCTTGAGGAAGATTAAACATGTCCGACAATATAGAGAAAGATGAGTTCTCCGGCACCCAGACGACAGGCCATGAATGGGACGGTATTAAAGAACTGGACACACCGATGCCTCGCTGGTGGCTATGGACGATGTATGCCACGATCATATGGTCGATCGGTTACTGGGTTGTCATGCCGGCCTGGCCACTGGTGACGGACTATACGAAAGGGATGTTCGGTTATTCCTCTCGTGGCGTGCTGGAACAGGAATTAGCTGCGGCAGTCGATGCTCATTCCGTTGATCGAGCGGCACTGGTTACCATGGAACTCAGCAATGTTAAATCCGATCCGCAAACTTATCAGTTCGCTCTTTCCGGCGGAAAATCTGCGTTCGCGGTGAATTGTTCACAATGTCATGGATCCGGGGCACAAGGTGCGGCAGGGTTTCCAAACCTGAACGACGATGACTGGCTATGGGGCGGCAGCGTTGATCAAATTTATGAAACCATCAAATACGGGATCCGGTCCGATCACGAGGACACGCGTGTCGGTGACATGCCCGCGTTCCTGGATGACGAATTATTGGAGAAAGACCAGATTAATGATGTTGCGGATTATGTATTATCATTGTCGCAAAGTGGTCAAAGCGCCGAAGCGGTTGCACGCGGCAAGGAAGTTTACATGGAAAACTGTGCATCGTGCCATGGGGAAAACGCCAAGGGACTGCGTGAATTTGGGGCACCAAATCTCACTGACGCTATCTGGTTTTATGGCGGCGATAAAGCAACCATCGTCAGAACAATCTCAAAAGGCCGTGCCAATGTAATGCCGGCCTGGGAAGGTCGTCTTGATGATGTAACCATACGCCAAATGACGTTATTTGTGCATTCCCTGGGGGGCGGGGAGTAATTTCAGTTTAACCAATCCGTCTTGGAGATGAGCTTTTGGTTGAGAGCGCCGTAGAGAATGTAGATGTCCGTCCGGTCAATAAAAAAGAAAACCGGGCGCTTTTTGAAAGACGCGAGAAGATCCAGCCGAAAAAGGCACGGGGTGATTTTCGGCGATTGAAATGGATCATCATGGCGGTGACCCTGACGATCTACTATGTCACGCCATGGATCCGTTGGGATCGCGGGGAGGGCGCGCCGGATCAGGCCGTGCTGGTGGATTTCGCGCGGGAACGTTTCTATTTTTTTCTTATCGAGCTTTGGCCGCAAGAAGTGTATTACATCACCGGCCTTCTTATCATAGCTGCCGTGTCCCTGTTCTTGGTGACGGCTCTGTTCGGGAGAGCGTGGTGCGGATACTCCTGTCCGCAAACAGTCTGGACGGATTTGTTCATTTTCGTTGAGCGCTTAATCGAAGGGGATCGTAACGCTCGGCTAAAGCTCGACAAGGCGCCAATGTCGATGTCGAAACTGACAAAGCGTGTCACCAAGCATGCCATATGGCTATTGATTGGCGTCCTTACCGGGGGTGCCTGGGTGTTTTACTTTGCAGATGCACCGACGCTACTTGTCGATCTCTTCACCCTAGAAGCCGCTGTAATTGCTTACGCCAGTGTCGCGACACTGACAGCAACAACATATGTTTTTGGCGGCCTGATGCGGGAGCAAGTCTGTACCTATATGTGTCCGTGGCCCCGAATTCAGGGCGCTATGGTCGGGGACGAGTCCTTAACAGTGACATATCACGGGGCGCGAGGAGAGCCGCGTGGCCCGCACAAAAAAGGGCAGTCATGGGAAAATAGGGGCCATTGTATCGATTGTAATCAATGTGTCGCAGTTTGCCCGATGGGGATTGATATCCGTGATGGATTGCAAATGGAATGCATTACCTGCGCACTTTGTATCGATGCCTGTAACGATGTTATGGATAAAATTGACTTGCCAAGAGGCTTGATAAGTTACGATACATATGCCGGGCAATTTGACGGAAACCCGGAAAAAAAGCTTAAAGTACGTCTTATACGGCCCAGAACCATCGCTTATGGCGCGATTTTGGCTTTTGTTGGTGCAATTATGTTGTTTACGCTATTGAACCGCTCAATTCTTGATGTCAACGTCATACGAGATAGGAACCCGTTATTTGTGACACTGTCGGATGGATCCATAAGAAACGGATATACGGTCAAGATTCTCAATAAACTACACGAGGTGCGGAAGTATCATGTGGAAGTTACAGGCTCTGCGGGTTTGCAGAGCTGGTTCCAAAAAGAAGGCCCGAAAGATCACACAATGATTGTTACCGTTCCGGGCGATTCCGTATCTAGTGTGAAGTTGTTTGTCTCGATACCAGCGGCTAATCTGAAAAGTAAAAGTACGGATCTGGATGTTACGGTCGTAGATCGTGAAACCGGTGAAACGGACACGCAGAATACAAGCTTCAAAGGGCCGGAGAAATGAGCGGGCAGGTGACAAGCAGGAAATTGACCGGACGGCATGTCGCTTTCATGCTTGCGGGTTTTTTCGGCTTGATGTTCGCCGTAAATGGGGTTTTTGTTTACTTTGCATTGAATAGTTTTTCGGGCGTAAGTGTGTCAGACGCCTATCGCCGAGGTCTCGCCTATAATCAGGAACTTCAGGCGAAAGAAAAGCAAAATGCACGGGGATGGCAACATATGCTGGAATTCGTGCAGTTGGACGATAAAAACGGTATTATCCGCTTGAAACTATTGGATCTGGATAAACAACCAATGGCGAACTTGACGGTATCCGGCACTCTCGGTCGCCCCGTCATCGAAGAATCAGACAAGACGGTTACATTTGTTTTTGCCGAACAGTTTTATACCGCTGATCTTGTCGATCTCGAGAAAGGTCAATGGGATGTGACCATTCAAATACTAGGGGGAGGTTATACGGAACCTTACCGGCTGGACAAAAGAATATGGGTAGATTAGCGCTCAAAGACACAGAAAATCCGTTGATGCCACGTGCGCATGACATCGGCGCGGACTGTTGTGCGGGTGGCGCAACAGCCCTTGCCGAAATAGGGACTAACCAGGAAAGTTATCGCGATTTCGTTGATTCAGATCCAACGGCTTTTGTGACCCATGATCAGGATGGCAACGCAATGCTGTATTTGCTTGTCGAAAACATGCATTGCGCCAATTGTATCAAGAACATCGAGGAGACCCTGCACTCAAACCCCGCGGTTATTGACGCGCGGGTTAATTTTTCCACCCGGCGGCTTTTTGTCCGTTGGCACGAAGAAAAAACGGTTGCAGGTGACTTGCTACGTCCTGTCATCTCCATGGGATACCCGCTTACGCCTTACAATCCGGACCTCATTCAGGCAGCGTCAGCGGCGGAAGACCGGCAACTTTTGAAAGCGCTGGCAGTCGCGGGGTTCGCGGCGGCGAATGTTATGCTGTTATCTGTCTCCGTTTGGGCTGGTTTTTTCTCAGATGATATGGGGGAAGCTACACGGAGTTTTCTGCATTGGATTTCCGCAATGATTGCCTTACCTGCAGTTGCATATGCGGGGCAGCCCTTCTTTAAATCTGCCTTGGGGGCGCTGCGGAATGGTCGACTCAATATGGATGTGCCGATTTCCCTGGCTGTTTTACTTGCGGCCGCAATGAGTCTTTCGGAAACCATCCAGGGCGGAGAGCATACATATTTCGATGCCTCTGTAACTTTGCTTTTTTTCTTGCTCATTGGGCGGTATTTGGATCGCGCAGCCCGGAATAAAGCAAGATCGGCTGCGGAACGACTTTTATTACTAAAATCAGTTGCGGCTACCATCGTCAATTCGGATGGAACGCGCCAAACCATTCCAGCAGATGCGGTAATGCCCGGGCATTTAGTGCAGGTTGCAGTCGGCGAACGGCTGCCGGTTGACGGGATTGTTTCTTCCGGCCGATCAGAATTGGATATCAGTATGGTTACCGGCGAGAGCCTTCCGGTATTTGTAAAAACGGGTGACGACGCATTTGCCGGAACCATGAATTTGCAGGGTCCACTTGATATTACGGCGACCAAAACAGGCGATAATACTTTGCTTGGCGATATTGTCCGGCTTATGGAAGCGTCGGAGCAAGGACGGGCTAAATATGTACGGCTAGCTGATCGTATCGCCGAAATATATGCGCCAGCTGTTCACATACTGGCAGCGTTGACCTTCGCAGGGTGGTGGTTTTTTGGTGCGAACTGGCAGATTGCCCTTCTTCAGGCTGTTGCGGTCCTGATTATAACATGCCCTTGTGCTTTGGGATTGGCGGTTCCCGTGGTTCAGGTCGTCGCCAGTGGTCGCTTGCTTGGCAAGGGCATATTGGTCAAATCAGCGGACGGGTTGGAGCGCCTTGCCCAAATTGACACGATTGTATTTGATAAGACGGGAACACTTACGGAGGGTCGGCTGGAACTTCAGAACCAAGCTGAGATATCCGAAGAGAATCTGAATTTGGCGGCAACTATCGCGCAGGTAAGCCGTCATCCATTGGCAATGGCAATCAGTCGCCACAGACAAGTAAACGCCGCGAAGGCGCTTGACGTCCAGGAACTGCCGGGTGAGGGTTTGCGGGCGATTATTGACGGCACCGAAGTTAAACTCGGGAATAGATTCTGGACCGGGGCGGCTAAAATCGCCGATCTGGAAGAGGGCATCGGTCCCGAGCTGTGGCTGGCCGTCTCCGGCAAAGACCCTGTACAGTTTCGATTTTTGGACCAGGTGAGGTCCGGCGCACGTGAGACCATTCAGAAGCTGACGATGCAGGGGTATGCAGTCGAAGTCATTTCCGGTGATAGGCCGGCTGTTGTGGAACAAATTGCCGTTGAACTGGGGATTGAAAACTGGAAGGCGCAACAGAAACCGGAAGACAAGGTTGCCCGGCTCGCCGCCTTAAAAGAGAGCGGCCGCAAAGTTGTTATGATCGGGGATGGGTTAAATGATGCTCCGGCGTTGGCGGCAGCACATGTCTCCATTTCCCCGTCATCAGCGTCGGATATAAGCCAGACCGCAGCCGACTTTGTTTTTCAGGGGAGAACCCTAACCGCTGTTTTGGAAACGCTAAAAGTCGCGAAAACTGCTCACAGGCTTGTTGTGCAGAATTTCGCGCTTGCCTTTTTGTATAATGCCATTGCCGTTCCGTTGGCTGTCGCAGGTTTTGTTACGCCATTATTTGCGGCAATCGCAATGTCAGCATCTTCACTTGCGGTATGTCTGAATTCCATGAGACTGAGGCTTGAACGCAACAGAGAAGCAAGATGAACGTCCTTATTTATTTAATTCCGGTGGCATTGTTTCTAGGAGGGCTCGGCCTGGTGGCTTTTCTATGGAGTTTAAAGAACGGCCAATATGAGGATATGGAAGGGGCGGCAAACCGGATCCTTATCGATGAGAAGGACCCGGACGACCCGCCAGCAAAAACTTGATTTTAGTTTAAGGATTTGCGTGAATTACATTTCCCGCGTTGTCAAATCTCGGCCCCTTGATTACTTCATTCCCCTCGCAAGGATGGCGGGGAATGTTCAGTGAAATTATCAATGAAAGTAGCGCCATACCAGCACCAGCCAAAAACACACTGGCCGGGGATATAAGCCATAAAAGACCGAAAAGAACCGGTATTACAACAGCGGCTATGTGATTGATTGTAAAACTCACGCCAGCGGTTGCCGCCATATCTTTCGGGTCGGCGATTTTCTGGAAGTAGCTTTTAATTCCAATTGCAAATGCGAAAAACAAATGATCAAGAATATACAGGCCGGCAGCCATTGTTGCGTTCTGAACAAAAGCGTATGCCGCAAAGATCAGGACTAGTCCGGAATATTCGAACACAAGGGCTTTTCGCTCGCCCCAATGGGCGACGAGACGCCCGATGCGAGGCGCCAGGAATATATTGATGGCGTGATTGACCAAATACAGGAGGGTGACCGTCGCGACATCATATCCGAATTTTTCGACCATCATAAAACCTGCGAAGACAATAAAGATTTGCCGCCGGGCTCCGGCCAAAAAAGTGAGGGTGTAATACAGCCAATAGCGTTTACGCAGGATGATTTTCTTTGATTGTGGCACGGCGACCTTAAATTGTGGAAAGAAGGCCCAAGCCCCCAAAGTAATGAATACAGTGATCGCGCCACCAACGGCGTAAATAACAGCGTAATCCAGATCTAGTAATTTGGTTCCGAGGAAAATCACGCCATACGCGATGAGCGCAGCAAAAGCCTGTGCAGATATTTGCCGCCCAAGCGCAAGCGGTGTGTGTTCCTTGGAGATGAGTTGCAAGGTAAGTGATTGCTTTATCGCTTCTCCGTAATGAAAGCCGATAGACATGAGGACAGTTGTGAAATAGAGGCCATATTCGTATGGAAAGAAGCCGGTTATCGCGACGCCGATCCCAAAAATCAACAGCGAGATCATCAGCAATCTTTGCTCGGCAATGATCAGCAAGACAAAGATCACTGTAAAGGCAAGGAACCCAGGTATTTCCCTGAGCGATTGTAATATACCGATCTCGCGGCCGGAAAATGCTGCTGCGTCGACAGCAAAGTTATTGAGCAGCGCCATCCAAACGGCAAAACCGACGGACCAGCCGGCTGCGACCGTCATCAACATGATTTCCGGTGTGCGCCATTTTTGTAATCTATTCATTCTTCTTCAACCCAAGTAAATCTATCAGTTGGCCAATTATAAGGTCTCTAGCATTCGTAATCTTTCGCAATAAAGTCAAAAAATACCGAAATACGGACAAAACAAAATTGATTGGCTCGATTTGAGAAAGTGGTTTTCAAAATTGTATTTGAGGAATGCTGGCAGTTTTTAGGTGAGCCTGCTACTGTTCGTCTTCAACTTCATCTATGGCGAAATTTACATCATGGCTATTTGGGGAAAAATTCTTGGCGGAGCAGCCGGACTGTTGGTCGGTGGGCCTTTGGGAGCCCTGGTAGGCGGCCTGGCCGGCCATGCTGTCGACAAAATACGTCAGGCTGGCGAAGAGCCTGGCGGCGAGACAGGCATGCATCATGTCAAGCAAGTTGCTTTCACCATTGCGGTTATTGCTCTGGGAGCAAAAATGGCGAAGGCCGATGGTGTTGTCACGAGAGAGGAAATTGATGTTTTTAAGCGGGTTTTCCGTATTCCAGCCAATGAGGAGAAGAATGTCGGCAGGGTCTTTAACATGGCCCGTAAAGATACAGCTGGGTATGAGGAATATGCAGCTCAGGTAGAGCGTATGTTCCGTGATACACCTCAAATGATGGAAGACTTGCTTCATGGATTGTTTTCCATTGCCATGGCAGATGGCGTCTTGCATCCGGATGAAGATATTTATTTGCAAAACGTTGCCGGGATATTTGGCTTTAACGAGGCGGCTTACGCTCGGATCAAAAGTTATCATGCCAAAGACGGTGAAAGTGATCCCTATCAAATACTGGGTGTATCGGCGGATATTTCCAACGATGAGCTTAAGAAAGTGCACCGACGATTAATTCTCGAAAATCATCCGGACAAAGTCATGGCGCAAGGATTGCCACAGGAATTTGTAGATGTTGCAAATGACAAGTTGGCGAAGATCAATGCAGCGTATGACGAAGTTTCTAAAATTCGAGGCTTGTAAGATCGGAAACAAATTTGAAAAACAAAGATCTTGCGCTTATTCTGCTTGTCAATTTTCTATGGGCATCTAATTTTTTAGCAGCCAAAATCGGTATGGAGGAATTTCCGCCGTTATTTTTTACGGCGCTGAGATTCTCCATGGTGATCGTTGTTATGGTGCCGTTTATCTCAATCCCCCATGGATATTGGCGCAAGCTGCTGATTGTTGGCTTGATGATGGGTGTCTTGCATTACTCCCTTATGTTTTGGGGGTTATCTATTGCACCGGATATTTCGCCGGTGGCAATTGTAAACCAGACTTTCGTACCTTTTTCAGCATTGATGGCCGTAATTTTTCTTAAAGAACGGCTGGGCTGGCGACGGTGGACAGCCATTGTTATGGCTTTTGCAGGCGTGATGGTTATTGGTTTCGATCCGATCATATTCAGCAGTTTTTTGTCGCCTGCATTGGTGGCAATAGCGTCGTTTTTCCTATCCGTCAATTTAGTCATTGTTCGAACAATGCCGGGTATTGGTGCACTTAACTTAACGTTTTGGACAGCGACAATTGCTTTTATTCCGATACTGGGCCTATCGTTTATTTTTGAGTCAGGGCAAATAAGCGCGCTTCAGTCTGCGGGCTGGGAAGAATGGTCGGCAGTCGCCTTTTCTGCCATTGGGGCAACAGTTATCGGTCATGGTCTTGGAAATTATCTGATAAAATTCTATCCTGTGAGTACGATTGCACCCTATTATCTTCTGGTTCCGGTATTCGCCATAATTCTCGGTGTCGTGTTCTGGGGAGATCAGATCACTTTGGAATTAGTAATTGGCGGGGCAATGGTTATGGGCGGCGTAACAATTATTACTTTTCGCTCCAATCAAAGGCGGGCTGTAGAGGGTATTAACGGTGGTTGAAAAAACGATTTGGCAACCTTCTCCAAATTTTGACGATAGGGGCGACGGCGTGCCTACGGACATGCTTGTATTGCATTACACGGGCATGGAAACAGGGGCCGCGGCTCTTGCTAGATTGACAGAAGAAAATTCTCAGGTAAGCGCTCATTATCTTGTTGAAGAAGATGGAACGGTTTTTCAGCTCGTCGAAGAAAAAAACCGGGCCTGGCATGCGGGTGTTTCCGCGTGGCGAGGCGAAACCAATATAAATGCCCGATCAATCGGAATAGAAATTGTTAATCCGGGCCATGAATTTGGGTATAGAGCATTCCCTGATAATCAAATGGCAAGTGTCGCTGACTTGTCAAAAGACATTGTTGAGCGACATGGTATACAGCCAACGCATGTTGTCGGCCATTCGGATGTAGCGCCCGCTCGAAAAGAAGATCCAGGCGAATTATTTGCCTGGGAAAAATTGTCTGAAATTGGTGTCGGAATCTGGTTTGGGAAGGGGTGGAGGGCTGATTTAACCCGGCCCTCACTACATGTTGGTAGTGAAGGAGATATCGTTCAGAGATTGCGCGAACATCTTAGGGGAATAGGATATGGCGTCGCGGAAATCGGCTTATTCGATGACGAGCTATCGGTTGTCATCAAGGCTTTTCAACGTCATTGGCGTCCCAACTTGATTGACGGTGTCGCTGATAGTGAAACTCAATCAGCCGTGGAGGAAATTTTTAAGCGGTCTGGCCGCTTGACACCACTGGCGGCGCGGCTTACCTAAGAGTATCAGATGGCTGGATGATCGCCGCTTGCCTTAGCAGGGGGAGGAAAGTCCGGGCTCCACGGAAATGCGATGCCGGTTAATGGCCGGCGGGGGTGACCCTAGGGAAAGTGCCACAGAAAGTATACCGCCTGACTTTAATGACAGGTAAGGGTGAAAGGGTGCGGTAAGAGCGCACCGCGCGGCTGGCAACAGCGGCGGCATGGTAAACCCCATCGGGAGCAAAACCAAATAGGGACGTCCAGCGCAGAGTTCTCTCGTGCGCAGGCTGGTTTTCCGAGCTGACGTCCGGGTTGGTTGCTTGAGGTATTTGGTAACAGGTATCCTAGATGAATGATCATCCCCTGTTTTCAGGGACAGAACCCGGCTTATAGGCCATCTGCCTTAAATAAGTTCGTTTGTAGGTGTTAAAAAGTATAATGAACGAAATTGCCAGCTATGCTGGACAAAGGTTCAAGGGGCGCGTACACATTTCCCAAATCGGTGAGTTTCATGCAGAAAGGATGAAGTTAAAAAATTGACCGCCTTAATTTCATTACTTTTCGTAACTTTTTTTGTATTTTTTGACCCTTCTTTTGCCTTTGCTGCCGCAACCGAGATGCCCCCGCTTGTTTATGACATTGGCATCAGTATTTTTATTGCGAGTATTCTGGCCATTGTCTTTGTGCGTCTTAAAATCCCCAGTATTGCAGCTTTTCTTCTGAGCGGAATATTAATCGGGCCTATTGGCTTAAGACTGATCACACATCCTGAGAATATAGACACAATCGCAGAGCTCGGGTTTATCCTGCTTCTTTTCATGATCGGTATGGAAATTGATTTACGCCGGATGCTTCGCAGCGGAAAAATGATCATCATAACGGGCTTTTTGCAATATCCAATCAGCGTATTGTTTGGTTTTGTCGTTGTTAAGGGCCTTCTCTGGCTTGGACTGTCAACGGGTCTAAACGGTACTTATGATGCTCTGTATTTTGGCATCTTTATCGCTGGCTCTTCAACTCTTCTGGTTATCAAACTGTTTCAGGAAAAATATGAACTGGATACGGAGCCCGGCCGGATTGCTCTGGGTATTCTGGTATTTCAGGATTTCTGGGCGATCATTGTGATTATCATGCAACCGACATTTAGTAATCCAGAACTTGTTCCGGCGCTGATGTCCTGTCTTGGGATCGTCATATTAAGCATCCTTTCCTATAGTTTGGCTAAAAGCCTGGTGCCCATAGTGTTCAGGTGGCTAGCGAAGGAGCCACAACTTATTCTTGTTGGCGCGATCGGCTGGTGCTTTACCATTGTTTTTATTGGCGGTGGGCTGGATTATGTTGGTGTTTATATATTTGGCCAAAATTCGGTCATGTCCGTCGCAACAGGCATGAGCGCATTGATCGCTGGCATGACTATCGCGACGCTGCCATACAGCCGGGAAATAGTCGCAAAGGTCGGAATAGTCAGGGATTTCTTTATAACACTGTTTTTTGTCGGCCTGGGCATGAGTATCCCGCCTATAACCGGAATTAGTGTCGTTGTAATTGCCATTGCTTTGGCATTTTTTGCTCTACTGAGCCGTCAATTGATCTTCTTTCCCTTGCTTTATTTTACCGGCGGAGATCAGCGGCATGCGGAAGTGGCTTCGATACGGTTGGCGCAGTTATCGGAGTTTGGGTTGGTCATCGCATATCTCGGATCGCAATACGGGCATATTTCGGACGAATTTGCCAGTGCAATAATTTTCGGATTTATTATTACGGCCTTACTGACACCACCTCTTTATAAACATGCGTATGATATTCATCGCTTTATTGCGCCATTTTTGCAAAAGCTGGGATTCAAGGAACCGGCCGAGAGCCTTGAGGAAACGGACAAAGAATATGATCTGGTTCTGCTTGGTTTTCACCGTGTAGCCTCTTCCTTGCTCCATGAGATCGCAAAGCACAAACCTGAACTGGTCTCCCGTATTCTGGTAATAGATTTTAATGTTCAGCTTCATGCGGCTATTCGTAAATTGGGCGCAAATGTTCGTTACGGTGATTTGTCCAATGATGACACTTTGATGCATGCAGGAATAGATAGGGCCAAAGTCGTTGTTGCAACAATACCCGATGATATTCTTCGCGGGACAAGCAATCAAAAACTTGTGCAAACGGTCCGGAACATGAATAAGAGTGCGATTGTAATAGCCAACGCAGAAGAGCTTTCATCCGCTAAGGATGTCTATGCCTCCGGGGCTGATTATGTCTATATGGGTCGGATAAATACGGCCCGTTCACTGGAAGAGATCATTACAAGAACCATGGAAGGGTCCATCAAGGACTATCGTCAGGAGCAAGAGGAGCTATATGGCCCTCATCATGAACGATCAGAAATCCTCAAGTAGAATTCTCTGGATTTTAGCTTGCTTTCCACCTGGCTCTTGAGAGATTCGCAATTTTTGCGGATATATCTGAAAATTATGATGTTTGAGATATTTCATCTGATGGTTGGATAGGTCGAGTTCAAGCGACATGCCGAAGCCGGTGTCACGCGCTTTACTTTTTATGAGGATTTTTCAATAAAGAACAAAACAAGAACAAATAAAAAAACTATATTAAAATCAAGACTAAAAAATTTCATGAATGTCGAGAAGTAATGACAAAGTAATCTTGCTAACCGCATTTCGAAATCCTTCACAGAATACTTGAAACCCGCGATTTTACGGTGTATTTCCGTTGACTTCCATCTTATCCCATGATATCCCGGATTATCCCGTTTACTGAAGGATTTGATCCGAAAAAATCAGAAAATATAGGGTGAAAATAGGGAATTTAGGGGGATTTTGGCTGTTATGGCCCTGTTTCTGTCCACATATATTAACAAGATCGATAAGAAGGGGCGCGTGTCAGTACCTGCCCGTTTTCGATCTGTGTTGGCAGAAAACGGATTTGACAGTGTTGTCTTGTTCCCCACTGTAAATGGCGATGCCATAGATGGCTGTGGCATGAATGTCATGGAAAAACTCCTGGAAAAAATCGGCAGTTTTGACCCTCTTTCTGAAGACCGGGAAAGCTTCGCGGATGTGTTGATGAGTGATGCTATTGAATTGTCCTTTGACGGGGATGGCCGCATCATGATCCCGGCAGATATGTTGGAAGACGCCGGTATTGACGGCCAATGCGCCTTTGTGGGCCGTGGTGATAGCTTTCAAATTTGGCAACCCGAGGCCTTTATGGCCCGCAAGAAAGAAGCGCGTGCACGCGCTAAATCAAAGCGGGCGGATAGCACGAGCATGAAGGCGGAAGGGGGCGGTCATGACTAAACGCAATGCGCCTCATATTTCTGTTCTGTTGCGAGAAGTTATTGAAATATTGGCGCCTAAGGACGGCGAAGTGTTTGTGGATGGTACCTTTGGGGCAGGCGGGTACAGCCAGGCCATTCTTGAGGCGGCGAATTGTGTAGTTTATGGAATAGATCGAGATCCGCTTGCAATTTCCATCGGGCACAAGATGGCTGATAAATATTCCGGCCGATTAAGAATGCTTGAAGGATGTTATGCCGATATGGAAATGCTGTTGGCCGCTAAGGGATTATCGGCTGTAGACGGTATCGCATTGGATATCGGTGTTTCCTCCATGCAAATTGATGAAGCCGACCGAGGTTTCTCATTCATGCGCGACGGGCCTTTGGACATGAGAATGTCAAGTAAGGGACGGACAGCAGCTGAAGTCGTAAATGAAGAATCTGAAGCGGAACTTGCCAGGATTATTTTTGTGTATGGCGAGGAGCGAAGATCACGCGCAATTGCGCGTGTCGTAGTCGAGAGGCGCGAAGTAAAGCCTTTCACCAGTACAGTAGAGTTAGCGGAAGCGGTGGCGTCAGTGGTTCGTCCTACAGGAAAGGGCATCCATCCGGCGACGCGTACCTTCCAAGCGTTGCGTATATTTGTAAATGATGAACTTGGGCAGCTGGTCAAAGGTCTGGCCGCATCCGAGCGACTGCTTACTCCCAGTGGTCGTCTCGCGGTTGTATCGTTCCAGAGTCTAGAAGACCGTCGCGTGAAAAACTTCCTGTCAGCAAGGTCTGAAGGGCGTGCCAGGCCGTCTCGTCATGTTCCTGTGAATGACGAGGGGCCAGCTCCCTCCTTTAAGTTAGTCAAAAGAGGCGCGATCAAGGCGCGCGAAGACGAATTGACCGCCAATTCCAGATCGCGGTCTGCGCGCCTTCGTGGTGCCATCCGTACAAGCGCGAAAGCCTGGGATGAGGTGGCCGCATGAAAATGAACCTTACAGCATTGTCACTGCTGCTTGTCGCCGGGGTTTCCTACGGTTTGTATCAACTGTCGTATGAGGTGCAGGGATTAGAAAAGAATTTGGCGGCTTTGGACAAAAATATCTCCGATAACAGGGAAACAATTCGTATTTTAAAGGCGGAATGGGCATATCAGAATAGGCCGGATGTCCTTCAGTCACTGGCGACAAAACATCTTCCCCTTTTATTGATAGCACCTTATCAAGTAGCGGATCTTGAGCAGGTTCCTGAAAATGTTATTGCTCTATCGGAACTAGAACCCAAGAATGTTCCTTTGCCCCGGAAAAAACCAAGAAGAACCTATAAGCCGCCCAAGAACAAACCTTTGGGCTCTTATACGCTGGCAACATTCTCGAAGGCTGGAGGGGTGCAATGAGCGAATTGACTTGGCTGTCAAAGTCGCACCGCCCTCGTCTTAACCTTAAAAATCCGTTGAATGCGCATAAATCCGACGACAATAATGTTGCTCTTCGTCTGGAGGGAAGCGCTAAAGAAACCCTCGAGCAGGGGCGAAACCGCCTTGTAATGGCCGGCGTAATCTTTGCTTTTTGCTTTGTTATCCTAGCCGGCAGGCTGGTCGGTCTTGCGCTAAGCGGGGATGGCGATACGGCTCGGGCATTTCCGGAAAAGTCCAATCAAAAGCCAGTTGCTTTTTCAGACGGGATGCGGGCTGAAATTCGGGACCGAAACGGCGTTTTGCTCGCGACAACCCTCAAGACGGCATCGTTATTTGCTGAGCCTAAAAATGTAATGGATAGGCAAGAGCTGGCGTCAAAGCTATCGCGCGTGTTGGATGACATGAGTGAAGCAATGATTTTGAGCAAATTGTCATCCGCTAAAAATTTCGTTTGGCTCAAGCGGAACTTAACGCCAACCCAGCAATATAGAATTAATGCGTTGGGAGTCCCAGGGCTACATTTTAAAGAGGAAGAAAAGCGATTTTACCCAATGGGGGCGTTGGTATCGCATTTGCTCGGATATACCGACTTAGACAATTTGGGTATTGCCGGTGTTGAGAAGTATTTTAACGGACAATTAAGTGGGTCAAAAGAAACAGCGGCATCTGAATTGAATTTGTCTATTGATGTGCGTATCCAGCATGCAATGCGGGATGAACTCACCCGTCATATGTCCATGTTTCAGGCAATTGGTGCCGCGGGCCTGGTAATGGATGTGAAAACCGGAGAAATCCTGGCGATGGTTTCCCTGCCAGATTTCGATCCCAATCGGCCCAACGATTTTTCGAGCGATAGCAAATTCAATAAGGTGTCGCTTGGCGTTTATGAAATGGGCTCAACATTCAAGACATTTACGACGGCGATGGCACTGGATGCGGGCACAATCGGATTACATGGCGGATATGATGCGACAAAGCCGATAAAAAAGGCTGGCTTCCTTATTCGGGATGATCATCCGAAAAAACGCTGGTTATCTGTCCCCGAAATATACATGTATTCCTCCAATATTGGGACGGCCAAAATGGCGATTGATGTTGGCCCTAAAAATCACAAGGCTTTTCTTGGTAAGCTTGGATTACTGGAAAAACCATCCATTGAGCTGCCCGAAGTCGGTGCCCCAATTTTGCCGCCAAGGTGGAATAGCCTTGAGACCATGACAATATCATATGGACATGGGCTTTCTGTAAGCCCGCTGCAACTGAGTGCCGGTGTCTCTGCCGTGGTGAACGGTGGCGCATATATAAATCCTACGGTAATCCGCCGTGATCCGGCAGTAGGAATAGTGGCGAGGCAAGTCATTAAAACCAAAACCTCCGATACCATGCGTAAACTTATGCGGTTGGTTGTTGAGCAGGGAACCGGCAGTAAGGCTGCAGCAAAAGGATATTTAGTTGGCGGAAAAACCGGCACGGCTGAGAAGGTTGAAGGGGGACGCTACAAACGGTCTGCAGTTGTAACCTCTTTCGTGAGCGCCTTTCCTATGAATGATCCACGCTATGTTGTACTCGCTGTGATGGACGAACCAAAAGGAAACGCCAAAACCCACGGCTTTAGAGGGGCGGGTTGGACTGCGGCTCCTATTGTTGGCCGCCTGGTAGCACGAATTGGTCCAATACTGGGCATTGCTCCAGTTGAAGAGGAAAGCGAGAAAGTAAAGCGCGCAATGTTTGTTCCGATCAATTCGAAAGGAAAAAAAGTTGCGTCTTTCTGAACTCATGAAAGGACGAGAGGTTCCTGTTGTTCACGATAAGCATGTCAAGGGATTGACGGCGGACAGTCGAGAAGTCCTTCCTGGCTTTCTCTTCGCGGCATTTTCAGGGGCATCGGCAGATGGTCGCAATTATATCGAAGAAGCTACGCATAAAGGTGCTGTCGCAATTCTAACCGATAATTCTTATGTACCTGAAGATAGCTCAGTTCCCTGTTTTTGCGAGGAAAATCCACGGCAGATGCTGTCCACGCTTGCGGCTCGATTTTATGGGGCGCAACCTGAGACACTTTGTGCTGTAACAGGAACAAACGGTAAAACATCCGTCGCTTTTTTTGTGCGGGCGATTTGGCACGCAATAGGATTAGAAGCCGCGAGTGTCGGTACTCTTGGCGTCGTTACTTCCGAAGCGACAACAAAATTAAGTTACACGACACCGGAACCGGTGCTTCTTCACAAAACTCTTACCTATCTTGTTGGGCATGGTGTCACCCATGCGGTTCTTGAGGCATCCAGCCATGGACTGGATCAATACCGTTTAGATGGAACGACATTAAAATCAGCCGGGTTTACAAATTTGACCCGGGATCATTTGGATTACCATATATCTTCTGAGGAATACTTGCAGGCGAAGCTAGGCTTAATTTCTCGTGTGCTTTCTCCTGATGGGACAGCTGTTCTTAACGCGGATTCAGAAGTTTTTCCCGCTTTTGCCCGAGCTGCCAAGGAAAGGTCACTAAGAATGTTGTCCTATGGGCGCTCTGGTGAAGATATTCGTCTGATAGACATCACTCCGATCCAGTCGGGCCAACATGTAAAGATAGAAATCATGGGCGACCTGCATGAAATTGATTTGCCTGTGACCGGCGAATTTCAGGCAATGAATACACTTTGTGCATTGGGTCTTGTTATCGGCGCAGGTGGTGACCCGGCTGCAGCTGCCCGTGCACTGCCCAAAATAACCAATGTTCCCGGCCGTTTGGAACTGGTTTCGATATTGCCTAATAATGCAGCGGTTTATGTGGATTATGCGCATTCTCCAGATGCATTGGAAACAGTGTTGGAAGCTGTTCGCGTTCATGCGAAAGGCAAGATTCACGTTGTGTTTGGATGTGGCGGTGACCGTGACAAGGGAAAGCGTCCTGAAATGGGCCGAATTGCGGACCTTTTCGCCGATCATGTGATTGTTACTGACGACAATCCTCGTAATGAGGACCCCTCTCAGATACGCGCGGAAATTATTGTCGCATGCCCGCAAGCAAGAAACATTCCCGATCGTTTCGACGCCATTGAGCATGCGATTGACGGGCTAAATACAGATGATTTGCTGGTAATAGCTGGCAAGGGTCATGAAGAAGGCCAAGTCATAGGCAAGGAAACTATTCCGTTTGATGATAAAAAAGTCGCGCAGGAAATTGTCCAGAAGAGGGGAGGCAAAAATGTCTCATGATGCTTTGTGGACCGGCGCGGAAATCGCTGATGCCGTATCCGGAAAAACGAAAAACCTGGACTGGGAAGCGAACGGGGTCTCTATCGATAGCCGATCACTCGTGCCGGGTGATCTATTTGTTGCCATTATCGGTCCTTATCATAACGGCCATGAATTTGCGGCTGTTGCTCTGGAAAATGGTGCCGCCGCGGTTCTTGTGAGTGAAGTGCCTGAAGATATTGTCGACCATGATAATGTAATTGTCGTCGAAGATACCCTCAAGGCGCTGGAAATGCTTGGTGCGGCTGCGCGCGAACGTGCCAATGCGAAGATTGTGGCGGTTACGGGCAGCGTCGGCAAGACGGGAACGAAGGAATCGTTATTGCATATCCTTTCACTGCAGGGGAAGACGCATGCCAGCATTGGCAGCTTCAATAACCATTGGGGTGTCCCGTTGTCCTTGTCCCGGATGCCTCGCGATACTGAATATGCGATCTTCGAGCTTGGTATGAATCATCCAGGCGAGCTTGGTCCCTTGTCGCGAATGGTAAAACCCCATGTGGCATTAATCACGACAATTGAAGCCGTACATCTTGAGTTTTTCTCAGATGTAGAGGCAATTGCAAGAGCAAAAGCAGAAATTTTTGAAGGATTGACTGCGAGCGGATCGGTAATTCTGAACGGTGACAATATCTATGGCGGGCTGCTAAAAAGTATTGCTGCAAACGCTGGAATTACCCGTATTCTAACATTTGGTGAGAAAAGTGAAGCGGATGTAAAATTAACAGATTTCACTTTGTATGCAGATTACAGTGATGTCGCAGTGAAAATTGCGTCCCATGATGTTTTCTTTAAATTGGGCGTTCCCGGTCGCCATTGGATAAGCAATATTTTGGGTGTGCTCGGCGCGGTAAGCGAGCTCGGAGCAGATATAGAGGAGGCAACAGCTTCCTTGGATGAGCTGAAATCTCCGAAAGGGCGAGGAGCCCGTCATATGGTCCCCTGTAAGGGCGGGAGTTATATGGTGATCGATGACAGCTACAACGCTAGCCCGGCGTCGATGCGGGCCTCTCTTGAAGTGTTGAGTAACCTATACCCGGATGGAAAGGGACGGCGCATTGCTGTTTTGGGCGACATGTTGGAGCTTGGTGAAAAGTCGGGCGACATACATCGCAGTCTTAAGGAAGACATTTGCGCCGCCAAAATAGATCTTTTGTTCGCTTGTGGTTCGAATATGGCTCAATTGAAAAAGGCGATGCCTTCAACGATCGAGAGTGTTCACCAGGATAATTCGAACCTTTTGATTAAGCCGTTACTGGCGGCGGCCGGTCCGGGCGATATCATTTTAGTTAAGGGATCGCTGGGAAGTAAAATGCGTATTCCGTTGGAAGCGTTATTGGCGCGCAAGTCTAATGACTCGGCCATTTCGAAGGAAGACGACACCTAATGCTTTATAATCTACTATTCCCGCTCGCTGACGATTTTGCCATATTTAATCTCTTTCGGTACCTTACTTTCCGGACCGGTGGTGCCATAATGACGGCACTGCTTATCAGTTTTATTTTAGGGCCAAGCGTTATTCGATGGCTGAAAAGCAAGCAACATCGCGGCCAGCCTATTCGCGACGACGGGCCCCAAACCCACATTGTGACAAAGCAGGGAACGCCGACGATGGGCGGCTTTCTGATCCTCATTGCCCTGACCATCGGGACATTGTTATGGGCAGATTTGTCAAATAGCTATGTTTGGATCGTTTTACTTGTAACTCTCGGCTTTGGCGCCATCGGGTTCGCAGATGATTATCTGAAGGTCAGTCGACATAACACGGTAGGAGTGCCCGGAAAACTCAAGTTGATATTGGAAATTGTTATTGCCGGTATTGCGGGTTACTTTATTATGAAGGTCTCCAACCCTGATATAGCATCTGTTCTCACTATTCCGTTCCTGAAAAATGCGCTGCTCGACCTGGGCTGGTTTTATTTACCCTTCGCAATTATTGTCACTGTCGGTGCTGGCAACGCTGTGAATTTGACGGATGGTTTGGATGGTTTGGCAATTGTACCGGTTATGATTGCCGCGGCATCTTTTGGCCTAATTACATATCTCGTTGGTAATGCTGTTTTTTCAGGCTACCTGCAAATTCAGCATGTGCCCGGTACAGGAGAGCTAACAGTTTTCTGTGGCGCGTTAATCGGCGCAAGCCTTGGCTTTCTTTGGTTTAATGCGCCACCTGCCATGGTCTTTATGGGAGATACAGGATCCCTGGCAATGGGCGGCGCGCTTGGCAGCATCAGTCTGGTGACGCGACATGAAATTGTTCTGGCAATAATTGGCGGATTGTTTGTTTTGGAGACTGTTTCAGTGATCGTTCAGGTCGCTTCCTTCAAGTTGACAGGTAAGCGCGTATTCAGAATGGCGCCCCTGCATCATCACTACGAACAAAAAGGCTGGGCAGAACCCACCATCGTTATACGGTTTTGGATTATCGCCGTGATACTCGCCCTTATCGGACTTGCGTCCCTAAAATTGAGGTAACGAGATGATGGAAAGCCACGCCTTCGAAAATAAAAATATTGCGGTTTTCGGCCTCGGAAAAAGTGGAATGGCGACAGCTGAACGCCTTACCACTGGTAAAGCCCATGTTTTCGTTTGGGATGACAACCAAGGTCGCCGGGATCTGGCACTGTCAAAAGGGTTGGTGATAAAGGATCTGATATCAGACAGCTGGACCGCGACGGACGCCCTGATTTTGAGCCCAGGTGTACCCCTTACCCATCCAGCGCCTCATCCTGTTGTTGGAATGGCATTGAAGGCTGGCGCGAAAATAGTCGGTGATATTGAAGTGTTTCTGAAAGAGAAAAAAGCCGGCAAAATTATCGGGGTTACCGGTACGAATGGTAAATCGACGACTTCGGCTTTGATTGATCATTTGCTGACTTCCGCCGGTAAGTCGGCTGCCCTGGGCGGAAATATTGGCACACCTGTTATGGATTTACCCCAGCTGCCAGAAGAAGGCGCTTATGTCCTGGAGCTATCATCATATCAGCTGGACCTGACGCCTTCTTGGAAGGCTGACATTGCGATCTTGCTCAATATTACGCCTGATCATCTGGATCGTCACGGCGACATGGCGGGGTATGCTGCTGTCAAATGCCGGATTTTTCAGCACCAATCTGAAACCGGGATTGCGATTGTTGATGCAGATGATTCCATTTGTGCCGCCATTACTTCTGAGTTGAAGCGGCATAGTAAAGCAAAAATAGTTCCGATTTCCGTAAATCATCCCGTCGAAGCGGGTGTGTATGTAATTGACGGCCTCCTCAGTGACCAGTCGCTAGACGATCAATCTTGGACACTTGATATATCCGATATTGCGTCACTGCGAGGTCGCCACAATTGGCAAAATGCGGCGGCAGCTGTTGCCGCGGCAAGCCATTTGGGATTAACGCCAGATGAAATTGAAAATGGGTTGCGAACGTTTGGTGGCCTTGCCCACAGAATGGAGAATGTGGGATCTCTCGATCATGTTACTTTTGTCAATGATTCCAAAGCGACCAATGCTGAGGCTGCTGAAAAGGCGCTGACTAGCTTTAACGATATATTTTGGATCGCGGGCGGCCGCCAAAAAGCTGGCGGCATCGAACAACTGGCCCCGCATTTCGATCGTGTTCGGGAAGCGTTTTTGATTGGTGAGGCATCTGAGAGTTTTGCAAATCAACTGGAGGGCAAGGTCAACTATACAATTTGTAAGGATCTTGAAGAAGCCACGAAGGCTGCGGCGCTGGCGGCGAAAAAATTATCGTCAGGCGCGATTGTTCTGCTTTCCCCCGCTGCTGCGAGTTTTGATCAATTTGACAGCTTTGAAGCTCGGGGTGACGCCTTTCGAAATTTTGTGACGGATCTGTTAGTGGGGGATAAATGACAACTTTTACGCGCCTGGATCGCTCGGTCGTTAGTAGTTGGTGGTGGACTGTTGATCGCTGGACACTAATCGCGGTTGGATTGCTTGTCGCGCTTGGGGGCGTGATGGTACTGGCGGCCAGTCCCGCAATTGCAGCCCGGCTTGGGCTAGATAATTTTCATTTTGTCAGACGCCAATTTATGTATCTTCCCATGGCGGCGATTATTATTTTTTCCATATCACTTATGTCCCCTTTATGGGTTAGGCGGCTGGCAGTCGTCATGTTTGGCTTCTTTTCCATCTTGACTATCGCCACGCTGCTTGTCGGTCCGGAAGTTAAAGGAGCCCATCGCTGGCTACAGTTTGGGAGTTTTACGTTACAACCAACAGAATTCCTAAAGCCATCTTTTGCCGTTGTGGCCGCCTGGATGTTTGCAGAACAGCGAAAGAGTGATGAGATTCCTGGTAATTTAATCTCAATGGCGCTTTTTGCTTTTGTTATCGGATTGCTTCTCATGCAGCCGGATGTTGGAATGACACTTGTGATTTCCGCGGTTTGGTTTGCTCAATTCTTTTTGGCTGGCCTGCCTATTTTCTGGGTCGTGCTGTTTGTTGTGTTTGGTATAGTAAGCGCCGCTGCGGCCTATAGTCTTTTCCCCCATGTTGCCAGTCGGGTAGACAGGTTTATGGATCCATCTGGCGGTGGAAATTATCAGATTGAACGGGCAATGGAGGCCTTTCAGACCGGTGGCTTTTTTGGGGTTGGCCCAGGTGACGGATCCGTGAAGACACAACTCCCGGACGCCCATACTGATTTTATATTTGCTGTTCTGGGCGAAGAATTTGGCGTCATCATTTGTTTGCTCGTCGTTGCTCTGTTCGCCCTGATCGTATTGCGTGGTTTCAGTCGACTATTAGAGGAAAAGAATTTCTTTGTTGTTCTTGCTGCTGCCGGATTGCTTACTCAGTTCGGGCTCCAGGCGATCATCAATATTGGGGTGAATTTGAGATTGATGCCGACGAAAGGCATGACACTTCCGTTTATTTCATATGGCGGATCCTCAATGTTTGCACTCGCAATTATGATGGGAATGCTCCTTGCCTTGAGTCGCCGTCGTGTTGGTACCGGGGAACTAAAATGAGCGAGAATGGCAAATATGTTGTTTTAGCCAGTGGCGGAACCGGCGGTCACATTTTCCCCGCTCGCGCTCTCGCTGAAGAGCTGAATACAAGAGGCTATAACGTCGTTCTGATGACGGACGGCCGCGGCGAAAAATATGATGAACTCTTTCCCAATGTAAAAGTGATTGTCGTCAAATCCGGCTCGCCTTCCGTAGGTGGATTGGTCGGTAAAATCAAAGCGGTGCTTGCAATCACCATGGGGATTTTTCAATCTCGTAAAGTGCTGCGGCATTTAAAGCCGATAGCGGTGGTTGGCTTTGGCGGATATCCTTCGATGCCACCAGCCGCAGCGGCGGCCAGTATGGGTATTCCCCTAATTCTGCACGAACAAAATGCGGTTCTCGGACGAGTGAATAAATTGCTGTCTGGTTTTGCCCGGCAGATTGCCACATCTTTTGACCATACTGAAAGCCCGGACGAAGAGATCACGGCAAAGATGGTCTATACAGGAAACCCGGTTCGCCAAGCTGTGTTACCTTTGTTCGGCAAGAAATATATCAGCCCTTCAGATGATGGTCCGATCCGGGTTCTTGTTTTGGGCGGTAGTCAAGGCGCTACAATCTTATCAGAGGTCGTGCCGGCAGCCTTGGTATCTCTGCCAGAAGATCTACAATCTCGCCTTCATGTGTCCCAGCAATGCCGGAAAGAAGATCTTGAACGGGCCACACGTCAATATCAAGGTTCGTTGATTACCCCAACTCTTTCAGAATTCTTTGATGATGTCGCAGCTCTTTTGGATGCATGCCATCTAGCAATTACGCGATCTGGTGCTTCAACCTTATCGGAACTAACCGTAGCAGGAAAACCATCAATTCTCGTCCCGTATAAGCATGCAATGGACGATCATCAGCGGAAAAACGCAGAGAATGCTGTGGCCCGCGGTGCGGCAAGGGTCATATTGCAGGACAACTTTACGGCGGAAGAACTAGAGAGGCAGCTAATATTCTTATTTCGTCATCCCGATTGCTTGTCAGTGATGGCAGGCGCTGCGTCAAGTTTAGGCGAAATACATGCAGCAGAAAAATTAGCAGATCTTATCAACCGGTTCATACCGCAAAAAAACAACAAAGAAAAAAACGGAAAGGTCGCGGCATGAGATCGCTTCCCCTAGATATGGGTCTTGTTCATTTCGTTGGCATTGGCGGAATTGGAATGAGTGGAATTGCAGAAGTCATGCAAAGCCTGGGCTATTTGGTTCAAGGTTCCGATTTATCGGAGAATGCGAACGTAGATCGTCTGCGCGCCTTGGGCATCGACGTCAAAATTGGCCATGATGCAGCCAATCTGGGTGAGGCGCGTGTAGTTGTGGTGTCTTCGGCCGTTAAATCCGATAATCCGGAAGTGCGCGGGGCGCGTGCTAATCTGATACCTGTAGTTAGACGTGCTGAAATGCTCGCTGAACTGATGCGGTTGAAATGGGCAATCGCTGTTGGCGGAACACATGGAAAAACAACAACAACATCCTTACTAGCCAGCCTGCTGGATGCCGCTAATATGGAGCCGACTGTCATCAATGGCGGGATCATCAACGCCTATGGTACGAATGCACGCCTTGGAAAGGGCGACTGGATGGTTGTGGAGGCAGATGAGTCAGACGGAAGCTTTATTAAGCTACCGGCGACTATCGCCGTGGTCACGAATATCGATCCTGAGCATCTCGATTTCTATGGTGATTTTGATGGCGTGCGTGACGCATTTCAAACCTTCGTACAGAATATTCCATTTTACGGGTTTGCCGCTGTTTGCATAGATCACCCGGAGGTGCAGGCTTTGATCGGACGCATTTCCGACCGGAGGCTTATTTCCTATGGCTCCTCACCGCAAGCCGACTATCGCGCTATCGATGTTCGCTTCGATGCGGGACGCTCTTTCTTCAACGTTGCCGTCAGCAACCGTGCAGAGAGTGAAACCCGGGTAATGAAGGGATTTGAGCTCCCAATGCCGGGCGCCCATAATATTCAAAACGCGTTGGCAGCCATAGCTGTTGGAAGCGAAATGGGTTTTTCGGAAATAGACCTGAAGAAAGGGCTTCGCGAATTTAGTGGCGTCAAGCGGCGTTTTACAAAAACTGGCGAAGTTTCTGGTGTCACGATCATTGATGATTATGGACATCATCCTGTGGAAATTTCATCTGTCTTGTCCGCGGCAAGAGAGGCATATGACAAAAAGGTTATCTCCGTCGTCCAGCCTCATAGATATTCCCGGCTGAACGATCTTTTTGAAGAATTCTGTACCTGCTTCAATGACGCAGATGTGGTGATTGTCGCAGATATATTCGCAGCTGGGGAAGATCCGATTGAAGGCGTGGACCAACAGCATTATGTCGACGGCCTTCGCGAAAGGGGGCACAAGAATGTTCTTCGCCTGACCCACCCCGACAAACTGGCGGAGTTGGTTCGGAAACAGGCGGATGAAGGCGACGTCGTCGTTTGCCTGGGAGCTGGTTCAATTTCAGGCTGGGCAAATGCCTTACCAGCACAGCTGGAAGCCTTGCACAAGAAGGAAGGGGAAGTATGAACGATATGACCCTAATCCAAAATGAGTATAGAGAAAAATTGCCGGAAGTAAGAGGGCGTATACGTGAGAATGTTCGTCTGGATAAGGTGACCTGGTTTCAAGTCGGCGGTCCAGCTGATTTTGTCTTTAAACCGGAAGATGAAGCAGATTTATCCGAATTTTTGACCAACCTTCCTTTTGATGTACCGATACTTGCGCTCGGTGTCGGTTCAAACCTTCTAATCCGTGACGGCGGCGTTCGTGGTGTCGTCTTGCGACTGGGGCGGCATTTCACCAAAATGAAAACTGAAGGGACCCGTCTTGTTGTCGGGGCAGGGGCTCTTGATGGAAATGTCGCACGATTTGCGGCGGATGCGGCTCTCGAGGGTGCGGAATTTTTGAGCGGTATACCAGGGAGTATTGGTGGTGCGCTTCGCATGAACGCCGGGGCATATGGGACTGATATGTCGGAGATACTCGTCTCGGCAGTCGCTTATGACCGGCAAGGAATGCGGCATGTTTTGATGCCGGAGGATATGGGATTTGCATACCGTCATTGTGAGATTCCCAAAGATTGGATTTTCACGCAGGCGACCTTGCAGCTATCTGCTGGCTCGACAGAAGAGATTCTGGCAAGAATGTCTGATATTTCCCGCAACCGTGAAGAAAGTCAGCCGGTGAGAAGCAGAACTGGCGGATCAACATTTGCAAACCCCCCTGGGAAGAAGGCCTGGGAACTAATTGAAAGTGTTGGCGGGAGAGGATTGCAAATTGGCGATGCAAAAATCTCGGACAAGCATTGTAATTTCATCATCAACACAGGCACAGCAACTGCAGCTGATCTGGAGGCAGTGGGAGAGGAGGTGCGTCGGCGCGTTTTCGAAACACATGATGTCCTTCTGCGTTGGGAAATCGTCCGGCTTGGTGAGAGCGAATTGGATTTGGAAGGGACTGTGACATGACGCATGTAGCCGTCTTAATGGGGGGGTGGTCAGCGGAGCGTGAAGTTTCCATAAATAGCGGGCTAGCTTGTTCAGAAGCGCTGAAATCTTGTGGTTACGAAGTAACGCCGATTGATGTCGGTCGAGACGTCGCTGAGACGTTAGCGCTGACAAAGCCAGATGTCTGTTTCAACGCCTTGCATGGCCGTTATGGTGAGGATGGATACATACAGGGTCTCCTTGAAATCATGGGATTAGCCTATACTCATTCCGGTGTGCTGGCATCCGCAATGGCAATGAATAAACCTGTGGCCAAAGAATTGTTTGCCGCTGCAGGGATCAAATGCGCTGACGGGCAAATTTTTACGCGCCAGGAAATACTTGATGGCGCAACCTATCCGAAGCCATTTGTTATCAAACCTTTTAACGAGGGATCAAGTGTTGGTGTTACGATCTTCTTGGAAGGTGAGAACATGAACCTCAGCGAGCTCCCCTGGACCTTTGGGGATAAAGTGCTGATCGAAACTTATATTCCTGGAAGAGAAATTCATGTTGCCGTTATGGGTGACGCAGCCCTGGGAGCTGTTGAAATTAGACCGCTAGGCCGATTTTATGATTATGAGGCCAAATATACTTCTGGAAAAGCTGAACATTTGATGCCGGCTCCGTTATCAAAAGACGAATATGCGGAGGCTTTGGATCTGGCATTGCGCGCGCATCAGGCTTTGGGTTGCCGTGGGGTGAGCCGAAGTGATTTTCGCTTGGAAGAAAATGCAGATGGGTCCTCTACTTTTTATATTCTGGAAACAAATACGCAGCCCGGTATGACCTCGTTAAGTCTTGTTCCGGAAATAGCGGGCTACTGCGGAATTAGTTTTGAAGATTTGGTCCGATGGATGGTGGAGGATGCGTCATGCGACCGTTGACAGTAGACAAAAATGACAGGTTAGGCGCTCAAAAGTCAAAAAGAAAACCGGTGAAGAAGAACACAATTCGAAAACGCCTTTCAACGTCGAAGAGACAAATCAGCAAGCGATCAAATAAGCCAAAAATTGAATTGCGCTTGGGTAAAGGATCCTTGTTGTTTGCCGTGACTTCTCTTTTTGGTACCACTAAAAATGCCACACAGAAACTACGGCGGAAAAGAACTGCAGGTTCCTCAGCACGTCGTAAACCGGCGCCTGTTTGGCGAAAGCCCGCAATTATTTGCGGATGTACTTTAGTCGGCGCAATTGCTATTGCTGGCTTGAGTAATTTCTTGTCCGAAAGAGATGTTGTTCAGGCAAGTTCCGACTGGATTGATGAGCAGCAATTTGCATTGGCTCGTGCCTTTGGTTTAACGGTACAGGAAATCAGCGTTG
This sequence comes from Sneathiella marina, assembly GCF_023746535.1. Lineage (GTDB taxonomy): Bacteria > Pseudomonadota > Alphaproteobacteria > Sneathiellales > Sneathiellaceae > Sneathiella > Sneathiella marina. The sequence continues at coordinate 3,021,691 of NZ_CP098747.1, read as the reverse complement.
TCGGAAGAGAGAAAACGTCACCTAAAGATCTGTTGAAAGCGCTGGATGTCGCCCGGGGAGATAGCATACTGGATGTTGATCCCGAGCACGCACGTGAGCGAATTGAAACATTGGGCTGGGTTGAGTCGGCTTCGGTCATGCGTCGATACCCAGATGAAATTTATATCAAGATTGATGAACGCCGTCCGTTTGCTAGATGGCAAATCGATGGACGTACGGGATTGATTGATCGTAACGGCGCTGTGGTAACCTCTAATGACACACCGGAATTCAGATACCTTCCAAAAGTCGTTGGCTCCGGGGCGAATGAACATGCGGCGGAGCTTTTTGACATGCTCGCACAAAATCCAACCCTTTTCACTCGATTGCGCAATGCGGTTCGAGTTCGCGATCGCCGTTGGAACCTGGAATTTGATAATGATGTGACTGTTTTATTGCCCGAGGAAAATGCCCTTGAGGCATGGAAACAACTTGCAGCGATGCAAGATAAAAAGAAACTGCTCGACAAGGGACTTGTCGCCATAGATTTAAGGGCAGCGGATCGTGTGTATGTGAGGCTCAAATCCGACGCGGCAGCTTTGCGTCGCGCGAATGGTGAAAAAACGTAATGGAATTAACTGCAATGCATTTTTGCTACAGCATGAAACTGGCAATGACATAATGGCAACTGGACGCAATGGACCCTTGGCTGCCCTGGATGTAGGTTCTACAAAAGTCTGCTGCTTTGTCGCCGTCGAAGAAGCCGGGCGTCTCCGGGTGACCGGTATCGGGCACCAGGTTTCCAGAGGATTGCGCGCCGGTGGAATTACAAATATGGAAATGGCGGAAGAAGCCATTCGATCGGCTGTGGATGCTGCTGAAAGGATGGCGGGAGAGACAATACGCGAAGTCTATTTAGGTGTATCTGCAGGTAAACCAGCGTCTCAAACTGTCGATATGGAGATGTCCTTAGGGGGGCAGGAGATTGGCGAGAAAGACTTGCAGCGTACACTGAAAGAAGCGCGTGCAAGTTACCAGCCGGAAGGCCGGACAGTTATTCATGCTCTTCCAGTAGGCTACTCTGTCGATGGTAATCGAGGAATTCGGGATCCTCGTGGTATGTATGGTGAAAATTTAGGTATTAGCATGCATATGGTTTCGCTGCAGAACAGCCATATGCGAAATATTGCAAATTGCGTGGAGCGCTGTCATCTGGGAGTGGCTCATATGGTCGCGGCACCATACGCTTCGGGCCTTTCCTGCCTGGTGGAAGATGAAATGGACCTTGGTGTTACCGTCATTGACATGGGCGGAGGGTCCACTTCCCTTGCAGTATTCTATGATGGAGAAATGGTTTTCAATGAAGTTGTTCCTGTTGGCGGCGGGCATGTAAGTAACGATATTGCGCGGGGTCTATCGACTACATTGGCAAATGCCGAGCGTATGAAGACACTCTACGGAAATGCCCTCGCCAGTCCGGCGGATGAAAAGGAAATCATTGATGTTCCTTTGATTGGTGAAAGTGATCATGAGATTGCCAATCACGTTCCTCGTTCCATGCTCGTTGGCATTATAAAGCCGCGTGTGGAAGAGATACTCGAACTTGTAAATGACCGTCTTCTGGCCTCAGGCTTTAACAAGGTAGCTGGCCGCCGTGCGGTACTTTGCGGTGGTGCCGCTCAGCTTGCCGGTGTGCAGGAATTGGCGGCGCGAATTCTGGATAAACAAGTACGAATGGGTAAACCTATCCGTGTTAAAGGATTAGCTGACGCGACAGATGGTCCAGCATTCACAACGGCGGCTGGATTATTGACATTTGCTGTTCGCGAGCGGTTTGATGACAATGTAAAGATGTCTGTAGTTGAAAAGCAGCCTAAAAGTCGTCTCTTAAAGGTTGGAAATTGGTTTAAAGAGAATTTTTGAGCAAAAAAATGCATAAAAAACGTCAATATGTAAGAAGTAGGGTTCCATTAACCACAATATTTGGTATTAATTAGCAGTTAGCATGCGTAACTAAGGAGGATAGTACTGTGAGTATCAATTTGTCAGTCCCGGATCAAACAGAACTCAAGCCGAAGATACTGGTTTTAGGTATTGGAGGGGCCGGTGGTAACGCGGTTAACAATATGATCAGTTCGGAGTTACAGGGTGTTGAATTCGTTGTAGCAAATACGGATGCTCAGGCACTTAAACAGAATTTGGCAGACCGCCGTATTCAACTTGGAGCTGAGCTAACAGAGGGCTTGGGAGCCGGTTCGAAGCCACATATCGGTGCGGAAGCCGCAGAAGAAGCGATTGATGAAATTATCTCTCATCTCAATGGCGTTCATATGTGCTTTATTACGGCTGGTATGGGCGGTGGTACGGGTACAGGCGCTGCACCTGTTGTGGCGAGGGCTGCGCGGGAATTAGGTATACTTACAGTCGGTGTCGTCACTCGCCCCTTCCAGTTTGAAGGTAATCACCGGATGAAAATTGCAGATTCAGGGATCGATGAACTGCAACGCTATGTTGATACGTTGATCATAATTCCAAATCAGAATCTTTTCCGTATCGCTAATGAAAAGACAACATTTGCTGACGCCTTTAACATGGCGGATGAAGTTCTGCACTCCGGTGTTCGCGGTGTAACGGATCTTATGGTAATGCCAGGACTGATCAATCTCGATTTCGCTGATGTAAATACAGTGATGAACGAGATGGGTAAGGCCATGATGGGTACGGGCGAGGCAAGCGGTGAAAACCGCGCTATTGAAGCTGCCGAAGCTGCCATTTCCAATCCGTTGCTTGACGATGTATCCATGAAAGGTGCACGTGGCGTACTGATTAACATCACAGGCGGCATGGATCTAACATTGTATGAACTTGATGAAGCCGCAAACAGAATAAGAAGTGAAGTGGATCCGGAAGCAAACATTATTGTTGGGTCAACGTTTGATAGCGACATGGAAGGCTCCATGCGGGTATCGGTAGTTGCGACGGGTATCGATGCTCTCGAGGTTCAAAAAGCAAATTCTCCAAATGTGACATCAATACTTCAAGTGAAAGGTGACACACCACGACCTGCTGGAGGTCGCTCCGATGAAGCCGGCTCGCCTTCGTTACCGGCTGCGGCATCAATTTCTGCTTCGGGTTTTGGCGCGAGCCTGCCAGGAAGTAACATATCCGGCCAGCCAGTTGCGCAAGCGGATGATAGTGTGGATACACAGTCGCCGTTGGAAATGGGATCAACGTCGTCGCTTGATATGAGCGGAAATCTTGCGATTGATGCAGAGCGTGATTTGCTGTCCAGCATTGACGAGGAGATGGAGGAAAGTGATCAGGTTGAAGTTCAACCGGAAGGGAAAGACGCACCGTTTCAAGCCCCACCGGCTGTAACTGTCGAGAAGCGGCCTGAAGCACTGGTTAATCCGGATGCCCATCACGCGGTAGCCGAAACAGCTGACCCTGCAAAAAAGCGTAAAGGCCCAAGTTTGTTTGAAAGAATGACCGGTGTTGGTCGATCTAAGAAACAAGAAATTGCGCAACAAACAGAGCGTTCGGTACGCCAGGAACCAACAACGTCAGCTCATCGTGAAGTTGAGCCCAAACAACCAGCGGCGCCAGCTACACCAGCCGTGGAGCCGCGCCAGGAGGCGCTGTCTTCAATGAAAATCAGTCAGAAAAGCGAAGATGAAGACCTTTTGGACATCCCGGCATTTTTGAGGCGGCAGGCTAATTAGGCTTCTGTACAGCTGACTAAAGGCTATAAAGTTATACGGGCTCTTCCGGCAGTAAAGGCTGGGAGGGCCTTTTTGCTTGGTAAAGGGCAGGGTAATTGTGCATCGCAGTATTTTCCTCGATGAGCCAATCAGCTATTTTTCAAGAAATAATCGGTAACAAAGTGTGATTTGTATATGCGATGCAGCATTAGTAGATTAATGCTACAAAATTATTACAATAACTCAGAGTTAGCGGAATATGGTTGCTTATCAGAAAACCCTGCGAAATAGCATTAGCTGTACCGGTGTCGGCCTTCATGGCGGATATTTAATCAATATGAAGTTGATTCCGGCACCTGTTAATACCGGTATTGTTTTTAAGCGGGTTGATGTTGCAGATGAAATTTCGGAGATACCGGCACGGTTCGATGCGGTTTCAGATCTTATTATGTGTACGACTGTTGAGAATGAAGCCGGGGTTAAAGTCGCAACCATAGAGCATTTGATGGCCGCTTTTTCAGGTTGTGGGATTGATAATGCGATTGTAGAGCTGGATGCTCCAGAAGTACCCGTAATGGATGGCTCATCTGCCCCATTTGTTTTCTTGATCGAATGTGCGGATACAATCGAGCAAGGCGATGCTCGCCGGTATATAAAGATCCTCAAGGAAGTTGAAGTGTCGGAAGGGGGAGCGAAAGCAGTGCTTGCGCCTGCCGATAATATTTCTGTCTCATTTGAAATCGATTTCGAGAACCCACGGATTGGAAAGCAAAACTGCAGCTTTAACCTTAGAAACGGTACGTTTAAAAATGAAATTTGCCGGGCTAGGACCTTTGGTTTTTTAAGCGATTTTGAAAAACTGAAGGAAATGGGGTTGGCAAAGGGCGGTTCTCTCGACAATGCGATTGTTTTGAGCGGCCCCGATATCTTGAATGAAGAGGGCTTACGTTACGATGATGAGTTTGTCCGGCATAAAGCTCTGGATGCCGTCGGTGATTTGTACCTTGCTGGGGCACCTATCGTTGGCCAATTTTATGGATTTCGGTCTGGACATGCGTTGAACAATAAATTGTTGCAGGCTCTTTTCGCAAATTCTGATGCCTGGTGTTATACAACGGAAGCACCGGTTCGAATTGGAAATGTTGGTGGAGCGCACTGGCCGGCGCAACAAGCGGCAGCACCCATTACTGCGTAAAGCGGATATTCCCTGAAGAGATTTAGGCTTGGTCAACAAAAAAGGCACGAAAGTTATTTTCAGTGCCTTTTCCTTTGTAGACTATTATATCACGCAGACTTGCGTTTTCTTTCTTTTCCTGCCAGGCTTTTGATAAGCCCACTAACAGCGGATCTAACAGCTGCTTCATTGATATCGCCATAATTGCGGACAAGTTCAATAGTTGAGCGATTTTTACCACCATGTTCCAGTGGAGAAGAGGCAGCAAGAGGTTCGAGATTTTCAAAGAAAAACGCGACATCTACTTCCAGTCGCTGTCCAATTTCAAAAAGTCTACCAGCGCTAACCCGATTTGCCCCGGTTTCGTATTTCTGCACTTGTTGATAAGAAATGTTTAAAGCTTGCGCAAGATGCTCCTGCGTCAGGCCCATCATTGTACGTCTTTCGCGAATACGCTCACCGACATGGTTGTCGACTTTCTTTGCGAGTTTTCCCATTTTTTGGTACCTTTCCCGAACTCTCTGTCTTCGTCTTCGTTTCAACAATTGGTCAAGAATTTTGCGATCCGCTTTAGTGCATAAAGAATGCATTTGGAGGAGAAAATAAAACAATCGCATTACCCTTATAGGTAATATAGCACGTTCGGGCCTGAAAAGAAAATACTTAAAAATTATAAATATGATAAATTATGTTTATTGATATATAAAAATAATTGAAATTTATTGCATATTAGTTGTCACAATTCGCAAATGATTTTTCGATTTTTGTCATATATTTTGTGATAAGAATTAATCAACCTTAACTTTTCAACATAATATTGTTGAGTTAAAATACTAAAACTCCATATGAAGGTTACCCTGTGGATTATGAAGGAATTACGAAGTTGAAATCAGTTGGTCAGAAAAGCTTGTTGGCAGTTTATATGGTGATTCTGGTGTCATTGGCAGCCTGTAGTTCCGATGAAGCACCGGAATATGTGGAACGGCCTGTTCAGGAATTATACAATCAGGCACTGGCTGCACTTAACAATGAAAATTATCTCCAGGCGGCTCAGGGATTCGATGAAGTTGAGAGACAGCATCCATATTCAGTTTGGTCAACAAAAGCGCAGCTAATGTCTTCATTTGCTTATTATCAAAGCAATCAATACGATCAGGCGATACTTGCAGCAGAGAGGTTCGTAGAACTCCATCCCGGAAACAAAGATGTCGCATATGCATACTACTTAGTTGCGATTTCATACTATGAACAGATCACCGGTGTAGAGCGAGATCAGAAGGTCACTCGTCAGGCGCTTGCTGCGCTTCAGAATCTTGTTCGTCGTTTTCCGAATACGGAATATGCGCGGGATGCTCGTTTGAAAATAGATTTGACCAAAGATCACTTGGCCGGGAAAGAAATGGCGATTGGTAGATATTATCAATCACAGGATTATCCGATTGGCGCCATTAATCGGTATCGAGTTGTCATAGAGGAATACCAAACGACGACCCACGTACCTGAGGCGCTTCACCGGTTGACCGAAGCGTATCTGAGTTTAGGGATCACTGAAGAAGCACAAACGGCAGCTGCGGTATTAGGGTACAATTTTCCGGGAAGTGAGTGGTATCAGGATTCCTACGCTTTGTTAGATGCAAATTATTTGAAGCCTGAAGCAGATGAAGACTCGTGGATTGTTAAGGCCTGGACATCAATTTTCTGAGCGTGAATATAGATGCTTGAAAAGCTTTCCATCCGCAATATTGTTTTGATCGATCAACTTGATCTGTCTTTCGAACAGGGACTCTGTGTCCTGACGGGAGAAACGGGAGCTGGTAAGTCAATCCTGTTGGACAGCCTTGCATTGGCGTTGGGTGCCCGAGCAGATGCTGCGTTGATAAGGTCCGGGCATACTAGCGGGTCGGTTAGTGCAGAATTTAACTTGGCGCCCTCTCATCCCGTATTTTCCCTTCTTGAAGATCTCGAAATTGACCCTGGGGAAGCCTTGGTACTGCGGCGTAATGTCGGCCAGGATGGACGGAGCAAGGCTAGTATCAATGATCAGCCGATAAGTGCTGGCCTGCTTAGAAGAATAGGTGATGCCGTCGTCGAAATTCACGGACAGAATGCTGAGCGGGGGTTGCTGGACGCCAATGGGCATAGAGGTCTGCTTGACCAATATGGTCAACTGCAGGTTGAGGGTCTGCAAATTGCTGATTTATATAGTAATATGCAAACTGCCAATGAAAACCTTGCTACTGCGATCCGTGAAATTGAAAATGCCCGGATAGATGAAGAATATTTGCAACATGTCGTGCAGGAGCTTAGTGATCTGGCGCCGGAAGAAGGTGAAGAAGATGCACTGGCTCTCGAGAGATCGCATTTGATGCATGCGGAAAAGATAGCTGAAGCGTTACGTGACGCGGAGAAATCCCTGACAGAACATGGAGGTATCGACAATAAGATCCGATCAGCGACCCGTGCCATCGAGCGCGTGCTGGACAAGGCGCCCGAAAAACTAGACCCGGTTCTGCAAAGTTTGGAAAAAGCGGCCATGGAAATGGCCGAGGCGCAAAATGTGATTAATATGGTCGGCATGGACTTGAATATGGACCCCGCAGGCCTGGAAGCCGTTGAAGAACGATTATTTGCGCTGCGGGCGGCGGCACGGAAACATAAATGTGCTGTTGAAGCGCTTCCTGGCCTTCTTGATCAATTTAAGGCCAAATTAAAAGCGGTAGAAGAGAGTGATGTGGCGCTTCAAAAACTTCGTCAAAATGCGAAAGACGCAAAAGACGCCTTTGTTCTGAAAGCCGATGATTTGAGTGAGCGTCGGAACGCCGCGGCAGCCAAAATGGATAAAGCGGTAAAAAAGGAGTTGGGGCCCCTAAAACTTGGCAATGCTCAATTTATAACGAAAGTTACTGACTTGGATGAAAGCCATTGGAATTTTGCCGGGTCAAACAAAGTTGAGTTTCTGATTTCAACGAACCCTGGAAGTGCGGCCGGCTCATTGATAAAGATCGCCTCCGGCGGAGAGCTTTCCAGGATTATGCTTGCCCTTAAAGTGGTTCTAGCAAAATCCGGATCCGCGCCGACGCTTGTTTTTGACGAAGTAGACCGTGGTGTTGGCGGGGCAACCGCTGATGCCGTTGGTGAGCGGCTGCGTAGATTGTCGGGGCAACTGCAGGTGCTTGTGGTAACCCATTCACCTCAAGTCGCTGCGTCGGGGGAGGCCCATTGGAATATTCAGAAAGCTGACAACGGTAAGGGGACGACTACCTCTGTGGTGCGGCTAAGTTCAGATCAACGACAGGAAGAGATTGCCAGAATGCTGTCTGGCGCGACGATAACGAATGAAGCGCGGGCCGCGGCTCAAAGTCTGATACAAGGCTGACAAAATGGAAAATACGACGAAACTGAAGGCCGATACAGCAGCAATAGAGCATAAGCGGTTGGCACTTGAAATCAGGGGGCATGATACCCGGTATTATCAGGATGATGATCCACTTGTTTCTGATGCCGATTATGATCAGTTGAGACGCGAATTAATCGCGTTGGAAAAGAGATTTCCATTTTTGATTACACCCGACAGTCCCACGCAAAGCGTCGGCAGCGCACCGGCAAAAGGATTTGGGAAAGTACGGCATAAAGTACCGATGCTATCTTTGGACAATGCGTTCAATAGTGAAGAATTACAGGAATTTGAAAATCGGGTACGGCGGTTTTTGGGGTTATCCGCTGATGAAGAGGTGGCCTTTTTCGCGGAACCTAAAATTGACGGATTGTCGGCCAGTCTTCGATATGAAGATGGAAATTTTGTTCAAGGTGCAACACGGGGAGATGGTCAGGAAGGGGAAGATATCACTGAAAACCTGAAAGGGGTTGTTGATCTTCCTTTGCGTTTAAAGGGTTCAGGTGAGAAGATACCTTCTGTATTTGAGGTGCGCGGCGAGGTTTATATGTCCGGCGCTGATTTTCAAACCCTCAATGAGGCGCAGTTGGCGGCGAATGCGAAAACCTTTGCGAACCCCAGAAATGCCGCCGCCGGCAGTTTGCGGCAGTTGGATACCTCGATAACGGCTTCTCGAAATCTTCGTCTATTTGCCTATGCATGGGGGGACACTTCTGAAATTCCAGGTAAATCGCAGTCAGAAGTTCTCGAACAGTTCGCCACTTGGGGCTTTTCTGTCAACCCGCTCTCTCATGTCTGCGCCAATATGGCAGAGGCAATAGACTCCTATCGTAAAATTGAGGAGTTACGGGCGTCGCTTGACTATGACATTGATGGCGTTGTCTTCAAAGTAAACCGCCTTGATTGGCAAGCCCGTCTCGGCTTTGTTAGCCGCAGTCCGCGCTGGGCCATTGCTCATAAATTTCCAGCGGAAAAGGCAAGTACCGTAATTCAAGATATTGAAATCCAAGTCGGGCGCACTGGTGCCCTAACGCCGGTTGCAAGATTACGCCCTGTGACCGTGGGCGGGGTCGTTGTATCCAATGCGACCTTACATAACGAAGAGGAAATCGAGCGTAAGGACATTCGTGTTGATGACACCGTTATCGTCCAGCGTGCCGGCGATGTTATTCCACAAGTTGTAGAGGTCAATCTGGATAAGCGGCAGGAAAACAGTATAGCTTTTAATTTTCCGACAATTTGCCCAGTCTGCGGTAGCCATGCGGTTAGAGAGATAAACGCGACAACTGGTAAGGCCGATGTGATTAGGCGATGCACCGGTGGCTTAATCTGCCGTGCCCAAGCAGTGGAACGTTTGAAGCATTTCGTTTCACGTAATGCACTGGACATCGATGGATTGGGTGCCAAACAGATCGAAGCCTTTTATGCTGATGAAATTATTAAGTCTCCCGCCGATATTTTTACTCTTGAAAATCGCGATAATGCGCCAGGCAATCTGAAACGACTTAAAAATAGAGAAGGTTTTGGTGATAAAGCCATCAAAAACCTATTCGCAGCCATTAATGAACGGCGGCAAATCGATTTGGATCGGTTTATTTATGCGCTGGGTATCCGGCATATTGGTCAGGGGAATGCGCGTCTGCTTGCTCGCAGCTACCTGACTTTTGCGGCGCTGAGGAGCGCCCTCGACACAACTCGAGAGGATGCTGGCGAGCGATATGTTGAATTATTGAATATTGATGGTATCGGAGAAGCCGTTGCTGACGCCGTCCGAGAGTTTTTCAACGAGAAAAAAAATCAGGGTATTCTGGATGAACTTCTGGAAGAAGTAGAAATATTGGAATTTGAAGTTCCGACGAATGATAGTCCAATAGCCGGAAAGACTGTTGTCTTTACCGGTTCCCTGGAATTGATGACGCGCGCTGAAATGAAGGCCCGTGCAGAAGGACTTGGGGCCAAAGTCAGCGGATCCATTTCTGCAAAGACTGACTATCTGGTCGCTGGCGAGAAGGCAGGGTCCAAACTCAAAAAGGCAGCAGATCTGGGTGTTCAGATTTTATCTGAACAGGAGTGGATTGACTTGATGGGTGCGTCCTAAGTCTTAGATTGAGGCAGTCGCAGATTGAAGCCAGTCTTTAACATCTCCGGACACCAGCGGTGAAATTTTGTTCCATACAGCTTGATGATAGTCGTTGACCCATTGAACTTCTTCCGTGGTAAGCAATGTGCCCTCAATTAGATTTTGATCAAGCGGGGCGAAAGTTAGCGTTTCAAAACCATATGTTGTTAATTCCGCATTCTTCAAACCTTCAATTTCAAAAACAGTCACGAGGTTTTCGATCCTGATCCCGTAATCATCGGCTTTGTAAAACCCCGGTTCATTCGAGATAATCATACCAGGCTGGAGTGCAACGGAATTTGGCATTTTTGAAATGCGTTGTGGGCCTTCATGGACAGATAAATAACTTCCCACGCCATGCCCCGTACCATGGTCATAATCGAGGCCGGCGGCCCAAAGCGGGGCTCTGGCCAAAGTATCAAGCTGGCTCCCTGTCGTCCCTTTTGGAAAGCGGGCTGTTGCGAGAGCAATATGACCTTTAAGAACAAGGGTAAACCGCTGCCGCATTTCTTCCGATGGCTCACCTACGGCGATGGTACGGGTAATATCAGTCGTACCATCCAAATACTGTCCGCCGCTGTCAACGAGGTAAAGAGTACCTGTTTCAAGCTTACGGTTTGATGCAGTCGTCGAGCGATAGTGACAAAGAGCACCATTGGGTCCAGCCGCTGAGATCGTTGGAAAACTAAGATCTTTGAATTTATCTCCTGTCTTGCGAAATTCCCGAAGTTTCTCTTCCGCAGAGATTTCATCTACTGACCCGGATGCAGCATTGAGGGAAAGCCAGTGCAAAAATTTTGTTACAGCAGCACCATCGCGAATATGTGCGTTTCGGGTTCCCGCAACTTCAGTGGCATTCTTCGTTGCTTTTGGCAGAAGGCAGGGATCGTCTGCGCGGACAATTTTCGCCTGTGCGCTCTTTAGTTTATTAACAATCCATTGACTGGTCGACGCAGGATCTACCTGGACAGCTTTGCCCACAAGATTAGCGAGACCGTCCTGAAATTGGTCTGGGTTAAATAACCGGACGCTATTGCCCAAATGCTCCGGCAATTCCGAAGACAGCTTTCGCTCATCCATGTACAGGTCAACAGTAGCATCCTTATGAAGAATGCCGAAGCCCAACGCAAACGGCGTGCAGGGAAGATCTGCCCCGCGAATATTCAACAACCAGGCGTTCACATCAGGCAGGGTATGAATACAGGCATCAACTCCATTTTCTTGTAATGTCGCCGCGACGGCTGCCCGCTTGTCGCGAGATGTTTCTCCGGAAAAAATGTCAGCATGGGGGACGACCATGGCGAGCGGTGGTTGCGGGCGATCTGTCCAGACATCGTCAATAAAATTGGTGTCTATTTCCTTTAGCAATATCCCGAGGCGTTTCGTCAGTTGTTTGAACGCATTAACACTGCTTTCCGTGTGGAGCCAGGGGTCGATCGCCAGGGTTTGGCCCTTGACCATATTATCTTCAATCCAGGCAAACATGGGTTCATCTGAAACATGCCGAGGCTCAAACAATGACGTATCGACTTCATTGACAACTTGTAGGGTATAGCGTCCGTCAACAAAGATCGCTGCTTTTTCTTTCAAGACAGCAGCGACGCCGGCCGAGCCAGTGAATCCGGTCAGCCATTTCAGACGCTCAGAGCAGGCGGGGGCCGCTTCGCCGTGATATTCGTCGTTAAGCGGGACAATGAAGCCGTCTGAGTTTTCCGCAAGCATTTTTGCACGTAAAGCGGCGAGACGGTCAGATGAACTTTCAGGCGACAGAACATTCTGTCCTATTTTTTCACGAATGGCATCCCGCACCGTTTTTACAGAATCCATTTCTTCCGAGGACAGGCCTGGTAAAACATGCCGAAGGGTATTGTCTTCGTCCGGTCGGTATGGAGCAGAGGCAACAGCTTCAATGAGTTCCGTCAACGACTCCTTACTTAAATCTGTGTCAGTGGTTGCAAGCAGGGCATCAATTTCTGCGGCTGTATTCATAACATCTCCGGCCAATGCGGCATCTGGCATTAAAGGTCTTATTCAGTGTGAATATGGGGGTTTTTTTGTTTGAGTGCAATCCTAGCTATGCATTTTATGCAATGCACCAATACGATCTTCGCGGGCAAAATCAGGGGGTAAGCCATTGTTTTTTAATGAATGCAGTGCAATATATTCTGTACCAGGAACAAACAGTATGGAAATTGATATGTTCTCTAGAAACGAAAAATACGGACAAGCGTTGCATTTGCAGTATGGCGCTTCAAATGGCGAAGCAGATGGCTCATCACTGAACGGTCATTTTAAGGCGTCGTCGTTTTGGCAGCGAGTATTGGGTTTTGGGCAGAGTCAAACATCTGAAAGTACTGTCGAAGTTGATTTGTTAAATGCGGTGTCACGTCAAGCCGCAAAACGTGATTACAAGATTTTAAATAAATCAGTGAACGAAAATGAAATTGAACGACTAAGCGTGAATAACGCTTTTGTTAAATAAACCCGAAAGGGAATCTGCTTCCGAAGGAGAAGTATTATGATGAACTACAATCAGAAAGAACTTGAAGCTTTGGCCATGATCCAACCCGTTCAAGTGAATAAAGAAAATGTCAATGTCGATGCACTGATCTACCGCGGTCATGTGCTGAGAAGCGAATATATTTCAAATGGTATCGCGTCCCTTTATAACAAAGTGACAGGTAAATTTGCGAAGAGCCGGCAAATCGCAGCTGCAAAAAGAAGCCTGTACGCTATGTCGGACAGAGAACTAGTCGATTTGGGTATTACCCGATCTGAAATAGATTACGCTGTAGAAGGAAGAAGGGGCGAAAAACCGGCGCCTTCTTTCTGGGCAAGCTTTAAAGAAAAACTAGTGCGTGCACAGAAAGCGCGGGCTGGTTACGCTCAGTTAATGGCAATGGATGCACGTCAGCTTGCTGATATCGGGCTTGTAAAAGGCGATATTGAAGCAGCGGTTCATGGAAATACAGCTTTGCTTGCTAACGACAACCTCGCGCAGGCAAGCAACAATAATGAACACCGTCATGCAGTTTAATTGAGATGATGAGCTTGTAATACATATTGCAGGCAATCAAGTATGAAATCCCTCACGCAGCGATGCGTGAGGGATTTTTTTCTGGAAAAAGAGGGAGTGAATAAAAAATTTTATACAGGAAAAACAAGGTATTAGCAGGTGACCTGGAATGTAAATACTTATCCGCTTTCGGTGACACTTTTAAGCCATAATCGATGCATAACTGTTGATCCAGAAGAAAGCTAAATTAAATACTCGGAAGCGCTGGAAGGAATGCGGCAGCACTCTTGAGCCTTCGATACTTTTTTTGGGATATTGATATGATGCATTATTATATGACGGATTTTGGAGGGTTTTTTGCAGCGAATGTTGCGCCTGCAAACCCATCTAACCGCAATCATAGAACCGTGGATGAACTTCATTTACGAGCGCGGCGCTTCAGAAGTAGCCATGTGCGGAGAAGGTTAGTGCTAACGGCACAGCTCATCTCCCGGCGCATTGCACTGTACAAACGTAACTCGACCGCAAAAAAAGAACTTTATGCGATGAAGGACTATGAACTTGCCAAACTCGGAATCTCCAGGGGGGAAATCGAGTTTATCGTTAGCGGGCGTCCGCGGAGAAGCTTCTCAACGTCGTTTGCGGCATTGAAACAATATTTAGCGAAAGTCCGGGATAATATTGAAAAAGCAACGCAAAGACGAGCTGGTTATCGTGAATTGATGGCAATGAGTGACTCACAGCTTGCGGATTTAGGTATTTCACGAGGCATGATTGTTGCTGCGGTGCAGGGCAATTTGATTTTATCGCCCTCAAACAGTTCATCTGCAAACATAAATTCTAAACAGGGAAGTCTAACAGCAATTGCGGATAAGAATGATCTGCATAATCCACCTAATGACAACAAACAGGATAACGATCACCGTCACGCGGTTTGATCGTCAGCAGCCGGTTCATATGCATCCCCCCATAGTGTTGATGGACCGGCTGCTTCTTTTCTAGAGCGACAATTCCACTATTTTGACAAGACGAGCGCGCGCCATTCACCTATGGCGTACCGTCGTTGCAACCGCAAGCCTTGTAGTCGGTAACTGCTGAACACCATTTGTTCCTGCTTACCAAGCAAACCCGACAGGATAAGCACTCCATTGTCTGCCAAAGCATTGGCAATGCTGAAAGCCATAGTGACTAGCGGTTTTGCCAGAATATTTGCAACGATCAGATCATAAGGTCCGTGCTGGTGCAGGATGCGGCTATTTAATCCTGCCGCATGTTCTGCCTTAATGAGGGGTGCCAGACCATTCTTCTTGGCATTTTCATTTGTTACCAGGACAGCATCTATATCGATATCGCTGGCGAGAACCGGTCTTCGCCAGGCTTTCGCAATGGCAAGTGCAAGGACGCCTGATCCGCAGCCAAGGTCGAGTGCGTTATAAAACTCCCGCTTTTTCCGTAAGTCATCAATAGCCAAAAGACAGCCGAAGGTCGTTTCATGCAAGCCTGTTCCGAAGGCGCGCCCCGCCTCAATTGTCAGATCATGTCGGGAAATAGAGGGATGAACAGGATCATGGGATCCGTGAATGTAAAATCGTCCTGCATCGACGGGTGGAAGCATTTTCTGGCTTTCCGAAACCCAATCTTTTTGAACCAGAGGGGCAACAAGATAGTCAAGATCAGCGTCTAATTGTTGCAGGAGTTGATCGCCCGGTTTTTGCTCAAACAAGACATTCATTGTCCAAAGGGAACCATCAGCCACAGCTTCTTCTGTTGAAATCGTCAAAGCATGGTCTTCAAGTATCTGTTCAATCGGTTCAAGTTCTGGCAATGGGAGGGTAACGCTGAGCTGCCAGAGGGAGGTATCAGCAGGTTTGGACAAAATTTTCCATCACTTTCTTTGTACCCGCTTTCTCGAAAGCGATTTCGAGTTTCGGACCATCTTTCCGCAAAATACGGCCATAACCGAATTTCTGGTGAAATATACGACTGCCAACTTCCTTGCCGGTGTCACTGCCGTCTGACTTCAAGGGCTGTGTTGTATTGTCCACCAGGGCTTCGTTGGCAGCAGCCCGTTTTTTCATTACATCGGTGTAATGGGTGGGCTCCGCCGTTCGCCATGTGAACGTTGAGGATGCGTCGGAAGCGCGCGATGTGTTGTACACACCTTGTTCAGATTGATCGGCAATATGTTCTTTGGGCAATTCGTCGACGAACCGGCTTGGTAATGAAGACTGCCATTGTCCATGGATACGGCGATTACTGGCGTGACTGATATAACACCGCAATTTGGCGCGCGTAATGCCAACATATGCAAGGCGTCGTTCCTCTTCGAGTGCTTTTAGGCCATTCTCGTCAAGGGCCCGCTGATGAGGAAATAAGCCTTCTTCCCAACCCGGAAGGAAAACGGTGTCATATTCCAACCCTTTTGCGGAATGGAGTGTCATAACGCTTACCATTTCGTCACTTTTATCCTCGTTATTCTCCATAACAAGGGACACATGTTCCAAAAATTGTCCAAGACTTTCATAATCCGCCAGTGCCGGGCCTAGTTCTTTCAGGTTTTCTTTCTTCCCTTCGGCTTCGACTGATTTATCCTGACGCCACATGTCAAAATACCCGCTCTCTTCAAGAACCGCCTCAACTAGCTCATTCGGTGGAATTAGGTCTTTCTGAGCCCGCCAGTGTTCGAAATTTGCGCATAACTCAGAAAGAGCGGCGAGGGGCTTCCCCTTAAACAATTTTTGTTCAACGGCAAGAACAGCTGCCCGGGAAAGTGACAGATTGTTAGCGCGACCAATATTTCGGATTTTTTCCAGGGCTTTGGCACCAAGGCCTCTTTTCGGCAAATTGTAAATTCGCTCAAAAGCCAAATCATCATCCGCCTGATTAATGACCCGAAGATAGGCGAGGACATCGCGTATTTCACGGCGTTCGTAAAATCTCAGGCCACCAATGACGCGATATTTAATTCCCATGCTTAAGAAGCATTCTTCGAAGTCACGGGTTTGAAAACTGGCGCGGACCAAAATTGCTACATCTTTTAAGCTGGCACCTTTGCGTTCGATATTTTCGATTTCATCCGCAACCCACCGAGCTTCGTTTCCACCATCCCACAGCCCGTTGAGAACAACTTTCTCACCGTCATTTCCTTCCGTGAACAAGGTTTTGCCAAGCCGGCTCTCGTTTCGGGAAATGAGTCCTGATGCGGCACCCAATATATGCGATGTAGAACGATAATTTCTTTCCAAGCGAATTACATCGGCACCTGGAAAGTCGTCTTCAAACTTCAATATATTGCCGACTTCAGCACCGCGCCAACCATAAATAGACTGATCATCATCGCCAACGCAGCATATGTTCTTATGTTTCTGCGCCAATAAACGAAGCATTAAATACTGGGCCACATTGGTATCTTGATATTCATCAACAAGAATATATTTGAAGCGGTTTTGATATTGCGCAAGAATCTCCGGGTTTTGCTGGAAGAGTGTCAGGATATGCAGCAGTAAATCGCCAAAATCACACGCATTCTGGGCGGTCAGTCGGGTTTGGTAGATTTTGTATAATTCACCGGCACGGCCATGGGCGAATCCATTACCATCCAGATCTTTCACTTGATCCGGACGTAAACCCTTGTCTTTCCAGCGGTCAATGACTGCCGCTAATCCCCGCGGAGGCCATTTTTTTACGTCGATGCCTTCGTCAACCAGGATTTGCTTCAGCAATCTAAGTTGATCATCTGTATCCAGGATTGTGAAATTGGTATTGAGGCCGACCAATTCAGCGTGGCGGCGTAGTAACCAGACGCCAATTGAGTGGAAGGTCCCAAGCTTAATTTCAATGGCTTGTGGCCCGACAAGATTTGCGGTTCGCTCTCGCATTTCGGCCGCGGCCTTGTTCGTAAAGGTAACGGCAAGAATCTCCCACGGGCGTACATCACGCATATTCAGGATATGAGCCAGCCTGGTGATCAGTACACGTGTTTTCCCCGTACCCGCTCCGGCAAGAACCAAAACGGGTCCGTCAAGAGATTGTACAGCCGCTGTTTGCCCTTCATTCAGGCCATTTAGATAGGAAAGGTCTGGGGGCGGCGACGCTTCTTGAGGGGCGTCAAAATTACCAATGTCGAAATTGTCACTCATGGCTATATGATATAGCTCAACATGATCGGTCCGGCTATACCGGATCTAGGGACAAACCGCTTTAATCCTATTTAAAAACTTTATCCCGGGCGTCGTCCTGGGCGGAGAGTAGTGCCGCATTATAGGCATGCAAAAGATCATTATGATGCAGAATGCCAATAAGTCGGCGGTCGCTGGCTCTATTAATGACCGGAATATGCTCGACACCAGCTTTTTCAATGATACCGATGGCTGCCTTCAGGCTGGTATCCGGAAAAAGGACGGGATTATCTTCATGGACAAGATCCATAGCCGTAAGGTTCTCTTCCGGCTCATCACCGAACAGGTGGGTTTTTAGGTCAGAGTAGTCGATACGGCCAAAAAATTCGTGCGTTTCGGGATCAACAACAACGAATTTGTCATGGTTGGTATTGCCAACGATTTTCCGAAGATCCGCCATTGGTGCATCTTTGGCAACTTCGATAAATTCCCGATCCATAATACCACGCACTTGACGAAAACTTAACTGACGAAGCGCGCGGCTTTCATTGACATCGACATTTCGATTGAGAAGCTGTGTCTGAAATATGCTGCGCCCAATTATATGCTTGGTGATGAGGGTTGCCACAGACACGGCGATCATCACTGCGATAGAGATCTTGTAGTCGCCAGTTAGTTCAAACACGATTAAGATGGTTGAAATGGGCGCTCCCAAGACAGAGGCGGCAACCGCTGACATTCCGATAATGGCGTAGAGTCCATGACTTGCCGCCATTTCAGGAAATGCCTGCGCAGCGATAAGGCCGAAAGCGCCACCGGTCATTGCTCCGATAAACAAGGACGGCGAGAAAAAGCCGCCGCCAAATTTACTGCCAATCGTAATTCCAACGGCCATAGTTTTCACCACAATCAAGGCCAGGAGGAGAAGCAATCCGTAATTGCCCTTTAGCGCACTATCTGTCGCCTCATATCCAACACCGATAATCTGCGGGAACTGAGTGGCAATTAGGCCTAGAATAAGCCCCCCTGCCGCTGGGCGTAAAACGTCAGGGATGTGAAAACGGTCAATGGTTTGCGTAGAAAACGTAATGCTCCATATGAAGATCAATGAAACGAATGCGGATACAACACCTAGCAACGCGATGGCCGGAAATTCCCACAGGGAAACAATACTGTATTGTGGAATGATGAATGCCGGAAAGTCTCCCACATATATGCGACTGATGATCGTTCCGACAACGGAAGCGATCACAATTGGGGCGAAAGCCTGTGTGGCCAGAGACCCGACAACCACCTCAAGGGCAAAGAACATACCGGCAATAGGAGCGTTAAATGACGCGGCAACACCGGAGGCGACGCCGCAAGCAACCAATGTCATATAATATTTGGAAGGTAGTCTTAGCCGCTGCCCGAGCTGGCTGGCGATCATGGCGCCAAAATGTACCACCGGTCCTTCGCGGCCGCTTGACGCCCCGGAGCCAAGTGACACCGCACTTACAAACATGGCACCAAAGCCGGTCAGCAATTTCATCTTCCCACGATTGACGATAACCGCTTCCATTACATCGGCGACACCTTGCGGGCGATGGCCAGGCATCAGGTATTTCAGGAAAAAACCGACAATAAGTCCGCCGATGACAGGGACCGCAACGATTTGCCACCATGGAAGGCTATCCGCCATCGAAATGATATCGTAGCTTCCATATCCATAAAACAGGGTTTGAAGTTCGCTAATGGCGATCCGGAATCCAACCGCCCCATAACCTGCTAACAAGCCGATGGCGATCGCACATGCGACAAGCTTGACAGGCATGCTATTTGTTGCCGAAAAAATCGGGTTGAGAATTTTTTCTTTTGTTTTATTTCGCTCAACGACGGCCATTGTGAAGCCTATTGCCCTAAAAAACCAACATTACGGACACTTAGTTATTTATTTTGATATTCAGGTGTAACGCTATTGTCTTAAAGTTTCAATAATTCCAATGCATTCTGTCACAAAGACTTGATGGAGTATTTTCATTGAGTTAGGAGTTCTTTGGCCCATCCCAAGGTTTTTGAGGTCGTTGTCGACGGCTTGTATTCGCATCCGATCCATCCTGAGTATCTCTCGGATTTCAAAAAATTGAAAATATAGGGATAATTTATTTCACCGTTGCCTGGCTCATAACGATGTGGAGGGTTGGCAATTTGTATATGGCCAATTTTATCAGCATTGGCCAGAAACTGCAGGCAAATGTCACCATCCGTTCGCTGAATATGATACATATCAAACTGAATTCTGAGGCTTGGATGATCGACAATGTTAAGGACAGACGCGGCCATGGAAATATTTTCCAAAAAGAAACCGGGCATGTCTTTCGCATTAATAGGCTCTATTAGGGCAACAACCTGTCGTTTTGCGCATTCTTCCGCTGCGAATGCGAGGTTTTGGTGATAAATCTCCAGCTGTGCACTATGAGAGATCGTCTCATCTCGAAGGCCAGCCATAATGTGGATCTGAGGGCATTGCAGTGCCGTTGCATATTCAAGTGCCAGGAAAATACTATCCCGAAATTCCTGTTCTCTTCCGGAAAGACTAGCAAGGCCTTTTTCTCCCGCTGCCCAGTCGCCGGCGCTGGCATTGAATAAAACCTGCTGCAAGCCATTTTCATTTAAAAGACTGAGGAGTTCAGAGCTCTCCCATTCATAGGGAAATAAATACTCAACGCCTTTAAATCCATCCTTAGCCGCAGCTTTAAACCGGTCAAGAAACGGCAGTTCCTGATATAAAAAGCTTAGGTTTGCGGATAGTTTGAGCATGAGATCACTCCGATTGTGACCGGGTCTCTTCGACAATTGGCTTAACAAATGTTGGTGCTTGGTCCCAAGGAAAAAGGATCCAGGTATCCTGACTCACTTCTGTAATAAATGTATCGACTTGCTCCAGCCCTTTGGGTTTGCCATAAATACTGGCAAAGTGGGCGTTGGGGAGCATTTGGCGCACATGGCGGGCGGTTATGCCGCTATCGACGAGATCATCTACAATCAGCCAGCCTTCGCCGCCGTCTTCCAGATCCAGAGGTTTGATCACATTCACCTCGCCGACGGTTTTGTCATCCCGGTATGCCAAAATACAAATCGTCTCGATGTGACGAATATCGAGTTCCCGGGCGACAATCGCTGCCGGAACCAATCCTCCCCGCGTTACGGCGACGATCCCTTTGAAGGGCGCTTTTTCCATGAGTCGCCAAGCCAGCGCCCGGCCGTTGCGATGCAGTTCTTCCCATGAAACCGGAAAATATTTTGTATAGCCCGCTTCTTGCGTCATTGTTTAATTCCTCATGTTAAGGTTGATGATGGTTTTAGACCGAGGTCACGCAGAAGAAAAGTCCCGATTTCATCAGGCGATCTGCAAAAGCTTTTAACCGGTTACATTTTCCGCTAGTCTAATCCGATGGTCTCAAAACCTCCAACGACGGCGCAGCTGAAATATTTGCGACTTGGCCGTTTCCAGCCAGGTGGCAAATTGCCGCTGTTTGATCCCAATGGTCAGCAAATTAGCGCGATGACCATCCGCAGCTGTATTCGTAAAGGATGGGCGGCTTCATGGTTTAAAAATCCGATCAAACCTGACTGGCTCGTTTGCAAATTGACGGAAGAAGGTATGAAGACTGTCGATAAATATCCCGATCGGCATTGATCTCAAAAGAACAATTTACAGCAAAAATGTGATGAATATCTCAAAGCGTTGAGGTTGTTATCATAAAAATCTTCTCCTAAGGCGTTCGGTATGCCAAACTTTATTTATCTGAAAATAGCGTGGTGGGTGCTTTAGAATGACGGGTTCTTTGTTTATGCTCTCGGCGGCGATGATTGTTTTTCTCGCTATCCATATTATTCCTTCCAGCTACCTTAGGGTTGCCATTGTCTCCAAAGTCGGGACGGGAGCTTATCTAGGCCTTTTCAGTTTGCTATCCATCGCAGCGTTTGCCTGGGTCATATATGCGTATATTCAAACCCCATTTGGAGCACCAATCTGGGATGCAGGGAACGCCGGATTGTATCTGGGGACAGTTTTGATGCCCATCGCCTTTGTGTTATTTGTCAGTGCATATACCAGCCCGAACCCGACAACATTGGGGGGCGATAAATTGGTGGACAAGGAATTCGCTTACAGCGGAATAAATGCCATTACCCGTCACCCCTTGATGTGGTCGATAATCCTTTGGTCTATTGTCCATGTGGTCAATAATTCGGACAGTACATCGATCATTTTTTTTGGTGGCTTTGGAGTGCTGGCTTTGGCTGGAACATTCCTAATTGACGCAAAAAAAGCGCAACAATTAGCAGAAGGTTGGGATCGATATGCTGCCCGGACGTCAAATTTTCCGTTTCTCGCACTTATTCAGGGACGGGCAACATTCTCATTTAAACCGCTTTGGTGGCGCATACTTTTAGGGCTGTTTGTCTTCGCTGCGGTATTCCATTTCCATTCCAGCTTGTTTGGTGTGTCGCCGGTCCCGATGTCATATTAGACAGTCGCCTAAAAAACGGCGCAGGTGGTGTTTCCTGTCGCGTATATTTTGCCGTCCTCGCCAATCAATTTTGCGTCTGCAGTGGCGATCTTGCGGCCTTTGTGAACGACTTCAGACGTGGCAGTTACAATGCCCATTCCGGGCTTCATGGCGCGCAGATATTTGATGTTCAAATCAACAGTGGTGTAATTCTCCCCAGGTTCCATCATTGTATGAACGCTGCAGCCCAAGGCGGAATCAAGTAAAGTCGCTGCATACCCACCATGGATACTGCCTATTGGATTAAGATGTTTGGAGCTTGGTTTTCCTTCAAAGACAGCCTTTCCATATGAAATTTCCTTAAGGGTAAAATCAAGGGTACTGGCTATGGATGGAGCAGGTACTGCGCCTGCGGCCATTGCCTGAAGTTGTTGAAGGCCTGTCATTTGCTGTCGTGCTTTTTCCAAATCGACATTCTGGAGGGTCATGATAATTCCGTTTTATAGTTAGGTTATCGCTTAAAGATAGGGATTAAAATCAATACGAAAATATGCTATTGATGTATATCATCTATACAAAAATGAATGAATGATGTCTTGGGATCTTTACAGATATTTTTTAGCAGTTGCAGAATCTGGCAGCTTATCTGCTGCCGCTCGCCAACTTTCTGTATCGCAACCGACGGTCGGCCGGCAAATTGCTGAGCTTGAAGCCAGGCTGGAAACGCGATTGTTCGAGCGGGCTTCCCATGGATATCTACTGACGACAGCGGGTCAGCAGATAAGGGCCAGAATAGAAGAAACTGCACTCGGGTTTCGAGATATTGAAAGCCAGATTAGGGGGATGGATAAATCGCTTTCCGGATTGATCCGGTTTTCAGCGACGGAAGGATTTGGCAGCTACTGGCTGACACCGAATATCAGCAAATTTCAGAAATTTTATCCGAACATCCGGTTCGAACTTATTCTTGATATCTCTGTCCTTGATTTGCGAAAACGAGAAGCTGACATGGCATTACGGCTTGCAAATCCCAGATCATCCGACTTAATCGGGCGGCGTGTCGGGAAGGCGGGTTTTGGATTGTACGGGGCGAAAAGCTATCTTGAAAGCCGTGGTTATCCGCAGTCTATAGATGATCTCAAGGATCACGACTTTATTGGATGGCAGCAGAACCGGGGTGATATTGCTCTGACGAGGGCGCTGTCGAAGATGGTTGCAGAAGAAAATATTAAATTTCAGTGCAATACCGTTGCGGCCCAGATCGAAGCGGTACAAAACGGGATGGGGTTGTTTTTAGCACCACATTATTTGGTGCCAAAAGATGAATCAGTTGTTCGGCTCCTTTCAGATCAGATTAATCAGAATATCGATTTGTGGCTGCTTACCCATCGTGACCTGATCGGGACAAGCCGAATTCGCGTGTTTCTTAATTTCTTATATGAGCAGTTTCAAAAAGACGCTGAAATGCTGCTAAATGGTGACGAGCGCTCTTAAGATGCGAAATGAGAGATCAAAAGAAAGATCCCCCCGGCCAGGAGGGCGGCACATGGAACAGTTATTACCCAGGCGGCAATGATGGTTACGAAATGAGATCTGCGTACCAGCTTTTTGCGACGGTTATTACTTGTTTCGTTGTGTTCATCCGGCAGGTTGCTTTCAGGGTTAATTTTTGCGGCCTGCTTGCCAGAGCGTATTTTCTTTGCGCGGCGTTCCGTGTCCCATTCCCGAAAGAATCCCACACCAAATACAGCCCCGACTGCAATATGTGTTGAACTCACAGGAAGGCCAAGTGCGGAGGCAACTAAAACTGTTATACCGGCAGACAGGGCGACACAGTAGGCCCGCATAGGGTTCATTTTTGTGATCTGTTCACCAACGGTTTTGATCAACTTGGGTCCGAAAAGAAACAGTCCGGCACTGAGCCCGAATGCACCGATAGCCATAACCCAAAGCGGGATTCCAACCTTTGCATCAATAGCACCGGACGCTGATGTACTGACAATTGCAGCAAGGGGGCCAACAGCATTGGCAACATCATTGGCGCCATGGGCAAAAGACAGAAGGGCAGCAGAGCAAATAAGCGGGATCGTAAACAGAATGCGTAAGGACTTGTTTCGGTTTTCCATACCGATCGCAGCCTTAGCGACAATTGGCTTAACCGCGGCATAAACGCCAGCAAATAATGCCAAGGAGACAAATAGGATCGTCAGGCCATCCGGGCGCCAGATTTTCTTTAGACCCTTCATAATCAAGTATGCGGAAAAGACGCCAGCCATGACAGCCACGAGCAAGGGAACCCAGCGTTTGGCTGCAGCAATTTTATCATCCTGATAGATAATGTAGAATTTGATAAACGCTAGAAATATTGCGGCTATGATCCCGCCCATAACGGGTGAGATAACCCAGCTTGCTGCAATGGCGCTCATGGTGCCCCAGCTGACAACGCTAAATCCTGCTGCGGCAATTCCGGCACCCATGACGCCACCAACAACGGCATGAGTTGTCGAAACCGGCGCCCCAATCCAGGTCGCAATATTAACCCATAGGGCAGCAGAGAATAGTGCTGCAATCATGGCCCAAATAAAGATCTGGCTGCTTTCCATGGCAGAGGGGTCAATGATCCCTTTTTTAATGGTATTCACCACGTCACCGCCGGCTAATATGGCGCCTGCCGCCTCAAAGATGGCGGCAATAATTAGGGCTCCCGTCATGGTCAACGCTCGCGAGCCGACCGCCGGTCCTACATTGTTTGCCACATCATTTGCCCCAATATTAAGGGCCATATAGCCGCCAATAATAGCGGCAATTATGATGAGTGTAGAATGCTCTCCTGACGTGATGATGCTTGCGGAAAATGCCCAGACAATAAGCAGAAACAATCCGGCCAATGCAATGGCTTTATAGCTATTGACTGCATAAATCCCCTGAGACTCAATTTGTCCAATTCGATCCAGATCTTTATCGAGAGTTTGTTTGACCATGATATTACTGATTGTCCCCAAGTGATCGAATCTGATTGTCCAAAATCTGACCCGCTTTCTAATCCATGAATGGAGTGAAGGAAAGTGGGTTTGTCGAAATATTACGTTTTCATATTTATTGGCGGGCTTTTAATAATCGAGGACAATGTGCTAGGCTTTGCGCAAAGAACAACAATTCGATTAAAACAGGAAAAATATCCATGAAAATCCTTCCAGAACTTAAAGACCTGCATAAAGAAATGACTGACTGGCGCCATCGGATTCATAAACATCCGGAAACCGCATTTGAAGAATATGAGACATCTGATTTTGTTGCTGAAAAACTCGAAAGTTTTGGCTTGGAAGTTCACCGGGGGTTGGGGAAAACAGGGGTTGTCGGTACATTGACAAGTGGTACCGGTAATCGCGCCATTGGGCTGCGCGCGGATATGGATGCGCTGGATTTACAGGAACTTAATGAATTTGAACATCGGTCGCAGGTGGATGGCAAGATGCATGGCTGTGGACATGATGGCCATACGGTAATGTTGCTAGGGGCGGCAAAGCATTTGTCGGAATCAAAGAATTTTGATGGCACTGTCAGGTTTATTTTTCAGCCGGCGGAGGAGAATGTCGCGGGCGGTCGCGTTATGATCAGTGATGGGTTGTTCGAGAAGTTCCCTGTCGACAGTGTGTTTGGAATGCATAATATGCCCGGCCATGAGGTGGGCACTTTTGCTGTCTGCAAGGGGCCCATCATGGCGTCCGCAGATTTTTTTGAAGCAAAAATAACTGGCAACGGAGGCCATGGTGCCTTTCCGCATTTAGCGACGGACCCCATTGTTATATCCGCTGAGATCATTCAAGCCTGGCAAAGTATTGTAAGCCGCAATGTTGATCCGCTTCAGTCGGCTGTTATCACCGTTGCCCAAATTCATGGCGGCCATACCGGTAATGTAATTCCGGCAGAAGTACTTATGAGCGGGACCACCCGCGCTTTTGATCCGGATGTTCAGGATATGATTGAAAGCCGGATGCGGCAGATTGCCGTCGGAATTGCCGAGGCACATGGCGCAACTGCAGAATTTACTTATGACCGGCGATATGCGCCGACAATTAATACCGCGGATGAAACAGATGAGGCGATTGCAGCGGCGGCGAAATTGGTTGGCAATGATGGCGTCAATGAGAATGTAACGCCTGTTATGGGAGCCGAGGATTTTTCCTGGATGCTGAAAGAACGTCCAGGATGTTATATTATGATCGCAAACGGGTCAGGTGAAGGCAGTTGTCACGTTCATAACCCAAATTACGATTTTAATGACGAAATTTTACCCCTTGGCGCCAATTACTGGGTAGAGCTGACAGAACGGATTCTGGACCGCGAAGCATCCTGATAGAGAGAAAAATCGAAAAATTGGCCAATCACGGTCAATTTTTCGTGACGACCATTACAAAGTAAGACGATTACCCTTGGTAAATGTCGTTCGTAAATAACAAATTAGGTATTATGATGTTTCTCTAGGACTGGGGTGACTCGAGGCTTGATGAGTATAAATGTGAAATTTTGGGGTGTTCGTGGGTCAATAGCGACTCCTTCCGCAGACCATATGAAATATGGCGGTAATACCTCCTGCGTTGAGGTGAACGTCAATGGGCGTATCATAATTCTTGATGCCGGAACGGGGGTCCGCCTGCTCGGGAATTGTCTGATGGAACGCGACCTCAAAGACTATTTATTTCTTCAGTCGCATACTCATTGGGATCACATAAACGGCTTTCCCTTTTTTGGGCCAGTTTACCGGGACGATGTCAGCATAAAAATCATGGCCGGGCATTTAAGTGAATGTGGGGGTATCAAAAAGGTGCTCTCCTCTCAAATGTGTCAACCGACATTTCCCGTTCCTTTTTCTGAACTTTCTGCGAATTTGAGCTTTACGGACTTTAAAGCCGGCGAGTCGTTTTCGCTGGGGGACGGAATTTTCGTTCGAACTGCACCCTTGAAACATCCGGATGGTGGCACCGGATACCGTATCGAGCATGGCGGAAGCGCCATTTGCTACATAACGGATACGGAGCATGTTATCGGTCATCCTGATAAAGATATTCTGGATCTTATTGAGGGGGCGGATTTGGTTATTTATGATTCAACCTATACCGATGAAGAATATCCAAAATTTGCGGGCTGGGGGCACTCTACCTGGCAAGAGGGTATTCGGTTATGTCAGGCGGCAAATGTGGGACAAATGGCAATTTTTCACCATGACCCTTCGCATGATGATGCGTTTATGGACAATATTGCAGAACAGGCGAGCAAAGTCTGGTCAAATGTTTTTGTCGCACAAGAGGGCATGACGGTGTCTATTGAACCTGCTGAGCTGGAAGAGAAAATTTCCGTCGCCTATTAGACAACAATTCCTTGCGGTGCGCAGATTGGCAAAATTTACGTAGAACATCGCAATGGATTGGAATTCCCGTTGCTCTGCCAAGCATACTCTGAAACTCTCTTTTTTAATGTTTTCCCTTCAAACGCCAGTAAATTTACAGGACTGTCGCCCGCTACTATTGTTGGTGTAAAAATGAAGTCCTCAATAAATTTACGATGGCTTCGCAGTTTATCCTCAGGTTTTCGACGACCTGAGAGTCACCCTGATCATATCTGGCGTGGTGAGATCAGTGATCGAATTTTTGGAATTCGTTATTTTTTTCCATTCTAAGGTAAATGTTTGTTTTCTGCGGAGCAGAATGTGTTACTTGAAAGATATCAAGAAGAGGGGATTGAGTGTGGGTGTTAAAATTTATCTTGTTCGACATGGTGAAGCCGGCGGAGCTTGGGATAGTACAGCAGACCCGGGATTGAGCGTAAAAGGGATTTCGCAGGCGGATACTGTCGCGCGGCAGTTGAATGAGGCAATTGCACCGGTTAGAATTTTTAGCAGCCCCTTGCAAAGGGCCCAAGAAACCGCCAAGCCTATTGGTGAATTATGGCACCAGTCAGTGGATATTGCCCCACAATTAACGGAAGTACCGTCCGCTGGCATAGAATTTAAAGATCGCCGACAATGGTTGACAGGAGTTCTACAAGGGCAGTGGAGCGACCAATCGAATGTGCTTAAAAACTGGCGATCCAATATCGTAGAATTTGCCAAAAGCCAGACGGAAGATGCAATTTTCGTAACCCATTTTGTTGTTATAAACTCGTTGGTCGGATTTACTGAAAGTAATGATAATGTTCTTGTTTTTCGACCCGATACTTGTTCTGTGACCACAATTGGATTGAATGTAGACAGGCTCCATCTAATCGAAAAAGGGCAGGAAGCCCTTACGGTGATCAAATAAAAATTGACTGCGTGCAGCGCGCGCAGAAAGATCGTGCAATTTGCCCAATTGATTTAACGGCTCATGATCTTGGTTATGCGTTTCTGAATTTGATCAATTAATGCCCAGTAGGAAGTTGGTGCATCAACTCCCCAATTTTTCTATTATGCCGTAAGCTCTCGTCATAAGGTAATCTTCCCCGGAGTTGTTTTGGAATTTCTCCCGCCCTTATTAACACTGGCTCTCGTGCAGGTACTGGCTGTTGTTAGCCCAGGTCAGTCGTTCCTTGTCATTTCGAAACTGGCGTTGTCAGCAGGGAGAGCGGCAGCCTTATCCGCAAGTATCGGTATGGGCCTGGGCTCCATAGTTTGGGCAACCGCAGCGATGGTCGGTCTTGCGGTTGCGTTGAAGAATGATCAGTGGCTGTATGCCGCGTTGAAGTTTTGCGGTGGTGGTTATCTGGGTTATCTCGCCGCTTCCCACTGGCGGCACGCTCACGATACGAGCTTGGGGGAGACGCGAGAGACCGGAAATGTAACTTTGTCTAGGGCTTTCTTGCAAGGCTTTCTAACACAGCTTGCAAACCCAAAAGTTGTCATATTTTTCGGCTCTATTTTCTTTGCCTTTATTCCGCCTCACGCGCCAACTTGGGTTTCTCTGGTATGTTTGATAATTGTTTTTTTCAACGAAACACTTTGGTATTCCATTGTTGCATTTGCCTTTTCCATCAGGAAATCACAGAATTTCTATTATCGAGCAAAAACTTGGATGGACCGTATGATGGCGCTTATTCTCGGTGCCATCAGCCTTAAATTAATTCTGGATGCGCTTCGGATTGCAATTGGATCTTTTGAGGGCTGATGCTCGCTGGTTGCCACTCTATGTTTCGTCCAATAATACCGGTTTTTATGTGTATTGAGCCAATGTGACACCGCTCTCCAGCTTCCCCATCATTCACGTGTCCCTCTGTCGAATGTGACAGGTTTGGTGCCAAGCCGATAAAGTTATTGTGACCGTACTGTTATTTTTTCGCAAGTGAGCGAGATGATAGAATACGACCTCTGTAGAACATTCAATATTGGAAATGGAAACGAGCTGAGCAATGAGATATCTGGTACTTGCAACACTTATTTTATTCCTGGGTGGATGCGCCTCCTTAGAACGTCTGGCAATTCCAAATAGCGACCTGCTTGACGAAGAACATCAGGTTTTTGGGGTTGCAAATGATGTAGATCATGAAGAATGGGGAGGTTTTTTAGAGACATATACGTTTCTTGACGAACTGGGTGTTGTACGGGTCGCATATTCTGAAGTAACTGATGCCGACCATAATCAACTAAAAAATTATATTGAACTTCTGTCGAACGCGGATTCGTCGAAGCTGTCTAAAAATTCTCAATTAGCATACTGGGTCAATCTTTATAATGCCAAAACAGTTGATATAATTTTGGACCATTACCCTGTTGCGAGTATTCGAAATATTAAGGACGGCATTTTTGACTTAGGCCCTTGGGAAGACAAGCGCCTAATTGTGAACGGAGAATCTCTGAGTTTACATGATATAGAACATGGAATTGTACGCCCGGTATGGTCTGCTGAACCACGTATCCATTATCTTTTGAATTGCGCGGCGACGGGTTGTCCAAATTTAGGCCGTAAAGCATATACAGCAGAGAATGTTGAAGGCGCAATGGCGCAGGCTGCACGGGAATATGTAAATAATATGCGTGGGGTGTCCGTAATGGAGGATGGGAGAATATATGTTTCCAAAATCTATAGCTGGTATCTGGAGGATTTTGGAGGGTCGGAAGCGTCAGTGCTCCGCCATTTGCGGGAATATGCAAATGCTGATTTGAAGAAATATTTGCAAAATGCGGATGGGATTGGCGGCTATTTTTATGACTGGTCCCTAAATGAGGGAATGGATCCAAACAAGCGCCTAACAGCCGACGGACTGGTTACTGGAAGCGATATGCGCGATTAGATTTCATACTAGAGCCCTTTTTCCTTGTTTCTGGCGGCACGAAGTCGCCCTTTCAAGCGTTTCACGGAAAATAATTCCGGTTCCTGATTTAATAGATTGGCGGGTATGGGATTCCATTCGGGATTGTTACCGATCGCTGGAACCGGCTGCGAAATCATTGTGTTACGTTTGGCGTTATGAACACACATTGATAGGGGCCCATTTGCAGTTGCCACCATGAAAACGCAGGATTTGCATCGACCCGCTTCCAGTTTTTCCGCGTCCATGAAATTATGGATGAAAAAGCTGATTCTGTGTGGTCTGTTTCCCGTTAATAAGCCAACTTTTAAGGACCAGCATTTCCTGACAATATAGGCCAATGCCCGCCCGGCAAGTAAAGGCGATGTGAAACAGGCTTTTATTGTTTCCCACATAATCTCACTGCCAACACTCCAATTCTTTTTTAAATTTTCCTCCGACAACAATGAGAATAACTGCCTAAAAAACCCACTGTCTTCATAGAGAGGTGTTCGAGCATTTCCAGCTTTGAAAAGGGCAGTGTACTTATTGCAATCAGGATGGCCGATTAAGGGCATATCAAAGGGGAGCTTTATTCCTGCTCCTTTTTCAATAAGCGCCATTACTGAATGCTGGGAGATTAAGTCTTCATTACGTTCCCGTAAGACCCCGCGCCCGGTGTCGGCCTGCATTTGAAAAGACGCCAAACTGACCTTGTTAGCGTGATCTATGAAAAACTCTACTAAGTCAGGAATAGAATGAAAATTTCCATCGAAGATTGTGGTATTGAAAAGTACCCTTAAGGGTAGGCCTTCCGTACGATTGATATATTCGAGACGGACTGAGTTTAGCAAATTTTCAGTGTTGCCGTTCTTGCGTCCTTGAGTTGCGTCGACGTGAAAAACAACATCATCTAGTCCTGCTTCTGATAATCTTTCAAGCATATCCCGACTGGCTTTTATACCGTTCGTAAAGAGAGCACTTCGCATATTGTATGATTTGATCTCTTCTACTATTTCCACAAGCTCCGAAATTGATCGTAAGGTGGGATCTCCTCCGGTAATCTGGACATTCGTGAAATCCCCATAATGAGCATGAATCATTTTGATGCGCCGTTTTAGTTCAAAAACGGGAACATCTTTGACAACTTCTGCAATTTCAGAAAGGTAGCAGAGCGAGCAATCCAAATTGCAACGTTGCGTAATTTCCAATGCAACACAAGCAATCGGGAAATTTCTTCCTGCCATTTGAGCGGCAGTAAACCACTTTTCTTGCTGCAGACCAGTACGGAGCGGTTTTGATAAATCTTCAGGCGTGTCGGTTCTTATTCCTGCGGGTAAGAAATCGTGAATTTCCTTGTTTGTTAGATAGCCCATATTCGATCAGTTCAATTCATTTATTGCCAGTGCCTGTTTAAGGGATGAGTTCCCATTCCTCTTTTTTGCAGCGAGATCAGGTCATGATTTGTTTAGTGACCAGTCGTAGCTGAAAAATTTTATTTCTGTCTGATCATTAATCAGGCTTGGAAAATAAGGCATTAACCAGCTATGCAGATTCCGATCGTCGAAATCTTCCCCAAACCAATCCATGACCTTTGTAACGTGAATAATATTCTGGGCCGGACTTTTACGAAAACCTTTAGTGCCATTGCTGAATGTCAAGGTGACTTGATCAGCCAGCTGTGTGTTGAGTTTTTCCGGTCGATAGGCTTCGACGCGTAAATCCGGGCAGGATTTTGCGGCACAGTTTATCGCGAAATGGATGCGGGCTTCTCCAAGAGGGCGGATGATATCGTGTTCAATATTGTCTAGTGTATAGGATTGCCCAGCTATTTCCCATGTGTGTTTACTCCAAGGGCTGCTGAACAGCCCGCCGAGATTCTTGATACTTTCAGGTTCTTTCTCACGAATAATCAGATCGATTGTAAGGACATTGTAGGCGTTGATCCAAAACGCCAATTTTTCTTCTTTCGATAATAACGTAGCTGGATTTGTTGTTAGAATATCGTCCCGTACAAGTGTATGGCGGGGGTCTTTCCCCCAGGCGCCATAATTTACGCCATTGTATCGAATGCCATCTACAGTTTTGGTTTCGACGTGAGTTGCGAGTAAACCATCCAATTGATCGAAGTAAGCCCAAGTTGCTTGAGGGAAAACAGCAGTGATCAAGACGATAAAAGCTATCGGTATAGCTCTCATTCTAGCTCCTTTCATGAAGGCACTGCCGGTCAAAGCAAAGAGGATCTTCAACGATGGGGAAGGGCTAACGAGTTTGTTATCTACACCAGTTGCGAGGATATGTTTGGATCGGCAGAATAATATCAAATTACAAGGAAATATTTTCATGAATGATATTTAGTCGCGGTGGCAAGCGAGCTCAAGTAACTTAGAGATGACATTGGCGTGAGGATATTATCAGGACGTAATTTCTTCATGCTCCACTGCGATTGCGGTAAGTCCCGCGCGACTTAAATGATTTTTCTATGGCAACAGCAAAGATTGAGATATGAAGTTTGGAGAAATTTGTATACAAAATTTAAACTCTTCAGCAGGGAGTGCGTACGGTTTTTTCACTTCTTTTTATATACTTATATGAATTTAGGCTAAAAATACTGTGTGTTAGCTCCTTACCATCCTGATTGTATGCAAAAATATTGACGCCAGCTTAATACAGATGATACTAAGAAATCATGGCCGATGAACCGACAGCACAAGAATCTTCCGAAGAATTCACCAATAATGAACAAGCTTCAAATGCTGGCGCAGTTATCACGCTTCCATTGGTGCATCAGGTTGCCAGCCTTATGCGTGATATGATTGTTCAAGATGAACTTAAGCAGGGTGAACCGATCCGGGAACGCATTGTTTCGGAGGCTTTGAATGTCTCCCGAACGCCCCTTCGCGAAGGGCTTAAAATTCTTGCGGCAGAAGGCCTTGTGGAGTTGATCCCAAATCGTGGTGCCATTGTTGCAAATCCTACGCCTGAAGAGACACGGGACAAGTTGATTTTATTGAGTGTCTTGGAGGCATTTGCCGGTGAGTTGGCCGTTAAATTTGCAACAAAGCTTGATGTCGATGAAATAACCGCATTGCATTATGAAATGCTTGCTGCCCAAAAGCGCAATAACCGTCTTCAATATTTTAAACTGAATCAGGATATTCACTCAGGTATCGTTCGCCTAAGTCAGAATAGTGCACTGATCGAAAATCACACGCGCCTCAATCTGCAGGTCTACAGGGCTCGGTATAGAAATAATCTCAAAAACACAGAATGGGGACGTTCCATTAGTGAACATGAGAAAATTATCGCAGTTTTGCAAGAGCGTAATGGAGATGCGCTTTCAGCAATTTTGCGTCGGCATATGGAGCCTGTTTGGGCCAATGTAATGGAGGAAGCGGTAAATAATTAGTCCATTCTACTCAATAGCAGGTGCTGAACAATGATGATGATTTTTATAAAGATCGTTGTGACGTCAGCAATCGTGCTCGGTCTCTCCTGGTTAAGTGAGCGTGTTGGGCCTCGCATCGCGGGTATCTTTGCAGGCCTTCCACTTGGCATAGCGGTCAGCCTGTTTTTTATGGGCGTTGAGCAAGGCCCGGAATTCGCGTCCTCTGCGTCACTTTCCGCACTTGGCGGGCTCGGAGCATCGCTTGTCTTCTGTTATGTCTATTGGAAATTTTCCAGTTTATTGGGGGCCTGGAATGCTGTTTTGACATCAGTAATTTCAATAACTGTCTTTCTTCTTGTTGCTGCGGCGCTGGGGCTGTTGCCTCAGAACAGGTGGATATTGACAGCTGTAACAGTGACAATTACCGGTATTGCAATATTCCTGTTTCGGGATATTGGCAAAAATGATGCCGGAAGCCGCAAGGAGGTAAAGGTTACACCAACCATGCTGGTCATTCGCGCAGCTGTTGCGACGGCCATTCTTCTCATTATTACAGGATTGGCAAATGTGATCGGGGAAAAATGGGCAGGCCTGCTTTCAGGGTTTCCCATTACGCTCTATCCAGTGTTGCTAATCGTTCATGTGACTTATTCGAAGGAAGAAGCCCATGGCATTATCAAAGGTTTTCCATACGGTATTGGTAGTTTGATTATTTGCGCTTTAGCCGCGAGCTATTTGCTTGTTCCTTTAGGTGTTTATTGGGGCATGCTCGCGTCTATTGCTCTTTCAACAATATATTTAGCTGCCGCGGCGGCGGTAATGTGGAAAAGCATCAAAGGTACTTAGTATTTATTCTGTTATTGAACCATCTCAATAAAAAAGGATTTTATGATGAAGATCTTGGCGAGTGCTTATATCCTTCTGACTCTATGTATGTTTTTCCCTGCCTCTGCATCAGAGAAGCCTTCCTTTAAGGTGGCAGCCATTGAATTCAACCCCGTTTTTAAACAGCGCGAGCAAAATTTTCCGGCGATGGAAGCGTTGGTCAAGCAGGCCGCAGAAAGTGAAGCCAAACTTATTCTTTTTCCGGAAATGAGCACAACAGGTTACTTGTATGGATCGCGATCTGAAATTGCTCCATTCGTTGATACAATCCCTGGAAAAACAACCTCTTATTTTGAAGAGCTTGCCAAGAAATACGCGGTATATATTGTTGCGGGAATGCCGGAAGTCGATGATGCTACCGGGATGTACTACAATGCTGCCTTCCTGGTCGGACCAGACGGGCTGGTCGGGAAGTATCGAAAAAACAACCTCTTCTTGTTGGAAAGTGGATGGGCCGCTCAGGGAAATCTGGGAATACCCGTTTTTGACACCGAGCTTGGTAAAATATCAATTATCATTTGTTACGATGATTATTTCTACCAATCGACGCGCCTTGCATCGCTAAAAGGTGCAAACCTTCTCGCGTTCATTGCAAGTTCAGGTCGAATGTTAAACCCCGATCCTGATATGGCCGGCGTTCACATTTCAATCTCAGATGTACAGCAGCAAGCATTACAGAACGGTCTGTTTGTTGTTGCAACTAACCGGACCAATATTGAAAAAAATGATGCACTTGGGATCGGTGTGCATTATCTAGGCGGCGCCTCCATTTGGGACCCTCTCGGAAAAAACATCGCGCAAGCAGCCGTGAGTACGCAAAAGGGGCAAGCTTCAAACGACGCAGATCCAACAATATTATATGGCAATATTGATCGATCTCTTTATGAAAACTCAGCCAAGGAATTGTTAAAATACCGTCGGCCTGAACTCTATGGTGATATAACCCTGAACATGTCACCAAGACCAATGATGGCGTCGCGGCTATCTCATGATGTCAACGCACTTTTGGTGCAATATACGCCACAGGCCAATGATATGGCCGCCAATAAATCTAAAGTAAACACTTTGCTGGAAGAGAATGTCTCGCTTGTCACCAATTTGATTGTGTTCCCGGAATATTCTTTAACGGGTCCACCATTATCGACTGAAAAAGCCAAAGAGCTGGCTAACTCAGCCGATGAAATAAATGCATACTTCAGTGTTCTGGCTAATCGACATGACAGTTATCTGGTCTATAGCACAGTCACTAAAGACAGTGAGAAATATTATAAAACCGCCCGCATACTCGGTCCTCAGGGTAAAATTGTCGGCGAGTATCGTAAAACGCACCTGAATACAAAAGAAAAAAAATGGCTCACAGCCGGGAATGATATCCCGGTAATTGACACGAAAATAGGTCGCATTGGTCTATTGATTGGTGATGAGGTGTTGTATCCGGAGGCCGCTGATGTTCTTAGCGTCAGGAGGGCAGATATGATTGTCGTACCGGTTTCCTGGACTGGTCAATATGGGATAGCCGATGAACTCGACAAAGGATTCCTGACCCGTAAATACCCCTCTAATACAAATGTAATCTGGTATGCGACCGCTAAAAATGCGCAAGCTTATTTGATGGCGGCGAACTTTGTGAAAACGGATCAGGAATTTCTCGGAAGCAGCGGGCTTTATTCCCTTGATCCTACGAACGGATATTATCCTCCAGTTGTGGCGTCACGTGATCAAGAAGAAGTGTTGGCTGTCAATTTCCAGACAATCGCTCCGAAGACATGGTGGACAAGCCAGCAGTTTATCATCGATGGCCGAAGACCTGAGCTCTATATTCCACTAGTATTGAACCCTACTCAAAAATGTTTTCAGAGATGGCAGGAAAGTACTGATTATTTTGTTTCTTGCTGGAGGTAATAGTGGCAGGCGTATTGTATTGATGCTTTTCCTCTCTGTTCGGATATAATGACTATCGAAACTGGTATCAGTACTGAGATAAGAGCGTCATGAAGAAGCGAACAACTGGATTTATCTATTTTACCACCTGTGTCATTGCCCTCAGTGGTTTGCTCTTCGGGTATAACTCGACGGTAATTGCGGGAGCAATTTTGTTCATTAAAATCGAGTTTTCACTCTCACCTTTTCAAGAAGAAATGATTATCGGCATTTTATTGTTTGGCGCCCTAATTGGGGCCGCGTTAGGCGGGCCGCTTGCTGACCGATTTGGTCGTCGTCAGGTTCTATTTATTATCGCTATTATCTTCTTTTTGGGAATCCTGGCCTCCGCACTGGCACCTAATTTGTCTTCAATTGCGATTGCTCGGGGCGTCGTGGGTATTGCTATCGGGATGGTTTCTGTAGTTGGGACACTATATTTGGCGGAAATTTCTCCAGACCATCTTCGCGGTAAATTGATCGGCATCTACATGTTAGCAAATATGGGGGGCGTCATCTGTGGATATCTGGTCGAACTTGCATTTGATACCACAGGGAACTGGCGATGGATGCTTGGTTTTCCAGCTTTTATAGCGATACCTTTTGCTGCCGGAGTCTGGATGCTTCCGGAAACGC
The DNA here is from genome assembly GCF_023746535.1 of Sneathiella marina. Lineage (GTDB taxonomy): Bacteria > Pseudomonadota > Alphaproteobacteria > Sneathiellales > Sneathiellaceae > Sneathiella > Sneathiella marina. Next base: position 2,984,609 of record NZ_CP098747.1, on the reverse strand, counting down.
CGCGCTGGTGTATATGTAATAATCGTCCTGATCAAGCCCGCGACGCTTTGGAACGACTTCGCGCTACTGATAATGTTGGCGGGGAGTTGGGCAGAATTCAAGCTGGTGTTTCACCCCAAGCGGGGGGCTGGGCAGGGCTTCTTGGAAATGATGTCAGGCCCATACTGGTCATCGGCCTTGGAATAGGTATTTTCCAACGGGTGACAGGCATAAGCATTGCTTTCTTTTATGGACCGACGATTTTTGGGTTTGCGGGTATGGAATCTGTGTCTTTAGAAATACTGGCGGGTGTTGGAATTGGCGTAGCTCTGTTCATAGGTCAGTTTGTCTCGATGCTGCTCGTTGATAAGGTTGGTCGCCGTCCGCTTCTCCTTTGGGGATATGCTGGGATGGTAGCCGGATTAGTTCCATTGGGGCTGGCTTTTGCAACCGGGGGAGAAACCCTGCTGATCAAGTGGATGGCAGTAGGGGGTGTAATGCTGCTTGCCGGAGCATGGGCAGCTGGCCCTGCTAGCGTAACCTTTCTTCTGATTGCGGAGCTTTTCCCTCAACATGTAAGAGGGCCCGCCATGAGTGTCACGACTATGGCTATTTGGTCGTCCTTTATGTTGGTTACATTTAGTTTTTTGAGCATAATGGAAAGATTGGGGCCTGCTTTAACTTTTTGGAGCTATGCAGCCATCGCTGCATTTGCTTTTATTGCGGTTTTCTTCCGCGTTCCTGAAACCAAGGGTAAAAGTCTTGAGGAGATTTCCTCTAGTCTGAAGCGTCAAGAGTGACACTGAAGACATCGTAAAAAATGATTTTGCCGATTCAGGTTTCGCATCTCAGTCTATCCAGACGGCTTCGCTCATGTTCATCCTCACCTGACAACGCTAGCGAGCACGCGTAGCGAAGGGACCATAATTCACGCGGTGATGAAGAAGGGAATTGATAGCGATAGTAATCTTTTTGATATTCTTGATAAAAACGAAGGCTCGATTAACATTGTTGCAAGGGCTGAATTCTTATGTAAACAAACCAATAAGCTGGATTTCTGAGACCAAGCGAACCTTTTATTTTTTAATTGGATTGCTCGGAAAAGAGAGTTCGTGACGTGCCCGCCATTCTTCGGTGACGTAGTTGATAATCAGCCCTTTTCGAACACCGTTTATGGTCCGCGCATTAAATCCATGCCAAGTATTATCAGACGGGACAAAAACAAAAGCCCGATTGCTTTTATATGGCGTATTATGATGGAACGTATCTTTATCACGGTAAATAGAAGAGCCCCAGGAATGTGCTTCCTCATCGTTGGACAGGCCCAATAACATCGTGAATTTTTTAACACCGAGATCCGTATGTGGTTCCAGCCAAAAACCGTCACTATCTTGAGAAAACTCGATCCTCAAATATGTTCCGGCGAGATCAATACTGAATTTTTCTTCAATCGCCTGTACCGTATCGGCATCTTGAAAAAGATTTGAAATGGTGTCGCAGGCGGGAACATTTCTTCGCCGGTCCACGTCAAAATAACCTCGTTTATCATTATTTTCCTCACGTCGACCTAATGCATATTCCATAGTTGTGAGTTTCGTCTTTATATCCAGTAATTCATCTACTGCTTCGGTAGGGAACACATTATCAATCTGCCAAAGAGGATAAGGATCGTCAATTTTCTGACTACGAATTAAACTATCAGTAAACGCATTTTTACAATCTACAAGAGAATATGCCATAATTTCACACTCTTTTTTGTTGAAAACGAGAGTCCTTCGACTGGTTTCGCTACGCCGAAGGATGAATATAGTCACTAATAGAAAAAGTTCTATTTTAATGTTTGAATTAGTATCATAGCAAATTGTAGAAATAACGACAAAATGTTCGAAAATTCAGAATATTGTTCGAACAGGATTACCGTTAAGCGGTAAAATAGATATAGTCAGATGTGAAGAGGGAAAGGTCGGATACATATCGATGCACTGGTCACTGAAAAATTTATTGGTCGGCCGACCGGATAGACAGACAATCTCAAAGTTTGCCAAGGGCCGGGACCGGTACATAGGCGTAGGGTTGCTCGTGTCAGCAGCGTTGTTGGGTATCGCGCTGTCTCAATCCATCGTCACTGTGCAGAATTTTCACAGTTTGAACGGCTCTTACTCTCTGATTGATGGTATGGTAGCGCTGTTCAAAACCGGGCAGGCAGCCATTGCAATGCTTATTCTTGTAACCACAATAGTTGTACCGATCATCACGCTCTCAAGCGCCTTCGAGATTTGGTATAAGCATGAGTTGCAAAGTGAAAGATTTCCCCATAAAGCCCAACGCCTCCGTCGGTATGGGCGGCTTTGGTATTTAGTATTCGGATCAGTCTTAATAGGCATTTATCTCATCCAAAATAGCGAAATAGAAGCAACTATTCACGCACCTATTTACTACCTGACTGTGTCATTAGCGCTACAGAAACTTGCCTTGGTCAGAATGGAACCCCTAATAAACTCTATACAATTTGTCGAAGATGATATGACGTAAATACAAATTAAGAAATTCGTTATAAGTGTGAATATATAATCTGACGACTGCAAATCTTTTGCGCATACGTGATGTTTGCTTGTTGTTGACGGCAATTAGTGGAGTAATCAGTTGGTACGTTATTTCTTTACCCGGACCGCCCGGATTCCCGGCTTTGAAGTTGAACATAATCAGTTTTTACGGACCGCGCGAACGGTTTTCGTCAATTTCAAGTATCGAGGTTTTGTCCCGACAATACTAGGTATCATGGCTAGGTTTGCTTCCAAACTCCAACTCCCGGTTATGCAAAAATTCATGTTCCAGGAACAAGGCAGCGAATATACTTGGCTGGACACAGGCGGGATTGTTGAAGTTCAAAATCTTGATTTGCCGGAAGAAAAACAAAGAGCAGCGACACGGTACGAAGCGGCGTCTGAGTATGAATTCAGAGATGTTGTTGAGAGGTTAAAAATTCCCTATAAAAAGTATCATTTTCTTGATTACGGGTCTGGAAAAGGGGCAATTCTGGCTGCCGCTGTGGCTTATCCTTTTAAGTCTGTCGTGGGTGTTGAGCATAGTCTGATGCTCCACGAGGTTGCGACAAAAAACATACTGGAAATGAAGCGCAGGAACAGTGTCGCAGCCGAGGCGCTTAATTCCGTACATGGCGATGCTGCGACTTATCAACTCGCCCCAGAGCCGCATATCATATATCTTTACAATTCTTTTGATGCGAACATATTAAGGGCGGTTGCGGAGAGAATTACGCATGATTTGGTAGGGGTCCAAGAGCCTATATATTTCCTTTACAATAATCCCATGCATCATGTGGTCCTGGACGAAAACGATAAATTCCAAAAAATATCGTCTCCATTCGGCGGAAAATGGATGGTCTATTCGGTTAGCCCGTGACAGGCACGAGAGTTACCGATTTAACTCTTTCATCGCCCCTTCAAGGCCGCCAATGGTAAGAGGGAACATTCGATCCGTCATCAACTGCTTCATCATCTGAACAGAGGGTGTATAATCCCAATATTTTTCAGGAACCGGATTGAGCCAAACAGCTTTGTGGTAAATATTCAGCATCCGTTCCATCCAGGCCTGACCGGGTTCCTCATTCCAGTGCTCCACACTGCCCCCTGCATAGGCGATCTCATAAGGGCTCATGGTCGCATCGCCTACAATGATCAGTTTATAATCGGCAGGATAGGTATGAAGAACGTCCCATGTAGGCATAAATGCTGAATGCCGTCGGCTATTTTCTTTCCACAGCTTTTCATAAACGCAATTATGGAAATAATAGAATTCCAGATGCTTAAATTCACTGCGCGCGGCTGAGAAAAGCTCTTCACAGGCTTTAATATGGTCGTCCATGGAGCCGCCAATATCAAACAGGATAAGCACCTTGACCGTATTATGGCGTTCAGGGCGCATTTTTAAATCCAGAAATCCGGCATTACGGGCTGTTGAGCGAATGGTATCATCCAGGTCCAGTTCATCTGCCGCTCCTTCGCGGGCAAATTGCCGGAGTCGCTTCATGGCCACCTTTATATTACGGGTGCCGAGCTCAATGCTGTCATCAAGATTTTTATATTCCCGCTTATCCCAAACTTTTACGGCTTTACGATTGCGGCTTTCCTTTTGGCCGATGCGGATTCCTTCTGGATTATAGCCATATGCCCCAAACGGAGATTTGCCGGCAGTTCCAATCCATTTATTGCCGCCTTGATGTCGCTTTTCCTGCTCCTTCAATCGTTCCTGGAGGGTCTCCATAAGTTTTTCCCAGCCGCCCATGGCTTCAACTTCTGCTTTTTCCTCGTCGGTGAGGGATAGCTCTGCCAATTTCTTGAGCCACTCATCGGGAATTTCAACCGTTTGGTCATCTGCGATAAACTCAATCCCGTTGAAGCAGTGACCAAATACCTGGTCAAACTTGTCGAGGTTCTTCTCATCTTTCACTAAAGTAGTGCGTGATAGATAGTAAAAATCATTCACAGAATATTCGGCACAGCCCGCTTTTAAAGCTTCAATCAACGTAATATATTCGCGCAGCGTAACCGGTATCTGAGCATCTTTGAGCGTAAAGAAAAATTTGGTGAACATAGGTGTTCTCCGTTGTTATCGTTGCTCGCGCCGGGACAGAAAAGCCAATCGTTCGAACAAATGGACATCCTGCTCGTTCTTCAGCAATGCGCCATGCAAAGGCGGAATAAGCTTTGACGGATCTTTTGATCGAAGGACATCTTCTGGAAGATCTTCCGACATGAGAAGTTTTAGCCAATCAAGAAGTTCGCTTGTTGACGGTTTCTTTTTCAACCCTGGTGTTTCACGAACATCAAAGAACACTTTCAAAGCATCCCGAACCAGCTCCTGTTTTGCATCCGGGTGATGCACATCAATAATCTTCTCCATGGTTTCTGTATCGGGGAAGCTGATATAATGGAAGAAACACCGGCGCAGAAAAGCGTCGGGAAGTTCTTTTTCGTTATTCGATGTAATAATCACCAAAGGACGATGAGCAGCTTTAATTGTCTCTTGCGTCTCGTAGACAAAAAACTCCATGCGGTCGAGTTCCTGTAACAAGTCATTTGGAAACTCAATATCCGCTTTATCGATCTCATCAATTAATAAAATAGGGCTTTCATTGGCAGTAAATGCCTCCCACATCTTTCCAGGACGAATATAGTTGGAAATATCATGCACCTTGTCCTCCCCCAATTGCGAATCGCGTAAGCGGGAGACGGCGTCATATTCGTACAACCCCTGTTGGGCTTTTGTGGTTGATTTGATGTTCCATTCGATAAATTGTTTGCCAAGCGCGTTTGCCACTTCTTGGGCCAAAACTGTTTTACCCGTGCCCGGCTCCCCTTTAATCAAAAGAGGGCGCTCCAATGTAATCGCCGCGTTTACGGCGATCATCAGATCTTCCGTTGCAACATATGTATCTGTACCTTTAAATTTCATGCCGTACTCTCAATTTCTTATTTCTTAATTAGTGACCTGCGGCGCCCGCGATTTACTGGAAAATAGGACGGGTGGAAACAATGATCAAGTAAATTGACAAAAAGTCAATTATGAGGCTGTTTCCGCATACCGTTCTTTCATCAGGATAGTGACTTAGGATAATCGGGGCCACGTGTTTCAATCCGCCCTTTTTCAAAGTGAACCAGATCGCGCAGCAAGCCATCCCGGATTGAATAAATGATGCCATGAACAGAGAAAGATTGTCCCGCGTCCCAGGCATCCTGAACGACCGTTGATGCGCAGACATTCTGCACTTGTTCAATAACATTTAGCTCGCAGAGTAAATCGGAGCGTTGCTGATCTGTTGTCGCACTATCCATAGCCGATTTATTATGCCGGATAATCGAGCGAATGGGGCGTAACCAATTGTCGATCATTCCGAATTTCTGGCCGGAAAGGGCGGCTTCAACACCCCCGCAACCGTAGTGACCACAAACAATTACGTGCTTAACTTTCAGAACTTCAATTGCATATTGCAAAACGGACAGACAGTTTAAGTCCGAAGGAACAACAATGTTTGCCACATTGCGATGAACAAAAACGTCGCCGGGCGGCAGGTCAACGATCTGATTTGCCGGCACACGACTGTCAGAGCAACCGATCCACAAATATTCCGGATTTTGCTGGTCGACCATTCTTTCGAAAAAATCCGGTTTATTTTCCTTTGTCCGGGCAGCCCAATCTTTATTCCGTTGAAATATTTCGTAAAAACTGTCCATGAATGGGTTTCCTTCAACACGTGGTTTTTAACAGTTAGGGTGTCGCCAAAAATTCCTGCGAGATTAATATTCGTAAAATCGCTTTTGGGAAACAGCTAATTTGAAATTTTGGTAATCTTCCACGGAGATGACAAGGGTCATTTTATGCAATTCGTTTGACAAATAATTTAATTAGGCAGACCGTAGTCTCAAAAGAAATCGTTAGTAAGCGAACTCAATGCCTTCAGAAAATCGGCCAGCTGCCGTAAAAAGACATGCCTTTTACATCTTCCTGATTTGCGCGGTGATGTTTGGCCTTGGCCAGTTTCATCGTATGTCCGGGGCTGTAGTCATGCCGCCTATTGCCAAGGAAATTGGCATTGCCGTTGAAGGCTTGGGCATTGCGGCTGCGGCATTATTTTTTGCATCAGCTTTTGTTCAGGTGCCGATCGGCATGCTGCTTGATCGCTTTGGTCCGCGCATTATTATCCCCAGTATCGGTGTCCTGGCCGTTATCGGATCTTTGATGATTGCTTTGGCAACCAATTTCAATGAAATACTTATATCTCGAATTCTCATCGGGCTCGGCTTTTCCGCAACGATGATGTCGGCATATGTTCTTTTTGCAAAATGGTTTCCGCCGACGAAATTTGCGACACTGGCCTCTTGGTTGATGGCGGCTGGTAGTATTGGCGGGATAATGGCGTCAGCGCCTCTTGCCGGGATGATTGAACTGTTCGGATGGCGATCGCCCTTTATCTTTGTGGCAGGCGCAACTGTGGTCATGTTGCTGATCGGTATTGTTGTTATCCGGGATGCGCCGCCAGCCTATAGCAATAGTCTCGATACGCCGTCGACCATAGGCCAGAGTATTCGTGGGTATCTAAAAGTGTTGAGCCATCCCCGGTTTTTCAATTTGCTAGCCATGGGATTCGTCGCATACGGACCTGCTGTGGCAATTATTGGGATGTGGGGTGGGCCATATCTTGAAGATACCTATGGTCTGGACGGGTGGGAACGAGGCCAGGTACTGTTTCTTATGATGATATTTGTACCAATTGGAGCCTTGTTTTTCGGTCCTTTGGATCGGATCTTCAAACGCCGAAAGGCAATTGTTTTTACTGCTGTAACAACTGAATTGATAGCTTTCGGAGTACTGGGGCTAGGAGAAAATTTATCGATTTTTGTCGTCACATGTCTTTTCGTCTATATAGCGTTTGTTCAACAATATTACGTTGTTCTGGCAGCTCAATGCCGAGCTGCTTTCCCCGATCATCTGGTTGGCCGCGCTAACTCTACTTTAAATCTGATCAGTATTACTGGCGTAGGGTTTATGCAATCGATGTTTGGCTGGATTTTAGCGATAAATCCCGAAGCAGGATATCAGCACTCATTTATGTTCGTCAGCGGCATACTTGTTATAGCCTTATTGGTCTATTCAAGATCAAGCGAAAAGCCGATGAAAGAAACGGTTGCCCCCGCCTAAATTTAACCACTCTGATCTGATCTAATTCTTCTTTCGTATAACAAATTGGAAGAAAACAGAGGTCGTCACCTCCGATCACGATTGTATCAGGATACCTGTTAAATAATGGACAAATCGGCGAAAATCCTTATATTTTATAGTATTAATATGAATGAGCTGTTCCTGATATCAACTGTCTAGATAAAGTTTGGTGAGAGGAAACTCACATGACTAAGCATGATACGACACTTGCAATAAAACGAAACAGAGCGTTTGTTTCCGAAGCAATGTCGATCCCTCTTTTGACACGAGAGCGCGAATTCGAACTGGCATTTCTCTGGCGAGATCATGATGACGAGAAAGCCCTACATGAACTCGTGTCGGCATATATGAGGCTCGTTATATCCATGGCGACCAAATTCCGAAATTATGGCTTGCCAATGGGTGATTTGGTGCAAGAAGGTAATATTGGTTTAATGCAGGCTGCATTTAAGTTTGAGCCGGAACGGGAAATTCGATTTTCAACCTATGCCAGCTGGTGGATAAAATCAGCAATGCAGGATTATATCCTGCGCAATTGGTCGATTGTCAGATCCGGAACGAGTGCGTCTCAAAAATCACTGTTTTTCAATTTGAGATGGCTACGGGCGAAAATTCAGAGTTCTGATGATGGCGGGTTCTCGTCGGATACCTTGGATGCCATTTCCAGAAAACTGAGGATAAAGATCGGTGAGGTCGAGAAAATGGCCAATCGCTTGTCCGGCCGCGATCAATCCTTGAATGCTCCGATCGGTGAGAACGGGGATGACAGTCTGGAAGATTTTTTGCCGGACACCGGCCCGACGCCCGAAGAAGCTGTGATAAAATCCCTGGATGGCGAGATCAGATCTCGTTGGCTGGATTTGGCGTTGCATGAATTAACCGATCGTGAACAGCTGATTATTCGTGAAAGAAGGCTGCAGGACGACAAAACAACCTTGGAAGTGTTGGGCGGTCGGTTAGGCATAACCAAGGAAAGAGTCCGTCAGATAGAGCATAAGGCGTTTGAAAAATTAAGGGCATCCGTTGTCCGAATTAGCCGTGAAGAACCTGTTAAAGGGAATTCCCCAGCCCTTAAACCGGTTTCAGAATAGTTCCTGTTGAGGGTTCGATGTGATGCTTTCACAGGGGGCAATCAAGCTGGCATCGTCATTGCGGACATTTCCAACACTCTGTGACACTTTGTGAAAAGTCAGTTTTGCACTGTCGAAAGGCTGCAACAGGTCGTCTTCTGACCCGCCTTCATACCATTGACCAAATTTGGCCTTGTCGATAATAACCGGCATACGGTGATGGATAAATGCAATGCTGTCTGCTGCTTTCGTCGTTAATATGGTACAGCTCTCCAGCGTTTTTCCCTCAGGATCTGTCCAACTTTCCCAAAGCCCGGCAAAAGCAAATAAGGGTGTGTCTTGAAGGCTTATGAGCCAAGGCTGCTTTTTCGTTTTTCCCAATTTTTGCCATTCATAAAACCCATTAGACGGGATAAGGCAGCGACGGGACTTGTAAGCGGAACGAAACGCCGGTTTGTCAGCAACGGTTTCTGATCGCGCATTGATCATTTTGGCACTGTATTCTGCTGATTTTGCCCATGAAGGAATTAAGCCCCAATGGGCTGAGAAAAGCTCTGTTCCGGAAGCTGACTTATTTGATGGTAAACGGACAGCTGCGATTTGCGTCGTCGGGGCAATATTGTACCTGGCCTGAAGGTTTGGGCTCGCTTGAAAACCGAAAAGTTGCCGGATCGCCTCTACCGGACTTGTTAAGTTGAATCTTCCGCACATCTTGACGACCTGATCTACATAATACTTCGCTATTATCAGCATAAAAGATATCCAGCCACAGGAGAAGATTATATTGCGGCCAGGCAAAGCTAATGATCTTCAAAATGTGACGACCGATACAGTTTTTCCTTTATTATCAAGTATTGCTGCCCAATACCTAAGATATTTCTTGAACTTCAATGCCGGAATAATATCTACACGGCTAACGCACCAAAAATGTGAATAATTTCAGCGCCGAAACTATCTGAACAAATGTTTCGGCTTGAGGAATGAGAAAGATGCGGGACGAAATCAAAACAACTTGGATCATTGCGGGCCTTTTGGTCGCCGTGATGGGATTGAGCTCTTTATTGGCTGACAGCTCCAATGTCCTCGCTCAAAATGAGCTGGATATCACTTCAGTAGCCACCGGGACGGTTGTTGCTAAAAAAATTACTGAAAAAGATGATACCTGTGGCTGGGTCGGCTCTCTCTTTTCAAAATCATAAGCGGCGGAACAGGCCAGTTTTACCCGAGATTTGCTAACCCAGGAAATGCTTCCAAGAACCAATAGGCGAGTATCTGGAACTGACCTGAGAATATCAGGACGCCCGTTGCAATTAGAATGAGGCCGGTTCCGATTTCAACTGTTTTAAAGTATTTTCTAAACCGACGCATGAATTTTAAAAACGTGTTCATTGCAAAAGCCGCAAGGATAAACGGTATGCCAAGGCCGAGGGAATAGACCCCGAGTAAGCTTACGCCATATCCAAGAGAGCTCTCGCTTGCGGCCAGAGCCAGGATAGTTCCTAAAATGGGCCCGATACAAGGTGTCCAGCCAAACCCGAAGGCCAGTCCGATTATGTAGGCACCAAACCAGTTCTGTGGTTTATCCACATTATTGAAGCGAGCTTCCCGGTAAAGAAAGGGAATGCGAACGAGGCCGGTCATGTGGATGCCAAAAATAATAATGACGGCCCCTGCTATTTTTGACAACAGCTCAAGATGTTCGATAATCAGCCGATTAATGAAAGAGGCCGATGCACCGAGCAATATAAACACCGTGGAGAACCCCAAGACGAAAATTACCGCCATGGAGACAACTTGCCAGTTTATTCCCCTGCGGACTGGTTCTTTTTCATCCAGGTCAGCCAGTTGATCAAGACTTGTACCGGCGACAAGGCACAGATAGGCAGGGACAAGTGGCAATACACATGGGCTAAGAAAACTCACAAGTCCTCCACCAACAGCTGCTGCGTAAGAAATGTCCAGACCACCCATTATGTTATTCAATCCACTAAAACGCCGAGTTTAAATTCTACGTGCCACAGATAACCCTTTTCCAAGACATGTTCCAGTCACAAGATCGTGGAAAAAAGTGTGGTATCAGTCCACAATGGAAAATCAATAGTAAAATTGAAATAATAAGAAAAAAGATATGACTGACAAGACTTCCAAAATGGCGATTTGCATGAGCCTGGATGGCCCAGGGGCCGTTGTTACCAAAGAAAGGCCCCTGGAACCGTTGAAAGCCGGAGAATACAGAATTCGGATGCGGGCGGCTGCACTGAATTTCCCCGATTTGCTTATGACATATGGAAAATATCAATTCAAACCTGAGGTGCCATTTGTTTTGGGAATGGAGGGGGCCGGTGTCATCGAAGAATCACGGGATACAGATTCTGATTTTTCCCTCGGCGATCCGGTGCTGGTAAAGGGCAAAACGGGCGCGTTCGCTGAATATATGACTGTTACACGTGCACAATTGGCAGCAATGCCCAACACCCTGACGTTTGAAGAGGCTGCGGCCTATGCCGTCACCTATTCAACCGCACATGTATCCCTGGTGGATAAGGCGAAGCTTAGACCGGGCGAAACCGTTTTAATACTTGGTGCTGGCGGTGGCGTTGGCCAGGCAAGTGTCGAGGTTGCTAAAGCAAAAGGAGCTATTGTAATTGCGGCCGCCAGTTCCGAGGCAAAACTCGCCCTCGCCAAGCGGAGTGGGGCGGATTTTCTTATTAACTATCAAGAAGTCGATTTCGCTGCTGAAGTTCAGAGGATTACTGAAAATGCAGGCGCGGATGTTATTCTTGATCCAGTTGGCGGACAGTATTTTGAGAAAAGTTTTGACTGTATAGCCTGGGCGGGACGCATATTGATTGTCGGTTTCGCCGGGGGAGAATTTGGTGTCCTGAAAACAAATTTACCTTCTGAAAAAGGATGTTCTGTTATCGGTGTGCGTGCTGGAGAATTTGGCCGACGCGATCCCGTTGCGGGACGCGAAAGCTTTGATAAGTTAATCAAACTTACGGAGGAAAATGATTTGAAGCCGCTGATCGGGAAACGGTGGGAGCTTCATCAGATCAAAGAAGCGCTGGCGACAATGGAGCAACGGGATGTCGTGGGCAAGCAGGTCGTAACAATTGACGAGCCAATAAAATACGGATGAAAGGACTTAACCCTTCATCCGCAAAAATAATTAGAAACTAAGCGACTTCAGCTAGTTTTCTGTCATCTGCTACGAAAATTGAAAACAATAGTTCCAATACTTCAACGACATTCTCGTCCTGCAATGAATAGTAAATCGTTTGCGCGTCTCTACGCGTCTTTACAACTTCTTCTTTGCGTAACCGGGCAAGATGTTGGGACAGGGCAGATTGACTAAGGCCAACTATCTTTTCCAATTCACCAACGGAACGCTCTTTATCGACTAAGTTGCATAGGATAAGCAGTCTGTGTTTATTTGACATCGCCTTGAGGAAGCGGCTGGCGTCCAAGGACTTTTCTTGTAGTAGGGAGATATCCATTAAAAAACCATCTTATTTGTTGTGTACATGAAAATGCTTAACCGCTCATATATCAATTTTGTGAATTGATGCAAGCAAAACAATAATGAAATACAAAAAAGTTATGTAGAAATGTGATGTACGCTACTATATGGAGAATGGTATTGTACTTCAGCATCTCATTATAAAAACTGAAGGGCCTGAAGAAGAGGGCTTGTTTGGCGGGTTTCAATCAGTATAAAAAAGTAATATACGCTCGGAAAAATATATGTTACTTCCTCTCCTAGATTCTATTGGCGTGGCTTATCTCAATTGATCAAAGGCTCACTTTGCAGCCTTCTACCTCATTTGAGGGATAGGATCTGCAGGAAATAGTTAATAACATTGAACTCCTGTTTTTTCATTATAAGTTGTTGTTTTATAATGGATATCAGTAATGCGAGCCAGATTAATTGAATGAGCTAAGGTATCTGTTGATTAACCATAAATTTGAATTGATGGTTAATAATAGGTAAAAAAATTGAAGGTAATCCCCATGTTTAGGGGATGAGTCAAATTGTGATTGGCTGGTAAGTCTTGTTTAACGAAGGGGTCGCAGTAACTTGGGACCTTTTTTGCAAATAATAACGGGACCGGCGCAATGCGAAACCTGCGGGATAGAATATTTAAAATGGCAAAAGCACGATCTCATGAAATAGGCGTCGCATTAGGTTCAGCGACCATATTGACAATCATGGTTATCAGTTTTGGGCTGTTATTCAGAATTGGCGCTGCTGCTGATTCTACGGAGAAGTTTGCTTTCGTAAAGTCTCAGAAGACCGCTCAAAGCGCTATACTGGATCAAAAAGTAAAAGATTTGCAGGCGAAACCGGATACTTATGCACAATTGACCGACCTCGATATGCCGGATGCGCATAGCCTGAACAAAACCTACAAAAGCGTAGATTTATTCGGTCGGACTTTTACTTCAGAAGATATGTGTATTGCGCAAGCTGTCTATTTTGAAGCCAGAAGTGAGCCGCTTGTTGGCCAGGTTGCCATTGCTGAAGTGATATTGAATAGGATCGTTGATGAGCGATATCCGGATACCGCATGTGCCGTTGTCTTTCAAAACAAGCATCGTCGACACAAGTGCCAGTTCTCCTTTGCCTGTGACGGCCAGTCCGACCGTCCGAGAAATACGCGATCCTGGGAAAAAGCTTTAAAGGTGGTTGCCCTTGTCATGAAAGGCGAGCGCAGCGGTATTGCAAAGCGTGCTACGCATTATCATGCGTCTTATGTAAATCCGAGATGGAGCGCGCACCTGAATAAACTTGGGCAGGTTGGAAGTCATATTTTCTACCGAGAAGAAGTGATCTAGTTTACTTCTTTTTCCAGAAACCCAGACATGAATGCAAAATGAGCGTTGTGATCACCAGCGTTCCGCCAATAAGCGTCTCTGAGTGCGGCACTTCGTTGAGGACGAGCCAGACCCAGAATGGCCCCAATATACTTTCCAATAGCATTAACAGACTTACTTCCGGCGCCGGAATATAACGGGGGCCAATTGTAATAAGACTAAATGCCAAGGGAAGAATAAACAGCCCCAGCAAAATGAGATAGGCGAAGCCCTCTGGTGTTACGGAACCAGGGTCGGCCAACGGAAAAGCTATGGCAGCGACCATGAGGCCTGACAACCCCAGAGACGGTACCATATCGATATCTTTTGCGTGGCGTACGGTTGTGATTTGTCCGGCCAGGCCGAAAGCGCAAACAAGCGCAAAAATATCTCCATGGCGGCTGCCACCTCCCAGGCTACCGATGAAAATCAGACTGATACCGCCAACACAGATCAGGATTGCGATCCATGTTAACGGGGCGATCCGCTCTTTCAGGAAGATGCGGGACAGAACTGCGGCCCATAAAGGGGCCGTTGCAATAATGACAAGTGTGTTTGCGACACTGGTATGTGTTATCGCCAACACAAAAAATATTGTGCTTAAAGTAAACAGGGCTGCGGCAAGGATCCCGCGTTTACCCATAACCGTCAGAAATCCTATGCTGCTGCGGCCATGACGAATTACATAATATCCCCAGACGCCTGCGGAAAAAAATAATCCGCGCCAAAATAGAACTGTCCATCCGTCAGCTCCAATAAGCCGGATAAGCAAACCGTCGGGCGACAAAATAATGACACCAAGGGTCGTGATAAGCGTGCCATATAAATGAGGCGATAGTTTTGCCATAGTGATCCCGTTCGGAAACAAGCGAAAAGAAGAGTAGGGGTCTGTCTCATTTCTCTATCGTTAAAGTCACATTAATCCAAGAGAAAACTCCTTGAGCTGGATAGGAGGAACGCTGATTTGGTTTGTACAATGTCAAATAAGTTGCCATTCTCCAGTCAAATCGACGGAAAATGCAAAGGATGAAATCCATGGCGTCAAGTTGCAGTATAAAATCTATCGAAACAACAGCCGACAGTCTGGAAATGGAGTGGTCTGACGGCCATCACAGCCGGTTTCATTATATCTGGTTGCGTGATAACTGCCCTTGTCCTGAATGTCTTCATCCCCAAACAAATGAAAGAACTTTTGATGTGATGACAATAGCAGCAGATCAACCTGTCCTGACGTCGCTGGATTTACAACAACATCAACTGGCGATTTGCTGGGAAGACGGTCATGTAAGCGAATTTCACCCAGATTGGCTTCGTATTAATTGCTACTCAAAATCGGCACGAGAAGCCAAGCGGGAAAAGCCGGTTTTATGGACGGCGAAAGTAAAAACAGCGTTGCCGGAAATCGACTATGAAACTGTCATGAAAAGTGAGGCAGCTGTGCTGGCCTGGCTGGATATGCTGGTGGATTACGGGTTTGTCCTCATACGCAATACGCCGACAGTTCCAGGACAGGTTACCCGGGTCGCCAATCGTATCGCGTATTTGCGGGAAACTAATTTCGGCCGGGAATTTGATGTTATTTCAAAACCTGATCCCAATAATGTGGCCTATACAGCCCTGAAGCTGGAATCCCATAGCGATTTGCCCAATTGGGAATTGCCGCCCGGAACACAGTTTCTGCATTGTTTGGAATTTGATGCAGAAGGGGGGGAGAGTACGCTGGTTGACGGGTTCTGTGCTGCCCGTCAATTGGAGCAAGAGGATCCTGCAGCCTATGAGATCCTGGCCAAGCTGCAAATTCCGTTTCGATTTCATGATCAGGATTGGGATGTACAATGGACTGCGCCGACCATAGCCCGGGACAAGCTCGGGGATCTAAAGGAAGTAAGGTTTCATGCCGCCCTAACGGCGCCTCTTGATCTGGATTTCGACGATGTCCTGCCTTTTTATCGAGCCTACCGCGCCTTTACTGAAATCGTGAGAAGACCGGAAAACATATTATCCCTGAAGCTCCGGCCGGGCGACCTGCTGGTTTTCAATAACCGCCGGGCACTTCACGGCCGGGCGGCTTTTAATCCGGACAGCGGCCCGCGCCATCTTCAGGGATGCTATGTGGATAATGATGCCGTCCTTAGCAAGCGCCGGATATTGCGGGCGAAAGCCTAGACGATCTTATGCTCGATCAGGCTGTCCACGGTCTCGATCAGCGAGGTATCGAGGTCGATCGGCTGCCACTGAAGATCCTGGCGGATACGGGTTGTATCGAACTGAGAAACCTGACCTAACCGCGGGACAATCAGTTTCAGGGTCGGATTGAAGTTCGCCAGTATCCGGACGAGCCAGCTGGGGATGCGGCGCAGCGGAACCTTAAAATCCGACCCGGCAAGATGCGTATGGACCTGTTTGGCAATATCGTAATAATCCCGATAGCCAGTCACACAAATATAGCGGTTTCCAGGCGCCTCATCAGCTGTCAGGGCGGCCACATGCGCCACCGCAACATCCCGCACATCGACAAGACTGAAGCCAATATCCGGAATGCCCGGAACCTGGCCCGAGAGCAATCTGCGAACCACTTCATGGGAGGCACTTGTATCCGGATCGATCAGGGGTCCGAGGACGAAACCGGGGTTAATCATGACAAGTTCCGGGCGGTTATCTTCGGGCAGGGAGTTGATATAGTCCCAGGCCGCCCGCTCGGCGATGGTTTTGCTTTTGGGATAGGGGCCGATATCCTGAGTGACATCACTCCAATGGCTTTCATCAAAGGTTGCTGTCGTATCAAGGCCACCGGAAACGGAGGCGATTGACGAGGTCATGACAATGCGGGAAACCTGAGCCGCTACGGCCGCTTTCAGGGCCCGCAACGCGCCATCACGCGCCGGGATAATAAGCTCATCTTCGTCTTCGGGCTGCTCCACCGGTAAGGGAGACGCCATATGCAGCAGGTATTTTGCCCCCGAAAGCGCCGTGTCCCATCCCTCATCAGTGGATAAATCAGCTTTGGCAAAACTCAGGTTGGTCACATCGCACTGGCCAGCGAGACTGGCCGTCAGCCGTTCAATACGGCCAAGATCGCGCACCGTGCCGCGAACCGCATATCCTTTTTCCAGCAATATTTTGATCGTGTGCTGAGCGATAAAGCCCGATGCGCCGGTGACCACAACCAGATCTTTATTATCCATCTTCGCCTCCCCATATAATAGGCAGGCAGTCTATACTAATTTGCATCAGGTGCACTTAGAAATACCATGTCGGGTATCGGGGAAATTTTGTTTCAAACAGATGGTATCAGATATCTGTTTGAAGGATCAAAAGGAGAGGGCATCTTTGATGGGCATCGATTGGACGAGAATAACAGAAGATCTGAACAGCAGGGGATTTTCCTGTCTGAGAAACCTGCTGACGGAAACAGATTGCACGGATCTGGTTGCGCTTTATGACGAGGAGGACCGCTTTCGAAACCGGGTTGTGATGCAACAGCATGGCTACGGACAGGGAGAATACCGCTATTTCTCCTATCCATTGCCAGATCAGGTATCATCTCTGCGAGAGCAATTCTATCAGCCCCTCTCTGTGATCGCCAATGATTGGTCGGAGAAACTGAAAGCCGACATGCGATATCCCGACCATTTGGAGGATTATACGGACATTTGCCACAGATCCGGTCAGCGACGCCCGACCCCTCTTTTGCTGAAATACAAGGCTGGTGACTATAATCGGTTGCATCAGGATCTGTATGGAGAGCATGTTTTTCCGCTACAAATGGCCATCCTGCTCAACCAGCCCGGCGCCGATTTTACAGGTGGGGAATTCGTCGTGACGGAGCAAAGTCCGCGCATGCAATCGCGCGCGACGGTTGTCGGCCTGAATCAGGGGGACGCCCTTATATTTGCTGTTAATGACCGGCCCAGAATGGGCTTGAAAAGGATGTCCCGGTTGAAAATGCGGCATGGCGTCAGTGAGATTACGTCAGGAAACAGACATACGCTGGGGATCATTTTTCATGATGCAACTTAAAAGAGCTGACTTGCATATTTCGTTCTAAATACGACAGGGGTAAAATGACCGGGAGGCTACCCTGACACCCGTTTCCATCCCTTTGCACCTCTTTCGTTGGCGTAATGACTCAATTTTGTTGCAGTTCAGGAATTTTCCGTAGATATTCTGTAGACGGCATCGCCTGATCTGCAATAATTGCTCGGGTGTAATTGGTAAAGTGGGGGCAGTTTCATTTGCATACTCCCAAAAAATTCGGGTTTGTTGTAACCCCCAAAAGCAGTATGAATTGCCTTGTCTGCGGCATTGATACGCTGCGAATTGCCAATCGTATGAGCGGGCAGCATCTGTACGACTGGAACATCCTGACCATAAATGGTGAAAGCGAACGCTGTAGCAGCGGTATCGAGATTTTGCCTGATTTGTCCTTTGAAGAGGCCACCAGCCTCGACATTCTTTTCGTTCTGGGCGGGCTGGAGACAGATAAAATCAATGACGAGCATTTGCTGGCCGAGCTGCGCCGGATTGCCCATCACGGCACGGAGATAGGCGCCATGAGTACGGGTGCCTTTATTCTGGCAGCGGCGGGCCTGCTCAATAACTATCGATGTACAATCCACTGGGAAGGCGCCATCAGCCTTCAGGAGCGGTATCCGCAGGTAATTTTTACCGGAAGTCTTTTCGAGATAGACAGGAACCGCTATACCTGCGCGGGCGGAACCGCCGTGATCGATATGATGTTACATATGATAACAGAGCAGCATGGATCCAAGCTTGCACAGGATATATCCCTTCAGTTCATGCATGATCGCATTCGGACCCATCATGACAAGCAACAGGTTGTGCGAAAATTGCAGTTGGCCGCGAAATCCCAAAAGCTTCTGTCCATTGTCGAAATAATGGAGCAAAATATCGAGGACCCCATTTCACCCGAGAACCTGGCGGCGACGGTTGGGATTTCGATCCGTCAGGTAGAGCGGCTTTTCCGCCAGCATACAGATAAATCGCCGGCCCGCTATTATATGGAATTGCGGCTGGAGCATGCACGGTTGCTGCTGCTGCAAACCAGCATGTCCATAACAGAGATATTTATAGCATCAGGCTTTACGACACATTCACATTTTGCCAAAAGCTATCGAGAGCAATATGGCATCAGTCCCAGCAGGGAACGAAAACCTAAATAGATCGATCGGAAACGCTAACGTTGAGGCCGTTTGGGTTGTATTAACCGGCGAAGGCGGTGCCGCAATTTATGCCGTTTGAACGGGTTTGCAGAAGAGGGCTTTCCGGTCCAGGCCATGTCATAAAGATATTCCCGGGTCCAGTCGTCGCCAAGCTCGAAGGCGCGCGTCCGGTTGTCGCTGATCATAAGGCCAGCTTGCCGCCCGCTCCGGAAAGTCGCACTCTGTGGCCAGTCAGCCTCGGCCCACACGGTGCCATACCGGTCAACCAGATAGGGCTTTTTGCCCTGATCGCGCACTTGCTGGGTGAAGCTATTTGGTCCCGATTCCATGGCGCGGGCGTCTTCCTTGTCCCGGATATCGATAAATGACATCTGCTGCAGGCACGCGGATGACATCATAAAGCCGTTCGACCGCACATGTATATTGGGGAAGGGCGGATCAAGCGCGCCCGAACTTTCCCAGCTGCCGGTCGCCCCGACGATACCGGCCTGCGGCGCCGTCGTCAGGGCATTGAACAGAAAAGTCAGCCAATTGTCGCCTTCAATTTGGCTGAAAGAATTCAGGAAACAGAAATAATCATACTTCAGGTCATTGGCAACGGCGACATAAGGGCCAATGTCGAGCCCTCCATCGCCTGCAAAATCATACCGTTTGTACGCGACATCACCGAGGAGTGACAGGAAAGGGGCGTCTTCATCCGCCTTGAAATCCTTGAAGATTAGAACCAGGTCATGATCAGTGGGGTCTGCATGCCGTCGGTAGGAGACAAGGAATTGGGCAAACGGTTCTATCCCGTTTGCCTTTCGGATCAAATGCACAACGGCGATTGACGGCCCTGGCATCCTGTTCTTTCCCGGTTAGGACAATAACTTGGAAATTTTCTTTCGAAGGCCCGTTTTAGGGCCGTTCACGGCCAAATATTTCCAGACCGAAATACCGAAGCGAGTATCAAAATTAGCCAGCATTTCGAAATCAGGGTCTTTTTCAAGTTCCTTGAACACCCGGACACAATCGGGGACGGCACCCGTATCATGGAAGACGAAAATGCAATCCTTCTTGACGATTTCCTTGGCCAGCTCGATATCCTGCATCAGGCCTTTGTAACTATGATCCCCGTCGATAAAGGTAAAATCGATTTGTCCCTGATACGGCAGCAATGCTTTGCGGGCTTCCTTCGAGTGGGAATCCATGATCAGTTCAAGAACCAGATTGGTGTTCACCGTTGGCTTGATCCGCTCCCAATGAACGAAGGCTTCATGCAGGCCGATATCCAGAACGATGGTTTTTTCAACCTGGTAATAGTCACGCAGGAATTTAGTCTGACCACCAGAGGCAATGCCGATATCCAGGCTGAATTTTGACGGGGGTAACTGGGTCGCCATATAATGGACGAAATCCGCATATTCATCCGGGTCCTGTTGAAGATACAATCCGTTTTCATTTTCAGGAAAATGAAAAAACCCTTCATCAGAAGAGCCGGCTTCTATGACAGCTTGTTTAATTTGATCGCGCGAAATTTCCACGTTACTTATCCATTCGATTCAGGTCTCAAGACTACCCACTATTGAGAGCCCATCTATAAACAATCAATCCCCTCTTTGCAATGATTGCGGCGTATAATTCCCTTGATCCTAGGGCCGTCGTAGCCCTAGCAGGATACGCAAAGTCCGGGTGAATTTTTCGGTACAGCTGCTGGTATGTTTTAGCAGAAAAATTCCCATCGCCAGTTTCTGAACGCGAGAGGCGTCCGACTTGTCATAATCGCGTCGGCAAAACCGATAAAAACTACGGGCCAGTTCGATTTGTGCCGCGGCAGGTTTGGGTCGGTAGCGGTCGCTGGAAATACCGGTTTCGCGCTGGAAAAACCGGGTCCCGTAATGACCGGCAACCCGATTGCGGGAGGCAAACGGGAACAGGATCAGATGGTCCCAGCCCCAGACATGGGGGAAATCACGGACAACCTCGTTGATGGTTGCAAGGATCGGGGCCCGGCGAAACAGTCCATACATCCAGCCCGGATGGGAGGCCTTGATCATGTCAATGCTGTCTCGAAAACCGGCCGTGGGTTTATATGCCGCCAACTCTTGACCACCCTCGATCTGGCTTTCATTGTTGGCTCGAATAACCTTGCCGACGGCCAGATCGACAGCCCGATTGCTGTCCAGAACCGCCGCCAGGGTTTCAATATAATTGTCATCGGACCAGTCATCGTAGGACCGCCACATAAAATAGTCGCCCCGGGCCTGCTCCACGACGAATTGAAAATTTGGGATCGGGCCGAGATTTTCCGGCTGCCGGAACAGTTTCAGGCGGGTATCTGCCGCCGCATAACGCTCGACGATTGCGACGGTGTTATCTGTCGAGCAATTGTCCGAGATGATAATTTCCAGGTCGGTATGGGTCTGTCGCAACAGACAATCAAGAGCCTGTTCAACAAATTTTTCTGCGTTATAAAGCGGCATTCCAACGGAAATCAGGGACAAGACAGCACTCGTAGAAAAAATAAGGGTTCACTGGATTGTAAGACAACTCCTTACCACTGGCTACGACTAATCACCGTCGATCAGGTCGCCGCATCAATGGCGAACAGCTCCTCGGCATATCCCTGTTCCATCCAGTAGGGGTGCCGGTGCAGCCGGGTGAAACCGCCTTCTTTACGGATCAGGTCGGGCACGCAATATTGCTCAATTTTTCCCTTATGGGTTTTTTCGGCTTCCTGATTGACGGAAAAGAAGAATTTTGACCGGGCTTTGACGAGGCGGAGATATTCCGATGATTCCTCGTAATTAATTTCCGGCAGACTATCCATATTCAGCGCCAGTTCCAGTTTTTCAGGCAGTGCCTGCTTGCGGGTCGAGGGCATGATTTTGAGGGCAGCGCTGGATGCTTCCCCATAAAGCGTGATATTCTCGTCGCCGATGGCACCGGCGAGAAAGGCGGCCTGTATGGCGTTGACATAGGGAATATCGACGATTGTGTAGTCGAGAAATCCTTGCAGGAAAGCGTAGCGGGCGACATTGCCGAAGCCGCCGCCAATTTCCATGATGCGGGCGTTGGCCTGGAACCCGAGCTGGCGTAACCGATAGGGGACATAGGCGTGACGGATGGAATCCGGGCTGACGAGGTAAGGCCCGATTTCGGCAACGGGCGGCTGGCCGACGGGCGGCGCGGTGATCGCATGGCCGAGTTCGGCCTCGATTTTCTCGATATAGGGGGCGAGATCGCCGTTGGTGCTGGCCACATAGTCATCGAGCGAGGTCTGTTGGTTTGACGGCAGGGTTTTAACCGCCAGCGCCTCCGCCAGGGACAGGATGGTGTCACGACAGCGGAAGGAAAAATAGTTGGGATCATAAGGGCTTTTAGCGGTCAGGAACAGGTCCGTATGACCCATGCCAAAGAGCAGCTGGCCGGAGAAAAGATGGTTAAAATAATTGCGGAGATCGGCAAAATTTCGCGACTTGAGCGCTTTGATAAAGCCGGCATTTTCCGCCGTCAGCTCCGTCCAGATATCATCCTCTCCGGCGCTGTCTTCGGCCGCAATATAGGCGGTGCAGATGCGGTCCAGCAGCGCATCCTCAAAGACGGCTGCGTTATCATGGCGCCGTGTCGGCAGGATCGGCGCATCCAGCAGTGGCCGGGTCAGGGTAGGAAAACGCAGGCTTTTCACATTGCGTTTCAGAACAGCCTTGCGCTGGACTTTTGCGATCATTTTTTTCAGGCGTCGGTTCACGGCGGG
The DNA here is from genome assembly GCF_023746535.1 of Sneathiella marina. Taxonomy (GTDB): domain Bacteria; phylum Pseudomonadota; class Alphaproteobacteria; order Sneathiellales; family Sneathiellaceae; genus Sneathiella; species Sneathiella marina. Next base: position 2,962,047 of record NZ_CP098747.1, on the reverse strand, counting down.
CCTCAAACTATTACAATGTAATGGTGGTCATTATGCTCATATACCTTGTATACTGCACCTTGTAATACAAAATTTTCAGGAAACAGCTTGGCGATTGTTCGGTGCGAGTTCGTAAGTCGCCAATAGAATTTTGATGCGTGATTGAGAAACAGATCCAGTAGTTTGGAGGCTGACTGACTGTTTCCGATAACGGGAACAAATTCTGCTATGCTGTAATTAATGAAAGAGTTGTATTCAAAGAGAGAGTGCGGTTTTCTTTGTTTCATGAATCTATCCTGAGATAGCTGCGGAGGCCTTCGTCTATATTGAGGGGACGAAGTGTTTCCGCTTGTTTGGCTGCCGACGATAGTGTTTGTGTCTGTATTTTCTGTGTTTGTGCTGTCTGCGTCAGAACCTGGTCGAGGATCTGGCGGTCGCCGACGATTGTCAATTCGCCGTCCATATTGGTAAGCTGCTCGTCAAGCGCGGCAGCGAGATCCGGTTTGCCAAGAAGCCGGGCAGCGGCGGCGGCAATTTCCGGTGGTCGCAGGGCGATCCCGGAGCAGATATTGACGGGTCCGGTAACCGACGAGGTGAGAAGCTGGTCAAAATAACGGGCGACATCTGAAAGATGGATAAAGTCGACAGCGCGCCCGGGTGTCTTGAATTCAGGCAGCCGGTCGGCGCTGATTTCCCGCAAGGTGTGGGAGATGAGCTTGCTGCTGTCTTCTTCGGGGCCGTAGGGAAAGAAAACCCGCGCCCAGACAAGCTCGGTGTCGCGGGCGATCACCCGTGCCAAATCGTGAAACGCGATTTTTGACGCGGAATAATAGCTGCGGGGGTCCAGCGGGGAATCGCGTTCATGCAGAGGGGTCTGGCCCCAGCCATATTCGGCACAACTGCCGGTGAGGAGGGCGCGTTGCCCGCCCTCTGCGACGAAGCGATCCAGCAGATGGGCGCTGGCGGAAATCCAGCGGAAATTTTCGCGGGACTGCCAGAAAATACCGGGGGTGGCCTCCCAGGCGAGATGGATCAACTGCCGGGGTTTGTAGCGGGCGATTAAATCGGTAACAGCAGCCCGATCATGCAAGTCGAGCGAATAGTAGGAGACCTGTTTGTTCTCTTCAAAGGCGGCAGATGTCCGACCGGCGGCGAGGACGGGACGCCCCCTGGCGCTAAGGCGGTCAACAACACGCCTCCCGATCAGTCCGGTGGCGCCTGTCACAAGGCATATCTGGTCTTTATCAGTTAGCATTTAACATCAAGAAAAATTGTCAAGTAATTGATCCTTATGGGAAATGACGAGCGGGTCAGCGGGCCATTTGATCGCGATTTCCGGATCATCCCATCGAAAGCCGCGATCATGGCCCGGCGTAAATGCGGGGCCCATCTGGTAAAAGACGTCACTGTTGTCTTCAAGTGTCAAAAAGCCATGGGCGCAGCCAGCCGGGATATGGAGACCGCGTCCATTTTCCGGACTCAGTTCCACAGCAACCCATTTTTTGAAGGAAGGAGAGTGCGGGCGCAGATCAACGGCCACATCGAAAAGGCGTCCTGCACTGCAACGGACGAGCTTGGTTTCTTCATAGGGCGGCGCATGATAATGCATCCCCCGTAACGTAAAGGCTTGTTTGTTATGGGATATATTGCTCTGGACGGGCGTGAAGGAAATACCCTGTTCCGCGAACTCCTGTTCACAGAAAGTCCGGGCAAAATATCCGCGGTCGTCTTCATGGCGGTCCATGTCGACGATGAAAACATCGGATATTTCTGTCGCCGTAAATTTCATTACAATATTTTCAATTGCGGAATGGGCACGGCAAACCTGCCGCCCCAGTCCTTGATCGCCGCCATATCGGAGGAGATTTCGTCGGCCAGATTCCACGGGAGGATAAGCAGGAAGTCAGGCTTTTCCTGCCAGATTTTTTCAGGAGAGAAAACCGGAATATGGCTCCCTGGCAAATAGGTGTCCTGCTTTTCCGGATTTCGGTCAACAACGAAATCAATCAGGCCAGCGTCAATATTGCAATAATTCAACAGCGTATTGCCCTTGGCCGCGGCACCATAAGCCGCAACTTTACTCCCCTTGGATTTTTCAGAGGTCAGAAAATCGAGAAGGGCGCTGCGGACAGCCTCTACTTTTGGGGTAAATCCCCGGTATCCCGCCAAATCGTCCAGCCGGGCCCTTTTTTCTTTATCCCGGACGGAGATCAGCCCGTCCTGTGTCGTGAATTGATCGTTGTCACCATGACAGGCAAAAACGCGCAAAGATCCGCCATGTGTCGGTAATTCTTCCACGTCAAATACCTTCAGCCCACGCTTGGCGAGGATTTTTTCGACGGTCAGAAGGGACAAATAGGAATAATGTTCATGATAAATGGTATCGAACTGGGTTTTGTTGATCAAATTCAGCAGATGCGGAAACTCAATCGTAAAAACGCCCTTCTCATTGAGAATGATCCGGAAGCCTTCGATAAAGTCATTGATGTCCGGGACATGCGCCATGACATTATTGGCCGCCACCAGATCCGCTTTCATACCCTGGCGGGCCAAACGGTTTGCGGTATCCGTGCCAAAAAAAGCAACGTCGGTTTTAACCCCGGCCGCTTCTGCAACCTTGGCAACATTTGCCGCGGGTTCTATGCCCAAAACAGGAATATTGCGCGAGACGAAATGCTGCAAGAGATACCCGTCATTGCTGGCCACTTCCATAACCAGAGATTTTTCGGACAAGCCAAGCCGGTCTGTCAGTTTTTCACAGTACCTTTCGGCATGGGCAACCCAGCTATCGGAATAGGAGGAAAAATAGGCATAGTCAGAAAATATCTCTTCGGCCGGCACAGCGTCTTCCACCTGCACCAGAAAGCAGGTGCCGCACACCCGTGCATGTAAGGGGTAGGATTTCTCGGATGCCATATGGTCTTTGCGCTTCAGATAGCTGTTGGCCAGCGGCATCGAACCCAGATCAACAAAAGTCTCTGTCAGATTATCCTGACAAAACCGACATTTCAAAGCGGTGGTCATGCGGTCTCTTTCTCATAGTCTTCAATTTGCGACAGCGTCAACTCGAAGGCGTTACGCCCGTCACTAAAGGCTTTATACCAGTCGACTGTCATATCCAATGTCTTTTCAGCCTGCCATTTACTTTCCCAGCCGAGAGCATTTTTTGCCAGCCCGGCATCGAGAGCAAGCGCGGTTTTTTCCACAGGCTGCTCCGTCTTGTTCAAAAGCCAGTCGCTTTTTATGTCAAACGCTTCCTGAACCTGATTGGCGATTTGCCCAACAGTGAATGTTTCTGCTGCAGCGGGGCCAAAATTCAAGGCCCGGGGGAGCTTGTTGTCTGCATCTTCGCACAAGGCCTGAAGATATGTGAGATATCCCGAAACGGATTCCAGAACATGCTGCCAGGGTCGCGTGGCGTTGGGATATCGCAGCGTAACGGGTTTGCCATCACAGGCGGCCCGCCAAATATCGGGGATCAGCCTGTCTTCAGAAAAATCGCCTCCGCCAATGACATTTCCGGCGCGAGCCGTTGCGATGGGGATAGTTTTGTCCTTGAACAAGCTTTTTGACAGGGAGGCGGTTGCAATTTCACAGGCGGCCTTGGACGAGGAATAGGGGTCGTCGCCCCCCAATTCATCTGTTTCGACAAAAGGCCTGCCGCTATTGTTATTGGCATAGACCTTATCGCTTGTCACGATCAACGCGGCTTTAACAGAAGAGGTCCGGCTTAGGCTGTCCAGAAGGTTTACCGTTCCCAGAACGTTGGTCTCATAGGTCAATACCGGCTCTTTGTAGGACCGGCGGACAAGCGCCTGAGCGGCCATATGCAAGACGATTTCCGGATTTTCCGAGGATACGACCTCATCAAGTTCCGTCCGATTTCGGATGTCAATGAAATGCGAGCGAAAGGCCGTGTGATCTTCTACACTGCCATACAGGGAGAAATCCCCTTCCGGTGGCAGTGAAACGCCAATGACTTCCGCGCCCATTTTCTCCAGCCAAAGGGCCGTCCAGGCTCCTTTAAAGCCGGTATGACCCGTCAGTAGAATGCGTCGGTTCTTCCAAAAATCCGATTTAACTGAGCACATATTCATAGGAAGTTCATTAAGCCCAAACCCGCCAGGGAGCATTGCCGCCTGCCCAAAGCTGTTCCAGATAGTTTTTTTCGCGAAGTGTATCCATCGGTTGCCAAAAGCCGGTATGCCGATAAGCAGATAGCTGGCCATCGGCAGCCAGACCGGTTAAAGGCTCGTTTTCCCACGAGATCCCGTCGCCGGCAATTCTCTCCAGCACGGACGGTTCAAGCACAAAGAAACCGCCATTGATCAATCCGTTGTCACCTGCCGGCTTTTCAATAAACTCTTTTACCGCGCCATTTTCAATCACGGTCGCCCCGAACCGACCGGGTGGTGCGACAGCCGTGAGGGTCGCGTCGCGGCCTTCGGAACGGTGAAACGCGATCAGCTCTGTTATATCAACATCTGCAACACCGTCGCCGTAAGTCATGCAGAAGGTTTCACCCGGATCCAGATAGTCTGCGATCCGTTTTAACCGGCCACCGGTCATGGTTACTTCACCGGTTTCAACGAGGGAAACGCGCCAGGGCTCCGCCTTTGCCGTGTGATAGGTTACTTCATTATTTTGCAGATCAAAGGTGACGTCGGAACGATGCAGGAAATAATTGGCAAAATACTCTTTCACCACATAGCTCCGATGGCCCAGGCAGATAATAAATTCGGTGATGCCGTGATGGGCATAAATCTTCATGATATGCCACAGGATCGGCCGGTCGCCGATCTCGATCATCGGCTTTGGCCGTAAATGGGATTCTTCGGAAATCCGGGTGCCCAACCCACCGGCCAAGATTACTGCTTTCAACGGAATTCCCCTCAATTTTCCTGCAAAGTCCTGATATTCAGGAAACAGGCTATCTGCTGATATGACTTATTTCAACAACCCTTCTTTGTGTCAAGGGATCGAGGGCGACAAAAATCAGGTGAATTTGTTGAAACATGACGTATGCTGGCAAGAAATTTAATAATAAATCAGAGCAACTCGTATGGATGGCTTTACCGACCGGCTGCAGCAGCTGGAATCAGATATAATTCGTGACTTCGACTATCTTAATTATCCGGCGGAAAACTGGGTGAAGGCTGCAAAGGGTCCGACCGGCGAGCCGGTGCTCGATGTTGCGATTATCGGCGGCGGCATGTGCGGGATGGCGGCGGCGGTCGGCTTGCGCCGAGAGGGTGTTCTGAATTTCCGGATTTTTGAACGGCAGGACAAAGGGTTTGAAGGGCCCTGGGTGACGACGGCCAGAATGGAAACCTTGCGCTCCCCAAAACATCTGACAGGGCCCCATATGGGCCTGCCCAACCTGACGTTCCAGGCATGGTATCAGGCGAAATGGGGGTGGGAAAGTTGGCAGGCGCTGGGCAACATTCCGCGAGAAATGTGGATGGAATATCTTCGCTGGTACCGCAAGATACTGGATATCCCAACGGAAAATAACGTTGAATTGTTGGGCATTGAGCCTGCCGGAGATTTGCTAAAACTTTACTTCAGACAGGGGAATACGGAATTCCAGCAATTGACCCGGCGAATTGTGTTAGCGACGGGCCGGGCGGCATTTGGCGGGACGCGGCTGCCGGCGGCCTTTGCCGGCTTGCCGAAATCCGTCAGGGCCCATACGGAAGACGACATTGATTTCACGGCACTCAAGGGCAAGAAAGTTATCGTCATTGGCGGTGCCGCATCGGCGGTGGATAGTGCCGCAACAGCCTTGGAAGCAGGCGCGGATGAAGTGAATTTGCTTCTGCGGGCAGCAGAAATGCCCCGCTTGAACAAATTCAAAAGCACGGTTTATTCAGGTTTCTTGCAAGGATTCTTTTCAGCTGATGATGAGACCCGCTGGCGGTTCCTGCAGCATGGGTTCGGCTGTAAAGTGGCCGCCCCGCGCGGCTCCATGCTCCGTTTGAAGGCGCTGAAAAAAGCGCATATCCATTTTGGCAGCCCGGCCCAGGAGGCAACGGTTCAGGACAATAAAGTTGTCGTAACGACACCCAAAGGATCCCTTAGCGCTGATTTCCTTATTCTGGGGACGGGCTATGCGATTAATATCGGTGATCAGCCGGAATTCTCCTCCTTTGCGGACAAGGTCAAGCTTTGGCAGGACCAGTACTCTCCGCCGGAGGAGATAGCTGACCCCGAATTGGGGCGGTTTCCGTATCTGGGTGGCAATTTTGAGCTGTTGGAGAAGAAGCCGGGAGAGGCGCCCTATTTGTCGCGCATTCACTTGTTCAATGCAGCCACGACCATGTCCCATGCTGCCTTGAGCAGTGACATACCGGGCGTTAATGTCGGCGCAAACAGATTGACCGCTGCGCTGGTCAGGAGTTTTTTTGTTGAAGACAGTCAGAAGCATCTTGAAGATTTTTATGCGTATAATGACCCTGAGCTCTTGGGCGACGAATGGACCAACGAGGATTAGCCGGACGCGTCTGCTTCGGTCAGTTTAGAGACAATGAAATCGCCACCTTGTTCCACATGCTCCCGCATGGCAAATTCGGCCCTGCCGGCCAGACCCCGGCATATTAAATCAAGAATTTGACGATGATGCTCATGGAAATTGACGACAACTTCGAACGTGCTCCAGACGACGATGGAGTTGGAAACCATGGGAATACGGGTGATCAGGTTTATCGCTGCGGCTAAACTTTCATTACCCGAAGCCTCGATAATCTGGCTGTGAAACCGGGCATTCCAGTGACGCCATTGCAAAACATCATCTTTGTGCAAGCTGCCTTTTTCCAGCATCACATCGATTTCTGTAATGCATTCGTTCAGGGAGCTTTTGAGCGCCTCTGATATGCCGCGTTCAACAGCTTGACGGCAGGCCAGCCCCTCCAGGACAGAGCGGGTTTGATAGGCGGCGCGAATTTGATCGGGAGAATATTCCCGAACAACATATCCTCTATTGGGAAAATAATTCACCAACCGTTCCGCGTCCATAAGACGGAGGGCGGCGCGGATCGGCGTACGGGAGACGCCGGTTTCTTCAGCCAGGGTTTCTTCATGCAGACGGCTACCGGGCAGGTAGGTTCCTGACAGAATATTTTTACGCAGATGCTCAGCTATTTCCTGAGCCCGGGTGCTCGCCATAATTTTCGAATCCGTTTTCCAGATGTATACAATATAGAGTATATGATGGGTATTTTGATAAATCAATAAATCTGATTTAGAATAGTATTTTCTTATATCTATTTGAAATTAAATACTATTATAGAATATAAAATATTTTCCGGGATAAAAATAAATAATCTTCTTTACAATCATGTATACAAAAAATAGATTTTTCAAATACTAATCAAAGAAGTAAATCTGGATGCAGTCATCAAGCAATAAAAACAATTTCTGCATATCAAGCTGAAAACCGATTGAACATAGGGGGACGCCATGAAGAATATTCTATACGCATTGCTGATATCAAACCTGATGATACTGGGGGCAATGGTGAGTGAAGCCGATGCGGCGAAAAAGCTTCGCATCACCATTCAGGTTCCATTGAAAAATCACCTGACTCAAAACCTGCTGGAGTTCAAAAAGGAAGTTGAAGCGGAATCCAAGGGGGAGCTTGAAGTCGAGATTTATCATTCCGCCCAGCTTTACAAGGACAAGGAAGTGCCGCGCGCTGTCGGGTCCGGAGCGATTGAAATGGGCGTGGCCTCTCTAACCCGGTTTTCCGGCGCCATTCCTGCCGTGGAGCTGTTTTATCTGCCGTTTGTCCTGAACTCTGAAGAACTTGTGAAAAAAGCAACTGCACCGGGCAGTAAAGTCCGGACCCTGATTGAAGATGAAATTCAGAAGACGGGGTCACGGGTTCTCTGGTGGCAGGCCTATGGCATGGCTCAAGTCCTCTCCAATGGCGATGTCATCGCTGTTCCCGAGGATATGGATGGCAAGAAAGTCCGGGTGTTTGGGAAAACCCTGGGTAAATTCGTCCAGTCCGCCGGCGGCGTTCCAACTCTCATTTCGGGATCGGAGCAGTTTCTGGCCTATCAACGCGGGATCGTCGATGCCGGAATGACCGGCTTGTCGGGTGTCAAGAGCCGCAAACTGTATCAGGTGATGGATTGGCTGACATTGACAAATCACAGTGATATTGAGTTTGTGGTCCTGATAAATGAGAAATTCTGGGAAGGATTGACCGGCGAAGAGCAGCAGATTATCACCACTGCAGCCCAGAAAGTTGAAGTGGCGCTTCGCGACAAAATCAGTGAAGTTGAAGCGGATGCGCTGGCAACAGCCAGAAAAGAGGGAATGAAAATACGGGAACTGTCCCCTGAAGAAGTGATCATGTGGCAGGAAACCGTCTCTCCGGTTATTGACTCCTACAAAGCCGATGCCGGCGAAATTGGCGTGCAGCTATTGCTGGCTGTCGATGAGCTGAAGAAGTAGGCATCAGGGGAACTGATACAGGTGGCCTGACAGGGTCACCTGTTGATTATTGGGGAGTATTGACGGTGCAGCTATTAGGTGTTTTCGACAAACTGACGCGGGCCTTGGGGGTTGTCTCCGCTTGGCTGTTTTTTGTCATTGGCCTGATCGTTACCTATGAAGTGGTGATGCGATACGTCTTTAATGCGCCCACCATCTGGGTTGAAGAGATTTCGCGCATGCTGCTCCTGTGGGGCATTTTCACCGCATCCGCCTTTGTGCTCTACAATAACGACCTGATCCGCATCAACATGCTGCTCGCGGTTTTACCCGATCCATTGCGGCGGGTCATGGATATTGTCGCCTATGTCTTTATATTCGGTTTTGCAGCATTTATTGCCTGGTGGGGTGGCGTCATCGCCTTGGATGTCTGGACCACCAACGAGACCACGGGTTCCATGCTCAATATCCCGTTATGGTGGTCTGAAATTGTCATCCCCATCGGGTTTGGGCTGCTTGCTGTTCAATGTGTTGTCGAAATTATTCGCAAATTTATCGATCCGCGCCCTTTAGAGACGAAATTGGAGCTTCATTGATATGCTCGAAGTGATCGTTATTTTGCTTGTGCTTTTCGGCTTGTTGTTTGCCGGCATCCCCATTGCGTTCGCGCTTGGCGGGCTCGGCGTACTGCTCCTTTATTTCGGAGACTTCTCCTCTCTTATGGCGCCACAAACCCTGTATAGCGCCATGGATAGTTTTGTCCTGATAGCTGTTCCTTTATTCCTGCTGATGTCCAATATTCTGTTGAAAGCAGGGGTTGGGAGAGACCTGTTTAGTGCGGCCCAGGCATGGGTTGGTCATTTACCAGGTGGCCTTGCGGTGGCGACTGTTTTGTCTTGTGGTGTTTTTGCGGCCGTCTCCGGAAGCTCCGTCGCGACGGCAGCGACGATCGGCGTCGTCTCCATACCGGAGATGATCGAACGGGGATATTCCCGGAAATTCGCACTTGGATTGCTGGCCGCCGGTGGCACATTGGGTATTTTGATTCCGCCGTCTATTCCGATGATTGTTTACGGAGTGGTAACAGAGGAATCCATTCTGGATATGTTTCTTGCTGGAATCGGGCCGGGAATCCTGCTGATAATTCTGTTCTGCGGCTTTTCAATGCTCTACGCGAAATTTGACAAGCGCTTCCAGATGCAACCAAAAGCTGGCTGGGCAGAGAGGAAACTAAGCACAATACGAACGCTCCCTACCTTGGTATTGGTGATCATTATGTTGGGCGGATTGTATGCAGGGATCTTTACCCCGTCGGAAGCCGGCGGGGTCGGTTTCGTCTGCGCATTGCTTCTGACGACCGTTATCCAAAGGCGGTTGACCTGGACAGATTTCAAAGAAGCCCTGATCGACAGCATGAAAACGACGGTTACAATTTTGCTGATTGTGGCAGGGGCAAAAATATTCGGGAAGGCAATTACCCTGTACCAGCTCCCACAGGAATTCTCGACCCTTATAGCCGATACCTTCCACAGTCAGGGATATATGATCCTGGCTATTTGCCTGTCCCTGCTTGTTTTCGGGCTATTTCTTGAAGCCCTGTCGATGATGCTGATCATGGTGCCCTTGTTGTTGCCGACATTGCTGGTGTTCGGCGTTGATCCAATCTGGTTCGGCATTATCTTCGTTATCATGATTGAATGCGCCTTGATCACACCGCCGGTTGGACTGAATATCTACGTCATCCAGGCGGTGGGGAAGGCGACAATGGCAGAAGTTTCCGCCGGGGTATGGCCGTTTGTTCTTCTCATGCTGCTCAGTGTCATCGCTGTTTATTTCTTTCCGGAAATTGCTTTGTATATTCCGTTTTCTGCGTAAACCAATTGTCGCCTTTTCTAGAATTAAGGAAAAAAATGTCCGCTGCACAAAAAATTCGCGATCAAATCAACACTCCGGGAATAGTAACGGTTCCGTCCTGTTTTGATGCCATATCCGCACGATTGATCGAACAACATGGTTTCCCCATGGCATTTATGAGCGGCTTTGCAACGGCTGGCGCGAATTTCGGCGTGCCGGATCTGGGCCTGTTGTCTTACGGCGAAATCCTGGCACAAGGGCGTTTGATGACAGATGCCGTGTCCATACCGATCATTGGAGATGGTGATACGGGCTATGGCAACGCTCTGAACGTGAAGCGTACGGTCAACGGGTTTGCTGATGCAGGATTTGGCTGCGTCCTGATCGAGGATCAGGCATGGCCCAAACGCTGTGGCCATACGGCGGGGAAGCAGACGGTCGCCTTTGATGAAGCGGTAACCCGGGTGAAGGCCGCGGTTGATGCCCGTGATGAAGGAGCAGATATTCTAATCCTCGCCCGGACGGATACGCGGGCCACTGATGGATTGGAGGAATCCATTCGGCGGGCGAACGCTTTTCGCGATGCCGGTGCAGATATCCTCTTTGTCGAAGCCCCAAAAAGTGTAGACGAAATGCGCCGGGTTTGTGCAGAGGCACCCGGCGTGCATCTGGCAAACCTTGTTGAGGACGGGGATACCCCCATGTTGTCCCCCGATGAGCTGCAGGAAATTGGCTATGATTTTGCCATATATCCGCTGACGTTGTTTTCAGCCTCCCTGCAGGCCATGTCAAACGTGCTATCGGATTTGAAGGCAACTCAACAGCATTCGCAGGACCTTATGCGGTTTTCCACTTTGCAGGATCTGGTTGGCTTCAAAGAATATTATGAAGCCTCGAAGCGATACGAATAATCTCGTCAGACAGGGGAGGATCATCGCCAGTGCCAGCAAAGCCGAAAGTCATTCGTTCCATCGAAACCAGAGAACTGGACCTATGCGTAGATATTTTCCTGCGAGCGGATGGCACTTACGGGTTCGAGCAGTACCGCCGGGATGTGGAAGATCGACGGGGCTGGTTTCCGGTCAGCCATTACCAGGATCAGGTTTTCGCGACAGATACCCTGGCATTGGCAACGGCACGGAAGGTCATCAACTGGCTCGATAAAAGTCTGAATATTACTTAAAATAAATAGGTTATCGAATTTACATAATGTTATTTATTATATATCCAGCGTAGCGGCATGTCGGACCAGCTTGTTCAATAAACCATCAAGAGATTTGCGCTCTTTGGCGCTGAGGACCGATAATATCTTCTCCTGGCGGGTGACGAAACGCTGTGCGATCTTCTTGTGGAGGGCCCTGCCAGAAGGCGTGATGGACAACTTCAATTGGCGCCGGTCATCGGGATCCGGTGCACGGACAATATACTCTTCCGCCAGCATTTTGTTCACCGCCCGTGAAATAGTATTGCGCGGCCGGCGTGTCATCGTCGCCACGTCCTGTGCTGTCAGTACGGGTAGGAGGCTGAGACAAGCCAGCAACAGATACTCCCCGCGCTTCAGCCCAAAGTCTCGCTGGACTTCTTCATATGCCGGTATGACAATCGCATTCGCCAGATAGGAAATGCGAAAAACATCGTTGAATTCGATGACATCAAAAAAGTCAGTCAGGGGCATGGTCAAAGAAATCCTTCTGCCATCAAAAAAAGATCGTGGATATTTTCTTATGCGCTGTAATGCCGTCCTTGGCAAGAGGAGTAAGCCTTGCTATATTGTTCCAAATGGAACAAATTTTGAGATGTCAAGGCTATGACGACAACAGGGTAAAAACTTGCCGTCCCGGATCTGTCGGCAGCTCCTACGGGAAACCGAAAAACAAGAAAGGAACATCCTCATGCGACCTGAAGAAATTTTAAGCTATCCTGCACGAATATTGTCACAGCGGCAGCGGGAACATTATTTTGCCCATGGGTATGTTAGTGTTGAAGATTTTGTACCGGCAGAAATTCTGCAGGAATTGCAGGTGACGACCAATTCGTTCTTTGAGCAGAGTAGGCAGGTTGAACAGTCCAACAATGTTTTCGATTTGGGACCGGATCATTCTGCTGACGAGCCATTGGTACGCCGGTTGAAAAGCCCGGATGAGCGCAGCGATATCTATTGGAAATTTTCCAAGGGATTGATGGCCGATGTGGCGGCAGATCTTGTCGGGCCCAATGTGATTTTTCATCATTCAAAGCTTAATTTCAAATGGTTTGACGAAAGCGATACGGTGAAGTGGCACCAGGACATCCAGTTTTTTCCCCATACCAATTATAACGTATTGACCATCGGTTGCTATCTGGCGGATACGGATATGAATAATGGGCCGCTGGCGGTTCTGAAAGACTCGCATAATGATGAGTTGTTTGATCAGTATGATACCAACGGTAACTGGACGGGGATGTTATCGGATGCCGATGCGGCGGGGCTTGATCGGGGACGGGTTGACTATCTGACCGGGGCAGCCGGATCGATCACCATTCATAACGCCAGGACCCTGCATTATTCTCCGTCCTCCAAGTCTCCCTTGCCACGCCCTTTGCTATTGAACTGTTTTACGTCGGCCGATGCCAAGCCTTACACGGCGCATCCGCAACCCACGTCCAATACCTATAAATTACTGCGCGGGGAGGCGGTGAAATGGGCCCATCACGATCCGCGCCCCTGCCAGATGCCACCGGACTGGTCAGCCGGCTATACGTCGATTTATGCGGCGCAAGCCGGCGAAAATGAACCTTCAACGGAAACGGCAAACTAGTATTAATGTTCAATGTTACCGACGATAACCGAAAATGGTGGGTTTTAACGGCGTTGGGTACCGGTGCGGGGCTTATCATGCTCGACGAGACAGTTATCGGCGTAGCTCTGCCGACAATCCGACATGATCTAGGTATGACGGAAATTGCCGCACATTGGACCGTCAGTATTTACCTGCTGGTCTTTGCCGGTCTGGCTGCAGCGGCGGGGAAAATTGGGGACTTGATTGGGTTCCGTGTGCTGTTTACGGCGGGAACAGCGCTTTTTGGTGCGGCCTCTTTTCTGTGCGGATGGGCTCAGACAGCAGAAATACTGCTGCTCGCCCGCGCTATTCAGGGGCTCGGTGCCGCTATCATATTCCCGGCATCCGTCGCTATGCTGTCGCTGGTATTTCCTAAGGAACAGCGGGGAATGGCCATCGGAATTTTGGCGGCCACGGGCACCGTGTTTCTTGCCGCCGGACCGCTGATAGGCGGCGCGCTGACGGATGCCCTTTCCTGGCGTTGGGTGTTCTGGATTAACGCGCCCATTACAGTCATTATTATATCGATTATCTCCCTGTCCTGGGTGTTGCCGAAAAATACCACCGAAGGACGCCCTTTTGACATAAGGGGGTTTATTCTGATGATATTCGGCCTTAGCCTGATTGTTTTTGCCCTTATGCAGGGTGCCAGCTGGGGGTGGACGCAAATTTATATCATGAGCGCCTTAATCTGCGGCGCTCTCTCTTTGGCCGTGTTTTATGTTATCGAACGGCGATCGGAACAGCCGTTGATTGATGTCCGTCTCTTCCATGCAGCTTCATTTTCTTCGGCGAATTTGATCCTCTTCGCCGGTCAGTTCAGTAAGTTATCCCTGGTGGTTTTCGGGGCGTTGTTTTTGCAAGACAAATTGAATATGTCACCGTTTCAGTCGGGCCTTGCCTTATTGGTCTGTGTTGCCGCTTTTCCGGTCCTGTCGATCCCGGTCGGCCGCCTCGCTGATCATTTCGATGCACGGAATTTGGTGCTCGGCGGGCTTGCCTTCGCGACACTGGGAATGTTTTCGGTTGCCATTGCTACTGTCGCCCAGAGTTATCTCAGTCTATTGCCCGGCTTGATTATCTGGGGGCTGGGCATGCCCTTTTGTTATGCGCCAACATTGCGGGCCATGGCAAATTCGGTGCCGCCGGAAAAGCAAGGCGAAGTGAGCGGGGTCGGTGTCACCTCTCGATTGCTGGGCGGTACATTAGGGGTTGCTCTTTCCAGCACAGTTCTGATGATAAGCGGCGAATTTCAAAGCGTATTTTATCTCGCTGCCTGGGTGATGCTGGGGGCTCTGATTTTCGGCTGGCTGGCTTTTGACAAGAGTGGAAAACCGAAAAATACATAGACAATGCGAGCGATCTGCGGGAATTGGGTGCAGGACCAGCATAATTTTCACTTGCGCGCCGGGTTCGAATGCCAGTTACGGTATTGATTTGTCGGCTGGTTTAGGGGCAAAGTGACGGGATGATTTCGCAGCCTCTTTTCGCCGCGTTCCTTCTAGCACTCAAAAGCTCACACACGGTCGCCATATGATTTCGCGTTTTCTCCAGTCGGGGTCTTCAAATCCCTTGAGATCTGCCGGCATGATGCTGGCGGCATGCGCACTGATTGCGTTGACCACAATTATCGCCAAGGCACTGGGAACTGGTCTTGAAGGGCCACCGTTGCATCCTCTTCAAATCAGTGCCGGCCGATTTATTTTTGCCCTGGCCGGATTATCAGTGGCGCTGGCCGTGTTGCGACCGAGATTTCACCGGCCGCATATCCGGCTGCATGTGGGCCGGTCGTTTTTTGGCTGGGCCGGTGTGACGTTGATGTTCGCGGCGGTTGCGCGTATTCCCGTATCGGATGCGACGGCCATCAGTTTTCTAAATCCGATTTTTGGTATGCTGCTGGCCATTCCGCTGTTGGGGGAGCGGGTTGGACCTATCCGCTGGGGGGCAGCGGCCATTGCCATGCTGGGCGCCCTAATTCTGCTGAGACCGGGAAGCTCTGCTTTTGATCCGGCGGCCCTGATCGCGTTGACGGCGGCGCTATTCATGGGGGTTGAGGTAATCCTGATCAAGAAGCTATCAGGGCGTGAGGCGCCGTTACAGATCCTGACCATTAACAACAGCATTGGGGCGGTTATTGCCTGCACAGCCGCCAGCTTTGTCTGGATTGCGCCGAGCCCGTCACAATGGGCGGCGCTGGCGGCGATCGGTTTGGTGATGGTCACTGCACAATCGCTGTTTATCCAATCCATGCGCAGTGGTGATGCCAGCTTCGCCTTGCCCTTTTCCTATTCAACACTGGTGTTTGCCACCTTATATGATTTCTGGATTTTTGGTGCATTGCCCGATTGGATCAGCGTCGCCGGTGGCGGCATCATCCTGTCAGGGGCATTGCTTCTGGCATGGCGAGAAGTTGTCCGCAGTCGAGATCAGAAAGTGAAATAAACCGAAAAGCGTCACAAACCGTTGCTTAAGGTGCTAGTTGCGTTTGGCGGATATATGCAATCCGACAAGTCTCGCCACCACAATTGCCAGATAGAATTGCCCGGCAATGGCCTCCAGGTTTGTCCAGGATCGGGCAATACGGGTGAGAGGTACTATATCCCCATACCCGAGAGTGGAGATGGTCACGAAACTGAAATAGGAGAAATGGACGAGCAGGAAGGATTGATCCGGATCGGTGACAATGGGCGTGTTAGAAAAAGAACCGGGATGGATTTTCTCGATCCAGAAATAGATAAAAGTCCACATCAGCCCCATCAGCAGATACAGGCAGACAGAGGCATAAATCATGTTTGCTGAAACTTCGACGGTTTCAAACAGATAGCGCGCCAGCATAAAAATGATATAGCAGAAGAAAATTATATACAGGCCGATGGCCAGATGTGATCCCATGGTGTCAGTTCGCACATAATCGGTCCAACTGAACAACAAGGTTGCCGCCGCTATCAGACAGCCGATCAGAAACTCGATCCGCTCATGTGCAACAAGATATAGGGATGAGAGGAGAATGGCCGAGAAAATCAGGTTGAGCCAGATCCCGGTATAGGCATCAGCATCGGTAATATAAGAGGGGATAACCACGAAGGAAAGCAGCAGGGCCAGCAGGATGGAAAATCCGAATTTGGGCTTGTCGAGGGTATTCTCCATCGATATTTTCTTGTGGTCTTTATTGAATAATCTCAATTCTATACCTTCACTTCTTTATCTAATTTATTACCTGTCTCCCTACTTCTTCCCGGCTCATTCGATTGCGAGAAGACTGCCTAGATAACCGCTTTTTCGACGAAGGGACGATTTTGCTCAATTCTGGTGAAACTGAAAGCCGTGAGATCGAGGCTGCGGTATTCACCATAGGCAATCAACTCAGATATCCCGCGGCCCACGGCCGGAGATTGTTGAAATCCGTGGCCTGAAAAGCCGTTGACGAACAGGAAATTCTCGACCTCTGTATGAGGTCCGATAATGGCGTTTTGATCAAAAGGGTTGAAGGCGTAATGTCCGGCCCAGGAATTAACAAGTTTAATTGCCTCAAACTGCGGAATACGCGCGGCGATCGCAGGCCATGCCTTGGTCTCCCAAATGCTGTGATCCTGAGTGAAATCTTCATAATCCACGGCCGGGTCTTCATCCGGCGGGCAACCGGCCAGATAATAGGCACCATCAGAACGCATATGAACACCTGAAGGATCTATAGTCAGAGGAAGGTCCCCGTCCACGGGTATCTCCGCATCGAAAATGAAGGTGTAGCGCTTGCGGGGCTCAACGGGAATTTCAATGCCGGCCATTCGGGATGTCAGAACGGCTCTCGGCCCGGAGGCATTTACAATTGTTCCGCAACTAACGATCTCGCCTGATTTGAGGGTGATGCTGTCCACTTTTCGGCCGCTGTCACTTCGGGTCATGGCAACGACTTCGTTCGCGATATAGTCAACGCCGTTTTCCCGGGCCGATCGTTTCCACCAGTCAAACAGGGTGTTGCCGTCAAAATAGCCTTCGTCGACCAAATTGATGCTGCCAGCAATAATATCATCAAGATTATAGAAGGGATAATCCCGCTTTATTTCTTCAGGCGACATGATTTTGGTGCCGGCACCGCAGGCGGCTTGCAGTTTCTGGTTGTCACGCAAAACATCGGCAAAAGAATTGGTATCGGCCAGGTACATATAGCCGTAGCTATGCAGAGGGACATCAGGAACGCGGTCGTCACCGCCCATGTAATCACGGAAGTTTTTGACGAAATCCGCAGCAAACTGCGAAATACGCACATTTATTTCCGCGGAGAATTGCTGGCGCATGCAGCTATTGGTATGGCTGGTTGACGCAAATTCATACGTTGGGTCTTTTTCTACAACCAGAATGGAGCCGTTAAAATCCTTGTTGCTGGATAAGAACCACGCAACTGAGGACCCCAGCATGGCACCGCCGATGATGACAACGTCATAGCTCGATTTCTTCGGAATATTCTGATTTGCGCTGCCACTCAATGATATGGTTCCTTATTCATTCGGACAAATAACAGGTTCTAGCTTCACTCGCTCACAGGTCATAGAATTTACCCTGATCACAGGGCTATCACATTCATGCGTGAGTGAAAAATGAAATTTACCGGACTGGACCATGCTGCAGGTTAAGCCTTGCAGGTCGACATGATGCCCGTTTCGTTCTCATTGGCAGCAAATGAATTTTCTCATGGAAATTGTATTCCCCGCTCTAGATATCTCTTGCCATCCAAGATGGGTATAAAGCTGGATATTTTCCGGCATTTGGCAATGTGTACTCAGACGCATCTCTTTAAAGCCCTGCCGCAACGCCTCGCGTTCCGAGATATCCATGAGTTTACCGCCAAGGCCTTTACCACCGTAGTCAGGATGAACCGCAAGATTGGCAACCTTCATAAAGGCCGTCTTTGGGATAAGTACTAGGCCGGCTACAATAGTACCGGCGTCAACAGCTACCCAAACCTGATTATTGGTAATTTCCTCAGCGCAGCCTTCTGATACAGGTGGCAAGTCTGAAATGCGATCGGCATATTTGGCATAGGCGGCGTCTATGCATTTGGCCAACGCTTCGGCATCCGCCAATTGTGCCTCTCGAATATACGGAGATGTCGTATTCACAGTGCCTTCGATCCCCTGCTGTCAAAAAACCATAACCTGTGGGTACAATCCTTCAGTCAAAGCGTACTTTCAATCATATCTTTTATTTTACGGGCTTTTTCGAAATGATTGAGCTTATGTGTTTCGATCCACCAGGTTGCCGCTTCCATGAGAAGTTCCGGATTATCATTTTTATTTGCAAAGAACGCATAGAAAGAGAGCCCGACAGTGTCGCCTCTTTTAGCAATCTTCTCATTGCAAACAGCGATTGCCTTCTGACGCAGGGACGGTCGCATCTTCCTAATTGCGGCTCAGAAGAAGCTTAATGCCGGCAAAGGCAAAAAATGCGCCGAGAGTTGCCTGAATATACCGCCGTGCTTTTCCATATACCCGCACCATAACGGGAGTTGAAAAGGCGACTGCGTACAGCGTATGGAGAGTGATGGAGAGAATAAAGGTGCCGACAACAATGGAAACCCCGACCCAAAGCGGGGCATCTTGCTTCATCCCCAGAGAAATTATGGCAATCCAGGATAAGGCAGCTTTTGGGTTGGTCATCTGAATAATGTATCCACGGACCATATAACCAAACGGTGACCGTGTCCCGCCGGATAACTGTTTTGCTTGAATATCCTGAGCGGCAGCGGCCGACTTGAATGATTTGTAAGCAAGCCATAAAAGATAGAAACCGCCAAAAATCTTAATGGCGATCAAGGCTGACGAATACGCTTCGAGCAAAGCGGAAAGCCCAATAACTGTCAGCACAGCCCAGGTGAAAGAACCGCCCGCCACACCGAGAGCCAGAGCAATCCCGGATTTCCGGCCAAGGCTCATGGAGGTCCCGATGACAGCCAGGATATTCGGACCGGGACTTGCGATACCTAATAGAAAAGCTGAATAAGCCAGTATAATACCGGGTAAATAGAGCGAAAAATCTTCCATTGAGAGGGCCTTTGACAGATTAAATGTTCATGATTTGTACTATATAAATACGACGCTTGCAATAGGGCAGATGCTCTTTCGGACACGGGTACTGTTGTCTTTGTACGCCGGGGTAAAAAAGTTGCCGGACGGTACAAATATGTCTTTGAGAATGATGGTGGTGATACGGGAATAGAAAGAGAGGGGACGCGATACCGGTTCAATATGATGATCATCGAACGGGAGACAGGTAAACGTAGGGGAGTGATCCTCGACCCACTGATGAGTAATAATTCGGTGACAAATGGTTCCGAGCTGGAACGGCAGGCTGATGAATTGTTGAGTGCGCTGATCAGGCAACCTGTCCTTCGATCTAAATCAGCAAAAGGGGTTGTTCTTCCTGATTAGCAAGGGAGAAGCAAGAGCGGGAAGATTTCGACTGAAGCTGAAAGATGACTATAACTGGTGAATATGGTGACGCTAAAAATCAGGGGGCAGGAACTGGTTTCCCGTCAACCCGGACCTCACCTTTTTCATTGTCAAGAACTACGGCATTGTCGAACAGCGTTAAAGTCGGGCGTACACCGAAACGGCCTTCCATCCAATCCGCCCATCCGTCATGAAACCAAGTTTCAGCCTCTTCGCGAGTGGCAAATTCATAGACACCGCCACCGGCCTGTTCGCCGTTGAGATAGTATTTCCGTCTTAAGCCTTTGACGTCCCGGTATATCTTGGTCGATTCAAGGGATTGCTCGACGACAAGATCACGATCCCGCTTTGGCCCGTCGAAGGGGATCTGTACCAATGCTATTATCATAAGGTTTCTCCTTTTCTGAATATCACCTGTTTGCCGCTCTTATTCTTCATTCAAAGCCAGTCGAACGCCGAGAAAGACAAAGGCGCCGGCAAAGGACCGTTTCATCCATTTCATTATGGCAGGCCGAGTGATGACATAATCCCGGGCGAGAGCAGCACCGCCGCCATAGCCGACGAAGACAACAAAGGTCAACGCCATAAAGATCCCGGCCAGCAGGAACATGGTCGGCGCGGCATTGGCCTGGCTGACGTCAACAAACTGCGGCAAAAATGCGAGGAAGAATAAAGACAACTTCGGGTTTAACACGTTGATGAGCATCCCGTTGAAGGCGGTTTGAAAGAGCGACAAGGGTTTTTTGTCTTCATTGACGTCAAGGGCACCTCCCTGGCGTAAAATGCTCCAGGCCATATAGAGTAAATA
Organism: Sneathiella marina; assembly: GCF_023746535.1. Classification (GTDB taxonomy): domain Bacteria; phylum Pseudomonadota; class Alphaproteobacteria; order Sneathiellales; family Sneathiellaceae; genus Sneathiella; species Sneathiella marina. The sequence goes on along the minus strand of NZ_CP098747.1, from coordinate 2,941,702 downwards.
CGCCACGCCCAGATATTTCACGGTCTGAAACGCGATGGCGCTGGTGTGGAATATAGCGGCGAGACCGACGATACTGGCGACGGCGGCAGGCACAATACCGAAGGTACAGCCCAATGCCGCAGCGACGCTGGCGCGAAAACCGCGCCCCAAGCCAACGGCAAGAGTATAAAGAACTCCGGTTCCGGGCAACAGGATAACAACCATTGATGTCATAAAAAATTCGACGCTCATTCTTTCCTCCACTGGACGACCAACCTTATTCGCAAAATGTGATCCGGTGCAACTCTTAGGCAATTGCTCCAGATTTGCGACACAGTCCGCACCCTGTATTTTACCGCCTGAAAAGAGGTTCCAGTAAGTTTTTGAGAGCTGCCTGCGCCCGATGCAATGTTACTTTCACACAGGCTTTCGTCAATTCCAAGATTCCTGAGCGAAGGCGCCGAGACCTGGCGGTTGAAAGCGGATTAAATGACGGGCTTGCGCTTCCAGCAACCCTTTTGACGAGCAAGAAAACAAACTGTTTTTATTGTTCGTGTTTGGACGGCATTTACCCGTACGCCCTAGATATTCACCGTATTCTTTTGTTCCTAAACCATCCTCCAGAAGGCAGTTGACTATATTACAAAACTAAACTTTAATAAAAATGCGGTGCGAAAAAATTTAAGAAGAAAGACAAAAGACGAAAAAGTCGTCGGTCAGAATTGGGGATTCCGTTGCCGGTGAATTCGGCAAATTCAAAGCCAGAATAAGCGTATTTATTGTCGAATTGTATTCGAATTGTCATCTGCCATGGTCTGAAGTATTGCCGACAAATTACAACCCGCACCACCGGTGCGACCAGTGGCAATCGTGAGAGTTAGAGGGGCATGCTTAAAGAAATCTTTCAACAGAAAAGGGGTTATTACTAGTCGGGTTTAAAGAAAAATAATTCATAAAATGATAAAAGTTCGGGGAGGGACTAATGGTAAATTTAACAATAAACGGCAAAGATCTTAAAGTAGATGTGCCAGATGATACACCGTTGCTATGGGTGATACGTGAGCATTTACAAATGTCTGGAACCAAATTTGGGTGCGGCGCGGGCCTTTGCGGAGCCTGCACAGTTCATATTGATGGTGAAGCGACCCGAACCTGTATCACAGCCGTAAGTGATGCGGCTGGCACTAAAATCACGACAATTGAAGGGTTGGATGAAAATGGAATTCATCCTTTGCAAAAAGCATGGATTGCAGAACAGGTGCCCCAATGCGGATATTGCCAGTCTGGCCAGATCATGACTGCTGCCGCCTTTCTGGATGAAAATAAAAACCCAAGTGATGAAGACATAGTCGAGGCAATGACAGGTAATATCTGCCGCTGTATGTCATATGTTCGAATCAAAAAAGCAGTGCGACGTGCTGCGGATGAAATGAAAGCATAGGGGGGCATTATGAATATTCAAAAAAAGATAGCGAAGAGCGAAACGCGCGGCGTCTCCCGGAGAGATTTTCTGGTTGGTTCGGCGGCTGGCCTTGGCCTTGTTATGGGTTATGGTGCGCTGCCTGTTGGCGGCGGTATCAAAGAGGCCATGGCCGCAGGATCATTTTCTCCTAACATGTGGTTTTCGATGGATGATGCAGGCATCACAACCGTCAACATCGTAAAAGCAGAGATGGGTCAGCATGTGGGTACGGCAATCGCCCAATCTTTAGCAGATGAGCTGGAAGTACCCTGGGAAAATATTCGGTTGAATTTCCCCGATGTTGCGCCTCAATGGGGATTGTTTATTACCGGAGGGAGTTGGTCGATCAACTGGACTTTTGCGGCGATGTCGCAGGCAGGTGCGGCAGGACGGATAGTCCTGATGGAGCAAGCGGTTAAAAACTGGGGTGTGCCGGTTGCGGAACTTCGGGCCGAGCAAGGAATGATCTACCATGACAAATCCAATCGTAAAGTGAGCTACGGTGATTTGGTAAAAGGGGGCATTATTTCTCGAAGCTTTAATAAGGCTCAGTTGGAAGCCATCAAGCTAAAGGCACCACAAGACAGAAAAATTATCGGAAAATCGGTCGCCAATCTGGATATACCAGGCAAGACAAATGGTAGCACCAAATATGGCATAGATACGTTTGTTGACGGAATGGTCTATGGGGCACCAAGGACACCGCCTGTGCGCTATGGCGCAAGCGTTAAAAAAGTTGATGATAGCGCCGCCAAAAAAATTGCTGGCTATCAGGGGCATGTCGTTCTTGAAGACCCGACAAAAATGGTTACTGGCTGGATTGTTGCGCTTGCCGATAGTTATCCTATAGCACTAAAAGCTGCAGAAGCACTTGAGGTCGATTACGATTTGGGCCCCAATGCAAAAGTCAGTTCTGAAAGCATCATGAAAGAAGCTCAGGAAATGATTAATGCAGGCGAGGGTGGCAAAACCTTTGTTGATGACGGTGACGTCAAAAAAGGAATGGCAGCAGCCACGACGAAATTTACGGCAGAATATACAACCAGTTTAAATTTGCATATGCCGTTGGAACCGATGAATGCAACCGTCTGGGAAGAAGACGATATTTGGCATGTGACAACCGGTAATCAATTCCAAACAGTTCTCGCCGGCGTTCTTCCCATAGTCCTTGGCGTTGATCCATCGGCAATTGTCATCAAGCAAACGGCGTTAGGTGGTGGCTTCGGTCGTAGACTAGAAGCTGATTATGTTGTTGTTGCAGCTCTTGCCGCGAAAGGGGCGAATAAGCCGGTTAAGATGATTTATGATCGTGCTGCCGATACCCAGTTTGATTATCCGCGTAGTCAGGTTCTTCAATCGTTAAAGGCTGGTATCAAAGATGGTAAATTGGACAGTATGACCCATGATGCGGTTTGCACCTGGGCGACTAGCCGTCTTGCTCCGGCGTTTCTAGCGGATGCACCGGAAGGCAAAATTGACTATTTTGCGATTAATGGTGCAGATTTTTGGTATTCCGTGCCCAATCACCGGGTAAGAGTAGCAAAGTCAAAACTGGGAGACGCTGCGGCACCGGCGGGCAATTTGCGGTCTGTCGCACCCGGCTATACCTTTTTCGCGGTTGAAAGCTTTATGGATGAATTGGCCCATGAATTGAAAATTGATCCATTGGCATTTCGGTTGTCAATGCTTGATGCCGCTGGCAAACAAGCGGGAAGTGCCCCCATGAGTGTCGGCGGTGCCAAGCGGCTGGCAGGCGTATTAAAAGCTGCGACTGATAAGGCAGAATGGGGTAAAAAAATGGCCGATGGCAGTGGTATGGGTCTTTCTATATCCAGTGCCCAAGAACGGGCGACGCCAACCTGGACGGCCTGTGTCGTCGAGGTTGATGTCGACAAATCGAATGGTAGTTATAAGGTTAAAAAAATGACCATTGCCATAGACGTCGGTACGGCCGTCAATCCCGATGCCGTAAAAGCTCAGGTCGAAGGGTCTGCACTTTGGGGCTTATCAATCGCGACGAAAGAAGAAGCGATAATGGAAGATGGGGCAATTCAGCAAACCAACTTCGACACTTACGATGTCCTGCGCATGGAAGACGTTCCGGAAATGGATGTTATCGTGTTGTCTCCGGGTGAATATCCTGTCGGTTGCGGTGAACCTGGTGTCACGGTTGTGGCGCCGGCAATTGCCAATGCCATTTTCAATGCAACTGGTGTTCGGATCCGTCATTTGCCCATGACACCAGAGGCAATTAAGGAAGCTCTGACCGCTTAGGAAAGCGAGAATTCCAAAATTGGTAGAGCAAAATATTGCTCTACCAATATTTTTAGGATTGCGAGTGCGCTTTATGCGATCAATATACTATATCTTGTTTCTCGTCGTGATATTCGCAGCTGATATCGCAAAAGCCGGCTGGCGAGATACAGAATGGGGAATGACGGTACAAGAAGTCACCGAAGTATCAAAAAGCGGGACCTATGCAATACAACAAAATAACCCTGCATATTGGGAAATTCTTCCGAAACTTAAGTCTTCGGCCCATTTTGGCGGCTTTAATTTCCATACAGAATTTTACTTTGATGAACGCGATGGTTTGATGTCGGTCCGACTGATGCCCAGACAGACTATTTGGTGCCTCGATATGTTTAGGTATTTATTTGAGAATTATACTTATTTCGGGCCAACGGAAAATTCCTATATATGGCACGATGTCTCAGGTGGAAACATGGTTCAATTATCCCGCTTTGCAAATTGTGCCGTAACTTTTAGTTCTGAAGACGAAGGCTTCAAGTAAGATTTCGCGTAACTGAATGTGCTGGTTGGCGACGGAATGCCGGAAATTTCGATCGAAAATTTCTGGGAGAATGCTTCGGCATAATGTTCAAACGAAACAGCTGGATTGACAAAAGAAAGCGGGCCCCCAATAACTTTAAAACGGAAATAGTCCACCAATTCACGGCGGGTTTCCTGATCTTTGCGGTCTGCTAATATCGGAAGACCGTTTATCGTAATCCCCTGAGCGATGAGGATCTCTCGAACTATGGCAGGCTCTGCCCCTCGATTGCTTGGATCGTCGCTTGATATATCAATTACTTTTCGGTCACCTTCAAATTCATTTTTTTCAAATGAGTTTCCAGCTGCCTGCAGGGCATCGCCGAGTGCAGTGTATAATAATCCGGTCCAAGGCTTCTTCTGATTGTTCCTTACATTATCAGCAAAAATTTGCGCGGTTTTTTGATCCCTGATTTCCTTCCAAGGCACAGCAATCAATTGCTGGTTTTCACCCGCCCATAAAAGCAACGAAACGGCTATTTTTCCGGTTGGCAAAGAATCAATAATTTTGAGTATTGCCGGGTCTTCAAACACCTTTGCAATACCTTCTATCTGTGCTTCATGTTCTTTTTGGCTGACGCTGCTTGAGACATCGACGGCTAGAACAATTTCGACACCCACTGCCTTTTCATCCGCATAAATTACATTCCAAGGAATTATAAGCAGTATTAAAAACACTAATATTTTCACTTTTTCACCATCCAAGGTCTGTATCAGCCGACTGCAGCCATTAAACAAGTATTGTGATTGGAATATGCCTTTACATCAACATTAGAAATATGAAATCATGAAAAGGCTAAAATAAAAACTGCGATACATCGTAGACAATGAAAACAAACGGGGGGGAAACCCATGCTAGCAATTTCCAAGAATTGGCTATCCGCAATAACGATTTGCCTGGCGGCAATCGGCGCCGAAAAATCATGGGCGCAATCTGCGACCGATTTGGCTAATGATGCAAAAACAACTGATCAGGTGCTGACCGTTGGGTTAGGTCAAGGACAACAACGTTTTAGTGCTCTTGATAAAGTGAACACCTCAAATGTAAAAAGCCTCGTTCCAGTATGGAATTATAGCTTTGGCGACAATCGCGGACAGGAAAGTCAACCGCTTGTCTATAAGGGTGTCATGTATGTGACAACCCATGATTCCACTCATGCCATTGACCCGAAAACAGGGCGCGGTATTTGGGTGAACAAATTTGAGTACCCTCCTGAAACGCCTCGTATCGTTTGCTGCGGAATTGTTAATCGCGGTGCGGCTATTTATAATGGCAAGCTATATCGCGCAACATTGGACGCTCATGTGGTCGCTTTGAATATGGAAGATGGCACGGAGGTTTGGAAGTCTAAGGCCATTGATTATGCAGATGGTTATTCCATGACAATGGCACCGTTGATTGCCAATGGTGTGGTTATCACAGGAATTTCCGGTGGAGAATATGGCATTCGCGGATTCATCGATGGATGGGACCCTGAAACAGGTAAACATCTTTGGCGCAGATACACTGTTCCGGCTCCTGATGAAGAAGGCGGGGATACCTGGCCTGGTGAAACCTACAAGCATGGGGGAGCCCCAACATGGATCACAGGTACTTATGATCCGGAATTGGATTTGGTTTACTGGGGAGCTGGTAACGGTGGCCCTTGGAACGCAGAATTCCGTAAAGGCGACAATTTATATGTCGGCTCCGTTCTGGCTCTTAAACCAAAAACCGGTGAAATCGCCTGGCACTATCAGTTCTCTCCCAATGATCCATATGATTACGACGGTGTGAACGAAAATATCATCGCGGACGTCGAAATTGATGGCAAAATGCAAAAGGTAATTATGCATGCTGACAGAAACGGTTACCTTTATGTGATCGACCGGACCGATGGTAAGTTGCTGCGCGCCAGTCAATATATTAATAAGCTCAACTGGGCAGATGGTATTGATATGAAAACCGGACGCCCAATTGATAGCGCACTGACAAAGAAAATGCGGGCAACGGGCGAGAAAATTGATGTTTGGCCATCTGCATTTGGCGGTAAAAACTGGTTCCCAATGAGCTATAGCCCTAAATCGGGCTTCGTGTATGCGAATACATTGGAAATGGGAATGAGTTATAAGCCGGTTGAGCCAGTGTTCAAGAAAGGTACGTTCTATTTCGGCCTTGATTTAGCTCAATTGCAATTTTTGTTCCCTGACGATGGAAATACTGGTTATTTAAGGGCGATTGACCCTTTAACTGGGGATATCAAATGGGAAGTTGGTAGCCAGGCAGCTAACTGGGGCGGCACTATGGCAACCGCTGGAGATCTGGTGTTCACTGGCACCTACACCGGACAGTTCAAAGCCTTTGATGCCAATACGGGAGAAGAAGTTTGGTCCTTCCAGACCGGCTCCGGTATAATCGGGCAACCAATGACTTGGGAGCAAGATGGCAAACAGTATATTTCTATTGCAAGCGGAATTGGGGGCGCTTATCGAAATTTCATACCAGTATTCGGTGCGAAAAATGTTGAGCTGAATAAACTAATGGCCTCTGTTCCAGAAGGGGGATCAATCTGGACATTTGCGCTACAATAGGAATTGGAAAACTAAGCAGTTAAAGTCACGCCTGATGTCGGGCGTGACTTTAATTTGTCTAACCCTAAAACAAAATAATACAATTAAGTTTAGTAGAGGTTCTATTGATTAAAAAATATGGATGGGTAATTTTGGCCGCTATAGGGTCAATTTCTATAGCAACAATAATGAGTGGTTCGCCATTGGCGGCCGGAACTAAAGAAGATGCCCAAAATGCCGGGAAAGGTCATTACAGTTTATATTGTATAAATTGTCATGGCCCCAACATGGTCAATATTGGAACCCGCTCTTATGATTTGCGAAAATTTCCATTAAATGACCGTCCCCGTTTTCTTACATCTGTACAAGAGGGAAAAAAAGATATGCCTGCTTGGAAAGATATTCTGACGGAAGAGGAAATTCTTGAAATCTGGGAATATGTAAAGACTAGAGGTAGATAATAATGTTTGGATTCACGCGACATGGTTCGAGAATGGCTCTTCTTATTGGCGTCGCGTTATCTTTGGCTTTACCAAACTGGGCGGCTGCCGATAATAGTAAACTCCGGATTTGTCTGGAAGATGGAAGCCCGCCTTATTCTTATAAATTTGGCAAACGTATGGGTGGTTTTGAACTGCTTTTAGCGGAACGAATAGCTCAAAAATTGGATAAAGAACTATATGTGCAATGGTATGAATCAGAGGATGACGATGAAGTCGTACCCATTTATGAAGTGAATGCGCTTCTATCTGCAAATTTTTGCGATTTTGTTGGCGGATTGGCCCTGATTGAAAGCAACTTAAGAACACCGGTTCAGCCATCTGCAGCCCTTCCGGATTATGAAGGCATGAAACGTAGTGACAGGGGAACTAGAGTTAATCTTGGTGAATTAACATCGACCATTCCATTCATTCACGCCGGGTTAACTGTCGTTTTATCGCCAAAAAATTCGGGTATAACTGTAAAACGACTGTCGGATTTGAAAGAACTGTCTGTTGGGGCAGAAGTAACGACGTTATCCAGCGCCATTTTAATCCGATATCAAAATGGCCTTCTTGCAGATCATTCAAAGCACTTTAAACCTGGTGAGATTTTTCCCAATCTTGAAGCAGAAGAGGTTGACGCGGTACTCGTTGAGAGGCACCGATTTGATCGCTATAAGCAGCGTAACCCGGAAACTAAACTTAGCTTAACTGAGTATCTACATTCCATTTCCTACAATATCGGTTTTGCCGCGCTAAAAAATGGTGGCGCACCAATCTCTGAAGTAAACGAAGTTATTCTTGAGTTTCTCAAAAATGGTGAGATGGAAAAAATAGCGGCAATGTCAAAAATGTCTTATATGGCACCAAGAAAACCAGCTGTTTTCGGTCATGTTTCTCCCGCCATGCTGACCAAGGATTAGAGTTAACCCCGGCCGGCACCACCTAGTCCACGCTTCGGATCATATGCCCATATTGCGGCACCTAGAAATATTGCTAAACAAAAGAATGTCCAGCCCGCCGCTGGCAAACTAAATTTTAAATAGAGGCTGAACCGAAGAAACTCAACTGCATAAGTAAAGGGATTAAAGGTGCAAAGCCAGTATAACAGCTCACTGGATTCCTTCATTTTCCAAAGCGGATATAGTGCGCTTGAAAGAAAAAACGCTGGGAAAATTACGAAATTCATCACGCCAGCAAAATTTTCCAGTTGTTTAACAAATGTAGATAGCAACATTCCTATTGCCCCTAACATCAAGCCAGTGACAAGCAAGACCGGTAATACGGCTACATATCCCATTAGAGGGAGTTCAATTCCAAAGAAATAGGCTACTAAAAGGAAAGCATATACTTGTAACAGTGACACAAGGCAGCCCGCCAGGAGTTTGCATGTTAGCAGATACCATCGAGGAAGCGGGCTGGTCATGAGAACTTTCATGCTTCCCATTTCCCGGTCATAAACCAGCGAGAGCGAACTCTGCATACCATTGAACATCTGGATCATCCCAATAAGACCCGGAACAATATATACATCATAAAGAATATAGGTTTCATAGGGGGGAATGATGGACAAGCCCAGTGTCGCGCGAAATCCGGCGGCAAAGATTAATAGCCAAACTAGCGGGCGTACCAGAGCTGCAATCAACCGTCCCCTTTGCTGGAAAAACCGAAGTCCCTCACGCCATACGACGCCTTTCATGCATCTGAAATAGGTCGCGAATACTGACTGTCGTGATAGGCTGATATCGCTGGTTGTCATGCTTTTTCTCCAGACATAACGAGTTTTCTGAAGAGATCATCCACGGATTGGCATTTATGCTCTTCAGATAACTTTGAGACATTTCCTTGCGCGCATATCTTGCCTTGATGCAGGATGATGAGGTCATCTTCCTGCATGACCTCATCCACCAAATGAGTGGCCCAAAGCACAGTCAATTTTTCCTTCCGGCACAGCATATGGACATAGTCAACGATTGCTTTGCGGCTTGGTACATCAAGTCCAACTGTCGGTTCATCGAGTAGAAGAATACGAGGGTTGTGCAGCAATGCACGGGCGATTTCTGCCCTGCGTCGATGACCTCCGTTAAGCGTGCGAACTTTTTCATCGCCTCTGTCTTCTATATCTAATGATTTTAAACGCTCGGTTATTCTATTTTCCAGATCTTGAGCAGGTAAACCATGCAATGCAGCAAAATATTTCAGATTTTGTCGTACGGTTAAATCGAGATCCAAAGTTTGCTGTTGAAAAACAATCCCCATTGAAGCCATTGCAGATAAGGGAGATTTCTTGAGATCATTGCCAAAAATCCGGATCTGGCCTGATTGCAATTTCATGATGCGCGTTAGGAGATGATATAAAGTTGATTTTCCAGCGCCATTTGGACCCAAAAGAGCCGTAAATTTTCCGGAAAAGGCAGAAAATGAAATATCATCGAGTGCTTTTTTCGGTCCATAATCATATGAGAGGTTATTGACCTCTATACCTGTATCCAATTTACTTTTCCCCGCACCTTGCGACATTGCTTGAATCGAGCCCTAGTGTATCGAGCTCAGTTCTTTGATGCAAAAACCCTGGCTGAGGAGACATTGAGACTACAGCTCCGCGATGTACGAGCGGAATTGGCTGTCTCATTTGCCCCGACCAAGGCCGGAAAGTTAATGCGCGCCCCTTAAACGCCGCCACGCGAAAAGCATCTGAGAATAGGTACGTCTTTATATCGATAGCCGATTTTTTGTTTCCTCTGATTACGGCTTCGCCTATGGAAGAAACAGCAAGCCAGGCCGCGTAGTCAACATCGTTCATAGGTCTTTTAGCCAGTTTTTTGAAGCGATTTTGAAGTTGAGTTGCACCATATTGTTCTACAACTGGATGCCAGGCAGTTGGAAACATGCCCTGAGTCCCGACCACTGGCCGAGGATACCAGGTGTGATACAATAAATAGTCCCCGAAATCGCCAGATTCATCGGCAACAACGACTACGTCATATTCCGAGCCTTGCGTAAATGGCGGGACTTCTGATTGAGCAGAGCGACGCATGTCAGCATCAAACACCCATTTTTTTTCGTCTACTATTTTCGCCCCAAATTTCTTAGCGGAATCCCGAAGGGCTAATGCAAAATGTCGATCACCTTCATGCACCCCCTCAACGAGAAACCAGTTCTGCCAGCGTTTCAGTAGCAGAAACTGAGCCAAGGCGTCGCTTAGCATCGCGCGGCTTGGAATCGTATGAAGAACGTTTTTATGACATTTCTCCCTTCTCAGAGAGTTGTCTTTTTCAACCGTATTGATAATCACGGCTTCGTTTTTCCAAGGAAAATTTGCGAGTTCGAGAAGGTCAGCTGAGGGAAGATTAGCAATGATATGGATATTCTCTCCATTTATTTTGCTAGCAAGATCAGAAAGATTATCTTCTGGCTCGAGAATATGCTCAATCAGCCTGATTTCATGATTGGTAAATTTACCTGTCGCATTGACATCCGAAACGCCAAGCCGAGCACCTAAAAGGCCTTGATCTTCTGGTAAAGCATGTAAATTTGAAAGAACAGGCGGTCGGTCGATTACGCGTTCAATGTAATGTAACGTAACTGTTGGTTCAGCTTTGGTCCCGGTAACAAAAATCAATGTAAAAACACAATAGGAAAATGCGATAAACAAGAATTTTCCGAGTGTAGCTGGCACTGGGCAACTCCTATTCATTCTACTTTCCTTTTGGCCAAAGCTTGAGTATCCAAGATAAGACCTGGGGTATTTTTGTCAAATAACTGCTGGGTTTCGCGTGAATTTTTTAACGCTCGTTACGGGTATTTCCCCGACTGGTTATGGCTTTAGACAATTAATAAAGTGACGGCAAAAATTGTTAGTCCAAGTCAATGGATTCTGGGGTATAATTGAACAAAGCTATAATAAAACACGCTAAGGGCCACGAAATGAAAAACAAGCACCTGAAATCAAGCGCCGTAGAATTGAGGTTTCTAGGGCTATTACTTACCTTTATATTTCTGTCAGGATCCGCCTGGGCCCAAACGGCATATGTATCTAATGAAAAAGATAATAGTATTTCGATAATTGACCTAAAAAGCTTTGAGGTAACGGAAACCCTGAAAGTCGGACAGAGACCTCGCGCTATTCTACTATCCAAAGATCAATCCAAATTATTTATTTGCGCTTCGGATAGCGATACAGTTCAGGTTCTTGATTTGACGACAAACCAAATAATTCAGGAACTACCCTCCGGTGATGATCCTGAACAATTTGCACTCCATCCAGACGGCAAACGACTTTTTATAGCAAATGAAGACGACAATATGACGACCGTTGTTGACGTTGAAACCGGTAAGGCGATTAATGAAATCCAGGTCGGTGTCGAGCCGGAAGGCATGGCTGTTAGTCCCGATGGAAAATGGGCGGTGAATACGTCGGAAACAACTAATATGGTTCACTGGATTGATACGGACGTAATGAATGTTGTTGAAAATACTCTGGTTGACCAACGGCCTCGACATGCTGAATTTTCTCCAGACGGTCAGCAGCTTTGGGTTTCTTCAGAAATCGGCGGAACTGTATCCATAATTGACGTCCAAAGTAAAAAAATCATCGAGAAAATTTCTTTTTCAGTTGTTGGAATCGAAAATGGGCGCGTTCAACCGGTAGGTATTCGGTTATCGTCAAATGGAAAATGGGCGTTTGTCGCGTTGGGTCCAGCCAATCGAATTGCGGTGGTGAATGCTGAAAGTTTTGAAGTTGAAGAATATCTTTTAGTAGGCCGCCGCGTTTGGCACATGGATTTCACTCCGGATGAAAAATATCTGCTGACAACCAATGGAGTTAGCGGGGATGTTTCCGTCATAGATGTCGAGGATATGAAAGTAGTTAAAACTATTAAGGTTGGCCGGTTTCCTTGGGGTGTCGTAACACGACCTTGAATTATTATTCGGGTACTTGGGATGTTTTAAGGCTGGCCATTTGGCTGGTTATCCAACTTGCATCTCGTTGTTTCCGGGGGTGATCAATGGCGAAGCTGCTCAAAATTTTTGCAGGATTGCCAGCCAGTGAAACGATGCGATCGGCTAAGGAAAGGCATTCCTCAAGGTTATGAGATACCATAATAATTTTCGGTTTGTCTCGTGCCCAAACGGTTAAAAGCAATTCCCGCAGTTCGGCGGCTGATACAGAATCCAATGAGACAAAAGGTTCATCTAGTAAAATTAGGTCAGGCTTGACAGCGAACGCGCGAGCTAATTCGATCCGCCGTTTCATGCCAAGGGACAGGGCGTCTGGAAACTCATTACGCTCTTCCCATAAATTTACAGTTTGCAGCGCTAAATCTGCTTGTTCTTTTCCGGCCGCTGTGTCAGCGCATACCAGATGTAGGTTTTCTCTTATGGTACGCCAGGGCAATAGGCGCGGTTCCTGGAACACATATCCAATCCGGTTGAATGAGCTTGTCATTGTCATTTGAACGTCTTTGTCGAGCCCGGCAATAAGCCTCAAGAGAGTGGTTTTGCCGCATCCGGATGGACCGGAGATGGCTAAAAATTCTGTTTCAGCCAGTTCCAAGTCAAAATTTGAGAATATCTGCTTGTCAGTAAAACTTTTACTTTCAATCTCTATTTTCATTTATCAACTCGCACGCCAGCGATTTGCATAGCGCTCCCAAGGCTTGATAATTAAAGCTTCGATCACCTGAATGACAATTAAAAAGGCAAAAGCGTAAGCAAGAATGGCCGTGATATCAAACAATTGAAAATTAAGTTGAATTTGAAATCCAATTCCGTTCGGCCTACCAAGTAACTCTACTACGAGAACAATCTTCCATATTAACGCAAGCCCGGTTCGGGCAGCAGCAGCGGCATAAGGTGCGAGTTGCGGAGAAATTAAGTCTCTTAAAACGCGTGTTTTCGAATATTTATAGAGCTGCGACATTTCAGTAAGTTTGGGGTCAAGAGCACGCGTCCCTTCGCGCATGATGACCGCAACAAGAGGAATTTTGTTTATGGCAACGGCAGTAATTGCAGCAACCTCAGTTAGCCCAAACCATATATAGCAAAGAACTATGATGACGAGGGCAGGTAGGTTGAGAGCAATGATCAACCAACTGTCAAAAAACAGGTCACTACGTTTTTTTAGTCCCAGGAGTACGCCGATAAAGCATCCAATCGCCATGGCGAAAAAGAATGCAGCTGCGACCCGTGCCAACGTAATCGAAACATCTTTGATTAGATCTCCGTACAGAGTTTTTTGAATAATTGTTTGTGCAACAGCAATTGGACTTGGAAACAAATCACTCGCTACAATCCAGGAGAGACTTTGCCAAAGAACGAGAAAAAGCAATATGGACGCCGGAAAATATAGCCAGTTTTTGTTTGGCAGAGCATTAGATTTTCTCTGTGAAAAGTTTTTGAATAAAGGGGGGGTCGCTTTACTCATTGACTGACAAAAACATTTCTGGCGCGAGCATCTTGCTGGTCCCGACTAATTTTTCGCCACCATTATTTCTCAAGAAGGCTATCCAAGATTGCATATTTGATATTTGGGGCCAGTCCATTGACGATGGGATGCCTTGAACAAACCCTTCACGTAACGCTACAAATTCTCGTTCACTTTTAACTTTCATTGTTGGTTTAAGTGCGAGCCAGGCCGCGTCATCCTGCTGCAAAATAGTTTTTGCATCTTGTGAGCTTAAAGAAAAAGATCTGATAAGGTCAGGGTTTTCTTTCGCCCAGCCTTGTTTGAAAACATAAGCCAGCAATGGAACTTCGGCACTGACGTTGGCCGACTCACTTAGCTGTTTTGTCGTCGTCAGGAATTTCAGCCCTTGTGCTTTCGATCTAGCCAGATACGGCCAGAAATTGATTTCCGCATCAAACTCGCCGTCTAACATCTTCCGATGAACGAGGGGCGGAGCGGCAAATACTACATCCGCCGATTTCGCAATATCATAGCCATACTCTTTGAGTGCGATGGCTTGCAGCATTATCCAATTCTTATCGAGGGGGCCACCGGCGACGGCAATTCGCTTTTCCTTCAAGTCCGCGATTGATTTTATATCATTGCTATTAATCATTACGCCGCCAACTGATTTAGAATAGGGGAGGACAACAAATGGTCTTGCTTCCCACTGGCGCGCTGCCCAGATCCAATCGCTGACGATCGCATCAGTCTCGCCTGCCTGCAACATAACCGCTGCTGCCTGCTTGTTTGCGACAGGTTGAATTTCGAGCTTGAAATTATGGCGCGTGTCCAGGCCATATCGCTTAATTGTTTCCAACTCCCACATAACGGTTCCGAATTTAAGAACGGCTACTTTTACCGATTTAGTGTGATTGTCCGCATGACTCAGGGTGGACAAGAAAATAAAACTAGTAAGAACAATTAATCCAACGCGCATCATGGAATTATTAGTCCGTTTTTCTATCAGGGCTGTCGGAAACGTTATGTTCTGAAAAACCAGGTGATACTCGATAAATGAAATCAGCAGCTTGCCCGTCAGCATCGTTTCTCGCAACCTCCAGGACTTTATCCTTAAACGGAGATAGTTCGCAAACCGGATCCATATTCGCGGCGTCACCTGTTAATGCCATTGCCTGACAGCGACAGCCGCCCCAGTCAATTTCCCGGTTATCGCATTTCTGGCAGGTTTCCGGCATCCAGTCTGTACCACGATAAGCATTAAATGCAGGATCATTATGCCATATGTCAGATAGAGAGCCGTCATGGACTGTTGGAAATGACAAATGCGGTATGGTTTCCGCCGCGTGACAAGGCAACACTTTCCCAGCTGGTGTAATATTGAAAAATCGTCGGGCCCATCCGTTCATGCAGCTTTTCGGTCGTCGAGCATAGTAATCGGGAACAACATAATCGATCACCATGGTACCCTCATATTTTCGGCGTGCCTCTTCAACCAGCTGTGTTGTCCGCTCAACCTGCGTTTTGCTGGGTAAAAGCGCTGCCCGGTTTTTCAGAGCCCAACCATAATACTGAACATGCGCTACTTCCAGACGTCGGGCTTTCATAAGAGCCGCCATTTTAAAAAAATTCGGAAGTTGCTCAACATTATGTCTATTTATCACAGCGTTTAGCGTTAGGGCGAGACCCGCATTGATAACGCGTGCGGCAGCTTTTGTTTTGCGTTCAAACGCTCCCTCATATCCAGCGATCCGATCCGCAATTACTGTGTCCGTTCCCTGAAAGCTTATCTGAACATGCGCCAGACCAGCGTTTTTTAAACTATCCAGCCGTTTTTCGGTCAAAGACACAGCGGCAGTAATCAAATTACAATAGAGACCGATTTTGTCTGCATGTTCGATTAGGTCAACCAGATCTGGTCGTAAGGTAGGCTCACCACCTGAAAAATGTACTTGCAATGCCCCAATTTCTTTCGCTTCTGTCAGGACACGACACCAGGATTCTGTATCCAGTTCGGCCGCTCTTGCATCCATTTCCAAGGGGTTTGAGCAATATGGGCAGCTGAGTGGGCAACGATGGGTCAGTTCTGCCAATAGAGCGAGCGGTGGATCAATCTTGATCATATGTCGAGCACCCCTTTGACAACAAGATTGGCAAGAACCTCCTTGACGTCCTCTTCGATCTCAGGTCTCGGTGCGTCAAACTTGATAAGCAGAAAATCAATGAGCTCGGAAAAGTTTTTGCCGTCGCATCCCAATAAAATCTCTCCGGCAATTTCGTCCAGCATAAATACCCGCTCGGGAGCGAGTATCATCCAGCTTTTTCTTGTATCATCGAATTTCAGCCGGACACCTGCCGCGAGTTTCGGGCAACTGTCATTGGTAATATCGGCAGAATTCAATCTGATCACCTCACAGGAAAAACCCGCCAGAAACCTTGTTTCTAGCGCGCACTATCAGTCGCGGTCTCCACTAATGTTTTATTAGTCTTCAGCGCAAGCGTAACAATTGATTTCCATGCCAACGGCAATCTCAACAATTTTGGGTTTATTCCAGCTCATTTTTATCTCCCAAATCTTTTATTTTACTATGGTGTCTCAACCCTAAGCGCAAATCTTACATTAATCAACAATGATATTAGCTCTGTTGAAATCTTGTTTTTCCTTCGGAACTGCGAATAAGCATTATTTAGTATTTGTCCTTTTGGGCTACTCCTCGGGCTGGAATGCTCCGGGAGGGATCAATTTGGGTTCGACATAGGCCAGATGGAGGGCATCAAGCTGGATCCAAAGTACGTTTAATTTGAAAAGCAGGGCGTCGACGACTTGCTGTTGCTGATCTGCCCGTACAGCATTTTGTCGTACATATTTCAAAGCGAATTCCGCGTCAACAGGTGCCTGATTGAGGCGCCGCGTTCCATAACTCATTAGTTTATCATCGATGAAATCATAATTTTTGAGCATGCCTGCAATCCGGTCGCGATGGATTTTCGGTGCGAATAATTCAGTCAGGGAAGAGGCAATCGCCTGTAGCAATGGCTGTTCGCGAACGTATCGTATATAGGCCTCAACAGCAAAACGGACAGCAGGCAGGGCGCCTTCGCGAGAAATGACATACTCCCGATCAAGACCGAGCCCATCCGTCAAAATAAGCCAACGCATAATACCGCCCTCGTCCTCATCGTATCCGTCATGGTCAGTCACGCGGTGCAGCCATTGTTTCCGTAATTCTCGATCCTCAATACGACCCATGAGGGAGGCATCTTTCATCGGGATGGCGGCCTGATAGCAATATCGGTTGAGGGCCCAGGCTTGCACCTGTCCGCGACTTAAAGCACCTGTATGCAGGAGTTCGTGAAAAGGGTGTAAATTATGATAACGCTCCGCCCCAATTTCGTACAGACGTGCTTCCAGGTCGTCGGCGCTCAACGCTT
This sequence comes from Sneathiella marina, assembly GCF_023746535.1. GTDB lineage: Bacteria > Pseudomonadota > Alphaproteobacteria > Sneathiellales > Sneathiellaceae > Sneathiella > Sneathiella marina. The sequence continues at coordinate 2,924,556 of NZ_CP098747.1, read as the reverse complement.
CAGTAATTTTAGTTGTCGCCGCCGATGCTCCACTCATATTTTTATTTCCATTCCGTCGAAACTAATTTCCCAGCCTGCAGTTTCGGCTTCTCGTCTCTCGTCCGAATTTTCAATCAGAACCGGGTTGGTGTTGTTGATATGAACAAATATTTTTCTCTTTATGTTCAGATTGGCAAAGGCGGCCAGCGACCCTTCCGAGCCAGACATACTCATATGGCCCATACGTTTTCCAGTTTTTATGCCGACACCAGCGTCTATCATTTCCTCATCTCGCCAAAGAGTGCCGTCAAAGAACACAAGTTCGGCATCTCGTAGACGATTGGCAAGGTCTGGTGTCATCGCGGCGCAGCCTGGAACATAAAAGAACTTTCGATTTGTTGACAGAGATCGTATTTCAAGTCCAATTGTATCTTCAGGCCGACTTCCAAAATTATCACCTGACTTTTCATCTTCTAGATAGAGCGCGACTTTACCAGGTACTGCAAAGGGAAGAATGGAAATATTTGTTTCGCCCCCATCGGGGTCAAGTGGCATGAAGGCTTCATCCAGCATGATCTTGTGACGCTCGACAAATTTCGGATTCAATACATCAAATACCGTATTATTGGACAATGCTGTCAGTATTCGCTGTGTAGCGTATAGGTTTAATTTCTGACTTTCGCGCAAATTTACCAATCCGCAAATATGATCCACATCACCGTTCGTTAAAATCGTACCTGCGATGCCTGTTCCTCGGCTGCTTGTCGTGTCAGGCCAAAGCTGTCTGTTTTCGTTTATTTGCTGCCTCAAATCTGGAGAGGCATTGAGCAGTACCCATTTTTGTCCAGTACCATCAATATTGATCGCAAGGGAAGACTGGGTTCTGGGTACGGCTTTGTCGGGAAATTGACGGGCCATTGCACAGACGGAACAGTTACAGTTCCATTGTGGAAAACCGCCGCCTGCAGCGGCACCTAAAACAATAATATCCAATTTGAGTCTACATTTCTATTTCGAGTTTAATCCCCGGAAAAGACTATAGCCTACACCTGCGAGCAGCAGCAAAATATTATATAATTTGTGCAGTATGAGATGGTATCACATGAACGTCCGACAGGCCGCTGTCAGAGGAAAATAGCGACCTGTCGGATCGAAGACGATAGGTTGCTTTTTGTCAGGCCCGTTCAAAAATCGCGGCCAAACCCTGACCGCCACCAATACACATGGTTTCCAGTCCGTATTTCACATTGCGTCGATCCATTTCCCGAAGCAAAGTGGCAAGAATACGCCCTCCTGTCGCCCCAACCGGGTGACCAAGAGAAATTCCGGAACCATTAACGTTCATCCGTTCGAAATCAGATTCCGTTAAATTCCAGTCACGTGTACAGGCTAAAACTTGCGCTGCAAACGCCTCGTTTAATTCAATAAGATCAATATCCTTCAGATTGAGCTCCGCCCGCTCAAGCGCTTTAATGGTTGCCGGCACTGGCCCAATACCCATTATTTCAGGTCCAACTCCAGCGACACTCCAACTTACCATGCGTCCATAAGGTTTCAGGCCTAATTCATCGGCAAGTGCGCGTGTTGTGACGACGCAGGCTGAGGCGCCGTCATTCTGTCCGCTTGCATTTCCAGCCGTGACGGTCGAGTCAGGGTCACTCTTTCCGAGAATGGGACGAAGCTTGGCCAATCCTTCAACCGTTGCTTCCGGGCGGGGATGTTCATCTTTGGCATAGACAGTGTCGCCTTTACGGGAGGAAACAGTCACCGGAATAATCTCATCGTCAAAACGTCCGGCTTCCTGTGCGGCCACCGCTCGGCGATGGGATTCTACTGCAAAGCGATCTTGCTCCTCTCGCGGAACATTGTGACTGCGGCGCAAATTTTCTGCTGTTTCCAGCATGCCGCCGGTAACAGGAAAATTAATGCCACCTGCTGTGACACGGCCACGTGCCAGTGCATCATGAAATTCCAGCGATGTCCCCTTGACCCCCCATCTTCCTGAAGTTGAATAAAACGGGGCGTTGGACATGGATTCAGCGCCACCAGCTATCACCAAAGATGATCCACCGGTTGCAACCTGCATAACCGAGTTGATGATAGCCTGAAGGCCGGAACCGCAACGACGGTCCAGCTGATAACCACCTATCCCGATTGGCAGCCCGGCATCAAGACCTACCACGCGACCAACCGCCGGAGCATCCATCGACGGATAACACTGGGCAAAGATTACATCCTCGACACGTTCAGCCAATCCTTCGCAACGAGAAAGCAAACCGTTGATGGCTATGCGCCCAAGCTCATGCGCTTGTAGATCCTTGAATTGGCCGCCAAAACGACCAACCGGTGTGCGAACTGGTTCACAAATTACGACTTCTTTTAGCATTTTCTTTTCCTTACTTCTTTAAGCGGCAGGTTTATGTATTTCGAGTCAGAAGTAGTTTTCCATTTGCTGAAAAACTGTCTGTCGGGGACTTCTTCCTCATGTAGATTTTAAGAGATCCAATCACTGATTTACACAATATACACGACAAAGGCTAGGGTGGTGAAGATTGAAGGGTGGCCGTTTCTATAGGACGGACTTCTACCGGATATCCAGATCTACATAATCGTCATCAAGGAAGCGCGCGTTTCCTCTCACAATTGTCTTGCAAGTTATAGTCGCCCAGAAACAGATAAGCCCTCGAAAACAAAATTTCTTCAAGGGCTTATGTGGAGGTGCCACTAAGAGTAGAACTCAGGACCCGAGGATTACAAATCATATGAAACTGATTGGTCAGGATAGGTGAGGTGCCTCAACAATAAAGAGAATAAGGAGTTTTAAGGAATTGAATATCATTGATACTCAGGGGTTATAGCTGTTTTTGTGGGTAATTGTGCCAGATTCGGGGCACAGATATGATTAGCCAACTTATTCAGCCCGTCCATCGATTTCACGAAAATCCAAGAAATTATTATATTTGCCAAACGAACCCCGTCTATAAATAATAACCTCGGCTTATATTTTTTTGCATTAACATGGTGGATCTTGCTGCTATGTTGTTGCGCCATTTTTATTTAGATCTCGTGAACCATATGACGCCAAGGATAAGTGATTACCGGAATGAAAGCAGCTGTTCTTTTCAAAATCAATAAGCCTCTCTGCATTCTTGATAACATCAAATTACCCCGACTTCTTCCCGGGCAGGTTGAGGTTGAGATAGCATATAGTGGTGTTTGCCATAGCCAGCTTATGGAGGTTCGTGGGAGGCGAGGTGAAGACAGGTTCCTACCTCATATGCTTGGTCACGAGGCAACAGGTGTTGTCAGGGCGGTTGGAGATAATGTTAGTAAGGTTATGCCGGGGGACAAGGTCATCCTCGGCTGGATAAAAGGCGACGGCATGGATGTGCCGGGGGCTATCTATGATTGGAATGGCACAGCAATAAATTCAGGCGGAATTACGACATTTAGCGAACGAACAATTGTATCCGAAAACCGACTGACTAAGCTGCCTGTTGGACTGCCTATGGATCTTGGTGTTCTGTTTGGTTGTGCGGTTCCAACTGGAGCGGGGATGGTGCTAAATGAGATTGAAATCGAGTCTCACCATTCTGTCGTCATTATCGGAGTTGGGGGAATTGGTGCTATATCGCTCATGTACGCAAAATGCCGTAACCCCCAAAAACTAATTGCTGTCGACGTTCGGTCAGAAAAGCTGAAAGTCGCAACGGCGCTGGGCGCTTCACATGTAATCGACGGGTCTCGAAATGATGTAGTTGAGCAGATTTTGGCCTTAACAAATGGGCAAGGTGCCGATTTTTGTATTGATGCGGCTGGGCGAACATCAACTATCGAACTTGCCTTTGAGGCAACAAGGCGTAAGGGCGGCCAGTGTGTCTTTGCTTCTCATCCTGAAGCCGGTCAGATGATTTCGCTTGACCCGTTTGAGTTGGTAAACGGAAAAAACATCAAGGGCAGCTGGGGCGGGGATACTAAGCCAGACGAAGACCTGTTAAAATTCTACAAGATGTCCGTTCAGAATACTTTACCTTTGGAAAGTATGATTACGAAAAGATATGATCTCGAATCCATTAACGAGGCTCTTGATGATCTGGAAGCCGGTGTGGTAATGCGACCTTTAATTGAAATAAATCCTGCACTTAATGGAAAATAATTGATGACCTTGACGGAACATGCAGCTCGGATCGAAGCGCTACGCAGTGATAAGGACGAATCCTTTAAAATCGGCATGGTGAGCGGGAATTTTAATGTTGTCCATCCCGGGCATTTGCGCTTGTTAAAATTTGCGGCGGATTGCTGTGACTATCTGGTCGTTACCGTAAATACAGACCGAAGGCCTGGAGTTCTGGTTCCCGCCGAGTTGAGGTTAGAGAATATCGTCGCCATTAGCTACGTAGACTATGCCTTTTTATTGGACGAAGACTTGCCTTCAGCAATTGATTTGATCCGCCCTGAACTTGTTATCAAGGGTAAAGAGCATCAGGATCTTCATAATCCAGAAACTGAAGCTCTCTCGAAATATGGCGGAAAACTTCTGTTCAGTTCAGGTGACGCCGTCTTTTCCTCTATTGATCTTATTCGGGCGGAAAGCGATCCCAATAAATCTCTGTTCAATTTGAACACATCGCACAACTATCTTAACAGGCATCAAATCAGTTCTGAAAATTTCACCGACATTCTGGACCGATTTTACGAGATGAATGTGCTGGTAGTCGGAGACCTGATCGTCGACGAATATATTACTTGCGATGTGCTGGGACTGTCTCGAGAAGACCCTACGGTTGTCGTCACACCGGTTCTGGAGCAAAAATTTATCGGTGGGGCTGGTATCGTTGCCAGTCACGCTAGCGGTCTCGGCGCGAACACTACCTACTTGACGGTTTGTGGGGATGACCAGGAGGCGACGGATAGCATTGGGAAATTTGAAGAATACGGGGTCAATGCCAAAATCGCAAGAGATGCAAGCAGGCCGACAACGTTGAAACAACGATTCAGATCATCCGGCAAAACCCTCCTTAGGGTCTCGAAGCTGAAGCAGCATGCCATTGATGAAACACTTCAGGATGAAATCTTTGAACTTTTCAAGGAGCAGACTGATAGGCTTAATCTTGTCATATTCTCGGACTTTAATTACGGCGTTTTGCCGCAGTCGCTGGTGGACAGGATGATTTCTCTCTGCCAGGAGAAAGGCATTTTAATGGTTGCCGATAGCCAGTCTTCGTCACAGATCGGTAATATCTCCCGCTTTCACGATATGTTATTGCTAAAGCCAACTGAAATTGAAGCGCGCCTGGCTATTCAGGATCATGATATCGGGCTTGTGGGTGTCGCGGAAAAACTGGCAAGAAAATGTAACCCGTCTCATATTCTTCTCACGCTCGGGGCTGAAGGCACTTTGATCCAGACCTTGCATCCTGGTAAGAGCGAATGGATGACGGACCGGCTTCCTGCCTTTTGTGATGCGCCAAAAGATCCTGCCGGTGCGGGAGATGCAATGCTGGTAACGGCTTCCCTTGCGCTTGCTGCGGGCGCCACAATCTGGGAAGCTGCCTATATCGGTTCCGTGGCTTCGGGCTGCCAGGTAGCAACCGTTGGAAATCGCCCCCTCAGTGTCGATAGTATTCGTCATGAGCTGGATATCTGGTAGGAGACGCGTTATGGAGGCGTTATTGCTTGCGGCCGGATTGGGGACACGACTTCAGCCCCTAACCACAGTCCTTCCAAAATGCCTGATGCCAATTCATGGTCGTCCACTTCTCGGTCTCTGGTTGGAAATGCTGAGACAGGGCGGTGTAGACCGGGTTTTCATTAATCTTCACTATTTGTCACCGCTTGTCCGTGAATATGTATTATCCAGCCCCTACACGGATATCGTCAAATTTCTGGATGAGCCTGCATTATTGGGAACAGCCGGTACACTTGGTCATTTTCGGGAGGAGTTTTCGAGCAACGAGCTTTTGATGGCCCATGCTGATAATCTGACAATCTTTGACGTGCAACAGTTTTACGAAGCTTTTGAAACAAGACCGGCTCCTTGCGCGATGACAATGATGACGTTCGATACGGACGATCCGAAAAGTTGTGGGATAGTCACCTTGAATGAGGAGGGGTGCGTCATTGAGTTTGTTGAAAAGCCACAGGATTTTGTAGGCACATTGGCAAACGGCGCTGTTTATTTAATGGACGTGAATGAGGTGTTCAAGATCCTGGATGCAGGCGAGCATATAACCGATTTTAGTACAGAAATTTTACCGAATTTTGTCGGGCGCATGAACAGTTTTCACAATCAGCATTATCACCGGGATATTGGTACCGTCGTTGCTATTGGAGACGCGCAGGAGGAAATTGTGGCTTGCGAGATGGGAATGACACTATTGGAGGAAGTCGGGAGCTATTGGCGCCCAGACAAGAGCAGGCAGGAATTATCTCATGATTTTCTACTTAAGCTGGGCCAAGCAGGGCTTTCATCTCGTGCAATTGAGAGCCTCATGCGGTCATAATTCTCATAAGGGATAGACGCTGAGGCGTCGACATTGTATTGGATGGCCTGTAAGAATATTAAAAGTCGCGCTAGCTGTTGCTGAACGGAATGAATATGTCGAAAAAGTTTTTAGTTCTCGGGAGTAATTCCTTTTCCGGCGCCAGTTTTTGCGCGCATCTCCTGCAGGCAGGATATGAAGTCTTTGGAGGTAGCCGATCTTCGGAGCCACATGATGCGTTTCTACCTTACAAGTGGGGAAGCAATCAGGAGCAGTTTTCCTTTCATCAGCTGGATATCAATGACGACTTAAAAAAAATCATTGATCTTATTGTCAGTGAAAAGATTGATTACATAGTCAATTTCGCCTCACAAAGCATGGTCGGGGAAAGCTGGGATAATCCAGGAGACTGGTTCCAGACAAACACGCTGTCGACGGTACTTCTCCATGAAGAACTTCGCAAACTTCCCTTTCTGGAAAAATATATCCATATATCCACGCCGGAGGTTTACGGGAATACCTCAGGTTTCGTTGATGAAAATCATCCGTTTAACCCCAGCACTCCCTACGCGGTGTCCCGGGCGGCTGGTGATATGAGCCTTATGAGTTATTTCAGGGCCTATGATTTCCCTGTTGTATTTACCCGAGCAGCTAATGTGTATGGTCCCGGGCAGCAACTTTACCGTATTATCCCCCGAACAATTCTTTACGGGCTGACCGGTCAGAAATTGCAGTTACATGGGGGCGGCCATTCAGAGCGATCCTTCATCCATATCGAAGATGTTTCGGCCGCCACTGTGAAAATTGCTCTCAATGGAACTGTGGGCGATTGTTATCATATTTCGACACCAAAATTGATCAGTATCCGTAATCTTGTGGAAAAAATCAGCGGGTGCATGGGGCTGGATCCAGACGATCTGATCGAAGTCGTCGGTGAGCGCCAGGGGAAGGATCAGACTTATAGTCTCAACGATACCAAGTTGCGGGAAACTTTGGACTGGTCTGACAGTATTTCGCTTGACCAGGGTATCGATCAAACAATTGACTGGGTAAAGTCCAATCTAGACGATTTGCAGACACAACCACAATCTTACATTCACAAGCCATAATTTTTAATTTCAAACGATACCGATAGAGAGAGAAATGGGACAGGAAATCGATCTGCTCGTCAATTATCCGAAAACCAAACGTGATCTGACGCAGCGAGGAAATGAAAAGACTGAAGAAGACCGCGCCGTTGCCCGTCAGTTCGGAGAGGATTTTTTCGATGGTGACCGCCGACATGGGTATGGCGGATTTTCATATTTTCCAAGATTTTGGCAACCGGTAATTCCGACTTTTCAAAGTCATTTCGGTCTAACATCAAACACAAGCCTTCTGGATGTCGGAAGCGCCAAAGGATTTATGTTGCATGATCTTCGGGAACTTGTTCCCGGAATTACCGTCCGAGGGATTGATATTTCAGACTATGCGATTGCCAACTCAATGGAGACAGTCCGTGACTATGTTTCGGTTGCCGATGCTCAGGATCTTCCTTTTGATGACGACAGCTTTGATGTCGTCATATCCGTTAATACGGTCCACAATCTGGAACAATCCGCTTGTGGAAAAGCTTTGCAGGAAATAGAGCGTGTATCTCGAGGGCAATCCTTTATAACAGTTGATGCCTATCGGACCGACGAGGAATATGAAAGAATGCAGGCGTGGAACTTGACTGCCAAGACAATCCTTCATGTCGAAGAGTGGGTAAGCTTCTTTAAGGAAGTAGGTTATACGGGGGACTATTATTGGTTTATTCCATAACATCTGAGTTTGCACTCGACCTGTCGCGCGGTATGCGGCGAATTCGTAGCGTGGAGGAGCATATCGCAACTCGTTATTCAGAACAGGAAATGCGTTGTCCAACCCATCTTTCTTCAGGTCAGGAAGCGGTGTCTGCGGCCATTGGAACCATTTTGCGAAATACAGACCTGGCGGTTAGCGGCCACCGGGCTCACGCTCATTATCTTGCGAAAGGTGGCGATTTAAATGCCATGATTGCGGAGATATATGGGCGCGTTACGGGCTGTGCCCGGGGTAAGGGCGGCTCGATGCATTTGATTGATGAAAAAGCCGGCTTTATGGGATCTACTGCAATTGTAGGCGGCACGGTGCCTGTCGGTGTGGGGCTGGCTTATAGTCTAATGCTTAAGGGTAGTGATGATATTACGTGTGTATTCCTTGGGGACGCCGTTGTCGAAACCGGTGTTTTCTTTGAATCCCTGAGTTTTGCGGCCCTTAAAAATCTACCGGTTTTATTCGTCTGTGAGAATAACTTTTATTCTGTCTATTCCCCGTTATCCGTCCGTCAATCCGCTGTCAAAAAAATCCATGAAAAAGTAGCGGGATTCGGCGTTTATACAGATGAAGGAGATGGCAATGACGTCGTTTCAGTTCATCAGAAAATGTCAAAGGCTGTCAATCATATACGATCCGGAAAGGGTCCGGCCTTTTTGGAGTTTGAAACATTTAGATGGCGGGAACATTGCGGCCCGAATTATGATGACGACCTCGGCTATCGCCCGGATCAGTTTATTGAAGAGTGGAATGGCCGCGACCCCATAGCAAATTTTGAACAACAAGCGATCACTTCTGCTTTGTTTACGGAGGCGGATATTGATGCGGTGCAGTCGGAAATTGATACAGAAGTCGCGGCTGCTTTTGAATTTGCGCGGGCATCCGATTTTCCGAGCCTTGAAGAAGCGTCGATGCATGTTTTTGCAACCGCAGCCGAAGAGGGCATTTTCCTGAAATGAGAAACTTTGCCAGTGAAATTCGATCAGGACTTGATCAGGCGTTAGAAAATGATCCGAGCGTTCTGGTTTTCGGCCTTGGCGTTCCAGATCCCAAAGGGGTGTTCGGGACCACGCTTGATCTTCAGGAAAAATATGGAGAAAAACGGGTTTTTGATATGCCCACCGCGGAAAATGCCATGACCGGTATCGCCATAGGAGCGGCACTTGGAGGTTTCAAGCCAGTGCTTACCCATCAGCGGCTTGATTTTGCATTACTCTCCATGGATCAACTGGTGAATAACGCCGCGAAATGGCATTTCATGTTTGGTGGGCAGCGTAATGTACCAATTACGGTTCGTATGATCCTCGGCCGAGGTTGGGGGCAGGGGCCTACACATTCGCAAAATCTGCAATCCTGGTTCGCCCATATTCCTGGATTAAAAGTAGTGATGCCTGCTCTTGCCTCGGATGCAAAAGGTTTGCTTCTGTCCAGCATATTCGACCCTAATCCGGTGATTTTTCTCGAACACCGGTGGCTGCACAATGCCCAAACCGATGAGCCGGAAACAGGCAAGTTAATTCCGCTGGGAGAGGCGAATCTGTTGCGGAGCGGGGATGCTGTAACCATCGTTTCCGTCTCCTACATGACCATTGAAGCCCTGCATGCTGTTGACGTTCTGCAAGACCAGGGGATTTCCTGCGACTTGATTGATTTGAGAACCGTGTCGCCCATTGATTGGGGAAAAATAGAGGCATCGGTGAAGAAGACAGGAAAATTGATGATGTTGGACACCGGATTTAAAACGAATGGATTTGCCGGTGAGGTTGTCGCGCGGATCACCGAACGATGCTGGGCAGATCTTACGGCACCTCCAGTGAGATTAACAGCGCCGGATTACTCGGAATCGACCAGTCCCGCTCTGACGAAGGACTATCACATAAGGGCTGAACATATTGCAGAACGGGTGGGTAGTATGTTGGGTAAAGATATTTCAGTTGAGCCCATATTAAAGCTGCGGGGTCCGCATGATGTGCCGGGGAATTGGTTTACGGGTCCTTTCTAAACTGTTGTCGACGCGTAAAATTAACTTTAGCCGGGGATGATTATTGATTTTTACGATATTGAAAATATGTATTGGAATTGGGTGTCTTGTTGCTCTGTTTCACTATAATTTCATCGATTTTCAGCTTCTGGGAAAAGCTTCTTCCTCACTAGTTACCGTCGCGATTGCTTTTTCCTGCCTGCTCTTTACCGTTTTTATCGGCGCCCTTCGATGGCAAATACTCATGGGATCCTTGCAGGTCCAGATTACGTTTATTCGCTCCCTGAATTATACTTTTATCGGCCAGTTTTTTAACGTATTTCTTCCCGGAGCTTATGGCGGAGATTTTATACGCGGTGGATTGGTTTACCGACAGCACAGGGACAAACTTGGCGAAATCATGATGAGCAGTCTGGTCGATAGATTAACTGGGCTTGTCGGATTGCTGATTATTGCCTTCGCCGTTTTGGCACTTATTCCCAATCAATTTCAGTTCTGGATCGGTATTATTGTTGTTTCCTGTCTGGCCATCGGATTTGCCGCGCCGGTTTTTGTCGTCAGGTTTCAATCCCTGTTTCGAGCGATTATTCGGGTATTCCCAAATGCGGTTGCGAAAATACTTTTGCGCATTTTTGATACCGTGGTTGAATGTTTTGAAGGTTATAATCATCGGAAGCGTGACTTGATCGTCGCCATTTCCCTTTCGGTATTTCAATATATTTTGGTGCTGGAAGCCTTGTATTTGCTGGGCGGCGCCATGGAAATTACCAGCTTGTCATGGATTGGGTACATCGTATCAGGTGTCGCTGGTTTATTTGCAAATGCCATACCCTTGTCCCCGGGCGGATTGGGTATAGGGGAGGCGGCATTTGGACAGGTTGCACATTTGTTGGAACCGGTACCAACGGAAACAGCCTACAGTTCCATCTTCCTGCTAATGCGGACGCTGACGTTATTAACAGCCGTCTTTGGCTTGATCCCCTTTTTGTTTTATCGGGATGCTATTAACGCTACACGGATGCAGAATGAGCCTCTGCAAAAAAATGAGGGCTGAAGAATGTACGAAACTGCCTTCTATTTATTACTCTTCGCTCTTCCCCTTGGTGTGATCCTGCATATTTTCGTTGCCCGTTTAACCCTGGGGCGCCAGATTTATCTATCAGCATTTCTCACGTTGAATTTCGCCTTAATCGTACTCCTTTTCATTCTGAATATAGTAAGCCATGACAATTTTCCTCAGATATTGATCGTGGCAGCTCTCTTTATGGAGAGTTTTATTGTGGTTTATTGTCTGGTTTTAATTGGCGTCGTAAACGATTCACCAACGCTAGCCATCGTCAAGGCGCTCATGAAGTCAGAGCCCGATGGCCTTTCGGAGCCGCAACTTGAAGCCTTTATCAATACGCATCCGTTTGTCAGTTCGCGGCTTGAAGCTTTGGATGCTACGGGCGATGTCATCCTTGATAATGGCTTGGCGGCACTGACAGCGCGGTCAAAATTTTTTACGACGGTGATATCTATATACCGGCAGATTATTCGTGTTGATCGGGAAACGGGCTGAAATGGTTGGTTTCTTCCTAATAATAATATTAGTGCTTGCTGTCAGTGTTCTTTTCGATTTAGCGATAGCCCGATTTTCCGGTAGCCGAATAACGGGATATGTCGTCAGTTTATTGTCGACGCTTCTGGGTTTGCCGCTTGTCGTTATATTTGTTTCGGAGGCTACGGATATCTTTCATATTTTGGTGGCACTTGGGTTTGGCCTGATGTGGTGGTTTATTTACCTCAACGTTGCGCAAGCCGTTGAATCCTCCCTTCGGATACGTATGTTGCTGGAAATTAGTGAAAATGGTGGCACACTTCCGCTTGAGCAACTCAAGACAATCTACAGCGATGACAAGCTAATTCGGCTGCGCTTGAACAGGTTGACCCAAGGTGGGGCAGTGGTTCGGGAAAAAGACCGATGGTATTTGCGATCAGCAAAGCTCAGAACCGCTGCGCATTTCTTTACAAGTCTAAAACGCTCCATGTTAGGGAAGAGGAGCCAGTTCGAGGTCAGATAGTTTCTTTCCCCCAGCGCATTTCAGAATGACCGGTGATAAAAAGGCTGCCTTCCTTGTAGGAAGTAGGAACATCGTCCAGGCAAGTTACCTTTTTCCAGCCGGTTTTCTGGGAAAAAAGGTTAATACTCAAACCGTTGAAGAAGTCATAAATCTGATCAGCATTCTCTGCTGTGCCAACTTCGACGACGGCCTCCAGCTTTTTCCAGTACGGCGTCGGGATTGCCTTTAAAATAACGGTCTCGTGGCCCTCTGCATCAATCTTTGCAAAGTCTGCGTCGAAGAATACGTCTTCCGCTGCCTTAACTTCCACCATATATTTGGTAAGCTCACCATAGGGGTCACTTTTGGCTCCTGCCAGATGACTTCCGGTGGTATTTCCTTCTACTCTGATGAATTCAGCCATGCCGTTCTCGCCTGAAACGGCGGCCTTTACGGGCGTGACTTTATCCAGGACCTCATTTATCTCTAGACGAGAATTGAGCCAGTCGAAATGATTGTCGTCCGGTTCGTAACTGGTGACGGAAATTCCCAATTTCGCCATGAGTATGGAATGCAAACCTAAATTCGCCCCGATATCGACGGCTTTTTTAATGCGCTTTTTGTTGGCCAGATAAAAGCTGAACAATATTAATTCATCCAATCCAAATAGATCCAGTGAATTTATAGCTCCCATCTTTTGAAACGGCATGGTCAAAGAGCCGAAAGGGCCGAATGGCACAGCATTTTCTTTCTCCGATTTGAAATCAGAATTATGAATGAAATCCAGGCAACAGCTTTCCAAAAGCTTGTATAACGCCGTATCTCGAGCATGGTGAGTTCGTGTTGCCTGTAGGGCTTCAAATAAATTGTATTCAGAGAGATTCATCGGAAAATTACCTGATCTTTAGACGAGGGCAGACTATTTGCCATCTACCTACATGGAAAAAGGTGGAATGACCATCTGTTCTTCAATAAATTCCGCCTCAAGTGCTGGAAGCTGATTTTCAAGGGCGGCGCCAAACTTAAGGACAGGGAAAAGCCGTTGACCGGGATTAATTTCCACATTAACAAAAACCGGGCCTTCTACAGCGAAAACTTCTTCCAGGTCGTCCTGCAGCCGATCTTTATTGTCCAAAGTGAAAGTTTTTAGTCCCATGGATACGGCAACCGACGGGAAGTCCGTAAACGCCAATCCAGAAGGTTCATGTACGCCGACATAATTGGCATCCAGCCACGTTTCCAATGTTTGTTTCTGGATGCCATGTCCGTGATTGTTAAACAGGAATATTTTGATTTTCATATTATGCTTCACAACAGTCGCCAGCTCTGGCAGGCAGATCATTAGCCCGCCGTCACCGATCAGGCAGGTGAAGTTCTTTTCAGGTTCGGCAGCTGCAGCGCCAATAGCCGCCGGCAGAGAGTATCCCATAGGCGTATTGTTCCAGGCGGAATGCAAGCGTTGTTCTGGCTTGAAACGAAAGGCATTGCATGTCCAGGTTAGATTGCCACCTGTGTCAGCTAAAATTGTCTCTCCGGCAGGTACGAACTGCGACAGTTGCTCAATAAACGAATAGGCGTTAATGCACCCTTCCTGATCATCAGGATCAAAATTTTCCTGACCGAAATGGTGTTTCCATTTTTCAATAGTTGCTTGCCATTCTTTATTGCCTTGCCTGACAACGGTATCCGCTTGGTCCTTTAGCAGGGGAAGGGCGTCTTCCAGCCGGGATTCAATACGATGCGTCACCTCAATACCAAAGCCATCAAATTTTTCCATTTCACCGGAACTGATATCGATCATGGCGATTTCTGCTTCTCGGGCAAAGGAAGATAAAATGCCTCCGGTGAGATTCTGGGACAGTCGCGTGCCGAGGCAAAGCAGAAAATCGGCATTTTGAACTACATAATTTCCCATACGCGGCGCATAGACGCCGAAACTTCCCATATTTAGCGCATGATCATGAGGCAGGAGGTCCACCGCCGCCCAGCTTGTGACAACCGGAGCCCCGAGAGCAGTAACAAGGGAGGGAATATCAAAACCGCAGTCCGGAGTCTTGAGCCCGCCTCCGAGAACTACTGCTGGACGCTTGGCGGCAAAAAGAGCCTCTGCCACAGCCGCAATCTTGGGAGCCAGCACATCCTTTTGTTTTGTTTCCGCTGTAAATCCTCGAAGTGTATCAGGGTCGATCTCGGCTCGTTGAAAATCATCCGGAATGTCCACCAATACAGTCCCCGGGCGTCCTTCAAAAGCCAAATGATACGCTTTTTCGAGGCAGTATCGGACATCTTCCGGCTTCTCGAGACGGGCAGCATATTTTGTGACACTATCGAAAATGGAAACAACATCGGTTTCCTGAAATCCGCGTTGGCGGATATCCAAATCACCTTTCAGCCGATGTGAAGCAACCTGTCCCGTTAGCATCAATGTTGGCACGCTATCGTAGAAGGAGCAGCATGTTCCGGTCAGCAAGTTAGTTGCACCCGGACCACTTGTAGTAATGGCAACGCCAAGTCGACCTGTTGTTCGCGCATATCCATCTGCGGAAATTGCCGCGCTCTGTTCATGCTGGGAACAAATAAATTCAATTCCATCATATTTTGAGACAGAGTCGAGCAAATGAACTGCAGCCCCACCTGACATACCGAAAACCCGGTCGACACCCTTTTCGGCTAAAAAGCTAATTACATAGGACGACAGTTTCATGAATTGGGTTTCGCTTCTCTAGTTTCGCTGTTTTTATGCTGGTTGCCATGTCGCCGCAGCCTGAACTTATCTTCATCATGGGCAAGTGAAAAATACAGCTTATCGCCACCATCCCGCCAATCATCATGCACGACGGAAAAGTTCCTACCTGCAGTTTCCGGTCTGTCGAAACACCAATTGATCAGGGAAAATATATCTTCAATTCTTGTACCCTGTTCCCCGGAAGAAACAAATTCTTTAGTGGACGTTAGATTGTCGCCTGCGGACTGCCCTGCGTCCAAAGTCTGCTGATGGATTTTGCTGGCGACCCAGCCTGTTCCAATTGCCACGCAATGCAGGTCCGGCGTTTCGTCACTGATAAGTTCGCAAAATTTAACCAGCATGATTTTGCCGAGAGAATAAGCTGAATAGTTGGCAAAGGGACGATTTATGGCGCCACCCACAAGGAACGCAGCCTTGCCCGTCGTTCCATTGCGCTTGAAGGGGTATATTGAATGGAACAATTCGAGCTGCTGCAGCGAATTTACGGTGACGGACGCTTTCCAGTTTCCTGCCGGTAAGTCGGTGAATTTACCAATAGGACTAAGGAGGCCAACCGCAGAAATAAAATGGTCCCACTCGATATTGTTTTCTGCCATAAAGGCTGGAACTTTGGCGAGATCATCTTGCTGGTTCAAATCGCATTTTAGAAGTAATATTTTATCGTGATTTTTGAAGAGAGTTACATGTGCTTCCTCACGATAAGTGCCGACGATACGGAAGCCCTCGGCGAGATATAATTCAGCTAGCTTTCGGCCAATATCGCTGGAAATTGCCGCAATAAAAACTGTCTTCGGAGAAGTCAATCCTTTGACCTTTTCTCTTTACTGTGATCACCTTGAAAAAACACGCCAATTCTGTTCCGTGAAAAAGATGATTTACATTACTGTTTATAATAATTTTAACCTGTGTTACACAGTTTGCGCCTTTTGACAAGTAGGTGCCAAAGGTCGTCCGCTCTTCAGCTGCGGCGCTCAAATAATATTATCAGGAAGGTTAGGATTTTCTCATGCGTTTGCTTGTAACTGGGGCTTGTGGGTACAAGGGTTCTGTGTTGGTTCCGAAACTTCTTGAGACAGGCCATACAGTGGTTGCCTACGACATTCAGTGGTTTGGACAATTCCTTCCCGAGCATGAGAATTTGACGGTTGTTCAGGGCGACGTCCGCTTTTTTGATACCAGCTTACTCAACGGTATTGACGCCATCATTCATCTGGCCTCTGTTGCAAATGATCCATGTGGGGATCTTGATCCAAAGCTGACGTGGGAAATTAGCGCGTTGGCGACGATGCAGCTTGCGGACAATGCCGCTCGAGCGGGCATCAAACGGTTCATCTATGCTTCATCCGGAAGCGTTTATGGCATTAAGGAAGAAGAGCAGGTCACGGAAGATTTGGAACTGCTGCCAATTTCGGAATACAATAAAACAAAAATGGTCGCGGAACGTGTTCTGCTGAGTTATGCAGATCAAATGTGTGTACAAATTGTGCGTCCGGCAACTGTTTGTGGCGTGTCGCCGCGCATGCGGTTGGATGTGTCCGTCAATATGCTGACCATGCAAGCAATTACCAACGGTAAAATTACTGTATTTGGTGGCCAGCAGGTTCGCCCGAATATCCATATTGACGACATCGCTCGACTTTACATTTTTCTGCTAGATAATCCGAATGTTACAGGGGTTTACAATGCCGGGTTTGAAAATTTGAAGATTGTTGAGATCGCAGAGCGGATTGCGGCGAAGATCCCGTGCGAAATTGAAGTCACTCCCTCAAATGATCCGCGCTCCTATCGGGTTAACTCTGATCGCATTCTAGCGGCTGGATTCAAACCGGAGAAATCTGTTGATGATGCCATTACCGAAGTGATCGCTTCCTATCAACGCCGTGACCTTCGTGATGAGGATCGTTGGTATAATTTGCGTTGGATGGAAAATATGGCCAAAAGCGCCTGAGCTGCTTAAGATGAATGTGGAAAAAATGAACTTATCTTTTTCGAGCTACAGCGAGCGCTTAAACAAGGCGCTGTCCGCAGTAGATGAAACAGTCATCAATAAACTGTGCGAAAGTCTGCTGAATGCCTGGGAGAATGGTCGCCAGTTTTTTTTGTGTGGTAACGGGGGCAGCGCCGGAAATGCAGTCCATATTGCCAATGACATGATTTATGGGATAGATAGAAAATCCGGAAAAGGCCTTCGGGCGCACGCCTTGCCAGCTAATAGCTCTATCATCACTTGCCTCGCAAACGACGAAGGTTATGAGGAAATATTTGCAAAGCAGCTTGCCGTCTATTCCAATCCTGGCGATGTTCTGCTTGTCCTGTCGGGCAGTGGTAATTCACCGAATATTCTGCGGGCTCTTGATTTCGCTAACGAGCATGACCTTGAAACATATGCAATTTTGGGGTTTGATGGTGGTAAAGCAAAATCACTGGCGGCGCACTCCATGCATTTCCCTATCGACGACATGCAGATATCTGAAGACACTCAACTCGTTGTCATGCATTATGTAATGCAGTGGTTGGCCACGAAAGCCGCTCCTTCTAATAATTAGGTTTCGCCTCTGGCAGAAAAGATTGGCGCTTTCATGATCAGTTTCATTGTTCCCGCGTTTAATGAAGGCGAAGCAATCAACGACACGGTTGAAACAATAAGAACCGTTGCGGCTACACACGATCTTGAGAATTATGAAATTATTCCGATCGATGATGGCAGCACTGACTACTCCAAAAATATTATGGAGCAGTTGGCGCAGGAGGACCCAAAAATACAGCCGATCTTCCATAAGGTAAATCGCGGCTTGGGCCGGTCGATTGTGGATGGCATACATCAGGCTAAAATGCCTCAGTTTATTGTTGTTCCGGGAGACAATGATATCAGCAAAGAATCCCTGAGCCTGATGCTGCATTTTAAGGATGTGGCGGAGCTAATACTTACGGTTCCCATCAACAAAGAGGCTCGACCCATTGGTCGTCAAATAATTTCCGCGACGTATCAGATACTACACAACATATTTTTTGGCACTTCAGTCGGATATTTAAACGGTCCGGGTATATGGCCGACGGAGCAGGTTAAGAGCCTTGAGCTTACGTCCAACCGATTTTCCATTATTTCCGAATTAAACGTCAAACTGTTGGCAAAGGGTGTAGAGTTCGCCGAGGTTCCGATTTATTTGCAGGCGGATGAGCCGACGCGGGATACCGTGACGCTCCGCAACATGATTGAAGTTATTAAAGTTTTCCTGATGCTGGTTGTTGAATTGAATTTAAAACCAGGGCGACCAGAAAAGAAACCTCTCAACCGCATAAAAATCAATTTCGGCCGATAAGGAGCCATTGGGTTTAATAATATGGTCAGTGATTTTTTTCGGAATTATAAATCTTCTAACCTCTTCTTGATCATAGTTCAGCCAATGTTCTATGGGGCGATGCGTCTTGCGCAGCAATTTGATGAGCGCCGCATTTACCTGCTTTTCTTCGTCTTTATTGGTAGTAGTCTGCTAGCGGGTATTTCGCTGATTTTTTCAGGGTCGCCGCCTGTTTATTCCCCGGAACATTCGGGTCTCTATGATTTTGACGATACAAGCTTTCAGCGGCGCGTATATTTGTTATGTGCTGTTATCCTGTTCATTGTTCCTTTCATCTTGGGGTTAGCCAAGCGAGAAATTAGTTTTCCGTATCTCAAGTCGTTTCGAAGCGAAAACCGACTTGTTTTAGAGACGCTGGTCACGGCAATCCTGCTGTTTATTGCGCTTCCCATATTTTATAATTTTTTTGGGACGATTACGGAAAAAAGAACCTTCCTTATGGTTCTTGGCAGCCTCATACTGTTTTATTTTTTGCTTCGATATGTCTCGACATTAAAAGGCATTATCTTCGTAACGCTCCTCACAATTGCCGTATTTTTCTTTTTCTTCATCCTTCCGTTACAAGCAAGTCTTGTCGTTGCGGACAACAGACTTTGGGGCCTTGATCATCATTGGACAGGCGTCATTGGTCATGGTCTTATGGAAGCAGCATTGCCTGATAATTTGTCTGGAACGTTGCCAGAATACGGGATTTATCTAAACAAACTGGTATCGCTAGCGACGTCTTTTCCATTGTTCGCAAGTTTCGCCGGAACAGTCAAATTTTTACAGATAATCCATCTCATATTTGCGTGTCTTGTATTCGGAATACTGGTTCAAAGATTTGGGAGGCGGAATCTCCCGCTGGCAATGATCGCTTTTTTACTGATTTTGCTGATGCTGGCGCCTTCGATCGCTGGTTCCGCACCCACCGTCAATGTTCCAAATCAATCTCCGTTGCGGTTTCTGTTCCTGCCTATTACATTGCTGTTTGCCCCCTTGATTGCGAGGCGGCCTCTGATTGTTTGGTGGGGAGTTTCGGCTATTCTGACCGGCTTTGCGGTCAGCTACAACCTTGAAACCGGCTTAGTTTGCGGCCTTGGGCTGGGGTTTGCGTTATTTGTCCGGACGATGCAATCGGGGTGGCTGGCCACAATTGTCGGCGCCATAATCTTTAGCCTCCTTTTTATTGGGACTTTCTATCTATTGCTGATTTCGGGAACGATCGCAGATCAGGATGGAGACCTATCAGATCTTTCTGATCTTATGGGTTTGTTTGCCGAAGGGTATGGCGGGATAAAATTCTATTGGTATCTACCTTTCTTCGCCATAGCCGGGCATGTGTTCTATCTGTTTGTTGGCTGGCTAAAGGATGTTCGGCTTGCGCGGACCATTTCGGGTGATGAGGTGCAATCGATTGTGATTGTTGGGATGATTGTTGCGTTTCTGCCTTATTTCGTGAACCGGTTTGATGCCCAGAATCTTTGGATACCGGTTTTGCTCTACCTCATGCTTGTTTTGCCATATATGGTGACGCGTGAATTTGGTGGAAGGTTTGCGGTTGCTGCGTTCCTGATTATTGTGATCGGGCCGGCACTTTTGGATAAATCAAACCTGTTTATAAAAAATTCCAAGCGCATGTGGATTTTGGATCGAACAGAGGCATGCCTGGATGGCTTTGCCTCGACGGACTATTTGTGCGGATACATGCATGGTAAGGCCGCGGAACTAGAACAGGTGATGCGCTCACGCAATGCCATCTGGATTAGTGGGACAGCGCTGAGTCTTTCAAGACTTTCTCACGTGGCTCCGTCCTTATCAAAAACCGACCCGTTTGCTTATGCTAGAACCGAACAGCACCACAAGATGCTTGTCACGGAAGCAACAAGCCTTTCTCCCGAAGTAATTATGCTGGATCGCGCTGATCGGCGTGATCCAACAGGAATACCCAAGCAAGTCGCGGACTGGCAGCAACGGTTGTTGCGCGATATGGGATATGCGGTGGTCCGTAAATCCGATTATTGGCTATATGCAGAAAAATCCCGATAACGGAATATTCTGAATAGTTCACCTCATTCCAGAGTATCTATCGTGGACAATGCGGCACCAAAAACTTCCTTGGTGCCCATACCACCATCGGCGATCAGTATCTGACCGGTCAAATAGGACGCTTCGTCGGAACAGAGGAAGGCGACTATGTCGCCGATTTCTTTTGATGTACCGGCACGTTGCAATGGAACAACTGATCTGATGATATGTTGGTTTTTTTCAGAGTCACTCAATTTGTGACCTTCCGACCGATCTATGAGGCCGGGGGCAACTGCATTTACCCGGATGCCATGTTCGCCCAACAAACAGGCGAGATAGCGTGTCATCTGATTAAGTCCGGATTTCGAAACATGGTAGGACCAACTGCATTGCTCAGGTGCAACCGCAGCAGCCGTCACAGAAGATATATTGACGATCGCAGGGCTGGCGGATTTCTTCATGTGGGGTAGAGCTGCTTCTGTCAGACGGGTCACAGCTTGCAATACAACATTGGAATGGTCTGACCAATCAGCATCAGCAAGTGTCCCAATATGAGACCGATTGCGACCAGGCGCTGCGTTATTTATGAGGAAATCAACTGTACCAAAATGGTTCACAGTATTTTCGATGGCCTGTAAACATCCCTCAGATGTGGAAATATCCTCTGAAATGGGTAGGATATTCATTCCATATTGATCGAGGCAGGCGGATGTTTTTTCGGCGCTATTGAATTGCATATCAACAATAGCAATTTTTGCCCCCCGGTTGATGAGAACGTCAACGATGCCAGCGCCAATTCCCTGGGCACCGCCGGTTACAATTGCAACCTTGTTGTCTAGATTTCGCATGCTACCAAAGGTCCCATTTTAACGCCTTATTCCCGGTCGAATTTCGATCCAATTGGCGTTTGCCCTTTTGTGGTTGCTTAACTGATCGACAATAATTTTTGCAATATCGTCAGGCTGTAATTGCCAGTCCTCTTCTTCAATTCCGGCAAAACCAGTTGCAACCGTACCAGGCGCGATCAGGCTGACACCAATCTCATATTTGTGCAGATCCAGGAACAAAGCCTCTGTAAAGC
Source organism: Sneathiella marina (assembly GCF_023746535.1). GTDB lineage: Bacteria > Pseudomonadota > Alphaproteobacteria > Sneathiellales > Sneathiellaceae > Sneathiella > Sneathiella marina. The sequence goes on along the minus strand of NZ_CP098747.1, from coordinate 2,903,043 downwards.
CCTGTAGGCCAAATTTCGTGCTGTTATAAGCAGTGCCACCTTCGAAGGCATAACGGCCTGCTCTGCTTCCCAGGTTGATAATATTTGCGTGGGTGGATTTTTTCAAAAGCGGCAGAGCGACTTTCGTGCAGTTGAAAGTACCCGTCAAATTGACATCAAGCATTTCGTGCCAATCTTCCGGCGCCAGGTCTTCAATACTTGCAATGGTACCGATACCGGCATTATTTACCAGAATATCCAGGCCGCCGAAATTTTCTTCGACGAGGCGCATCATATTCTCCACTTCTGAGAACTGCCGGATATCGCAGGCCGAACCAGCAACGAATTCGTCTTTAGTAAAGGATCTAAGTTTGCCAATTGCCGCATCGACACGGCTTTGATCTCGCCCGCAGATGAAAACTTTATGGCCCTTTTTTGCGAGTAATTGCGCTGTTGCAAATCCGATGCCGGCAGTTCCCCCGGTTACCAGAACCCTGCGCGTGCCATTATCCATGTTCGTCATCAGGGGAATTATCCGACAATGGCTGGTTTTCGAAACAGCCGATGAATATGGGGGTAGCGCATGAGCATTTTACCCAATCCGTCGAAAGTATCGCCAAACTCTCTGGCGTAGCTGTCGATGAGTTCCTTTTGCGCGGGAAGATGCGACATAACATGTTGTTTGCTGGAACCGAAGTGAACGTCCGAGGGCATTACCCGGAACGATTTGTCCTCCGCGGTTACCATATCGAAATCAAACTGCTCAATTTCCTCAATATTTGGCGTAAGCAGTCGTTGTTTTCGAAGTAGGCTGAATCGCTCAAGCTCACTAAGATAAGACTGCATCAAGTCATCCAGCCTGCCCAATTCTTCGAGCCAGTTCGCCATAACACTAAATAAAACCTGGTTCATGTCTTCGAAATGGAGGAAAAAGGATGTTGCTTTACCCGTCGACATTTCATTTGTGCCACGTTCATCTTCCAGCAACTCATCTATGTTGTCGTGGACATGCTCTGCGAGATTATCCACGTTGTCCCATAATCGTTCGGATGTACCAGTTTTAAAATCATCATACATCTTGGTGATGTCGTCGGTATATTCTCTTCTGTTTTCGTAGAAGCGCTGGATAAAATCAAACCAGGAAAGTCCGAGCGCCTTGCACAGACCATGTATTTCCGCAAAAATTTTACCGTTATGGAGTATCTCAATCGTCAGATCCAACTCACGGCAGGCGATATAATCATCAAATGGCAGTGAATTGTTTGCAACGAGAATTTCTTCTGATTCTACTGACGCAAAGGTTTTTCCAGCAACTGCATATCGCCCAAAGGACCGAGGCATGATCCTGTGTTTGGTTTCCATCTTGTAAAGGTCGCGATTGGCCGGAGTGTTCAGGGCTGTCTGAGGGAGCATAATCAGTTGATACATCCGAATGTTATCAAACCCCATCTCGACGGTGTCGCGTAAAGATTGTGTGTGAGCTCCTACAGAATCCCCCGGAAGGCCAAGTATTAACTCAGAATAAGTTCCGGTGTTATTGGTATTAGCCATTTTGCCAGCTTCGGAGAGTTTCTCTACTGAAATATTCGAACGGGCGACATTTTCCAATACGGTGGGGTCTGTGGACTGCAGGGACGCAGCCATGCTGACTGCCCCATTCAAGGTCTTGACGATATCGACAACACGCTCCTTCTGGTTTTTACCAGTAGAGACATGAACATATTTGGGATAGGCGTATTTTTCCTGGCAATCTGCAATTATCCGGGCTTTTTCGTAATCTTGCTTGAACATTCCGAAATTGGCGTCGGAAATATACAGATCACGGGGGCCCTTAACCCGTTTTGAAATGTAATGGAGCTCCTGTTCCAGTTGCCCCTCTCGTTGACTGACAAGATTGTAATATTTGCTACCCTCTGTGCAGAAGGCGCATTTAAACGGGCACCCTCGGGTGGTATGGATCATCGGCCCAAGGTTCTCGTCAAAAAACTTATCCATAAGGCCCATCAAATAAGGCGAAGGTATATCCTCCAGATTGAGCCGCGGCAGGCTCGAGCCTTTTATGATTTCCGAGCCAATCTTATAGTGAACATTGCCAATATCTTGCTTTTGCGTTTTAATTTTCTCGACGTCGAAATTTACGTCGCAAAGCCGGTCATGAAGGTGGGTAAAAGCCTCTTCACCTTCCTGCACTACATGAAAATCGATGTTATCATTTGTTTTCCAGAACTGTTCCATCTCGCCGTCGGACAAACCGTAGTTAGGCCCTCCGAAAACAATCACTGTTTCGGGCCAGTTTTCCTTGATGGCTTTTGCATATTGCCGCGAAATATCAAAATTCCAGGAGTAATTTGCAAAGCCGACAATATCAGGTGTTTCACGATCCAAAGCCGCACTTAAATCTTCCGGATATTTAAAAAGCTCTACGTCGACAGTTTCCGCTCTCTTCTCAAGCAAATAAGCCGCTACCAGTCCAATAGATAGCGGAAAAACGTTGGAGGAGAGAACGAGACCATTATGCGTCAGGTCCGCCAAATATATTTTTGTTTTTGACATAATTAATTTTAAATTTCTCGCCGCGAACGAATTCCTTATTTCTGGTATTGTTATACATAGAAACATAGGTGTTGTCAGAAGAAATATGGCCTACCGCAGACATACCGTATAATCGCGATCAGATTGCAGCAGAACAGATGGTTCAGGGCGATTGCTTCGCCGTGAATGCTACAAACCTTTGAAATTTGGTGAGCCCGACAGAATTCGATCCTGTGACTAGCTGATTAAAAGTCAGCGGCTCTGCTAACGGAGCATTGGGCCCACAAAGTGAAGATTCCCGCTGCTTTGGTAAATGCCCAAAAGCCAATTCGGTAACGGTCAAAGTGGGTTGTTCACGAAGCCATTATTGGGCAGATTTGTTCGAAGACAAGAAGACTCGCGACTTCATGACACAATCTCTTGCTATGAATCCCTATCGGAAATTTTTCGAAATCGTTGAGGGTTAATACTGGAATGAGGCACCGGGCGCCCCTATTTGCTCAGAATCTGCCCCTAATCAATAAAATAGCTGAGGGTCGGGGCGATCCTCCGACGGGAAGCAGAACCAAACATAGACAATGATCGGAAAAAATTTGGTATAAACCCGCTTCTCCGGGCGTCTAATTCTTTCCCGAAAAATGGAGTAGCTTATTGTATTTAAGGGGAGAAATGGTGCCGCCACCAAGAGTCGAACTCGGGACCTGATGATTACAAATCAACTGCTCTACCAACTGAGCTATAGCGGCATAATTTCGTCAGCAATAATGATGAAGCCATCACTGTTCTGCGGGCTGCTTATATCTTGCAGCATTTGTTCTGTCCAGAGTTTTTCGCCGGAATTTGATGAGTTTTATATTTTTGTTTTTTTTGGCAGTTTTTGGCGGTCGGGATGGAAATAAAAATGACTTGCTCACGTTAACGGGATCTTGCGAGCTCATAAAAGGTAATGGCGGCTGCGTTGGAGACATTGAGACTTTCAATACCTGGGCTAATGGGCAACTTGGCGAGCAAGTCGCATTTCTGCGATGTGAGGTGACGAAGGCCTTTCCCTTCGGAGCCAAGAACAATTGCTATTTTCTTTAAATCACTGCTGACGGTTTCCAATAGTGTTTCTGCATATCCGTCCAGTCCGATTCGCCAAAAGCCTTTGTCGGCTAACTGGTCCAGGGCACGTGATAGATTTCCCACACGAATTATCGGCACGGTTTCAACTGCACCTGATGCTGAACGTGCCAGAACACCTGTGATCGGCGGCGAATGCCGATCGGGGACAATAACAGCTTTTATATTGAAAGCGGCGGCCGAGCGAAGGATAGCGCCGACATTGTGAGGATCTGTAACCTGGTCCAGCACTGCAACTGTTTCAGAAGCTTGTGCATCCATACCCAATAAATCGTCGATGGTTAGATCGGCAAGTGGCAAGGGAAGGGCAGCTACTCCTTGATGTACCGCATTGTCGAGCAGGGCAGCGCTTATGGTGTCCTTGTCGACAATTTCAAATTGTCCGTTTGCTTCAATGAGATTTCTTCTATCTGAGTCGAGGCCGGAGATTTTTGCTTTTGTAATCAGAAGGCGCTTAAGTTTTCTTTGCGGATTGGCCAATGCGGCAAAGACCGCATGGTCACCGTAAAACCAGCTCTCTTCCGCGGCAGTGGATTTGCCGGGCCGCCGCGCAGCCTGGCGTGAAGAGCCTTGATTTCTGCGGCTTATCGAAGAATTTTTCTTACCGCCTTTTGAGGACTTGTGTATGGACATGGCGTCGCTTATATGGTGCTTCGGGATTGACAACAAGATGGCTTTTTGAAATGGCCCAAAAAAAATATGCGAATTCTTCGAAATTTACTCTTTTTCAGTTGACTTTACGCCGGAATTTTCGATAGTGCCGGACACCCTCGGGAATGTCGACGGGTGATTGCATGTGAGGAGGGGTGCCTGAGTGGTTAAAAGGGACGGACTGTAAATCCGTTGGCTATGCCTACGTTGGTTCAAATCCAACTCCCTCCACCATTCACTTGCAGACAGTGCCAACTGCCATGGAGCTGGTGTTTGGTAATGTGAAGAAAAGAAATGTTATAGGCGGGTGTAGCTCAATGGTAGAGCAGAAGCCTTCCAAGCTTACGACGAGGGTTCGATTCCCTTCACCCGCTCCAAGCGCTGGCCGGCGCTTCAAATAAAGGGCCATGTGTATGTGGATATTGAGGAACATGTCTTCAGTATCTTTAGGCTGTGTAATTATTGCTTCAGGACAACGGAAAATGGCCAAAGAGAAATTTGATCGTAGTAAACCGCATTGTAACATAGGAACGATTGGTCATGTTGACCATGGTAAGACGACGCTGACGGCGGCGATTACGAAAGTTCTTGCGGACGCGAGTGGCGGTGCAGCGTTTGCGTTTGACGAAATTGACAAGGCGCCTGAAGAGAAGGCGCGTGGGATTACGATTTCGACAGCGCATGTTGAATATGAGACGGATGCGCGTCATTACGCCCATGTTGATTGCCCGGGCCATGCGGATTATGTGAAGAACATGATCACGGGCGCGGCGCAGATGGATGGGGCGATTTTGGTTGTGTCTGCCGCGGACGGACCGATGCCACAGACACGGGAGCATATCCTGCTTGCGCGTCAGGTTGGTGTTCCGGCGCTAGTGGTGTTCATGAACAAGGTTGACCAGGTTGACGACGAAGAGCTTCTGGAGCTTGTTGAAATGGAAATCCGGGAATTGCTTTCCGAGTATGAATTCCCTGGAGACGATATTCCGATTGTTGCCGGTTCTGCCCTGGCAGCGCTTGAAGGCCGTGACCCTGAAATCGGCGCGGACGCGATCATGAAGCTGATGGCGGCGGTTGATGAGTACATTCCTCAGCCTGAGCGTGAAATTGACAAGGCTTTCTTGATGCCGATCGAAGATGTGTTTTCGATTTCCGGTCGGGGCACGGTTGTGACCGGTCGTATTGAAAGCGGCGTTGTGAATGTCGGTGAAGAAGTTGAGATCATCGGTATCCGGGATACAACGAAGACGACTTGTACAGGTGTTGAAATGTTCCGCAAGCTTCTGGACCGCGGAGAGGCCGGCGATAACGTTGGTGTTCTTCTTCGGGGTACGAAGCGTGAAGATGTTGAGCGTGGCCAGGTTCTGGCGAAGCCGGGATCGATCACCCCGCATACGAACTTCAAGGCAGAAGCCTACATTCTGACGAAAGATGAAGGCGGGCGTCATACACCGTTCTTTACCAACTACCGTCCGCAGTTTTACTTCCGGACAACAGATGTAACCGGTGTTGTTTCCCTGCCGTCGGGCACGGAGATGGTGATGCCGGGCGACAATGTAACAATGGACGTTGAGTTGATTGCGCCGATTGCCATGGATGAAGGCCTGCGTTTCGCTATTCGCGAAGGTGGCCGGACCGTCGGTGCCGGCGTCGTCGCAAGCGTTTCTAAATAAGAGAGGCTGTCAAACGGTTGTATTGATAGTTAAGACGACTACATACAAGTAGAGATTATCATGTACCGAGCCGCTGGAACTAATTCCGGCGGCTCGGTCGTGCCAATTCAGACCGGAGGAGTGTAGCTCAATTGGTAGAGCACCGGTCTCCAAAACCGGGGGTTGTGGGTTCGAGTCCCTCCTCTCCTGCCAATCTGGTTGATCTATTTGTTAAAGTCTTGTATACCGCCGGATTATTCCGGCTGCTGATGAGTTTTTTGAGGAAAATATGGCAAAGGTAAATCCAGGCGCTTTTATCCGTCAAGTGCGGCAGGAAGCTTCCAAAGTCACGTGGCCAACGCGGAAAGAGACGCTGGTAACCACTGGCATGGTATTTGTTATGGTTTTTTTGGCTTCAATGTTCTTTTTCGCAGTTGATTTTGGTATTCAGCATATCGTCAAATTTATTCTGTCTTTGGGATCCTGATTAGATGGCAAAGCGTTGGTATATAATTCATGCCTATTCAGGCTTTGAAAAAAAAGTGGCTCAATCCGTTAAGGAGCAAGCCATTGTCAAAGGCATGGCCGATCAGTTTGAAGAAGTTCTGGTTCCTGTCGAAGAAGTAGTTGAAGTGCGGCGCGGGCAGAAAGTAAGTGCGGAACGGAAGTTTTTCCCCGGATATGTGCTGGCCCATATGGAAATGAATGATGAGTCCTATCATTTGGTTAAAAATCTGCCGAAAGTGACAGGATTTCTTGGGAACGGGAATAAGCCGACACCGATTTCTGAAAAAGAGGCAATGGCAGTTCTTAATCAGGTGCAAGAGGGAATCGAGCGGCCGAAACCATCGATTACCTTTGAGCTTGGTGAAGAAGTCCGGGTGAGTGACGGCCCGTTCGCCACTTTCCTGGGTTTAGTAGAAGAAGTAGACGAAGAAAAAGCGAAGCTGAAAGTTTCAGTTTCTATTTTTGGAAGATCGACACCTGTTGAATTGGATTATTCGCAGGTTGAAAAGAGTTAAGACTGGTTTGTGATCTCGCATGGTGCGGGATTGTTGTGGGAGGCCGGCCATGGCTGTACCACAGCCCCTTAGAAAATGAATAGGGTAGAAAATGGCAAAGAAGATTACAGGTTATATAAAGTTGCAGGTCCCTGCGGGACAGGCAAATCCGTCACCTCCTATTGGTCCGGCATTGGGTCAGCAGGGTGTGAATATCATGGAATTCTGCAAAGCGTTTAATGCGTCGACTGGAAATATGGAAGGCGGCATGCCAATTCCAACGGTCATTACAGTATACGCGGATCGGTCTTTTACATTTATTACAAAAACACCACCTGCATCCTACTTCTTGAAAAAGGCTGCCGGCCTCAAGAAAGGCGGCAGCAATCCAAACAAGGAAGTCGCTGGATCAGTAACATCCGCGCAAGTGCGTGAGATTGCAGAAGCTAAAATGGTAGATCTAAATGCCAATGATATTGATGCTGCAATGAATATTATCAAAGGCTCGGCTCGTTCTATGGGTCTTGAGGTGGTGGGATAAAATGGCAAAGCTGACGAAGAGACAAAAAGTCGCTGTCGAAATGCACGACAAAGAAAAACATTATCCCTTGGCCGAGGCCGTGGATATTGTAAAGGCGAACGCAAGCTCGAAATTTGACGAAACTGTTGAAATCGCCATGAACCTGGGGGTCGACCCCCGGCATGCGGATCAGATGGTCCGCGGTGTGATCCAGCTGCCCAACGGCACAGGCAAATCTGTTCGTGTCGCTGTGTTCGCACGTGGCGACAAAGCAGAGGAAGCGACTGCTGCCGGTGCAGAATTGGTCGGTGCGGAAGACTTGATGGAAAAAATTCAGGCAGGTGCCATGGATTTTGACCGTTGTATCGCAACACCTGACATGATGGCGGTTGTTGGTCGTTTGGGTAAGGTACTTGGTCCCCGCGGACTGATGCCAAATCCGAAACTTGGTACGGTAACACCCAACATCACGGATGCTGTTAAGGCAGCGAAGGGTGGGCAGGTTGAGTTCCGGGCTGAGAAAACAGGTATTGTTCACGCCGGATTGGGTAAATCCAGCTTTACGAAAGAAGCGTTGAACGAAAACATTAAGGCCTTTGTCGGAGCGGTTCTGAAAGCCAAACCAACAGGTGCCAAAGGAACATTTGTCAAGAAGATTGCTGTAAGCTCTACAATGGGCCCGGGTGTGAAGCTTGAAGTTGGCGACGTAATCTAGCCAACAAAAAATTTGCTGCTCTTCGGGGCAGTAAATGTCGGGTTGGCTTGCCAACCCGTCTGTCCGAGACTGTAGGTGTTTCCTTTTTGGAAATTTAATAACATTTGTTGCCTACATAGACAGGGAAACTAAATAATTCGCTGCTGGTCAGCAATTCAGGTGGACCTGGGACAGTATAACGGATCTGGCATTTGGTCAGATCTATTTGAAACCGGAATGTTGTCTAAAGTTTGACGATATTCTAAATACTGGAGACGACGAGTGGACCGATCGCAAAAAGAAGCATTGGTTGCCGAAATGAATGGTGTCTTCGCGGATGCAGGTGTTGTTGTTGTTGCCGAGTACAGTGGTCTCACTGTGGCAGAAATGACGAATTTGCGCGTGAAGATGCATGAAGCCGGCGCCAACTTCAAAGTGACTAAAAATCGGCTTGCGCGTCTCGCTCTTGATGGCACGGACTATAGTTCCCTGTCCGACAAACTGAAAGGCCCTGTTGGTATTGCTTATTCAAGCGATCCGGTATCGGCCCCTAAGGTTGTTATGGATTATGCAAAAGGGAATGAGAAGTTTGTCGTTATTGGCGGTGCTATGGGCTCTACGGAACTTGATGCTGCGGCAGTCAAGTCTCTTGCAAGCCTCCCATCGCTTGATGAACTTCGTGGTAAATTGGTTGGATTGCTGCAAGCACCTGCGACGAAAATCGCCGGTGTTGTTGCCGCTCCTGCCGGCCAGTTGGCCCGTGTCCTGTCGGCGAAAGCCGAACAGGGTTAGATGTAAAAGCCAGTTAATTTTTTGATATGAACCAATAGGTTTACCTGAGGAGAATAGTACAATGGCCGATCTCGAAAAGATTGCCGAAGACCTTTCCAGCCTAACTGTGCTGGAAGCTGCAGATCTTGCAAAACTTCTAGAAGAAAAATGGGGCGTTTCCGCCGCAGCACCAGTTGCTGTTGCTGCCGCTCCGGGTGCTGGTGGTGGTGATGCCGCTGCTGCTGAAGAAAAAGATGAGTTTGATGTTATTCTTGCGTCTGTTGGCGAAAAGAAAATCAATGTCATTAAAGAAGTCCGCGCTATCACTGGCCTGGGCCTTAAAGATGCGAAAGACCTCGTCGAAGCTGCACCTAAAGCTGTTAGAGAAGGCGCACCTAAAGACGAAGCTAACAAAATCAAAGAACAACTCGAAGGTGCTGGTGCAACTGTTGAGCTTAAATAAGCATGACGGATGCAGCGGTCTTTGGATTGCTAAATTGGTAACGGGGAAGGTGGCGTTTGCTGCCTTCCCCGCAGCCGCTTTCTGAACAAGGCAGCGGCAATCCGGCGGGATTTCCAAATACGCAGGCACCGTCAGTCGCCGAATACTGACACTGAATTAGTTGGATGTGTAATTTAAGATCGATCCTTAATCGTTTGATTTTAAAAAAATATATCTGACAGGCATCCTTTCTTTATAAGGAAGGCTGTTTTTTAATAGGCCAATAAACACACGGGGATTTGGCATGGGCATATTGCAGTCGTTCACCGGTCGCAAGCGCGTTCGTAAAAACTTTGGAAGTATTGAGGCGGCAACGGAAATGCCGAACTTGATTGAAGTTCAGAAAACTTCCTATGACGCGTTTTTGATGAAGCACGTCGCGCCACTTGAGCGCGGAGACGAAGGGCTTCAAGCCGTCTTCAAGTCAGTCTTTCCAATCAAAGATTTTGCCGACACAGCGAGCCTGGAATTCGTAAGCTATGAATTTGAGCCACCAAAATATGATGAAGAGGAATGCCAGCAACGGGGCATGACCTTTGGCGCACCGCTGAAAGCGACGCTGCGCCTCATCGTATTTGAAGTGGACCCGGATACGGAAGCTAAATCCGTTCTGGATATCAAGGAACAAAGTGTTTACATGGGCGATATGCCCCTGATGACAGACAAGGGAACGTTCATTATCAACGGTACCGAGCGCGTTATTGTCTCTCAGATGCATCGTAGCCCCGGCGTTTTCTTTGACCATGACAAAGGTAAAACACATGCCAGCGGCAAGTTATTGTTCGCGGCCCGTGTCATTCCATACCGTGGTTCATGGCTGGATTTTGAATTTGACGCCAAGGACATTGTCCATGTTCGGATCGACCGGCGCCGGAAATTGCCTGTAACGGCGTTGTTGCAAGCGCTTGAGATGAGCCATGAAGATATTCTGGCCTTCTTCTATGACCAGGTCGTCTACAAGCTGGACAAAAAGGGCTGGCGGACACCGTTTAATGTAGAGCGTGTTCGGGGAAGCCGGCTGATCCGGGACCTTGTGGATGCAGATACTCAAAAAGTTGTTGCGGAAGCAGGTACGAAAGTTACCCAGCGTCTCGCGAATAAATTAACGGAAGCCGGCTTGAAGGACATGCTCGTCGGACATCTTGATTTGGTCGGCCGGTTTGTTGCCGAAGACCTGATTAATGAAAAAACCGGTGAGGTTTTTGTAGAGGCTGGTGAAGAACTGACCGAAGCACTTATTGATCAGCTGGAAGCATCGGGATTCAAGCAAATTCCGACGTTGGACATCGATAACGTAAGTGTCGGCCCTTATATTCGCAATACACTGGCCGTGGACAAGAGCAATTCTCGTGATCAGGCTCTTATCGATATTTATCGTGTAATGCGCCCGGGTGAGCCCCCGACCGAGGAAACGGCAGAGGCACTTTTCCACGGATTGTTCTTTGATTCAGAACGGTATGATCTTTCGGCTGTTGGCCGGGCGAAAATGAATATGCGCCTGGATCTGGATGTGGAAGATACGGTGCGTGTTTTACGCAAAGAGGATATCCTAGATGTCGTAAAAACACTGGTCCGCCTTAAAGACGGTCATGGTGAAACAGACGATATCGATAACCTAGGTAACCGTCGGGTTCGGTCTGTTGGCGAATTGATGGAAAACCAATATCGCATTGGCCTGCTGCGGATGGAACGCGCCATTCGGGAGCGTATGAGTTCTGTCGAAATTGACACCGTCATGCCACATGACCTGATCAACGCGAAACCAGCCGCCGCCGCGGTTCGTGAATTCTTTGGCTCGAGCCAGCTTAGCCAGTTTATGGATCAGACCAACCCGCTTTCCGAAATTACGCATAAGCGTCGTTTATCTGCACTTGGACCGGGTGGATTGACCCGCGAACGTGCTGGTTTTGAAGTACGGGATGTGCATCCAACCCATTACGGCCGTATCTGTCCGATTGAAACACCGGAAGGTCCGAATATCGGCTTGATCAACTCATTGGCAACATTTGCCCGGGTGAATAAGTATGGGTTTATTGAAAGCCCGTATCAGCGGGTCGAAGGCGGAAAGCTAACCGGCGATATCAAGTATCTTTCAGCAATGGAGGAAAACAAGCATACGATTTCGCAAGCGAACGCTGAAATGGACGCAAAAGGCTCTTTCACAGATGATTTCGTACGCTGTCGGGCACAAGGTGAATATGTTGTCGCCAAACCCGAAGACATAACCTACATCGACGTATCGCCAAAACAGCTGGTATCTGTTGGTGCCGCGCTTATTCCATTCCTGGAAAATGATGATGCGAACCGCGCCCTTATGGGGTCGAACATGCAGCGTCAGGCTGTTCCGTTGCTGCGCGCGGAAGCGCCATTCGTCGGAACCGGCATGGAAGAACGCGTTGCCCGGGATTCCGGTGTGGCAACTGTTGCAAAACGCTCCGGTATTGTGGATCAGGTAGATGCGACCCGTATCGTTATCCGGGCAACGGATGAAGCTGATTTGAGCCGCTCCGGTGTTGATATCTACAATCTTCTGAAGTTCCAACGGTCAAACCAGAATACCTGCATCACCCAGCGTCCGCTGGTTAAAGTCGGGGATGAGGTTATTGCCGGAGACATCATTTGTGATGGTCCGTCGACAGACCTGGGTGAATTGGCATTGGGGCGGAATGTCCTTGTCGCCTTTATGCCTTGGAATGGGTATAACTTTGAAGATTCAATTCTTATCTCGGAGCGGATCGTGAAAGACGACGTCTTCACGTCCATCCATATTGAAGAATTCGAAGTCATGGCCCGTGACACGAAGCTTGGTCCGGAGGAAATTACCCGCGACATTCCAAATGTTGGTGAAGAAGGACTGAAAAGTCTCGATGAAGCCGGGATTGTCTATGTGGGTGCGGAAATCCAGCCGGGCGACATTCTGGTTGGTAAAATCACGCCGAAGGGCGAAAGCCCAATGACCCCGGAAGAAAAACTGCTTCGGGCGATCTTTGGTGAGAAAGCCTCCGATGTTCGTGATACCTCTCTTCGCTTGCCACCAGGTGTGGCGGGAACGGTTGTTGAGGTGCGGGTCTTTAACCGCCATGGTGTGGAAAAAGACGAACGGGCTCTTGCCATTGAACGGGATGAGATCGAGCATCTGGCAAAAGACCGCGACGATGAGAAAGCCATTCTTGAGCGGACAATTTATGACCGGTTGAAGAGCTTGCTCGTGTCACAGAAAGTTGCATCGGGCCCATCAGAGTTTAAAGCTGGAGAAGTTATCGACTCCGAAAAACTGATGGATCTGCATACCGGTGTTTGGTGGCAGATTTCTGTCAAAGACGACGCGGCAATGGAAAAAATCGAACAGCTTAAAAAGCAGTATGATGAAGCCATTGGCGGACTTCGTGCCCGGTTTGAAAACAAGGTCGACAAACTGCAACGCGGGGATGAGCTTCCTCCCGGGGTCATGAAAATGGTCAAAGTCTTTGTTGCCGTGAAGCGGAAGCTTCAGCCTGGTGACAAAATGGCCGGCCGTCATGGTAACAAAGGGGTTATTTCCCGGATTATGCCGCAAGAAGATATGCCATATCTTGAAGACGGAAAACCGGTAGATATCGTTTTGAACCCTCTGGGTGTGCCGTCGCGTATGAACGTGGGCCAGATTCTGGAAACCCATCTGGGTTGGGCAAGCCATGGTATTGGCATGCAGGTCACCGAGATCATGACACGGATCAAACGTGGCTCCGAAGATCTGCAACCCCTGAAAGACAAACTCAAAGAAGTCTATGGCGACGATGAGTATGAAGAAAAAATTTCAGGAATGTCCGACGATCAGTTCCTTGAGCTAGGGGGCAATCTTCGCAATGGTGTGCCGATGGCAACTCCCGTTTTTGACGGCGCCAAGGAAGATGATATCAACCGCCTGCTTAAAGTCGCCGGTCTGGATACATCCGGACAGGTTACCCTGGTTGATGGCCGTACCGGCGAAACATTCGACCGGAAAGTTACCGTTGGCTATATTTACATGCTGAAACTCCACCATCTCGTGGATGACAAGATCCATGCCCGGTCGATCGGGCCTTACAGTCTTGTCACGCAGCAGCCACTTGGTGGTAAAGCGCAGTTCGGTGGACAGCGCTTTGGTGAAATGGAGGTCTGGGCATTGCAGGCTTATGGCGCAGCCTATACTCTGCAGGAAATGTTGACGGTGAAATCCGATGACGTGGCCGGCCGGACCAAGGTTTACGAAGCCATTGTTCGCGGTGATGATACTTTTGAAGCCGGTATTCCGGAAAGCTTTAATGTTCTGGTCAAGGAAATGAGATCCCTGTGCCTGAATGTGGAGCTTTCGCAAATCGGTTATTAAAACATGAGGTTCCGGCGCAAGCCGGGACCTCTTACGACGACGGTCACAGATAACGAAATTTAGGCCGCATTTGTTGCGCCGCCCGGAGCCACCGGGTTTAAATAGGAGAGATGGTCCATGAATGAGTTGATGAACCTTTTTGGTCAGCCACAGGGCACTCAGGCTTTTGATGAAATCCGGATTTCGATTGCGTCCCCAGAACGCATCCGGTCCTGGTCCTTTGGTGAGATCAAGAAACCTGAAACCATCAATTACCGAACATTCAAGCCAGAAAAAGATGGCCTTTTCTGCGCCAGAATATTTGGCCCGATAAAAGATTACGAATGTTTGTGCGGTAAATATAAGCGCATGAAATACCGCGGCATTACATGTGAGAAATGCGGTGTTGAAGTTACATTGTCGAAAGTTCGCCGTGAACGTATGGCTCATATCGAGCTAGCGTCGCCTGTGGCTCATATCTGGTTCCTGAAATCCCTGCCGTCCCGTATCGGACTGTTGCTGGATATGACGTTGAAAGACCTGGAACGCATCCTTTACTTCGAAAACTATGTTGTGATCGAACCTGGCTTGTCACCGCTTAAACAGTTCCAGCTGTTAAGCGAAGAAGAGCATATGGATGCGCAGGACGAGTATGGCGAAGATGCCTTTACTGCCGGTATCGGTGCAGAAGCTATTCGTGATATTCTTTCCGCCCTTGATCTGGAAGCTATCCGCGATGAAATCCGTGAAGAAATGCGGACAACCACCTCGGAGGCGAAGCCACGGAAGTTGGCGAAGCGCCTTAAAATTATTGAAGCTTTCATGGAATCAGGCAACCGTCCTGAATGGATGATCCTGCAGGTAATTCCGGTTATCCCGCCTGAATTGCGCCCGCTTGTGCCACTTGACGGTGGCCGGTTCGCAACGTCGGACCTGAACGATCTCTATCGCCGGGTTATTAACCGGAACAACCGTTTGAAGCGGCTGATCGAACTGCGTGCTCCGGATATCATTGTCCGGAACGAAAAGCGGATGCTTCAGGAATCAGTCGATGCCTTGTTTGACAATGGCCGCCGTGGCCGGGTTATTACAGGTGCCAATAAACGTCCGCTTAAATCCTTGTCCGATATGCTTAAAGGTAAGCAGGGACGTTTCCGTCAGAACCTGCTTGGTAAACGTGTCGACTATTCTGGACGATCCGTTATCGTTGTTGGACCGGAACTGAAGTTGCACCAATGCGGGTTGCCGAAGAAAATGGCGCTCGAGCTCTTTAAACCGTTTATCTATGCCAAGCTTGAACTAAAAGGCATGGCGGCGACGGTTAAGATGGCCAAGAAACTGGTTGAAAAGGAGCGGCCGGAAGTTTGGGATATACTTGAAGAAGTTATCCGCGAACATCCTGTGCTATTGAACCGGGCACCGACTTTGCACAGACTTGGTATTCAGGCATTTGAACCTGTTTTGATCGAGGGTAAGGCAATTCAATTGCATCCGTTGGTCTGTACAGCTTTCAACGCTGACTTTGATGGCGACCAGATGGCCGTTCATGTACCGTTGTCCCTTGAAGCGCAGCTCGAAGCCCGTGTCCTGATGATGTCTACCAACAACATCTTGAGCCCGGCCAGTGGTAAGCCGATTATCGTTCCAAGTCAGGACATCGTTCTTGGTATTTATTACCTGACAATGGATATTGAAAACGAGCCAGGCGAAGGCATGGTCATCGCGGACGTTGCGGAAGCGACACACGCCATCGAGCATAATATCCTGACGCTTCACAGTAAGATCAAAACGAAGATTACTGTCACTCATGAAGACGGGTCGCAAACACGGGAGCTGGTTGAAACGACACCGGGCCGTATGCTGATCGAAGAAATTCTTCCGAAGAATGCCAAAATCAGCTTCAATCTGATTAACCGCCTGTTGACCAAGAAGGAAATCACCCAGGTGATTGACGAGGTTTATCGTCATTGCGGTCAGAAGGAAACGGTTATATTTGCCGACCGGATCATGGGTCTGGGATTTGCGCATGCGTGCCGTGCCGGTATTTCTTTCGGCAAGGACGACATGAGAATTCCGGTTTCGAAGGAAGCTCTTGTTGAGGATACTCGGAAACTCGCCGAAGAATATGAGCGCCAATATTATGATGGCCTGATTACGCAAGGTGAGAAGTACAACAAGGTTATTGATGCCTGGTCACAATGTACGGACAAGGTTGCGGATGAAATGATGAAGGTCATTGAAGCCGTGGAAATGGACGAGGATGATCGCCAGGTTGGTATTAACTCAATCTTTATGATGGCCAATTCCGGAGCCCGTGGTTCCGCGGCCCAGATGAAGCAGCTGGCGGGAATGCGTGGATTGATGGCGAAGCCGTCCGGCGAGATCATTGAAACACCGATTATCTCCAACTTTAAGGAAGGGTTGAGCGTTCTTGAATATTTCAACTCGACCCATGGAGCCCGTAAAGGTCTTGCAGATACAGCCTTGAAAACCGCTAACTCCGGTTATCTGACACGCCGTCTTGTTGATGTCGCGCAGGATTGCGTCGTCATCGTTGAGGATTGCGGAACAGAAAAAGGTGTAACTGTTCGTGAAGTCGTCGAAGGCAGTGATATTATTTCACCGCTCAGCGCACGACTTCTGGGTCGGACCGCAGCAGTTGATGTCGTTAATCCAATAACGGGTGACGTCATTGTCGCCGGCGGTGAAATGTTCGATGAACAGACTTCTGTGCTGGCCGAAACCGGTGGGGTGGAACAGGTTCTGATCCGCTCCGTGTTGACATGTGAAACTAAAGGCGGGATTTGCGGTAAATGTTATGGCCGTGACCTGGCGCGGGGAACCCCTGTCAATATTGGCGAAGCAGTTGGCGTTATTGCAGCGCAATCAATTGGTGAGCCGGGTACCCAGCTGACCATGCGGACATTCCATATTGGGGGTACGGCGCAGGTTGCTGAAGTTTCCTCTATCGAAGCATCGCACGAGGGAACGATTAAAATCGAAAACCGCAATGTGGTTATCGACAGCAGCGGCCGTCCGATTGTTATGGGACGGAATGCTGAACTTGTTCTTGTTGACAGCAATAACCGCGAGCGGGCACGCCATAGAATTAATTATGGTACACGCTTGCTTGTTGACGACGGAGAAATCGCGAAACCAGGTGATAAACTGGCGCAATGGGATCCGTTTACAACGCCGGTGATTACGGAACTTGAAGGTGTCGTCGGATATAAAGATCTGGTCAATGGTGTATCGATTGTCGATCAGGTCGATGAAGCCACTGGTATCGCTCGTAAGATCGTCGTGGATTGGAAGCAGCAGCCGAAAGGCAGCGATTTGCGTCCCCGGGTGACATTGCGTGACGACAAAGGGGAGCTTCTCACATTGCCAAGTGGCCATGAGGCACGGTACTTCCTGCCTGTAGACGCGATCTTGTCCGTGGAAGATGGTGCTTCTGTTCAGGCCGGTGATATTATCGCGCGTATTCCGAAGGAAAGCTCGAAAACGAAGGATATTACAGGTGGTCTGCCGCGTGTGGCGGAACTATTTGAAGCGCGACGTCCGAAAGACCATGCGATTATTGCCGAAGCAGACGGCTTTGTTGAATTTGGAAAAGACTACAAATCCAAGCGCCGGGTTTCCATTCGTCCTGAGGGCGAAGGGGCTGAACCGGTTGAGTATTTAATTCCAAAAGGCAAGCATCTTGCAGTTAATGAAGGGGATTATGTAAGGGTAGGGGATTACCTGCTTGATGGTAATCCTGCACCGCATGATATTCTGAAAGTCCTGGGTGTTGAAGCATTGGCGAACTTCCTGATCAATGAAATTCAGGATGTCTACCGTTTGCAAGGCGTGCCGATCAACGACAAACATATTGAAGTTATCTGCCGTCAGATGTTGCAGAAAGTCGAGATTGAAAAATCTGGTGAAAGCACGTTCCTTATTGGTGAGCATGTTGATCGCGAAGAATTTGAAGCTCAAAATCTGAAACTGGCTGACGAGGGACTTGAGCCTGCGCAAGGAAGCCCAATTTTGTTGGGTATCACGAAAGCAAGCTTGCAGACGAATTCCTTTATCTCAGCGGCATCTTTCCAGGAAACGACCCGCGTTCTTACCGAGGCCTCTGTCGCCGGCAAGAAAGATACACTGACAGGCCTGAAAGAGAATGTCATTGTTGGTCGGTTGATCCCGGCGGGAACCGGTGCACAGATGACCCGCCTTAAACTGCAGGCAGCTGCCCGTGACCGGGAACTTCAGGAAAATTCGGCTCCAGCTGAGTTGGATGTGCCAGAGTCGTCCGAAGAAATGCCGGCTGCAGAATAAAAAGGAATCGCGATGCTCTTAACGGGGGATCGAGAATAGATTCTTGAAAATGAGAGAAACGGTGCTCCGAAATGAGCGCCGTTTTTTCGTAGAGAAGAGTGTTTTCTTCGGGTATTTGAGAAGAAGCATTTGAATTGCCCGCAGAATGCCACATTCTGTGCTAAATACATGGCTCAAGGAGGCAAGAAACTGCGGTTTGAAGACTTTAATGAAATCGCAATCTTTTCTGCTTGACTGGGAAGTGACTCGCCCATATATTGCGCGCTCCTGACAACCTTGTTGCTTAGTTTTTTCCGTGCGTCGTCAGGATTTTGTCAAAAAACGTGCGTGTTAAGTCTTTTCGGGTGGACGCAAAAAACCCCGACCGCGAGCAGAGCCGCAGCTGCACGCGGCTGTGCTATTTGCGGTATGAAATTGATAGGAACAAGAATGCCTACTATTAATCAGCTGATTAGAAATCCGCGCAAATCGCCGGTTTCGCGTAATAAAGTGCCTGCTATGGAAGCATGCCCGCAGAAACGTGGTGTTTGCACAAGAGTGTATACGACAACGCCTAAAAAGCCGAACTCGGCTTTGCGTAAAGTCGCCCGTGTTCGTCTGACGAACGGTTTTGAAGTGACAAGTTATATCCCGGGTGAGGGGCATAACCTGCAGGAACATTCCGTCGTCTTGATTCGTGGCGGTCGTGTAAAAGATTTGCCTGGTGTCCGATATCACATCATTCGTGGTGTTCTGGATACACAAGGTATTAATGATCGCCGCCAACGCCGCTCCAAATATGGCGCGAAGAAGCCTAAATAAGGAATTATCGGATGTCACGTCGTCACGCCGCAGAAAAGCGCGAAGTCCTACCAGACGCAAAATTTGGTGATGTTGTTCTGACCAAGTTCATGAACTCCCTGATGCTTGCGGGCAAAAAAACTACAGCAGAAGGTATCGTTTATGGTGCCTTCGACATGATTGAAAAGAAAACTGGAAATAGTCCGGTTGAAGTATTTCACGAAGCTCTCGATAAAATTAAGCCGGATCTTGAAGTGCGGTCCCGCCGGGTTGGTGGAGCGACATATCAGGTGCCTGTTGAGGTTCGTTCCGATCGCGCTCAGGCGCTGGCAATTCGTTGGTTGATTTCAAGCGCTCGTAAACGCTCAGAGGTGACAATGGTTGATCGGCTGTCTGGCGAGATTCTGGATGCGTCCAACGAGCGTGGTGGCGCTGTTAAAAAACGCGAAGATACACATAAGATGGCTGAAGCGAACCGCGCTTTTGCTCATTATCGCTGGTAGAAGTTTAGGCTAGGATTTCGGATATGGCACGCACAACGCCCATCGAAGATTACCGCAATATTGGGATTATGGCCCATATTGATGCAGGTAAGACGACAACAACAGAGCGCATTCTGTATTACACAGGTGTGTCGCACAAAATTGGTGAAGTCCATGACGGCGCGGCCACGATGGATTGGATGGAGCAGGAGCAGGAGCGGGGTATTACAATTACGTCTGCTGCGACGACTTGCTTTTGGAATGATCATCGGATCAATATCATCGATACACCTGGCCATGTTGACTTCACAATTGAAGTAGAGCGGTCCCTTCGGGTGCTTGACGGTGCCGTCGCTGTATTTGACGGTGTTGCTGGTGTTGAGCCGCAATCCGAAACAGTTTGGCGTCAGGCGGATAAATACCGGGTGCCGCGTATGTGTTTCGTCAACAAGATGGATCGTACCGGTGCTGATTTCTACAAATGTGTAGATATGTTCAAGACACGCTTGGGTGCTGTCCCGCTTGTTCTGCAATTGCCGATTGGGTCGGAAGCAGAGTTTGAAGGCGTTGTTGACCTGATCCGGATGCAGGAAATTGTCTGGACCGGCGAAGAAATGGGCGCGGCTTTTGAGTATCGCGACATTCGCCCTGACCTTGCGGATAAGGCTGCCGAATATCACGAAGCAATGGTTGAGACAGCCATTGAATCCGATGAAGCAGTTCTGGAAGCCTATCTTGAAGGGAACGAGCCAGATGCGGATACGCTTCGTCGCTGCATTCGTGCAGGGACCCTGGCCGGATCTTTTGTGCCGGTTCTTACAGGAACAGCCTTTAAAAACAAAGGTGTGCAGCCGCTTCTTGATGCCGTGATTGACTTTATGCCGTCGCCGATTGATATCGGTGGTACCGACGGTGTTGACGTGAAGACGGATGAAGACATCAAGCGTCTTCCTTCGGATGACGAGCCTTTCGCAGGCCTGGCCTTTAAGGTAATGACGGATCCATTTGTTGGATCGTTGACCTTCGTTCGTGTTTATTCCGGTGTTCTTGAGGCCGGTACACAAACACTGAATTCTGTGAAAAATAATCGTGAACGTGTTGGCCGGATGCTGCAGATGCATGCAAACAGCCGGGAAGATGTTAAAGAAGCCCGCGCAGGCGATATCGTCGCGATTGCAGGTCTTAAAGGAACAACGACAGGGGATACCCTGTGTGACTCCAATAAGCCGGTTATTCTGGAACGTATGGAATTCCCAGAGCCAGTGATTGAAATTGCGGTTGAGCCTAAGACAAAGACAGACCAGGAAAAAATGGGTGTTGCCTTGAACCGTCTGGCTCAGGAAGATCCCTCTTTCCGGGTGACCAGTGATTACGAAAGCGGTCAGACCATTATCAAGGGAATGGGTGAGCTGCATTTGGACATCATCGTGGATCGCATGAAGCGGGAATTTGGTGTTGAGGCGAATATTGGGGCGCCGCAGGTTGCGTACCGTGAGAGTATCACGCAAGAAGCTGAGCTGGATTACACGCATAAGAAACAATCTGGTGGTTCCGGCCAGTTTGCCCGGATTAAACTGGTTGTGAAACCAGGTGAGCCAGGTGCTGGATTTACCTTTGATGACACGATTACCGGTGGTGCTGTTCCTAAGGAATACATTCCGGGCGTTCAAAAAGGCGTAAAAGACATCGTTGAGACAGGTGTTCTTGCCGGTTTCCCGCTTATCGATGTTGATGTGAAACTGATCGACGGAGCGTATCATGATGTTGATAGTTCTGTGATGGCATTTGAAATCGCCGGTCGTTCAGCCATGCGTGAAATCGCGCGTAAAGCCGGACTGCGCCTTCTCGAGCCGCTTATGAAAGTCGAGATCGTTACACCGGATGAGTATATCGGTGACGTAATGGGCGACTTGAACAGTCGTCGTGGTCAGGTGACCGGAACAGAACAGCGCGGTGTCGCGCAAGTAGTGAATGCAATGGTGCCACTGGCCAACATGTTTGGCTATGTGAACAACCTTCGGTCTCAGACCCAGGGGCGTGCAACCTTTAGCATGGTATTCGACCATTATGAACAAGTGCCACAACACGTATCAGATGAAGTTCTGGCGAAGTTGGCGTAATTGAAGAGCTGAGGCAGCCGGAGAAAACGGAGAGATAAAATGGCCAAAGAGAAATTTGATCGTAGTAAACCGCATTGTAACATAGGAACGATTGGTCATGTTGACCATGGTAAGACGACGCTGACGGCGGCGATTACGAAAGTTCTTGCGGACGCGAGTGGCGGTGCAGCGTTTGCGTTTGACGAAATTGACAAGGCGCCTGAAGAGAAGGCGCGTGGGATTACGATTTCGACAGCGCATGTTGAATATGAGACGGATGCGCGTCATTACGCCCATGTTGATTGCCCGGGCCATGCGGATTATGTGAAGAACATGATCACGGGCGCGGCGCAGATGGATGGGGCGATTTTGGTTGTGTCTGCCGCGGACGGACCGATGCCACAGACACGGGAGCATATCCTGCTTGCGCGTCAGGTTGGTGTTCCGGCGCTAGTGGTGTTCATGAACAAGGTTGACCAGGTTGACGACGAAGAGCTTCTGGAGCTTGTTGAAATGGAAATCCGGGAATTGCTTTCCGAGTATGAATTCCCTGGAGACGATATTCCGATTGTTGCCGGTTCTGCCCTGGCAGCGCTTGAAGGCCGTGACCCTGAAATCGGCGCGGACGCGATCATGAAGCTGATGGCGGCGGTTGATGAGTACATTCCTCAGCCTGAGCGTGAAATTGACAAGGCTTTCTTGATGCCGATCGAAGATGTGTTTTCGATTTCCGGTCGGGGCACGGTTGTGACCGGTCGTATTGAAAGCGGCGTTGTGAATGTCGGTGAAGAAGTTGAGATCATCGGTATCCGGGATACAACGAAGACGACTTGTACAGGTGTTGAAATGTTCCGCAAGCTTCTGGACCGCGGAGAGGCCGGCGATAACGTTGGTGTTCTTCTTCGGGGTACGAAGCGTGAAGATGTTGAGCGTGGCCAGGTTCTGGCGAAGCCGGGATCGATCACCCCGCATACGAACTTCAAGGCAGAAGCCTACATTCTGACGAAAGATGAAGGCGGGCGTCATACACCGTTCTTTACCAACTACCGTCCGCAGTTTTACTTCCGGACAACAGATGTAACCGGTGTTGTTTCCCTGCCGTCGGGCACGGAGATGGTGATGCCGGGCGACAATGTAACAATGGACGTTGAGTTGATTGCGCCGATTGCCATGGATGAAGGCCTGCGTTTCGCTATTCGCGAAGGTGGCCGGACCGTCGGTGCCGGCGTCGTCGCAAGCGTTTCTAAATAAGACTATTTTTGCAGCCCTTCGGGGCTGCTTTGTTTCTCTTCTGGAGTGACCAGAGTAATGGAAAACCAAAATATCCGCATCCGCCTTAAAGCGTATGATCATCGTGTTCTTGATGCATCGACAGGTGAAATTGTTAATACGGCCAAGCGCACTGGCGCCCAGGTTCGTGGTCCAATTCCACTGCCAACGCATATTGATAAATATACGGTCCTTCGGGGTCCGCATATTGACAAGAAATCACGTGAGCAGTTCGAAATCCGGACACATAAACGTCTCCTGGATATCGTCGAACCAACTCCGCAGACGGTGGACGCACTTATGAAACTGGATCTCGCCGCTGGTGTCGACGTGTCCATTAAGTTGTTGGGGTAAGTCAGATGCGTAGTGGATTGATCGCAAAAAAATTGGGAATGACCCGGGTCTTTTCAGACGATGGCATGCAGTTACCCTGCACTGTCCTCGAAGTTGAAAATTGTCAGGTTGTTGCTCATCGCAAGACGGAAACTCATGGTTATAACGCCATGCAGCTGGGTGTCGGCAAAGCCAAGGTAAAAAATGTCAATAAAGCAATGCGTGGACATTATGCGAAAGCCGAAGTCGAGCCGAAAATGAAACTTGCTGAATTTCGTATCCAGGATGACGCCTTCGTCGATGTTGGATCCGAGCTGACAGCAGATCATTTTGTCGCTGACCAGTTTGTTGACGTCGTTGGAACGAGTATCGGTAAAGGTTTTGCCGGTGCCATGAAACGGCATAACTTTGGTGGTATGCGGGCAACACATGGTGTGTCTGTATCTCATCGGGCACATGGATCTACCGGTCAGTGTCAGGATCCTGGAAAAGTCTTCAAAGGTAAGAAGATGGCTGGTCACATGGGTGCGGTACGGGTCACAACCCAAAACCTGCGGATCGTGCAGACTGATGTCGAACGTGGTCTTGTCCTGGTTCGGGGCGCTGTACCCGGATCGAAAGGTTCCTGGGTTTTTATCGCCGATGCCGTCAAGAAAAACCGTCCTGACAACGCGCCATTTCCGGCCGCTGTTGCGACAACGGCCTCTGAAGCAGCGCCTGCAGAAGATGTAGCGCCTGCTGATACACCGGCCGAGGAAACACCAGCAACCGATACAACGGCTGAAGAATAGGGAATGTTGGAATGAAGGTGAACGTAATTAACCTCGACAACAAGAAGGCCGGTGATATTGAACTGGCTGACGAGGTTTTTGGATTGGCTCCGCGTGCGGATCTGCTCCAGAGAATGGTAAAGTACCAACTGGCTGGACGCCGGTCAGGCACCCACAAGATCAAGGGTGTTGCCGAAGTTTCCGGTACAGGTGCAAAACCGTTCAACCAAAAAGGTACTGGCCGGGCACGGCAAGGTCAAAAGCGCGCTCCGCACCAACGTGGCGGCGGTGTTGCTCATGGCCCGGTTGTGCGCAGTCATGCAATTGACCTGCCGAAGAAAGTGCGGAAGCTTGCATTGAAAACGGCATTGTCTGCGAAACATGCTGAAGGAAAGCTGATCATCATTGATGAGCTGAAAGCCAAAGACGTTAAGACGAAAGTCATGGCTGGAAAATTTAAAACTCTGGGCTGGGATTCAACATTGATTGTTGATGGTCTGGAAATGGATAAGAACTTCGCATTGTCAGCACGCAATCTGCCGCGAGTGGATTTGTTGACCTCTAACGGGGCAAATGTTTATGACATCCTGCGCCGTGATGTTCTTGTGTTGACGAAAAGTGCAGTAGAAAGCCTGGAGGCACGACTGAAATGAACCAGGAAAACTTATATGATGTCCTGCTGGCTCCCGTGGTTACTGAAAAGTCCACAATGGGGTCGGAATTTAATCAGGTCACGTTTCGTGTTGCTCTCGATGCGACCAAGCCTCAGATCAAGCAAGCTGTTGAGAAGCTGTTTGATGTGAAGGTGATGAACGTCAATACCAACCGGACTAAAGGTAAGGTAAAGCGTTTTCGGGGTCGTCTTGGCAAGCGGTCTGATTACAAGAAGGCAGTGGTCACCCTCGCAGAGGGCCAGGCCATCGATGTGACGACGGGGATATAAACAATGGCGTTGAAGAATTACAAACCGACGACACCCTCGCAGCGTGGATTGATCCTTGTTGATCGTTCAGACCTGCATAAGGGAAAACCGGTCAAAGCCCTGACAGAGGGACTTTCAAGCTCTGGTGGTCGGAATAACTATGGCCGGATTACTGCGCGTCGTCGCGGTGGCGGACATAAACGATCCTACCGTCTTGTGGATTTCAAGCGTCGCAAGTTTGACGTCTCGGCAACTGTTGAGCGGTTGGAATATGACCCAAACCGGACAGCATTCATTGCCCTTATCCGGTATGAAGATGGTGAGCAGGCTTATATTTTGGCTCCGCAGCGTGTTTCTGCCGGAGACAAAGTGATTTCGGGTGAAAGCGTCGATATCAAGCCGGGCAACGCGATGCCGATGAAGAATATGCCGGTTGGTACGATTATCCATAACGTGGAAATGAAACCGGGCAAGGGCGGGCAGATGGCTCGGTCAGCAGGAACATATGTTCAGTTGATTGGTAAAGATGCCGGTTACGCTCAGTTACGTTTGGCGTCTGGTGAGCAGCGGATTGTTCCTGCAGAATGCATGGCAACAGTTGGCGCCGTGTCCAATCCGGATCAGAAAAACATCAAGCTTGCGAAAGCGGGCCGCAGCCGCTGGCTCGGTAAGCGTCCGTCTGTTCGTGGTGTTGCCATGAACCCGGTTGACCATCCACATGGTGGTGGTGAAGGCCGGACTTCAGGCGGTCGCCATCCGGTTACACCTTGGGGTGTACCAACAAAGGGTAAGCGGACACGTTCGAACAAGTCCACCGATAAAATGATCATGCGGCGCCGTCCGCAAAAGCGGAAGAAGTAGGAGCGCCCAATGGCACGTTCAGTATGGAAAGGTCCCTTCGTCGATGGATATCTGCTCAAGAAAGCAGAGACAGCGCGCGACAGTGGCAGAAAACAAGTTATCAAGACCTGGTCTCGCCGGTCGACGATCCTCCCGCAATTTGTGGGCCTGACTTTTGGTGTTTATAACGGTCAGAAATTCGTTCCTGTCCTGGTTGATGAGGACATGGTGGGGCATAAGTTTGGGGAATTTTCTCCCTCGCGGACATATTACGGTCATACGGCCGATAAAAAGGCTCGGAGAAACTAATCATGGGTAAACAGTCTCTTCAACGGCAACTGAAAGACACGGAAGCGCTTGCCATCGGCAATCGTATCCGCGTTAGTCCTCAGAAACTTAATCTTGTCGCCGGACTTATTCGCGGTAAATCTGCGGAAGCTGCGCTTTCTGAACTTACTTTCTCCAAGCGGGCAATTGCACGCGACGTAAAGAAGGTTCTTCAGTCTGCAATTGCCAATGCAGAAAATAACCATCAGTTGGATGTTGACCAGCTGGTCGTAGCAGAAGCGCATGTTGGTAAGTCATTAGTCATGAAGCGGATGAGACCACGGGGACGAGGGCGCTCAAGCCCAATCCTGAAACCCTTCAGCAATATCACGATCGTTGTGCGTGAACGCGAGGAGCAAGAATAATGGGTCAAAAAGTAAATCCAATTGGCCTGCGGGTCGGGATCAACCGTACTTGGGATTCCCGTTGGTATGCAAAGAATGATTATGCGCAGCTGTTGCATGAAGATGTTCGTATTCGCGAGTTTCTTGAAAAGCAGCTGGAGCAGGCTGGTGTCAGTAAAATAGTCATCGAGCGCCCGGCGAAAAAGGCACGCGTTACTATTCATTCAGCCCGCCCCGGTGTGATTATCGGTAAAAAGGGCGCTGATATCGAAAAATTGCGGGCGGCGATTGCCAAGATCACAGCATCTGATGTTCATTTGAATATCGTTGAGATCCGCAAGCCTGAAATTGATGCAAAACTGGTTGCCGAGAATATCGGTCAGCAGTTGACGCGGCGTGTTTCTTATCGGCGGGCAATGAAGCGGGCGGTTCAGTCTGCGTTGCGGCTTGGTGCGGAAGGTATCCGGATCAACTGTGCAGGTCGTCTGGGCGGTGCTGAAATTGCCCGAACAGAATGGTATCGTGAAGGTCGGGTGCCGTTGCACACATTGCGTGCCAACATTGATTATGGAACAGCGCGTGCGTTGACCACATATGGGATCATCGGAATCAAGGTGTGGATCTACAAGGGCGAAATCATGGAACATGATCCAATGGCCCAAGATAAGCTGCAAGAAAAACAACAGGCCGGTGGCCGCCCAGCGGGCAATCGTCCTGCCGGACGTCCCGGTGGTCGTCGGAATTAAGGTAAAGGGGTGATCTCATGCTTCAACCGAAGCGCACAAAATTTCGTAAAGCGCATAAAGGGCGCTTGAAGGGAATAGCAACTTCAGGTACAACGCTGAACTTCGGCGCGTATGGTCTGAAAGCTGTTGAGCCTGGACGTATTACGGCACGGCAAATCGAAGCGACTCGTCGGGCAGTTACACGTCATATTAAACGTGCCGGTCGCGTCTGGATTCGGATTTTTCCGGATGTGCCAGTATCGAAGAAACCGACAGAAGTTCGGATGGGTAAAGGTAAGGGGTCTCCAGAGTACTGGATGGTCCGTATTCAGCCCGGAAAAGTAATGTTTGAACTCGATGGTGTGCCGTTAGAGCTCGCCAAAGAGGCCTTCGAAAGAGGGGCGGCAAAATTGCCGATCAAAACGAAATTTGTTACCCGTCTTGGTGAAGGGGATTAGCTGTGAAAGCACAGGAATTACTCGGTAAAAGCGCCGATGAACTGAAAGACGAGCTGTTACAGCTCAAGAAAGAACAGTTCAATTTGCGGTTCCAAGCTGCCAGCGGGCAATTGGAAAATACGACGCGTCAACGCCAGGTCCGTCGCGACATAGCCCGTATCAAAACGGTTATGTCCGCGAACGCGGCGTCATAGGAGAAGAAAGCGATGCCAAAGCGTATCCTGCAAGGAACAGTTGTAAGCGACAAGAACAGTCAGACTGTTGTTGTTAAAGTTGATCGTCAAGTGATGCATCGGCTTTACAAAAAATACATAGGCCAGTCTAAAAAGTACCACGCCCATGATGAGAAAAATCAGTTTAAGCAAGGGGATGTTGTCCGCATTCAGGAATGCCGACCTTATTCCAAGCTGAAACGATGGGAAGTCTTATACGACGTCGCCTAATTTAGCGAGTTTGTACCAAACAAAGGTAAACGACTATGATTCAAATGCAAACCAACCTGGATGTTGCCGATAATTCCGGTGCGAGACGGGTGCAGTGCATTAAAGTTTTGGGTGGCTCCAAACGCAAGACAGCTTCTGTGGGCGACGTTATCGTCGTTTCTGTGAAAGAAGCTATTCCGCGGGGCCGCGTCAAAAAAGGTGATGTCCAGCGGGCTGTCATCGTGCGCACTAAGAAAGAAATCCGCCGTGCTGATGGCACTGCGATCCGGTTCGATAGCAACGCGGCTGTTCTAGTGAACAAGCAGGGCGAGCCCGTCGGAACCCGTATTTTTGGCCCGGTTACACGTGAACTTCGTGGCAAAAATTACATGAAAATCATTTCTCTTGCGCCGGAGGTCCTCTAATGGCTGAAAAATTTGCTGTGAAAAAGGGCGACAAAGTAGTTGTTCTTGCCGGTAAGGATAAAGGCAAGCAAGGCGAGATTGTTCGTATTGTACGCGAAGATCGCCGCGCTTTTGTCTCTGGTGTGAATATGGTCAAGCGCCATACGAAACAGAGCCAGACCGAAGCTGGTGGAATTGTGGAAAAAGAAGCCTCAATTCATCTTTCAAACATTGCTCTGCTTGATCCAAAAGACGGCAAGGCAACTCGTGTTGGCTATAAACAACTAGATGACGGTCGGAAGGTTCGCTTTGCTAAGCGCTCCGGCGAAGTTATTGATAGTTAAAGGAAAAGTCGATGACAGCGCCAAGACTTAAAACATTATATAACGAGGAGCTTCGGTCGAAGCTTCAGGAAAAATTCAGCTACAGCAATGTGATGGAGATTCCAAAACTGGATAAAATCGTCATCAATGTTGGCTGTGGTGAAGCGGTGGCTGATTCTAAGAAAATCAAATCTGTTGAATCTGAGCTTGCAAAAATTTCTGGTCAGAAACCAGTTGTTACAGTTGCCAAGCAATCCATTGCAACTTTTAAACTTCGTGAAGGTATGCCTATCGGCGCGAAGGTTACGCTGCGCAAGAATCAAATGTATGAATTTCTTGATCGGCTCGTAAATATCGCCTTGCCCCGGGTTCGGGACTTCCGCGGTGTTTCACCCAAAAGCTTTGACGGTCGCGGCAACTACGCCATGGGCCTGAAAGAGCAAATTGTCTTCCCGGAAATCCATTATGATGATGTTACGGATGTACGGGGAATGGATATCGTGATCTGTACCACTGCGAGAACAGATGAAGAAGCCCGCGAGCTTCTGTCTGGTTTCAGCGTGCCGTTCAAGATTAATTGATCCTAGGAGTTAATTGAAATGGCTAAGAAAAGTGCTGTTGAAAGAGATCTTAAGCGTCGTCGTTTGATCGACAAATATGCCGCGAAACGGGCAGAGCTTAAGGCCATCAGCAAAGACGAAAATCTACCAGGTGAAGAGCGCTTTGCGGCGCGTCTGAAACTGGCTGCCCTACCGCGTAATTCTTCGGCAACCCGGGCTCGCAATCGTTGTGAGCTTACAGGTCGCCCACGTGGTGTTTATCGTAAATTGAAACTATCCCGTATCGGTCTTCGTGACATGGCTTCCAATGGCCAGATACCGGGCATGGTTAAATCGAGCTGGTAGGGAGATACAGATATGTCAATGAGTGATCCTATCGGCGATATGCTGACCCGTATTCGTAACGGTCAGCAAGCCCAGAAATCTTCCGTAAAGAGCCCGTCTTCCAAACTGCGTATGAACGTTTTGGAAGCGCTGAAACGGGAAGGTTACATTCGTGGTTACGAAGTATCAGAGCCTGAAAAAGGGAAGCCTGAACTTTCAATCGAATTGAAATATTACCAGGGTAAAGGCGTTATCGAATATGTCAGCCGGGTGTCAAAACCAGGTCGTCGTGTTTATTCAGGCGTTAAAGACCTGCCGACAATCCGGAACGGTCTTGGTGTCGCGATTTTGTCCACACCTAATGGTGTTCTTTCTGATAATGAAGCTCGCGAAGCCAATGTTGGCGGCGAAATTCTCTGTCAGTTGTACTAGGAGGGAAGTATGTCTCGTATTGGTAAGCATCCTGTGACGATCCCTTCTGGTGTTGATGTGCAACTCGCAGAACAGGATATCACGGTTAAAGGCAGCAAAGGCGTTTTGTCGATGACATTTGTTGATGATGTCTTGGTTTCACGTGAAGATGACAAAATCTGGGTCAAACCACGGAATGAAGGCACTCGAAGCCGTCAGATGTGGGGGATGCAGCGGACATTGCTGAATAACCTGGTTGAAGGTGTTTCAGAGGGCTTCACGAAGAAACTTGAAATTGTCGGCGTTGGATATCGTGCGGCTGTTCAGGGTAAAAACCTCAAGCTGAACCTCGGGTACAGCCATGATGTGGATTTTGCTATTCCGGATGGAATTGAAATCAAGTGCCCGACGCAAACAAGCATCGAAGTTTCCGGTGCGGATAAGCAGAAGGTCGGTCAAGTGGCTGCTGTTATCCGGTCATATCGGAAACCAGAGCCGTACAAAGGCAAGGGTGTCAAATATGCGGACGAGTTTATCTTCCGTAAAGAAGGCAAGAAGAAGTAGGAACGGATCATGTCTAGCACAAAAAAATTGTTCGAACGCCGTCGGCAGAGAAACCGGACCCGACTTCGCAAGGTATCTAA
The DNA here is from genome assembly GCF_023746535.1 of Sneathiella marina. Classification (GTDB taxonomy): domain Bacteria; phylum Pseudomonadota; class Alphaproteobacteria; order Sneathiellales; family Sneathiellaceae; genus Sneathiella; species Sneathiella marina. Next base: position 2,872,532 of record NZ_CP098747.1, on the reverse strand, counting down.
TGGCAGCCTTCGCTTGTCTGTTCATCGTACTTTGCAACAGATCTATGTACAGGTTATCGATGATGCCGCGGGTAAAACACTTGCGTCAGCCTCTAGTCTTGAAAAAGACCTTCGTGGGTCGCTGAAAAGCGGTGGTAATAAAGATGCCGCGGCTGCAGTTGGTAAACTGATTGCAGAACGGGCGCTTAAAGCCGGCGTTAAAGAAGTCGCGTTTGATCGCGGCGGATACAAATTTCATGGCCGGGTCAAAGCCCTTGCCGAAGCCGCCCGCGAGGGCGGGCTGTCCTTCTAGGGGAATTGACAATGTTGAGACCTGACCAAAATGATAAAGGCGATTCAGAGTTCGTCGATAAGCTGGTTCACATTAACCGTGTGGCTAAAGTTGTTAAAGGTGGCCGTCGGTTTGGCTTCGCAGCCCTGGTGGTTGCCGGAGATCAAAAAGGCCGCGTTGGCTACGGCCATGGTAAAGCACGTGAAGTGCCTGAAGCCATTCGTAAAGCCACGGAAGCTGCGAAGCGCAACATGATCCGTGTTCCCCTTCGGGAGGGCCGGACACTTCATCATGACGTAAAGGGACGTTTTGGTGCGGGACGTGTTGTCCTTCGGTCGGCACCTGCCGGTACCGGAATTATCGCCGGTGGTCCGATGCGTGCGGTTTTCGAAACTCTTGGTGTACAGGATGTTGTGACGAAATCCATCGGAACATCCAACCCGTACAACATGGTCAAGGCAACTTTTGAAGCCTTGAAAGAAATGAACTCTCCACGGATGGTTGCTGCAAAACGCGGCAAAAAAGTCTCTGATGTTGTAGGCCGCCGTGCTTCTGACGCCGGTGCAGACGCTGGAAAGGAAAAGGTTGATGGCTAAGGCAACAATCAAGGTTACTCAAACCGGAAGCCCAATTGGACGACACAAGTCACAGCGGGCAACATTGGTTGGCATGGGTCTGAACAAGATGCATCGCACCGTCGTACTTGAGGATACACCGTCAATTCGTGGCATGGTCCGTAAAGTCAGTCATCTGGTACAGGTTGAGGAAGCGTAAAGCTGCCTCTTCTTGTTTCGTTTAAGGAATATTGAACATGCGTTTAAATCAAATTGCCGACAACCAAGGATCGACGAAAAATCGGATGCGGGTTGGTCGGGGTATCGGTTCCGGAAAAGGTAAGACTTCCGGCGCGGGTCAAAAAGGTCAAAAATCTCGGTCAGGTGTTGCCATCAAGGGTTTTGAAGGCGGCCAGATGCCCATTCATCGCCGTTTGCCAAAGCGCGGTTTCAACAATATCTTCCGCAAGGAATTTGCTGTTGCCAATCTTGGTCGCGTGCAGCAAGCGATTGATGCCAAAAAATTGAACACTAAAGAAACCATCACTATTGCAATGCTTCAAGAAGCGGGTGTGGTAGGCAAAGTCGTTGATGGCGTTCGGTTATTGGCGAAAGGCGAGCTTACTTCGAAAGTCTCTTTTGAAGTGTCTGGTGCGTCCAAGTCAGCAATCGAGGCAGTTGAAAAAGCTGGCGGAACAGTTACTTTAACAGCTACCGAAACCGCAAAAAGCGAATAACAAACACAAACAGGATAGCAATTCAGTTTTGTTTTATCCGGAGTATTTCTAAATGGCGTCTGCAGCAGAACAAATGGCTTCTACCATGAGTTTCGGTGCCTTTTCAAAGGCAACGGAACTTAAGAAGCGGTTATGGTTCACGCTCTTTGCTCTGGTTGTGTACCGGATCGGGACATATATCCCTATTCCAGGTGTCGATCCGACAATTTTGGCAGATGTTTTTTCCCAGAATTCCGGTGGTATTCTGGGGATGTTCGACGTGTTTGCGGGGGGCGCACTTGGTCGGATGACTATCTTTGCCCTCAATATTATGCCGTATATCTCGGCTTCTATCATCATGCAATTGATGACGTCGATTTCGCCGCAAATGGCGCAATTGAAGAAAGAAGGCGAGCAGGGGCGTAAGAAGATAAATCAATATACCCGCTACGGAACTGTGTTTTTAGCGGCACTGCAAGGATATGGTATCTCAGCTGGCCTGGAAGGAATGTCTTTGTCAACCGGACAATCAGCCGTGATTGACCCGGGCATGCATTTCCGGATTATTACGGTTATTACGCTGGTCAGCGGCACGGTCTTTTTGATGTGGCTTGGTGAACAGATTACGGCACGCGGTGTTGGTAACGGAATTTCATTGATTATTTTCGCCGGTATTGTTGCGGAACTGCCAAGTGCCTTGGTTGGAACGCTTGAACTAGGCCGGACAGGCGCGCTTTCCTCAATCGTCATATTGGTCTTGCTGATAATGTCGGTCGCGGTGATTGCCTTTATCGTCTTTATGGAACGGGCACAGCGACGTGTTCTTATTCAATATCCGAAGCGGCAACGGGGCAACAAGACGTATGGTGGACAGAACTCACATCTACCATTGAAGTTGAACACCGCTGGTGTTATCCCGCCGATTTTTGCCTCATCACTATTGTTGATGCCGACGACTGTGGCTAGTTTCAGCGCAGGTTCTGGGCCGGAATGGTTGAATACCCTGACAGCGATGGTAGGGCATGGCCAGCCGCTTTATATGATGTTGTATATTGCCGGTATCGTGTTTTTCTGTTTTTTCTACACAGCGGTTGTTTTCAACCCCGATGATACTGCTGACAACCTGAAAAAGCATGGTGGTTTTGTGCCCGGCATACGGCCAGGTAAGCGGACGTCTGAATATCTTGATTATGTGCTGACCCGTTTGACCGTTGTTGGTGCCGCTTATTTGTCTCTGGTTTGTATTCTTCCAGAAATTCTTGTCGCTCAGTGGGCCGTTCCTTTTTACTTTGGTGGCACATCCTTGTTGATCGTTGTTTCTGTAACCATGGATACGGTTGCACAAATCCAAAGCCATCTGGTTGCCCATCAATATGAAGGCCTGGTGAAGAAATCAAAACTTGGGGGTCGACGGAAATGATTCTCATACTTTTGGGGCCTCCCGGAGCTGGTAAGGGGACACAGGCACAAAGACTTCAGGACAAACATGGTCTTGTACAGCTTTCGACAGGGGACATGTTGCGGGCAGCTGTAGCTGCGGGATCTGAGGTTGGCCTTAAAGCCAAGTCAGTCATGGAAAGCGGCGGACTGGTATCTGACGATATCATGACCCGAATTATTTCAGATCGGCTGGACGAGCCGGACTGTGAAAACGGTGTCATCCTGGACGGTTTTCCGCGGACGGATGCGCAGGCTGTCGCTTTGGATGAAATGCTGAAATCCAAGGGACTTGAGCTAAATGCCGTAATTGAGATGAAAACAGACGACAACATACTTGTAGAGCGTATTACGGGTCGCTATACATGTGCGAAATGTGGGGCCGGTTATCATGACAGTTTCTTGAAACCGGCAAAAGAAGGTATCTGCGATAAGTGCGGTGGCAGTGAGTTTACACGGCGCAATGACGATAACGCAGAGACAGTAATTTCAAGGCTTAAAGCCTACCACGATCAGACGGCGCCTCTACTTCCTTATTATCGGGGTAAAGGTATTTTGAAACAAGTCGATGGCATGGCCGGTATTGACGAAGTGACACAGCAAATGGAAGCTGCGTTACAAGCAATCTAAAGTGTTGACTAGGTAATACAAAATTATATAATCGCGCGCTTCCCGCAAGCGCTGGAGACGACGGGTCAGGACGACCCGATTTTGGTGATGAGGAGAGACTAGCGTGGCTCGTATTGCTGGTGTAAATATCCCGACGAATAAACGGGTTGTGATTGCACTAACTTATATTCATGGAATTGGACCTGCAAAGGCCAAGGAAATCTGTGACACAGTTGGATTGGCATCTGAATTGCGTGTAAACGCATTGAGTGATGCTGAAGTAGTGAAAATTCGCGAAACTATCGATAGCGATCATCTTGTTGAAGGTGATCTGCGTCGACAGACGTCGATGAATATTAAACGTTTGATGGATCTCGGTTGTTACCGCGGATTGCGTCATCGTCGCGGTTTGCCCGTTCGCGGACAGCGTACGCATACAAATGCCCGTACCCGTAAGGGTCCGGCGAAAGCAATTGCTGGGAAGAAGAAGTAATATGGCTCGGGATAAAACACGCGTTAAACGTCGCGAACGTAAAAATATTATTTCTGGTGTCGCTCATGTTAGTGCGACCTTTAATAATACAAAGATCATGATCACGGATGCACAGGGCAACGCTATCGCCTGGTCATCTGCCGGATCACAAGGGTTTAAAGGCTCTCGTAAATCCACACCATTTGCAGCACAGATTGCTGCAGAGGATGCCGGCAAAAAAGCCATGGATCACGGGATGAAAACACTTGAAGTTGAAGTCAAGGGGCCTGGCTCTGGGCGCGAATCAGCGTTACGGGCACTTCAGGCCGTTGGGTTCAATATTACATCCATTCGGGATGTATCACCAATTCCTCACAATGGGTGCCGCCCTCCAAAACGCCGTCGCGTCTGAGAGCTATCCTGTTGTGAAAACGGATTATTCGATCCGTTATGTTGTTATGAAGAAATCGCAGGTCCATGGTGGGCCTGCAAAGCTATGAGGTCAATGCCGTGATTCAGCAAAACTGGAAAGACCTAATCCAGGCCAACCTCTCCGTCGAGCAAGGAGAGCAGAGCGATCGGGAAGCTACAATAGTTGCCGAGCCTTTGGAAAGAGGGTTCGGTTTAACATTGGGTAATGCACTGCGCCGCGTATTATTATCAAGTCTGCAGGGCGCTGCAATTACCTCGATCCAAATCGATAATGTATTGCACGAGTTTTCATCAATTGCCGGCGTCCGTGAAGACGTAACGGACATTGTTTTGAATTTGAAAACCCTTGCCATTCGTAGCCATGCAGAAGGACCGCAACGGATGGTTCTGAAAGCATCCGGCCCCTGTGAAGTTACAGCCGGCATGATTGATACGGGTGCCGATATTGAAATAATGGATCCTGATCAGGTTCTTATGACCCTGGACGATGGTGCAACGATCTCAATGGAAATGAATGTTGAGACGGGTAAGGGATATGTTGCCGGTGCGGCAAACCGTCCTGAAGATGCGCCCATCGGTCTTATTCCAATGGATAGCTTATACAGCCCCGTCCGGAAAGTTTCCTACAAGGTTGAAGCTGCCCGTGAAGGCCAGGTTCTGGACTATGATAAGTTGACATTGAAAGTCGAAACGAACGGAACTGTTACACCGGAAGATTCGGTCGCATTTGCCGCGCGCATTTTGCAGGAGCAATTCCAGCTGTTCGTCAATTTTGACGAGCCTGAAGAGGTTGTCGTCAAGGAAGAGCGAGAAGAGCCGGAATTTAACCGGAATCTTCTTCGTAAGGTTGACGAACTCGAGCTTTCTGTTCGGTCTGCAAACTGCTTGAAGAACGACAATATTGTTTATATTGGCGATCTCATTCAGAAAACAGAAGCAGAAATGCTGCGGACACCGAATTTCGGCCGTAAGAGCTTGAACGAAATCAAGGAAGTATTGGCCCAGATGGGTCTGCATCTTGGAATGGATGTGCCAAATTGGCCGCCTGAGAATATTGAAGACATGGCGAAACGCCTGGAAGAACCTTTTTAGAACAGCACCCTTTGCTGTGGAGTAAGAAAAATGCGTCATCGTAAATCTGGGCGGAAGCTCGGCCGGACATCTTCTCATCGTAAAGCGATGTTTGCCAATATGGCAGCGTCTCTGATCAAGCATGAGCAAATCCAGACAACTTTGCCAAAAGCAAAGGATCTGCGTCCAATTGTCGAAAAACTGATTACCTTGGGTAAACGCGGCGGTTTGCATGCGCGTCGGCAGGCATTGGCAGAGCTGAACGAAAAGTCAGCTGTTGATAAACTGTTTACAACACTTAGCGAACGCTATGCTGATCGGGACGGTGGATATACACGGGTCTTGAAAGCGGGTTTTAGAACGGGTGACGCTGCACCAATGGGTGTGATTGAGCTTGTTGACCGTGACGTGGATGCGAAAGGGCAGGATTCCGGTCCAGACCAGAATGCTGACGAAGAAGAAGTTTTGGAAGCTGAAGCCGTCGCTTAAGCATTCCGCACATAGAATTAAAAGGGCAGCCGAATGGCTGCCTTTTTTTTCGCAAATTTTGGTGAAGAGGCGCAATGAGTTAGCGGGAACTTGAAAACTGCGCTAAAATATTCACCTTAATGGAGATAGGTATTTATTATTTGCCGGATAAGCTGGAGACCATGAAAAAGATCACGATTAACGCCACGGGACTATGCCTTGCCCTGTCACTGATGACTTTCGGGGGTGGGTCGAGTATTGCTGAAGATGTGGTGCCGACAAGCCAGGCTGAAGTTATGCTGTCCTTTGCACCTTTGGTTAAAAAGGCGGCGCCGGCAGTGGTCAATATATTTACCAAAAAGCACGCCACCCAATCCCATCCGACAATTTTTGATGATCCGTTTTTCAAGAGGTTTTTCGGCCGGAATTTCGGACCAAAAAAAGACCGGGAGCAGGTTCAGAATTCCTTGGGTTCTGGTGTCATAGTTGATGATAATGGCATTATCGTTACAAACTATCATGTGGTTGCTGGTGCTGATGAAATTACTGTGGCGCTTCAGGATCGACGGGAATTTGACGCCAGGCTTGTTGTCGAAGACGAACGGACGGATCTTGCAATATTGAAGATTGAGCCGGAAGAAACTCCTTTTCCATTTCTGGAATTTACGGATTCAGATACACTGGAAGTGGGCGATCTTGTCATCGCAATCGGTAACCCATTCGGGGTTGGACAAACGGTGACCAGTGGTATTGTATCGGCGCTTGATCGAAGTGCCGGCGTCAGTAACGATATCCAGTCTTTTATTCAAACAGACGCGGCAATTAACCCTGGAAATTCCGGTGGAGCCTTGTTGACAATGGACGGTAAGCTAGCTGGTATTAATTCAGCGATTTTCAGTAAAAACGGGGGATCCTTGGGAATTGGCTTCGCCATTCCCTCCAACCTTGTCAGAGCCGTTCTCAAAAATGGCTTGGCGACAGGTAAAGTTACCCGGCCGTGGCTTGGAGCAATTGGTCAGGCGGTAACCAGTGATGTTGCGGATGGGTTAGGGCTGGAAAAACCGGGCGGTGTCCTTGTTAATCGTGTCCATCCGCTGAGTGCAGCACATGCTGCCGGTTTACGGGTAGGGGATGTTATCATCGCCATCGATGCAAAGCCTGTTTACAACCTCGATGCCCTAATCTTCAGGATATCCTCAGGCGAGCTTGGCAAACCCACGGTATTGGATATTTACCGCAGCGGTAAGCTTATGGACGTGACCATGCTATTGAAGCCGGCGCCGGAGCAGCCGCTGAAAAATCTCATGACGCTCAACGGACCTCAGCCGCTTGCCGGTGCGACAGTCGGTAATTTATCACCAGCCCATGCGATTGAGCTGGGTATGCCGGCTTTTGCGAGTGGGGTGGTGGTGACATCGGTTGCCCGTGGCAGCATTGCAGAACGCTATGGATTAAGACCGCGGGATATCCTCCTCACGGTAAATGGGCAAAAGGTCACCGAGGTAATGCAAGCGCAGTCGGTTCTTTTATCTGAGAAAAATACCTGGGAAATACAAATCCGCCGGAGAGGCCGAACATTATCCTTTCGGGTCAGTTCGTGAGTTCATTGTTTGATCAGAGCGGCGATAACAAGGACGTGGGTCGTCCGCTGGCCGATCGACTGCGGCCAGCAAGCCTCAATGAGGTTGTTGGCCAGGATCATCTGCTTAAAGGGGAGGCACCCCTTCGCCGTATGCTTGAAGCTGACTGGCTGGCGTCCATTATATTCTGGGGGCCGCCGGGCTGTGGGAAAACTACCATTGCTCGGCTTTTGGCTCAGGAAGTTGATTTGCATTTCGAGCAGATCTCTGCCGTTTTCTCTGGTGTAGCCGATCTTCGAAAGGCATTTGAAGCCGCAAAAATTCGACGCCAGGATGGCAAGCGAACTTTGTTATTTGTCGATGAAATTCACAGATTTAACCGGGCTCAACAGGATGGCTTTCTCCCGTATGTTGAAGATGGCACGATTACGCTGGTTGGCGCGACAACCGAAAATCCTTCCTTCGAGCTGAACGGTGCGCTTCTATCGCGCTGTCAGGTTCTGGTATTGGAGCGGCATGACACGGATTCGCTAACTGCATTACTAATGCGGGCTGAAGAGTTGGAAGGTAAATCGGCTCCCTTAACGGATGACGCGAAGGAAGCGTTGGTTCATCTTGCCGACGGGGATGGACGCTTCTTTTTGAACATGGTTGAGGCTGTGTTTCGTTCAGGGGAGGCGGTGCTGGATGTTGACGGTCTGTCCAAAGTAATTTCAAAACGTGCACCTGCTTATGACAAAGACCGGGATGGGCACTATAATCTGATCAGTGCCTTGCATAAGTCCCTGCGTGGTTCGGATGTCGATGCGGCCCTTTACTGGTTCTCACGGATGCTGGACGGCGGGGAAGACCCTCTGTATCTGGCGCGCCGACTCGTACGGTTTGCGGTTGAAGATATCGGTATGGCCGATCCCAACGCGTTAGTTCAGGCAAATGCCGCAAAAGAGGCCTTTCAGTTTTTGGGATCGCCGGAAGGAGAGTTGGCCATAGCGCAATCCGTTATCTATCTGGCGACGGCACCGAAATCCAATGCGGGATATGCGGCTTATAAGCTATCAAGAGCTGCTGCGCGCAAATATGGTTCACATATGCCGCCAAAGCATATATTAAATGCACCGACAGGTATGATGAAGGATATGGGATATGGCGCAGATTACGCCTATGACCATAATTCCGAAGACGGATTTTCCGGCCAGAATTATTTTCCAGAAGAAATGGCTCGGGAAAACTATTATGTGCCGGTGGAGCGTGGATTCGAACGTGAAATTCAAAAGCGCTTGGAATACTGGTCGCGTCTTCGGGCCAAAAAGCAGGCGAAGTAGACAATAGTATGAATATGTTTTTATCAGTCGCTCTTGGTGGGGCACTCGGGGCATGTGCCCGTTACGGCGTTGCGCAAATCATGCTGCGATATCTGGGTCCGGGATATCCTTATGGCACATTGTTTGTCAATGTATTCGGATCGTTACTGATGGGGATACTGATTGAGCTTATGGTTTTGCGCTGGTCGCCATCACCGGAACTTCGAGTATTCCTGATCACGGGCCTATTGGGAGCCTTTACCACTTTTTCAGCTTTTTCCCTGGACGTCGCGCTCCTGATAGAAAAGGGCGCCACCCTGTCGGCGGCTGGATATATTCTGTTGTCAGTCATTTTATCTGTTGCGGGCTTATTTGCCGGCCTTCATTTAGTCAGGTTGGTTGTTTCATGAGCCGCGTACAGCATTTAATCGTATCTCAAGGCGAAGCGAATTTGCGGGTTGACCGATGGTTCAAGGCCCATTTCCCTGGTATGACACATGGTCAGCTTGAAAAGCATTTACGCAAAGGCGACATCCGCGTCGATAAAAAGCGCGCCAAGGCAAATCAGCGGCTCGAAGAGGGGCAAACGGTCCGCATCCCCCCGCTGGATGACAGTGTCTATAAGCCAATGACGGGGAGCTCGGCCTCCAGGTCCCGCGATACAACATTGTCTGATCGGGATATTGCGGATATCCGTAAGATGGTATTGCATATGGATGATAAAGTCATTGTCCTCAATAAACCCGCAGGTATTCCGGTGCAGGGCGGCAGCGGGCAAAACCGGCATATTGATGGATTACTCGCCGGGTTGCAGTATGACTACGAGGAGAAACCACGGCTCGTTCACCGATTGGACAAGGATACATCAGGTGTTCTGGTTATTGGCCGGACACGCTTGGCGGCGAAATTTTTAACGGAAGCTTTCAGGAACCGTTCAACCCGGAAAATTTACTGGGCGTTGGTAGCCGGCGTGCCGCGGCCACATGAAGCGACAATTTCCTTCAATTTGCGAAAAATCGTCACGGCGAATGGCGAAAAGGTTGTCGTAGACCGGGAGGGTCAGAAAGCCGTGACGGATTATTCCGTCATCGCTGTTGCCGGACAGACGGCCTCATGGCTGGCGCTAAAGCCGGTCACAGGCCGTACACATCAGCTGCGGGTGCATTGTGTGGCCATTGAGACCCCGATCGTTGGTGACGGCAAGTATGGCGGCTCTGAGGCGTTTCTGGACGGGGCGGTGAGTAAGAAAATGCACCTTCATGCGCGTGAAATCACAATAAGCCATCCGGACGGGGGAGAGTTGAGCATAACGGCCCCCCTTAGTCAGCATATGGCGGAAACCTGGAAGCTTCTCGATTTCCATGAGAATGATTATGAAGATCCTTTTCTGGCGCATGGTCTGTAAAAACAAAACTAGCGGAAAACATGCTTTAAGCTTGACTAATAGAGTGTAATGGATAAATTTTCACCCATGATAAATACAAGACGACTTATTGGCCTGCGACTTATTGGCCCGGCACTCTAAAATGGTGCCGGGGCGAACGAAGTCCTATTCCCTAATTTGTCAGGCAGTTTTATGTATTTAACCAAGATCTTCGGGTCGATCATTTCAAGAAATTTTAGCAGCGTAACGCAGGAAGATTTGTGCCGTACTTCCGGGAGGCTCTCTCGACTTCCAGGCGGTCGCAGAATTTGAGTAGCCTCCTGCGACCGTAATTGAGCTGCATGAAACAACAAATGAAGAATTAGGCGCTTGCAGTGCCTGTAAGAGACAAAAGGAAATTGAAATGACATTTACACCTGGCGATAAATATAAAACGTTCGCCCCAATCGACCTGCCAGACCGGCAATGGCCTTCTGTGGTGATCGACAAAGCGCCCATCTGGTGCAGCGTAGACTTACGCGACGGCAATCAGGCGCTGATCGAACCCATGGGGCACGAAAGAAAACTGCGCATGTTCCGCCATTTGGTGGAGCTTGGCTTTAAGGAAATCGAAGTTGGGTTTCCCTCCGCATCGCAAACCGACTTTGATTTTGTACGATTCCTGATTGACGAAGGGGAAATCCCTGAGGACGTCAAAATTCAGGTTTTGACACAAGCACGTGAAGAGTTAATTCGCCGTACTTTCGATAGTATTCGAGGGTCAAAACAAGCGATTGTCCATCTGTATAATTCGACATCAACCTTGCAGCGACGAGTGGTTTTCGATCTGGATAAAGTTGGTATCAAGCAAATTGCCATTGAAGGCACGAAATTAGTGCGTCAGCTTGCAGATGAAATGCCGGAAACCCATGTGCAGATGGAATATTCTCCCGAAAGTTTTACACAGACCGAGATGGATTATGCCTGTGAGGTCTGTACAGCCGTGATGAATATCTGGAAGCCGACGGAAGATAATAAGATAATCTTCAACCTCCCTGCGACGGTGGAAGTGGCCAGTGCCAATATTTATGCGGATCAGATTGAATGGATGCATCGGAACTTACCAGATCGGCATCTGATTTTATTGAGCTTACATCCTCATAATGACCGCGGTACCGGTGTTGCGGCTGCAGAATTTGGTATCATGGCGGGCGCTGACCGTGTTGAAGGCACATTGTTTGGGAATGGTGAGCGGACCGGAAACGTAGACGTGGTCAATATTGCCATGAATATGTATACACAAGGTGTTGACCCAAAACTGGATTTCAGCAATATCAATGAAGTTGTCCGAACAGTTGAATATTGTAACCAGCTGCCGGTTCATCCACGTCACCCTTATGGGGGTGATCTGGTCTTCACCGCTTTTTCCGGATCCCATCAGGATGCTATTAAGAAAGGATTTTCTGCTCTTAAGAAATCCAATAGTGAGCTTTGGGAAATTCCTTATCTGCCCATTGATCCTGCAGATCTGGGACGGAACTATGATGCGGTTATCCGGGTGAATAGCCAATCAGGAAAGGGCGGTGTTGCGTATCTTCTGGAAGAGGATTATGGCATCGAGTTGCCGAAGCTTTTGCAGGTAGAATTGAGCAAAGTCGTTCAAGGTATAGCAGACGCTACAGGAAAGGAATTATCCTCGGCGTCAATTTTTGAAGTCTTTGAAAGTGAGTATCTCAATGCAGCGGGTGATGTGGAGTTTGTTGATCATCAGACGACTATTGATCCAAAAGCACCGGAACGACGTAAATTGACGGCGACAATCAAGCATGCGGGAGCCGAAACGGTGGTCGAGGGAGTGGGAACAGGCCCGATAGATGCTTATATGTCAGCATTGACTGATAAATATAACCTGGATCTTAAGGTCAACGATTATCGTGAGCATACCACGGGGTTCGGTGCGGATGCCGTTGCTGTTGCCTATGTAGAAATGCGTGGAGGTGATGGTGAGCCGGTTTTTGGCGTGGGGCGCCATGCCAATATTGTTACCGCTTCTCTCAGGGCGATCACCAGTGCGGTTAATCGCGCAGCGACTTAAATCTATAGTCGGCGGTCTTGTATCGCCGACTTTTTTTCTGGAATTTACTGATGGCGGAAAAATCTTCCGAAACACTTGTGGTCTTTGATTGTGACGGAACCCTCGTCGATAGTCAGCATAATGTAGTCGCGAGCATGAGGGAGGCATTCCAGACTCAGGGATTGTCGTCACCGGACGAGCAATCTATCCGTAACTGCATTGGCTTGAACCTCGATGAAGCCGTTCTTCAGTATCTGCCAGACCCTTCGGATACCAAACTGCTGGCTGTGTTGGTCGATGCCTATAAAGCAGCTTATTTCAGACGCCGCCAACTCCCCGATCATGACGAGCCGCTGTTTCGCGGCACTGTGGAAACCCTAAGGGCGTTGCATCGACGTGGCGTCAAGATGGCGGTGGCCACCGGAAAATCCATGCGCGGCCTGAAGGCAGTTGTTCATCAGCATGGTCTTGAAGGTTTCTTCGTGTCGCTGCAGACACCTGATCAAAATCCAGGCAAGCCACATCCGCAGATGCTGGAAAAAGCAATGCGGGATGCGGGGGCAGAGCCGGCAAACACCTTTATGGTTGGCGATACCAGCTACGATATGATGCTGGCCCGGAATGCAGGATGTATCGCAGTAGGTGTTTCCTGGGGGTATCACAACGATCAGGAGCTTCAGGAAAGTGGTGCCAAATATTTGATCCATGATTTTGAAGAATTGATCAACCTTGTTTTGCCGTTGTAAAGCTCAGTGATTGCTTGCATTTTTCGAGAGAGCCGTTATAAAACCTAACGACTGTTAGGTTTGGATTGAGTGCAGACTGAAAAATGAAACGTTTTTATGAAAATGTGACCGTGGGTAAGGAGGAGGCGGGATACTCGGTTCTCCTTGATGAGCGGCCAATAAAAACACCGGCAAAATCCCTTGTATCTTTGCCAACAAAGGCATTGGCCGAGGCCATTGCCGAGGAATGGCTCGCCCAGAAAGAAACAGTAGAACCGGCATCCATGCCGTTGATGCAAGCGGCCGCGACAGCAATTGACCGAGTGACAACGCAGCGGCAAAAAGTCATTGAAGATATTGTCGCTTATGGCGGAACGGATCTGATTTGTTATCGTGCAGCCTATCCGGAAAGCCTGATTGTAAAGCAATCCGCAGCTTGGGATCCGTTGCTTGTCTGGGTAAAATCGCGACATGGGGCACAGTTGAATACGACGAACTCGATCGCCCATATCGCGCAAGATGAAAGCCAATTGGCAAAGCTGGCGGCGGTCGTAAATGCACAAGAAGACATGACGCTTGCGCCACTCTATAATATTACAGCGCTTTGCGGATCCTTGGTTATTAGTTTGGCGGTACTGGATGGTCATTTGTCAGCTAGTGAAGCGTTTGACATAAGCGAGTTGGACGAAACGCATACCATGGAAAATTGGGGTGCAGATGAAGAGGCGTTAATCCGCCGTAAAAATAATAAAAAAAGCCTAATGGCAAGCACGCGCTTTTTGGCGTTAAGCGGTATTTTAGTCTAAGGAGGGATTATGCAGGACATTATTCAGCAGCTGGAGGAAAAGCGCGCGAAAGCCCGGCTGGGTGGCGGGCAGCATCGAATAGAATCGCAGCATAGCAAAGGTAAACTGACAGCCAGAGAGCGGATCCTGCTCCTTCTTGATGAAAATTCCTTTGAAGAATGGGATATGTTCGTCGAGCATCGCTGTACCGAGTTTGGAATGGAAAATGAAGCGGTTATTGGTGACGGCGTCGTTACCGGCCATGGCACCGTTAATGGTAAGCTTGTGTTTGTGTTCAGTCAGGACTTCACGGTGTTTGGCGGCTCACTTTCCGAATATCATGCCAAGAAAATCTGCAAGGTCATGGACAAGGCGGTTCAAGTCGGAGCCCCGGTGATCGGGATCAATGATTCCGGCGGAGCCCGGATCCAGGAAGGGATCGACAGTCTGGCGGGATATGCCGAGGTTTTCCAGCGCAACGTTATGGCGTCGGGTGTGGTCCCGCAGATCTCGGTTATCATGGGCCCCTGTGCCGGTGGTGCTGTGTACTCGCCAGCGATGACTGATTTTATCTTTATGGTTCGGGATAGTTCCTACATGTTCGTGACAGGCCCGGACGTGGTGAAAACGGTGACGAACGAAACGGTCACGGCCGAGGAATTGGGCGGAGCAGGGACCCATACCAGCAAATCGTCGGTTGCAGATAATGCCTATGACAATGATGTTGAAGTTCTCAATGAAGTCCGCCGGCTGGTGGATTTTCTCCCTTCCAGTAATCTGGAAACGTCACCGGTTCGCAAAAGTTTCGACGATCCGGATCGCCGTGAAGCCTCATTGGATACCCTGATCCCCAGCAATGCCAATAAGCCCTACGACATGATGGAATTGGTCGAAAAACTGGTAGATGAAGGTGATTTCTTCGAAATCCAGCCTGATTTCGCTAAAAATATCATCACTGGTTTTGGGCGTATGGAAGGACAAACTGTTGGTATCGTCGCTAACCAGCCCATGGTTCTTGCGGGCTGCCTCGATATTGACAGCTCGCGCAAAGCTGCTCGATTTGTCCGCTTTTGTGACTGTTTCAACATTCCCATCGTCACGTTGGTTGATGTTCCCGGCTTTCTTCCCGGAACATCGCAGGAATATGGTGGCATTATCAAACATGGGGCAAAATTGCTTTATGCCTACGCCGAGGCAACGGTACCGAAAGTTACCGTGATTACCCGAAAAGCCTATGGCGGTGCTTATGACGTGATGTCATCAAAGCATTTGCGTGGCGATGTCAATTACGCCTGGCCATCAGCTGAAATTGCGGTGATGGGTTCGAAAGGTGCTGTTGAGATTATTTTTCGCTCCGAGATAGGGGATGAGGAAAAAATCCAGAAACGTACCGACGAATATCAGGAACGCTTCGCCAATCCTTTTATCGCAGGTAACCGCGGATTTATTGATGATGTGATCATGCCCAATAACACACGGCATCGTGTTGCCTCGTCGCTTAGAATGCTGAAAAACAAACAACTTGAAAATCCGTGGAAAAAACACGGCAACATTCCGCTTTAGGTCTGTAAGGAAAAGGAAAAAAAATGTTCAAAAAAATCCTTATCGCCAATCGCGGTGAAATCGCTTGCCGGGTTATACGTTCGGCGCAGGAAATGGGTATTAAAACCGTTGCTGTCTATTCAGAAGCAGATGACGGGGCGGTTCATATGCGAAATGCCGATGAAGCAGTGCATATCGGGCCGGCCGCGGCGGCCGAAAGTTATCTGATTATCGACAAGATCATTGATGCCTGTAAGCAGACGGGGGCGGAAGCTGTCCATCCAGGCTATGGGTTTTTGTCTGAAAATCAGGCGTTTGCCGATGCGCTGGATGAAGCAGGAATTGCCTTTATCGGACCAGGCCAGAAGGCCATCGCTTCCATGGGTGACAAGATAGCTTCCAAGAAGCTCGCACTGGAAGCCGGTGTCAGCACGGTCCCGGGTCATATGGATCTGATTGAAGATGCCGATCACGCAGTCAAGATTTCAGGTGAAATCGGATACCCTGTGATGATCAAGGCGTCCGCCGGCGGTGGTGGTAAGGGCATGCGCGTTGCCTATGATGACGATGAAGCCCGAGAAGGATTCCAATCGGCAAAAAATGAAGCCATAAGCAGCTTTGGCGACGACCGGATCTTTATCGAGAAATTTGTTGTAGATCCGCGTCATATTGAAATTCAGGTTCTTGCGGACAAGCATGGCAATTGCATCTATTTGGGAGAGCGTGAATGCTCGATCCAGCGGCGCCATCAAAAGGTTATCGAAGAAGCCCCGAGCCCATTTCTGGATGAGGATCTGCGCAAAGCCATGGGCGAGCAGGCTGTCGCACTGGCCCGTGAGGTGGATTATCATTCTGCTGGAACGGTGGAGTTTATCGTTGGAGCAGACCGGAGTTTCTATTTCCTGGAAATGAATACGCGGCTGCAGGTTGAACATCCGGTAACCGAGCTAATCACCGGCGTCGATCTGGTCGAGCAAATGATCCGCATAGCCTATGGGGAAAAATTGGATCTACAGCAAGATGACGTGACCCTGACAGGGTGGGCTGTCGAAAGCCGGCTCTATGCAGAGGACCCGTATCGGGGATTCCTGCCTTCAATCGGTCGCTTGCGCCGCTATACCATACCCAAAGGAGAAAATGTCCGGGTAGATACGGGGGTAACGGAAGGCTCCGAAATCACCATGTTCTATGACCCGATGATTGCCAAGTTGGTGACATATGGTGCTAATCGGGAAGACGCCATTGAAGAAATGGGGCGTGCCCTGGATGCCTATGAGGTCAAGGGAATCGCGCATAATGTCAATTTCCTGAACGCCGTTTGTAATCACCCGCGTTTTAAAGCCGGTAACCTGACTACTGGATTTATTGCCGAAGAATATCCCGAGGGATTTGTAGGCGTAGAACTGGATACGGAAACGTATGAGAAGCTGGCAGCACTGGCTGTTCTGGTGCAGCTGCGTCATGCGAGTAGAAAGAAGAAAAAGCTGGCGGAGCGCGCCGGTGAGGACTGGATCGTCAGTGAAGGCAAAGAAAAATCGCTGGCAGTTCATGTCGAGGATATAAAAGGTGGCATTGATGTCGAAATTGACGGCACCGTCATTGCCGTTCGCAGTAAATGGAAACCGGGTAAGCGATTTGTTAAGGCCGAGATTAACGGCCGCAAGATAATTGCCCAGCTTGAACTATCCCGCGGGATAGTGCAGCTGACACATGGGGGAGCCATTCTGGATTTTTCAGTCCAGCGGCCTGCCATCGCCGAGCTTGCGAAGCTAATGCCAGTTAAAGTCGCGCCGGATATGTCCAAATATCTGCTGTGTCCCATGCCAGGCATGATTGTCTCCGTGCATGTGGATGAAGGAGAGGAAATCAAAGCAGGTCAAACGCTGGCCGTTGTAGAAGCCATGAAAATGGAAAATATCCTTAGGGCAGAGAACGATGGCGTGGTCTCGAAGGTATCTGCCAGCGCTGGTGATACATTGGCCGTGGATGACATTATTCTTGAATTTGAATAGATAGCAGGGGTTTAAGGGGCAATTGTTCCCTTTGCCCCGGCTTCAAGAAAAATATTCTCAAAACTATTGCGAAGCTCAATGTCGAACTCCGGCATGCTAACCGGTATTCCAAGATCGACAAGGGACGTTACGCCGTGCTCCGAAATACCGCAAGGGACGATCCCACTGTAATGGGTGAGATCAGGGTCAACATTGACGGAAATTCCGTGAAAACTGACCCAGCGCCGAACACGAACGCCAATGGCGGCAATCTTGTCTTCGCGAAAACCACGGTCGACCCAGACACCAACCCGGCCGTCTCTTTTCTCGCCCTTAATTTGATATTGAGCCAGAACATCGACAATCCAGTCTTCCATATCCTGGACGAACGCCCGCACATCTGCATTTCGCTTTTTCAAATCCAGCATTACATAGACAACGCGCTGGCCTGGTCCATGGTAAGTATATTGCCCGCCGCGACCCGCGCTATAGACGGGAAATCGATCCGGCATGATCAAGTCGGCACTATCGGCGCTGGTGCCGGCTGTATATAGCGGCGGATGTTCAACAAGCCAGATAAGTTCTTTTGCATTACCTTCACGAATATCTTTAACCCTTTGTTCCATAAATCGGATTGCTTCTTCATAGGGCACGGCCTTATCCGCTATTGTCCATTCGATATCATGCATGGCTGAGTTATAGCAGATACATTCAAAACAACAACATCGGTGCATATCGAAATACGGAATCGCAGGCCTTTCTTAAGGGCTTGTTAACCCTGATTGCGCATACTATGCGTCATAAGTAACCAACCGGTATGTGGAAACGTGATGGACGACAAAGCAATTGAGGGCGTGGATGTGGAAATCTCAGTGGTACTGGGAAAAGCTGTTATGCCTATTCATCAGCTTCTGAAAATGGGGCGCGGAGCCGTCATCGAACTGGATGCCGGCGCAGATGACGATGCGGTCGTTCTCGCAAATAATAAGCCTATCGCTTATGGCGAAATCATTATTGTCGATGACAATATCGGGATTTCGATCACTGATAATGTGAAAAACAATACCCAGGAATTTTAATTCGACCAAATAACGAATTCAGTTGTTGCACGTCGGGCAAACATTTGTTATTCCCGTGCACCATTGTGCGGCCGTGGCGGAATTGGTAGACGCGCAGCGTTGAGGTCGCTGTCCGGTAACACGGGTGGAAGTTCGAGTCTTCTCGGCCGCACCAACCTACAAATCAGTTTCAATTGACTCTGCTCAGATTGCTATCTGGGGCGGGTCTGGTTGTGTTTTGGTCAAGCCAAGCTTTCTTGTACCAAAGCTAGTGCTTTGGAATTTCCGCGTACCGGTTCAGTTTTTCAAAGATGGATAAGCGGAGCCTTCTTCTTGCGAATTTGCAGCCGCGGAAGCGTGACGATGAACCCACTTCCAGCCTGCATTCGTCGCGATAAGTGAAACCGTCCAACGAAGCGGTACTATGGCAGTACCGTCGTTGATTTTTAGATGTATGTTTAGTGCAATGGCTACGATTGCAGCATTGCCGTGAATTGCAATGTCTTTCCAGGCCCATTCGAATCGTGAGGCTGTCGCATCACGGAAATTTCGCTCGAAGACAGCTGCGACAGCTTCTCTACCAGAACAAAGCTCATCAGAACCAGTTCCTATAAGCGAGATGCCTTGCCCCTCAACGAATATGGCCATCAGTCTGTTAAGGTCTTTTGCGCAATATGCTTTGGCATATTCTTCCAAAGTATCCAGTATAAGATCTTCTTCAGTCAAATTGAGCTCCTCCCTGATGCAGTAATACCAATTCAATTGTGTCGATTTACAGTATATCGAGCAAGCATTTGTTATTTGAATACAGCAAACTACAGATTAAGCTCATTCAATTGATCAGATTGCTACGATGAGGCAAGCATGATCGTCCTTCGGTCATGCCAAGTTTCGTTGTATTTACGCCGGCGATATGGAACGGTGACCTCATTGTAATCAAGAATTACGGCTATCGGCCGAAATTAATGGCCCTGTTTATTCTGACGCCGACGCTGGACACTTGATATGTTGGTCTTAATGGCCGTTTTGTTGAGTCAACATCACGCAGAAGCCAATCCCGCCCGTGAAGCTGAAATAAAGATTGGGATAATGCTCTGTCCGTAATCGGAAAAAGCTTTGATTTTATTTCAGTGAAGTATTGCGGCTTTCCAGTCACCGCAAGAACAGGAACAGTCCATGATTTTCGAATTATATCAGAGTCAGCGCAGTCAGGGTCGGCCTCTACAATTCTTCTGGCGATCTTTGCGACCTCTATCCCCTTTAACGTCAAACGATATTCCGGACGGAGAGGGTGCCCATGACCAGGATTTCGTTCCAGCAGCTTCAACTGGGTCAAATGGTCGAGACTGGCGGTAAAGGCAGTCCGGCTGGCGTTGGAGGCTGAAAGGAGCGGAGCCTGTCGACCCGGCACTCCCGCATCCATCAGAGCCAATATGTTCAGCGACCAGGCACGTGAAGTTATCTTGACAAGAGTATTTATGTCCATAAAGTATAGTTACTATATTTTTACGCGAAAGGAAAGTTTTATGCCTATTGTCTCGTTGGAGAATACAATCACTATTGCTATGTCCGTTCGAGATCGTCATCTTAGTGCCAATTGGTATTGTGATATGCTCGGCTTTACTCTCCTTCATCACATAGATGATGCAGGATGGAGCGAACTGCAAACCAAGACAGCCGGCGTGACTTTAGGGCTCGGTGAGCAGGCGGAACCCACACCGGGCAATTCGGTTCCTGTCTTTGGGGTTTTAGATATCGACACCGCGCGTAGGGACCTTGAAACGGCAGGTGTGAAATTTGACGGTGATACGGAAACTGTCGAGGGCATGGTTAGCATTGCGACCTTTTACGATCCTGACGGCAATGCATTGATGCTTGCACAAGACTTGTCCCAAGATGGGTAAGGGGTCGTTTCCTATGTTGAACCCGCAGGTAGGGTGCAATTGACTACGGATTCAGCCGAATCCGCTTTATACTGACTGAAATCTTGCAAATAGACTGCAACTTTACCCCTGCAAGGCCGCAGTCCAGCGGTCTTGCATCTCTTTTGGCGACACCTCGGTCTTTTTCATCGAGATTATCCAGGTATGTCCAAAAGGATCAACCAGCGTGCCGCTCCGATCACCGAAGAATTGATCTTTCATCGGACGCAGTTCTGTGCATCCCTGTTCGATGGCTTGTGCAAACAGGGGATCTGCATCTTCGACATAGATTTGGAATTTTATGGGAGAGCCGCCAAGTGTTTCCGGGCTAATGGCGCCGAAGTCAGCATATTCATCTGACATCATCAATGTCACACCGCCAATGACCAGTTCGGCATGCCCGATTCGACCATCCATCGGATCGACAAGCGAAAATACTTCCTTTGCAGAGAAGGCTTTAACATAGAAATCTATGGCCTCTCTTGCGCCCTTTACGGTCATGTAGGGAGATAAACTAAGTGTGTTGTTCGACTGGGACATGCTTTTCCTCCTTGCTATTATTAATTACATTACGTATCGTTTTATAATGAGTAAAGGTAAATCACACTTGGCTGGAGCTAAAGTTGGCCGTCCGCGAAGCAAAAAAGCGTATCTTGCCATTTTGAAAGCCGCGCGGGAGATAATTGAAGAGGCCGGAACGCATCGATTAACGATTGAGGGCGTTGCCCGCCGGGCAGGGGTTGGAAAGCCGACCATATATCGATATTGGTCAAATGCTCAGGAACTTGCCATAGCAACATTTATGAATCCGGAAGTATCCAATCTACCGGAAACGTCCACCAACCCCGGTATCTCGGATTTACGAAATCTAATTCAGCAAACCGTTCAACGCCTCAACTCAAAGCAGGGCCGCCAGATGGCTTTTATGCTAGCAGGCGCCGAAACGGATAGTGAATTGTTTAAGGCATTCAGAAACAGGATGATCTTGGATACCCGGGAGAAAGGTACGCTCATTCTTGAAAGCGCAAAAATACGCGGTGAGATTCGTTCCGATGTTGATGTTGGACTTTGTCTCGATATGATTTTGGGCATGATTGTCTTGCGGCTCCTTATCGCTCATACCGAGTTGGGGGAAGATCTGGTAGACGACGTGATCAGTATGGTGTTGAAAGGCATCCTTCCCGGCGCATCTGATACATGAGTCTGTTAAAACCCGGCCCGTTTGATTTCATCTCGCAAACTGTGCGATGCCGTTTCCCACTGACCAGTTCTCCTTCGGCAAATCATATATGTTTATAAAGACATCCTCGGGGCGAATGCCGGGTTTCTTGCCAAGTAATTCCACAATTTTTGCGAAAAGCACCTTCTTTTGATCTACGCTGCGTGTGTCAAACACAGTAATCTGGATGTAAAGGAGGTCATCACTTCTTGTGACATCAAAGGCGCCGCCGTAGCGAAAATTGGCGGCATCATGCTCGGTGATAGTCATGAACTGGTCGTCTTCAGGCACATCAAGTGCTGTACGTAATGCTTGATAGAGACTGTCGAAAACTGCTTTCCGATAGGTCTCCGGTTTTCCTTTACGCAGCTGGATTTGGGCGATTGGCATGGCAATCCTTTCAAGTTAGGTGTTGGCTTACGGTTGAGAAATAAAGTATCATTACAAAATGAAATGTCTTTTTATATTTGTAATAATATTTGGTAATGATTGATCGGCCTTTGGATCTTGATGCAGTACGTGCATTTATCTTAATTGTTGAGCTGGGTAGTTTTACGCTTGCAGCGGAAGCCACAGAGACAACGCAGGCTGCGGTCAGCTTGAAACTGAAAAGGCTTGAGGAGCGCTTGGACTGCCGTCTGGTCGAGCGAACGCCGCGTCATGTACAGCTTTCTGCACAAGGGGCTGCCTTCCTGGAGCATGCCCGTGAGCTATTGAAAGTACATGATCGAGCATTTTCCGTTTTTACCGAGCAGCAGGAACGCTTGGTCATTGGTATCAGTGATCATGTTGCTGGACCTGAACTTCCCGCACTCATTGCACGTATGAACCAACAGGATCGCCAGTTATTGATCGAGGTCCGGATCGGATCTTCCAGTGATCTTCTTCGAAGCTTCGACCGCAGGGAACTTGATGCTGTGATTGCCCGCTTCGATGCAGGCCGAGATGACGGAAAAATAATCGCCACTGAAAAATTCGGCTGGTTCGCAGCGGAAGGTTGGCAACATAGGACTGGAGATCCGCTTCCTGTTGCCACAATGCCCGAGCCATGCGGAGTGCGCCGACTGGCAGAAAAATACCTCGACGAGGCGGGCATTCCCTGGACGGAAGTATTTGTGGGCGGTGGAGTGATGGCTGTTTCCGCAGCTGTTATGGCCAAGCTCGGAGTTGCTGCGTTAGCGCGCCGGATGCTACCGCTAGGCGCAAACGACGTCGGCATTAGGCTTGGACTTCCCGAACTCCCAAGCCTGCCAATTCTTCTGCATACAAGGGTTAGGGATGGCAGGTCCCATACAGCGCTAAGCGAATTATCGGTCGCATTTAAAGGCGCAGTACGCGACTAGCCAATGACACGCCATGCAGCCTTGGTTGCGCGAAATTACTCAGGGTATTTACTTGCGAGAGGACCGCATCTTGCAAGTTATCTAAAACTGACAAATTATCAATTTCCATAAATGTGAAACAGATGGTCTGCAGCGCCAGTTATTTCCATATAAGACTGTTTTTTAATAGCAAATGGCGTGCTTCTTCGCTAAACCCTTAGTCTGTCGATACGGTCGAAGGGGTTGGTTATGGCGAAGGATATTTCTCAAAAGGCAATGGATTATCACCGGTTTCCTAGGCCGGGAAAACTGACGATTACCCCAACCAAGCCCATGGACACGCAAACAGATCTGGCCATGGCCTATTCGCCCGGTGTCGCTCATCCTTGCCTGGCGATTGACAAGGATCCAAATAAGGCGGCAGAGCTGACAGCACGGGGTAACCTGGTGGGTGTGGTGACCAACGGAACTGCGGTGCTTGGTCTCGGTGCGATCGGTCCCCTGGCCTCGAAACCGGTTATGGAGGGAAAAGCGGTCCTGTTCAAAAAATTCGCCGGCATCGATGTGTTTGATATTGAGCTGGCGCAAACGGATCCGGAAAAACTTGTTGATATTATTGCCGCAATGGAGCCAACGTTTGGCGGCATAAATCTAGAAGACATCAAGGCACCGGAATGCTTTATCGTGGAAAAGCTGTGCCGTGAGCGCATGAATATCCCGGTCTTTCATGACGATCAGCACGGAACTGCCATATGCGTTGCCGCGGCCGTTTATAGCGCTCTGAAGATTGTTGAAAAGGATATTGGTGAGGTCCGGCTGACGGCGTGTGGGGCTGGGGCTGCCGCACTTGCCTGTTTGAATTTGTTGGTAAGTTTAGGTCTGCCAAAGGAGAATATTACCGTTTGCGATATCCATGGAGTCGTCTATGCCGGGCGAGAGGTGGAAATGGATCCGTATAAATCGGTTTTTGCCCTTGATACGGATAAACGGACATTGTCAGATGCAATTGCTGATGCCGATATTTTCCTGGGCTGTTCGGGACCTGGCGCATTGAAAGCTGAAATGGTGGCGACCATGGCCGAGCAGCCGATCATTTTGGCGCTTGCTAATCCGACACCGGAAATTCTGCCTGAAGAAGTAAAAGCGGTGCGGCCCGATGCTATTATCGCAACAGGGCGTTCGGATTATCCGAACCAGGTGAATAATGTACTATGTTTTCCATACCTGTTCCGGGGCGCCCTTGATGTGGGTGCTACTGAAATTAATGAAGAAATGAAGATTGCCGCAGTCAAGGCCATTGCCGACCTTGCACAGGCCGAACAGTCGGATATCGTCGCCAAAGCTTACGGTGGAGAGCAGGCGAGTTTTGGTCCGGAATATTTGATCCCGACGCCCTTTGATCCGCGGCTTTATCTTGAAGTTTCCTACGCAGTCGCCAAGGCTGCTATGGACAGCGGTGTCGCCAGCCGACCGTTGGAAAATCTCGGTCAATATTACCAGGATCTGTCAAATTTCGTCTATCGTACCGGTTTCGTCATGAAGCCGCTATTTGATCGGGCGCGTCAGGATCTGATGCGGGTGGCTTATGCGGAAGGGGAGGAAGAGAGGGTTCTCTCGGCGGCGCAAACAGTTGTCGATGAAGGGCTGGCTGCACCGATCCTGATTGGCCGCCAGAAAGTCATCGAATATCGCATCAAAAAGCTGGGACTTCGTATCCGTGAAGGGGCGGATTTTGAAATTGTCGATCCCGAGAATGACCCGCGCTATCGTGAATATTGGCAGGCGTATCACAAGTTGCGGGAACGCTTTGGCGTGGATGTTGAATCCGCCAAGGCCCGTATCCGCACCAATACAACGATTATCGGGGCGATGATGGTGCATCTAGGGCACGCGGACGCCATGATTTGCGGCACCTTCGGCAAATATGACCAACATTACCGGCGGGTCTCCGATATCATTCCGTTCCGAGAGGGCGTGCGGGATGCCTCCGCGCTGCATCTTCTCATTTTGGCAGATCGGACCTTGTTCTTCACTGATACGCAAATCAGTCACGAGCATACACCCGAAGAACTTGCCGAACTGGCTATTCTGTCTGCGGATGAAGTGCGCCGCTTCGGCATAGAGCCAAAAGCCGCGCTGCTATCCTACTCAAACTTTGGGTCCACGGACATGCCGTCTGCCCGCCGCGCCCGCAAAGCACTTTCCATCATTGAAACGCTGGCGCCTGAACTCGAAATCGAAGGGGAAATGAAAGCCGATACAGCATTGATCCCGGCAATCCGCGAAACAATTTTTCCCAACTCAAGATTACAAGGACCCGCAAATCTGTTGATTATGCCCAATCTTGATTCAGCCAATATCAGCTATAACATTGCCAAAAGCATTGGCAAGGGAATTGCCGTTGGACCTATTCTCATTGGCATGTCAAAATCAGTTCATGTGGCGGCCGCTTCGATCACTGTGCGAGGCCTTGTCAATATGACTGCCATCGCTGCAGTGGATGCGCAAGATCACCTTGCCGGGAAAATGATGCCTGGCCCTGTTGCTCGAAAACAGCGTCTCATTGATGAAAGCTGAAAATCATGAAAGACGAGCCAGTAGAAAAACTACAGTCTCACTCTGAGGACATGGAAGACGTCGTTGGCCAATATGGTCTCAACGACGAGCTGGTAGAGGAAATCCAGACGGCCATCGATGAAAATCGCGCTGATCATATACGGGAGCTGGTCGCGGACTGGCACCCGGCAGATATCGCCGATCTTATCGAACAGCTCAAATCGAAGGATCGTTCAACATTTTTGGTAATGATGGACGGAGAGTTGGACGCGGATGTCTATTCCGATCTCGATGAAAATGTGCGTGACGACCTTGTTGAGGAAATGGAGCCGGCAGAGATTGCGGCTTTCATCACTGAGCTTGAAGTTGATGACGCGGTAGATGTTCTGGAAGACCTGGAGGAAGAGGAACAGCGAGAAGTCCTAAATGAAATCCCGATGGAAGATCGGGCGGCGCTGGAAGAGGGACTAGGGTACGAAGAGGATAGTGCCGGTCGCCTGATGCAGCGCGATCTAATCGCTGTTCCGGAATATTGGACAATTGGCCAGACAATTGACTATTTGCGCGATACGGATGATCTGCCCAACGAATTCTATGAAATTTTTGTTGTTGATCCGCGGCATTTTCCTATCGGCACTATTCCGCTGGACCGGGCTATGCGCAGCAAGCGAGATGTCTTTGTGCGCGATATCATGGATACGGAACAAAAACTGATTCCCGTTGATATGGACCAGGAAGAGGTGGCTTACCTGTTTCAGCAATATCGCCTCACCTCAGCGGCCGTGATCAACCCCAGCGGCATGCTCATTGGTGTGATTACGGTTGACGATATCGTTGATGTCATCAGCGAAGAGGCGGAAGAGGACCTGTTGCTTTTGGCGGGTGTGTCCGAAGATGACCTTTTCGAGAATATCCTGTCGACAGCCCGTACCCGGTTTCCCTGGCTACTCGTCAATTTGTTTACGGCCACATCTGCCTCGGTGGCCATTAGTATGTTCGACGCCACCATGGAAGCGATCATTGCGCTGGCGGTATTGATGCCTATCGTTGCCAGTATGGGCGGCAATGCCGGCACCCAAACCCTGACGGTTGCCGTCCGTGCCCTTGCCACCAAGGAACTGACATCGGCAAATATGTGGCGAATTCTCGGAAAGGAGATGTTTGTTGCTGCCTTGAACGGATCGTTTTTCGCCATCACGATTGGGTTGATCGCCTGGGCCTGGTTTGGAAATCCCCTTATCGGCATGGTCATCGCCATCGCCATGGTCACGAATATCCTGGTGGCGGGAACAGCCGGAATGCTGGTGCCTGTTACCTTGGATAAACTCAAGATCGATCCGGCGGTTGCGTCCAGTGTGTTTGTGACAACGACGACGGATATTATCGGTTTTGTTGCCTTTCTGGGTCTGGCGACCTTTGTCCTGCTTTAGCGGGCCCAGTCCAGATTTTTCGTCTTCGTCCGGTTGGGGCGCCATTCGTTGCTTGCTGCAAAGAGACGGAAAGACTGGATCAACTCGTTATCATCTGTACCGCGCCAGATAAGGCCAATTGTCCGCCCAATATTAATTCCGTCAACCGGGATCTGAACTACTTCCGGCGCTACGTGAATATCCGGCATCATGCACAGCCCAAGTCCGGCCCCAATCAAGGCTAAGGCTTTGTTATCCTGATCTGTTCGGAAAACGATATGGGGGTTGACGCCGGCGTTGGCAAAAGTCCGGGTTAAGTCAGTCCCGCTTTCACAGTGGGTACGATGAATGAAATCCAGCCTGTCCAGCCGTTTGAGGGGGATGGAACTGCGGCTGGCGAAGCCATGCTCTGCCGGTACAGATAGCAGAAATTTCCAGCTGTACAGGCGCTCAAACTCTCCCCTGTATCCTTCTTCCGGCGGTGTTGAAAAGGCTATGTCGATGCGCTGCTCGTAAAGCCATGATTGCAATTGGGCCTGCGTCCCTTCCTTGAGGGATGCCTGCACGTCAGGGTGCGACTGATTGAAGTCGCGCAAGAGGGTGGCAAGCCTGTTTGTGGGAATCCCCCTTAAAATACCGATTTGCAATCGAAGAACCGGTGTTTTGCGGGTCACTTCCTGCTTTGCCGCATTTACTTCATAAATGATGGTTCTCGCCCTCGGCAGAAATCGATGCCCGGCTTCCGTCAGGGAAATTGTTCGGGATTCCCGGCTAAAAAGTTGCAGTCCAAGTTCTGTTTCAAGTTTTTTGATGCCCGTCGACAAGGTCGGCTGACTAACGAAAGCCCTTTCCGCAGCCCGCGAAAAGTTATTGGTCTCGACGAGGGCGAGAAAATATCGAAGCTGATAAATATCCATACTATTGATTGTATCAATAGTTACGATCGAAACAAATCATTTTGTCTATCAATTTTTAGGCCGTATATTTTATAAAACTAAAAGGAGAAGCTGATGCCATATGAAGCCGTAGATTTTGACCTCATTGGGAATGTTGCCGTTATCACAATGAACCGGCCGCAAAGCGCCAATGCTTTGGATATGACCATGGGGAAAGAGCTGATGGAATTGTCGATCGAATGTGATGAAAATCCGCAAATCCGGGCTGTAATACTGACGGGAGCGGGCCGGTTTTTCTCTGCGGGGGGTGATTTGGCGGGCTTTTCCGATGCCGGTGACAACATGTCCAAGGTCCTGAAAGAGCTGACAGTTTATATACATGCGGCTTTGTCACGGTTTGCGAGGATGGATGCACCCCTGATCACGGCTATCAATGGCATGGCGGCGGGTGCTGGTTTCAGTATGTCCGCCTGCGGTGATCTGGGAATAGCCTCGGAAGATGCAAAATTCACCATGGCTTATACAAAAGGTGGATTGGTGCCGGACGGCAGCTCAACATATTATGTGGCGCGCCATATTGGATTGCGCCGTACACAGGAACTGATGTTTACCAACCGCGTCCTCACGGCCCAGGAAGCCCTCGACTGGGGGCTGATTAATAGGATTGTTCCGGCCGACAAGGTTATGGATGAAGCCATGAGCCTGGCAACAGAACTTGCGAACGGGCCGACAAAAACATTTGGGCTGGTCAAGGATCTGTTGCTGAATACCTTCAGCGACAGCCTTGAGACGCAAATGGAAAAAGAAGCCAGGGGAATTGGCGCGGCGAGCTTGACGGAAGATGGTCGTGAAGGCATCACTGCCTTCCTTGAAAAACGCGCGCCAGTGTTCAAGGGAAAGTAGACGGATGACCATTGCACAGGCCCAGAATCCGGAATTTGACAAAGTGGTTGTCGATAGTTTTTCTCGTCAGCCCTTTATGCATACCATCGGTGCGACATTAAGCACTCTGGAGCCAGGAATCTGTGAAGTCAGTGTGGATAGAGACGAGAGCTTGACACAGCAACATGGGTTCTTTCACGGAGGGCTTGTGGCGGCTGTTGCCGATTCTGCCGCCGGATATGCGGCTTTTTCCCTCTTTCCTGTCGACAGCACCGTGCTGACTGTGGATTACAATGTAAAGTTTCTGCGTCCAGCTAACGGCAGTACTATACGAGCCTGTGCAGAAGTGGTGAAACCAGGACGCACTTTATATGTCGTTAAAGCCGACGTCTTTGTGAAGGATGCCGGGGCGGAGCGTCATTGTCTGACGGGACTGTTCACCATGATGTGCTTGATGGGTAAGCCCGATGCACAAAATCTCGGACGGGAACCCCATAAGATGTCGACGGAAATGACATGAAGTACCATATTAATATCAGTACTCTTAATCGGCGCGAGCTAACCAGATCACGAAGGACGTAATATGTCAGCAATTCATTTTCCCAATCTGAACTTCGGTCTCGGGGAGACCGCCGACATGATCCGCGATACAGTCGCTGGATTCGCTGAAACGGAGCTGGCGCCGCGCGCGGCGGAAATTGATGAGACCAATGAATTCCCTATGGATATGTGGGAAAAAATGGGATCTCTCGGTTTGCTTGGTATCACAGTGAATGAAGAATATGGCGGTGCTGGCCTCGGCTATCTGGAGCATGTCGTCGCGGTTGAGGAACTTGGTCGCGCTTCCGCTTCTGTCGCGTTGTCCTACGGGGCGCATTCAAACCTTTGCGTTAATCAGATTCATCGCAATGGTAGCGAGGAACAGAAATCCAAATATCTTCCCAAGCTGATTTCAGGTGAGCATGTGGGGGCGCTCGCCATGAGCGAGCCGGGTGCCGGGTCTGACGTTGTTTCCATGCGGCTTCGGGCGGATAAAAAAGGCGATCACTATGTTCTCAATGGGAACAAGTTCTGGATAACCAATGGGCCAGATGCCGATGTTCTTGTTGTCTATGCCAAGACAGTGCCGGATGCGGGTCCGCGCGGTATTACGGCTTTTATCATAGAGAAGGGGTTTAAGGGTTTCTCAACAGCTCAGAAGCTCGACAAATTGGGGATGCGCGGATCGAACACCTGCGAATTGGTGTTCGAAGACTGCGAAGTGCCGGTTGAGAATGTGATGGGGCCGCTGAACGAAGGCGTCCGCGTGCTGATGAGCGGGCTGGATTATGAACGGGTTGTTTTATCTGGCGGCCCGCTTGGGATCATGCAGGCATGTCTGGACAATGTGATCCCTTATATTCATGATCGGGAACAGTTCGGTCAGCCCATCGGAACTTTTCAGTTAATGCAGGGTAAAGTTGCCGATATGTATTCAACGATGAACGCTTGCCGGGCCTATGTCTATGCAGTTGCGAAAGCCTGCGACCGGGGGGAGACCACGCGCAAAGATGCCGCCGGCGTCATCCTCTATGCGTCGGAGAAGGCGACGTTGATGGCACTGGAAGCAATTCAGGCCCTCGGTGGTAATGGATATATCAATGAATATCCCACGGGGCGGTTGTTGCGGGACGCGAAACTCTACGAAATTGGGGCCGGTACCAGTGAAGTTCGACGGATGCTTATTGGCCGTGAACTTTTTAATGAAACTTCTTAATAAAGAATAACAAGATACTGAAAAATGGAGATTAATTATGAGTGAAGATTCTATTGTCATCGTCGGTATGGCCAGAACACCCATGGGCGGTTTTCAGGGTGACTTGTCCGATGTTAAAGCACCTGAGCTGGGCTCTGTTGCCATTAAGGCCGCCATGGACCGCGCCGGCGTGACGGGAAGCGATATCGATGAAGTTATCATGGGCTGCGTTTTACCCGCAGGTTTGGGCCAGGCGCCCGCCCGGCAAGCGTCGTTCGGGGCCGATATTCCCGACAGCGTTGGCTGTACGACCGTTAATAAGATGTGTGGATCAGGGATGCGGGCGGCCATGTATGCTTATGATGCCATCAAGGCGGAAAGCAGTGACGTGATGGTTGCCGGTGGTTTTGAAAGCATGACCAACGCACCATATATTCTGCCGAAAGTGCGGGACGGATTGCGGCTTGGACACGGGGCTGTAAAGGATCACATGTTCCTTGACGGGCTGGAAGATGCCTATGAAGAAGGCCGACTGATGGGCAGCTTTGCCGAAGAAACCGCTGGTCTGTACCAGTTTACGCGTGAAGCACAGGATGCCTATGCCATTGAATCCCTGGCTCGCTCTAAAAAAGCGACCGAGGATGGTAGTTTTAACGCTGAAATCACGCCGGTAACAGTCAAGACACGTAAAGGCGATGTCACGATTGATAAAGACGAGCAACCTCTAAAAGGCAATCCGGATAAGATCCCGACATTGCGGCCGGCCTTTGCCAAGGATGGTACGGTTACTGCTGCTAATTCCTCCTCCATTTCGGATGGTGGCGCAGCGCTGGTTATGATGAAACAGAGTGAAGCTGAAAAGCGTGGATTGAAGCCGATTGCCAAATTCCTCGCCCATTCAACCCATGCCCGCAAACCGTCGGAATTTACCATGGCGCCCATTGATGCCATTCAGAAGGTGATGGACAAGGTCAACTGGACCAAGGACGACGTGGACCTGTTCGAAATCAACGAAGCGTTCGCCGTTGTCACCATGGCCGCCATGAAGGATCTGGGTCTCGATCATGATAAAGTCAACGTCCATGGTGGGGCTTGTGCGCTGGGCCATCCTGTTGGGGCGTCCGGTGCGCGGATTGTTGTCACGCTGCTGTCAGCGTTGCAGAAATATGGCAAGAAGCGGGGCGTAGCTGCGCTTTGTATTGGCGGTGGCGAAGCAACGGCCATGGCCCTGGAATTGGCGAGCTGAGAAACCGACAGGGGATGCCAGACGAGGATGATGTGATATGATTTTAACAGAAGAACAGACAATGATCCGCGATATGGCGCGGGATTTTGCTGCCAATCGTCTGGCCCCGAATTCTCTTGACTGGGAAGAGGCCCAGTCAGTTCCCAAGGACGTGTTTCAGGAAATGGGCAGTCTTGGCCTGATGGGCATGACCGTGCCGGAAAGTTTTGGCGGGGCGGAAACCGACTTTATTTCCTATGCCTTGGCACTGATGGAAATTGCCGGTGGGGATGGGGCCATCTCAACCGTTATGAGTGTCAATAATTCTCCTTGTTGTGCGGCAATCCTGAAAGACGGTACGGAAGCGCAGAAGCAGGAATTTCTCGTGCCGCTTGCCAAAGGGGAGATGATCGGCGCGTTCTGTCTGACGGAACCGCAAGCCGGTTCCGATGCGTCCGCCCTGAAAACCAAGGCCCGCAAGGATGGCGATCATTATGTCATCAATGGCACTAAACAATTTATCACCTCCGGCAAAATTGGTGGTTTGGCCCTTGTTTTTGCGGTGACGGATCCGGCGGCCGGCAAGAAAGGCATTAGCTGCTTTATTGTTCCCACATCGACCGACGGATATCGGGTTGTCTCTGTTGAAAAGAAACTGGGGCAAAAGGCGTCTGATACTTGCCAAATCGCCTTTGACGACATGCGTATCCCTGCAGAAAACATGCTGGGAGATGAAGGTGCCGGCTATCGGATAGCGCTGGCAAATCTGGAAACCGGCCGTATTGGCATTGGCGCACAGAGTGTCGGTATGGCGGGGGCTGCGCTTGCTGCTGCTATCGACTATTCCAAAGATCGGCAGACCTTTGACCAGGCAATTATCAATCACCAGGCCGTCGGGTTTCGACTTGCAGATATGGCAACAAAGCTGGAGGCGGGACGGCAAATGGTTTTGCATGCTGCAAGCCTGAAAGATGCAGGCCTCCCCTGTCTGACCGAAGCCAGTATGGCCAAGCTATTTGCCTCCGAAATGGCTGAAGAGGTGTGCTCTGGTGCGATCCAGACCTTGGGCGGTAATGGTTATATTGCAGAATATCTGGTGGAAAAGATTTATCGGGATGTACGTGTCTGTCAGATTTACGAAGGCACTTCCGATATCCAGAAACTGGTGATTGTCCGCAATCTGGCCGCGGCGTAAGGCGGATAATCATGCCCTTGCCCATCGACTTCTATTTTGATTTTTCCTCGCCTTATGCATATCTGGGCAGCCGGTTAATTGGCCCGGTTGCGAAAAAACACGGCCGGGAGGTGCGCTGGCATCCGTTTATGCTGGGCGTGGCCATGAAAGGTGAGAAAACCTTTCCGCTGACACAATATCCCCTGAAAGGTGATTATTCGCGGATGGATTTCGACCGAACGGCGCGGCGGCACAATATTCCGTTCAATATGCCCGTCGATTTTCCAAAGGTCACGTTAGCCGCCTCCCGCGGGTTTTTGTGGATCGCGGTCAATGATCAGCCAACGGCGATTGCCTTCGCGCAGAAAATCTTTCAAGCCTATTTTGTGGACAACCGGGATATTTCCGATCCGGAATTGGTGGCAGGTATCGCCGAAGAGGTCGGCATCGACAAATCGGCTTTTCTGGAGGCTATTCAAAGCCCCACGGTGAAAGAGGCCTTCAAGGCGTCGGTAGAGGAGATTGTGTCCGGCAAGAAGGTTTTTGGTGCACCTTATTTTGTCGTCGATGGCGAAGCTTTTTGGGGTGCGGACCGGGTCGGTCAGCTGGACGACTGGTTAACGGAGGGGGGATGGTAATGCACTGTCTCAATTGCAAAAGGATTTCCAGCTCCGGCCCTCCGAAGCTGGAAGCAGGTCGTGCCCTAGAACAGGAAGTAGCCGCCATCAATCAGGAAGCTGTCGCCGGTATGATAGGAGCTGGCGTTGGACATGATATAAACAGCAATAGCGCCGAAATCTTCAGGTTGTCCCCACCGTTTTGCCGGAATACGAGGTTTCACGGCGTCAGAAAACTTTTGCCAGCCAATGGCGTTTTCCGTCATCGCCGTTTCGATCCAGCCGGGCAGAATGGCATTAGCCGTAATCCCTTTTCCCGCGAACTCAACAGACAGGGCGCGGATCATGGAAATGACACCGCCCTTGGTCGCCGCGTAATGCTCGTTTCGTGCCGCGCCGGAAATCGCCGCAAGACTTGCCGTCGCAACAAGCCGTCCGCCCGCGTCGCCATTTTCGGCACGCTCGACCATATGGCGCGTGGCCGCCTGAAGTGTGTAATAGACACCATCAAGATTAACGCCCAGAACGCGATGCCATTCTTCGTCATCAATATCCAGAAAGGATTTTTTGCCGGAACTGACGCCTGCATTGGCGAAGCATCCGTCAACCCGTCCATATTGGGACAGGGTTTCCGCAAAGCAGTCCTTGACTTCTTTTTCATCGGCGACATTACACGACAGGGACGATACCTTCGTGCCATGGGCTTTGAGCTGTTCAACCGCCGCGGCGTTTTTGGTCTCATTGGTACCCCAGATGCAAACATCGCCGCCAGCTTGCGCAATGGCATCTGCCATGCCGAGGCCAATACCTCCGTTACCACCTGTGATGAGAGCGACCTTGCCGGTCAGGTCAAATGCGTTATAGGCCATTCCTGGCTCCTTTTTAATTTTTTGATCGGAACCAGATCCGTAACATACTGTAATTCAATCTCCAAGGGATCGATTGCAAAAGTTGGGCTGCATGAGCAAAACCCACCGACACTGATTTTTACTTGAAAGAGGGAAACACAAGTAGATGCCTGTTTTAAAAAGTAATCTGAATACGCGAAGCGATGACTTCAAGAGCAATGCCGCCCATATGCAGTCACTTGTCGATGATTTGAGCGATAAAGTAAATGTCATCAAGCAAGGAGGTGGCGAGCGGGCGCGCGAAAAGCATTTGTCGCGCGGTAAATTGCTGCCGCGAGAGCGGGTCCGTAAGCTTCTGGATCCGGGCTCGCCCTTTATGGAATTCAGTCAGATGGCGGCATGGGACATGTATGGCGGAGATATTCATTCGGCCGGGCTGATTACCGGCATTGGACGGGTTTCAGGCCGTGAATGCGTCGTTATTTGTAATGATGCAACGGTAAAAGGCGGAACTTATTACCCCCTCACAGTCAAGAAACAGCTGCGAGCCCAGGAAATTGCCCAACAAAATCATTTGCCCTGTATTTATCTGGTGGATTCCGGCGGAGCAAATCTCCCAAATCAACAGGATGTATTTCCGGATCGGGAGCATTTCGGCCGGAGCTTCTATAATCAGGCGAATATGTCGGCCATGGGTATACCGCAGATCGCTGTGGTGATGGGATCCTGTACGGCAGGCGGTGCCTATGTTCCAGCCATGTGTGATGAAAGCATCATTGTTCGAAATCAGGGCACGATTTTCCTTGCGGGTCCGCCACTGGTGAAAGCGGCGACCGGGGAAGTTGTCTCCGCAGAAGATCTTGGCGGCGGCGAAATGCATTCCCGAACGTCCGGTGTAACCGACCATCTGGCTGAAAATGATACGCATGCATTGGAGATTGCGAGAAATGCGGTCGCTAATTTTAATCGGCCGAAACCAATGCCGCTCGAACTCAGAACCCCGAAAGATCCGCTATATGATCCCAAGGAGATATATGGGCTCATTCCGCAGGATATGCGGACGCCTTTTGACGTACGGGAAATAATCGCCCGTCTGGTTGATGGCTCTGAGTTTGACGAGTTCAAAAAGAACTACGGGGCAACATTGGTCACCGGTTTCGCGCATCTGCACGGGTATCCCGTCGGTATCATCGCCAATAACGGAATTCTTTTCTCGGAATCGTCCCTGAAAGGGGCTCATTTCATAGAGCTTTGTTGCCAACGGAACATCCCGCTTCTGTTCTTGCAGAACATCACCGGGTTTATGGTCGGACAAAAATATGAATCAGGCGGCATTGCCAAAGATGGTGCGAAATTGGTGACGGCGGTAGCAACGGCCAAAGTGCCAAAATTCACCATGATTTTTGGGGGATCCTTCGGCGCTGGAAACTATGGCATGTGTGGCCGTGCGTATAGCCCCAGACTATTATGGATGTGGCCCAACGCCCGGATCTCCGTTATGGGAGGTCCGCAAGCGGCCTCCGTCCTTGCAACTGTCAAGCGGGACAGTATGGAAGCGCGAGGAGAGACCTGGAGCGCCGAAGAGGAAGCGGCATTTAAAGCACCCGTCGAAGAGCAGTATGAAAAAGAAGGGCACCCGTATTTTGCCAGTGCCCGTATCTGGGACGATGGTATCGTCGATCCTGCCCAAAGCCGAAGAATGTTTGGACTTGGCTTGTCCGCCTCCCTTAACGCACCAATAGAGCCGACTAAGTTCGGCATGTTCCGGATGTAGGAGAAATTTATGAGCGAAGAATCAGCAGTCCTCCATTTTTCAACAGATGGAATAGCGACTATAACCTTGAACCGCCCCGATGTTCACAATGCTTTTAACGAGGAGCTGATTGAGCGTCTCGGGGACATGTTTGAAGATGTTGGCAAACAAGACGGCGTTCGTGCCGTCGTTGTTGCCGCTGCCGGAAAGAGCTATTGCGCCGGCGCCGACTTGAACTGGATGAAACGCGCAGCGGGCTTTACGGAAGAAGATAACCGCGAAGACAGTTTGGCGTTGGGGAGAATGTTGAAAAACCTGCATGCTATTCCCAAGCCAACCATTGCTCTTATTCAAGGGCCAGCCTATGGCGGCGGTCTTGGTCTTGTTGCCGCCTGTGATATTGCAATTGGTGTCAGGTCCGCGAAATTCTGTCTTTCGGAGGTCAAGCTGGGCCTGTTGCCAGCGGTGATTTCTCCTTATGTGGTTGAAGCGATTGGCATTCGCGCCTGCCGGCGGTACTTCCTGACGGCGGAAGTGTTCGACGCCGAGGAAGCATATCGTTTGGGATTGCTGCACATGCTGGTTGATGATGTGCATAATCTGGCAGAAGCACGGGACATATTTCTGTCCCAGATAGGCAGTAACGCGCCGGGCGCCATGGCCGATTCAAAAGATCTGATTTATACGGTAGCGGGCAGGCCTATTGAACAGGATGTCATTAATGAAACCGCGCACCGTATCGCGGCACGCCGGAAAACGGACGAAGCGCGGGAAGGCATTGAAGCTTTTCTTGAAAAACGCAAACCCTCCTGGAAACTATCCTGAAGAAGCGAGTAACTGCATCGTGTTTGAAAAAATTCTTATAGCAAATCGTGGCGAAATAGCCTGTCGGATCATGGAAACAGCGCGTATTCTCGGCGTTAAGACAGTGGCGGTTTATTCCGAAGCTGATGCGACCGCCCGTCATGTGCAAATGGCAGACGAAGCCGTGCTTATTGGTCCGGCGGAAGTTTCTCAAAGCTATCTTAAAGCTGATACTATCCTGGAAGTAGCTCGAAAAACGGGCGCACAGGCTGTCCATCCGGGATATGGGTTCCTGTCAGAAAATGCTGATTTCGCCGAAAAATGCGCAGCTGCGGACATTGCCTTTATCGGGCCGCCAGCATCCGCTATTCGCGCCATGGGTTTAAAAGACGCAGCAAAGGCAATGATGGTCGACGCCGGGGTTCCTGTCGTGCCGGGCTATCATGAAGAAAGCCAGGATCCTGATCTACTTGCTGCTGAAGCAGATAAAATTGGCTATCCCGTCCTGATTAAAGCCGTTGCTGGCGGCGGCGGGAAGGGTATGCGTCAGGTTGACCGGGCGGAAGACTTTGCCGCGGCTTTGGCATCGGCTATGCGTGAAGGGCAGTCTGCATTTGGCGACGCCCGGGTATTGATCGAAAAATATCTTACCAAGCCGCGCCATATTGAAATTCAGGTATTTGCCGATAGCCACGGCAATGCCGTACATTTGTTTGAAAGAGATTGTTCATTACAAAGGCGACACCAAAAAGTCATCGAGGAGGCGCCGGCGCCGGATATGCCGTTGGCGATGCGTGATGCCATGGGAGCTGCCGCTGTCGCAGCGACAAAAGCGATTGGATATGTTGGTGCAGGAACCATCGAATTTATCGCCGACGTTTCCGATGGTTTAAAAGAAGATGCCTTTTATTTCATGGAGATGAATACGCGCCTTCAAGTGGAACATCCAGTTACCGAAATGATTACTGGGCAGGATCTGGTGCAGTGGCAGTTGCTGGTCGCAGCGGGGCAGAAGCTACCCTGCGGACAGGAGGATCTGAGCATTTCCGGTCACTCGTTTGAAGTTCGGCTATATGCAGAGGATCCAGCCAACGACTTTTTGCCGGCGACGGGTACATTGGCTCGGTTGCAAGAGCCTCAGGCCAGTAAGACAATCCGTATCGATACGGGCGTCCGGCAAGGGGATGTGATTAGTCCGTTTTATGATCCAATGATTGCGAAATTGATCGTATGGGATGAAAATCGGGACGGTGCCTTACGTAAGTTGAGAACGGCATTGGCGGAATACCAGGTGGCGGGGGTCGCGACCAACCTCGATTTTCTGTCAAAAATTGCCGGCCATCCGGCTTTCGGTGCCAAGGATCTTGATACAGGATTTATTGAGCGCTTTAAAAATGATCTGGTCCCGGCTTCTCCGGTGCCGACAGATGAAGATTTCGCGCTGGCTATCCTGCATATATTATTGACCCGGGATGCCACAGCGTCGAAAGAACTTGTTGATAGTACCGATCCGTACTCGCCGTGGAACGACTTACATGGTTGGCGGCTCAATGACACGGGACATGATGATTTTGTGTTTAGTGTTGGCGATGAAGACGTAACGATCATAGCTTACTACGAAAAATCCGGCTTCAGGTTGGCATTGCCCACGGGCGATGTTCAGGCCTTTGGATCTTTGCTACCAGATGGCACTCTTTCAGTGACACTTGGCGATCGGAAATTCAGCGCTGCAGTTGCTACGATTGGATCGAAGCTCGTTGTCATGAACGCAGGTCGGCAGGTTGAGATCCAGCAGGTCATTGATGACTTCGAAAATACTGGCTCGGAAAGCGGGGCAGGCGTTGTCTCTGCGCCAATGCCGGGGAAAGTCATTCAGTTGTTTACGGAACCCGGTGCGGCTGTTGCGAAGGGCGATCCGTTGATCGTCATGGAAGCGATGAAAATGGAACATACACTTGTCGCGGCAGCGGACGGGGTTATTTCGGATATATTTCATGAAATCGGTGACCAGGTTGATGAAGGTGCTCTCTTGATCAATATCGATGTCGGGAGTGAAGAATGACCTATCCCCGCAAAGCCCGGATTTTTGAAGTGGGGGCCCGAGACGGCCTTCAAAATGAAAAGCAGATTGTTCCGGCAGATATTAAGGTGGAATTGATTGAACGGCTGGTCGATGCTGGTGTTTCAGCCATAGAAACCGGTAGCTACGTATCCCCGAAATGGGTGCCGCAAATGGCAGATACGGCGGACGTCATGTCAAAACTTACCCGTCGAGACGGAGTGACTTACGCGGTGCTTACCCCAAATATGAAAGGATATGAGGGGGCTCTGGCCTCAAATGCCGATGAAATAGAGATTTTTAGTGCGGCATCCGAAATCTTCAATCAGAAGAATATCAATTGCTCGATTGCCGAGAGTCTGGAACGTTTTGCACCTGTTACAGAGGCGGCGACGTCTCAGAATATCCCTTATAGAGCAAGTGTTTCCTGCGCTCTTGGTAGCCCGTTTGGTGAGGAAATTACGCCACAGGCGGTCGCAGATGTCTCCAAAAAGCTTTATGACATGGGCGCATATGAAATCTCAATCGCTGACACAATTGGTGTCGGCACACCGATCAAAACCAAAAAAGTTCTGGAAGCTGTGGCGGAGGTTATTCCATTGGACGTCATTGGGGTTCATTTTCATGATACATATGGGCAAGCATTGGCCAATTATCATGCGGCATTAGAAATGGGTATTTCCCGTCTCGATAGCTCTGTCGCGGGTCTTGGCGGCTGCCCTTATGCACCCGGGGCTACAGGGAATGTGGCGACAGAAGATGTTGTCTATATGTTGGATGGAATGGGTATTGAAAGCGGAATTGACTTGCCTTCATTGGTGAAAACAGCCTGGTTCATATCAGACTATTTGGGGCGGCCACCGGTCTCCAGTGTTGCCCGGGCCATGAAGGGCAAAATTCACTAGATTTCAGCCATTACTGGACAAATAGGGGCATAACAGGGTATTAGAACCCCATGTCAGTAAATTTACTCATTGTAAGCGTCGGTATCACTACCGTCGACCAACTACGGTCGAACCAATCCCGTCGACTTATCGCCGGTCCCCTTTGTCATGTGACCAAGCAGCGCCCGCAACGAGAGGCGGAGTTATTGGACGGTGGATCTGTCTACTGGATAATTAAAGGTCACATCGCGGCCCGTCAGAAAGTTGTCGAACTTGAGCGATTGTTCGATCATGAAGGCGAAAAATGCGGTGTTATTCTGGATTCCGAGTTGATCGAAACAGAGCTGTTTTCCCGCGGCCCGCATCAGGGCTGGCGATATCTTGAAGAAGAAGACTCGCCGCGTGATCTGCGGGACCTGGTTGAAGAGGCCGAAAATGACGATGACACAGAAGGCGAACTCTCCGAAGAGATGGCCGCTGAGCTTAAATCGCTGGGGCTTCTCTAACGCCTAGCCGTTTTCTGGTTTAATCCAAATTGCCGTATCATGGAATACAGCGCCGCCGGCCGGTTTGCCGGATTCGGAGCTTACAAGAAGATTGATCCCAATTTTTTCAATAAAGAACTTGTTGGGCCATATGCCTTCCACGATTACAGTTCCGGGCTGCAATCCGTCAAAAATCTGTACATGGATAAGCAGGGATCCAAGTTCGTTCCCAATACGGACAATGGCACCTTCCTCAGTACCAATATCTGCTGCCTGATCGTTGCGGAGCATAATTGTCGGTCGCTTCTCGCGCTTCAGTGATGAAGGTGTTGCGGTGAAAGAGCTATTGAGGAAATTTCGCGCCGGGGCAGTGACCAGCCGATAGGGATGCTGTTCGTCTGCCTTGTCAATGACCTCCCAGTGATCGGGAAATTTCGGCATTCCGTGATGGTTTTTCCCTGCCTTTGCCCAATCCGGCGAGAAATGGAATTTTCCGTCACTATGGCCAAACCCTTTTAGGAAATGAGCGTCTTCAAACGGGATCTGGCAATCATGCCATTTACTTTGTGTCAGGCTATCAATTCCGGGCCATCCGGAATCTGTTAGTTCGTGATCTATTAGCTCTCTGGCGGACATCTTGAAAGAGGGATGTGATACGCCAAGACGCTCTGCCAGTGCCGATATGACATCATGGTTGGAGCGGCATTCTCCCAGCGGTTCAATAATCTTTGGACCCATATTGATATGGTTTTGACCACCAGCCTGATAAAAATCATCATGTTCGACGAAGGTTGTTGCGGGAAGAACGATGTCCGCCATCTTGGCGGTTTCCGTCATAAATTGCTCATGTACGCACACGAACAGATCTTCGCGGGCAAATCCCTGATGCACTTTTCCAAGGTCGGGAGCGACATCCATGGGGTTGGTATTTTGGATAAACAGGGCCGTTACCGGGGGGCCGTCGCCTAACTCATGCTTGTCGCCCATCAGAACAGGCCCAATGCGTGACTGATCCAACATCCGGACAGAATGATCCCGCGCATCCAATCCTTCGATCAGAGACTTATTCCAGTGAAAAATACCGCCATTGGTATGAAATGCACCGCCCCCTTCATATTGCCAGGCACCGGTAACCGCCGCAAGGCAGCTGGCGGCATGCATATTCACCGAGCCATTGCGGCCTCTGGCGAAACCATAGCCCAAACGCAAATAGGATTTCTTCGTCTGGCCGTATAACCTGGCGAAGGCATAAATTTCTTCGACGCTCAACCCTGTTATATCCGATGCCCATTCCGGCGTCCGGGTTTGCAGGTGAGCTTCCAATTCTTCGAAATCATTCGTGTATTTTGCCATATAGTCACGGTCGGCCATGCCTTCGGCGAATAAAACATGCATCACAGCGCAGGCCAGCGCCCCGTCTGTGCCAGGTTTCACTGTCAAATGCATGTCCGCGGACATCGCCGTGGCATTCTTATACGCATCAATAACGACA
Source organism: Sneathiella marina (assembly GCF_023746535.1). Classification (GTDB taxonomy): domain Bacteria; phylum Pseudomonadota; class Alphaproteobacteria; order Sneathiellales; family Sneathiellaceae; genus Sneathiella; species Sneathiella marina. The sequence continues at coordinate 2,830,801 of NZ_CP098747.1, read as the reverse complement.
ATTTTTGCGCCGCGTTCCTTGCGCGCTTTAGTGGCATGGGTCATGACATTGACTTGGGTATGAACAGCATTCGTACCCCAGATAACAACCAAGTCAGATTTCGCCATTTCTCGCGGGTCTGTTCCGTGAAGTGCGCCGGCCCCAACCATCCACCCCGTCCGGGCCAATGTGGTGCAAATGGTTGAATGCTGGCCAGAGTATTTTTTTACATGGCGCAGGCATTCAATCGAATCCCGCTGGAGGAGACCCATGGTACCGGCATAGTAATAAGGCCAGATGGTTTCAGGGCCATATTCCTTTTCGCGTTTCAAAATTTCTGCAGCGACTTGATCAAGCGCTTCCTCCCAGGAGATGCGCTCCCATTGTCCCGAGCCTTTGGGTCCAATGCGCCTTTGTGGAAACATAAGCCGATCCGGATGATGCGTCCGTTCTGCATAACGGGCGACTTTCGCGCAAATGACGCCGGCAGTATAGGAATTGCCTTCTGCTCCTCGGACGCGCCCAATTTGCTGCGGGCCGAGTTTTTCGATTTCGAGCGAACAGGTTGAGGGGCAGTCATGGGGGCAGGCGGAGGCTTTGATTTCGATCTCAGGTGCTGTAGACATTGGCTCACTATTTCTTTGCTGAACATAGAAGAGGTGGGGCGCGCAACGATATTTTTGATGCAGCGTAATAAAATATTGCAATTTTCGCAATTCAAAAAATAGAAGAAAGCGCAGTTTTAAGCCAATTAGGCGATAGTGATTTCGGATTTTTGGCAATTACGCTGGAATTGACATCAAGGGCAAGATATATCGGGTCATACATGCGGTTGCAGTTAGGTTTTGATGGGTTGTCGGCAGTTAAAAAAATATTGAAAAGTGACGGAGCGAAAGCGGTTATTAGTTTCGTGGCGGCAGGTTATATCTGGCTTGTTTACCGAACCAGTCGCTGGCAGGTGATTAACGGCGATGCGCCCCATCGCCTGATGGCCGAGAAGAAGCCCTTTATTTTGGCTTTCTGGCATGGCCGTTTGTTAATGATGCCCATTTCTGTAAAGAAATCGACTAAAGTTCATGTCATGATCTCATATCATGGTGACGGTGAAATTATCGCCCGGACCATTAAACACTGGGGACAGAATAGTGTGCGTGGATCTGCAACAAAAGGTGCCGCAGCGGCTTTTAAGCAGATGATGAAGGTCCTCAGGGCGGGTGAGGTTGCGGTAATCACACCAGACGGGCCGCGTGGCCCGCGAATGCGGGCGCAAGAAGGCGTCGTCAGGCTGGCTGCGATGTCGGGTATGCCAGTCTTTCCGGTTAGCTTTTCCACGACACGGGGGAAACTGCTCGGAAGCTGGGACCGGTTTTTTGTGGCCGGACCATTTAGCCGGGGAGTTGTAACCTGGGGCGACGGTATTTTTGTGCCGAAGCGCGACGAGGGCGGGGCGTTCGAAAAGAGTCTGATGGAAATAGAGAATAGTCTAATTGCCATTACCCAAAATGCCGATGAGCTTTGCGGCCGGGAAACGGTACAGCCGGAAAGCCGAGACAAGCCCGTAAAACCGCATAAGAAACAGGTAGAAGCTTGATGTATATGGCGCTTTACAATGGCGTGCTGTGTCTTGCCAGCCCTTTGATTTCGCAGCATATGAGCAGAAGACTGCGCTCGGGTAAGGAAGATGTAGCACGTTATAGTGAACGCCTCGGGACGCCTTCTGTAGCGCGACCGGAAGGGGAGCTGGTCTGGATCCACGCGGCATCTGTGGGTGAAGCCATATCCGCGCTTTCACTGGTTGACGGCTTGCTGGAATCGACGCCTGACCGGCATATATTGGTTACGACGGGAACACGGACTTCAGCTGAGATTATGTGCGAACGATTACCGACCCGCGCATTTCACCAATATGTGCCGATTGACAAAAAAGAGTATGTAGCTCGGTTCCTGGAATATTGGCGACCGGACGCCGGTTTGTGGATGGAATCAGAAATATGGCCTAATCTTATTCGTGAAACAGCATCGCGTCAGATACCGACCATGCTCGTGAATGCGCGGATTACAGATAAATCATTCAGGAAATGGCGACGATTTAGCGGTTTTTCCAGATTGTTGTTCAGTAGTTTTGAGAGCTGTACGGCTCAGTCGGAGATTTCCGCCGATCGCTTGCGTAGGTTGGGGGCGCGTGATGTTGAGTATTTGGGAAACCTGAAATTTGCGGCGGACCCGCTGCCTGTTGACGAAGAGGCGTTGGCCGCGTTGTCTGAATCGACCCGGGATCACCAACTTTGGCTCGCGGCCAGTACTCATCCGGGCGAGGACGAGCAAATCGTCGAGGTCCATAAAATACTCTCTCAGGTGATGTCAGATCTTTTAACCGTTATTGTGCCGCGTCACCCCGAGCGGGGAGATGAGATTGTGGAAATGGCATCTCGGCTCGGTTTTAATACTGTGCAACGATCCCGTGATGAAAAGATAACGGTGTCTACTGATATTTATGTGGCCGACACCATTGGAGAGCTTGGGCTTTTTTATCGATTGGCTGATGTCGTGTTCATTGGCGGATCCCTTGTGGAAAAAGGAGGGCAGAATCCGATGGAAGCCGCGCGGCTTGATTGCGCCATTCTCCATGGGCCGCATATGGAGAATTTTTCGGAAGTCACTGCGGAGTTTAAAGCGGGATCCGGTGAGGTCGAGATAAGAAACGCCCCGGAATTGTCAAAAGCTGTGGCCACATATCTTACCAATCAGGCAAAGCGTGAAAAAATTGCGGGAAATGCCAAGAATGTAGCATCCAAAGGGACCGAGATTTGCGCCACCATAGTCGCCAAGGTTGATCACAAACTAAAAGAGAGAAGATCGTGAAAGCCCCGAAATTCTGGCGAAGTGACAGGAACTCAAGCCTGTTACCCACCTTGCTCAAACCCGTAAGCTGGATATATCGCGGAGCTGATCGATTGAACCGCCGCTTTCAGGCGACCAGACAGGTGGGAATTCCCGTTGTCTGCGTGGGGAATGTCGTCGCCGGCGGAGCAGGTAAAACGCCGGTTGCCATGGCCATAGCAAAATTTTACCTGAGTAAGGGGCTAAAACCCCATTTCCTCTCCCGGGGGTATGGTGGAACATTGAGCGGGCCGGTGCGCGTCGTGCTGGATGTTCATACGTATGCAGAGGTGGGCGACGAGCCACTGCTTCTCGCTGAGATTGCCCCGGCTTGGATTTCCCGCGATAGAGTACAAGGCGCAGAAGCTGCGCAAGCCGCAGGGGCTGATATCATTATCATGGATGACGGATTTCAAAACCCAAGCCTGCACAAAGATATGTCGTTGCTTGTCTTTGATGGGGATTTCGGGGTTGGGAATGGAAATTTACTCCCGGCGGGACCGTTGCGGGAGCCCGTTGAAAGTGCTCTTGCACGGGCTCAGGCCGTGGTTCAGGTTGGCGGCTCCAAAGGATCACTTGCTGCGCTCGGCATCAAAAAAGATATGCCTTTTTTTAGAACCTTTCTAGTACCGGATCCAACGGCGAAGGTCATTTCTTCCGAACGCGTCGTCGCCTTTGCGGGTATTGGAAGGCCGGAGAAGTTCTACGACAGTTTACGGGGCTCAGGCTGTGAGTTGATAGAAAGTTTCAGCTTTGCCGATCATCACGTTTATACTGCGGACGAGCTGATGAAAATGGTTGAGCGGGCAAACAAGCTGGATGCCGCTCTTGTTACAACAAGAAAAGATTATGTCCGGCTGTCCGGCGAGGCGAAATTGATGGTCACTGTATTCGACATTGAATTGAATGTTGAGGCGCCCGATGCGTTTCAGGAGTTTTTATTGTCTGTTCTCCCAAAGGCGCCCTAGTTCATGGAAAAAATATCCTTTCGGTATCGAGCTGAATATGCGGCGCTTCGATCTATATTCTGGATTTTCGAACGGTTAGGGCGCGAAAAAGCCTCGGCTTTCGGTGGATGGCTTGCCCGCAAGATCGGCATACGCCTGTCGGTGCATCGGCTCGCCCATGATAACATGAAGCGGGCACTGCCAGGCCTCAGTGAAGCCGAAATGCAAGCAGCCTTGCTGAAAATGTGGGATAATCTGGGGCGTAATATTGCAGAAATACCGTTTTTGCAATCCCTTCTGGATAATCCTGAGGCAGTTGAGCTTGTCGGTGCGGAATATATGGACACACAAGTTGCCAGTGGTAAATCGGCGTTTTTTGTAACGGCGCATTATGGACCCTGGGAGCTGGTTCAAGTGGTTGGAAAATACATCAAGAACCATTCTGTCGTCCTGTATAGAGCGGCAAACAATCCGCTGGTGGAAGCCTATTTTCAGGCGATGCGGCTGGATCCGGATAATCAGTTTTATTCAAAAGGCCGAGAAGGCGCCAAGGCGATGTTACGAGCCGTCAGGGACGGGCGGGCTATTGGTTTGCTGAATGACCAGAAACTAAACGGGGGTATCTCGGTTCCTTTTTTCGGGCGAGAGGCGATGACAGCGCCGGCGATCGCCGAGATTGCGCGCAAAATGGAGATCCCAATCTACCCGATGAAGGTTGAGCGGTTGGAAAATGGCCGCTTCAGGGCGACCGTATCTCCGGCTTTGGATCTACCGAGATCCGAGGACCGGGATGCTGATATCTATGAAATCTTGAAAAGGATCAACGAAGTCTATGAAGACTGGATAACAGAACGCCCGGATCACTGGTTCTGGGTTCATAATCGCTGGCCATGAGACCCAAAAAGGCGGCAGGGGCGTTACCCTGCCATGGCCAGTTGACTATTTTCGACTTTCACTTTTTCAATGCGTTCAATGGCGATGCGGTCGGCGACGTCTGCCGTCGGGATATTTTCCTGTTCCGCACGTGTAAAGATTTTTATGGACGTGTCATAGATGCCCGCGATGTCTTTCATTGCTTTCTTCTTATCATAGTTGGGGCCCTCATGGCTGATGACAATGATTCCGCCGGCGTTGATCGCATAATCGGGCGCATATAAAATACCCCTGTTCATCAAATCCGTAGCGTGGCGGGCTTCGGCAAGCTGGTTGTTGGCAGCACCGGCCACAACCTTCGCCTTTAACCTTGGGATTGTCTGGTCATTGAGGACAGCCCCTAAGGCACATGGCGCGAATATATCAACGTCTTGATGAAAGATGTCATCACTATAGACTGCTTTTGCGCCAAGTTTCTGGACGGCTTTCTCGACCGAGGGGCTGTGGATATCGGTAACGACAAGGTCAGCACCGGCTTTGGCAAGATGCTCGCATAATCCGTATCCGACATTACCCAAACCTTGCACCGCAACTTTTAAGCCATGAAGGGTATCTTTCTTGTATCTGAAATGAGCAGCAGCTTTCAGGCCGTTAAAAACACCCCATGCTGTTGCCGGGGAGGGGTTGCCGACATTTCCTTCACCGATACCGGCGATATGCGGTGTTTCCTGCCGGGCGATTTCAAGATCTTCAACCGTCGTCCCCACATCTTCGGCAGCAATGTAACTGCCATTAAGTTGGTGAACAGCCCGGCCAAAGGCCGCGAACAATTCCTCGGTTTTATGTTCCCGGGCATTGCCGATAATGACAGATTTTCCGCCGCCAAGATTCAAGCCGGCCAGCGAGGATTTATATGTCATGCCACGAGAGAGACGTAAAACATCATCAATAGCGTCTTCTTCACTGGCATATTCCCACATCCGGGTGCCGCCAAGGGCTGGACCCAACGTCGTGTCGTGAACGGCTATGATAGCTTTTAAATTTGATTTTTTGTCATGAAAAAACAGGACGCTTTCATGATCGTCGAACTCATTAGGAGTAAAAATTGCCATATCAATTTCCCATAATTTTCAGCTGTATAATAGACCGTTAATAATGAATTTTTCCTAAATACGAGAAAAAGCAATTCAAATTTGATGGGATTTTGAAATTCGCAGTATACTTGCGTGGAACCTTGATTAGATGGAAAATATACGTCGAATAGGGGTCAGTTCACGCAACAAAAATTCCGGCTGAATTTAGGACCGGAGCGGAATTATTCACATTTCGGCGATTCACAGGCGGTTTGATTTGTCCAATAAATCAGCAACGACGTCCCCTATTTTCAAACTGGAGGTCAGGCCGGGACTTTCCATTCCGAATAAATTAACGAGACCTGCTAAGCCATGAATATGCGCGTCGTCGATTTGAAAATCTTTCATTATGTCTGTCGGTGACTGGATTTTTGGCCGGATGCCGGCATAGGCGGGAATAAGACTATTGTCAGGAAGCGCCGGCCAATATCGCCGGATGGCGTCGTAGAACCCGTCGGCTCGCGCAGGGTCCACTTCATAATCAATATGGTCGATCCATTCCTGATCGGGGCCGAAACGGATTTGCCCTGCTTGATCCAGGGTCACGTGTATGCCCAGACTGGCTGAATTGGGAACCGGGTATATGAGCCGTGAAAAAGGGGACGGGGCATTCATGGTGAAATAGCTACCCTTGGTCAAATAACGCGTCGGTATGTGCTCAGCGGGCAAATCCTTGATCGCCGCCGCTACCTCCTGTGCGTAAAGACCTGCAGAATTGATCAGATTATGGCAAATGATGTCCGTGTCGCCGCTGGTGACCAGGAAACCCTCTTTATATCTCTTCGCGCTCTCGAAAGCGGCGTTGTAGGCAATTGACCCGCCATGATCCTCTATCTCGCCGACATAGGCCAGCATCAACTGATGGCTATCAATTGTTCCGGTGGAAGGAGACAGGAGGGCGGCAACCGATTGTAAGGCCGGTTCCATCGCTTGAACCTGATCCCGCCCAAGCATTTCGAGATCCATCACGCCATTGGCGACGGCTTTTCCCATGATTGTGTCAAGGATCGGGATTTCATCCTCATGGGTTGCGACAATCAGTTTGCCGGTTTTATGGTGGGGCAGGTGATGACGGCGGCAATATTCATACAGCATTTCCTTTCCCTCCACGCAGTACTGTGCTTTCAGACTGCCTTTCGGATAGTAAATTCCGGCATGGATGACCTCACTGTTTCGAGAGGATGTTTCGCTACCAAAATGCGCCGCTCTTTCCAGGATAAGGACATCGCTGCCTCGGACACTCAAAGACCGGGCGATGGCCAGGCCGATCACGCCGGCCCCGATGATTATGTTTTCGACATCATATGACATATGTTTTCGATAGCAGTTTTTGAGATGGATCACAAAGGCTTGATTTTGCAGGAGCTCCATAACCCTCTAGATTTTTTACATGAAGTTTTTGAAATGCATCTTGTTGTTACCCTTGGCCGTCATGATGTTGGCGCCGGCCTTGGCATGGGCTGATCCGGATTTCTGGTCCGGACAATGGCCCAACACAAATTTCGACAAAACCGAAATTGATTATCGGGAAATCCTGTCTGGCGGTGTCCCCAAAGATGGCATTCCCGCCATTGACAGCCCCAAATTTATACCCGTGGCAGAGGCCGGTCACCTAACGGCAACCGAGCCGGTCATTGGCGTGATTGTAGATGGTGAAGCGAAAGCTTATCCGCTGCAGGTTCTGATGTGGCACGAGATTGTTAATGATGAGATAGCTGGTATTCCCATTTCAGTAACCTTTTGCCCCTTATGTAATGCGTCGCTGGTTTTTGACCGACGGGTGGATGATCCGGAACGAGGAGAGATGGTTCTGGATTTCGGAACCACCGGGAAACTCAGGAACTCTGATTTAGTGATGTATGACCGACAGACGGAAAGCTGGTGGCAGCAGTTTTTAGGCCGTGCCATAGTTGGTGATTTAACCGGTTTAGAACTCAAAATGATCCCGGTTAGAATCGAATCTTTCGCGAAATTTAAGGAAAGAGCACCGCAAGGCAGTGTTCTCATTCCGGAAGATGATGGTTTTCGGCGCTATGGGATGAACCCATATCAGGGCTATGACAGTCTTCATCATCCGTTCTTATATGAAGGCGCGGTGCCCGATGAAGTCGCCCCCCTGGCGCGGGTTGTTGTTGCGGAAAAACAAGCCTGGGCTCTCGACTATTTGCGGTCTGTCAAACGCATAGAGACGCCTGATGGTTTAGTTATAACTTGGGAAAAAGGGCAGAATTCAGCCCTTGATGCAGCTGTCATTGGAGAAGGCGTTGATATTGGGAATGTGACGGTTCAACGCAAAATGAAAGATGGGTATGAAGACGTTTTATACACTGTCGATTTCGCTTTTGCACATTTCGCCTTTCATCCAGAGACGCCAATTGTTACCAAATAATTGGCGGGTATTTTTATCTTTTAATCACTTCTTAAAATTCATCGGATTAAGGTGCTTGTCATGTTTCAGTGGCTGGTTTACTTAATCAGGTGCACCAATCAATGCGACGGAACTCAATCTTAGATAGTGGGATTTGCGGGGAGCGAGAGAACGTGTCTAACGTGACAGTAACTGTGGAAAAATCAACACCTGAGATCGATGCCCAGCCGACACGCGCGCATATTATCGTAGTCGGAAATGCAAAGGGTGGCTCTGGTAAATCAACAACCGCCATGCATGTGGTCGTATCGCTCCTGACATTGGGCTTTAAAGTCGGCGTCGTCGATCTTGATGGTAAACAGAAGACGTTGGGCAGATATATTGAGAACCGGCAGGGCTATGTAACCAAGAACAATCTTGATTTGCCAATGCCGTCTTTAAAGGTGATTGAACCAAGTCCGAAAAAGAATATGGACGAGGCGCAAAGCGATGAACGGTCCCGGTTTGTTGCGGCGCTACAGGATCTTGTCTATGAAAATAACTTCGTTGTCATTGATTGCCCCGGTGCGGACAGCTTTATCTCAAAGCTTGGGCATTCTTTTGCAGATACGCTTCTGACTCCCATGAATGACAGCTTTATCGACCTGGATTTGTTGGCAAAAATTGACGAGACCACAATGGAAGTACAGCGCCCCAGCTGGTACAGCGAAATGGTCTGGGAACAACGCAAGCGGCGGGCTCTTATCGACAAGCACAAGATTGACTGGGTTGTCATGCGTAACCGGCTGTCCCATACGGATGCCCATAATAAACGGCATATTGAAAAAATTCTGTCCAAGCTGGCCTCGCGCATTTCGTTTCGCGCAGCTCCGGGTTTTGGAGAACGGGTCATTTTCAGGGAGCTTTTCCTGAAGGGCCTGACCATGTTGGACTTGAATAAGAAAGGCGTTGGCATCAGAATGTCCATGAGCCATGTAGCCGCCCGACATGAATTGCGACATTTGATAAAGTCGCTGGAACTGCCGGGACTTGAAGATAAAGTTGAAAATCTGTGAAATCTGAGCCAGTAGACGAACGGCACGCTGAAATTCTACAAACTGAGGAAGCTGCGCTTGCTTTAAGCAAACTTGGACATCCCGTTCGCCTGTGTATCGTACAGTATCTTGTGCAGGCGGGAGAGGAGGGATTGGCCGTCGGCGAGATACAGTCTCTTTTGGGAATTCCGGGATCAACCTTGTCCCATCATATCTCGCATTTGTTGGCTGGCGGCTTGATTACCCAGGAGCGGCAAAGCCGGGTGCTAAGATGCTTTATGAATTTCGAGAGAATGAACGGTTTGGTAGCGCTGCTTACCGATAAATGCTGCGCCGGTGTTGATCTAACCGACATCAAGTAATTTACCCTATCTAACTTATTGTTTAATAAGTATTTTATATTATTTCGATAATTATCGAAATATAGGCTTGAAAATTTTCAGGGAAAGCGTAATATCTCATAATAGTTCGAATATACTGGAAATAACGATATGTCTATGAATGAAATCCTGCCGTCCTTATTGCAAACACGATCCCGCATCTGGTCGTTTTTGACGGATAAAGTTATTCTCGCCTGTTTCGCAGTGATCCTGTTGCAGCTGGTCATTGATCCGGTACAGGTGCCGGATAGCTTGGTCTTTTTGGGCAACGCGCTTGTGTCAATGGCACCGTTTTTCCTGATTGCCGTCGGTCTAGCTGCTTATTTTCAAGCATCCGGAGCCGACGGTTATATTGCCAAAGCCTTCTCCGGATCGCCTGTTACGGCTATATTTGCAGCGTCGCTGGTAGGCGCCTTGTCGCCCTTTTGCTCCTGCGGTGTAATCCCGCTGGTTGCGTCATTGCTGGTTGCAGGGGTTCCATTGGCCCCGGTTATGGCCTTCTGGATCGCATCACCGATTATGGACCCTGAGATCTTTGTCCTGACGTCCGTCGGCATTGGCGTCGGCTTTGCCAGCGGAAAAACGGTTATCGCCATTGCATTGGGCCTGTTCGCAGGATTTGCGATTTTCCTGCTACAGAAGCGCGGCGCAATTCAGAACCCTTTACGCGCTGATATGCCCGGAGGATGCCGTCCGAAGCTTGATTTGAAAGGCCCCGTCCATGTTCACTGGCAAATCTGGTCTGATCAGGACCGGCGGACAGTGTTTACTGAATCCGGACTCTCCAATGGTTGGTTGATCGGACGCTGGCTGGTTCTGGCCTTCCTTCTTGAAGCCATAATGGTGACGTATATTCCGACAACTTTTGTTGAAGACCTGGTGGGGCAGGAAAATCTCTTTGCCATTCCGCTAGCGGTGTTGATAGGTATTCCCAGTTATCTAAATGGCTATGCGGCTATTCCCTTGGTGAGTGGCTTGCTGGAGTTGGGGATGTCGCAAGGGGCAGCCATGGCGTTCATGACAGCCGGAGCGGTTTCGTCCATCCCGGCAGCGGTTGCGGTTTTCGGTCTGGTGAAACGGGAAGTATTTGCGCTTTACCTGGTGCTCGGATTTACAGGATCGATTCTGACCGGACTGCTGTGGCAGTATATGTCTCAAATCCTCTATCAATTTCTCTGAAATCAGCATGAATTTCAAATATATATGATCGAAAAATCAAATCACAATGGATTGAGAAGACGTGATAAACTGATTATAGAAGGATAAAAAACGGCTGATTTTAGCCAGTTTGAACCAAGATTTCCTCATAATTGAATCTAATTTTTAACTAAATAATATTTTAGATAAATGCTGTATATCGATTGTTAACCTTTCCTCTTTATATTAGTAAATGTAGCGATAGTTTCAGAGAATTTCCCGTCGGTTAGGATCTGGAATGGTTTCGCGGAAAAGGAGGAGCGTATGTTAAACTTTGTTGAATATACTACCCAATCGGCACTTCGTAACGCCGGCATGCGCTCTGTCATTTCTTTTGGAATTGCACTGCTATTCTTCGCAGCCACGTTGGTTTCATTCCAAGTGACAGACGCATCCGCCCAAAGCGCATGTTTTGAGCGAACCGCACTCATGAAACATTTGAGTGGAAAGTTTGAGGAAGCGCCCGTCGCTGCCGGTCTTGCGGCGAATGGTAGCGTGCTTGAAGTATTTTCAAGCCCTGACGGTGTTACCTGGACGATTGTACTGACCCAGCCCAATGGCGCCACTTGCGTCATGGCATCCGGGGAATCCTGGATGGGCATGAAGAAGCCTAAAAAAGATAAAGTCAGTTAGTTTCATATACAGCGTTTTTTGAAGCGCGTAGCGTATTGTAAGGCTTCAAATGTGTATATGAGGAAAAGAGCCGGGCCTCCTTGAGGTCCGGCTTTTTATTTTGGAAGATGGCTGGATTTTGTAAATCAAAATCAGTAGGCTTTTCTTATTATCTCTTACGACATTGGATTTTTAATATTTCTTCCAAGACCATAAAACGGCGCAATATTGTTTCTGCGGCTATCGGGAATACCCTTGAATGGTATGATTTTGCTGTTTATGGGACAATGGCTCCTATTATCGGAAAGCTGTTTTTCCCGGATGATGATCCCTTCACCTCACTTCTTGCGGCTTTTGGTGTTTTTGCCATTGGCTATATTGCCCGCCCTTTGGGCGGTGTTCTGCTGGGTCATATGGCAGATAAAATCGGTCGCAAGCCAGCATTGATCCTCTCAGTTTCCATGATGGGAATTGGATCTACGGCCATTGGTTTTCTGCCGACACACGCTGAAATCGGCGCCACAGCAGCTATTTTGCTCATCCTGCTCCGTATCCTTCAAGGGTTATCGGTTGGTGGTGAATATCCAGGTTCCATTGTTTTTCTTGCGGAACATTCGTCAGACAACAATCGCGCCTTTAACACCAGCTGGCCGATGTTTGGCAGTGTGGTCGGCTTTCTTCTTGGATCTGCCCTTTGTTCCTTGTTTAGCAATATATTGGGAACTGCTGAATTCCAGGCCTGGGGATGGCGTATTCCCTTTTTGTTTGGGGCGCTCATTGCCATTTGCGCCATACTGTTCCGTCGCCATATGACGGAACCCAGCTATTTTTCTGATGCCACACCGCTGAATACATTTCCGTTTATCGCCGCTCTTCGCGATCACTGGCGGGCGATCGTACAAATTGTCTGTTTGTCGCTGGTGAATGCTGTCGGGTTTTATCTGCTTTGGGTTTATGCCATATCCTACCTGACCGAACAGATGCATGTGTCAACAACCGATGCTCTGGATATCAACACATTGAGCCTGATAATCATGCTTCCTGTTATTACGTTCAGCGCGATATTGTCCGACCGGATTGGCCGAAAACCGCTCTTGTATTTTGTCGCAGTTGGGTCATTGGTCTTTTCCTGGCCGTTATGGTGGATGATGCACCACCAGAGTTTTGCCTTTATTCTGATGGGGCAGGTGGGCTTCGCACTCCTCTTTGGCGCCGGCTACTCGGGGTTATCCGCGGTCATGGTTGAAATTCTTCCAACCGGTGTGCGCTGCAGCGCTTCCGGTATCGGTTATAACCTGTGCCTCGGAATATTTGGCGGAACGACGCCACTGGTTGCGACTTATCTTCTGGAACGCACATCAGACGATTTCTCACCCGTTTATTATCTCATGGCAACGGCTGTCATTTCGCTTATTGCTACCTTCTTTATAGCAGAGACTGCCCGTAAACCGTTACCTGGCTAACGGGTGAGATCAGAAGGATTTCTATGGATGGCATATTTGCCAGTCGAAAATTCACGTTCTCGTGCAAAGGGGCAGGTGCCCTTGCAGCCATAAAAAAAGATAGGCTAGAATGGCGATAACGTCTGTCTGTCGAAAAAGGGTTCTTTCGGCCTCACCTCATCCAAAGGAGATAAAAATGCTGGATCGCATAACATGCAAGATGATTGTCCTGTTGACGCTGGTAGTGGTCTCATTTCCAGCAATGCAGGCACATGCTCAAGGAGAGGGGCTGGTTATCAAACAAAGTGACTTTGGAGTGACCAAAACACTAGACCGCCTCGGTATGGCGCTAGAAAGAAAGGGTATTAAGGTTTTTGCGCGGATCGATCATGCCAAAGGTGCCGAAAGTGTCGGTTTGGAACTGCCGCCAACCTCCCTGATTATTTTTGGTAATCCGAAAATGGGGACACCGTTGATGGCGTCCAATCCTGCCATTGGTCTGGATCTACCGTTGAAGGCAATCGCCTGGAAAGACGGTGATGGTACCGTGAAACTTGCCTATACAGAGCCGTCGTGGTTGGCGAAGCGGTATGGAATATCTGATCGTGACAAGGTGTTTAAGATGATGACCGGTGCATTGGATAAATTCACTGATATGGCAACGACGCGCGGTGCGCTTCCGGCTCAGTAGCGGTCTTTTGGGGCAGAATAATAAAAATAGGAGTATGTTATGGTTGCGTATGTTGCGGTTCATGTAAATGTCAAGAATCCAGAGAAATTCGCCGAATATGGCCAGGCAGCAGGGCCGACTGTTGCCTCACATGGAGGTGTCTTTACCCATCGTGCGCTGGTTCAGGAAACCCTTGCCGGTGATGCCGCTTATAACAGGTTTGCTGTGATCGAGTTCCCGGATGTTGAGATGGCGCGTAACTGGTATAACAGCCCCGAATATCAGGCATTGATTCCGCTGAGAACCGAAGGGGCAGACGTGCTTTTTACGCTGGCTGAACCCCCAAGCTAGGTTTTTGGTTTGCGGTAACGGGAGCGTCTCCCTGCGTGGTAGGGAGCAGGAAGATCCTGCGCGCCAAATCCGATTGCAAACGGTCAGATGTGTACAAATTGCCTAACGCATTTTTGCTCATCAAGTCCGGATTTTCAGAAACGAAGCTGTCAAAATCTGATGTTCCGGCAGTTGCCATTCGCTCCGCAATCAGGCTCATGAAAGCATAGGTGATTGTCGTGTTGAATTTCTGGGGTGCGCCCGCTTTGGCGGCCAGCGTCTTGATGCCTTTTGCATAGATTGCCACCGCATCCGTAAAGTCGTATTTGCACAGCAAATCGTGAGCAACCCGCACATGATCTGCATGGCGAAACGTTGCGTTGTCCAGTTCGTGGGCTTCGAAGAAGCGGGTTATTTCCGCATAATTCTGCATCGTGGTCATGAATCTGATTCCGTTAGTTTATGGCTGTCTTCAGCACTGATTTTTAAATCGTAAACGCTTTTTAACTGCTCGATTTTCCGGCAGGTTTCTTTCGAAAAGGGCGGCTTTCCTTCAAAGCAATGCAAGGCCATTCCTTCGACAAGATCGCCGACCGTGATATCAAGATGCTCAGCAAGGCCCTTGAGTACCTTCAGCAGTTTTTTTTCAATACGGATGCCCGTTTGAACGCGTTCAATTGATTTTTTCATACTGTTATATATGTACCAATATAACATATTGTCAAGGCAAAATCTCTTTTCATGGGTCGGTTTATTTCTTTGCCGATCAATGATAGATATTAGTGAGGCAGATACATCAATGCCGCCTACAAGAACGGCAGCAATAAAAAGGAAACGAAATGATTGGTTACGTTACGCTTGGAACGAACGATATTGATAAATCCACCGCATTTTATGACGAATTATTGAGCGAGATCGAAGCAAAGCGCATCATGACAGATGCGCATATCCGGATTTGGAGTACGGCTCCGGGCGCAGCTATGCTGTCGGTTATAAAACCGTATAATGGGGAAGCGGCAACAGTCGGGAATGGCACCATGGTCGCCCTTGCAGTAGACACAGCAGAGAATGTCGCCAAACTGCACGCAAAAGCCTTGGCGTTAGGTGGACAGGACGAGGGGGCGCCGGGCCCACGAGGAGATGGCAAAATGATTTTTGGTTATTGCCGTGACCTGGAAGGAAACAAGCTTGCATTTTATTGCAGAGCCTAAAGGAAAGGCGAGGGGAGGAGCATTTTGCTGAGAACTTTATCGCAAGTTGTTGCTGCAATTGTAGTTGCGGGTACTCTGATTGGTGCCAATCCCGTTCTTGCTGATATCACGGTGATTTATGAAACACAGGGCCAAAATCTGTTTCGGTTCCAGGTGCCGGATGAGTGGGAAATTCGGCCCGGTTTTGAGGTAGACCCGTCGGTTTTGGAGGATGATGAAGATCCGGTTGCCAGGATTGTCTCACTGCTTCCGCAAGAAGAAAAACTGGTTATGTGGACTGCGTTATGGGCACCAACCGGGGTCAATCAACTCTCAGAGGCTAAGGAGTATATTCAGGATGTCGCACCGAGATTACTTTCTGAAGTCCAGATTACCTTTCGCGATGACCGAACGATCAATGGTCGCAAAGGGCGGATAGTCAGCGGGACAGGGATACGCAATGACCGCGAATTTGACTTTGCCCTGGTTGCCATCCAGATAAGCGAAAACCGTGTTGCCTTTGCCGCATTTATCGGGGAACCTGAGGCATATGACCGACACGAAAAAGAACTGATCGGTGTTTTGAATTCCATAAAACCAGAAGGAGAGCCCCAATGAGACGGCTACTTCTCGGTTTTGTTGTTCTGGTCCTTTCAGGCTGTACGTCTTGGGGCGTTTATTATGGTGGTGGGTATTCTTACGACTATGGATTCCGGTATGGTATCTATGACGCGCATTATGATTACGACGTGGATGTTGATGTGAACCGTCCGGATCGTCCGGACCGACCTAAGCCGCCGCCCGGAATCAAGCCAGACCGACCGACGACGCTTCCAGCGAAAGCGCCGCCAAGGCCGTCATCCCGACCGTCCCGGCCTCCGCGCCGCATGCGTTAGTTTTATGGGCCGGACAATGCTGCAGATCTAGAAGTCCGGCGCCGAGATATTGGCTTTTTCCAAGCTCGCCTGTAATTGTATTTTCAACCGGGCCAGGCCAGCTTCATCGGCGGCTTCACAGCGCGCAACAAGGACAGCTTGCGTGTTGGATGCCCGCAGGAGCCACCACCCATCTTCCGTATTGACGCGAACACCGTCGATATCAGAAAAATTGGCACCAGCAGCCGCCAGATCCGCTTTTATTCGCGTGACGGCATCGAATTTTTCGCTATCCGGACAATCAAAGCGGAGTTCCGGTGTGTTGATCATTTCCGGCAGCTGGTCTCGCATATTCTCGAGCGATGTATCCGTGGCAACCAGGATGTTCATTAGCCTCAAGGCTACATATAACGCGTCGTCAAACCCGTAATAATGATCGTTGTAGAAAATATGCCCGCTCATCTCTCCAGCAAGCGGTGCCTTTACTTCCTGCATCTTGGATTTGATCAAGGAATGCCCGGTCTTCCACATGATGGGCGTGCCGCCCAGTTTTTCAACCGCATCGAATAGGATCTGGCTTGCCTTCACGTCTGCGATAATAGCGGCGCCAGGCCGGGTTGCCAGAACTTCCCGGGCAAGAATTGCGAGGAGTTGATCCCCCCATAAAATACGCCCCAGACCATCAACAACACCAATACGATCACCGTCGCCGTCAAAGGCTATTCCTAAATCTGCATCAACACCTTTGACGGTTCGGATTAGATCTTGCAGGTTTTCCTCGACCGTTGGGTCGGGGTGGTGATTGGGAAAAGTACCATCAATTTCCTCATACAGCAGCAAATGTCGGCCGGGCAATTCTGAGACGACTTTTCGCAGCACCTCGCCGGTTGCGCCATTACCGCAATCCCAAACGATGGAAAGATCGCGTCCGGGGTTAAAATCCTTTAGAAGGCGCTGAACATATTTGGCTATCAACGGACTGTCGACTGACTTGCCGGATCCGATAGCAAAGTCTCCTTTAGCACAGAGGGCACCCAATTCCTGTATCTGAGAGCCGTAAAATGATTTGCCATCAAGCATCATTTTAAATCCATTATGGCTTGGTGGATTATGCGAGCCCGTGATCATGATCCCGCCGCCAGCATTAAGTTCATATGTCGCATAATACAGCATGGGTGTCGGGCCCATGCCGATGTCAAAAACATCAATTCCCGTGGACGTAAGCCCTTCAATCAGAGCTTTTTTCATAGGCGGGGATGTTTCCCGGCCATCGCAGCCGACAGCAATATTGGATTGCCCGATTTGCGTCAAAAAAGTTCCGAATGCCCGGCCGATCGCTGTGGCATCCGCTTCGAACAAGGTTTCCCCGACTATACCACGAATGTCATATTCCCGCAGAATGCTGGGATCAAAGTTATGTGCCGTCATCTTCGTTTCACTTTCTCAAATATAACTCAATTTATGTCGTCGGGCGGCCGATACTTTCGTAAGTAAAACCATACCCTCTCATCTCCGCAGGATCATAAATATTCCGTAGGTCAATCATGATAGGCGCTTTCATTAGGGATTTTACCTTATCCATATTGAGCGCTCGAAATTCGTTCCATTCTGTAATAAGGACCAAAGCATCTGCGTTTTCCAATGTTGCATAAGAATTTTCACAAAATTCCACGCCTGATAACAGTTCCTTTGCTTCCTTCATACCTTCAGGGTCATAGGCTTTTATCGAAGCACCGGCAGAAATCAGCTCCGGAATGATATCAAGGCTTGGGCTTTCCCTCATGTCGTCGGTATTGGGTTTGAACGTCAAACCCAGCACAGCGATCGTCAAAGTGGAAACAGAACCGCCACATGCTGCAATAACCCGGGCCGCCATGTCCTTTTTACGCTTTTCATTAACATCGATAACTGTTTCGACAATATTGAGAGGCACACCGGCCATGGATGATGTTTCAAAAAGGGCTCGGGTATCTTTAGGAAAGCAGGATCCACCAAAGCCGGGTCCGGGGTGCAGGAATTTTCCACCAATGCGGCCGTCAAGGCCTATTCCCTTCGCAACGTCATGAACATTTGCGCCAACCCGTTCGCATAAATCTGCCATTTCGTTGATAAAGGTGATCTTCATGGCGAGAAACGCATTTCCGGCATATTTGGTGAGCTCGGCACTTTCGCGACTGGTAAATACAATCGGCGTTTGAAACAAGGATAGCGGTCTGTAAATAGATGCCATTACATCCTTTGCTTCGTCGGCGGTTACACCAACAATAACCCGGTCCGGCCGCATAAAATCCTCTATCGCTGCACCTTCACGTAAAAATTCGGGGTTAGAAACAACATCAAACTGAGCTTTTGGATTTGTCTCGCGGATAATCTTGTCAACTTTTTCTCCTGTACCGACTGGAACAGTTGATTTGTTGACAACCACCGTGTACCCGCTCAAGTTTTGAGCGATGTCTTTTGCTGCGGCATAGACGTAAGTCAGATCGGCTTGACCATCTCCACGGCGGCTTGGTGTCCCGACAGCGATGAATACAGCTTCAGCCGTGGAAACAGCCTTTTGCAAATTTGTATCAAAGTTAAGATGGCCGGCCTTATAGTTTTTAATGACGAGATCTTCCAGTCCCGGTTCGAAAATAGGAATTTTACCCTTTTTCAAACCCTCGATTTTTTGAGTATCCATATCGATACAAATCACGTCGTGGCCGAATTCAGAGAAACAGGCACCTGATACTAATCCAACATATCCGGTTCCAATTACGGCAATACGCATCGTTTCTTCTCCGATAGGTAATCAAAAATCGTAAAGGTGATCTCTACGTAAAGCTTTTTACAATATCACGAACAGCTGAACTCATTTCAGGCCGCTCAAGCGCGAAAGCAATATTTGCCTCCAGGAAGCCGATTTTATCACCACAGTCGAAGCGCGTCCCCTCAAATTTCATACCGTAAAAAGGATCATCACCGAGCAAGGAAGCCAAAGCGTCCGTAAGCTGGATTTCATTACCGGCACCGCGTGTCTGATTTTCCAAAAGACTGAAGATTTTTGGCTCCAGAATATATCGTCCTATAACTGCCAGATCCGAAGGCGCGTCTGCGGGGTCCGGTTTTTCGATCAAGCCTAAAATATTAACCAACTGGTCGCTTACCTTGCCTGGACTAACAATACCGTAACGCGACGTATGTTCATGGGGGATATCCATGACGGCCAGCATATTTCCGCCCCCGGCTTTTTCCCGCGCCGCCGTCATCTGGGCAAGACAAGATGTTTTTGAAAGAATAAGATCGTCAGCCAGAATAACCGCAAATGGTTCGTTGCCGATCAGGCGTTTGGCACACCAAACCGCATGACCAAGGCCCAGCGGCTCTTGCTGTCTTACATAAGCGACACTACCGGCGACGGGTATTCCGTCGAGTAATTCTTCAAGAAGATCATGCTTACATCTTTCTGTCAGCACAGCTTCCAACTCATGAGATCGATCAAAATGATCCTCGATTATTGTTTTCCCGCGACCTGTAACAAAAATAAATTCTTCGATCCCGGCGTCTCGGGCTTCTTCCACTGCATATTGGATGAGTGGTTTATCGACAACAGGGAGCATTTCTTTTGGCATCGCTTTTGTTGCCGGCAGGAATCTTGTTCCCAAACCGCCGACAGGAAAGACGGCTTTGCGCACTATTTTTGACATTGATCGGGCAGCTTTCTCACTTAGAAGGAATATTGTGACAATTTAAGCGTAATTTACAGGGAACTGTTTTAATTTGTCTTAATCAGGACGTCTTTTGCTTCATTAATTTTGGCCGCCATATATTCCGAACCGTCATGGTCCGGGTGAAACTTTTTCATCAATTGGCGATGGGCCTTCTTTATTTGGGCTAAAGTCGCGTCATCCGTCAACTCCAGAATATCCAGGGCCTCGCGTCTGGTCATCGGGCCCGTGCCAGATTGTTTCCTGGTTTTCTGTTCTTTTGTCTGCTCTTCACTCGTTGCACCAGACGCGTCCGCTTGTGCGTGATAACGATCCAGAAAGCTATTTAGAATGGCGAGTGTCTGCGGGTCGTCCTGCGCTTCGTCGTGAAATTCCATAAGCTGGTCAAACGATAGCGTTGATAAAATATGCGATTCATACTTACCCTTTAATATTTGACCATCCATCTCGCCGCTATCGTGGTTGAGAGTGGCTTTTATCCAATCTGTTTCCACATCGGACTGCTGACCGGAAGAGGGAGCGTTGCCAGCGCCGAATAAAGGCTTGTTCCGAAGAAAAAACAAAGCGGCAATAACAAAGGGTGGGGCATATGCGAAACGTCCGGTGAGGATGAAGAAGCCGGCCAACAATGCACAGATTATCGTTGCCGAGATCCTCAGAGCTTTGACCAGTTTTTTTGGATCGGCATTTGCCAGACTGTTTCCGCCAATGAGCAGAGCTACAAATAACGACAGTCCAATAATAAAATAAGCTAACATTTCAGTAGTTTACTTTATTTGTTTCAACAACAACAGGGTCTCCCCCCCAGTTTTTTGGCTGAAATCACTTAACGCTTTCCGGCCGCCAGCAGCATAGGCGGCGACGGCGCGCAACAGATCCCTGAGTGCAGCAGCGCTGGCGGAATCAAACCGGCAATAGGCGCCCCCGGAAAGTTTTGCCATTTGCCGGAAGCATTGCTCGGCTAACCTGTCATATCCCTCCTGAAAGACAAATACCGGCACTTTCAACATGCCGAGCTGGCCCGAGAGATGGCAGAGGCGATCGGCATCCTCTTCCATGCAATCGCCGATATAAACGACCGCATTTACCGGATCTTTTTTTGTTTGCTTCAAGGTATGCTTCAAAACCTTTTCGATCTGGGTGTGGCCGCCAAGGCAATAGACTTTTGACATCGGTTTTGCCAACGCGCGGCTGTCATGGGTCCAGGCGGTTGCCTTGAATTCACCAAAGCCTCTGAAAAAAGCAATCTGTAACTCCAGTCCGCCGATGGCTGCGGCTTCGTCAAACATTTCTCGTTGCAGATGGCTGGCATGATCCCATGTGGGCTGGCGGCTAGCCGTTGCATCAATGGCGAAGATCAGCCGACCGCTTTTGCCCGGGGCCGACCGGACCGGCGTCGCCGCGACTTTAGCGAGAAACTCGGCGACGTCGTCGGTGCCGGATTTTTCGTCCGTTTTTTCTACATTCTTAGCCACGTTGCGAAACTTCCCCATTTATCTCAATGTCTTTTTGCTACTTACTTTACATAGGTCGCCATGAAAAACTTGCAAATACGAGCGCTAATCCCTTGCTCTTGAAGACGCAGTCTGATCAGAATAAAAAATTGCACTTGAAATTTCAACCAAAGGATAAATTAATGACGTCGGACGATCGCTTTGATGGATTGAAGGAGATCCCGTTCTGGTGGGAAGCGGCGGCACCGGAAAACATCTCCTTTTCCGAACCGGACACATGTTTTGATGTGGCGGTAATTGGCGGTGGTTACACGGGACTGTCTGCGGCGTTGACGTTGGCCAAAGCCGGCCACACTGTCGTAATAATAGAGTCTGAAAAACCCGGGTTCGGCGCCAGCAGCCGAAATGGCGGCATGATCGGAAATATGCTGAAACCGGGGCTAAATGGGTTGATTTCCATGTATGGCCAGGAAAAGGGAATCGCCATATATGGTGAAGCCCTTGCTTCGGTCGCGTTTATTGAACAGCGCCTATCAGAAGAAAATATTGAGTGTGACCTTACCATGACCGGACGGTTTTATCCGGCGGTACAGGCGTCGCATTTAGCATCGATGACACGAGACTTCGAAACGCGCCAAAAATATCTCAACGTCCCGGAAGAAATGGTTGGGCCGGCCGACTATGCGGAGGACGTGGATAGTGCAATTTATAAAGGCGGTCTTCGCCAGCATCATACGGGAGGGTTGCATCCGGCGAAATATGCTCAAGGATTGGCGAAAGCCGCGTTGCGGGCGGGGGCGACGCTTATGGCGCCCGTGCAGGCAAAGCAGATTTCGAGGCGTAAAGAGGGTTATACAGTTTCGACTTCAGGACCCCAGATCCGGAGCCGGCAGCTTTTGATCGCAACAAATGGATATAGCGGCGAGTTGTTTCCGTTCGTCCAGCGACGCGTCATTTCCATCGGCAGTACAATTGTTGCAACGGAAGAACTATCGGAAAATCTCGTAACCAGTTTGTTCCCGACAAAGCGCATGATTACGGATACGCGCAAAATGTTGAGCTATTACAGGCCTTCTCCCGATGGAAAACGCGTATTGCTAGGGGGCCGGCCAACGATTTTCCAGGCACCGCCGTTGCAACAGGCAAAAGCGTTACAACGACGCCTCACGTCTATCTTCCCGCAACTTAAATCTTCGGCCATCTCCCATGTCTGGTCCGGCAAGGTAGCTTACGGGTTTAATCCTTTACCAACCATCGGTCAGCATGAAGGCATTTACTATGCCATGGGATATTGCGGATCAGGCGTTGCCATGTCCGGTTATATGGGGCACAAAGCCGCCTTGAAGATGCTGGATCATCCAGACGGTGAAACTGCCTTTGATGATTTACCGTTTGAAGATCGTTTCTATTATAATGGCACACCCTGGTTTCTGCCGCCGGCGATGATCGGTTATAAAATCAGAGATTATTTCGGAATTTGATGTCGTTTAAGAGATTTTTCGCCGCCTCCAGCCATGGGGAGGTTTGGCGCCTTGCCTGGCCGATAATCCTGTCGAATTCTTCTGTCCCTTTACTGGGAGCCGTTGACACGGCCGTTGTTGGCCATCTTCCGGATGCCCATTATATAGGGGCTGTGGCAATCGGGGCCATGATGTTCAGTTTCCTGTATTGGGGATTTGGTTTTCTGCGCATGGGAACAACCGGGTTCGTTGCCCAGGCGGCAGGCCAACAGGATCCGGACGAGATTCGGGCCGTCATGGGGCGGGCGCTCCTGCTATCTCTGATAATATCTGTTTTTGTGCTTGCCCTTCAGAACGTTGTTCTATGGGTCGCTTTGAATTTGATCGATAGTTCTGCGGCGGTGGAGGCGGGGGCTTCCGAGTATTTTTCCATTCGCGTTTGGGGCGCACCTGCCGTTCTGGCCAATTATGCGCTGATGGGGTTTTTTATCGGAACCAAAAATACCCGGGCCGCATTGATGGTCCAGATTTTTATGAACGGCCTGAATATTGTACTGGATTTGGTCTTTGTGCTTGGGCTGGGATGGGATGTGGCGGGTGTCGCGACAGCGACCCTTATTTCCGAAGTCAGTGCCTGCCTGTTCGGCGCCTATCTCGTACGGCGACACCTGCTCAAACTCGGCGGCACATGGGTCCGCTCCAGTTTGTTTGCCGGTGGTAAGATTGCTCAGCTATTGCGGGTTAATTTCGATATTTTCATTCGCTCAATCCTGCTTATCTTTGCTTTTGCCTATTTTACGGCTCAGGCGGCATCAAAAGGCGATACGACCCTTGCAGCTGTCGCCGTGTTGATGAACTTCATGCATATCATGGCCTATGGCCTGGACGGTTTTGCTTTCGCAACAGAGGGGATGGTGGGGTCGGCCTTGGGGGCGAAAAAACCGGCGCTGTTGCGCGAGATCGTATTGGTCAGCAGTTTTTGGGCCTTGATAGTTGCCACGATATACGCCCTTGTTTACGCTTTGTTTGGGCCGTCCCTCATCAACCTGTTGACGAGCATTCCGGATGTCCGGGAGCAAGCGAAAGACTTCCTGCCCTGGATGATGGTGGCGCCGCTCATCTCCATTTGGTCTTACCAGCTTGACGGCATTTTTATTGGCGCCGTTCAATCAAAGGAGATGCGGAACGGCATGATTATCTCATTCCTTTTATATATGACCGGCATGCAGATTTTCGATAATTTCTGGGGGGCAAACGGGTTGTGGGCTGCGTTGATGCTGTTTATGGCGGCACGCGGCGTCACCTTGGCGCTTGTCTACCCACGGGTCGAGCGACGCGCTATGACGTAGAGCCGTAGAGTTGAGACCTGCTTACGGCGACGTGCTAAACGTCGGGCCCGTGGCCTTCAAGTTCATTAGGCTGATGGCGCGATTTGCCGAGCCTACAACAGTGGGGACTTCCGGTTTTGATCCTAAGCGGACATTCGTTTGAAGGGCTCAAAGGCCCGCAATGCGGACATAGTGTTTACACCAGCTGCTTGACTTCATCCAAGATATAACCGAAATTCCGAATAGGGTTGCCCTCCAAACATCCTAGCTCATGCTAGACACAATGTTGGCGATGGGCGTCAAACAGAACGCCTTCCAACAGGCATCCCAAATCATCCTACATTTAAAACTATTGGAGATTGATAAATGATATCAGTTGAATATTGCCGAACCATGGCCCGCTACAACAGTTGGCAGAATAACTCTTTAGTCACCGCCGCTGATGGTCTCGCAAATGTAGATCGTTGGAGGGATCGAGGTGCATTTTTCCAATCAATAGCGGCCACCCTCAACCATATTTATTGGGCAGACGCCTTGATATTGCAGCGATTGAAGGGAAACGAACGTCCAGAGCAAACTATCAAGCACACTCTTACCGATCCATCGGATTGGGATGACTTCAAGCTGCTTCGTTCGCAGCGCAATGACGAAATCGAGAAATGGGCAACCCAATTGCTCGATGCCGACCTCAACGGAATAGTTGCTTGGTATATAGGGGGCGGGTCAACACGGATCGAAAGGTCAAGGGCGCTCTGTGCAACCGAGCTGTTCAATCATCAAACCCACCACCGAGGCCAAGTCCACGCAATGCTTACCGCGGCAGGTGCGAAGCCAGAGCCCTCTAACCTTTCAATGATGCCGTAGCTCATCCGCTTTGGGCTCAGAGCTGACATTAGATATCTTCCCTCAACGTCTTCTCTTGGCACATAGCAGCCTCTCCAATCATGTAGCCGAAGGAATATCCAGCAGAAAGCTAGTGGTCAAATTGTCCGTCGTATTTGCAATCCATCACGCTGCCCTTGTTATCTTTCGGTTTTGAGCCAAGACGGCTTTTCGTGGTGTATGCGCAAGGTCTGGACAGAATCCAGTCTTGACGTAGCGGGTGGAGTTGAGATCCGCTAATGGCTACGTACTAAACGTCGAGCTCGTGGCCTTCAAGTTCGTTAGGCTGATGGCGCGATTTGACCAGTCTACAATCGCAATGACGTCCGGTTTTGACCCGAAGCTGCCGTCGGCACCTGCAGCGCCAGTAATGGCAGCGGATTTACGAACAAGTGCAACACGGGCAGGAGACTAACAGCTTGAGGTTGCTAAATCCTCGCTGGTTAGGCGGCGAAGGGTTTGAGAGCCCGATAGAACACCGTGTTGATGGGTGTCGGCACTCCCAGTTCCTGGCCCAGGCGGTGGACGGAACCACAGATACTGTCGCTTTCGATGGCCTTGCCGGCCGCCAGATCATTGGCCATGGACGTTTTCCAGGCAGGGTCCACGTTCTGCACGAATTCCTTAATATCCTCAAAGATTTGGGCCGGGACCTTGATCCCCCGCGCATCGGCCACGGCAATAACCTCCGCCATGGCATCGAAGGCCAGTTGCAGGGTTTCCGGTGTGGTGCCAATCGTGCGTAACGGCAGACGGGTCAAACTGGTCAGGGAAGAAAAGGTCGCGAAGGCAACGAATTTACTCCAGATCACGGGATGAATATCATCGCTGCCGTTGACATCCAGACCGGCCTTTTTGGTCAGCGTCACGAAGGCTTCCAGCCGGCTCGACATCTCACCATTCCATTCACCGACCGTGGTTTGGCTGCCCGCGCCCACATGACGAATGACGCCGGGTTTTTCGATCATCGCGAGCGCAAAGGTGGCGCCCGGTAAGACGGCTCCCGTACCGTAACGATCAGCCAGAATATCGATCCCCTCGATACCGTTCTGAAAACAAATAATCCCCGTCTTTGGACCGACGATGGGCGCGATCAGTTCGCAAGCCGCCCGTGTATCCGCGCCTTTCACCGTGAAGATCACAAAATCGGCGACGGACTCTCCAGTCGGGTCGTCGACCGCGTGCACTGAAGAGAGGGCAACGTCGCCGGTCTGGCTCATAATTTTCAGGCCCGAGGTTTGCATTGCCTGCAAATGGTCGCCTCTGGCGATAAACATCACCTCCGCCCCGGCCTGTGCCAATAGGCCGCCGAATAGGCCACCCAGGCCTCCGGACCCCATAATCACAATACGCATCAAAATGCCTCCCCCACAGTTCGGTGAGAGTGTAGCGAAAAGTGCTCGGTTAAACCATGTGCAATAATTGGGTGATCGAAATGTCCGCTATTGGCACAAAGCAGCCTCTCCAATCATGCCGCAGAAGGAACATCCAGCAGATAGTTGGCGGTCAATTTGTCTGCACTGCTGCCATTGCACTAAACGGGAATTTCCTTCGCATCCAAACTCTATCATGCGGCCACCGTTGTTTTCCGGTTAGGAGTCCTGCTCCTGATTTCTCTTTTGGCGGAGAACAAGCCGGTCAAAAGCAGAATATGCCATTGGCACAAGGGCGATAATCAGCGAAATCCGGATGGCATGCATGATGGAGACAAAGGCAACATCTATTCCCATGGCAAGGGCAACCAGCGACATTTCGGCCAGCCCGCCGGGACTGAGTGCGAGGATCACACCGGCAACACTCACACCAATTGTTTCTGCAAATATCAGCGCAAAGATCGAGGCAATTAAAATCATGATGATTGTCGAGACAAAACTTAACCCGAGGACATGGCGGATCTCGGAGAATTTGGTGCCGAGAAACCGGGCGCCGATGGCGGTTCCAATGACCAATTGCGCCATATATACCAAGATCATGGGCGGTGCTACGTCGGTCACGCCAGTGATTTGGAACGCTGCGGTCACCAGCAACGGCCCCATCAGGTGATAGGCGGGCAGGCGGCAAATCCGCCCGATGGCGTAGCCAAGGAGAGCGGCAATGACCAGCAACCCATCACCAACCAGATCCTTGATCGACCCAAATAGCGGGATCACATCCTCCGTGTTTGAAAAGCCGATACCGTAGCGGAAGAACAACGGGACTGTCATCACAAGGATCAGGATGCGGGAGGCATGAATTAGGGCGATAACCGGGCCATTTCCCCCCTTGGCATCTCCCATTTCATACATAACGTTAAACCCGCCAGGCGCAGCGGCGAAATAAGCGGTCACCGGGTCAAATTTTCCGATTTTCCGGTAAAACAAATACACGGCGACCATGCTGAGGATAACACTGGCAAACAGTAGCAAAAGGCCGCCACTCCATTGTGCTAGCGCGTCCAGTGTATCGGTTGAGAACCCGCTGCCCAGCATGACACCCAATACGGCGGTCATGATTTTACGTAACGGGTCGTTGACTTTAACATCGACACCGCGAAGCGCCGCGATGGTTGCGAAAGTCATTGAACCCAGCATCCAGGCAAGAGGGAGGTCTGCCGCAAAAAATAGCCCCCCGCCAAGGGCGCCAATCAAAAGAGCTTTTACGGTTCTGTTCATGGCCAGGCTTTCAATCCAGATAGGGTGCGTTGGGGAAAAGCACCGTAATTCCGGAGTGGATAAAAGGCTCCG
The DNA here is from genome assembly GCF_023746535.1 of Sneathiella marina. Classification (GTDB taxonomy): domain Bacteria; phylum Pseudomonadota; class Alphaproteobacteria; order Sneathiellales; family Sneathiellaceae; genus Sneathiella; species Sneathiella marina. Next base: position 2,803,337 of record NZ_CP098747.1, on the reverse strand, counting down.
TTTTCTGACTTATCATGGCCGTTCGTTTCAGGCGGGTTAGTCGATTGCTAATATTTTCCAGAATAAAGTCCTCAAGCGCTGTATCCGGCGCAAGCCGGCGGCGTATTTCTTCCTGCATGGCGCGCTGGTCCAGTTTCAGAAGATGTGTCTTTTTCGCTGGAATTCCTTTTAACAAGACCGGCTTTCCGTCCAGTAACAGGCTTCCGCGCAAGCTAATATAAGCATGAAGGTTTTTGATTGGGCCGGTCGCCTCGCATTGGATTGTAACCCCTTCAAGATGTGCAAAATGGTAATTCATTCCGATTGCTTCGGTTTCATGCATGCGTTGGAGTTCCGCCTCGGTAAGCCAGGTGATATGTACTCGGCTTTCGATACCCGGAACGGTACACAGAGCGGCGGCAATAGAGCCATAAGAGGAAAAATGTGCAGAATAGGTGCAGGCAATGTCGCTCATTGTTGCGGCTGTGACGGGAATGGCAATATCCGACCTGGCGCCGTATTTCCTGAGCAGCTGTTCAGGTGCGCCATTGGATCCGCAAGCGAGAACCGGCTGACGATCGGTTAGATCAATGTCACCAGGTAAATTCTTGGCGATCCCTCCTGAAAACAGGTAAGAGGTTTCGGGCCTCTCATAGGGATAGCCAAGGGCGCGGTCAATTTTTGCGGTTTGTGCTTTCAAGATTTGACTGGCTTACCCGACCAGATGCATACCACCATCAAGAATGATGATTTCACCGGTGATCATATTGGCACCGTCGATAAACCAGGCGGCGGTTTCCGCAATATCTTCAGGTGTACAGACTTTTGCCAGCGGCACCTTTTTAACAAGGCTCTGTTTATAGGCTTCATACTTGTCTTCACCATAGCCTTGTAACAACCAGCGGGTTTCAATAAAACCTGGACAAATTGAATTTACGCGAATTTCGGGTCCCAATGTCCTGGCGAGTGCTTTGGTCATGGAATTCAAACCACCTTTTGACGCAACATAGGCGATGCAGGATCCGATACCATGTGTCCCGGCAACAGAGGAAATCATCACAATGGAACCACGGCCGGTTTGCTTCATGTATGGCGCAACAGCGCGGGACATCTGGTACGGACCGATGGTATTTACCGCGTAAATATCCTGAAAATCCTGAGCGGACAGACCATCGAGATCGTCATGAGCAACGAACTTTGTCCGACCGGCATTATTGACCAATCCATCAAGACGGCCCCATTTTTCCATTGTTTCCGCCGCCATGCGTCGGCAATCCTCATCCTTGGAGACATCTGCCTGACACAGCAATGTCTCGACGCCGTGGCTTTCGCACAAAGCAACTGTTTCTTCAGCTTCTTTCAGGCTTCGCGTGTAATTGACGGTAACATTGTAGCCTTTTTCGGCGAGACCCACGGCGATACCCGCGCCGGCACCAGTTGCAGACCCTGTGACAATGGCAACTTTATTCGATGAACTCATGATTTTTCCATTTTTTTTCTTGTTTCAATGCAGACGTTCAGACTAGCTATGAAAGCCTGTCAGGTAAAATGGAAAAGACCGCTGATCTCTAAAATATGGAAATGAAACTGAGGCTAGGCGGGATTTAACGATCGCAACCCGATCTTGGCGAGTGTGATGCCGACAATCATAGCACCCACAAAAATAAAGACTTTCTCGTTCCCATAGGCGAGGGCACTCAAGGCCGGACCGGGGCAAAATCCGCCAAGCGCCCAGCCGATGCCAAACAAGCCGGCGCCGGCAAGCAATTGGGGATCAATGTCCTGTTTTGTTGGCAAGATCAGCTTGCCGCCAAAGACCGGTGTTGGCCGGTTGAGTATAAATCTGAAACTGATGATGGTCACCAGTACACCACCCGCCATGACGAAGAGCAGGCTGGGATCCCAGTTTCCCGTTATATCAAGAAACCCGATGATCTTGCTGGGGTTAACCATGCCCGACAAGGCCAGGCCAAAACCGAATACTCCGCCGCTTATCAGGCTAATGATATTGAGCATCTTACCCTCCAACAATCAGGCGCAGGATAAAGACGGTAAGGGCGGCGACCCCGACAAAAGTGACAGTCGCGATGATGGACCGAACCGATAACCGTCCAATACCGCAGATCCCGTGACCGCTGGTGCAGCCAGCGCCGACATAGGTTCCGATTCCGACAAGTAATCCGGCAAGGATTAAAAGGGCGGTATGGGCCGTTTCGCTCAAGCCGTACGGATTGATATTCATTGCCGACATATCCCCGCCCAAAGCGGGATATAGGCCCGCCCCGACAATCAAACCGACAATAAACAGGATCCGCCAAAGGCTGTCTTTACTGTCAAAAGGGATCAGTCCAGCCAATATACCGCTGATCCCGGCCAATCGACCGGCCATCAACAGAAGGGTGGCAGAAACACCGATGAGGAGGCCGCCAGCCAGGGATGCATAGGGGGTGAAGTTTTCCATTTACTTAAAATCCACACAATAGAGGGCATACAGAACTGAAATGACCATTGTCGCCTCTTCTCCTTTCAAGGAGTAATACACCGTTCGTCCCTCACGCCGGGTTTTTACCAGACCGTCTTTTCGGAGCAATGAGAGTTGCTGAGATACGGAGGAGGGGCGCATCTCCAGTGCTATGGCGAGTTCATTTACCGAGCACTCCGTTTCATTCATCTGGCAGAGCAACAACAGGCGGGTTTCACTGGAGAGGGATTTCATTAGCGCGCAGGCATTGGCGGCTGCCGTTTTCATATCGCGTATTGCAAATTTTTTTACCTTCATATATCTGTATCTATGTATATATAGAGATATAGTCAAGAACAATTATTCATGCTTAGATATTCTGAACGAGAAGAGTTCAGTGCAAGGAGACAAGAATGAGCCCCGAGGTGAAGGCCTTTTTTCATGAGCCCACATTTACAGTAAGCTATGTGGTCTCCGACCCGGATAGCAAACGGGCCGTTATTATCGATAGTGTCCTTGATTTCGATATCAAATCAGGCCGCACGGCGACAACGGCAGCAGATGACATTGTCAGGTTTGTCACAGATGCGGGTCTTGCCGTCGACTGGATACTGGAAACTCATGTGCATGCGGACCATCTGACTGCGGCGCCGTATCTACAGCAAAAACTGGGTGGTGTGATCGGTATAGGGCAGGAGGTCGGAGTGGTGCAGTCCGAGTTTAAGAAGGTCTTCAATTTCGGGCCTGAAATGAACACGGACGGGTCTCAGTTTCAACGGTTGTTTCAGGATGGCGAAGAGATTCCGGTCGGCGAACTTACCCTTGAAATTCTTGCAACACCGGGCCATACGCCCGCTTGTATTGTCTATAAGATTGGGGATGCGGCCTTTGTCGGCGATACGATGTTCATGCCCGATTACGGCTCTGCCAGATGTGATTTCCCCGGCGGCGATGCCCGTGTGTTATATCAATCGACCCAGCGGATTTTATCCCTGCCTGCGGAAACCAGGTTATTCATGTGCCATGACTATGGCCCTGGCGGGCGGGCATATGCCTGGGAGACCTCTGTTGCGGAGCAACGTAAAGACAATATTCATTTGCATGACGGAATGAGCGAAGAGGAGTTCGTTGTCCTGCGAGAAGGGCGGGATGCGGATTTGGGAATGCCTGCATTGATCATTCCCTCCGTTCAGGTGAACATGCTGGCGGGTAAGTTTCCACAAGCCGAAGAGAACGGTGTGGCTTATTTAAAAATGCCCGTCGATTTGTTGTAGCTGATGTGGGTTAAGATCGGCTTTTCTCTGCGATATACGCTGGTAAGTCGAGACTGGGCGAGACAACAAAGCAGGAAAAGCGTCGCTCTGACAGGCTATGGCAGGCGGCGCGGGCTTCGACCTCGTTGAAACCGATCATTTGAGCTCGGTAGAAAGGCTTTCCGTTTGAGATGGCTCTTTCGATATTGACCCGGCGGCCATCCAGATGGCCATCGGCTTGAGCAGCGGCTTTGGAAAGTTGATCGCGCGCCGTCGTAACACGGCTATACGCGCCGATCTGAATTGCCCATTTTTCTTCCACAGCCGTAGCCGTTAATTCCTTGGAAGGTGCCGTGATCATGGCGCGTGGTTTCGATCCGGTATTGCCGCCTTTAACGACTTTAATATCGTTCAGGGTTGCCGGTTTCTTAAACTGCGAGGGCTCCGGCGCCGACGTGATAACCTCTGCGACCTGAACGGCCTTCGGTTTCGGTTTTGCCTTAGGATTGGTATGGGGAGAGCCCAACGCAATCAATGCCGGTTTATAGGCAGGCAAGGGAACGCTGGAAGGGCTGGCTTTTTCGATCCGGGCAAAGCTGCGGTCCAGTAAAGAGGCCATATGCTTGTCGCGGCTTTTGGCTGTTCGGCCGCCAAAAATCACGCCGACAAGCCGGTGGTTGCCGCGCTTGGCTGAGGCTACCAAATTGAACCCAGAAGCGCGGATATACCCGGTTTTAATGCCGTCCGCTCCTTTGTATTTTTTAAGCAGATTATTGTGGTTCTTGTGATTGCGGCCTTTGTAATTGAATTTTTCCATTGCCATGAAATGATAAAATTGCGGAAATTCATGAATAAGTGCCGCCCCAAGAAGGGCCATATCACGGGCTGTGCTTTTCTGACGGCGATTTGGGAGTCCGCTGGCATTTCGAAAACTCGTCCGCCGCATTCCAAGGCGTTTGGCGGTTGCCGTCATTTTCAAGGCAAAAGCCTGTTCTGTCTTGGCCATACCTTCGGCAAGAACGGTCGCCGCATCATTTGCCGATTTGGTGATCAGCGCAAATACCGCGTCCCGGACAGTAATTGTCCCGCCTTTCTTTAGCCCCAGCTTCGTTGGCGCCTGGCCGGCAGCCCGTGCGGAGACACTGAGCTTCTGATCGAGGCGCAGACGACCTCTGTTCAGCGCATCAAACGTCATATACAGGGTCATAATTTTCGTGAGCGAAGCGGGATACAATTTTGTATCTGCATTTCGGGAATAAAGAACTTCACCGGTGCGACTGTCCATGACAAGGGCCGCATAACGCGCAAAACTTGTAGCCGGCTGAAAGATCACCAGAAAGGCCAGAATAAAAACAGAAATCGGCACCAAATATCGAATTTCAAAAACCCGATTGCGGATACCGCTGTAACAACGCCCTCTAAATAATTGGCCCGTAATATATTTTTTAATATTGCTCAAAATGAATCCGGTTCGTCAAAATTTACTGTTACTGTTACACGCCGATATCACTTAACGGCGCCGAGTGTAGAAAATACTGCGAATCATGTCCATCAAAATTCCGATTAATTTCATTTAATTCCCAGATAAACAAACTGTGTTTTCCTTAATACCGCTCGTCACTTTCGTCATTTTCAACTATAAAAAAAGATAGTTAATATCTGGTAACTTTAATGACCCCAAATCAGAGGTTCCTAAAATGAATGTCCTGAACCGTCTTTTTACTTTTGGAATTTTGGCTGCAGTTTTGGCCTCCTGCACATCTGAAGGGGGAACGAGTAACCCGCTGGTCCGCCCGTTTGAATGGTTTTCCTATGCCAATGGTGATGATATTCGTAAAAGCTGTGAGCCCGGAACAGTATCCCGATACAGGATGATTTATAACGGTCTTTATGATGAACAAATCAGGACATACAATATTTCGCAATGGCCAGGCGCCAAAGAAGCGGAGCAGATTACCCGCGTATTCAAGGGTGGAATCAGCACAGACTGGTCGATAAGTTCTGCAGGTTTGAATATTGCCGGCACGCATACCAGTAAGAAAATTATAAGTTTGAAGGATCTGGTCGCAATCGAAAAGGCATTAATCAAGGAAGGGTTTGAACAGCCGGCGATAAAAGGACAGGTCCTGCATTCCGATGAATTTTACTGGATTGCCATGGTTTGCCGGGATGGTGTGTTTAAATATTATGCCTGGACAGATAGAAACGCAGATATTGCCAAGTTACCTTTTCGGGAGGTTCTGTCGAAAGGGGATGAAACAGGCATTGCCTTCCTGGAGCCATATGTTCCAATACAGTACAGCCGAAACTCCCGGTATTACAGTGGACGTGGACGGGGCGGCAGCACTTACTTCACCATGCAGGTAGGTGACAACGGGCTGGATTTGTAGAAATTTTGCGGCATTTACTGTGTGAATTTTTTGTTGCAAAGCCATATTATTTTTCAAATCAAAGCGATGTAACATAAAAATACGTTATAAAACAAAATATTATCAGGCGTTTAATTTTTTTGTGCACTGCACAATAAATCATTGACATTGACTTTTCTAATATTATATAAGGTTCACATTGTTGCAGTGCAGCAAAACTTATTTGGGACGTTAATCTGAAAGGTTAAGTCAATGGCTACGAAGAAAACAACGACTAAAACGACAATTGATCCAACTGAAGTAACAAAAGAACTTGAAGATATGGTGGCAACTGGCCGCAAATCTCTTCAGGATGCTTTTATTACCGGTGCAGAAGCAGCTGAAAAAGCATTCAAGTCAAACACAGAAACTTTTAAAACCAACTACGAAAAAGCTCTTGCTGAAGGCAAGTCCGGTTTTGAAAAAGCTGTTAAAACTTTTGAAGGCTCTCAGTTCTACGACAAAGACAATTCAGAAGCATTTGTAAAAGCCGGCAATGCCGCAGTTGAGAAAAGTGAAAAACTCAGTGCTGCTCTGCTCGACTTTGGCACAGATCGCCTTCAGGAAGTCTTCAACGTAACGCGCACAATTGCAGAAACTGAAGATGTTACCAAGGTTGTTGAAATCCAAACTGAATTTGCCCGTACTTCTGTTCAGACATATGTCACAGAAATCAGCAAATTGAATGCTTTGGTTGTTGATGCAACGAAATCAATGGTTGAGCCATTTGGCGCTCAATATGCTGCGAACCTGGACATGTTTTCTAAACAGGCCTAATCCGCGCAACTCAGTACAGCTTCCCTGAAAGGCTCGGACTTCGGTCCGGGCCTTTTTTGTGTCAATTATCAATAAAAAGCAAAAATTGTACATATTTTCGTATCTCGGTAAGAATTTTTTTTGAATTTCCTGATAAGGTATATACTTAAGTGGATAGGGTGCGAATTTTGACCCACCAGTTTATGGTGATGCAGGATAGGAGTTTCTAGTTCGTTGAAGATTTTGATGAGTGACAACGATAAGAAAGATGGCAATAAAGGTGGTGCAGGGACAGGCGTCGTTACCAAGACGAAGCCAAAAACCAAAAAACCATCTCTGTGGCGCGTCGTTTTGCTGAATGACGATTATACGCCCATGGAATTTGTAGTTTACGTTTTGCAAAAATTCTTCAATATGGATGAACAGACAGCCGTTCAGGTTATGTTGCATGTTCATCAGAAAGGTGTCGGAAATTGCGGCGTGTTTCCATATGAAGTCGCAGAATCAAAAGTATCTCAGGTTATTGACCACGCTCGTGAAAACCAGCATCCCCTACAATGTACGATGGAGAAAGAATAGTGCCCGGATTTTCTAACTCGCTTGAAGAAACATTACATCGTGCCATGGCCCTTGCGACAGCACGCCGACATGAATTCGCGATGCTTGAGCATTTATTGCACTCCCTAACGGAAGATCAGGATGCCGCTGCGGTCATGCGCGCCTGCAATGTGGATCTGGATCAACTCCGGTCTGATCTTGACACGTTCATTACGGATGAGCTCGACGACTTGGTGATGGATGGCTTTGTTGAGGCCCGTCCGACTTTGAGTTTTCAAAGAGTCGTCCAGCGCGCCTTGATTAATGTTGAAAGTTCGGGCCGTGAAGAGGTAACGGGTGCGAACGTTCTGGTTGCGATCTTTTCCGAACGGGAAAGCCATGCCGCTTATTTTCTGCAGAAGCAGGAAATGACCCGGCTGGATGCGATCAGCTATATCAGTCACGGCGTTGCGAAATCACCGGGTAAGGAAACAACGCGGGTCATTCGGGGAACCGATGGAGAGTTTAATCCCGAACAGGAAGTGCCCGGCGATGAAGAAGAAAAAGCCGAGGTGCTGGAAGCGCTGGATGCTTATTGTGTTAATCTCAATGAAAAAGCAGCCGGTGGTAAAATCGATCCGCTCATTGGCCGCGCGGAAGAAGTCGAGCGGACCATTCAGATTTTATGTCGTCGCTCGAAAAATAATCCACTTTATGTGGGGGATCCAGGCGTTGGAAAAACAGCGATTGCTGAAGGCCTGGCACGACGTATTGTTCATGGCGATGTCCCCAGTGTGCTATTACCGGCGGTAATTTATTCGCTGGATATGGGGTCACTGCTGGCGGGAACACGATATCGCGGTGATTTCGAAGAACGCCTTAAAGCTGTCATTACAGAGCTGCAAGGTCTCGAGAACGCTGTATTGTTTATCGACGAAATTCATACAATTGTCGGCGCGGGCGCGACCAGTGGCGGGGCCATGGATGCCTCTAACCTGCTGAAACCGGCGTTGGCCAGCGGCGACATCCGCTGCATTGGCTCAACCACCTATAAGGAATTTCGCAGTCATTTTGAAAAAGATCGGGCGTTGCTGCGCCGGTTCCAGAAAATTGATGTGCGTGAGCCCAGTGTGGAAGACAGCATCAAGATCCTGAAGGGCCTCAAGCCCTATTTCGAAGAATTCCACAGCATCCGCTATACTGCGGAAGCAATCCGAACAGCTGTCCAGCTTTCAGCCCGCTATATCAATGACAGGAAATTGCCGGACAAGGCAATCGATGTCATCGATGAAGTCGGCGCGGCGCAAATGCTGAAGCCTGAAAGCAAACGCAAAAAAACGGTGGGCGTTAAGGACGTGGAAGCTGTCGTGGCTAAAATCGCCCGCATACCACCGAAATCGGTTTCCAAGGAAGATACAGAGAGCCTGCGCAAATTGCATGTTGATCTGGAGCGGGTTGTTTTTGGACAGGACGCCGCCATTGAAGCGCTGTCTGGATCGATCAAGCTGGCTCGTGCTGGTTTGCGTGAACCTGAGAAACCCATCGGGTCTTACTTGTTCTCCGGGCCAACCGGGGTGGGTAAAACAGAAGTCGCCCGGCAACTAGCCTCGATCATGGGCCTCAATCTCGTGCGCTTTGATATGTCCGAATACATGGAACGTCACACGGTTAGTCGCCTGATCGGTGCGCCTCCGGGATATGTTGGCTTTGATCAGGGCGGGCTGCTGACCGATGCCATCGACCAGCAACCTCATTCCGTGCTGTTGCTCGACGAAATTGAAAAAGCCCATCCGGATCTATTTAACATCTTGTTGCAGGTCATGGATCACGGCAAGCTTACCGATAATAATGGCAAGCAAGTGGATTTCCGCAATGTGGTTTTGATCATGACAACTAACGCCGGCGCGCAGGAAATGGCGAAACAGGCCATTGGCTTTGGCAGTGATGTCCGGGTTGGCGAAGATGAGGAAGCGATCAAGCGGTTATTTACGCCGGAATTCCGGAACCGTCTGGACGCAATCATTCCTTTTGCTCCGTTGCCGCCGGAAGTGGTATCGCGGGTGGTGGAAAAATTCGTCTTGCAATTGGAAACACAGCTTGAGGATCGCAATGTAACTATCTCTCTTTCCGATCCGGCGGCAAGCTGGCTGGCGAAGGAGGGCTATGATGTCAATAACGGGGCGCGACCTTTGGGCCGGGTCATACAGGACAAGATCAAGAAACCCCTGTCCGAGGAGCTGTTATTTGGCAAACTGGCAAAGGGCGGCCATGTCACTGTTGGTGTGAAAGCCGGAGAGCTGACCTTCAAGATCGAGAGCGCCGAAGAGCTCAATCGAAAAGAGGATGCAGATAAGCGCAAAAAGAAGAAGGGTCCGAGCAAGGATGTTGCGACGGCTGATAAATAGCCCTCATTAGGATCAGGCAATTAAACCCTCTCTTGCTCTCGGGCAAGGGAGGGTTTTTTATTATATGCTCCGCCTGCTATGAAAGCGGCTCTTCAATCTCGGCGATCGCTTTTCTTAGTTTTTGCACAGCGGACTGTTTGTCGCTATCCGACATTTTTTCCGTGTCAAGGTCGAGGGAAAACCCCGGGAGGGAGGATGAACCGGCGGTGGCGTCATCAAGAGCGCCGGTGACACGGAACGTTCGAATGGGTTTCTGGAAACCTTTTACTGTTATGGCAGCCTGTTCTTCCGCTTGCAGCCATTCCTTGACCAGCGAATAGGTTTCATTGGCAAGTAAAATGCCACCAATGTCAGAGGCGGTTTCCAGGCGCGCCGCAAGATTTACCTCATTGCCGATGATGGTGTAATCCATCCGTTCTTCACTGCCGATATTTCCAACCGTACAATATCCCGTATTAATCCCGATCCGGATGGCGAAAGGGCGCTCAATCAACCCTTGATCCTGCCATCCGATTTGCAGGTCCTTAAGCCGTTTTTGCATTGCAATGGCCATATGCACGCAGGCGGCGGCGTCTTCCTTAACGCCCTTTGTCTCGGGATCTCCAAAATAGACGACGATGGCATCACCGATAAACTTGTCGATGGTCGCCCCATGCTCGAGCGCAATTTTCGACATTTCCGTAAGATAATGGTTCAATAGAGCCGTCAGTTCCTCCGATTCCAATTGGTCCGTTATCTCGGTAAAGCCTGCAATGTCCGAGAAAAAAACCGTGAGTTTCTTCCGTTTCGAGGCAATCTCGACTTTCTGTTCTCCCCTGAAAATGGATTGGTATAGCTGCGGGGACATATATTTTCCGAGCTGTGTCGAGATGACTTCTAGAACCCGACGCCGTTCCAACTCCGCCAGCCTGTTCTCAACACGGAGGCGGACATTTATTTTTGTTTCTTTCCCGTTGAGCCAGATAATCCAGGCCAGGGTAGGCAAACCGCACAGGCACAGGAACAAGAGAAGCTCGGCATCAATGACATCGTAGATATAAGCCCCGATCGCATTTGCCAGTGCAACCGGTCCGGCAAACCCCGCCGCAACACGAACCATGGTTGAATTCAAAAAAGCCCCGGTATAGGCAGTTACATACATAACCCAAAGCAGGATGACCCCGTCTACAGGATCTGTAACAGCAAGGAGGATGAAAATGGTTGCCGCCCATAGCAGCCCGACAGTCAACGTATAGATCTCCAATACGCGAATACGCCGGATACTCACTTTTGCCGGCCGAGGTTTGCCTCGAAGCCGGAAATAGCCGCGCATTGGAAGGAGTGTGGACAACAGAAGTGCAATAAGCAGATAAATAGCACCGGACTGTAGGGCATAATCCCAATAGATGTAAAATACTAAAAGGATGAGCCCAAAGCTGCCAAAAGAGATGACCGGCATATTGGCTTGTACTTGAACAGATTGTTCAATTCTAATCTCGTTCTGAAGTGTCTCATTGTCTATGGTCAGGGCAGGGCGGGCTCTCGATGGATTACTTTCGGATATTTGTACCGTCATCGTATTTCTCAGCTAATTACTCAGTCCCGTTAGGGTTTTATTGTGTAGAACAGACATTAAAGAACTGGCTAGAGTATAAGCCATATCTGATATTTGCCTAGATATCTGTGAAATTTTCTTATTCGCACGCACAGAGCCTTGATAACCAGAAGCCGCACGTTATTTGTCTGCTTTAAATATCTTTCGGATCAATCCAGGGCGCGGTGATTTTTCTTGCGCCGGTTTGCCGTTTATCCATTTCTGATGCATCCGTTTGCCAAAATCGCTCAGGCTTTGAAGACGAAGCCAATAGTCCAGATAATTGCGAAAATCCCCTGAGTCCGGTGGGAGAAGATAGGCAATTGGTATCTTGCCGCCCAAGTTCCGCGGAAGCACGGCTGTATAGTCCTCATTTTGCGCAGCCCAGGCCCGCGCTTGTTCCAACGTCCAAATTGCCGCATCAATTTCCGGATGCTTAGGTAAATCGCCGTAATTGGGCAGAACCTTTATCGTGGCTTCGGGGAATAACCGGGCAGCCATTTCCTTTAGGACCGGATCATCAAATATACCGATGGTTAACCGGTCACGCTTTTCGATTTCTGTCCGATCGAAAAATTCCTCGGCATTTTCCGCCTTTACGATAAGGGCGACAGCACTTTGATAGTAGGGTTGAGAGAAATCCAGGCTGCGTAACCGGCTATTGGTCACATAAATTCCGGAAGCGGCAATATCGAACCGGTGGTTCTTCAAGTCATCTTCCAGATTTCCCCAGGTAAACGGCACGAATGTCAGTTTTACACCCAAATCCCGGGCAAGCTGGTAGGCATAGGCGATATCAAAGCCGACAAGCTCGTTCCGATCATTTCTATAGCTAAACGGTATGATGTCAGAATTAAATCCAACCCGGATTACACCTGACTTTTGTATTCTGCTTAAAGTTTTAGCATAGGGATTGTCGGGCCTCCGTTCTGCATCTGTCGGGCTCTCAATAATTGCCTTAACGCCATTTGTTGCCTCCTTTGATAATTCGAATGTGAGGTAAGTCGGCGGCTTCGAGCTGTCATAGCGATTTTCGAAAGCGCGAATACCGATCGTGACCAAAGACAAGACACTGACGCTGATCAACAGGGCCAATGCTCCGCGTTTGATATTGAATTTCAACTTTCCGTAATAGCGCAAGGTGACGAGGAAAGTGATGAAGGCAAACCCCATTACGGAAACCAGAACCTGCCCATAACGGGTCAGGGTCATCATTTCAACGTAAAGTGCGCTGGCTTCAGTCGGAAATGTCAGCCATTCTGCCAGAAAAGTAACGGCATCTATTGAGGTGCTTGGTGACCCAAAGCTGGACAGCAAACTGACAAATGGCAGGATAAGCTGGTCATCCAGCGAGATTGGGGCCCGATAATAGAAAGCGGCAAAAAGCACAAAAAGCCAGATAAAAAAATTACCGATCTGGGCGAGTGGGTAACTAACGGCTAAGGTTGTACTGATGATTTCTGAGCTGTTGTCATCTTCAATTTTTACCTGATTTGCCAGCCTTTCTGCAGCTTTTTGAATGAACGGTAACGCGGCGACAGACAGGGATGTCACCACGGAGATAACAAAAGCACTTCTGAGATCTAGCAATATCTCCTGGGTTTTAATTGGGCACATCGCCGAAATTATTGCCGGTAAAATCCAGAAGGCGAGAATAAGTGTTCCGGCCAGCATGGTGAGTAGATACGTTGAAAGGCTGGTGAGTGTCTCAAGATCGAGAGTACCAAATGAATCCGCGAAAAGAGCAAAAACCGCAAATGGCGCAAGCATAACCACCCATTCCCAAATAGTTACACTTGCCTGTTTGATCAGGTTAAGCACATCAAGGAAGGTTTCTTTCTTGTCAATTTTCTGGATTGCGATGCCATAGATGATCGAGAAAATTACGATGGCGGGAATATTGTTGTTTACCAGATCAAAAAAGGGATTAACGGGTATGAGCAGATCGAGTAAAGCATCCTTGTTCTGAACAATTGTTGCGTTCAGGTAACTGGGGGTTGGCGCCTGAGTGATGGCCAAGGAGAGAATGAAAATTGTCAGGAGGGTCACGGCCCACAAAAAGAGATAGATAAACCAGCTACAGCGAAAAAGTCGCAAGGCTGTCTTTGGCGCAAGGCTTCCCAATGCATGTAGCAAAGAGCAAATAATGTAAGGGAAAACAACAATCTGCATCAGCTTGACATATGTTGAGCCAATAGGCTTTAGCACCGACGCCTGATCTCCAAACAGGATACCCGTAATAATCCCAAGTAATGTGCCACATAACACCCAAAGAGGGAGATGTTTGGAGTATGTCAGTTTTTTTGCCAGCATTTCAGAACTATGGGTGAAGTCCTCTTTGGCGTCAATCTTGATAGAGTAGCCTCAATAGGATCAGGTGCTCTGGATTATGGGATAATTCAGGAAATGCGCAATTAGCCTAGACATATCCTATTATTGATGGTCCAAAGAGTTGCGCAGGTTTTATGGGAGTAACCATGTGAGCGACGATCAAATTATCCTTCATCATTATCCGCAATCCCCGGTTACGGAAAAAATCCGGACTATTCTTGGCTTCAAGGGATTAAGCTGGCAATCCGTGATCATTCCAAGACTACCGCCAAAACCAAATCTTATGCCCTTGACCGGCGGGTATCGCCTGACACCAGTATTGCAGATTGGAGCCGATATCTATTGTGATACCAGCTGCATTATTCGTGAACTGGAGAATCGTTTTCCTGAATCAAGCTTATTGTCGGCGACCAAAGGAGAATTGGACTGGGCTGTGGGGAATTGGACAGATGGGCCATTGTTTCGGGATGTGGTGACGGTTGCGCTTGTGGAAATGAGCCCCAATATGCCACCTGAATTTCTGGCAGATCGCGGGCCCCTGTATTTTGGATCAGATTTTTCGCTGGAGGATATTCAGGCAAAGTATCTTGATTGTCTGGCCAATGTCCGAACCCAGTTCAGCTGGATCAATAACAGCCTGAAAACAACAGAATATCTGTCCGGACCAATGCCCGGGCTGATGGACGCATTTTCCTATTATCTGGTTTGGTTCCTGCGTGACCGCATGGCGGAAGGGGAGGCGTTTTTGAGCCAGTTTGACCATCTGGTACGATGGGAGAAATCAATCCGGGATATTGGCCATGGCCCCCATGAGGACATGAGTGATGAAAGGGCCCTTGATATCGCGAGGGAAGCAACACCGCAAACGGCTTCGTTTATTGACCCCAATGACCCCTTGAATCTGGCGCTGGGTATGAAAGTGTCCGTCGAACCGACGGGCGGTGGTCCGGCAGTGAGTGGAAATCTTCAGCAATTGACCCTTGATAGGGTGTCATTGCTGAGGAGTGATCCGCAGGTTGATCAGGTTTGTGTGCATTTTCCGAGACTCGGATATAAGATCCGCGCAGTCTAAATTAAATTTTACGGGGCTGTTGCCAGTTGGACAGCAGCCCACTCGGTCTCGCCTTCATTTGCAACTTGGGCGAAGGCAGCGGTTGTGCTGGGGGTATCCAGCTCAGGAAAGTGGTAGACAGCGCAGACACTTCCCGCTCCACACCCCGAATGGCCTATGGCAAGTCCCGCGTCTGCTACTTGCCCCATCATCACACCAAGGCCATAACCATGGGTTCTCCAGGGCCGGTCTGCAATAGAGTCTCCTATTTCAAAGGGGGACGTCATTGTCTCCCGGAATTTCGGAGATAATAGCGGCCCGGTCAAAATTCGGTTCATGAATAGTGCAGCATCAACGGCACTGCCGATGAGTAAGCCATGATAAACCCAACCGGGATGATAACCGGCCCCGTTTCCCCACGCGGTATTGGCTAGGTCGTCGGGATTTCTGGCCAGGCGAACGGATGGCAATTGCAGGGGTCCAAAGACCTGCTCTTGCATTACTGTTTCAATATCCGCGCCCATAACCCGTTCGATAAATTGTCGGATCAGTAAATAACCGACATTGGAATAGGCCCATCCCGTGCCCGGTTCAAAATCAAGCTGCTCAACCTTAACTCTTTCCAGCATTTCTTGCGGAGACCAGGGCGTGTCGCCTCGATCAACCGCTGCGTGATAAGTTTCAAGACGGCCATATTCAGGAACACCTGCCCGATGTTGCAGCAATTGGCGCAAGCTGTAAGGGGAATTCCATAGCTTTTCGTCTAAGGCAAGGTGGCCTTGATCAGCCAGCTGCAATGCGGTCGTCGCCAAAACGGTTTTTGTAACACTCCACCACGGAAAGAGACGCGTCGCATCTCCCGAAAGTGAGGTTTCGACGGTGCCTGTGATCTTTGCCGTTGTGATTTGTTTGAGATTCATCGAAACAGCATATCACTGTTTGTTGGTGCGGGAATCCTAAAATATGTAAAAATGAGGTGGATTACCTACTCGTCTTTCTTACGCACTCATGATATGAACATAACATGAACAAATAACAAATGAGATGAAAAATGAAACCGAGAATAAGCATGGTATCGCTTGCCGTACAAGATCTGGAAAAATCTATCAATTTCTATCGAGACGGGCTGGGCCTGCCCATGATTGAGTCGCCACCGACTGTCGCTTTTTTTGACCTGAATGGCACGTGGCTTGGGCTATGCGAACGATCGGCGCTGGCAAATGATGCAACAGTATCCCCAATCGGAAGTGGTTATAGCGGTTTTAATCTTTGTCATAATGTAATGACAGAGGGGGAGGTCGATAAACTGATGGCGGAAGCTCTTGAGGTTGGTGCAACGGAAGTAAAATCTCCGCAAAAAGCCCATTGGGGCGGTTATCATGGGTATTTTGCAGATCCTGACGGTCACCTCTGGGAGATTGCCCACAATCCGTTTGGCTGGGTTGGGCCGAAAGACGATTAGTTCAATTTTTCTATGTTAAGGCCTTGAAAAGCGAATTTTAAAGATGTATATAATATGCATCTTTAAAGGATAAGCTATGCGCCTGAATACACAAACCGATTACGCCTTGCGGCTATTAATGCATCTGGCCGTTAATCCGGGAACCCTTGTCACGATTGCGGAGGTTTCCGAGCATTACGGAATTTCTAAAAACCATCTGATGAAGATTGCTCAAACACTTGGGCAATTGGGATATATCGATACGGTTCGCGGAAGGGCCGGGGGATTGCGACTGGCTTATCCCGCAGCCCGGATCAATGTCGGTACGATCGTCCGCCATATTGAAGGAGATTTTGCTCTTGTGGAATGCTTTGCCGGGCGGGATGGGACTTGTCGCATAACAGCGGCCTGCAGATTGTCATCCGTCTTGAAGCAAGCCGTGGAAGCTTTTCTCCAAGTGCTTGATCAATATTCTGTCGAAAATCTGGTAGCCGACAACTCGCAGCTATGGAAATTACTTAAATCGGAGGCTGTATAATGACATTTGTAGTTCGAAGCGCGGAGGAACGGCGGCGTGAAATTCAGGAGGCCGCGGCCCGTATGGGCATTGACGATGCGTATATTTCGGAGTTGGTTGAGACTTTTTATGAAGCGGTTCGGGCGGACAATCGACTGGGCCCGATATTCGCGGCGAAAATTGGTGGTAACTGGACGCCTCATTTGGCAAAAATGAAGGATTTTTGGTCTTCCGTCGCCATGAATAGCGGGCGCTATAATGGCAAGCCAGTGGTGGTGCACAATAAGCTCTCAACGGTAACTCAGGAACATTTTCAGATTTGGCTCGCGTTGTTTCGACAAACACTTGAGGCGACAGCGCCGACACCGGAAGTGATCCCCTACTTTATGGAGCGGGCGGAACGCATTGCGGAAAGTCTGCAGCTTTCAATGTTTGGATATCCCGGCATAAAAAAGCAGGCTGGATAATGGCAGACCCTTTTCAAAATCTCACGAAATACAGTGAAACGCCGGTTTTTACCGAAAAATCAGTGCCGAAATCCCTGCAGGCCGCCCATTCTACAAAACCCGGGGTTTGGGGAAAACTATGTGTTCTGACGGGCGGGCTTGAATTCGTTCTGGAAGCGCCGGTGCCAGTCGCAACATTTATCCAGTCCGGCAATCATGCCGTCATCGAACCGACCGTGCGACACCATGTCCAAGTGACGCAGCCGGTCACTTTCAAAGTTGAATTCTATCGAGGTTAATATGTTGTTTAAAAATAGAACTCCGCCGGAAGGCATGCGCACATCACCCCAAATAGACAGTCACATTATACCTAGTACTTTGCGGGACCGGATCGCCTTCGGATTTGTCAAAATGCTCCGGTTTTTTGCAGACAGGTTTTTTGCAAAAAGATACGGCCACCGGGCTGTTGTTCTGGAAACTGTGGCGGCAGTTCCGGGGATGGTTGGTGGGCTTTGGCAGCATTTATCGGCTTTGCGCCATATTCGCGATGATCAGGGCTGGATCAAGATTTTACTGGATGAAGCGGAGAATGAGCGTATGCATCTGATGACCTTCGTGGAAATTGCCCAACCAAGCCGGTTGGAACGCTTCATTATCATGCTCACGCAAATCATCTTCTATAATTTCTATTTCCTGCTGTATTTGTTAAGCCCGGCTACGGCTCATCGTGTTGTTGGCTATTTCGAGGAAGAAGCTGTTATAAGTTATACGCAATATTTGGTGGAAATTGACGCGGGGCGGCAAGAGAATGTACGCGCGCCACAAATCGCCATTGAGTATTGGCAGTTACCGCAAAACGCCCGATTGCGCGATGTTGTTCTTGCCATTCGAGCTGACGAGGCGGAGCATCGGGATGTTAATCACGGCTTCGCTGACAAATTGCTCACGCGCCAATCGGGCAACAATATTATTGTTGATTGACAGTATTTAGGGATGTTGGGACCGACGGTACACCCTATTTATATTCGAGCGTCCCGTCTTCCAGGTCAGCTGCAGGAATTTCATCCTTTTCTGAATAATAGTCCTGGCTGAAGATCCATGGTTGCCGGTCACCTTGTTTTGGCATGATATGCATGTGGCGCATCAGATATCCGGCATTGAAGTTTTCCGGATCAACAAGCGGCAGTTCCGGCATATCCTCATCTTCCTTACGAAGACGGGGTGTCACCACCGACGCTCCTTTCTCATCCATATGGTTCAACAGACGTGCAACAAAATCGGCAACCAGATTGGAGCGCATGGTCCAACTCGTCCGTAAATAACCAAACACCCAGGCCAAATTAGGGAGACCGGAAAACAAAATACCGCGATGTGCCCAGCTTTTTGAAAAATCGAAATCTTCCCCATCAATGGTAAAGGCGACATCTCCCAATGCGTTCATATTGAAACCGGTTGCGGTAACGATGATATCAGCTTCCAGCTCATCGCCGGACTTGAGCAGAATGCCTTTTTCCGTGAAGGTATCGATTTGGTCGGTTACAACAGAGGCGTCACCGGATTTGATCGCTCTGAACAGGTCACCATCGGGCACAAAGGCCAGCCGCTGTCTCCAAGGGCGATAACTCGGTGTAAAATGAGCTTCAACGTCGAAATCCTCCCCCAGATATTGCTTGGCACCCATGATCAGTTCGTTTCTCAATGCATCGGAATCATTGAAAGATCGATGTGTAATCAGCTTCTGGTCGGACAGGACTTTGCGCCGGGCAATTTCATGTGTCCATTCGTCGGGCACATCCAGTTCTCGCAACATATCAGCGACTTCATTTCGGTTGGGGGCCGCGAAGAAATATGTCGGGGACCGCTGCAGCATTGTAATATGTGCACAGTCCTTGGCCATTGCCGGTATCAAGGTTGCCGCGGTGGCACCGGAGCCGATAACGACAACTTTCTTGTCCTTGTAGTCGAGGTCTTCAGGCCAGGTCTGCGGATGAACGATGTCACCTTCAAAACGATCCTTCCCCTTAAATTCCGGTGTATATCCTTCTGAATGGCGATAATATCCCTGACACATCCAGAGAAAATTACAGGTTAGCTGTTGTAGCTTGCCGGAATCTTTGCAGAAAAGCTCTACTGTCCAACATTTTTCTGCACTGGACCAGCTCGCGGTTTTTACTTCCCGCTGAAACTGGATATGTCGACGAATGTCATTTTCATCCAGGCATTCATCAAGGTATTTAAGAATTTCCTCTGCCGTTGCAATCGGCGCACCCATCCACGGCTTCCATTTGTAGCCAAAAGTAAAAAGGTCACTATCGGAGCGAATTCCCGGATATTTATGAGTGCTCCAGGTGCCACCAAACGTCTCCTGGCTATCTACCAGTGCAAAGGTTTTTTCAGGGCAGTCATTTTGCAGATGATACGCCGCATCGATACCAGAAATGCCTGCCCCGACGATCAAAACATCAAAATGGTCAATGGTTTGATCCGCAGTTTTACTGATGTCCGTTGCTATATTCATCTTGCCCTCAATGCCAGCGTTACCGGCGCTTTGTTTTTATTGTTATTTTTGGGGTACCATGGCCCGTGCTCAGATCAAAGGTATAATCCAAAACACGGGCAGGGAGGTATCTATTTCTGGCCGATTACCTTGCGGCCACGATTTATGGTTTTGAGATATTCGATCCCTTCATCGGCAATGGCGTATCCGATCATGTCTTCGTTCTCGCCTTCCATTTGATCCATATCTACCCAGTGAGAATAAATTGGGCGGGTTCGATCCGTGATAATGCCGGAATTCATCAAGGTCTTGATAAGCACCCGAAAAATATTGGTCGATTCCTTGAGTGTGTTCCGGCGATCTTTGTCCGTGAAAACTTCACGGCAGGCATCACGTACCCATTGCCAATCCAGGCCAAATTGATCATAGATGACCTGTTTCTGCCGAATATTGACCAGATTGAACAAAACAGTTTCAAAACATTGAGCTGCCCAATCCTCAACCCGGTTATGCTCTTCTGTTCCCAGTTTTGGAATGGTTTTGTCAGCCCAGATTTTACCAAATTTATGATGAAATGCTTCGTCTGTCATAACCAGCTGAGTTAGGCGTTTGAGGAGAGGGTCATTGGTTTTCGAGTGGAAATTTGCGAACGCGCCCATGGCCAGTCCTTCAACCAGCATTTGCATGCCGACCAGTTTTTTATAGACTTCCTCTGCACCTACAAGTTCCGTAAGTAAGCCACCAAGTGCTTCTCCGACAGGGTAGGGTTTTCCCCAGCGGGTATGAATATAGCGACTGAAGGCCGTGACGTGACGGGCTTCTTCTCTGGTCTGGTTCGACGCATATTCCTGCGCGCCGGGATCGACCAGTATGTGGCACAAGCTCGCACTCAGGCTCAAAGCGCCTTGCTCGCCATGCAGAATACCCGATAGACTCCATCTCGTACTTTCGTTGGCAAGGTGAATCTGTTGCCCCTCATCCAGTTTATCTACAACGGCGCTTTGAAGCTCCGGAAAGGTTTCCCGTGGCATCAAATATTCGTTTTTTAGATCGAACGGGCTGGAGAAATCCAGATACGCGGTATCCATTGGGTCCCAGAAGTGATCATGGGTGGCCGAAATGATCGCGTCAAATGCGTCTGTTCTCGCGCCATAACGATCTACATTCATCATGCCGGGGAAATCGTCGCGGTGGGCCGTATTATAAATTGGATCATGGGTAATATGGTCGGTCATCGTCATCCCTTTATCTTTTCTGGGTGGTAGCATCTTATCTGGCTTACCTTTACGTTTACGTAAACGTCAATACCTATATATATCAAAATTGAGAATTATTCAACCTTTGACTTCCAAAAGAATGATCAAAATTGTTGGTAGGTAATCTTATTTTTGCTGACGAAAAGGGGAATGCGCTGAAAGATAATTGAGTTCCGCGTCAATTTCGCGAGTCTCGGCTTTCAGGAATTCAGCAACCGCGTCGTGGAATCCGGGGTCTCGCAACCAATGCGCAGAATGGGTTTTCGTCGGAAGATATCCACGAGCTAATTTATGGGGGCCTTGAGCACCGGCTTCCACGCGCTGGATACCGTGATCAATCGCATATTCGATTGCCCGGTAATAACAAGTTTCAAAATGTAGAAATCGATGATCTTCAATGCAACCCCAATAACGGCCATAGAGGCAGTCACGGCTTTTTAGATTGAGGGCGCCCGCAATATAACGGCCATCACGCTTGACCATGAACAGTACGATGGCGTCGCCGAGCGACTCGCTGAGCAGACTAAAGAAGCTGCGGTTAAGGTAGGGAGTGCCCCATTTCCTGCTGCCCGTATCAATATAGAAATTGAAGAAGGCGTCCCAATGCCGCTCAGCAATTTCCGGCCCGCTTACAGTTTCAAATTCAAGACCTGTTTCCGTTGCGCCAATGCGCTCCTTCTTAATAGCTTTTCGTTTTCGCGAAGATAGCTGGGCGAGAAAGGCGTCGAAATCAGAATACTCGTTATTGACCCAATGAAACTGCTCTCCTGCACGGATTAGGAAGCCAGCTTCTTCCATTAACAACTTTTCGTTTTCTGCCAGAAAGGTCAGATGGACAGATGACAAGCCTAATTCACTGGCGACATGTTGCGCTCCTTGTAAGAGCGCGCGTTGACGGACAGGTTGGTCGGGTCCGGCAGGTACGAGAAGACGGGGCCCGGTCACTGGTGAGAAGGGGACAGATAATTGCAACTTTGGATAATATTTTCCACCAGCCCGCTCATAAGCATGGGCCCAGCTGTAATCAAACACATACTCGCCCTGACTATGGCCTTTGACATACATTGGTGCGACACCGACAATTTCCGTGTCCAGCTCCAACACCAGGTGATAGGGCATCCACCCGGTTTCAGCCGTAACCGAGCCACTATCTTCAAGTGCCTTCAGAAACTGATGCGTAACGAAGGGGTGATCTGTCTCGAGACAGTCATTCCAGTCTTTCTCGGTTATTTCAGAAATCGATTGCAGAGTTTTAATCGCGAGGGCTTCAGACATTCACTACTCTATAATTTTGTCTCATCGCCGCAAAGAAACGACGTTTTGGTTGCCAAGTATCCCCCGATAACATGGTGGCGTGAATTGAGGCAGAATTTCATTAAATAATTCCGATTAGGCGATTTCGAAGACGGCATCGATTTCAACGGCCACATTCATGGGGAGGGCATTCGTGCCGACGGCAAAACGCGCATGGCGTCCTTTGTCCCCAAAAATCTCAACCATCAGATCAGAAGCCCCGTTGATGACTTTTGGCTGTTCTCCATATCCATCGATACAATTTACGAAACCGCCAAGCTTGACACATTTTACCACACGATCCAGATCGCCGTCGCAAGCTGCCTTGACTTGCGCCACGATATTCAAGGCGCAGACCCGAGCGCATTTGATAGCAGTGTCCGTATCAAAATCAGCACCGACTTTGCCTTGATATTGCAGTTCCCCATTTACGAAAGGGACCTGGCCGGAAACGAAAACCATATTGCCGCTAACGACATATGGGACGTAATTCGCGGCAGGCATGGCCGCGACTGGAATTTCGACACCTATCTCGGCAAGCCGAGCATCAATTTTACCTGACATGTTTCTATCCTATCTGTGTATTCTATTTTAATCAGCCGCCAGGACGTCCGCCTCCCCCTGCTGTCACACGAATGCCGACATTTTTAGTCTGTACGTAATTCTGCAGGGCTTCCTGACCTTTTTCTCGGCCATAGCCAGATCTTTTTGTACCGCCAAACGGTGTTTCTATACCACCTGCAAACCATTCATTTACAAAAACCTGGCCGGCCGATAGCCGATCTGCCGCCCAATGTGCTGTATTTAGGTCCTTGGTATAAACGCCAGCGCAGAGACCATAATCGGTCCCGTTTGCTAGTGCAATGGCCTCGTCCACATCGTCATAGGTCAGGACAGCCAATACGGGGCCAAAGACTTCCTCCCGAGCTATTGTCATGTCCGGGGAGACATTTGCAAAGACGGTCGGTTCAATAAAATGACCTGCCATATCGTCGCGTCGCCGTCCGCCGGCGGCGGCTTCCGCCCCTGCCTGTGCAGCAGCCAGGCACATGCCCTCGATTTTTTCTGCTTGTTGCCCTGAAATAACCGGCGTCAGGTCATGCCCCTCAATGCCAGGGCCGATGGAAAGGCTATTGGCTTTTGCCGCCATTTTCTCGACAACCTCATCCTGCATTTTCGTTGGGACAATAAGGCGTGATTGGGCGGAACAAACCTGTCCGGCATGAGAGAATATGCCGCTGGCTGTCGACGTGATCGCCTGATCCACATCGGCGTCTTCGAACAGGATACCTGCGGATTTTCCACCCAGTTCCATGATGCAGGGAATAACCCGTTCGGCAGCGGCGCGCAGGATGGATTGGCCGGTCGCCACAGATCCTGTAAATACAATATGATCAATATCCGGATGAGCGACAAGGTCTGCCCCGCAATCATGACCAAATCCGCACAGGATATTTACGGCGCCTGCAGGAACGCCCGCCCGATGACAGGCCTCGGCGATAAAATAGGTTGAAAGGGGTGAGAGTTCCGGTGATTTCAGAACCACAGTATTCGCTGTCGCCAACGCACAAGCGACGGAACGTGCCGCAATTTGCAATGGAAAATTCCAGGGTACAATCTGCGCAGAGACACCGAACGGACTGGGGATCGTATAATCCAGGTAATCTGCTCCTAAAGGGATCATTCGGCCTTCAAGCTTGTCGGCGAGACCGCCGTAATAGGTAAAGTAGCGCGCTGCGGCCATGGCTTCATTTTTGCCGCCGGCAATGGTCTTACCGTTATCGAGGCATTCCGTGAGGGCAATATCATCTGCCATCTCGGTCAGGTGGCGGGCAATTTCGAACATTAGCAGGCCACGATTGGTTGGCCGCATGTTGTAAAGTTCCCGGCTTTCAAAGCATGCCCGCGCGGCAGTAACAGCCAAATCTACATCGTTTCCCTTGGCGCGGGCAATTTCAGCAACCTCTTTTCCCGTGGCCGGGTTCTCGATGGAAATCCGATCCTTATCTATTCCATCCACCCAGTCGCCATTAATGTAATTTTGCCAATATTTTTTTATGTTATCCGCCATGGGTGCTACTGCCTCTTGTTATGTGCGCCACCAATCTCTATCATGAGATAACGTCAAGAACCAGTCTCCAAATCCGCCATTGAATGTACCTGCTTGTGCTTCAGAACACGCGGTCGTCAGATTTTTTTTATTTTCTTCTTAACTGTGGGTATTATCGGCTTATATGGAAGTGGATGATCCTCTCCAATCAGGTGATCCAATGGGTGTTAACATTAAGAATCCTTACATCGAATGTGCACATTTCCCGGCACAGAATCCGCAAGAAGAGCTGTTTGCCTGGTTGATCGACAAAGGCATGTCAGGGAATGCCGTGAGGGATCTCTTCACGGAATTTTGTGAACGCTTGTCTGAACTAGGGATCAAGCTCAAGCGCGGTAACATTGCCTTGAGCGCCATTCATCCGCAAGTCAGCGCCTTCATGTATACGTGGCGCCGCGGGGAGGGATTGGTTCTAAACACCAATGTCTTGCATACGGATGTTCCGGGCGAAGGCTGGTTTTCGAGCCCGTTCTTTTTTATGTTAACCAATAATATCAATTTCCTGCATCGTAAACTTGAGTCGGAAACTGAGTTGGATTTTCCAGTGCTTGTGGAATTTCGGGATGAGGGTATGACAGACTGGTTTTGCCAGGTATTTGATTTTGGCTGGGATTTTGATGATTCTCGAGAAATGGGCGGCCTAGTGACTAGCTGGGCTTCTGATCGCCCTGGCGGGTTCACCGAAGAAGAATATACGATTTTACATCGGGCCATCCCCCTGTTTGCGTTGGCAGTGCGAAGTATTGCCTCATTTCGAACAGCAAGGTCGGTATTGGAAACCTATATCGGCAAGGATACTGCACGCAAGGTATTGTCTGGTCAGGTGCGTCGTGGCTCGGTTGAGAGTATAAACGCTGTGCTTATTTATGCAGATTTGAAGGGGTTCACCAAGCTTTCGGATACCATGCCTCAAACTGAGCTGGTGGAGATGCTTGATTTGTATCTTGATCATATGGCCAGCCCAATTGAGCTGGCAGGTGGTGAAATCCTCAAGTTTATGGGTGACGGGATCCTGGCGGCTTTTGCCCTAACAGATCAGGATGTTCCGGCCATATGTGAGACGGCTTTGCAGGCTGTTAATCGGATGAAAGAGGGAGTGCGGAAACTCAATGATGACCGTGACGCGAGCGGCGAACCGACTATGGGGCTCGATATTGCGGTTCATATTGGGGATGTCATGTACGGAAATGTCGGGTCAGAAACACGGCTTGATTTTACGGTGATTGGCCCTGCGGTAAATGAAGTGAGCCGAATTGAAGTTTTATGTGACACTTTGGAGACGGACTTTCTCGCATCCGGTGAATTTGTGAAAGCAGCAGTCGGATGCAAGCAGGAACTGAAATCCTGCGGATTTCACGCGCTCCGTGGTGTCCGTGAACCGATCGAGTTGTTTTTGCTCGGATAACCGGGCCCGCCCAGCTTCAAAAATATTCTCGCTGGAAATGTTAGGTTTTGCGGGCGCGTTTATCTTTATACATATCCAGATCTGCGGATCTTAAAAGCTGGGCAAGAGTAGCTTCCCCATTGAAAGCGGCAACACCCAGGCTCGCTCGTAACGGGAGCTCCTTGCCTTGCGCTGTAATGAAGCTGGATCCAATTTGCTGTTGGATGGCGCGTGCCCGGTTAATACCGTTCTCTTCGGAACTACGGACAAGGACAAAGACAAATTCATCACCGCCGATGCGAGCTACAAAATCAGAATCACGCAAGCTGGATTTTAACGCCTTGGCAAATACATTTAGAAGCCGGTCACCGGTTTCGTGCCCGTAGTGATCATTAATAATTTTGAAATCATCCAAATCGAGAAATGCGAGGACACCTTGTTCGTCATGCCGACGGGAAATGGAGAGCATGCGGGCCATGAACTCCTGCAGACCCCGGCGGTTTGGAAGACCGGTAAGTTCATCGGTTGACGAGAGCTCTTCCAATTCACGAATACGAGCCTGTTGCTCCGAAATATGCTGTTCGGCACTTGCCGCGTAAGCAATGACCCGATTAATCGTCTGCCAATATTGGGGATTTGCGCTGTTATGTGGCGAATTCTTTATCTTCTTGGCTAAGTTTTCCAGATGGAATGGCACTTCCTGTTCGGCGCCAAAAGCCAAACCGGTTCCTGTAGCAGGTAAAGCAGACATGTTAGCAGTCATTTATTTCTCCTCATCTGACAAGCGGGAAAATTTACGCCGCGCTTTGAAAGATTAAATTTCACTATTGTTGTCTACCTTCAAGCAATCTTTATGCCACGATTGTAGAAATCCACTGAAAAGAAGAAAAAAATGTTTAATTTCAATAAGATAGTTTATTTTTTTGCTGATACGCTCTTAGCCTTCCTAAAGCCAGGGAGGAATAAAATTCCCAAAAGAGGGAATAAAAGTACGAGGACACTTTGTTTTAACATTATTTCTGCCATTATATCTTTTCAGATATTCCGCCGGGAGTTATTAGTAGATACTTTAGAGCTTTTGAGGGGGATAGTTCGTCATCGTTTTTAAGAGATTGGCGCTATGATCAGAATACCAAAACCGAAAACCCTCTTGTTGGCTGCCCTTGCAAATTTTCTTGCATGGACCCCACCGCTTACAGCCGCACCCTTGCAGTTGGCCTCGCATCAAGCGGTTTACGATTTAAAATTAGAGGAACTATCCACGAATAGCGGTATTGAAGCTGTGCGAGGCCGCATTGTCTTAAGGCTTGAGCAACAATGCGAAGGCATAATCATGAATCAGCGAATGGTGCTCGAAATGGTCAATATCGAAGGCGGGGCGATTGTTTCAGATTACAATCTGTCTACTTGGGAAGATAATGAGGGCAATATCATGAGATTTGATATGTCCAATCGACTTAATGGACAGCAAATTGATAAATATAGTGGCGTCGCCCAGCGGCAGGAAGGCACGGCGTCAGTAACCTTTTCTGAACCGGCGCAGGATGACATGGAATTACCGGCAACTGTCGTATTTCCAGCTGAGCATACCCGGTCCATAATCGAAGCAGCTTTGTCTGGAGAGAATCTATTGTCCGCAAAAGTCTTTGATGGCAATGGCGCAGAAGGGCTCTCTGATACCTTGGCTGTTATCGGTAAGAAAAAAACCTTTGCCGATCCATCTGATGTTCTTGAAGAGTTGAAAGATCGCAGCTACTGGCCGTTACAATTGTCTTTTTTCGATTTACGCGAACAAATGAATGAACCGGATTATGAAGTCGGCATGAAGATGTTTGAAAATGGCGTCGCAATGGATCTTCGGCTGAAGTATCAGGAATTTTCCTTGAATGGAAAAATGTCCAATTTCTCCTTTCTCGAACCTGAAAAATGTTCGTCGGAATAGGTAACAGCGCCAGCGGTTAAAAATGTTGATTAACTAGCAACTTAAACGGATACAATTATGGTATCGACAGTAGAGCATGAGCTCGTCCGCGAGGGCAGTGAGCACGAAAACTCGGAAATACTTTTTTCCATCTCCCGCAAGCAACTATTGATACGCTTGATCAAGAACAAGATATTCAGCTTTTTAACATTGGGAATATATCGGTTCTGGGCGAAAACACATATCCGGCGAATTTTGTGGCATGGCGTGATAATCAAACATGATCGCCTGGAATATCTCGGGCGGGCGAAAGAATTGTTTATCGGCTTCCTGATCGCGATGATTATTCTGATGCCGATTATGCTGGCTGCCGGGCTGATAACGGATTTATTGGCAGTTGCAGGGCCGGACCCCCTGATTGTCGGGCAGGTTTTGAATTTCGTTTTTTTGTATTTTTTCTGGCAATTCGCGAGGTACCGTTTGTGGCGATACAGGTTGTCCAGGACGTCCTGGAGAGGAATTCGGTTTTTCCTGACTGGAAGTGGGTTTAACTATGCTCTGTATGTCCTGCTTTGGACCATTGCTACTATTGCTACACTTGGATGGGCATATCCGTGGTTACAGGCATTCAGATTGAATTATCAGCTGAAAAATACTCAGTTTGGCGATACCTGGTTTACTTATCAGGGAACGGCAAAGGGGCTTTTCCGGATATATTGGCCGGCCATTCTTGTTACCCAAGCCATTCTCGGATTATCGGGGTATTATTTGTATTCTGTTGAAGCGCTAGAAGTTACTGCAGAGGCAACGCCGATTTTGAACGAGGAAATCTTCGCAAGCGACCAATATGCGGGCTGGATTCTGGGAATCGGCGGATTGGTGGTTTTTTTGACATTGAGTGTTCTGTCCTTTGCAGTTCGAGTGTGGGAGTTCAGGTATCTCGTTGAAAAGACAAGTTTTGCGACCGCGCGTTTCTCATCGAGCCTCACCATTCAATCCATATTATCCATATTTCTTTTGCTGCTGGCCCTGGCTTTCGTTGGCTATTTCGGATTTGCAGCAGTGATTTATTATTTGCTGATCCTTGCAAGCGATGCCGGGATAATCATCCTGATGATTGGGTTTTTTGCGGCCTATATCGCATATGATATCGTAAAAATGTTGTTCCTTATCGTTCCTCTGGTTGAAGCGGTGTGCAAATCTATCGAGATTTCAAATATTGATGCATTTGAGCATGCAGCAGCGTCCGCCAGAAAATCCCCGAAATATGGGGAAGGCTTTGCCGATGCATTGGATGTGGGTGCTTTTTAATGGCAACTTTTCTGGCTCGTTTATTTGATGGTAAAACTGCCAAGGCACAATCGGTTTCTGTTGAAATTGAAGATGGTTCGCTGAAGATTATTTCAGATACCGGATCGTTAATGGATAAGTGGCCATTGGCTTCCTTACGGGATGAAAATGCGGGACCAGCGGTAGGCGAACTTCGATTATCTGTTGCTGCCGACAACGCCGCTCGCTTGATCGTTGAAGATCCGGATTTCATTCGCGATGTAAATGCAAAATGCCCTCGGCTTTACAAGTCTCGACCTTTGGTGCCCGGCTGGTGGAAACCCTATGTTTTCTGGGGCGGCGGAGCGATTGCATCGGTGATATTCATTTTCGCCGTTGTCTTGCCAGTTCTTACAACTCAAATTGCATGGATACTTCCAGATAAGCTTCGGGAAGATATTGGTGAGCAAACGAAGAGCTTTTTAATAGAGTCCATTGCCCGCAAACAGAACAGCACAGCGGACGCCATAATTTGCCGCGATCCGGAGGGTGAGCGGGAAATTTCAAGAGTATTGCAACAACTGAATGTCAGTGCTGGTGACGAAGTTCAAGATTTACAGGTAACGGTCATCAAATCACCCATTGCAAATGCATTTGCGCTTCCGGGCGGCAAGATTTTGATTTTCTCGGGGTTACTGGACTTGGCTGATGAGGCTAATGGTTTTACGGGTGTTCTAGCGCATGAGCTTGGCCATGCGAAATTTCGCCATCCAATGAAGAGTTTTATATTGGGAACTGGTGTTGCGACCATTTTTAGTTTGCTTGTGGGTGATGCTTCGGGTGGTGTGGCGTTGGCCGCAATTGGCCAAATGGCGGTGAGCTCGACATATAGCCGGGAACTGGAAACAGAAGCGGACGAGATGGCGATACTGCTTATGCAATCTGCTGGTTTCGATGTTTCGCCGATGAACGAGCTTTTACAGAAGATTCATGCAAACAACAAAACCGAAACCTTTGATTTCGCATTATTCGATACGCATCCGGGAATAGAGGACCGCCTGGCGTTGATAACCTCGGCAGGTAAAACCGGAGGCGGCGCCATGAGCTCGGAAGCCTGGGAGCATGTGAAAAAAATGTGCCGCTAACCCGTTGGAACTACTTCTTTTTTGATTTCAGCCCGCGACCCTTTCCGATGACAGTATCTCCAAATTTGGCGCGTACCTTGTCAATGGCGGCTTCAACTGATTTGTCACGGTTGTTATTTTGAGTAGACAGGAGATCCGGTTTGTCCGCATCTTCTAGCGAGCCAAAACTGCTGATACCAACACCAATAAGTCTAAAGTCCTTTTGCGGAATTGTTTTTTCAAGTAACGGTGTAATTTCACGGTACAAGGTTTCCGCCAATTGTGTGGGGTATGGAAGAGTGTGACTTCGCGTCAGTGTCTTGAAATCCCCGGTTTTCATTTTCAACGTTATGGTTTTTCCTGCTTTGTTTGATGCTTTCAGGCGTTTTGAAACCCTCTCACATAACGGCCAGAGGCGCGCGAGTAAAATTGATGGATCTGAAATATCCGTACTGAAAGTTGTTTCGGCCGAGATACTCTTGGCCCGCTGCCCCGCTTTAACAATCCGGCTATCCTGACCGCGGGAAAGGTGATACAGACGGCTCCCCATGACACCGTAACGGGCCACCAGGTCGGCTTCTTCTCGATGCTGCAACTGCCCGATTGTTGTGATTCCGGCTGCCGCCAATTTGCGATTGAGGGCTTTGCCAACGCCCCAGATATCACTGACGGGGCGGCGGCTTAGAAACTCCAGCGCTTCCTGTTGACCAATGACCGCAAATCCGTTGGGTTTGTCGAGATCTGACGCCAGCTTTGCGAGATATTTGTTGTAACTGAGACCGACTGAGACGGTGATACCTACGGTGTTTTCAATTTCCCGGGCTAACCACGCCATGGATTGTGCGGCTGATCTATGATGCAGGCTTTCGGTACCTGAAAGATCCAGAAATGCCTCATCGAGGGAAAGAGGTTCGATATCCGGTGTCAATTGTTGGAATAATGTGTGGATCTCTTTGCTGACTGCCGCGTATTTTTGCATCTGCGGCGCGATAATTTTTGCATTTGGACAGAGTTTTTTGGCTTTGAACAGCGGCATGGCAGATCGGACGCCGGACATGCGGGCGATATAGCAGCAGGTTGACACAACACTGCGGGCACCGTCATACGCAACAATGAGCGGATGGGCGTTCAGATCTGGATTATCCCGCTTTTCCACCGCAGCATAAAAGGCGTCACAATCAACATGTGCCAGGGAAAGATCAAATAATTCCGGATGCTTGAGGAGTCTTGGAGAGCGGCAGGCCGGACAACGGGTCGCTGCCGATAACTCCTTATCCGCAATTATTTCTAGACATTGCCGGCAAAGAGCACCCATTTTAACCGGCGCCAGTCTCAATATGCTGGATGATATGGGCCTCGATTTCAGGCCAGTTATATAGCCGGGTATGGCTGTGTTCAGCGGGGCCTAAAAGCGCTGACAATCTTTCATCTGCAATATAATGAAGCCGGTGAACATGGGCGGCGTGGATATTGACAGAACTATGATTGTGGGGGATATCGTCGATAAAGAAGGCCGGGGCGCTCATACCTTGCGTAAGATGGCGGACAACTTCTCCTTTGCTACCGATATTTGCGATAAGAGGATAATCCATCCCTTTATCCTTGAGGCCTGTTACCCGATGATGCGCATATTTAGGGGGAATATTGCTCAAAACGATAATTTGTGCATGCTTGCTCAATGCTTTCAGTCCCGCGGCAGCACCGTCAACAGCCGGCAAATCAATACACCGATGCTCGAAAAATTCCGACAGCAAGCCACCAACCTCTTCTTGGCTGATAGGTTGCTTGTCAGCAATCCGGCGGATATTTCCAGTCAGGGCAAATGAAGACCAGTCAAAATAAAGCTCTTGCGACGCCAGTAACCCTTCCAATCCAATCATAAAATTAAACAGAACTTCATCGGCATCGGAAATTATAAGAGGGCGATGCGGATCGATGGCCAGCTTAGCCAATTGCGGCAGAACATCTTTATGAATATCATTTGTCATTTAGTAATCCTCCATTACCGCACCCGGTAAAAAGCGGCGGGCCCGAGCTGGATTGGTAGGGGGGATATTCTGCTGCGTACAAAATTCAACCAGGATTTCTTCATGGGCAAGCAAAAAATCTAGAACCCCGGCTAGTACCTCGTTTGGGTCCTGTACATTCCCTATATCAGCGGGACTAACACCTGTTTCAGATATAAGCCAATTAAGGGTTTTTTCATCGCCTGTAATATAAGCTAGGGCTTGCAGTGCTAGTATTTCTGACTGTTCCTGGTTCATTGCTGGGTTTCTTCTAAAACATTTGTATAAAGTAAGGGAAAATTAAACATATTTCGGTTTATTGGGAACTAATGATAGTCTTAAGTTTAGCATTTGGGAAAGGCGCCATGGCAAAGCGCAATATTCTTCCGGATCTTTAAGAGACAGATTTTTGTAAGTAACTACTCAAATGTACCGTTTGCCGCGGAAAATGGAAGTATCAAAATGAAGACAGTATTGATTGTCGAAGATAACGAACTAAATATGAAGCTATTCCACGATTTGCTGGATGCGCATGGTTACAATACCTTGCAAACCAAAGATGGTATGGAAGCACTGGGAATTGCTCGCGAACATAAACCTGACCTGATATTAATGGATATTCAGTTACCCGAAGTATCTGGGCTGGAAGTTACAAAATGGATCAAAGAGGATGAAACCCTGCAGTCTATTCCAGTCATTGCTGTGACGGCATTTGCGATGAAAGGGGATGAAGAGAAAATTCGCGAGGGGGGCTGCGAAGCCTACATAGCGAAACCAATTTCCGTTGAAAACTTCCTGAACACCGTTAAAGAATTTTTGGACTAACATATGTCAGCCCGTATCCTCGTCGTCGATGACGTAATCCCAAATGTAAAGATTCTGGAAGCGAAGCTTTCAGTTGAGTATTACGATGTCGAGACAGCCTATAACGGTCCGGACGCGCTGGAATTGGCTTATAATTCCCCGCCGGACCTTATCTTGCTCGACGTGATGATGCCTCAGATGGATGGGTTTGAAGTGTGCCGGCGCCTGAAAAAGGACCCCCGTACAGCCCATATTCCCGTTATTATGGTCACCGCGCTCAGTGAAGCAACGGACCGGGTGCAGGGACTGGAAGCAGGCGCAGATGATTTTCTGACAAAACCGGTAGATGACATAGCATTATTTGCCCGTGTAAAATCGTTGTTGCGTTTAAAAATGATGATGGATGAGTTTCGTCTTCGCGAAGAAACAAGCTCTGATCTGGGGGTTATCAATACTTCCGAAGAAGAAGAAGTCGCCATTCGCCATGCCCGTATTCTACTGATTGATGATAATGAATATTCTGTTGACCAGATCACCAAGGTTTATGACGAAGAATATGATGTTGTGGTCGAAAGGAATATGGACGAAGCGCAGGCCTTGTTACGCGGCAGTGATTTTGATCTTGTCGTAATAAGCCTTGATGCCGCGGAAAATGACCCGTTGCGGCTTTGCTCGCGTATCCGTACTTTTGAAGAAACACGGCAATTGCCGATTTTGACGCTCGTTGATGAAGTCGACAAAGACAAACTCATGAAGGGCTTGGAAATCGGCATCAGCGATTATGTCATGCGACCAATCGATATCAATGAGTTAATCGTTCGTACGCGGACACAAATCCTGCGTAAGCAATATCAGGACCGGCTGCGCCATAATTACCATCGCAGTATGGAATTGGCCGTCACGGATAGCCTGACGGGGCTTTATAACCGGCGTTATATGACCAATCACCTTGAGGCGTTATTGCAGCGGGCCAAAATGGATTATAAGCCCGTTTCCGTCCTGATTATGGATATCGATTTTTTCAAGAATGTAAATGATACCCATGGTCACGATGTTGGCGACGATGTCATTCAAGGATTTGCCAGCCGTATCGGTGTTGGCGTGCGCGGCGTAGATCTCGCTTGTCGGTATGGCGGAGAGGAATTTGTCGTGGTCATGCCGGACACAGACCTTTCAATTGCTTCGGGCGTCTCGGAGAGGCTTCGCCGGCAAATTGCCGATCAGTCTTTCAAAGATAGCAAAGGTATGATTGAGTTGGACATAACCTGTTCCATTGGCGTGACCGTGTCGCGCGAGCAAGAAGACGCCGCGACATTGTTAAAACGGGCGGATGAGGCCCTGTATGCCGCGAAACGAGATGGCCGTAACCGAGTGGTGGTCAATTCAGGAAACGTTGCGGCTTAACTAATCCTGGCAACTCGGGTTTTCACGATAAGTAATTGTTGAAATGTTTGGTCGGAGGGCTGCCCAGCTGGCGACTTCGAGAGCCACTGGCATTCCGGCAGGAATATTCAATCAAGAATATAGGTGAATTTAACTTATGTGATAGTGACACCGATTAGATGTCAGAAAGTCCATTTGCTTTAGGATCGAGCAAACAGGAATACTTCCAAGAAAATGAAGGAGCGGAAACTATTTGATTTTAGCTTCTTTGAAATCGACATGTTTGCGTGCAACCGGATCATATTTACGCATCACCATTTTTTCCGTCAATGTACGCGGGTTCTTTTTGGTGACATAATAAAAGCCAGTGTCAGCTGTGCTTACCAGTTTAATTTTCAATGTGGTCGGCTTAGCCATGTCCGAAACTCCAGTCGTCTTTCGCTCTTCGGCAAAAGAAATAAATAATTGAGCTCGGAAAATACGGATTTAATTGCTGAAGTCAAGCCTGACATACATAAATTATGGATTATTTCTGGCGGCTTTCGATGTAGAGATCTGCCAGATCGCAAGAAGCACGAATATGAAGCAGGCCGCAGCGAAGGTGATCGGCATGCCATGGGGTTTAATGATCTCCATAGCGACGCCTGCTGTCGTCGGGCCAACAAGGCTTCCCAGACCCCAAAGCGCGCCAACAGCTGCCGTTGCCGTAATAAGATCGCCGCCTTTAAAATCCTGCCCCATTATCACGAGCGCAATCGTGTAAGTCCCGACAACGGCGCCACCCCAAATAATCAGCATAGGCCACAGCAGATAGGGTTCAGATACTGTTAAGGGGAGCAGAAGTGCACCGGCTACACCGAGAATGCCGCATCCAAGAATCACCCAGTTTCGATCGTATTTGTCTGCCAACCAGCCAATGGGTAGCTGCAAGACCACATTCCCTGCGAGCAGTGCACTTGTCATCAATACAGCCATTTCCATGGTTTGACCTGTCTTTACCCCATACACAGGGAGAAGCGTTAAAACAGATCCGTCAAAGAAGGCCACAAGCAGGGCGGCAGCACTGATCATTGGTGCTATCTTGAAGAACCGCAAAATAGAAAATTTGCTTTGGGCGCTTAAATCCGGAAATTTTCCACCGACAAGTAAAAAGGCGAATCCTGCAGAGAATACAATGAGGCTTGAGACAATGAAGGGGAAGACACCTTCTGCCCCGATAATATTAATGAGAACAGGCCCAAAAGCAAAACCGCAGGTCATGACGGAGACATATATGGCTATTGTCCGGCCTCTGGTTTCCTCTCTAGCAATCGTATTGATCCACGCTTCGCTGATGAGAAATAAAATGGCCATTGAAAAGCCAATTAGTAAGCGTAGGAAAAACCAAAAATAAATATTGTCTGAGATGGCGAGAGAAAGAATGCAGATGGCGGCAAGGATCAAGGCGCCCCAAAGCATTTTCCCAACGCCAAACAAGCGGGTCCAAAAGGGAATAAAAGGAGATCCCAGCAGGAACGAAAGGGCGGGGAGGGAGCCCATCAGGCCAATAATGTCACTGCCATAGCCCCGCCGCTCCAAAGATAGAGAAACAAGGGGTATTGAAAGGCTTAAGGAAACCGCCATGGCAGTAACCGCCGCAATTATAGCGATCAGCGCCAGCATGTTGTCCGGCTTATTCTCTGTCATTGAAGAGCACCAGGTTCAGGTATTGCGGATGAGTGGCTTTCCACGATAGTAAGTAAACAAGGGCACTTTGGTGATTTTTTGAGCTGGTGTCGACAGTTTTTTCTCCATCTCCTCCAGAACAAATTCCGTAACATCCACGAGCTGCATTTTATAGGCTTCGCGAACGGAAACCCATTTGAGGTCAATCAACTCACCAGATCCGCTGAGATCACCGCTTACGTGGCGGGCATGGATCATTAGAAATCGTGTATTGAACCGGATGGGACTAACAGATGGGGTAATGGCGCGCGCAATATAATCCAAATTGGAAAAATCTGGAACAAGTTGATCCGCATGGACCTTGCCGATGACGAGGCCGGTCTCTTCATGGGTCTCGCGAACGGCCGCCGCTGCGACAGCATGGGCCATGTTAGAAGGCTGAGACAACAGGTCCTGCACCGGTTGTTGCAGAGGAAAAGATGGGCTGGCGAATGCATCTACCGTGTCTACACGCCCTCCCGGAAATACATAGACATTCGGTAGAAATCGATGGGCTTTGGCCCGTTTTCCCATCAAAACAAAGGTGTCGTTTCCACGTTGCTCATAGATGACGAGGCTGGCCGCATGCCTTGGCGTGACAGGTTTGTTTGGCGTTTCAAGGATACTCATTCTTCAGAAAACACGCGTTTTCCATGGCGCATCTGGAACATTGGCACAGGCATGCTGGCAATCGGTTCCGGTTTGTTTTTCAAAAAAGTATCCGCATATCCAAGCACCCGTTCGGTTATCAGGGGAATATCCAGATCGAGGGCTTCTGAGATGGTTACCCATTTCAAATCCAGCAATTCACCGGACCCTTTGAGGTCACCTTCCAGCGTTTCGGCGTCAGCGACAAAAAAGCGGGTGTTAAATCTTTTCTTGCGGGATGGGGGGGTGACAGCGCGCGCAATATAATCAAGTTTAGATAAATCAGGACCGCAAGACAGAGTTCCAAATTCGTTCCAAACCTGGACACGAGAGCGCTTAGGCGCGGCATGTGACGCGGCGAGCCGTAATCCGGTTTCTTCGAACGTTTCGCGGATGGCTGCAACGGCCAGGGCGTGGGCACGGGCCGGCGTGGCGCCACCTCTTACCAGGCGTGCCAATACATCTTCACGCAACCCCTTTGCCGCGGGAATCCTGCTGTCACTGGCATCAACCCGTCCGCCGGGAAAAACATAGGTATTGGGCATAAAGCTGTGCCGGGCACTCCGTTCGCCCATAAGAATTTCAGTCTTATTTCGGCTTTGCCTGTATAAAATGAGGGTTGCGGCGTCTTTCGGGCGAGGGGCAGAGGTACCATCAGTGCGGCTTTCCGCAACCGATCTTTTCTTTTCAGTGCTCATTCAACGAATTTCCTATTTTTTCATTGAATATGCCTGTTTCAACTCCGCAAGTCTAACTTTTATGTAAAGTCGCCACCAAAACCGTGCATTCTTCTGGCCCATTGAATGCCAATAAGTGCCCCTTTAACCCGCGGGAGCAACCAAAGCGCGGCGACCAATGAAACGGGTAACCAGATACTCAATTGGATCCATGTTGCTGGATCATAGGTCTGCTGAACGGTCAACAAACCGGAAATGACAAAATGCAGGACGATGAGCATGGTGAAATAGGGCGGAGCGTCATCCGCCCGCTGATGGTGCAATTCGAGGCCACAAGAATCGCAAGTATGCTTGACCTTGATGTAGCCGTTAAAAACGCTGCTTTTGCCGCAGTCGGGACAGCGACACAACAAGCCGTTTCGAAATGCCTGACCCAAAGATCGTTCTGTTTGTGCAATTGTCATAATATATCAATTCCCGTCCGTTCAGAAGAATCTACCACTATCTGGGAAAGATAAATACGTTGAAAAGACCTTTGCGACACTCTGCCGCACAAGCTAGTCGTTTCTCTTTTTCCGAAGAGCGCGTTTCTTTCCCTTCGGCATGGTTTTCTTTTTCTTTTTTACGGGCCGGGCAGTGGCAGATCTTGACTGGGATCTCCGGTTCGAAGTCTGCCGTTTCGCATTGCCGGATTTTTCAGATCGGGACCGAGCGGTCCCATCTGCTATTTCGGCAATCATGCTGGCCGTAACGATATTTACTTCTTTCAAACGCACAGTCAAACGGTCCGCAAGGCGGTAGGTCTGGCCTGTTCTTTCGCCAACGAGTGTATGTTTGTCGGCGTCAAACCGAAAATAGTCTTGTCCCAGCGTTGATATGGGAATCAATGCATCGGCGCCTGTGTCGTCAAAGGTTAGGAAAAGTCCAGCTCGCGTCACGCCGGAAACTTTCGCCGAGAAAGTCTCTCCAACTTTTTCTACCAGAAAGACGGCTGTAAAGCGATCATTGGTTTCCCGTTCTGCAATCATCGCACGACGTTCAAGACCTGATATATGGACGCCGATATCTTCAAAATCATCTGCGTCTGTATTTTCAAGTCCGCCGTCGCCGAGTTTTAAGGCGGTTATGAGACTCCGGTGAACCAATAAGTCGGCATATCGCCGGATTGGCGAGGTAAAATGTGCATAATTTTGTAAATTCAAGCCAAAATGATGCAGGTTGTTCGGACTGTAGACGGCCTGCGATTGCGTCCGGAGTACTAGGGAACTAAGTAACTCCTTGTCATTTTCAGTCTTAGATTGCCCCAATATCCGGTTAAAGGCTTCGGTTTTCATAACCTGGCCCTTGGCAAAACTAATATTCATTTCGCGCAGAACTTCATGTAGGCCCTGCATT
This sequence comes from Sneathiella marina, assembly GCF_023746535.1. Lineage (GTDB taxonomy): Bacteria > Pseudomonadota > Alphaproteobacteria > Sneathiellales > Sneathiellaceae > Sneathiella > Sneathiella marina. The sequence continues at coordinate 2,764,708 of NZ_CP098747.1, read as the reverse complement.
TTGTCAGCGGACGGCGGTTCATGCACCCGGAACATACACGGGTGACGCAGCTTATTCAGCGTTTCTGCTGCGGCAACGTTGGCCTGGATCATAAATTCCTCGATGAGCATATGAGCTTGGAATCTGTGTTTTTTGTGAACCGCCTTGATAAATCCATCCTCACCCATCTCAATCCGCCGTTCCGGCAGTTCAAGGTCAAGTGGCTGCCGTTTCATTCGAGCTTTTTTTAGCGCTTCATGGGCTTTATAGAGAGGCTGAATGACCTCTTTACTCCATAATTCAGTCGCCTCATCGGGATGTCCTTCCCAGGCATTTTGAGCTTGCCTATAGGTGAGGGACGCGCGGCTGCGAATAAGCGCACGCATAAATTTATGGCGAAGTTTGTTGCCGTCCGCATCAAACCACATTTGCACGGCCATGACAGGCCGGTCGACATTTTCATGCAGTGAACAGAGATCGCTCGACAATTCATGGGGGAGCATTGGAACCACTCGATCCGGAAAATAAACACTATTTCCCCGTTCTTTAGCGGATTTCTCTAATGCAGAGCCTGATCTAACATAATGCGCGACATCTGCGATGGCGACGATGATTTGCCAGCCCCCTTTATTTTTCGGATCTTCATCCGCTGCGGCCCAGACAGCGTCGTCTCGGTCACGGGCATCAGCCGGGTCAATGGTAATAAAGGGAATATCACGAAGATCTGTCCGGCTGCCAAGTGATACGGGTTGCGCGCTTGTTGCTTCCTTTAAGGTTGTTGGGCTGAATTCAGAAGGAATGCCATGGGCATGGATTGCAATCAGGCTTACAGAGGCAGCATCGCCCATGGGTCCAAGCCGCTCCCTAACCCTGCCTTCAGGTAATGATAGTGCCTTACCGGGAAGGATTTCGCAGAGCACAACCTCTCCTGATTGGGCGCCTTCGGAATTTTCCTCTCGGATAACAATCTCTTTCTTTAACTTCCGATCTGTCGGCTGGACACGTCCGCCTTTAGCGACTTTCGTAAAAACGCCGAGAACGGGACCTGTGGCCGTTTGTAATGCCCGGATTACCCGCGCATCGTAAGTGCCGTCTTTGGAACGGCTGAGGCGGGCGAGTAACCGGTCACCCTTGCCAGGTGCTTTCGTCTTGGTTTTACCGTCTTGCACCAGATAGATAACCGGCGGTGATGTAGCGTCATCAAAATTGACGGGTTTAGCAAGGGCTTCACCATCTTCATTTAGTCCGGTCATCTCAATGACCGCGACAGCGGGAAGTGTCCCTTTTGGGGAAAGTTCGCGTTTGCGGCCCTGTTCCAGGCCGCCTTCAACAACAAGTTCTTTTAAGAGTTTTTTGAGAGGTATCCGATTTGCGCCTTTTATATTGAAGGCTTTCGCTATCTCTCTTTTACCAACAGGACCGTCACTATCTTCGATAAAGGTACGTATCTGTTGTTTCGTTGGGAAGGGTGTTTTTGTCTTAGATTTTATATTCAAATTTTCCTAGTTTCTGCCCATTCGGGCACATTCATTTTGCGTCAGCCACAGATTTTTTGGCTGCGGGTTTCTTTTTTGCCGCAGCTTTTTTCTTGGGCGCGCTGGCCTTTTTGGCCAATTTTGGTTTCTTGCCGCTTTTCTCTGCTCGATCTGCTAACAGCTTCACCGCTTCTTCAAGAGTGATCGTCAGCGGGTCAGAGCCTTTTGGAATTGTGGCATTAATGCCGCCATGAGTTACATATGCCCCATAACGACCGTCTTTCACATTTATGTCGGCTTCATCCGCAGGATGAGGACCAACTACTCTAAGCGGCGGTGCGGCTCTGCCACGTCCACTGCTTGGTTTCGCTGCCGCCAATAGTTCAACAGCGCGGTTCATACCAACTGTGAGAACCTCCATACTATTGGTAAGGCGGCCATATTTCTTATCGCATTCCACATAGGGACCATAGCGTCCAAGTCCGGCGGAAATCATGGTGCCGGATTCCGGATGGAGGCCAACTTCTCTTGGCAGTGCCATAAGCTGAACGGCCAGCTCGAAATCAACACTGTCCAAGGGGACATCTTTCGGGATGGAAACGCGTTTGGGTTTTTTCTTTGGTTCCGGTTCACCTAGTTGCAAATAGGGACCATAGGGTCCTTTGCGCAAGGTGATCATTAATCCGGTTGCTGGATCTAGGCCGATTTCTTTTGGCCCTTCATTCGTATCGTCATCGGCGCCGCTTGTATCATCTCCTAATTGGCGAGTCAAACGGCACTCCGGGTAATTGGAACACCCGATGAAAGCGCCAAAGCGGCCGGTTTTCAGGCTAAGCCTGCCATCTTCGCATTTCGGACAGGCGCGCGGATCTTTCCCCTCTTCCGTTTCCGGAAAGACATAGGGTCCTAGTACCCGATTAAGTTCTTCCAGGACATCGGTGACGCGCAGTTCGGACGTGCCTTCGACAGACAAATTGAAATCAAACCAGAAATCACGCAATACCTGTTTCCAATCGATCTTGGCATCTGAAACATCGTCCAGTTTTTCTTCCAGCTGGGCGGTGAAATCATATTCAACATATCGGGTGAAAAAAGAGGATAAGAAGGCAGTGACAAGCTGTCCTTTGTCTTCAGGAATAAATCTCTTTTGATCAATCCGGACATAATCGCGGTCTTGCAGTACCGAAATGATTGAGGCGTAAGTGGAGGGTCTGCCGATGCCCAGTTCTTCAAGTTTTTTGACGAGACTGGCCTCAGAATAACGAGGGGCTGGCTCAGTGAAATGCTGGTCTTCGCGCACGATGTCCGTATCGACCGTTGCTCCCTTTTCAATTGCCGGGAGACGCTTGCCGTCATCGTCTGCAGCGGTATCATCCCGGCCTTCTTCATATAGCTTCAGAAAGCCGGCAAACCTCACAACACTGCCCGTCGCGCGAAGCGTCTGACCTTTGCCGTCAGAAAAATCGATTGTTGTGCGCTCCAGACGCGCACTCTCCATCTGACTGGCAATTGTCCGCTTCCAAATCAGCTCATACAGCCGTGCATGTTCCTGATCGAGATACTTTGCAGCAATTGCTGGAGTCCGGCTTAAATCCGTCGGGCGAACTGCTTCATGAGCTTCTTGTGCATTTTTTGACTTGTTCTTGTATTCCCTTGGCTTGTCCGGCACAAACTCACTACCATATTCCTTGGCGATGACAGTGCGCGCGCTTTCTATCGCTTCGTCGGCCAGACTCACACCATCGGTTCTCATATAAGTGATGAGGCCCTGGGTTTCGCCATCAATATCAAAACCTTCATATAGTTTTTGGGCTACCATCATCGTGCGTTTGGCGCCAAAACCAAGCTTCCGAGAGGCTTCTTGTTGCAGGGTAGAAGTTGTGAAAGGCGGGGAGGGGTTTCTTTTCGCCGGTTTTTGCGTGACTTCAGCAACTGAGAATGCACCTGCGCGCACTTTTTCCGCAGCAGCGTTTGCTGATTCTGCGTTGGGCAGTGAAAACTTGTCCAGCTTGTTATTGTCCAGATATGTCAGGCGTGCGGTAATCTTGTCTTTTGACGCCGTCAGGAAGTCCGCGTCAATGCTCCAATATTCCTCAGGAACAAAGGCATTGATTTCAAGCTCGCGCTCACATATCAGGCGCAACGCAACAGATTGCACACGTCCTGCAGACTTTGCGCCTGGCAACTTCCGCCATAAAACAGGGGATAGTGTAAATCCGACAAGATAGTCAAGTGCCCGGCGCGCTTGCTGTGCGTTGACCAGGTTCATGTCCAGTTCACGGGGATTGGCTATGCCATCCAAAACGGCCCGTTTGGTTATTTCGTTAAATACAACGCGACTTACCTTTGCCGTTTTGAGTTTCTTTTTCTCTTCCATAACCTTCATGACGTGCCAGGCAATGGCTTCGCCTTCACGATCCGGGTCAGTTGCAAGATAAAGGTTATCGGCGTCTTTCAATGCATCGGCAATTGCTTTGATATGTTTCGCCGATTTCGAATCATTCTGGTAATCCATGGCGAAGTCTTCATCTGGTTTTACAGATCCATCTTTCGACGGCAGATCGCGAATGTGACCATAAGAAGCCAGGACTGTATAATCTTTTCCCAAATACTTATTGATAGTCTTGGCTTTTGCTGGAGACTCGACAACAACTACGTTCATAAAAACACCGCTGACTTTCTTTCGACAATTTGACCCGTCTGCCGGGTTACCTGTTTGTCATATATAGAGACGCTATTCGATGATGGAAACCCTGTTTCCGACATGGCGTTCTATTCTGCCTGCCAACTCAAGTTCAAGTAAAATCGTCAAAACCGTTGCCGGATGCCAATCGGTTTGCCGGATTAGCTCATCAATTTCTGTGGGTGTTGGGCTTAAAAGTGACATGAGATGAGGGCGTGCCATATTCGCTTCCTGTTCATCTGCAAGAGCTGATCGTCCAAAAGGCTGGATTGGAATATCTGGCTCTTTTAGCGGGCGGAGGCGAACATATTTCAGGACAGACAGAATATCCTCGGCACTTTCAACCAGAGTTGCGCCATTTCGAATTAGGTTATTCGTACCTTTCGTACGGGGATCTAGCGGCGAGCCGGGAATCGCGAAAATCTCACGGCCTTGTTCAAGCGCCAATCGCGCGGTAATGAGGGAACCGGAGCGGGGTGAAGCTTCGGCGATCAACACACCTAGCGACACGCCTGAAATAATCCGATTGCGTCGCGGAAAGTGGCGAGCCTGGGGAACGGTACCAAAGGGCTGCTCTGCAATGACGATGCCCTGCTCATAAATTTGCTGCTGAAGCTTAGCGTTTTCGCGTGGATATGGATAATCGATGCCACCACCAATGACCGCAATCGTAGCACCGAACAAAGCGGCCTGATGCGCTGCGGTGTCAATTCCTCTTGCGAGGCCGGACGCGATAACTATTTTATTTTCGCTCAGGTCATTCGCAATTGTCTTGGTTACGCGTATTGCAGCTGCAGACGCATTTCTGGCGCCTACGATACCGACTATATCTTGATTGAGAAGATGTTTATGCCCTTTAACCGTAATCACGGGTGGCGGGTCTGCTATTACGGACAGGGAAGAGGGATAGTCGGTCTCGCATGCCGCAAGCAGTGATCCTCCAAAATCTTCAATTGATTGCAGCTCCCTTTCTGCCTTGGATTTCGAGAAAACTTTGAAGGGTTTCTTCCGTCCTCCACGTCGCGCAAGTTCCGGAAGAGCCTCCAGGGCCGCTTCGGCATTCCCAAAACGATTGAGGAGCTGGAAAAAAGTAATCGGCCCGACATTTTCCGAACGAATCAAGCGCAACCAGCATATCCTTGCTTCAGCTGAAAGTTCTTTTCGGTTTTCCATTTAGGTAAAATGACAGAAATAGCATAATCGCGTCAATTGAAAAAAAAATAATATAATACTCTTCTAAAGGGCTTGTCACGCTAGACGACTCTTCAGAAATTGCAAGCTTCACATTCGAATTCAGCGCCGGTCACTAAAACCGGGGTGCCATGTCAAACAGCCTCCATGCTGAATTTGGTTGTCGAGGCAATTCTTCCTGAGGGATATCAAGAGAGGGATTCACGGGAATCGTCGGATTTGCAATTTCGCTAGATATTTTTCCGCGCTTGGTTGTGAAGGTTGGCGGGATCTCTATTTTGCCTGAAAAGGGAGGCAAGGCCGTTTTTTCTTTTACGTAAGGGGATTGATAATTCTTCACCTCTTTGGGGCGGAGAGAGTAACTCCGGCAAAAAGTCTCAGATCGTTGAGCAATAACTGCTTTTCGGCGGCGCACATTTTGTGAAAAGCTGCGTTTGACAGCTGCCGAGAATCTTTTTAGGTGGTCAACCTGGTCCTGATGGGGCTTCATTTGGATATTAGGTTTTGAAATTTATAAGCTGAACATCTCGTATATATAGTTTTTGGAAACTATATTTCAATTAAAAGGTGCTTATTCCTTTTTCTTGCCTATTCTGGGCTCGGTCCCTTTCAACAAGCGGCCGATATTTTGATAGTGCCGCACGAAAATCAGAACCGCCATAACCCCGGCGAACTCGATGCGCTGCACATCACCAAAATAGCTATTTCCGATTGGTGACAATACCATCAACCCATAGAGATAGGCCGGTGCAAGCGCGGCGGAAATTAATGCTGATAAAGATGAATAGCGCAAAGTAAAGGCAACCAACAGCCAGGTAATACCTACTGCAAGCCCGGCCGGCCAGCTTATGGCGAACATGATTCCGATAAAGGTTGCGACGCCTTTACCGCCTTTAAATTTGAGCCATACCGGAAAAAGGTGGCCGAGGAAAGCACCTCCGCCTGCCAGGACAGCGTAATCTTGAGTAAGATATGTATAGGCGAGAAGGACGACCAAAGCGCCTTTGCCGCCATCCAATAGTAGTGTTGCAAGAGCAAGGCCCTTGTTTCCGGTCCGGAGAACATTCGTTGCACCAATGTTACCCGAGCCTATTTTACGAACATCCCCTAAACCGGCAAGTTTCGTCAAAACCAGTCCAAAAGGAATAGAACCGATAAAATACCCAACGATCACTGCCGCAAGATATGGCCAGGTATAGCTAAAATCACCAAGGGGATCTGGCATTACAAGGATCCTAAAGTTCAAAGACGACTGTGCCGTCAACAAATGTCTTCATTACGCGCCCTTGCAGCAAATGACCGTCAAATGCCGTGTTCTTGGATTTTGACTTAAGGGCATCCCCATCAACTTGCCATGGTTTTTCCGGATCGAACAAGATGATATCAGCAGCGGCGCCGTTTTTTAACCGTCCAGCGTCCAGCCCCAAGAGTTTCGCCGGGGCAACTGTCATTCTGTGCAATAGGGTTAAAAGCTCAATATCTTTATTATGATAAAGCCGCAAACTCACCGGTAACATAGTCTCCAGTCCAATGACACCCGGTTTCGCCTGGGCAAAAGGGACGCGCTTGCTGTCAGCACTTTGTGGCAAATGCTGGGAAGAGATGACATCGAGCGTTCCGTCTTTTAGGGCCTCTATGACAGCCAGTCTTTGTTCTTCTTCTCGCAACGGCGGTGAAACCCGTGCAAATGTCCGATATTCGCCGAGTTCCAGGTCATTCAGCGCATGGTAATGCGGTGCAGTACCAGCAGTTACGGGCAGCCCTTTGTCTTTTGCCCGCCGGATAGTGTCAAGGGCATCTGCGGTACTTAAATGTGCAGCATGCCAACGGGCGCCCGTCATTTCCACAAGCCGGATATCGCGTTCCACAAGAATAGCTTCTGAGCAATTTGGAATGGATTTGAGTCCCATAAAAGTCGCAGTTCTGCCGCCGGTCATGACACCGCCCGACGCCAACGCCGGTTCTTCGGCATGAACAATAATCGGCAAGTCAAACATGCTGGCATAGGCCAAGGCGCGGCGCATCAGGTTGATATTGCCAATAGCGAATTGGCCGTCGCTGATGGCGACAACACCGGCTTGGGCAAGAAGGCCAAATTCAGCCATTTCTGCGCCCAGCAATCCCTTTGTCAGGGCCCCCGTAATACAGACATTTACTGCACAAGTATTTTTCGCCCGTCTGGAAACCATTTCAACCAAAGCTGGATCGTCAATTACCGGTTCCGTGGCGGGAAAAGCGTTCATTGTCGTGACACCGCCTGCGGCAGCGGCCATACCGGCAGTTGCCATGGTTTCACGATGTTCCTTACCGGGCTCACACAGATAGGCGTGAGCGTCCACGAGGCCCGGCGCCAGGCAGAAACCTTGACAATCCTCAATTGTCGCCTGTTCCGGTAAGCCCTCGTTCCTGATATGAGACCCCCAATCAAGGATCTTTCCATCCTGGATAAGCAATCCACCCATCTCGTCCGTCGAGGTCGCGGGATCCAACAACCTGGCATTGACAAGCGCATGTACAGGTAACGTCATTTATCCGGCCTTTCGAGTTAGGAGGTCAAGGCAGGCCATGCGAATAGCAACGCCCATTTCCACTTGTTCCGAAATAGCACTGATATTCAGATCGTCAGCAATTTCTGAATCGATTTCCACACCCCTGTTCATCGGGCCTGGATGCATGATCAAAGCATCTGGTTTTGCATGGGTGAGTTTGTCTTTGTCCAATCCGAAAAAATGAAAATACTCACGGACCGACGGGACGAACGACCCCTGCATGCGTTCTGTCTGGAGGCGAAGCATCATGACGATATCAGCGTCTTTCAACCCATCTGACATCTTGTGATAAACTTCGACGCCCATTTTTGCAGCGTTTGGCGGCACCAGAGTTGTCGGGCCAACAACACGCACCCGCGCACCCATTATATTGAGGAGGGCAATGTTGGAGCGTGCCACACGGCTATGTTGGATATCACCGCAAATGGCGACAATAAGGCCTTCCAGCCGACCTTTGCGGCGACGGATTGTCAGGGCGTCCAGCAATGCCTGCGTTGGATGCTCGTGGCTACCGTCACCACCGTTGATAACCGCACAATCGACTTTCTGGCTGAGGAGATGCGGTGCCCCTGAATCAGAATGCCGGATGACCAGAACGTCAGGATGCATGGCGTTCAGGGTCATAGCCGTATCAATCAAGGTTTCTCCTTTTTTAACGGAGCTTGAGCCCACGGACATATTAATTACGTCAGCTCCAAGCCGTTTGCCCGCAAGTTCGAACGACGTTCTGGTACGTGTCGAGTTTTCGTAAAAGAGATTGATTTGGGTTTTGCCGCTGAGAACAGACTGTTTTTTGTCAGCTGTTCTGGAAAGGCTCGCGTAGGATTCTGCCAGATCTAACAACTGATTGATATCGCCAGCATTAAGGCGTGCAATATCAAGAAGATGCCGATGGGCAAATGGGATCGTGTTTACATTTGTCATTAAAAGGAAATTGTATAGCGATGAAGGCGGCTTCGGGCAAGCACGGATGCAAAAATTATCGCATTGCGTCGAGGGCACCTTGCAAGATATAGGCGGCGGCCATTTTATCAACGACTTTTGCCCGCGCTGCGCGGGATGCGTCCGCCTCCAGCAGAGTTCTTGTCACTGCGATGGTGGAAAGGCGTTCGTCCCAAAAGCACATGGGAAAATCGAAATATCCTTCCAGGTTTTTTTGAAACTGGCGAATCGATTGGCAACGCGGCCCTTCACTTCCATCCATATTCAAAGGTAGTCCGATTACAAATCCGCCGATCGCGTGATCGTCGATGATCGTTGAAATCTGAGACATATCTTCCTTGAATTTTCGACGCTTGATTGTAACCAAGGGAGTGCCTACTTTTAGTCTGGGATCTGAGACCGCCAACCCAATCGTCTTGGTTCCCGGGTCCATGCCCAGCAGTTTTTTTTCCAGGGGAAGTAAATGTTTCAGATAGGTGGGGTTGCCGAGGAGCATTGCTTACGCTAATTTGCGGCCAATGTCGGTTTGGCGCCTGTTTTAAGTTGAACAAAAGTTCCGGGCCGACTTTCCGGATAAGCTTCTTTTATAGTAAAGGGTGACAGATGTCGCTTGATAAAGCCACTGTGGCAAAAGTTGCCAATTTGGCCCGCATAAAAGTCGAGGAAAAAGATCTCGACCATCTGGCGGACGAATTGAATAACATATTAGGCTGGATTGAACAGCTTGGTGAAGTTGATACAGACGATGTTGAGCCGATGACCTCGGTTGCGGACATGCAGATGCGCTGGCGTGCAGACCAGGTGACTGATGGCGGCTATGCCGGTGAAGTTGTTGTGAATGCACCGTCCGGTGAAGACGGCTTTTTCTCTGTGCCCAAGGTAATCGAATAATGACTGATCTTACCAAACTGACCGTATCGGCGGCATTAGACGGCATGGCCGCGGGAGATTTCTCCGCCCGCGAATTGACAGCTGCACATATCACCGCAATGGAAGCCTCAAATGTTTTGAATGCGTTCATTACGAAAACACCGGAAATAGCGGTAGAGGCGGCAACGGCGTCGGATGCTCGGCGGGCGAAAGGGGAGGCCGGGCTCATGGACGGCATTCCCATTGCCATGAAAGACCTTTTTTGTACGGAAGGTGTGCTCACGACAGCAGCCTCTCATATTCTGGACGGCTTTACGCCAAAATATGAATCAACTGTATCCGGTAATCTATGGGCCGAAGGTGCGGTTATGCTGGGTAAGGCTAATCTTGATGAATTCGCTATGGGGTCGTCGAACGAAACAAGTTTCTACGGCAATGTAATCAACCCTTGGCGACGGACAGGAGATGACCACGCGATGGTACCGGGCGGCTCCTCTGGCGGATCCGCGAGCTCTGTCGCATCGTTTAGTGCAATGGCGGCAACCGGAACCGATACAGGTGGATCCATTCGCCAGCCTGCGTCCTTCGCGGGTATTGTGGGCATGAAGCCGACTTATGGCCGCTGTTCTCGCTGGGGCATTGTTGCCTTCGCCTCCAGTCTTGATCAGGCCGGGCCGATGACCCGATCGGTTCGTGATTCCGCGATTATGTTGCAAGCAATGGCTGGGTTTGATCCTAAAGACAGCACGAGTGTTGATATGCCCGTACCGGATTTTCAGGCAGCTTTGAGTGGTGACATACGGGGTTTGCGTATTGGTATTCCCAAAGAATACCAGCTGGATGGAATGAAGCCTGAAATACAGGCGCTTTGGGATCAAGGCATCGATTGGATGAAGGCGGCAGGTGCCGACATCATAGATATCAGCTTGCCAAATACGAAATATGCCTTGCCGGCCTATTACATAATTGCACCGGCAGAAGCTTCCAGCAACCTGGCCCGCTATGACGGTGTTCGGTTTGGATTGCGGGTTGAAGGTGAAGATCTGAATGATATGTATGCCAGTACCAGGGCGGAAGGCTTTGGCGACGAGGTGAAGCGCCGCTTGTTGATCGGCACCTATGCCTTGTCAGCTGGATATTATGATGCCTATTACCTGAAAGCGCAGAAAGTCCGTACACGGATTGCTGATGACTTTAAGCAGGCTTTTCAGGATGTTGACGCGATTCTAACGCCAACAGCGCCGTCTGCGGCGTTCGGATTTGGTGAGAAAAGTGATGATCCGCTGGCAATGTATCTAAATGATGTTTTCACTGTTCCGGGTAGCCTTGCCGGGCTTCCAGGTATTTCTGTACCTGCGGGATTGTCGGCCGACGGGTTACCTCTTGGATTGCAGGTACTTGCGAAACCGTTTGATGAGGAAACTCTGTTTAAAGTAGCTGGCGTCCTGGAGACAGCTGCAGACTTTACAGCCACGCCAGATGACTGGTGGAGGGGGTAATATGGGAATGATTATACAGGGTGCCACCGGAGATTGGGAGGTCGTGATCGGCCTTGAAATCCATGCACAAGTAACGTCAAATTCGAAACTCTTTTCAGGCTCCGATACGAAGTATGGAGCAGAACCGAATACACAGGTATCCTTTGTTGATGCGGCGATGCCGGGTATGTTGCCCGTCATTAATGAAATGGCAGTAGAGCAGGCGGTTCGCACAGGTCTCGGCCTCAATGCAAAGATCAACAAGTTCTCTGTGTTTGACCGGAAGAATTATTTTTATGCGGATTTACCGCAAGGCTATCAGATCAGTCAGTATTTGCAGCCGGTTGTTGGTGAAGGAAAAATTACCATTGATCTGAAAGGTGAGGAAAGCCGCGAAATCGGTATTACACGCCTTCATCTGGAACAGGACGCCGGCAAAAGCCTCCATGATCAACATCCCAGCCAGACATTTGTCGACCTTAACCGGTCTGGCGTTGCGCTGATGGAAATCGTGTCTGAACCGGATATGCGGTCACCGGAAGAGGCCGCGGCCTATGTGAAAAAAATACGGAGTATCGTCCGCTATCTTGGTACCTGTGATGGCAATATGGATGAAGGGTCCATGCGGGCTGATGTTAATGTTTCTGTGCGTCGTCCCGGGGACGAGTTCGGAACACGCTGCGAAATGAAAAATATCAACTCAGTGCGTTTTATGCAGCAGGCCATTGTGTATGAGGCAAACCGCCAGGTGGATATTCTGGAGGCCGGTGGCAGTGTCGATCAGGAAACCAGGCTTTATGATCCGGTCAAAGGTGAAACGCGTTCCATGCGGTCCAAGGAAGAAGCCCACGACTATCGTTATTTCCCGGATCCGGATCTGTTGCCGCTTGAGTTTGACGATGCGTTCATTGAGAAAATCAAGTCGACACTTCCTGAATTGCCGGATCAAAAAAAATCGAGGTTTGTCAGCGAATTAGGGCTGTCCCCATATGACGCGGGTGTTTTGGTCGCGGAAAAAGAAGTCGCCGATTATTTTGAATTGGTGGCGGAAGGCCGTGACGCCAAGCTTGCCGCCAACTGGGTTATCGGTGAATTGTTTGGTAACCTGAATAGAACTGGTAAAAATTTAGCTGACAGTCCTGTTTCTGCCGCGGCTCTTGGAGCCTTAATTGATCTGATTTCTGATGGCACGATTTCCAACAGAATAGCCAAGGAAGTGTTCGAAGAAATGTTCGATACGGGCAAGGCGGCTGGAGATATCGTTGAGGAAAAGGGATTGAAGCAGGTCTCCGATACCGGCGCTATCGAAGCCGCTATTGACGCGGTCATTTCCGCTAATCCGGATAAGGTTGCCGAGTATCAAGGTGGTAAGGACAAGTTGTTCGGCTTTTTCATGGGGCAGGTGATGAAAGCGACACAGGGAAAAGCCAACCCTGGTGTTGTGACGGAGATTCTGAAACCGAAACTGGATGCCTAAAAACACAGCATACGGCGAGTAATGCTCCGCCGTATGCCACTTTCATGCGGTTAAATGTCCCCATGATAATGGTGAAGATCGTCGATACATTTAATAAATGTCGCGTGGGTTGTCGTAGATTTTTTGACGAGGATTCCATGATGGTCGGTAATCGCCCAGGCCCAGTTGGATTTCTCAATATCCTTATGTTCGATGATCAGTTTAGTATCATAATGCCGGGCGTCCTTCACGCATTCTTCAAACCTACTATGGATATGTTCAGACGTTTTGATGACGACTTTTCGATGGTTGCAGATGTGCCATACCCAATGGGTTTTTGTTGCATCGTTTGTTGCGACGATTTTCCTGAAATGTAGCGTATGCCCGGCATGATCTGCCTGATGATAAGGAACAAGGGAAGAATGGTCATGCGCCGTTAGATGGCGGTGGGCATCATGCACACATTTGACAAATGTTGCGTGGATCGTTGTCGATTTTTTAATAAGAACGCCATGATGGTCAGTGACCACCCAGGCCCAGCTGGTTTTTTCAATATCCTGATGCTGGATGATCAGTTTGGTATGATAATGCCGGGCATCTCTCACGCATTCTTCAAAGCTACTGTGGATATGTTCAGAGGTTTTTACAACTGTTCGCCTATGATCGGTAATATGCCAAACCCAATGTGTTTTTGTTGTATCGCTGGTGGCAATTATTTTTTTGAAATGAAGCACATGACCAGCACTCTCCAATTGATGTGCGTTGTCAGTATGCGGATATTGAAATTGAAATTCCAACTGATGATAATGTTGCGGGGAAGAATGAGCAGCGTGCGTATACTGTGGCTGAGGACTAAGATGATATGGATGACGGGCGTACAAATGGTGCGGGTGGAGGTTTTCAGCATGCGCGAGATGCTTCAATGGGTGATGCGGATGGGCTGAGGCATCGGTGTTTCCGAAATTATGATGGGCCAAATAGCTATAATGATAATGGTAGTGATAATGGTGATGGTATAAGGCAGGACTGGGCGTCGTGTCGTAGTGGTAGGCATGTGGATGCTGCATGATCTCTCCTTTTGAAAAAGAAATTTTTCGGGAAGTCTAGTTGGCAATATCTTAAGGACGCAGCGGCGGGGTATTTGTGAGTAAAACTGATAGCTAAATGCGTATTTCATGAAGGAGTGCAGTCGAGAATTAAGGCTATCAGCGAAGACTATTCAGACACCAATCACATAAATATTATTTCCAGCCTGTAAGGTTCCGTCTGCGTGATCTGGATGACCTCTATATCTTGAAAACTCGGTGTTGATTTACGGTATGATACGCCCCAGGCTGTCACATCGATGCGGCATATTAATCCGTCATATTTCAAGGCAATCTGATGCCCGGAGGTGGGGCCGGAGCACCGGCAACGATGGTATTTAAAGGGCTCCAGAAATTCAGGTGGCGGGGGTTGCCAAACAAGATTTTCGTCACCAAGATCCTGAAATTGGAGTTGTTTATCCGTAATCGTGCTTATCAAGGCAATTTGAGTTTCCAAGGGCATTGATCCTTCCTCTTCTAATTCTCGTCAGACGCATGGTGGGGGGAGGTTGTGAGATACTGGATGATCGATTTTTCTTAATTTCTGGATCTATTTCTGCTAAAATCAAAAGATGAATTGGAATGATGCAGGTCTGATCCTCACGGCAGCAAAACATGGGGAGACAAGTATGATCATTCATGCTCTTACCCGTGAAAAAGGACGATTTGCCGGCCTTGTGCGAGGCGGCGCCGGTCGGCGTATGCGCGGTGTTTTGCAACCAGGAAATGAAGTCGACTTGTCGTGGCGCGGACGGCTTTCAGAGCAATTGGGAACATTTACAGTTGAGGCTAGAAAGGCACATACCAGTAATCTTTTTGACGCCCCTGTTGCCTTGGCGGCCAGTAGCGCGGCCTTGGCGCTACTTGATATTGCCTTGCCGGAGCGGGAACCTCATCCGGCACTTTATGACGCAAGTTTGTTATTGCTGACCTCCATGGAAAAAAATGCCGATATCTGGCCGACACTTTTTGTCAAATGGGAGCTCGGGTTGCTGGCTGAAATCGGCTATGGCCTCGATTTAAGCTCGTGTGCGGCGACTGGAAATGTCGAAAACCTCGTCTATGTTTCCCCAAAAACCGGCAAAGCTGTTAGTAAATCTGCGGGAGAGCCTTATCACGATAGACTGCTACCTCTTCCAGTATTTTTACAGCCAGGACCTACTGATTTATTGCCATCTGATGCGGCAATAAAATCAGATATTTTAAATGGATTGGCGCTTACTGGATATTTTATTGAAAAGGCAATTTTGGAACATCGGCCCAATATTCATCTCGCGGCCCGGGAACGGTTTCTCATTACCCTCGAAAAGAGCTTTTTCAGGGCTGCATAGGATCAATTGTTTGAAAATCAAAGAAGTTGGGCAAGAAGATTTAATTTCTCCAAATTTTTCCCTCCTCATTGATGAATCTGGTGGTATATAGAAGGCATGAGTGACCATTCCCCCGTAAAGCCCGGTGAGATCGTTCCAACCTCACTGAAGGACGCCATAAGCGAGCGCTACCTTGCCTATGCGATGTCGACGATCATGTCCCGTTCGCTACCCGATGTTCGGGATGGCTTGAAGCCGGTTCATCGACGCCTGTTATTTGCCATGCGGCAGTTAAAACTGGACCCGAATTCAGGTTTTAAAAAATGTGCGCGGGTTGTTGGTGATGTTATTGGTAAATACCATCCCCATGGGGATCAGTCTGTTTACGATGCGTTGGTTCGCCTGGCACAGGATTTTGCCCAGCGGTATACTCTGGTAGAAGGTCAGGGAAATTTCGGGAATATTGATGGCGATAATGCTGCGGCCATGCGGTACACCGAAGCGCGGCTGACGGTTGTCGCAGAATTGCTGCTTCGGGATATCGATCAGGATACGGTCGACTTTCGACCGACATATGATGGTGAAGACCACGAACCGGTGGTTCTTCCGTCGGCTTTCCCAAATTTGCTGGCCAATGGCTCTGCCGGCATTGCCGTCGGGATGGCAACTTCCATTCCGCCACATAATGCAGTTGAGGTTACGAACGCCCTTTTGCATCTTATAAAATTCCCCAATGCGGGAATTGATAAATTGATGGAGTTTGTTCCTGGGCCAGATTTTCCAACAGGCGGTGAGCTTGTTGAGAAACCGGAAAATATTCGCGAAGCTTATTTGACGGGCCGTGGCGGGTTTCGACAACGGGCAACATGGGAAGTGGAAGACACCGGTCGCGGCACCTATCAAATCGTTGTAACGGAAATTCCCTATCAAGTTCAGAAGAGCAAGTTGATCGAGCGAATTGCCGAGCTGATCCAAACAAAGAAACTACCATTTTTGGCGGATGTACGGGACGAATCTGCGGAAGACATTCGCCTGGTTTTGGAACCAAGAAGTAAAAATGTTGAAGCAGAGATGCTGATGCAGGGGCTTTTCCGGCTGACGGATCTGGAAAATCGGTTTTCTCTGAATATGAACGTCCTTGATGCCAGTCAAACCCCGCGGGTCATGGCATTGCGCGATGTACTGCAGGCATTTCTGGATCATCGTTTTGAAGTTCTGGTTCGGCGGTCCACTCACCGTTTGGGGAAAATCGAGGCGCGACTCGAGGTTCTTGATGGATATCTGATCGTCTTTTTAAACCTGGATGAAGTGATCCGGATTATCCGCGAGGAAGACCATCCGAAGCAAAGCCTGATCGATACGTTTATCCTGACAGATAATCAGGCCGAGGCCATTTTAAACATGCGCTTGCGATCGTTACGTCGGCTGGAGGAAATGGAACTACGGCGGGAACATGATAAGCTAAGTCTTGAAAAATCAGAGCTTGAAGCGTTGCTGGGAAGTGAAGATCTTCAGCGTGTCGCGATTTCTGATGAATTGAAGGAGCTGAAAAAGACTCTCCTTGGTATTCCTGAAATTTCTGATCGTCGCACCCGTATTGGCGAAGCCGTGGAAATGCCGGAAATTCCCTTAGAAGCAATGATCGAAAAAGAATCCATTACCGTCATATGTTCAGCCAAAGGATGGATAAGAGCCATCAAAGGACATGTGGAGCAGGGCGGTAGCGAGAAATACAAGGATGGGGACAAGGAACGTTTCTGGATCACTACGGAAACGACGGACAAACTTGTATTATTTGCGACAAATGGCCGTTTTTATACCATCGGTTGTGACAAGCTTCCGCGGGGGCGGGGGCATGGTGAACCGGTCCGACTAATGGTTGATTTGGGTAATGATCAAGATATCGTGTCCCTCTTTGTTCATAAGCCGGACAGAAAATTGCTCGTCGCCTCTAACGACGGTCGCGGCTTTATCGTCGATGAAAACGGGGTGATCGCCCAAACACGAAACGGCAAACAGACCTTGAATGTGTCAGGTGACAATGAAGCAGCATTCTGTACCGAAGTCGTGGGAGATTCTGTAGCTGTAATTGGTGAAAACCGTAAATTGAATTGCTTCGCGATTGAAGAGCTGGCTGAAATGAGCCGCGGCCGCGGTGTTACTTTACAGCGTTACAAAGATGGCGGCCTTTCAGATATCAAGACATTTAACAAGATAGATGGCTTAAGCTGGAAATCCGGCGAACGAACCCGAACAGAGCAGGATTTAACTGGATGGTATACCAGACGGGGTAATGCCGGGCGATTGGCACCCAGAGGGTTTAACAAGAACAATCGATTTTCATAAAAGGATAATTTCTTGACGGTTTATCGCACATTTTGTGAAACGGCTGCATCGTTTCCAGAAAATACATTCCTATGTGTACCAGCATATGAAAACCGAGCTTATTATCCGGAAGGTATGGAGTTTTCTTACGAGACGGCGTCGGTTGAGATTGAGCGGCTTAAAGATGTTTATCGTCGGTCAGGATATGGCTCGGGTCACCGTGTTGCTTATTTGCTGGAAAATCGCCCTGAATATCTGTTCCACTTCCTGGCCGCAAATGCCTTGGGGATTTCGGTGGTTCCCATAAACCCTGACTATCTGCATGACGAGATGTTGTATCAGATGGATCATTCCGAGGTGGATATGGCAGTAACCATCGCCTCGAGATTTGAAGATCTGAAAGCAGTGGTAAATGAAAGTGTGAAAGAACCGTCCCTGGTGGTTTTTGAGGATTTTCCTGAATTGCTGCCGTCCCCACAAACCAGGGCGGGGGATTTAACACCAGATTTACAGAGCGAAGTCAGCCTTTTATATACTTCCGGCACAACAGGTCGGCCAAAAGCCTGTATTCTGACCAACGAATATTATCTGGAAGCTGGCCGGACCTATCTGGAGCTAGGGGGACTGGCTGAGATTAGAAGAGGCGAGGAGCGGCTCTATAATCCGCTTCCGCTGTTCCACATGAACGCTGGCGCTGTGTCATTTGTCTGTATGCTGTTATCCGGCGGCTGTCTGGTTATTCCGGACCGGTTTCATCCGTCAACCTGGTGGCAAGAACTGGTGCAAACACGGTCGACCATAATTCACTATTTGGGTGTTGTGCCGCCCATGCTGCTCAATCAGCCTGTAAGCGAGCAGGAAACAAACCATTCAGTCCGGTTCGGTTTGGGCGCGGGAGTTGAACCTGAATTACATGACGTATTTGAAGAACGCTATGGGTTTCCGCTCATCGAAGTCTGGGGGATGACGGAAACCGGCCGGATTTTCGTCAACCGGCATGAACCGCGTCAAATTCATACACGGGCGTTTGGACGGCCGGAAGATGACATGATCGCCCGGGTTGTTGATGAACATGATATGGACGTCGAGGTGGGGCAGGACGGAGAGCTGCTGGTTAGCTGCCGTGGCAAGGACCCGCGCCGGGGGTTTTTCGCGGGCTACTTGAAAAATGATATCGCAACAGAGGAAGCGTGGAAAGGGAACTGGTTTCATACAGGAGACACTGTTCGCCAGGATGAAACAGGAATGCTCTACTTTGTGGATCGAAAGAAAAATATCATTCGTCGCTCCGGGGAGAATATCGCCGCGGCGGAAGTAGAAGCTGTCTTGCAGAGCCACGATAAGGTGGCTCAAGTTGCTGTAATCGCAGTGAAAGATGAAATCCGTGAAGAAGAAGTCATGGCATGTATCGTTCTCAAAGGTGCAACATCGCCGACAGGGAAACTGGCAACCAGCCTGTTTAATTTCGCCAGAGGGAAACTCGCTTATTACAAGCCGCCGGGATGGATATTGTTTGTCGAGAGCTTGCCGACCACCGGCACACAGAAAATTCAAAAAACCCAGATTTTTGAATCAGGGGTAAATCCGCTGGAACAGCCGGGTATCTTTGATTTCAGGAAAATGAAAAAGAAAATCAGCAAATAAATACTACTTATATTAGTATATTTTTATTGTATTTACGCGTCTATTCCGCTAGATAAAGCCCGTTGTCGCATTGACGGCAACAGTCTTTTGAAAGGAACTAGAATGTCATCTGTAACAAACTCTGCAATTCTTGTTGATGCATTGTGGACGCGAGATGAAAAATCTTCCAAAGCGATGCAGGCTTTTAGGCTGGGCATCCTCGCCATTGTCGGCAGCCTTCTGGTTGCGGCTTCGGCGCAGCTTACTGTGCCATTATGGCCTGTACCCATGACGATGCAGACCTTTGCGGTTGTGCTGGTTGGCGCAGCCTTTGGCTGGCGCCTTGGGGGAGCCACCCTGGCTCTTTATCTCGCAGAAGGCGCCGCAGGGCTTCCAGTATTCGCTGGAGGAGCCGGGAGTGCAGTTCATCTGGTTGGACCAACCGCTGGGTATTTGTTTGCCTTTGTCGCCGCCGCAGCGGTCGTTGGATGGCTTGTCGAAAGGGGATGGGGAAAATCAATTTTTCTGACCGCCCTTGCGATGTGTCTTGGAACGGTTGTTATCTTCGCCGGCGGGATTGCCTGGCTATCTACGTTTACCGGGTTTGAAAAGGCCATTGAAGTTGGGATGCTTCCTTTCCTTCCGGGTGCAGTTCTTAAAATTGCCCTTGCTGTAGCGGTTCTTCCGATTGCCTGGAAACTGATTGAAAAATTCCGGCGTTGATCCGGATAAACTTAAAGGAGCCGCGGGGAAACTCGCGGCTTTTTTAATATTGAGAGCCCAGAAAATTCTCCGGAAGCCAGGTCGCGAGTGCCGGAAATGCTGCAAGAATGGCGAGCGCGCCTAACTGTATAAGGACAAAAGGAATAACGCCCCTGTAAATCATTCCGGTAGTTATTTCCGCCGGGGCAACCCGTCTCAGATAGAATAACGCAAAACCAAAAGGCGGGGTTAGAAAGGACGTTTGCAAATTCATTGCAATCAGTATTCCCAGCCAGATAGGATTCACTTCCATCAGAAGTATAACCGGGGCGACTATTGGAACAACGACAAAGGTAATTTCGACAAAATCCAGAAAGAATCCAAGAATGAATATGACCAGCATCACGACAAACAAGGCACCGTATTTCCCGCCAGGCAGGTCTTTTAGCGCCTCATAAACAATATCGTCACCACCCAGTCCCCGAAAAACCAGGCTGAAAAGTGTTGCGCCGATAAGAATAACAAACACCATGGACGACATCTGCATGGTTGACAGGCAAACCTCTTTCAATATCCCGGATCTGTATAACCTGACCAAGCTAATTCCTATTCCGGCGATGAGGATTAAAATCAACGGAACCGCTAACGATAACCCGAGAAGTGCCTCTTGGGATATTCCACCAGGATCGATCCGCAAATCCAGAAAATTTGAAATGAGAAGCAGGGCCGGAACCGACGCACCCGCCATATAAATCCACCCTGCGGGCTTTTCTTTATCCGCAATACCTGCAAGCAAAATTGCGCCTACACCGCCAACAGATGCTGCTTCGGTCGGCGTCGCGACTCCCATTATTATTGAGCCGAGAACTGCCAACATCAGCGCGACAGGGGCGAAAAGTGCGCCAATTAACTTCAAGATAAGCCGGTTATCCTTAGCGGCTGCGGCGGGAAGAGCAGGAGAGCTTTGGGGTTTGAAAAAGGCAATACCAACTTGATAAAGTATATATAAGCTGACCAGCAATAGGCCGGGAACGAGCGCGCCTGCAAATAAATCGCCGACGGAAACCGGTTCAGGAGACCAGTTTCCGATCAGGCTTTGTGAGGCAACATAGGCATTGGAGATCTGCTCCCCTAGAATGATCAGGACTATCGACGGCGGGATAATCTGGCCCAGTGTCCCGGATGCGCAAATAGCACCTGCTGCCAGCTTGGGATCATAACCGTGTTTGAGCATCGTAGGCAGAGCCATTAGCCCCATGGTAACAACCGCCGCGCCGACAATACCTGTGGAAGCCGCAAGTAAGGCGCCAACAATGAAGACTGAAATCCCCAGCCCGCCCCGCAACTGTCCAAACAACATTCCCATATTTTCCAACAAGCTTGCCGCAACACGGGACCGCTCAAGCATCAACCCCATGAAGATAAACAATGGAACAGCGATAAGCACTTCGTTCCAGATGGCCGTGCCAAAAATTCGAGACGGAATGGCGCCCATCAGGCTGATCTCGAAAGCGCCGGTGAGTGAGGCAATGGCAGCCACAAATAAGGCCGAGCCGGCAAGTGTGAACGCAACAGGAAAACCTGCAAGGAGGCTTAAAATCGCCAGTAGAAACAAGCCGATGGCGAAATATTCAGGTAGCGCCATACCTAAAGCTCCGTTTGTATTTCATTGGAGGGCATGGCTTCCTTATCGCCCAAAACGAGGATGGCGTGCAGAATAGTAGAAACACCTTGCAGGATCATCATGCCGCAAAACACGATAATCACTGATTTCAGCAAATACACGTAAGGTAGCCCCGAGTTTTCAACGGATCCTTCCATGATTTGCCAGGAGCCCGAGATATATTTCCAGCTGGCCAGCAGAATAATAATGCTGACTGGGATGAGCAAAAACAAGCTTCCCAATAGATCAATGGTCGCCTGTCGTTTCGGGCCGGCTTTCGCGTAGAAGATATCAACGCGTACATGCCCGCCTTTTTGCAAAGTGTAGGCGGCACCCAGCATAAATAGCAGGCCGTGGCTATAGATAACCGTCTCTTGTGCGGCTATGGATCCCAAACCGAAGACATATCTGCCCAGCACGATTGAAAATTGAACCAAGACCATGAAAACAGCGAGCCAGGATACATATTGGCCCACAATTTTGCTGAAAGTATCGAGTGACCGCGCAATTGGCGCCAGATTATTCAATGTTGGATTTCCCTCATAAGAGCCGTCACTGCCCAGTACACATAACCCGAATGTATACGGGAGCCCTGCCCAATACGCAACTTGACCACAGCGGCGAAGATCCACAGTCTCGGCAAGGGATACAAAAGTGAACGGAATCAGTGAACTTATTGATGTCATTACAGTCGCAATTGATAGGTCAACAGCTATGACATTTTGCGCTCATGGGATGCAAAGTCGATTGTGGCCAGGCATCATTTTGACCAAAATCAGCCTTTCCATTGAAAAATATTATATATATTACAACCGGTTAAGGGCGTTTATTTAGGTAAAATGACTGAAACGGTACTTAACATCACTATTTTCGAATGTGAAATTTTGCCTTGTATTTGAGTCATCTTCCTGCAAAATGCGGGCGACAGGGAGAACTCGCGGAAATTTTACTGGCAAATAAACCAGAAAAGACGACGCTTACATTGATTCGCATCGAAAATTATCGCGACAATTCTGTTATATGAAAACGATTTAGAGAGGGCGAGCCATTTTGCCCTTTGACTTAAAATGGGAGAAATATCTTATGGAACGACGCAAGTTTTTGACGGGCGCTGCGATTGCAGGTGCCGGTGCTGCCGCAATACCGTTTGCTGCACCAGCAATCGCCCAGGAACGCAAGGAGATGACAATTGTCTCCACATGGCCACGGGACTTTCCAGGACTTGGCATTAGTGCCCAGCGTCTTGCAGCCCGGATTACCGAACTTAGTGAAGGTCGGCTGACAACGAAATATTTTGCAGCCGGCGAACGCGTTGGTGCATTTGATTCATTTGACGAAGTAGCCTCAGGAAATGCGCAAGCATATATTGCTGCTGATTACTATTGGAAAGGCAAGCATCCTGGCTTTGCATATTTCACATCTGTACCTTTGGGAATGACAACATCAGAGTGGAATGCCTGGATTAAATTCGCCGGTGGTCAGGCCCTTTGGGACGAAATGTCCGGTGAATATGGCTTGAAGGCATTGGCTTGCGGTGCAACCGGTACCCAAATGGGTGGTTGGTTCAACAAGGAAGTTAATTCTGCTGAAGACCTTAAGGGTCTGAAGATGCGTATTCCTGGCCTGGGCGGTGACGTCATGGCTAAATTGGGCGCGTCTCCGGTTTCTCTTCCAGGTGGCCAGATTTATGAAAACCTTGTTTCCGGCGCTATCGATGCAACGGAATGGGTGGGTCCGTATAACGATTACTTCATGAAATTTTATGAAGCAGCGAAATACTACTACTACCCAGGTATGCATGAGCCAGGCGGAGGATTGGCGTTCGGCATGAATAAATCATGGTGGGAAAGCCTCTCCAAATGGGAACAAGCTGTCATCACAGCGGCTTGCATGGAAGAACATGCCGGTCAGTATGAAGAAGCCATGGCCCTTAACGGAACGTACCTGAACAAAATGGTAACGGAAAATGGCGTTATTCTGAAAGAGTTTAACGACGATATCTATGACAGCTTTGCTGAAGCTGCTCTCGAGGTTTTTGAAGAAACCCGTGATCACAGCCCGCTTGCAGCGAAGATCAATGATGCCTTCCAAAAGAACCTCCGGGAAATCGGTGGCTGGACAAGAATTGCCGAAGTGGCCTTCTCGAACCAGCGGAACCGTGTTCTTGGTATAGACGGCTAAAATCGTTAATCAGAAGACAGGGGCGGGATCAACATCTCGCCCCTTCCTCTTTGGGAGATGCAGATGACAGTGGCAGAAGATGTATACGCATCTGGCCGCGGGCTACAGTTGACAGTCCGCATTTTTGGGTGGTTCATGCTTGTAGCGGTTCCGCTGTACTTCTTTGATAATTTTCTTACATTTGTTTTGGGCTGGCCGGGTATCGGTGCGATTTTCAAGTCGGAAGGAGCGGGCGCCAATTCATGGATACAATTATTCCTGTATATTGCTGGCCTGGTCTTTGCCGTCGTCTATGTCATGCGTACCTCGGGGCGTCACCTTCGAGATGAAGCCAAATCAATTACAAGATTTAATACTTTCCTAGTGCGCGCCGCTTTTTGGGCTGTGCTGTTCGTTGGTCTTGCCGATATGGCAATTTCGTTTCTCCGCGTTGAAGGAATATTGTCCTCCGTGGTAGGGGATCAGCTGGCCTCGGATCTGGGGCGCCCGCAATTTCGCGGTACAATGGTTCATATTCCGTTGATGGTGTTGAGCATTCTTCTCGCCTTGCGTACCAAAACACTCGGGTTTCAATGGCTGGCTCTTCTAGTGGTGTTTGCCGAACTTACGATTGTTATCACCCGCTTTATCTTTTCCTATGAACAGTCATTTATGGGGGATCTCGTTCGGTTTTGGTATGCCGCTTTGTTCCTGTTTGCCAGCGCCTTTACCCTGGTGGAAGAAGGCCATGTTCGGGTGGATGTTTTCTACGCCGGTTTCAAGACGAAAACCAAGGGTTTCGTTAATGCCGTCGGGACGTTATTTCTCGGGATAACGCTTTGTTGGACAATCTTGTTCGTCGGCATGGGAAATAAAGCGGCGATTATTTACAGCCCACTCGCAAATTTTGAAGTCACACAATCGGGCTTCGGGCTGTATGTGAAATATCTTATGGCCGGATTCCTTGCGGTTTTCGCTGTGACAATGCTTATTCAGTTTGTCAGTTATCTGATGGAAGCCGTGGCTGATTACAAAGAACAACCGGGTCACGAGGATCATGAACCCCCCGTTACGGCAGGTTAGAGCAAGACTATGGAACTCTTTTTTCTCGCTATTCTAATTCTTTTGATGGCTCTTGCTCTAGGCTCGGGGTATCCAGTTGCTTTCGCCTTGCCGGGCTCTGCAATTGTAACCGTCGCGCTGGCGGCGCTTTCCGGGTTTCTGTTCGAAAGCAATCCTGATGCCTATTTTCATCAAGGGGGGCCATGGCAATGGTTAAGTGCCGGTGTCACCAACCTGAGGAGTGTCTATTGGGAGGTTGAGCGCGACACACTAATCGCGATCCCGCTCTTCATTTTTATGGGCATTATGCTCCAGCGTTCGAAAATCGCTGAAGATCTGCTTGTAACAATGGCGCAGTTGTTTGGGCCGGTTCCGGGTGGTTTGGGTATTTCCGTTGTTTTTGTGGGTGCCTTATTGGCAGCGACCACAGGCATTGTTGGCGCAACTGTTGTCGCAATGGGACTTATTTCATTGCCTGCGATGCTACGGAATAATTATTCCAGGCCGCTGGCAACCGGAACTATCGCCGCTTCAGGGACATTGGGTCAGATTATTCCACCTTCTATTGTCCTGATTATTCTTGCCGATCAGCTGGCGAGTGCCACTGATCAGGCAGGGACAGCGCGAAAGGCACTGCATAAATCCGCGACCGGCGAATTGACAATGCCGTCGTCTTTCGACGTGATCTCGACAAGTGCGGGTGAAATGTTCCTGGGTGCCTTTGTTCCAGGTTTGCTGCTCGTCGCCATTTACATGATCTTTATTCTTGGCTTCGCCTTTATTCGACCAAAGGCCGCCCCCGCCGTACGCTATGGCGGAAGCTTTGATCGTGCCTTTTTCGGCAAGCTGTTTATGGCTCTTTTCCCACCACTGGGGCTTATTTTCCTCGTGCTGGGATCAATCATCGCCGGTGTTGCGACGGTTAACCAGGCTGGATCTATCGGCGCGGTCGGCGCCATCCTGATGGCAGGGTATCGATTGAAAGAAGGCGAAAGAGGCGCCTTTGCGCCGGTCATACTCGGACTGCTGTCTCTCGCAGGTATTCTTGTTGTTCTGGCCTTCTTCGATACGAATATTAAATCCATTTCGGACACCCGTAGTGCCATTGGTGTCACCCTTGGGTTAATGGCAACGGCGGGACTGATTGTCTCCATCATCTGGAGTAGTTTACGCGCTTACAAAATTGATAACACGCTTCAGGAAGTAATGATCGAAACCGCAAAGACCACGTCTTTGGTTTTTATCATCCTATTGGGCGCAGCCATGTTAACGGCTGCTTTCCGGGCATTTGGCGGGGAAGAGCTTGTTCGTGATTTCCTCAACAGCATGCCCGGCGGTTTCTGGTCAAAATTTGTCATCGTTATGGCTGTGATCTTTGTTCTGGGTTTCTTCCTGGATTTCATTGAAATTGCTGTTGTTGTTGTGCCGATCGTGGCGCCAATTTTGCTTGCTGATCCGTCGGCGAACATAACCGCCGTTTGGCTTGGTGTGATGATCGGATTGAATATCCAGACCTCCTTCCTGACGCCGCCCTTTGGTTTCGCGTTATTTTATTTACGAGGTGTCGCCCCGCCAATTGTTAAGACGATTGAGATGTACAAAGGTGTTATCGCCTTTATTACCTTGCAGTTAATCGCGCTTGTTGTTGTTGGATTGTACCCGCAATTGGTCAATTATCTGCCTAACCGGACTTCCTTAACGGCAGAAACCGCACCGCCACCGCGTAACCCGCGACTGGAATATTGCGTTGAAAAATATATTGCGGACCAGTTCACTGCGACTGAGGCAGAATTCGCCAGTACGCTGGCTGCGGTGCGTGGCCTGAATCTGAGTTATCTTCCGAAGCGTACCGCCTCTGCGTTGACGAAAAGTTTTGACGCGGCGGAAAGCGCGCCCGGCTTGCTGAAACAGGCTTTTGAAGCGGAAGGCGTTGTCGAGCAGAAGAAAGACGGATTTGTTCCAATGCAAAGGGTCGTCAGAAAACTCGAGAATGATGTGCGTAAAATTGAAGCGGAAATCGAAGAGAATGACACACTGGTTGGCCGTATGCGCAGTGAAGACCAGGCCGTTCAAAAGAAGAAGCTTGAAGACGACATTCTGGAGTTGAAGTCGGAGCGAGATGCTCTTGTCGCGAAAATACCTGCCGAGTGGGATGGCGTTTACAATGATTTCAGAAAATCGTTGAAGGACGAATCCACATTAAGGCTGCAATTCCGCCGGGCATCTGACAGTGGTTACTCGACCGTGAAAGATTTCATGAACGTCTTGCGGAGTAACGACGCATTCGCAGCGTTGCAGGCGGACCTGATGAAACTGAAGGAAGAGTTGCTGGTGAAGGAACCGGCGGAATTGGTTCCAGAGGTTGAGGCCCTGACGAAACGGTTCAATGATGTTACCGGTGCCGACGAAATCCGGTCCGGACTGTCGAAAGTCCGTCGCCCCCTCAAGGCAAAAACCCCGAAAATTGATAAAGCCGTGAAAGAGATGGATAAGGTCGTCAAGAAATACGACACCCAGCTTGCATGGCGTGAAAAGGCCGGGGTTAATCTGTTAAGCGGTCTGGAAACCTATGCTGAGCAAATGCTGGGGACCCTTGGCGTTCGGTTGCAGACAAAAATGACCAAGGAACAGGCTTTATTCGTTGCTGGTTGTCGCTCTGGCCATAAGGATATTTCCCATAATTTCTAGGGAAACACTTAAGGATTGCGGAATTGTGAGTAGCTTGCGCTGCCTCATGGTTCCGCAAATTCCGGCATAAGCCCGGGGCGAATACGGATAGTTTATCGAGTGTTTATTTGAGCGTGGGGGATAATGGCTCCCAGCCATTGCGGGTCAGTATTTCTGACGGCATGAACCGTTGTTTATACGACATTTTCTGACTTTGTTCGATCCAGTAGCCCAGATAAACAAACGGCAATTGCCGGTACCGGGCTTGCAGGATATGCCACAGGATCAGATAGGTCCCCGGGCTGCGTTTATCTTCATCCGGGGCAAAGAAGCTGTAGACGAGGGAAAGGCCATCTTCCATCACATCTGTCAGGCTGACCGCATACAGGCTGCCGTCTAATTTGCGAAACTCAACCAGTTGAGATTTGACAGGACTGTCTTCAATCATTGCCTGATAATCATCAAAATCCATATCAACCATGCCGCCATCCGAATGGCGCGACTGGAGATAATTATGGAATAAGGCGAAATGCTCTTGTGTTGCTGTCGTCGGAATTTCGGCAACCTTCAAATCCCTGTTCGCCTGCCAGACGCGGCGAAAGGACTTTTTCAGGTGAAATTCTTTTGCGTTGACCCGGATCGGGATGCAGGCGTCACATCCATCGCAGGCGGGTCGATATGCCAGGTCCTGGCTCCGCCTGAAGCCGGCATGACTTAACGTGTTATGGAGGTGATCTGGATCCTCGCCAGCAAGCAACGTCACAACTTTCCGCTCCAGCCGATCTTCAAGATAAGGGCAGGGTGCGGGAGGTGTTGAAAAGAAGAATCGGGAGGGAATCTCCACGCGCTTCATTTGAATGCCTTTGCTGCTATTGAACCAGTTTAAATAAGGGTAACGCGATTTCTCGTTTTATCAAATAGGGCAGCTGCAGAAATCTCCATAATTCACATCAATCCATAATAAAAAGGGGCTAAAAACGAAAATACGATCCACAGAAGGATAACCAATGGTCCCCCAGCCTTCAGAAAATCTACAAATTTATAATGGCCGGGGCCCATGACCAACAGATTCGTCTGATACCCCATGGGCGTGGCAAAGGAGCAATTTGCGCCGAATATTACGGCATAGACAAAAATCATCGGATCCACGCCCAGCTCTATTCCAAGGCTTATGCCGACGGGTGTGAACAAAACGGCTGTTGCATTATTGCTCAGGATATTGGTGAAGATGGCGACTATCAAAAAGAAGATGGACAGGATGACCGGTGGGCCGGCGCCCATCAGCAAAGATAACGCACCATGAGCGATATAGCTTGCCCCGCCTGTTGCCTGCATGGCCGCTCCAAGGCCAAGGGCAGCCCAGATCAAAAGCAGTATTCTACGGTCAATAGAGCGGCTCGCCTGATAGATATTGAGGCAACCGGAGACAACCATGGCCGCGGCTCCGGCAACTGCTGCGACGACAATCGGCAATACGCCTGTTGCGGCAGAAAGAACAACCAGGCCAAAAATAATTCTTGCCCGCCAGGCGAGGGCCGTTGCCGGAAGCTCTTTTGCCGACCATTCAAGAAGTAAAACGTCCGGATTACTCCGGATTCGCATAATATCCGCACGGTCTCCGAGTATGAGCAAAACGTCCCCGGCCTCAAGCCGAATATCCGTCATACGGCTTGTTCTGATCATGCGCGATCGCCGTTGAATGCCGACGACCACGCATTTTGTCCGATAGTGAAAACTCACTTGATATAATGCGCGACCGATCATTCGCGACGCCGGTGCCACAACGGCTTCCGCCAGGGTTTGTTCCTGAGCGGGTTTAAGGTCAGACGGTGTTGGGTCTTCCGTTTCTTCTGGATTTAGCAGACCCTGAAGCATTTGCGGATTGTCGGCAAAGGCTTCAGTGATGGATTTACGGGTGCCGGCAAAAATGACGGCATCTGAAGGTCGCAGGGAAATGTTATCAAAGGGCGGGAGCAGGACATGCTCACCCCGCTGAATGAACCGGACCGTTATGTTTCGCAAACTCGGGAACTGGCCCATCAAGGCCCCTTCACCTACCAGGGGGCTGTCCGCGGCAATTTCCATTTGAACGATAAACTGCTTGCCGGAGATATCGACAACTTCGCCGGTGATGGAGGCCCGATTGGGAAGAATGCGGGGAATAATAATCAAGGCGTATAAAAGCCCGAAAAATGCCAGCACGGCACCGGGCAGCGTAAACTGGAAAAAGGACAGCTCGGGCAATCCTGCTTGAACTGCCGCAGCCATGACCAGAAGATTTGTCGACGAGCCGATCAGGGTTGTCATGCCTCCGAGAATCGATGCATAGCTTAGCGGGATCATCAAGGTGGAGGTTGAGCGATGAAGCCGCTCCGCCAGAGCTGTCATCAGGGGAATAAAAATTACCACCACGGGGGTGTTGTTCATGAAGGCGCTGATTATCAGCACGGTTGTCAGAACTACAGCGATCGCCAGAACCGGGTGATGCCGGCGCAAAGTTACCAATCGCCGGATCGGCTGATCCAGAGCGCCTGTTCGAACGATACCCTGACCAACGACGAGTAACGACAAGACGGTGATAAGTGCCGGATCACCAATACCTGCCAGTATATCAGCGGCAGTTAGAAGAATATCTCCATCGTTATTTTCCAACGGAAAGAAATGGAACAAGAGTAGAAGGCCGGCAATGACGCCGATGGAGGATATTTCGAGCTCAATGCGTTCGCTGGCAAAAGCGACAATAGCAACGGCAATGAAAGCGAGAAGAATCCAGATATGCAGAGTTGATTCAACTATTACCATGGAGTGTTCATTAATTCCTTGCCGTAATTTTGTGTCAGGGTAAAACCTAAGCCTGTGGCCGCCCCATTATTCTATATCATGAGGATTGAACGGAATCTTGCAAGCGCGGAGTTGGAAAGTAATGAAGTTACCTGTGAAAATAATTTTTTGATGGACAGCAATTTTTATCAAGCAACCGCACATTCGGCGACGGTATTTTCATCTCTTGATCAAGATGTTAGCGTCGATATTTGTATTGTCGGCGGCGGATATACCGGTTTGCTGAGTGCCCTTGAGTTGGCAGAAAGAGGGTATTCGGTTGCCGTGCTTGAGGCGCAATCGGTGGGGTGGGGTGCTTCGGGCCGCAACGGCGGCCAAATCGCTACCGGCTATCAGCCCGGCATGATTGAAACCACCCGGCTGGTTGGTATCGATGACAGTGCGAAATTATGGGCTATGTCCGTCGAGGCGACCGGCATCCTGAAAAACCGTATTGCGGATCATGAGATCAAGTGTGATCTCAAGGAAGGCGAGCTTTATGCCGCGACAAAGAATAGCCATCGCGACTGGTTGTTGCGGGAAATGGCCTTCTGTCAGGATAACTTTGATTTTCAGGGGTATGAATGGATCAGCGGGGCTGATCTCCCCAATTATGTAGGGACAACGCGATACAAGGCGGGTTTACTGGATTATCAGGGCGGTCATTTACATCCGCTCAATTACGCCTTGGGTTTGGCGCGGGCGGCGGCAGCCGCCGGTGTGCAGATATTTGAACATTCAAAAGCACTGGAGCTCGTTGAGGGGAAAAAGCCTGTTCTAAAAGCCGCTGGCGGTAAAATTACGGCCTCTTCGGTTATTTTGGCCGGCAATGCTTATATGAACGGTTTGAATGCCGGATTGGACGCCAGAATAATCCCGGTAAGCAGCTATATTATTGCGACAGAGAAGTTATCCGCCGACCGGGCACGAACAATCCTGAAAACCGAGGCTTGCGTTTCCGATACCGATTTTAACCTGGATTACTTTCGTATGTCTGCGGATCATCGTTTGCTGTATGGCGGGCGTGATTATGCGGGGCGGCATCTCAAGCGTCCCGAAGACGTGCTCCGGCATCATATGTTACGGACATTTCCTCAGCTTGAAGATGTGAGGGTCGAGTTTGCCTGGGGCGGGAAAGTCGCCGTAACCCGACATCGTTTGCCCGATATCGGCCGAATTGGGCAAAATATTTATTACGCCCACGGATTTTCGGGGCAGGGGCTGCCTTTATCGGCCATTGCCGGCCGGATACTGGCAGAGGCGGTTAGCGGTGAAATGGAACGCCTGGACGTGTTCAGCCGAATTCCCCACAAACCCTTTCCTGGGGGGACAGCGCTGCGGGTTCCGCTGTTGTCTCTCGCGATGAAATATTACCAGCTGCGGGATGCGCTAGGATGATAGGGGAATACGGCGGATTATTGTGCTGGTGACATAGTCATGCAGGCATCGCCCTCTTGGGTTAAACAAGGATACCAGCAAAATCAGGGATGAGGTAACCGCAACGGAAAAATAAAACAGAGCTACCTGAAGAAAGGCAGTCATGTAATCGGGATCACCGCCAGTATCAAGCTCCATGCGGATATTCATAAACCGCATACCGAGGGTCGCGTTCCAGTCGCTCCCCACAAGAAATGTATGATAGGCGAGCGGGATAAGAGCCAGAACGATTACCAAAAGCGGGGTTAGAATGCCGAAACTGATGATCCCAAGGATGGTTGAGATAAAAATTGCTATTACAGTAACGATGGCGATGCAAACCACATCGATGAAATACGCAAATATGCGTCGAAGCCGAATACTCTCGAAGTCATCAGGATTTAAAGAATTCGCGTAAGATGTTTGTTTTGCCTCTTGTGTATTACCAGAGTTTTCCAGGGAACTTAGCTCAATTAGGGGGCCGTTTGACTCTTTCACGTTGCCATAAATCCTTTTCTTGCAGAAAACAATTGGTACCGCATTCTAGTAATAAATGGTACTTGATGAGACAATTACAATCATCCAATGATGAATTGGGCAAATCAGAATAGCAAAAAACGTAAGCCGGAGACGGATAAATGCAGTCCAGGTCATTTCTCATTCTTATCATCGCAGGCGGCCTCATAAGCCTTGTCGCCATGGGTTCAAGAGCGGTTTTCGGCTTGTTTTTGGAGCCGGTTTCGACGGATATGGGCTGGGGCCGGGAGATTTTTGGCCTGGCGCTGGCCATCCAGAACCTGGTATGGGGTCTTTCCCAGCCGTTCGCCGGAATGATTGCCGATAAATATGGGTCCGGAAAAACACTGCTGGTTTCCGGTCTGGTTTATTCGGGCGGTATTTTCCTGATGTCGCAAACATCTTCGCAAACGGAATTACACCTGTCTGCCGGCTTGATGGTTGGATTGGGGCTGGCGGGCACCGGTTTTGGCGTCGTTATGGGGTCCGTAGGACGCGCGGTATCTGAAGAGAAGCGCTCAATGGCGCTGGGGATTGTCGGTGCCGCGGGCAGTTTGGGGCAATTCCTGATGCTGCCATTGGGTCAGGCCTTCCTGTCCAGTTATGGTTGGTCGACGGCACTGGTGTTGATTGCCATATGCACATTCATTGTTATTCCGGCATCAATGGGGGTCCGGGGCAAAGCGGAAGACAGCGGCGCTTCCGGTGCTGGCAGTATATCCGAAGCCATCCGCGAAGCCGCCAGCAGTAAAAGTTACTGGTTCCTGTTCGCCGGCTTTTTTGTCTGCGGATTTCATGTCACCTTTCTCGCCGTTCATTTACCTTCTTACCTGGTAGATCAGGGAATGGCTGCAAGTTACGGTGCAATGGCGCTTTCAATCGTTGGATTGTTCAATGTGGTCGGGTCGCTGGCAGCCGGATATCTTGGCGGTAAATATACGAAAAAATTCCTCCTGAGTTATCTTTATTTTGCCCGGGCAGCCCTGTTCGTCTGCTTTATCATTGTGCCGATGACCCCGGTGACGGTGGTCATCTTCTCCGGTATTCTCGGGTTGTTATGGCTCTCCACTGTCCCGCTTACGTCCGGATTGGTCGCCAGCTTGTATGGGGCAAAATATATGACGACGTTGTTTGGCTTCATTTTCTTTGGTCATCAAATGGGCGCCTTTCTAGGCGCCTGGTTGGGCGGGGTCGCCTATGACATGTACGGATCCTACGATGTGATCTGGTGGTTGAGTGTCGCCTTGGGGCTGATTTCGGGCCTTCTTCACTGGCCGATCAAGGAAGATGTTCCTGCCGGCCACACCCAAGCCGCACGTTAATCAAGACCATGACCACAGCAAACCGGCCGCCCATTTTTGCCATCCTGGCAATTCAGGCTGTTGTCTTCGGGGGATTGTACCTGGCCATGCCGACTGTGAACGCCTTGGTCGGGTATGGTGTTCCTCTTTTCTGGCAAATGTCCGCCCAGGGATTAATCGCGGCGACCGTTACCAAATATTTCAAATTTGGCTGGGGATGGGTAATTGGCCAATGTGTGGCTCCCCCGCTGGTGATCCTTGCCCTCGGACTGGGCCTGCCCATGTGGATTTATCCGGTTATCTTGATTTTACTGGTGCTTGTATTCTGGAATGTCGCTTCAAACCGGGTCCCGCTTTATCTCACAAACACAGAAACTTCTGCGGCTTTATTAAAGTTACTTCCTAATAAAAAGAGCATCAGGTTTGTTGATCTTGGCAGTGGCCTTGGTGGGACATTACGATATCTGGCAAGCCGCTCCCCTGAAAGCCGTTTTTACGGGGTGGAATCAGCACCTCTGCCCTTTATTTTTTCCTGGTGCTTACGCAAACTCCATGGCAAAGACAACCTGGAGTTCAGGTTTCGCGATATCTGGAAGGAAGATTTGTCTGAGTTCGACGTGGTATATTGTTTCTTGTCCCCTGTCCCCATGGCGCGGCTATTTGCCAAAGCACAGGAAGAACTGAAACCCGGAAGCTTGTTCATCAGCAACAGTTTCGCGGTACCGGATCAAAAGCCCGACAAGATCATCACCGTGAAGGACGGCCGCAAGACACAGCTGTTGATCTGGAAAATCTAGATCACTTCAAGTTTTTTGGCAGCACCGGTGTCTCCCGCAAAAGGATAATGCTGATACGCCGGTTACCGGGATTGGAAGGATCATCCGCAATCAACGGGTCGGTATCTGCGCGCCCGGCCACTTTTTCAATGCGGTCGGACGATAATCCGCCCTCAAGCAATGCGCGCCGGCTGGCATTGGCACGATCAGACGACAATTCCCAGTTCCCGTAGTCGCTGCCATTATAGGAAGAGCTGTCCGTATGACCACTAATGGAAAGACTGTTCGGGAGTTCTGCAATGGATTTTGCAATCATTGAAATCAGATTGCGGACACGGCCAGTAATCTTCGAACTGCCACTTTCAAACATGCTTTCGTTAAACTGGTCGACGATCTGAATGCGCAACCCTTCCGGTGTCATATCGATGATGATGTTATCTTGCAGACCGGAAAGCTGGGGATCCTTTGCTATGGCTTGCCGAATTTCATCTCTTGCCTGATCGAAGCTGGCTTCTTCGATCTTTGCCAGTTTGGCCAGCAGTTCAGCTTCTTCCATCTCGCGGGTTTTGGCGGCTTCCCCATCCTCTTTTTTACCCTGTTCAGGCGGTTGTATGCTGGAAACCACGGAGGGCGACCCCGTATCCGACAGGCGGGCGCCATCGACCTGCATGCTCCGGCCGCCAAGCATGCCGCCCGCGCCGGACTGGCTGAGGCTGGAGGTTGTTGGGGCAAAATAGTCGGACAGTCCTTCTTTTTGTTCTGTCGTTGTCACATTCAACAACCAAAGCAGCAGGAAAAACGCCATCATCGCCGTCACGAAATCCGCATAGGCAACCTTCCAGGCGCCACCATGGGCGCCATGCCCGCCTTTCTTGACTTTTTTAATGATTATGGGGACAGCATCATCGGCCATGGTTCAGAACCTGAATTTCCGCAAAAAAATGTTAAACTGTCGGGGCGTCATTGCAGGCTTCTTCCACCTCAACGAAAGTCGGCCGTTCATGATTGTAAAGGGTCTTGCGGGCAAACTCGACGGAGACCGCCGGGGCATAACCCTGCAGATGCGCCAGCAAGCCCTGCTTCATGCATTCGTAGTATTTTGAATCCGCGTCGGTAAACTGTTCCAGGTTTTTTCCCATGGGGGAAAACATGCCATAGGCCACGAAAATACCGAAAAACGTTCCCACCAAAGCGGCGGCGATCAAACCACCCAAGACTTCGGGAGGTTCGGCAATGGACCCCATTGTCACGATCACGCCCAGAACCGCCGCAACAATACCAAAGGCGGGAAGGGCTTCGCCCAAAGCCGTCACGGAGCCCGAGATGGCATGGCCTTCATTATGATGTGTTTCGATATCCTGTTCCATAAGGGCTTCAAGTTCATGCGGGTTTTCCGTGCCCATGGTCATGAGCCGCAGGTAGTCACACATGAAATCCTGCGCGTGATGATTTTTCAGAAAGCTGGGAAAATGCTGGAAGAGGGCACTTTCGGCCGGGTTCTCGATATGCGGCTCCAGGGCGATCATGCCTTTTGTCTTCGAGAGCTTGAAGATGGCATACATCAAAGTCAGCAATTCCGAATAGGATTGCTTGGTGTATGGGGCGCCCTTGATGAGTTTACCCATGGATTTCGCGACGCCCATGATAACCCATTTAGGGTTTGCCTGTAAAAAGGCGCCAAGCGCTGCGCCCAGAATAATAAGATATTCAAGCGGCTGGAATAGCACGGCGAAGCTGCCATGGGGGGCATACCCACCGGCAACAGAGCCAAATGTAACAACAATGCCAATAATCCAAAACATTCTCGAGAAAACCTTTACTTTTACGCACATATATTGCGTTCCCGATTTTTATGGAAAATGGTTAATAAAGCGTGTGTAATTTTACGAAGTTTTTAGCGAATGGTGAATTCCCTCGTCTGGATTAAATTTATCACCCCCTTTAATGACAGGCGAAGACGAAGAAAAGGGATGATTTTGTCTGTTATCTATGGGAAAGTGCGCGCCGCTTCCGTATGCTAGGGAGCAGGGTTTAGGTAAGTAGCAATCTTGGTCGCGTAAAATGACATTTGATGCAAAAGAATTTAGGAATGCGCTGGGCTGCTTTGCAACTGGGATAACAGTTGTCACGGCAAAGAATGCCAATGACGAGCCACTCGGCGTGACGATAAATTCCTTTAGCTCGGTCTCGCTTGATCCACCGCTGGTCCTGTTCAGCCTGGCGCGGGTTGGCGGACATTGTCAGGAGTTTATGATTTCGGGCAAATTCGCGGTCAATATCCTGACGCCGGCACAACGGCAACTGTCGGACAGGTTTTCCATGGCGCGGGACAATCGGTTTGAAGGCATTGATTTTCATTTGGGGGAGAACGGGTGCCCGGTGTTCGAGGGCAGCTTGTCTGTTTTTGAATGTGAAACACATGCGGTTCATGACGCCGGTGATCACTCCGTTTTTATCTGCCGGGTGACAAATGTCGTGGTTGGAGAAGAGGATCAGGCATTGCTGTTTCACAAAGGGCAATATCACACTTTCTAGCAGGTCAATGACCTGACAGGTTTCGCGGGCGCGACTTAATAACGACTTTAAAATCAGGGAAGACAAAAGATGGGAACGAAAGCTGCATTCATCGGGTTGGGCGTCATGGGATATCCAATGGCAGGATTTCTGCAAAAAGCCGGTTATGACGTGACCGTTTACAATCGAACTAAGGCGAAGGCCGATCAGTGGGTTTCCGACTATGGTGGCACGGCGGCTGACACACCTGCTGCTGCGGCATCCGGCGCGGAATTCGTGATGGCCTGCGTTGGCAATGATGATGATTTACGCAGTGTCGTTCTTGGGGACAGCGGGGCTTTTGCGGGTATGGACGCCGGATCGGTCTTTATCGATCACACCACGGCCTCCTCTGAGGTGGCGCGGGAACTGGCGGAAATTGCCAGGGGAGATGGCATTGGCTTTGTGGATGCACCGGTGTCCGGCGGGCAGGCCGGTGCGGAAAACGGCGTGCTGACCGTCATGTGCGGTGGCGGTACAGCGGATTTTGACCGGGCGAAAACACCAATTGATGCCTATTCTCAAGCCTGCATGCTGCTGGGCGATGTCGGGGCGGGACAGCTAACAAAGATGGTCAATCAGATATGCATAGCCGGTGTGGTCCAGGGATTGTCCGAAGGTATTCATTTTGCGCAAAAAGCCGGGCTTGATGCCGAAAAAGTCATAGAAGTGATTTCCAAGGGCGCAGCACAGAGCTGGCAGATGGAAAATCGCTATAAAACAATGATTGCCGATGAGTTTGAATTCGGCTTTGCCGTTGACTGGATGCGCAAGGATCTGGGGATCTGCCTCAGCACCAGCGACCAGATCGGGGCGAGCTTGCCGAACACGGCAATGGTGGATCAGTATTATTCTGATGTTCAGAATATGGGGGGTAATCGCTGGGATACCTCAAGCCTGGTTCGTCGTTTGCGGGCTCTGCAGAAATAACCCAGTCCCTGGCTAGGGAACCGTTTTTATCGGTGCCGCCAGGGACAGCGACCAATAGCGCAGGATATCTGTTTCCGGACGCCCTGGTTCCGAAAAACCAATACCCATATTGGTAATATGGGTATTTAGAATATTGTCACGGTGCGGCGGACTGTTCATCCAAAGACGGATCAAGCCCGCTGCATCAACAGCACCGAGCGCTATATTTTCAGCAGCCACGGAAAACAGGTAACCGGTTGCCCGAATTCTATCGGCAATCTCCGACGCCTGAACCGGACTGGAGAGCGCCGGATGGAGGGTGAGTATTTTGGCGCCGGAATGGGTTAAGGCTTGCTTCTTTTCCATGAATTCAGCATGCTGCTGAGCGGTTTCCATGAGGCGCTTATCGAGTGTCAGCGGCAATAGATTCTTCTTTTGGCGCTCCGTGTTCAAGGTGTTAGTTATGGTGGTGATCAATGTCATCTGCCCGTCCAGTATATATTCGTAATTAGAGTATATATATAAATTCAATACGTCTTTAAAGTGTTGTAACGAAGTGAGGTTTTTTGTGACAGACAATAAAAAACAATTAAATCCGGACACCGTGACCGCGCAGGCGTTAGGATGGCTTGAGGAAAGCCACAAAGGTGTGATTCCGGGGATTTTTCCAAGCACGACTTATGAACGGGAGCCGGACGGCGACTATCCGTCAGGCCGAGTATATAGCCGTGACCACAACCCGAACTATGATCAACCCGAAAAAATCCTGTGTGAATTGGAGCAAGGATCCGACGCGCTTTTATTTTCTTCGGGTATGTCCGCCGCGCTCGCCGTTATTCAATCGCTCCGTCCCGGTGATCACATGATTGCGCCACAAGTCATGTATTGGTCGCTCCGTAAATGGCTGGTGACCGTTGGGGCCAGTTGGGGCATCGACATGTCATTTGTGCCGAACGGCGATGTGGCGGCGTTGAAAGCCGCCGTCCTTCCCGGGAAAACCAAACTTCTATGGCTGGAGACGCCGGCCAACCCAACCTGGGTTATCGATGATATTGCCGCCTGGGCCGAGGTTGCCGCCGAAGCCGGAGCCTGCCTTGCCGTTGACAACACGGTTGCAACTCCCTTGCTGACACAGCCTTTATCCTGGGGTGCCGATATTGTCATGCATTCGGCAACGAAATATCTTAACGGACATTCCGACGTGCTTGCCGGGGCTCTGATAACCAAAAAAGACGATGATTTCTGGGAAAAAGTGAAGGTTAATCGCAATGCCGGCGGTGCCGTTCTTGGCCCGTTCGAGGCCTGGTTGCTGTTACGCGGCATGCGGACGGTTTCCTTGAGGGTGCAGCGGGCGTCGGAAAATGCCCTGACTTTGGCCCGGCATTTTCATACCCATTCGGGCGTTGAAGAAGTTCTTTATCCGGGATTGCCGTCGCATCCGGGGCATGAGATCGCCGCCCGCCAGATGACCGGCGGGTTTGGCGGGATGCTGAGCGTGCGTATCAAGGGCGGCGAGGGAGCGGCCATGGCGGCGGCGGCCAAACTGGATTTGTTTAAACGGGCGACGTCTCTGGGAGGTGTTGAAAGCCTTGTGGAACATCGGGCCAGTATTGAAGGCGAGGGAACACCCTGTCCGCCGGATCTGCTGCGTTTGTCCATTGGCATTGAAAATGTACAGGATCTTATTGAAGATATGGAACAGGCGCTTGGAGGGAATTAAATGCATAAGACAGTCATTGTAACAGGGGGCAGCCGCGGTATCGGCGCCGCCATTTCCTTGGGCGCGGCTGAAAAAGGCTATGACGTCTGTGTTAATTATCTTGGCAACAAGGAAGCTGCGGCAGATGTTGTCCAGCAGATTACCGATGCCGGAGGCCGGGCTCTTGCGGTGCAGGGCGACATGTCGGTTGAAGCGGATATTCTGGCGATGTTTGCCCTGGTTGACCGGGAATTGGCGCCGTTACATGCACTGGTCAATAATGCCGGCGTGGTTGACGTGAAGGCGCGGGTGGATGAAATGACCGCGGACCGGCTGACGCGAATGTTTGCCATCAACCTGACCGGGCCCTTTCTATGCGCCCGCGAGGCCATCAAGCGCATGTCAACCTTGCATGGCGGAGACGGCGGGTCCATCGTCAATATCTCGTCCGTGGCGGCGCGCCTGGGCGGTCCCGGTGAATATGTGGATTATGCGGCATCAAAGGGCGGCATTGATGCCATGACCCTGGGGCTGTCAAAGGAGCTGGCGGAAGAGGGTATTCGCGTCAATGCCGTACGGCCCGGCGTTATTCGCACGGACATTCACGCCAGCGGTGGCCAGCCCGGCCGGATCGAGCGGGTGAAAGGCATGATCCCCATGAAACGGGCCGGCGAGCCGGAAGAAATCTCCAGCGCGGCTCTGTGGCTGATGTCCGATGAGGCGTCTTACACCACCGGGGCTTTGCTTGATGTATCCGGCGGCCGTTAGTCCGCTTTAGCCTTGTAAATGCAGGGCGGCATCCACGGCAAAGTAAGTCAGGATGCCGTCACAGCCCGCCCGTTTGAACCCGAGAAGGCTCTCCATGACGACCTTGTCCCGCTCCAGCCAGCCGTTTTGGGCCGCGGCACTGAGCATGGCATATTCCCCCGATACCTGATAGGCGAAGGTGGGAATTGCGAACGTATCCTTGACCCGCCGGCAGATGTCGAGATACGGCATGCCCGGTTTGACCATCACCATATCCGCCCCCTCATTGATATCGAGGGCAACTTCACGTATGGCTTCATCGCTATTGGCGGCGTTCATCTGATAGGTCCGCTTGTCGCTGGTTCCAAGATTACCCGTTGATCCAACCGCATCCCGGAAGGGGCCATAAAACCCCGAGGCGTATTTCGCGGCATAGGACATGATCGACGTGTTGATATGCCCCTCGATCTCAAGGGCGTCGCGGATTGCCCCGATCCGGCCATCCATCATATCCGACGGGGCAATGATATCGCAGCCCGCTTCGACCTGGTTCAGGGTCTGGCGGATAAGGGCTTCAACCGAGGGGTCGTTGACCACATAGCCATTCTCCACAAGGCCGTCCTGACCATGGAGGGTAAAGGGGTCAAGGGCGACATCGCACAGAACGCCCATTTCCGGAACGGCGTCTTTCAGGGCACGGATGGCTTTGCAGATGATATTGTCCGGATTATGAGCCTCCCGGCCGTCATCGGATTTCAGATGCTGTTCCACCGCCGGGAACAGGGCAATCACGGGAATACCAAGATTAAAGGCCTCTTTCGCGGCGATGACCAGTAAATCGACGCTCAACCGTTTGACGCCGGGCATGGAAGGGATCTCTACAGCCAGGTTTTCACCCTCATGAACAAAAACCGGCCAGATCAGGTCGGACGGTGTCAGGGTATTTTCCGCCACCAGCCGTCGGGACCAATCGGTTTTCCGGACACGGCGCATACGGGTGCGCGGAAAAGCAGGCGTCGGGGTTTTCATGGGGCGGTGTATCCTGTTGTCTGTATTCGGGTGGTTGCTGGCTGGCATATTATAGCGTGATGCGGGGTCCTGCAAATAATTAAACCTAACGGTCGTTTGGTATATTATTGACATCTTTCCGGGGACGACGTATCAAAGGGAAAGGGTTGATAAAAGGCGTACCGACATGGATTTTAATCTTACCGAGGATCAGGCTGCGTTTCGCGACATGGCGCGCGCCTTCTCAACAGATGTTTTCGCCCCCAACGCGGAAAAATGGGACGAGGAAAAAATCTTTCCCATTGATGAAATGCGGCAGGCCGCAGCACTGGGTTTTGGCGGCATTTATGTGGGGGAGGAGCATGGCGGATCGGCGCTGGGCCGGCTGGACTCGGCCATTATCTTTGAAGAGCTGGCCGCGGGCTGCACATCAACGGCGGCCTTTATCTCCATCCATAATATGGCGAGCTGGATGATTGACCGGTTTGGATCCAATATAGTCCGGGCAAAATTCGTCCCCAAACTGACCTCCATGGACTATGTCGCCAGCTATTGCCTGACGGAGCCGGGCTCCGGTTCCGATGCGGCGGCGCTCAGGACCAGGGCCGTGCGCGACGGCGATCATTATATCCTCAACGGCGCCAAGGCGTTTATTTCCGGTGGTGGCCATAGTGATGTCTATGTGACCATGGTGCGGACCGGTGACGACGGGCCGGGCGGGATCAGCTGCATAGCCGTACCTGCCGATGCGCCAGGTCTCAGTTTCGGGGCGCAGGAGCGGAAAATGGGCTGGAATTCCCAACCAACGGCCCAGGTCCAGTTCGATGATTGCCGGGTTCCCGTTGAGAATCTGGTGGGGGCGGAAGGCGAGGGGTTCAAAATCGCCATGCAGGGACTGGACGGCGGACGGCTTAATATCGGAGCCTGTTCCATCGGCGCGGCGCGTGCCTGCCTTGAAAGTGCCCAGAATTATACGGCGGAACGCAAGCAGTTCGGCAAACCGGTGGGAGAGTTCCAGGCGGTGCAGTTCAAGCTTGCCGACATGGCGACGGAGCTGGAGGCGGCGCGCCTGATGATCCGCCAGGCGGCGGCCAAGCTCGATGCGAAGGACCCGGAAGCCACGCTCTATTGTGCCATGGCCAAGCGCTATGCCACCGACGCCGGCTTTGATATCTGCAATGATGCGCTGCAGCTGCATGGCGGCTACGGTTTCTTGCGGGATTTCCCCATGGAACGGTTTGTCCGCGACACGCGGGTGCACCAGATCCTCGAAGGCACCAACGAGATTATGCGGGTGGTCATCGCCCGCAAACTGAAAGACGGACAGGGCAAGGGCTGATCATGACCGAACAAGACGAAATTATTTTCCGCCTGCAAGGATCCGTGGGCATGGTCACGTTGAACCGGCCACACGCGCTGAACGCGCTGACCCATGAAATGTGTCTGGCGCTGGATGCCAAGCTGGCGGAATGGGATACAGATCCGACCGTCAAGCTGGTGCTGGTGGAAGGGGCGGGGGATCGTGCCTTTTGTGCCGGCGGTGATATCATCAAGCTGTATGAAGAGGGCCGCAAAGGCGCCGACTATCCCTATCATTTCTACCGCGATGAGTATCTGCTCAACGCCCGTATCAAGCATTTCCATAAGCCCTATATCTCCTTTATCGATGGCATTGTCATGGGCGGCGGGGTTGGCGTCTCGGTACATGGCAGCCATCGCGTCGCCACGGAACGGACCCTGTTTGCCATGCCGGAATCGGGCATTGGCCTGTTTCCCGATGTGGGCGGATCGTATTTTCTGCCGCGCTGCCCCGGTGAGACGGGCATGTATGTGGGCCTGACTGGGGCCCGGCTGAAAGCGGACGACGCCGTCTTTCTCGGCATTTCCAATTCCCATGTGCCGTCGGAAAAGCTTAAAAGTCTGGAGGCGGCGCTGGTTGCCGCCGACTATACGGATAATATCCATCATGAGATTGATGTGATCATCGGCCGGTTTTCCGATCATCCCGGCGATGCCCCGATCATCGACCGCCTGAAACAGATCGATCATCATTTCGGCCAGTTCTCGGTCGAGGAAATCATCAGGAGCCTGCAGGAGGATGGCGATGACTGGTGCCTGAAAACCGCCGATATGCTGCTGACCAAGTCGCCGACCAGCATGAAAGTCTCGTTCGAGGAGCTGCGCCGCGGTGCGTCAATGGAATTTGACGACTGCATGCGCATGGAGTTCCGCATGGTCAACCGCATCATTCAGGGGGTTGATTTCTATGAGGGCACCCGCGCCGCCGTGGTCGACAAGGACCGGGCACCGAAATGGCAGCCGCCAACCCTGGAAGGGGTCAGCGACGCCGATGTGCAGGCTTATTTCGCCCCGCTGGACGATGGCGACTTGTACTAGGCTTTACGCCGGGACATATCCTTCGAGCAATGTAAAGGTACCGTTGGCCGCATTTTCCCGGGCGTCCTTGGCCTTGCCATATTCAGGACTGTTATAGAAACCACGGGCGGCCTCCATATCGGGGAATTGCAGGATCACCACGCGGCTGGTTTCCGCCGCGCC
Source organism: Sneathiella marina (assembly GCF_023746535.1). Lineage (GTDB taxonomy): Bacteria > Pseudomonadota > Alphaproteobacteria > Sneathiellales > Sneathiellaceae > Sneathiella > Sneathiella marina. The sequence continues at coordinate 2,721,184 of NZ_CP098747.1, read as the reverse complement.
CTCCAGCGTTTCCATGGCACCGCCACGGGTCAGGTATTGTCCGCCGTATTTTTTGATGGCAACCGGTGCCAGAGATTTATACACTTCATATTGCTCCGGGTCGGTGACATTGATCCGGGCGATGATATAAGCGGGCATTTTTCTTCCTTTTTTGGGGAAATGATCGGGAACAGAATAATAAAAATATAAGAGGGAACCTCATGACCTACAAGTATGTATCTGTTGAAAAGAAGGACCGCGTCGCCATCGTCCGCTTTGATCGCGGCAATGCGGTCAATGCCATGTCCGTGGAGCTGATGAAGGAACTGCTTTTCGTCGCCCGCGATTTTGAAGGCGACACCGAAACCAACGCCATCATCCTCACCGGCAACGCCAAAAATTTCACCGTCGGCTTCGATTTGAAGGACGCCGCGCTGAAGGAACGGCTGGAGGCGGGCCTGATGGACAAGCGCGAGATGCTGTCGGTCGGCCCGAAAATGTGCAAGGCCTGGGAAGACTTGCAACCCATGACCATCGCCGCCGTGGAAGGCTATTGCATCGGCGGCGGCGTCGCCCTGATCGCCGCGCTGGATATGCGCATCGCGGGAAAATCCGCGCAATTCTACGTGCCGGAAATCCGCAACGGCATGAATATGAGCTGGCAGTCCATCCCGCGCATGGTCAACCTGATGGGCCCGGCCCGCACCAAGCAGCTCTGCATTATCGCCGAGATCATCTCCGCCGCCACGGCCGAGAAATGGCGCCTGGTGGAGGAAGTGACCGAGGATGGCAAGACGCTGGATCTGGCCCGGGACTTTGCCGCCAAAATCGCCGCCCGACCGCCGCTGCCCGTGCGCATGATCAAGCAGGGCGCCAGCGTCGCCGCCAACGCCCTCAACCACGCCACCAGCTATATGGATATCGATCAATATGCGCTGGCCACCGCGTCGGAGGATTATATGGAAGGCATCACCGCCTTCCTCGAAAAACGCGACCCGGAATTTCGCGGGCGGTAGAGCGTCTATCTTTGTCAACTAAGACAATATTTGCAGAGAATGACCTAAAAATTTCTATAGGACGGAAGTACTTCTTTTAGTATCAAAATATTAGCAAGCTCGGCATTGTAGTAAAAGTTGTATAAAGATGTTTTGATTGCTAATATAGGCTCTATATGTGTAATTGTTTGGAAGCCTATTGCTTTTGAAGAAGGGTTAGATAATGGCAAAAAATTATCCAGCATTTGTAAATGCGACTGGAGTGATTGCAAAAATATTAGACAAAATTAAAGTGGCGGCTACTCCCGAGAGATTTACTCAAGACTTTTTGGCAACGGAACTGGGGTTTCCCGGCGGTGGATCTAAAGCATTTATTCCCTTGGCTAAAAAACTTGGGCTACTCGCTAGCGATGGCACACCAACTGACCGTTATAAGCAGTTTAGAAATACAAATGATTCTGTTTCAAAGGCAGCGATGGCGGAGGCAATAAAAACTGCCTATGCGGATGTTTATTTGAGGAATGAGTATGCACACAGCTTAAGCAAGAACGATCTTACAGGCTTGATTATGGAAATGACTGGCTTGGAAAAAGGTAACAAAACAATAGGAGCAATTTGTGGAACTTATGAAGCGCTAAAGACTTTCGCTGACTTTAAAGCGTCACCTGCAAAAAGCGATCAGTTGGATGATCCAAAAGGAAACATAAACAATCCATTAGGTGGTGAAGTAGTAGATGCGGAAGATCTAAAACTTAATCTTTCTTACACAATTAACCTGGTTCTTCCTAAGACGGATGACGTTGCAGTATTTAATGCAATTTTTAAGAGCCTTCGAGAAAACCTTTTAAAGAAATAACATGGAAGAAAATATCAAATTATTCGTTATGTCTAACCAGATGGCTGAAAGCGATCTAGATGTTATCGAGAGCCAGCTCAAAATTGACCTTGGTAGGAATTTTGATTCCGAAAAAGATAAAGATGAAGAGTATTATCCACAGTTTCAGCACGCTATTCGGTCAGAGGCTCGTGAAATGGCAGTCCACTACGAGCTTTTCTATTGCCTCGAGCTCTCAATAAGAAACCTTGTTAAGGAAAAGATGAAATCTGAGATAGGTGAAAACTGGTGGGACAAGACGGATATTCCTGACCCAATTAAAAATAACGTGAAAGAAAATATCCAACGAGAAATTGAATCAGCTTTCACGCAAAGATCAGACGATGAACTTGATTACACTACTTTCGGTGAACTAGGAGAAATAGTTAGGAAAAATTGGGATCAATTCGGTGATCTCTTTAATAGTCAAAAGGGATTTAACCGTGTAATGCATAGTTTGAATTTATTAAGAGGCCCGATAGCACATTGTAGCCCTTTGGCAGAGGATGAAATTGTTCGATTGAGGCTAACGGTCAAAGACTGGTTTAGACTAATGGAATGAGTCCATTGTCATGATCCGCGCCACCAAATTTCTGGCCGTAATTGTCGTGATTTTCGGCATCCTGCCGTTCGCCGCCATGTATTTCCTGCAGGCGAAAATGATTTTTCCGGCGCCGGATCTGGTGCCGCCGGCTGGCCCGCAAGGGGATTTTGACGCAGTCAGGATCACCACCGAAGACGGGGAGACTTTACGCGCCTATGAACATCGGGCGGAGACCGGGGAGGCGACGATCCTCGTCTTTCACGGCAATGCAGACGCCGCCTTTTACCAGATCAGCAAGGGGGAGAAACTGGCGGCCGCCGGCTTTGGCGTTTTGTTGGTGGAATATCGCGGTTATGGCGGCAGTACGGGCAGCCCCACCGAAGCTGGCCTGATCAGGGATGGTCTCGCCTCCTACGATCATGTGCGCCGCCAATCGGATCAGCCCATCGGCCTCTACGCCCATTCGCTGGGCACCGGTGTCGCCGTGCCGGTGGCGGTGCAGCGCCCGGTCTTCGCCGTGGCGCTGGAGGCGCCCTTCACCTCGATCCTTGATGTGGCACGCTATCGCATGGGCTGGGTGCCGCTGGATGGCCTGCTCAAGCATCCGTTCCATTCCGACCAGCTGATCGGCCAGATCACCGCACCGATCCAGATCATCCATGGCACCGCCGACCGGGTTATCCCGTTCAAGCTCGGCAAACGCCTCGCCGAGCTGGCCCCAAAGGGCACCAAATTCCTCGCCATCGACGGCGCCGGCCATAACAACCTCGCGGCTTTTGGCAGCATTGAAATTGCCATTGCGTTTTTTAAAGAAGCGTTGGCGGAGCGGTAGCCGACACCGTTATATGAATTATTTATAGGGTGATGTTCATCCAAAAACTAAAGGGTAGTTACCTGCTCGCCTTTTTGTTTCAGCCGTCTGTTCTTGACATAGGAGTTACGATCCAGGGTCTGCATCAGGGATGTTCCAAAGGACTTATTATCCCGGAGCATTCGAACCATCACGGTTATGGGCGCAACGGCCGCCTGGGCAATGAAATGCACTTCCTCACTCGGTGTTACCGTCAGGATATCGGGTGTTTCGACGCCGGATTGTTTCTTTTCAACTGACATTTAAAACTCCTTACCGCCCTTTTCTCAGCATAATAAACCGGGCATTTGCTGTACTGAACATTGAAACGGTGAGCAGGGCAACAAACATTGCCAGCATAACATAAAACGCTATAACAGACACATAATATATAAGGTCTATTTCAATCGGAACAACGTCCTCGTTAAAAGAATCCTGAAAAAAGCCTATGGCAATTGTGACCGCAAACATCAGCACCATAAACAAAAATGAACATAGCATCTCACTGCAGAAACCTTTGAAAAGGTTCCAGCTGGTGCCGATATCGTCCGCCTTCTTAAGAAGGATTAGCAAACTGGAAACAATCAGGCTGAAAACGACAAAAACAGATTCAAGGGACAAAAGTATGAATTTTGCGACACCAAGGGACGAAATCAGAAAATCCGGCGGATTATAAGACAAAATATAGGGTTTCAAGTTAAGAAACGACACGGTTGTTGCTGCAAGAAAAAGAATTTCAAGAATCGTAAAAATAAAAACGACGAGAGACGGCCAGGGGTTATTTCCATTTTCAGCCATGGTGTTTCAGGTGCCTGTCTGCGAATTTTCTGCTCATAAGGTTTTCTGTATAGATAAAACTACATAAGGAAATTTGAATTTACAACTTATTTGAGCATCTGTGTCAGGTCAAAGCCACTAATGCCGAACACTGGCTGCGAAAGACTGTTTTTCCCCGAATTGCCAGGACTGATCGGGACGCTGAAACGTTCAGATTGCGTCGGGTTCCAGGTAACGACATTTAAAGGAGATACATGGCGCGTTGCAAAGAGCATGTTATACGGCGTATAAGAGCAGCTGTATTTTTTGACGGGACAAGGCGATGACGGCGCATATTTTTATTGATGGATCGGCGGGGACGACGGGGTTGCAGATACAGGAGCGGCTGGCGGCGCGTGGTGATATTTCGCTGATCCTGCTGGATGCGGCCGAGAAGAAGGATCCCGTGCGGCGCGGACAGGCGCTGAATGATGCCGATGTGTCGATCCTCTGTCTGCCCGATGCGGCGGCGAAGGAGACCGTCTCGCTGGCGCGGGCCAACTCCGTGCGGATCATCGATACCAGCACCGCCCACCGCACCGATCCCGACTGGGTCTATGGTCTGGCCGAGCTGAAAGCGGGGCAGGCGGACTTGATTTCCGGTGCGGCGCGGGTCAGCAATCCGGGCTGTTATCCCACCGGTGTGATCGTTGCGCTCAACCCGTTGGTGGCCGCCGGTATGGTGCCCGCCGATTACCCGGTCGCGGTCAGCGCCGTCTCCGGTTATACGGGCGGCGGCAAGCAGATGATTGCCGAGTATGAAAATACGGACGGCGGGGCAGGCGATGACAGCCCGCCCGCGGCCTTTCATCTGTATGGGCTGCAGTTGCAGCACAAGCATCTGGCGGAAATGCAGGTTTATGGCGGGCTGGCCAAGCCACCGGTCTTTATCCCCAGTGTCGGCAATTTCCCGCAAGGCATGATTACCCAGGTCCCGCTGGATCTGGCGCGGCTGCCGGGCACCCCGACGGTGGCCCATATCCATGATACATTGGCGGCCTTTTATGCGGGCAGCGAGGTGATCGAGCTGGTCTCCTTATCCGACGCGCAAACCGTCAAACGCCTGCCCGGCGACATGATGGCGGGCAGCGACAAGCTCAAGCTCTATGTGTTCGGCGATGAGGCCAAGCAGCAGGTGATGATCGCCGCGGTGTTCGATAATCTCGGCAAGGGCGCATCGGGCGCGGCGGTACAGAACCTCGATTTGATGCTGGGCGCGCGCGTGTAGGGCTGGGTTTCGCTGTTTCGCCTAGTATCGTCAAACCGGCCTCCCGCTTTTCTGAAAACGCAGCTTCTCTGTCCTTTAGGCATCTCGCTAAGGTGGTTTTAACCCTCTTTTTAGGGTTGTTTGGCAATATTGGGGAACCCATATTTCCCTTTAGGCATATTGCAATGACAGGAAAAGCGAGATGGCCAGCGGATTGCGAAATCTGAACCAGATTTTCACACCGGACGTTATCGGAAAGATTTTGAAGGCGTTTCTGATTGCGCTCATGGTGATTTTCCTGGCGCAGACGGCTTTTGTCTTTTTTACCTTACCTGAAGAAGCGGGGCCGGGCATGGTGCTGGCGCGTCTTCTATATTCGTTGCTGCTTTCCGTGATGAGCCTTGGTGTCGTGCCCTTTGCTGCCCTGATCTTTCCGCTCTACAGCCTGCCAATTTATATGGTTTTCTTTTTGGCTTTGTTTCTGGGTATTTTTTTTAAAGAGAAATTCTTCTTCACATGGTATCTGGCCGGTGTTTTTATCCTGACATATCTTGCGCTTTTCTTTGCGTCAGCATTCCTGTTTGCCGGTGTATAAGGGCCCGGGCAGTAACGCAAGAGAGATTTATGTGTTCGGCGATGAGGCCAAGCAGCAGGGGATGATCGCCGCCGTCCGCTCGTAGTCCCGGTGAAGGCTGGTTTACGATTGGGCCAGTTGTTTTTTTGGGAATAACTGATGCCAGAGCATTAGCGTGCGAACCAGGGCGAAGGTGAGGACGATGCGGCCCATGAACAGCACCCAGAAATCACCGCCGATGGCGACCATAATCGCCACATCCTCTATCAATCCATGGCACAGGGATAACCAGCACAAGGCGTAGTATTTTGCCTTGCGCGATATGCTCGGGTCATTGCCGTGCGCAATGATCAACCCGCCGCCATAGGCCAGGCCGAGCAATATCCCGGCGGTGGTGATGGAGGTGACCGAGCGATCAAGCCCGGACAGGCGCATGATCGGGGCAAGCAGGCGGTTAATCAGTGCGGTCACGCCGATCCGGTTAAAGGCATCCATCATGACCAGCAGCCCGGTCAGGATCGCAAATAGCAGCCCCATGCCCATAAGGTTGGAAAGGGCCCAGTCCAGATGGCTTGCCTCGGCCCGGGCAAATTCCTGTAAATGGTCCAGCGGCTGTGGCTGCGACAGAAAGCCGGTTGTCTTGCTGGCAACATCGATCAGGAATGCCGCGAGGCCGGCGGCGAACAGGCGGAGGAATGTTGTGCCCCAAAAGGAGCCGCCTGCTTTACGCACAATCGCCTGCTCAACCGGGATGGCATGGGCAATCAGCATAATGGCGCACAGGGAGGTGACTTGCGCCGCGGTCAGATCATGCCCGATCAGGATCGGCAAGGTTGCGAGGGCGCCATACAGCCCCGCCAGGATCGAGGTCAGGCAGACGATGGCCGCTTCCGGCGGGAGGTTGAGTATCGCCATCACGGGGCGCAAGGCGGGGCTGATCCATTGGATAAGGCCATATGTTTCCGCGAGGCGCAGGGCGATCATGATCGGGATCATGATACGGAATATCTCCCAAAATGTGGTCAAGCTGCGCTGGCAAAGGCTGCGAAAATACGGGGCTGTCGTTAACGGGTTCATACGGGATCTCACTCATTTGAATTGCGTCACAACATGACATTTTCCCATTGAAATGGGTGATCAAAGATGGCATTATTTTGCAATAAAATTCTAATCCAATGAAATTTATGAGCGTATGGATTCCATAGACCGAAAAATTCTGGATAGTCTGCAAAAAGATGCGTCGATCAAAAATGTCGACCTGGCCGATCGTGTGGGCCTCGCCCCGTCAAGCTGTCTGCGCCGGGTGCGCAATCTGTGGAAGGCGGGGATTATCACAGGGTCGGTTGTTCTGACCGATGGCGAGAAGATGGGCCGGAACGTCAAGGCCATCGTCAGCGTCCGGCTTTTCGATCATGGGAATGATGCGCGCAAGGAATGGCTGAACGCCCTCATACAGGAGCGGGCCGTGTCTCAGGCCTATTCCGTCTCCGGCGAGACCGATGCCGTTATTTTCCTGACGCTTGCCAATATGAGCGAGTTTCAGGAGCTTAGCCAAAGACTGTTTTCAGGCGATCCAAACGTGTTTCAGTTCGTTACGCATTTTGTCATGGAAGAACATAAGTTCGATTTGGCTAATTGAATGCCGAAAGCTGGCATTGGGCGTGCGGGTATCCCGCGAGACAAGATTGGCTTGACAAATGGAACTCTTTATGCTAGTGTTATCTCAAGATCCGAAAATCGGATTGAGGGTGAGATGCGGGGGCGGCCTGAAACAAAGGGATCGCGCCGCATGGTCACGGAAACTTTAATCTTTAAGATGAGAAAAGTTCGGGAAAGACCTGAAATATAATCCAGATCTTTCCTTTTGGTTTCAGGAAGGCTTTTAGCCTGATCCCTATTTGATATACATATCACGCAGTTTACGCATGCCACCGAGCCAGCGATCATAGTCGCTTGTCTTGCGACGCATGTAATCGATAACCTGCTCATGGGGGAGGATGAGGAATTCTTCCTTGTCCATGGAGGTGACCACATGTTCGGCCAGTTCCTCGGGCTCCATGGTGCCATCGACACCGGCGACGCCTTCCAGGTTGTTTTCGGTCATGGCCGTGCGCACCTGCTGTGGGCAGAGGACGGAGACGCGAACGCCCTTGTCGCCATAGCGGATGGACAGGGTTTCGGCAAAGGCAACGGCGGCATGTTTTGTCACCGCATAAGTGGCGCTGTCCACCTGGCTGAGCAGGCCGGCGGCGGAGGCCGTATTGACCAGGTAGCCACCGCCATTGGCGATCATCTTGTCGACGACGGCGCGGGCGGCATAGACATGGGCCATCACATGGATGTCCCAGTTGAGCTGCCAGGTCTCGTCGGGGCTTTCTTCCCATCCCATGCGGGCAATGCCGGCATTGGAGACGAAGATATCGACGGGGCCGTAGGCGGCTTCGGACTTCGCGACCAGGTCCTTGATATGGGCTTCATCACTGACGTCACCGGCAACCGCCAGGCCGCCGATCTGGTCGGCGACATCCTGCAGGGGGTCAGCTTGCATGTCGGCGACGGTAATCCCGCGCGCGCCTTCGGCATGGAAGCGCAAGGCGAGGGCCTTGCCAATGCCGCTGGCACCGCCGGTGATGATGATGTTTTTGCCGTTGATTTTCATAAATGTCTCCGCAGCTTGGGCTGTTCTGGTTGAGGGGGTCTAGGCGCCGGTGAACGACTGGATACCGGTTTGCGCCCGGCCGAGAATAAGGGCATGGACATCATGGGTGCCTTCATAGGTATTGACCGCTTCCAGGTTCATCACATGGCGGATGATATGATATTCGTCACTGATGCCGTTGCCGCCATGCATGTCCCGGGCGACACGGGCGATATCGAGGGCCTTGCCGCAGGAATTGCGCTTGATCAGCGAGATCATTTCCGGCGCGGCACGGTTTTCCTCTTTCAGGTGGCCGACCCGCAGGCAGCTTTGCAGGCCGATGGAAATCTCCGTCTGCATGTCCGCCAGTTTTTTCTGGATCAGCTGATTGGCGGCGAGGGGACGGCCGAACTGTTTGCGGTCCATGGTATAATCGAGGGCGGCCTGCCAGCAGAATTCCGCCGCACCAAGGGCCCCCCAGGCGATACCGAAACGGGCATTGTTGAGACAGCCGAACGGACCGCTCAGGCCCTTGACATTGGGCAGCAGGTTTTCTTCGGGCACGAACACATTGTCCATGACGATTTCCCCGGTGATGGAGGCCCGCAGGGAAAACTTGCCCTCGATTTTCGGGGCCGACAAACCGTCCATGCCTTTTTCCAGGATAAAGCCGCGAATGACGCCATCATCGGTTTTCGCCCAGACCACAAACACATCGGCAACCGGAGAATTGGTGATCCACATTTTGGCGCCGCTGACCGAATAGCCGCCATCAACGGATTTGGCGCGGGTGACCATGCTGCCCGGATCGGACCCATGGTCCGGCTCGGTCAATCCGAAGCAGCCGATCCATTCACCGGTGGCCAGTTTGGGCAGATATTTCTGGCGCTGTTCCTCGCTGCCATAGGCATGAATGGGATGCATGACCAGACTGGACTGCACGGACATCATGGAACGATAGCCACTATCGACCCGCTCCACTTCACGGGCGACAAGGCCATAGGACACATAGCCCAGACCGGCACAGCCATAACCGTCGATGGTCGAGCCGAGCAATCCCAGTGCCCCCATTTCCGGGAAGATTTCCCGATCAAATGTTTCATTGCGGTTGGCGAGAAGGACCCGGCTCATCAGCTTGTCCTGACAATAATCACGGGCGGTGTCACGGACCAGCCGTTCCTCTTCGGTCAGCTGATCGTCGAGCAGGAACGGATCTTCGGGGTTGAAAACAGGCTTGTTTCCGGCGGAATTGGTGGCTGGGGCGCTACTCATGAGCGGTTCTCCGATTTATTATTCAGTTGTTGTTGGGGGCATCCCTAATTTTAAGTCTGTGTTTAACTGTTTTATCAAACGGTTTCAATATGCTTCCTGTCTTCCAGCCTCGTTTCGTATATAGTGCGGACAGGGACCAACAGTCAGGAATAGCGTATATCATGTCGCAAGAGGATGCCGCCAAGGAGTATATTGTCGAGTTCGAACAGCATGGCGCCTCGGTCAAGGTGTCGGCCATCGACCCGGTGACAATGACCGAAGTCTCCATCGTCGGCCCCAGTTCCGCCGGTCAGGAGGAACTGAGCCGGGCCGCCGTTCAGAAACTTTTATTTGTGCTCAACAAGGGAAAAACCGACACGTCCCGCAGCCCGGCGTCGGGCGATCCCAAAAAACCGGGAATAATTGTCTGATCAAAAGAGCCCGAGGCCCAGCCGCCTGCATCAGGCGGTTTTGCGTTTCCGGCCGAGGCCGAATTCCTTGGCAAATTCCGAACGGCGCTTTGCGTAAGCCGGTGCCACCATGGGATAATCCACCGGCAAGCTCCATTTCAACCGGTATTCTTCGGGCGTCATTTCGTAGTTGGACCGCAGATAGCGTTTCAGCATTTTCAGCTTCTTGCCATCTTCCAGACAGACGAGGTAATCATTCTGTATGGATTTCTTGATGGGCACCGCCGGAACCAGTGGCCCGCGATCCACTGTGGCATTTGACTCCAGTGTCGAAAGGGACTGGTAAACAGATTTGATCACCTCAACCAGGCCGTCCTTGCCGACCTCGTTATTGCTGGCATAAGCGGAAGTGATTTCCGCTGTCATCCGCAAAAGTTCCTCTTTGTCCACACCGGTTGAATCCATTGCCGTGTTAATGTTCATTTCTGCCATTTCATGTTTTCGCTTCCCTTTACAAGTATTGAAACTGTACTTGTCTGTACCGCAATTTGCCGCCGATCGAGAAAGATTGTCAAATATAATTTTGTAATTAAAAATCATTACAAATTAGAGTTGTGGAAATATGTTGGTATGTAATTTTAAATGTCGTAAATTGTAAATATTTACGAAATATAATGTTACTTATTGTGTAAAATTGCGGCGTTATTATGACGACTGGTAATGATCGGGTATAAACTAATATACAGCCTCTCCAGAATTTCAGAAGCATTTTGATCCATTGCCCATTATTCACCGAAAACGCCTATGTGATTCTTGCCTGTATTTTCTGTCAGGCAGATAAAATTGACGGGCAACGAAGACCTGTTTTCCCGAACGGCAGCCATCGACAATCGACACTGTCCGTCGAATATTTCCTTTACCGGTCATTGCTGCTATCCTCTTTTCAACAGCAATTCTATGAAAAATAAGGAGTAGGAACCTTCAATCTGTCTGCGGTTTTTTCGCCGGCAAAAGACGTGGATGACCTAAATTTTTTGGTCCTTGGGTCCGGAAGCGGCGCGCGGAAAACCGGATGCTTTGCGGTGGATCAGATTGAGGGTTGATATTTTCAAAATTCTAGCCGCCCTGCTATCGGGTTACCTGATCGGCAGTCTGAATACGGCGGTTTTTGTTCTGGCAGGAGATATCCTGAAAGGCATACTTGCCTGCCCTTCAATAAATGATCCAGCAATATTCTCCTTATTTCATCCGAGCTTTCAGAGCATTAAAATTGAAATCTTGAGGCGAGAGTTTATAGGGTAATATTCCACTGGACAGGTTAAAAATATCCGACTTTTCTATTTCAACAATGCTATCGGCAAAAAGGTTGAGAAACCGACATTCCCAATTTCCACCACGTTCTTTGGTGACGGCGTCATAACTACTGCTTGGATATAGAAAGCAAATTTTATATCGAAAGACATGATGCTCCAGTCGCCATTTTGAGGGAACGGGACGGTTATTTCCAGGATACCAGAGATAGGCGCGACCATCGGGTGCAAAATATTCAATCTGATTCCCATATGTACGACTATAGGTCCTCACTGTCTTGTCTGCGAGGCTGGCTGTTGCTTCTTCGATGGGCTGCTGATCTATTTCGCCAATTTCATCCCCCAAGATGGCATTCTTGTCGAGCCGAGGATTACAGCCCGTCAGGACCAAAACCAACAATATGCAAGTTACAAAAACAGTGAAGGGGCGCATCATTATTCCTAGAAAATCAAGAGGATTATATAACCTTAGATTGCGTATTATATTATCTTGAGATTTGTGAAAGGCAATCTGTATTATTGGGCAGGATTCTTTATCAGGGGCCATGAATGATGGTTGATATTCTCAAGATTCTAGTCGCTCTGGCTTCGGGTTACCTGATCGGCAGCCTGAATACGGGCGTGATTGTCGGGAAGCTATATGGCAAGGACATCCGCGACCACGGAAGTAAATCCGCCGGGCTGACCAACACATTGCGGGTGCTTGGGAAAACGGCGGCGGTTTTTGTTCTGGCAGGCGATATCCTGAAAGGCATACTTGCCTGTTACATCGGATTATATATGGGCGTCTATGCCCATTCGGCCGGAGCAACGGACAGCCTCAGCCTGCTGGCCGCCGGGGTCGGCGCGGTCATGGGGCATAACTGGCCGCTGTATTTTGGATTTAAAGGCGGCAAGGGGGCGCTGACCGCCGTGGCCGTGCTGTTTATGTTCGACTGGCGGATGGCGCTTGTCTGCCTTGGCCTGTTCGCGGTAATCGTCGCCGTGACCCGCTATGTCTCCCTCGGTACACTCTGCGCCGCACTGTTGTTCGTCATCCTCTCCTTCGCGCCGTTTTTCGACCATAGCTTTTATTTCACTTTATTTGCCGTCCTGATGGCCGGCATGATTATCTTCAAGCACCGGGAAAATATTAAAAGACTACTTTCCGGCACGGAAAACAAGCTTAGCTTTTGAGGGGTTTGCGATTAGGGGCATTGCGGATATTGCGAGTGCTGCTGTCAAAGGTTGGGTTGTGAGCCAGAGCTGACATTCGATTCAAACACACTAATGTCAGCAATGCGGACAAAGCAGCCTTTCAGCCTGCTAGTAAAACTCAATTTGCGTTCTTCTTGGCTGCAATAAAGTAGCTAGATGCCCCCGAAAATATTTTCTGTGTTTCCGCAGCTTGAAAGTCACCGCCACTTACCAACTCATCCAAGTCAGAGTTTTGAAGCCGTCGTATCGGGACAGGAATGATCCCAAGCCTGCACAATAGACGAACAAGCTGAATTTGGGCGCTAACAATAAGAGACATCTTATCCCGCAAGCACGGCGTTACAGAAATAAAACTCCCCTCAGGCTTTAGAAGTTCATGTGCCCTCCGCACGACGCGTTGCGGATCGGGCACTGTATGGAGCATGTTGAAGGCTAAAATGACATCAAACGAGCCCTTGCTGTATCCTTCGTCAAAAATATCGGCCTGCGCAAAGCTGACGTTACCAATGCCATTTGCGGCTGCTTTTTCCTTTGAAAGTTCAATCATTCTGCCAGCAATATCAATGCCTTGGATTTCTCTCACATGGCTGGCTAGTTCACAGGCTGTCGTGCCTGTTCCGCACCCATAGTCCAAAACAACATCGCTTTCCTTGAGGTGCCTCTTTGCGCATTCCCTTGATGTTTGATGGATATGTTCAAATCGCTCTTCGGTCCGGTCGTAGTTGTCGGCAGATTTATCCCAGAACTCTTTCGGTTTACTCATCGTGCGGCTTCCATAAAATTCAAAACTGTGTGGCGCTCCCGATGAGTGCCAGAGGGCCTACTTCAACGCGTTCTTCTGATCTGTGATCCTACTTGACCCCTGCCAACCACCTTACGTCATTCGACGTGTTGTCTACAATCCGGACCTGACTGTGGTTGTCAGTTTGGGCTCGAATCTGACACGAGACATCTTCCCAAAATGCCTCCTTCTGGCACACAGCAGAACACATAATTTACCCCTAAAAATGCCTCCTGATTGACGCATGGCGGACCTGAAGGTTTAAGTCCTAAGGGGAAATATTCAAAGGCTGTTGTCGGGCTCCGAGAACAAGCTAAAGTTTTGAAGGATTTGCGGGGTTGGGAAGGCAGGATCGAAAACATTAATTGTCAAATCGCTCCAGGATCTTGATGGGGCGACCTTCCAGTTCCAGGAGACATTGATTCTCTCCAAAAATACTAATCGGTTCAAATGTTATGCGGGCGAGGGGTTTGGCCAGACTTACGTCCGCCGATACGCTGGGATACACTGCCATTAGACCCTTAAGGTCTTTAAGTGAGTTTTTCTTTGAATATCTGGATGTAGATAGATCGATGAGGTTGACGGTGCCCGGCGCAAGATCAAAGACATAGGTTCCTTTATTATAACAATAGATCGTTTCTTTCCTTAGTTCGTGCGTCCATTTTGCAGCTATCATGTATCTGCCCGGCGGTATCGTTTTCAGAAAAAAGTTATTCTCTTTTCCCTGCAAATTATAAGTTCCCCTGTTTGTTAGCGAGTTACATGTATCCGCGCAAAGAAGGATGTCAATTTTTTCTCCTGTCAGTATTTTCTCAGTTAAATTAACCTGCTTTGTTACAAGCACTGTATTAAACCTATATCCAATACTCTGTATGACAATAAGACTATCTTTACTGGATGCATCAAAGGAAAAATCCTTCTCTATTTTGGTTGGTCCGCAACCTATAAGAAGGAAAAGAAGGGAAGCTGAAAATATAAATTTAATCATAAGAAATTACCTGAACGCGAACAAGAATAAGTACTATTATTATAAAGCGAGCGTTAGCAGGTCAATCGGAAATTCTTGAAACGGATCTGCCAACGCGTCTACGCGTAATTTAGACATCTCTTTGGGAATTGCCGACTGACACTTAACTTCTAGATTTTTCCTTTTTTATCCGCTTCTTACCATTGTTGGTTTGCGGCTGCGCGGCTAGCGGGCATGGCTTTTCCCGCTGTCAAAGGTCGGTTTGTGGGCCGTTTCGGGCATCCTTCCCGTCGCCAGACGGGCAACAGCCGAGGGCGGGATCAGACGACTTGGCAGAGCACATAGATGACCTGAATGCTGTCCTTGAAATCTTCGTTTTTTGGTAAATAGGGTTTGGCTTTGCTTATCTTAAGGGGCGTCCAAAGCTTACGCTCCTCAAAATTGCCCATTAGAGATCCAAAATTCTTCTCGACCCAGCGATCGTCACGCTGTGTAAACAGGATATAGCCACCAGGCCGAATGATACGGCACAGATCAGCCAGCAGACCTGCTGCATCTTCAATATAGGTCATAACTCCCACACAGGCGGCGGCATCAAACGCATTATCGGGGACTGGCAACGGGCTGTCTTGTAAGTCGTGGCGCCGCAAGCGATCGTACCCACCCTTTCTTTCCGCTATTTCCAGGGAGGCCGTCGAAATATCGAGGCCTTCAATACGGCAATCCAGCTGGCGGGACAGGGCGTTGCCGAACAGTCCGGTACCGCAGCCAACATCCAGAATATCGTCGCCAGCCTGCAAATGCTCGCAAAGGATTGCCACGGCGTCGTCTGGGGCCTGGTAGTCCCAGTTTTTTAAGGTCGCGTCATAGGTCTCAGCCCAGTCATCGTAATAGGTTGCAATAGCCGCCGAATCCGTGGAGCCGTCTTTCAAGGAATTGAAGCCCTGTTTGCTGTCGGTGCCCCCGGTCTTTTTAACGGTGCTGTCCCGCGACATGGATCTTTCCCCCAATTCCGGTTTATGCACCCCGCTGCAGGGCCTGTGCAGGCCGCAATTTGATTAATCCGCACCTGCGGCGCGGGTCG
The DNA here is from genome assembly GCF_023746535.1 of Sneathiella marina. Lineage (GTDB taxonomy): Bacteria > Pseudomonadota > Alphaproteobacteria > Sneathiellales > Sneathiellaceae > Sneathiella > Sneathiella marina. Next base: position 2,705,707 of record NZ_CP098747.1, on the reverse strand, counting down.
AACAAATCGTTGCGAGAAGCTGAAATTACTATTTAACACGGCAAGCTGTAAATTGAAACCGGGCGGGAAATGCACCTGCGGAAGGGCAGCTTCCGGCATGAGGCAGTACAAATACTTTACTCCTGAGAATATCTCTTGCGGCTGAACCTGACAGGACCATCGCCGTTCTTTAAGATACAGGGGATTAGGGGACCTGTTTTTCTGCCAGCCAGTTCCGGCAATAGTCCGCCATCTGCGGCCAGACGTCTTCCATCATCATGAAATGCGCGGCGTTTGGCACCTGGTAATAGGTGGCGCGGTCGCCATATTTAGCCGCCAGGGCCTGTGCGGTTTCCGTTGATACCGCCTTGTCATCGGCACCGGTCAGGACCAGGACGGGGCAGTCAACCTTGTCCGTTTCCACATGAACGGCCTTGTTGTTGTCGAACATCCAGTAGAACAGCTCGAACATGACCTGGCCTGATTCCGGCTCCAGCTGATTGAAGACCGTATGCTGGGCCTCGGGCGTCATGTTATTGAGGGCGAAGGCCGCCATCATGTCAAACTCGACATTCATGGTCTGCCCGGCAAAGGGGGCCGCGGCCATCAGGTCACGGCCGAGATTCCGTTCTTCCTCCGTCGGCGGCAGCATGCCCCAGATGCCGTTGGAATTGATGAGAATGATCGCGCTGGCAAGCCCCCGGGCGGCGAGTTTCTGCGCGATAATCGCCCCCACCGCATGGCCGAACAGGATCGGTTTATCATCCAGCGTTGCGATCAGCGCCGCCATGTCATTTGTATAGTCATCTATACTGGACCCGGCGAGGGCTGGATCCGCTTCGGCCCGCGGACCGCCCGCATGGTGGCGGAAATTCGGGGCATGGCAGTCGAAACCCTGCTCGGTAAAATAGGTGCACAGGTTGTCCATGGTCCAGGCACCGGCAAACGCCCCCGGAATAAAAACGATAGATTTACTCATATTCATTCTCTTTCAATACCAGTCACTCAACATGTAAAGGACAAATGTTCCATAGAACATTTCCAAATAACAGAAATAATTTGAAGTCAGATCTAATCCTGCGTGCTGTTTATTAGCCGTCTTTCTTCCGGCATCAGTTGAGGATTGAAATTCACATATTTCTCACTTTCATATTCAAGGCGTATTCCTTCGCAATACCCAAATGCGTCAATTGTGACCGAAGAGCCATCGAGGCAGATGCTGCCCATCACGCCCAGTTCCATGATCCCGCCATGAGAAATGATCAAAATCCTGCTTTCCTCAGGAAGATCTTTTATACAGTTTAGCCAGATTTTTGCTTGCCGCCTGGCAAATTGAAAACAGTCCTTATTGGTTTTTATGATTTCTGAAATGGCTTGCAAAGTGTTCGGCCAGTTTAGTTTTTCAAGTATGTCATCCGGTATATCTCCCAACTCTTCAAGGTGCTCAGCGCCCTCAAACCCCATTGCGACGGCTGTTTCCATGGATCTGGGTAACCGGCTGGTAATCACTCGGTCATAAGGGCCCATTCGAGCGCTGGCAAATTTGGCGAGCTCTATGCCTTCCAAAGAAAGATGCGCTTTTGGTTTTTGCCGCATGGCATGCCGGCGTATTTCAATAACTTTCACGAAATTTCACCCCACTAATACGCCTGACAGTCGATATTAAGGTATTGGCTTTAGTTATGTTAACATGATGACTACAATTTCAGTCTGATGAGCATATTACAGGGTCAGGCACCAGATGGAAATGTGGAAGCCGTAAAATGACAGGTAGCAGACAATATCCCCCGGTGATGGTTCTTGGCTGTGGGCGGAGCGGGACGTCGATTTTCGGGGAGTTGTTTGACGGCCTCGGCCCTTATGTCTATGAGAGCGAGCCGCCCTTTCAGGATGTGCTTGATCGCTCGGAAACCGACTGCTGGGCGGTAAAGGTTCCGCGCGAGTCACCGGGGCATCCGGTCGATGACGGGCTTTCATTTTCGCTGGATATCCTGTTGGCCACGCATCCCGCCATTCAGCTCTTCTGGATCGTCCGTCACCCGCTCGATGCTATCAGTTCGTTGCGAATTGGCGTCGACCAGAACTGGGGCCACCATCCGCGCCCGCCGGATTGGCAGCACTGGCTGGACAGGCCACTTGTTGAAAGATGCGCCCATCATTGGGCCCATATCAATTCGCATGGATATGGCCGGGTCAAGTCTGTGGCGAAGCTGGTTTACTTTGAAGACATGATCCGGGATCCCTATGGCTTTGCGCTGAATATTTGTTCGATCCTCGGGCTTCCGCCAGAGGAGAATGAGGCATATCTTCGAAAATGGGCGGCGCGTGTTCAGGATACCAACAACAAGCAGTTTGTCGAAGCCGTGACGTCACAAGGCCTTTCCCGCTTGGATCATTCGGTGCGGATCGGGCGGTGGCGGGAGAATCTTTCCAGCAACGATATACAGGCCGCTGAAAAAATAACGTCCCGGATCGCGCGGGCCTTCAATTATGACACGGACTGGCTTGCTGATTGATCGAGGCTGAAGAGGGAAGTTGGTTCCGGGTCAGAGGTAGATGTTCCGAATAATGTCAACTTATGAGGTGGTGCTGGAGATTGAAGTGGTTGTAGATTGGCGACTTGGAGTGCCAACTTAACTCGGGAGAAGGATTGAAAATGAGCATCACGGTAAACAAACAAGACGGGGTTACAAATTTGCGCCTCAATAAGCCGGAAAAGCGCAACGCGTTCGATTCAAGGATGGTCGCTCAGCTTCACGACGGGATTGCGCGGGCGCTGGAAGATCCGGCCTGTCGTTGCCTGCTTATTGACGGCGTGGGGGAGCATTTTTGCGCTGGCCGCGACTTACAATCCTTCGACAACGCGCTATCCCATGAAGAATTCGCTGCAGCGGATGATGAATGGGCGAATATCTTCCGGATGCTTGATGAAGGTGATTTGCCGTCCGTCGCAGTGGTGCGCGGTTGTGCTTTTGCCGGCGGCTTTACTCTGGCCATGGGATGTGACTTTGTTCTTGCCGACAAAACAGCGCGATTCCAGGTTTCTGAAATGCGGCACAATTTCCCCGCAGCTATTAATACACCGGTATTGAGTAAATTGCTTGGTCCGAGACTGGCGCTGGAATTGGCTGTACTGGGTGAGACGATTTCAGCTGAGCGGCTATATGACATGAGCTTGATTAATAGACTAACCGAAAACGGGCAGGCTCTTGCAGAAGAAGTCGAACTCTTCACCAATACGATCGTCGCTCGAGATAAACTGGCGGTAGGTCAGACCAAGCAACTCCATCGGGCAACGCGTCATGGGGGACTTAGCGACGCGCTGAACATGGGGGCGCTGATCAATACTCAGGCCGCTTTAACTGGTAAATTTGCGAACGCGGGTAAGTCCTTGAAAAAATGAAGCTCCCTATGCAGTGCCCATTGCAACGATACTCAGATTTGGCAGAAGCGCCGCCGATATTCCGCCGGTGTTACACTGGTATTCTGTTTGAACACCCGCCTGAAGAAACTGATATTTTCGTAGCCGGAATTCATTGATATTTCCTCAAAAGACAAGCTGGTGTTCACCAGGTTGGTTTTTGCGGCCTCAACCCGAATGAGCTGATGGTATTTGGTTACTGTTTCGTTGGTTGCAGCCTTGAACCGCCTGTTGAATTGGCGAACGCTCATATCCGCTTCATTTGCCAGCATTTGCACATTGATATCGTTTCGATAATTATTTTCCATCCATTCCTGCGCGTTCAGAATTTTAATATCGCTATGGTTTTTTTCCGGGCTGAATACTGAAAAAGGCGATTGATATACGCTATCGAGATCCACCAATGTGCATCGAGAACTCTGCAAGGCCACTTCGCGGCCACAATATTTTCTGATGAGATAGAGAGACAGATTAAGATCCGCAGAAATTCCCCCGCCGCAAAATAGGCGTCCTTCATCGGTCACAAGAAGATCAGTCCGCAAATTGACATTCGGAAAACTCCTTTTGAACTTTGCCGCCAATCCCCAATGCGTTGTCGCTGTTTTCCCGTCCAGGAGTCCGGTAGAAGCGAGTGTAAATGCTCCGCCGCAAACGCTGGCGAGATCAGAACCCTTTTCGTAACAGTGTTTCAGCCAGTTTATCCTGTCGCCATGGCTCTTTTCCCGAGGGTCGAAAAAAAATCCTTGAGAGGGAATAATAACAAGATCCGGATCTTCCATGTCATGCATCGAACAGGCCGGTATGATCGGTACGTTGCTTACGGCGTTCACCGGCTTGCCATCAGAGGTGACAATCTTCGCGTTGAACAGGGGAGACGGCATTTTCCCCATGGTTACATTCCACAATACGCCAGCCTGCAAAAACATATCCATGGGAGAGGCAATCGTGGAGAGCACACTGTTCTCGGCAGCTAGAATGGCTACATTTTTCATTTTCATGTCCCGATCAGACTTTTTCTGTCTTTTATAACGCTTATGCAGGCCATTGTCACGGCATATGTTTGGATGAGTTCGTGTCTCAAACCGTCGATTAGCCCCTCTCAACAGGAGTATTTAAAATGAAAGTTTATGGAGTAACTATTTCACCCAATGTTCGCAAGGTTCTCGCCGCGCTGGAAATTAAAGGTCTGGAATATGAGCAAATTTCGGTCCTGCCTGGCACCAAGACTCCGGAATTTCTGGCCATCAGCCCGCGTGGCTTCATCCCGGCTTTTGGGGATGGCGATTTTCATATTTCTGATTCCAGTATCATTATTGAATATATCGAAGCGATGCATCCTGAAACATCGCTTATTCCTTCAAACCCACAAGATCGTGCAAAATGCCGTTGGCTCGAAGAATATGCCGGTTCTGTTTTATTCCCGGCTTGCGCTGTCGTTTTCCAGGAAGTTGTCCTGCAACCAAATTTCTACAAACAAAAAACCGATGAAGCGCGCGTAGCGACTGCCTTAAACGAAACCTTACCCCCCATTTTTGATTATCTGGAAGATCAAGCGCCAGAAAATGGCTTCTTCTTTGGCGAAAATATTGGACTTGCTGACATTAGTGTTGTGTCGCCAATAATAAATGCAGAATTCGGGAAGTTCCATATTGATGACGCTCGCTGGCCAAAGATGGCGGCTATGGTAAAGCGTATTAAAGCCCATCCTGTATTTGTAAAACTCTTAATGGAAGAAGAGAAAACGATTATGGGCATCATAAGTGGTGAGCTTGTCGCGAGCTAAACATATCCTCAACGAAAAGGAACAAACAAGATGTCCACAAAGCCTAAAATTCTCGTTACATCCGCCACCGGAAAAACCGGAACACCGACGGTTCTGCAGCTGCTTGAGAAGGGTTTTCCCGTCCGTGCCTTCGTGCGAAAGCTGGACCACAGAAGCAAAGCGCTTGAAAACGCCGGGGCGGAGATCTTCGTTGGCAACCAGTATTCGATCACCGATATGCGGGCGGCGATGGCTGGCGTCAAGCGCGCCTACCAATGCGCGCCCGCAGCGGCCAACCCCTTATATTTTTACGCGGCCTTCACAGCCGCCGCTTATGAGGCCGAACTCGAACATGTCGTTACCCTTGGTCAATGGCTCTCAGCTGCGAACCACCACTCACCGATGACACAAGCGGTCTACATGGGTGACATTTTGATACAGATGCGGCCTGAAATGACTGTTACCACCATCAATGTTGGGTGGTTCGCCGATAACTATATGGTTGGGTTGGAGACCGCAGCGCAACTCGGTGTGTTTTCCATGCCGCTTGGAGACGGAAATGTTAAAAAGAACGCAGCCCCCTCCAACGAGGATATTGCAAGTGTTTCTGTCGGTGCGCTGGTTGATCCCGCCACCCATGCGGGCAAGACATACCGGCCCACGGGTCCTGAACTGATATCGCCCAACGAAATTGCCGCCGCGATGGGGAGAGCACTTGGCCGGGAAGTGAAATATCGAGACATCCCGGAAAAAATGATGCTTAAGGCGTTCAAGGCACTCGGGACACAGTCCGCAGCATCCCGTTATTCCGATGCGGGTGGTTACGTGTTAAGGCTCTACGCCGACGAATACCGACGTGGTGCGTTTGCGGTTAATGCCCCGACCCGGGATGTTGCGATCGTCGGCGGAAGGACGCCTGAGAGCATGGAAAGCATCGCTCGCCGTTACGTCGCCGACCGCCCGGAACTCAAGCCGAGCTTCACGGGCAAGCTCAAATCCATTGGCACCTTGTTAAAAATCCTCACCACCCGGGCACCTGACATGAATGCTGTCGCTGCTGAAAGGGATTTCGTCATGCTCAAGGACCCGACATTCTGTCTGGATGATGCCGTGTGGCGTGAGACCCACGAGCCGAAAGACTTGAAATTGGTTGCTGGACAGTTCGCTTGACGCCGGTTCAAGCCATTGGGAAAAGGCATTCGCACCGCCGCCGCAAGCCTGGCAATCAAACACAATGGGCGCGCTCGGAGTATTTTCCCTGCGCGCCGCTTTGGGCCATTACAGTTGCAATGAGAGCGGTGATACCTGATACGGCCGCCAGCAAGAACGCCAATTGATATCCCGGTACCCCAATTATTGATAAGATCAGTCCGCCCTCTATGCAACTGGCCGGTATCACGTTCACCGTGTTTGCACACAAGCTGACCTGATGTTGTTACTGTCATTTTTTTCAGGATCTTGATGGGCCGCCCTGCCGGTTCGGATCGATCTTCTTCACCGGACATCAACAAAGACGCTATAACCACAGAAAAAAGCCGGGAAATAAGTCGACTTCCTCTATGAAGGGGAGACGTCTTGTGCTATCCATCCTGCGAAATCAGGATTCAATCCGGTTATGTTTCGACTTCGTTTATTTTCCAGCGAGATGGAGATCTGCAATTGACCCTACAAACTTTAGAAAAATTTGATATCTTTGACGCGGATTTGGGACGGGATGATCCCGATGTTTTTGCGGCCATTGGCCAGGAACTTGGACGGCAGCAAAACCAGATCGAGCTGATCGCGTCGGAAAATATCGTCAGCCCCGCCGTCATGGCGGCGCAGGGATCGGTGTTGACCAATAAATATGCGGAAGGCTATCCTGGACGCCGCTATTATGGCGGCTGCGAGTATGTGGATATTGTCGAAACACTGGCCATCGAGCGGGCGAAGGAACTGTTCGGCTGCGAGTTTGTCAATGTGCAGCCCAATTCTGGATCGCAGGCAAACCAGGGCGCCTTTATGGCGCTGATCAAGCCGGGCGATACCATTCTGGGCCTGTCCCTGGACGCCGGCGGGCATCTGACCCATGGCGCCAAGCCCAACCAGTCCGGTAAATGGTTCAACGCCGTGCATTACGGCGTCGACAAGGAAACCCATCAAATCAACATGGACGAGGTGCGCGCCCTTGCCAAAGAGCATAAGCCACAATTGATTATTGCCGGTGGATCTGCCTATCCGCGGACCCTCGATTTCGCCGCGTTCCGGGAAATTGCCGATGAGGTGGGTGCGTATTTCATGGTGGATATGGCGCATTTCGCCGGTCTTGTGGCCGCCGGTCTGCATCCAAGCCCGTTTCCCCATGCCCATGTGGCGACGACGACGACCCATAAAACATTGCGCGGCCCGCGCGGCGGCATGGTCCTGACCGACGATGCGGCCATCGCCAAGAAAGTGAATTCAGCCATCTTCCCCGGTATGCAGGGCGGCCCCCTGATGCATGTCATTGCCGGCAAGGCCGTGGCGTTCAAGGAAGCCTTGTCACCGGAATTCAGGGAATATGCGGCGCGTGTGGTCGCCAATGCGGATATTCTGGCGAAGACATTGATCCGTCACGGGCTGGACATCGTGTCCGGCGGGACGGATACCCATGTGATGTTGGTCGATCTTCGTCCCAAGGGACTGACCGGGAATGTTGCCGAGCGGTCCATGGAAAATGCCTTTATCACCTGCAACAAGAACGGTATTCCGTTTGATCCGGAGAAGCCGATGGTGACGTCCGGTGTCCGTTTGGGAACGCCTGCGGCGACGACCCGTGGTTTCGGGACCGCAGAATTTGCAAAAGTCGGCGATCTTATCGCCGAAGTCCTTGACGGATTGGTAGCAAACCCGGAGGATAACAGCGCTGTCGAGGCAAAAGTTCGGGCCGAGGTGAAGATACTTTGTGATGCTTTTCCAATTTATCCGAACCTTTAGGACGACAAGAACGGCACTGGACAGCACGACCGAGTGACGAGAAGGGGACCCTAGGATGCGCTGTCCATTTTGTAGCAGTGAAGACACACAAGTAAAAGATAGTCGGCCAACAGAAGATAATACGGCCATCCGCCGCCGGCGCGCCTGTGCGACCTGCGGTGCCCGCTTTACCACCTTTGAACGGGTCCAGCTGCGGGAGCTGACCGTGGTCAAGAAAAACGGACAACGCACCCCGTTCGAACGGGAGAAGCTGGAAAGATCCGTCAATATCGCCACCCGCAAGCGGCCGGTCGAGCAGGACCGCATCGATCGCATGATCAACGGCATTGTCCGTCAGCTGGAAAGCAGTGGCGATCAGGAAGTGCCCTCCGATAAAGTGGGTGAACTGGTCATGGAAGGACTGGCCACGCTGGACAGTGTGTCCTATGTGCGGTTTGCCTCTGTGTACAAGGATTTCCGCGAAGCCAAGGATTTTGAGGAATTTATTGGTGAATTGAGCGGCAACGTCACTACATAAATTAGATGGCATCCATCCGCGACAGTCAAGATCTCTATCATATGAAAACCGCCCTGCGTCTGGCGACGCGCGGTCTCGGCCGGGTTGCGCCGAACCCGGCAGTCGGCTGCGTGATCGTGCAGGGGGATCATGTGGTGGGGCGCGGCTGGACACAGGAGGGCGGGCGGCCCCATGCGGAAACCGTTGCTTTGGAACAGGCCGGCAATCAGGCCCAGGGCGCCACGGTTTACGTGACGTTGGAGCCTTGTTCCCATCATGGCAAGACACCGCCTTGCGCAGAACGATTGATCGCGGCCGGTGTGGCGCGGGTTGTTGTCGCCCTGACAGATCCGGATAAACGCGTAAATGGCGCGGGTATCGCCAAGCTCAAAGACGCCGGTATTACGGTGACGGAGGATGTGCTGGCCAACGAGGCGCTGTATCTGAATGCCGGCTTTGTTTTAACCCGGCAGCAGAACCGCCCGCTGGTCACCGTGAAAATGGCAACCAGTCTGGATGGTAAAATCGCCACGGTGACCGGCGATAGTAAATGGATCACCGGGCGCCTTTCCCGTCGCTACAGCCATATGATGCGCGCTGAAAATGATGCGATCATGGTTGGCATTGGAACGGCGCTGGTCGATGATCCGGAACTGACCTGTCGCCTGCCGGGCCTGGAAGACCAATCGCCCGTCCGGATTGTCGCCGATAGCCGGTTGCGGCTGCCGCTCACATCGAAGCTGGTACGGAGTGCCCAGGAGACCCCGTTATGGATCCTGACCATACCGGGGAACGACCGGGAACGCCTGAAAGCCTTTGCCGAGCTTGGGGTGACGGTGATTGAGGTGGCGGCGACAGAAAGCGGCTTGCCGGATATGAAGACGGCGCTGGCCGAATTTGCCGACCGCGGTATGACAAGAATACTTGCAGAGGGTGGTTCCCATCTTCTGGCAACGCTGATAAAAGATGAACTGGCAGATCGCCTGATGTGGTTTCGGGCGAACAAGATCATTGGCGGAGACGGGATTCCGGCCTTGCAATCCATTGGGTTGCGGGAGTTGGACGCGGCACCGGAAATTCGACTGATCGAAGAACGTCGGTTGGGCGAGGATTTGTTGGAAAGCTATTTTCTACGGAATTAGGAAGCATGTTTACAGGCATCATTACAGATATAGGAACCGTCCGAGGGTTCGAGAAAACCGGCGATACGCGATTTGAAATCGATACCGCCTATGACACGGGCACAATTGATATTGGCGCCTCCATTGCCTGTTCAGGCCCTTGCCTGACAGTTGTCGACAAGGGGGATGGATGGTTTGCCGTCGATGCCTCCGATGAGACCCTGTCCTGTACAAACCTGGCAGACTGGCAGAAAGGTGCGAAGATCAATCTGGAAAGAGCGCTTAAAATCGGCGATGAACTGGGCGGCCATGTGGTCACCGGCCATGTGGATGCGGTGGTTGAACTGAAGGAGCTGGAAACCATCGGCGATTCCACAAAGCTGGGTTTTTCCCTGCCCGAAGCTTATCGCGGTTTTGTCGCCGCCAAAGGTTCCGTTTCCCTCGATGGGGTGTCACTGACCGTAAATGCGGTGACGGATACGGAATTTACCGTCAATATTATTCCCCATACCCAAGCCCATACGACATTCGGTGACTTTAAAACCGGACAGCGTGTGAATTTTGAAATCGATGTGTTGGCCCGATATGTGGCCCGCATGACTGAGGTGAAATAAAAATAATATGCCTTATAAGCAATACCTCTCGACCACGGAAGAAATTCTGGAAGATGCCCGCAATGGCAAGATGTTCATTCTTGTTGATGCGGAAGATCGCGAAAATGAAGGGGATCTGGTAATCCCTGCGCAGATGGCAACGCCGGATGCAGTGAATTTCATGGCCAAGCATGGTCGTGGCCTGGTCTGCCTCGCCATGACCGAAGAGCGGATAAATGAGCTGAAGCTGCCGTTGATGGCGCAGGACAACTCGTCGCGGCTGGAAACCAATTTTACCGTCTCCATCGAGGCCCGTGACGGTGTGACTACCGGGATCTCGGCCGCCGATCGCGCCCGCACCATTGCCGTGGCCATTGACGCCAGCAAGAGCGCCCCGGATATTGTTAGTCCGGGCCATGTGTTTCCCCTGGTGGCCCGGGAAGGCGGGGTGTTGCGCCGCACCGGCCATACGGAGGCAGCGGTTGATATCTCCCGGCTTGCAGGGTTGATGCCCGCCGGCGTGATCTGCGAGATCATGAATGATGACGGGACCATGGCGCGGCTGCCCGATCTGGTGAAATTTGCGCAGTTCCACGGATTGAAAGTCGGAACCATTGCCGATTTGATTGCCTATCGCCGTCGCCATGACAGCCTGATCGAGCGAGAGATCGAGACGGATATCTCCAGCAAATATGGCGCTGACTGGAAAATGATTGTCTTCTCCAACAAGCCGCAATATGCGGAGCATATTGCCTTGGTTAAAGGGGATGTTTCGAACAATGGCCCGGTGATGGTCCGCATGCATGCCCTTAATTTGCTGGGGGATGTGTTGGGGGAGCTGGATGAAAATCCGGATATGCTGCATAACGCCATGAACCAGATTAATGAGGAAGGCAAAGGCGTCGTGGTTTTGATCCGCGAACCGCGGGCGAGGGCTCTGTCTGACAGGGTTCGCAAGAAGCTGGGCGAGCCGGTGAAAGAATCGTCTGAGCTGCGGGATTATGGTATCGGTGCCCAGATCTTGCTCGATCTTGGTATCAGCGAAATGATCCTGTTGTCCAACACGGAACGGAATGTGGTCGGTCTTGACGGCTATGGCCTGTCCATCAGTGAAACCCGTGCGATTGTCGAGAAGGATTGATCATGAGTGAAAAAATTCATGTGCTGATTATCGAGGCCGATTTCTATCGGGATATTTCCGATGCCTTGCTGGAAGGTGCCAAAGAGGCATTGGATACGGCCGGGGCTGTTTATGAAATTGTCCGCGTTCCCGGCTGTCTGGAGATTCCTGCTGCCGTGCGGTTTGCGCTTAAATCCATGGAATTCATGGGCGGCCGCCGCCGCTTTGATGCCTATGTCGCCCTGGGATGCGTGGTGCGCGGTGAAACATCCCATTATGATACGGTGTCCGAGGAAAGCGCCCGTGCGCTGATGGATATCTCGACGGAATATTGTATTGCGATCGGGAACGGTATCATCACTTGCGAGAATATGGATCAGGCCTGGGAACGGGCCTTGCCGTCCAAGAAGAATAAAGGGGGCGGTGCCGCACAAACGGCATTGGATATGCTCGAACTGAAACAACAATTTGGATTATTTCCTCGATGAGCAAGCGGGCGGAAAAAAGAGGCGACAAACATAGCCGGCGGACGCTTGCGCGGTTGAATGCGGTACAGGCGCTTTACCAGCTGGAACATGATGAACAGGACCCGCGGATTGTCGTGGAAGAGTTTCTGCAGCATCGCGTTGGGGCCGAGGTGGACGGTGATCAGTTCAAAGACAGCGACAAGCCATTGTTTGAGGATATCGTTCTCAATACCAAGGCGCGTCAGGAAGAAATTGATGCGCTGATCACGGCCGCTTTGGAAAAAGATCGTGAGACGGGCCGCCTGGAAGTCGTCCTGCTGGCGGTGTTGCGTGCGGCGACGTATGAATTTCTCGCGCGTATTGATATGCCGGCGAAGATACTGATCAAGGAATATGTGGGAATCGCCCGGACCTTCTTCACCGGCAAGGAACCTTCACTGGTAAATGGCGTTCTTGATAACATTGCCAAGCAGGTCCGCGCCGCAGAATTCGATTGATATGACTCAACCACCGACAGAGGATCGCCCCGGTGAATTTGACATCATCCGGGAAATATTTGCGCCCTTGTCGGAAAGTCAGCCGGGCGCTTTTAACCTGACGGATGATGCGGCCATCCTGAAAGCGCCGCCGGGAACTGAACTGGTGATGACCAAGGATGCCATGGTCAGTGGCGTTCATTTTCTGGCCAGTGATGATCCGGGTCATATTGCCCGCAAACTGCTCCGTGTTAATTTATCCGACCTGGCCGCCATGGGGGCGACCCCCATGGGATATTTGCTGGCTGCCTTTTGGGAGCAGGGGACGAGTATCGACTGGATCAGAGGCTTCGCAGAGGGGCTGAAACAGGATCAGCAGGCATTTTCCATAGGATTGCTGGGCGGGGATACGGTGACGACGTCCGGTCCGCAATCCTTTTCCCTAACGGCAATCGGTAATATCCCCGATCAGAAAGTCCTGCGCCGCAAGGGGGCGCGGCCCGGTGATCTTTTGGTTGTTTCGGGGAATATTGGTGATGGCGCCCTCGGCTTGAAGGCGCTGCGGGGTGAACTGGAATTTTTGGATCCCGAAGACCTGTCCTTTCTGGCCGACCGGTATCATCTGCCGCAGCCGCGGTTGACACTCGGCAGAGCGCTGCACGATATTGCCAGCAGCTGCCTGGATATCTCGGATGGGCTCATGGCGGATACCGGACATATTTGTGAGACCTCCTCACTGGCGGCCGTCCTGGAGGTCGAGAACGTTCCGTTATCCATGGCGGCCAAAAATGTACTTGCCCATGATAAGGCGTACCTGACATCCATTTTGACAGGAGGCGATGACTACGAACTGGCTTTTACCCTGCCGGCCAGGTTCGAAAGCCGGTTGCCCGATTTGTCAACGCAAGCGCAAACCAAGCTTACCCCGATTGGCAGGATGGAAGAGGGGACCGGTGTCCGCGCGATAAATAACGGGGTCGAAATGGCCGTATCAACCCCCGGTTGGCGCCATTTTTAGCAAAATTGACCTAAATGCATAATAGCTATGCGTTTCTTGCGTTTGCCTAGGGCGCTGTTTTTTGAAATATTCCACAAAATAAAATTGTTGTTTGGGAGCGCAATATGCTGGCAATGCAGTATTCAGTCCGTTTGCCGCGGGAATTTGATATCGATCAAGTCTATAAGCATGTGTCGATGCGCAGTCCCTTGTTTGATGGATTTCCAGGCCTCAAGCATAAATTCTACCTTTATGATCCCGAAGAACATATGTATGCGCCGTTCTATATTTGGGAAAATACCCAAAGCGCCCAGGATTTTCTATTACATAATTTATTCAATGGCGTGATCGAAGCCTTTGGCCGCCCGCGGGTTCGGAGCTGGCAAATCATCGAATTTGATAAAGGACCCAATAAAGAAGAGCCGACCTTTCTCTATACCAGTTTCGATAAAGCCGGCTCACAAAAGCCGTTGCCCGAAATTATGAAAGATGAGAAACAGGAACACCAAGCGCAGCTTGGCAAAGAGGGTCTTTATGCAAATATGGTCCTGCTGGATCCAGATCGATGGGAGATCGGGCATTTCGGCTTCTGGCAAAACCGCGAAAACGCCGTTGCCGTGACGGCGGATTGCGTCACGCAATATGATGTATTGAAAATGAACCACGAACTTCTAGGCGCTGCGTAATCAATTCTCACGTTATTTTGTAGAAACAAGACCTGTTGGAATGTTATAAGATACGCGAAATCTATCCACACGACGCCCTCATTCCTCAATAATTACAATAGTCAAAGGAACAAGTCGACATGGACGGCCGTACGAAATTGAGTATTTTGCTGATGTCCGGATGTCAGGCGCTGATGAACAGCACCACATCCATCATGATCAGTTCTGCGGCCCTCGTCAGTCTTTTACTCCTGGGAGATGACAAGTCACTGGCGACGGTACCGGTGACAGCGGTTGTCACGGGAACCGCCTTAATGACGATCCCGGCCTCCTTATTTATGCGGCATGTTGGCCGCAAGGCAGGGTTTCTCTGCGGTGCGTTGCTTGGAATTGTCGGGGCGGCGATCTGCAGTTACTCCATTTATGTCGGAAATTTCTGGGGTTTTGCCTTTGGCGCCATGTTTGTAGGTATGTATACGGCGTTCGGTAACTACTACCGATTTGCTGCGGTCGATGTGGCGGGGATGAAAAACCGCAGCAAGGCTGTCTCCTATGTTCTGGCGGGCGGTTTGATCGCCGGTTTTCTGGGGCCGCAAATTGCCAGCCACAGCAAGGATTTATTTTTACCTTATGTGTATCTTGGTCCGTATCTGGCGATCATCGGCCTGGGTGTGATCGCCATGGTGCTGATCAGTTTTGTCTCCATTCCCAAAATGTCCGTCCATCAGGCCTCGGGCGAGCAACGTCCGTTGCTGGAAATTATCAAGCAGCCCACCTTTATCATTGCCGTTTTGAGTGCGATGATCGGCTTTGGTGTCATGAGCCTGGTGATGACGGCGACACCACTCGCCATGGTCGGCTGCGGCCATCAGCACAGTGATTCCTTTAATGTGATCAGCTGGCATGTGGTGGCCATGTACGGGCCGAGCTTTTTTACCGGATCCCTGATTTCACGCTTTGGGGAGTATAAAATCATCTTCATGGGCGCGTTGCTGGGTGTGTTGAGTGTTATCGTGGCACTGATGGGGCTGGAGCTGATGAATTTCTATGTTGCCCTTGTCCTGTTGGGCTTATCCTGGAATTTCATGTTTATCGGCGGCACAACTTTGGTAACAACGACATATAAGCCGTCAGAGACCAGCAAGGTGCAGGGAATGAACGATTTTCTGGTTTTCGGGACGGTGGCAACCGCATCCCTTGCCTCAGGTCAATTGCAGGAGCATTTCGGCTGGGAGGTTGTCAATCTTGGCGCCTTGCCGCTTCTGGGACTGGTGATGATCCTGACCCTGTGGAACATGCCCATGTTCCGGCGTATGCGGACGGTGGCGTAACCGCCACCAGCCGCACGGCTTTAGCCTATTTTTGCCCCGTCTACGAGGGATTTCTGGATCATTGCGGCGGCTTCGTCTGCATCACCCCAGCGGACAATCTTGACCCATTTGTCAGCTTCCAGGTCTTTGTAATGCTCGAAGAAATGGGAAATCTGGTCCAGCAATACGTCGCGCAGGTCCGTAAAGTTCGAAATATTGGAATAATAAGGATGCAGCGCATCGACCGGGACCCCCAGGATCTTTTCGTCCTGTCCTGCTTCGTCTTCCATGATCAGGACCCCGACAGGGCGGGCGCGGATGACGGCACCGGGTATGACCGGGATCGGGCCGGCAACCAGCATATCCGTCGGATCGCCGTCATCAGCCAATGTATGGGGAATGAACCCGTAATTGCACGGATAGAACATGGCGGTGTGCAGGAAACGGTCAACGAACATGGCACCGCTGTCCTTGTCGACTTCATATTTGACGGGCACGCCACCCAATGGAATTTCAATGACGACATTCACGTCCCATGGGATATCTTTGCCGGCTGAAATCTTGTCTAAATTCATTGTCATTCTCTCCTGGAATTCTCTGGCGCTCGGATAGCATGGATCGGAGGAATAAGCCAACAGCTATTAAAAAAAACTGAAGAGTTTCAGCAATTCGAGAAATTTCGGCAGATCTGGATCTTTATTTCGCGAAGTATTGGGAAAATATCTGAAGTTAAATTGATTTATATTATAAAAAAATGGAATTCGCGATTTCAGGCGACGACTTCGGTAAAATATATTTCATTTTCAAGTATTTGTTTTGATTTGGAAAAAACAGCTTTCCGGATTTTCCATACTTTAGTGGCGCGATTGAACGTCCGTTTGGTCACCAAGTTTCGGCTGCAGTTGCGGAAAGGGCGGGTTTGTTGCGGTCCAATTGCTTGCGAAGCGGTTGGTTATCTGGCATTCTACGCCGCGATAAAGTCTTTTAAATATAAAAAAGGCATGTAGGAGGGGACTTCGTAAAGAGGGACTGCAACAAATTAGCGAGGCCATCTGTTCGGTGGCCTTTTTTAAAACTAATGGGGTTGAAATAATGTCAGTAGAATTATGGATGCCGATTGTCTGTGGAATCATAGCCTTGGCTTATGGTGCGTATGCAGGAAGATCGGTTCTATCAAGTGATGCCGGTACGGCACGAATGCAGGAAATCGCTGCCGCAATTCAAGAGGGGGCGACCGCTTACCTGAACCGTCAGTATATGACAATTGGTATAGTCGGCATTGTAATCGTTGTAATTTTGTTCCTTCTTTTGGGACTAAAAGTCGCCATTGGTTTTCTGATCGGCGCTGTGCTGTCTGGTCTCGCCGGTTTTATTGGCATGCATGTTTCCGTTCGGGCAAATGTCCGGACTGCACAGGCTGCATCCAAAAGCCTGAAAGAAGGCCTTGATGTGTCCTTTAAAGCGGGTGCGGTAACCGGCCTTCTGGTTGTGGGCCTGGCCCTGTTGGCAGTTGCCGGCTATTATGCTTACCTTGTTTCCTCCGGTGTTGAAGGTCGCGGGTTGATAGACAGCCTTGTTGCCTTGAGCCTGGGTGCCTCCCTGATTTCCATTTTCGCCCGTCTTGGTGGCGGTATCTTCACAAAAGGTGCCGACGTCGGTGCCGATCTGGTGGGTAAGGTTGAAGCCGGTATTCCAGAAGATGATCCCCGCAACCCGGCGGTTATTGCCGATAACGTCGGGGATAACGTGGGCGATTGTGCGGGTATGGCCGCAGATCTGTTTGAAACCTATGCTGTGACAGTTGTTGCGACCATGGTTCTGGGCTCCATTTATTTCGCTGGTGACACGGTGCTGATGGGATATCCCCTGATGATCGGGGCGGTCTGTATCCTGACCTCCATCATCGGAACATTCTTCGTCAAGCTGGGCTCTAGCAACAATATCATGGGCGCCTTGTATAAAGGCTTCCTGGCCTCGACAATCTTGTCAGCTTTTGCCTTGTGGCCCGTAACGGACATGACCATCGGCATGGATACGGTTTTCACAATTGGCACCAAGGAATTCACCGGCATGAGCCTGTTCCTTTGCGGTCTTGTCGGTTTGGTTGTGACCGGTCTTCTGATCTGGATCACCGAATACTATACGTCCACTGAATACCGTCCGGTGCGCAGCATCGCGGCGGCGTCCGAAACCGGTCATGGTACGAACGTCATTCAGGGACTGGCAGTGTCCATGGAAGCAACGGCGGTTCCTGCTATTATCATTTGTGCGGGGATTATCGTCTCCTACAATCTGGCAGCCCTGTTTGGTATCGCCATTGCGGTGACAACCATGCTGGCACTGGCTGGAATGATCGTTGCCCTTGATGCCTATGGCCCGGTTACGGATAATGCCGGCGGTATTGCTGAAATGGCGGAAATGGATGAAGAAGTCCGCAAGACAACAGATGCCCTTGATGCGGTCGGGAACACAACGAAAGCAGTGACCAAAGGCTATGCCATTGGTTCCGCCGGACTGGGCGCGTTGGTTCTGTTCGCGGCCTATACGGAAGATCTGGCGTTCTTTATCAAGAATGCGTCGGAAACACAGTTTTCTTTCTTCCAGGGCGTTACCCTCGATTTCAGCTTGCAAAATCCGTATATCGTGGTTGGTCTGATCCTGGGCGGCTTGTTGCCGTATCTGTTCGGTGCCATGGGTATGATGGCTGTTGGACGGGCTGCGGGCTCGGTGGTGCGGGAAGTGCGCCGTCAGTTCAAGGAAATTCCGGGTATTATGGAAGGCACCGGCAAACCCGATTATGGTCGGGCAGTTGACCTGCTGACGAAAGCGGCGATCAAGGAAATGATTATTCCATCCTTGCTGCCTTTGCTGGCACCAATTGTTGTCTTCTTTGTAATGATGTTCATTGGCGGCAAGTCAGCGGCCTTTGCGACGGTCGGTGCGATGCTCTTGGGTGTTATCGTGACAGGTTTGTTCGTAGCTGTTTCCATGACAGCAGGCGGCGGTGCCTGGGATAATGCCAAGAAATACATCGAAGATGGTAATCACGGTGGTAAGGGAACAGATGCCCATGCCGCAGCGGTTACTGGTGATACCGTCGGGGATCCATACAAAGATACAGCAGGTCCAGCGGTTAATCCGATGATCAAGATCACCAATATTATTGCATTGCTCCTGCTGGCGGTTATGGCGCACTAAGCACGACGCTTTTCAATAGAGGTAAAAAGAAAGCCCCCGACTTGTTCGGGGGCTTTTTTTGTTGAGATCCTATTGTTCCCCGGTATTGAAACGGCCGAGGTTTCCGAAGATTTGTTCGAAGAAGCCAAGCTTACGGCCGCCGGTAGGCGTGGTCCGTTCGACCATTTCAATTTCGGTTCCTTGCTCTTTCCCATAATCTTCAATTTCGGCGACCACATCGTTAATATCGAATTTGACGATAATCACATCACGGGAGACGACTTCCTTCGGCAGGAAGGCCAAATGCTCGGTTTTGCTGCTGATATAATACCAGGCATCCCCTTCGGTTTGAAAGGTCGCGATACTTGAGGGGGAGCCCATCAGTTGCTCTACGCCATCCTTGTTGGTGATGCCCGTCTCGATCAGGGCAAGCTGTTCTGGATCCACCCGGTAGCCCTGATCCGTTTCAATGGGCGAACAAGCTGAAAGGGCAATCCCCGTTAGCGCGATGCAAAGACCTGTTCTGATTTTAATCATGGTACCTTTATCATAATGCGGCTTTGAGTTGACGAACACCAACTTAATGCTTAATTCATGGCCCATAAATGGCTTGTCATCCAGCAAAAGTCAATTTTTCTTCGCAATCACGTGCATTTTGGCAAAAGTTGCCGATGCCGTCAAAGTGAGCCGGGAGTACTAAAGTGGTTTTTGGGAATTTATTTCGGCGCGACCCTATCGAGCAAGCCGCGGGTGATTTATATGCGGAAATTGTGAAGCAAGCCCGTCAACCGGCGTTCTATCAGACGGCAGCGGTGCCGGATACAATAGATGGTCGATATGAGATGATCTCCTTGCATGCGTTTTTGGTGATGCGGCATTTGAAAGGCAAGAGCGCCCTTGAGAAAAAGCTCTCACAAAAAGTGTTCGATCATATGTTCGCGGATATGGATCAATCCCTTCGGGAGATAGGGGTTGGCGACCTGAGTGTTGGTAAACGCATCAAGCAGATGGCTAAGGTCTTTTACGGCAGAGTTGTTGCATATGAACAAGCCCTGGACGGTGGCGAGGAAACGCTGGAAGAGGCGCTGCGGAGGAACCACTACGGTACCTTCGAAGATGTAACGACTGAAGCAGTGACCCGGATGGCGGCTTATATCCGGTCTTCGGATGCTTTGCTTGCAACTCAAAGTGAGGAGGATTTTAAGGCCGGAAAGGTAGTTTTCGGCGTTCTTAACGAGAAATAATGTGACCTGCAGCGGCGATTTTACGATGCCGGTTTGGTCTCGTAAAATGAGTGAAATGCGCTTCTGGAAAAATCAATTGACCGGATCGCCTGAAACCAGTATTTTCCGGCCTTCGAATCGTATGCCGGCGTGCCGGACCAGGAAAGATCGCATGCGGTCTTATTGTTAGAAGGGTGTCTTGCTATGTCGAAGACCGGGGCTGAGGTCTCTCGGTTGATTAATGTTGAAGGATTGGGACGCGACCCGATTAAAATCAACATTCAGGCAACGAAAGACGAATGCAAATCATTGGCTGATGGCCTTGGGATCATCGGTTTGTCTGGCGTCATGATGTCAGGCGTTTTGAGACGGCAGCAGAAGACTGATAAAATAGAAGTATCGGCGGCGTTGAAAGCGCATGCGGTGCAAGCTTGCGTGGCGACGCTTGAGCCAGTGTCGCAGACTATTGATGTAGAATTCATGGTGTACTATACCTTCGACAAAGAAGATGTGGTGTCCGACGAAGTTGATTATGTCATTGGCATGGATGAAGAGGATTTGCCCGAACTGATTGTCAATGGGCAAATTGACATGATGGATATTGTGGCTGAGCAAATCGCGTTGGCCCTGGATCCGTATCCGCGGGCAGAAAATATTGCTCCGGTGAATATGGCAGAAAACGCCGGAGAGACAGAGATAGCGCAGGAGGTTCACAGACCTTTTGCAAATTTAAAGGACTTGATGAACAAGAAATGATATGAGTGTTCTAAATTTTATCATTTCTACGAAATTTAATATTGACCTCGATTGAGGTTGACTGAGTGAGAGACTAAGAAAATGGCTGTACCAAAGAGAAAAACCACCCCATCGAAACGTAACATGCGTCGTGCACATGATTCGCTGGCATCCACACAAGCACAGGAATGTCAAAATTGTGGAGAGTTAAAACGCTCACACCATATTTGTAGCGAATGTGGTCATTATGGCGATCGGGAAGTGCTCGAAGCCGGCGACACGCTTTAGTCATTAGTTAGCTGATATTCCGTGGCAGGAAACAGGAAGTGTAAATGAGTGAGAATATTGTCATTGCCCTTGATGCGATGGGCGGGGATTATGCCCCCGACATCGTCGTTAAAGGCGTTGATCTCATTCGTATCCGCTTTCCACAAGCCCGGTTTTTGCTTTTCGGTGATGAGGCGAGGCTTACGCCGCTCCTGGCCGCGTATCCAGGCGTGGCCAATATTTGCGAGCTACGGCATACGGATCAAGCGATCAAATCGGAAGACAAGCCAAGCCAGGCGCTCCGCAAGGGGCGCAAGAGCAGTATGCGGCTTGCCATTGACTCTGTTCGGGACGGGGAAGCGGGTGCAATTGTATCTGCTGGCAATACTGGCGCCCTAATGGCAATGGCAAAATTCTCGCTTCGGATGATGCAGGGAATTGACCGGCCCGCAATTGCCTCGGTGTTTCCGTCACCAAAAGGCGAAACGGTCATGCTTGATCTTGGCGCAAATGTTGAGTGCGATGCCGATAATCTGGTTCAGTTTGCTTTTATGGGCGCTGATTTCGCCAGAGCCGTGCTTGGACGTGTACCACCGCGCATTGGCCTTCTTAATGTCGGTATTGAGGAGCTCAAGGGCAATGATACCGTAAAGGAAGCCGGTGATCGTCTAAAAGCTATCGAAAATCCTCCTTTCGTCTATGAAGGATTTGTCGAAGGGGATGTCATAACGCAAGGCACCGTTGATGTAATTGTAACGGATGGTTTTACTGGAAATGTGGCGCTGAAGACGGCAGAGGGCGTGGTTCGTATGTTCTCGGATTTTCTCCGCGCCGGGTTTGCCAGCTCGCTTATGGCAAAAATTGGCTACCTGCTTTCCCGTGGTGGCCTTAATATCCTGAAAGAACGTTTAGATCCGCGTGCGTATAATGGGGGTGTGCTTCTCGGCTTGAACGGTATTTGCGTGAAAAGCCATGGGGGTACAGATGAAACCGGATTTGCAAACGCTATCGGCGTTGCCATTGAAATGGTATCAGATGATATGATCGTCAAAATGAAAGATCATTTTGAAAAATTTGATATGGCCGCGCAAATGAGTAACAATGCGGCGGCATCGGACGATGAAGCCGATGCTGAAACAATTAATAACGGCGCAGCCTCTCCGGCTGATCCGAAAGTGGAAAAATCCGCTGGCACACTTGAAGATGCCGGACAGAATAGGAATTAAATGCGCCGCTCAGTGATTACCGCGACAGGTTCTTATCTACCAAAACGTATTCTGACCAATGCCGAATTATCGGAAATGGTCGATACGACTGACGAATGGATTGTTGCACGCTCAGGAATCAAGCAACGGCATATCGCGGCAGAGGGCGAACTTACCTCTGATCTTGCAACTCATGCCGCACGGGCTGCTTTGGATATGGCTGGTCTGACGGCGGATGATATTGATCTGATTGTTCTTGCGACCGCAACCCCAGATGAAACTTTTCCGGCGACGGCGACAGTGGTGCAAAAAAATCTTGGCATGACCGGCGGTTTTGCGTTTGATATTCAGGCGGTTTGCACCGGCTTTCTGTATGCTTTGGCGACGGCCGATAATTTTGTGAAGTCAGGCCAGGCAAATCGCGCTTTGGTCATTGGGGCGGAAACCTTTTCCAGGATCATTGATTGGACGGACCGGACAACCTGCGTGCTTTTCGCGGATGGGGCCGGTGCGATAATTCTGGAAGCGGAAGAAGGGGAAGGGACGTCGGATGACCGGGGCATCCTGACCAGCCATCTTCATTCAGACGGTGAAAAGCATGATCTCCTGTATGTTGACGGTGGGCCTTCTTCAACCCAATCAACAGGTTTCCTTCGCATGGAAGGGAAGGAAGTATTCCGCCATGCTGTCACAAATCTGGCCAGCGTTGTCGTGGAAGCGCTGGCTGCGACCGGTTTGTCGGCTGATGATATTGATTGGCTTATTCCCCATCAGGCAAATAAGCGGATCATAGACGGGACGGGACGAAAACTTAAACTTCCCTCTGAGAAAGTTGTCCTAACTGTCGATAAACATGGAAATACTTCAGCCGCTTCTGTTCCTCTGGCCCTGGATGAAGCTGTCCGGGATGGTCGGGTGCAACGGGGACAAATCCTCTTGTTGGAAGCTATGGGGGGCGGATTTACTTGGGGCTCCGCACTGGTTCGCTGGTAAAACGCGAATCTCTTTCCAGTCTTATAGGATTCGGCGGCTGAAAGCCTTTTCGATTTCAATTGGTTACAGCGTTTTATTGCAGAAAACCGCATTTTATGCCCACAACTGATAGTATTTACGCCTTTATTATTGACGCATGAACATCCTGTGTTAATTCTTAATTGGGAGTAACAGGGTGGTATCATGACAAAAAATACATTGACCAGAGCAAATTTGGCAGAAGCTGTGTATCAGCAAGTTGGACTTTCGCGAAACGAGTCCTCCGATCACGTAGAAGCCGTACTCGCAGAAATCTCTAATCGATTGGTGGACGGAGAAACCGTCAAAATTTCGTCTTTCGGTAGTCTCCAGGTTCGTCAGAAGAACGGCCGGATCGGACGCAATCCGAAGACCGGGGAAGAGGTGCCCATAAATCCGCGCCGGGTTCTCGTCTTCAGGGCCTCACATGTTCTGAAAGACAAGATTAATAACGGCAACCGCGAGGGCTGATAAATATGGCCGCAGGGCAGGGACATTCTAGCGCTAAAAAGGTGCAAAAATCACCTGACGCTTTTCGTACAATCAGCGAGGTCTCTGCCGAGCTTGATGTACCGCAACATGTGCTGCGGTTCTGGGAAACCAAGTTCAAAATCGTTAAACCTTTAAAAAGAGGCGGCGGCAGACGATATTATCGACCAGCTGACGTGGAGTTAATTCGCGGAATTCGGGATCTTCTGTATAAACACGGGTATACGATCAAAGGCGCGCAAAAATTGCTGAAAGAGCAGGGCGGCAAGATGACATCTGGCGGGAACGTTGATGCCATGGTTTCTGCAGCGCGCCAGGATAGTAACCCGGCACTGGCCCGGGCGGCCGAAACAATTTCCGATTCAGGTGGCGGTTTGCCGGACGAAAGCCGGGAAAAACTTCGCTCACTTCTTGGGGATCTTCAAGACATGAAGAAGATGCTCGGCTGATCCGGCAAATAGATCCTTTTTCGAGATCAAAAAAGTGAAGAGAGCGCTATAACGGGCGTTGCCATTGCGGAGGCAGATCAGTATAGTGCGCCTCCGAAAGCCAGATGTTACCTTGTCGGGCAGTAGCGCAGCCTGGTAGCGCACTTCACTGGGGGTGAAGGGGTCGTGAGTTCGAATCTCGCCTGCCCGACCAATAGAAAAGCCCGGATTTCTACGGATCTCCGGGCTTTTTTTGTATTCAGGATCAAATCCCATTTCTAATCCAGTGCTCAGTAGTACATAACGGTCAGGATACGGAGTAATGGTTCTGGCCAGCGGCTGGAGAGCTGCCTTCCGGTAGATCATTCGCTTCTGATTGCCGGACAATGTAATTTGAGTAAATCAACTAGACAGCGCACGAATATAAACAGTAGAGTGCTGCTGTTACAACCCCGGGGGCGCCATTGCTGAGATGGCAAGTTTGCCAGTCCCTTTGAACCTGATCTGGTTAAAACCAGCGTAGGGAGTGTGCCGTTGTCAGATAACGATCCTTTGGTCGCTTGTTGATGTCACGTTTCCTGCAACTACATAAATGGAAGCAAGAACATGCAACAGTCAATTATTGAGTCAATCTGGTCAGACTATGAAATGATTTGTGAATCCCGGCCATTGGTTCACAATATCACCAATCTTGTTGTCACCAATTTTTCGGCAAATGCGCTGTTGGCACTGGGTGCCTCTCCTCTTATGTCCCATGCGCCAGAGGAGCTGGAAGAAATTATCGGCATATCCAATGCCCTGGTGATCAATATAGGGACGCTGGATATTCAACAGATCGACAGTATGAAGCTTGCTGTGGGTTTCGCCAACGAGAAGAAAATCCCGATTGTGATCGATCCCGTGGGTGCCGGAGCGAGTGCTTTGCGAACTGAAACGGCGCTTGCACTGATTAAAAACGCACATCGTTCAATCGTTAAAGGAAATGGCGGCGAAATTCTGGCGCTTGCCAACCAACAAATCCAGTCAAAAGGGGTGGATAGCCTGTATGACCCCTCTGATGCAATCCCCGCCGCACAATCCTTGATATCTGAATTTGATGTTGAGGCAATTGCAATTAGCGGTCCGGAAGATGTCGTGGTTGATGCAACAACCTGTACGATTCATGCAAATGGTTCCTGCATGATGCCGGCTATTACGGGAATGGGTTGTATCCTGACGGCAATTACCGGCGCATTTTCTGCGGTTAGTGAAACTCCCTATACAGCGGCGCGAAATGCGGTTTCTCTGGTGAGTATCGCAGGGGAAATGGCGGCAAGAAAATCACAGGGACCAGGGAGCTTCCTGCCCCATTTTCTGGATCAGCTCTATACGATTAAGCAAGCGGATTTGACCGGCCGTCTGAATGTCAGGGAGGCGTCATAGATCTGCGACGGATAGTCGCAAGGCATTGCTTTCTGTCGGTAGTCCGGTATGTTGCCAACCATGGAAAATGAGCAAATCAAATCGCCTTCTGACGTCCTTCCGACTAATCGGAAACTGATCGTTTCCTGGCTGATTCTGGTGGCAATACTGGTATTTGTGATGATCGTCCTGGGCGGTGTTACCCGGCTGACAAATTCAGGATTGTCCATGACTGACTGGAAACCTGTTACAGGTTGGTTGCCACCACTCAGTGATCAAGCATGGACGGCGGAGTTTGAAAGATACAAAGCCTTTCCCGAATATCAACAAGTGAACAAGGGAATGTCGTTATCTGAATTCAAGGGGATCTATGCCTTTGAGTTTGCCCATCGTGTCCTTGGCCGGATCATTGGGCTGGCTTTCTTTATCCCGTTTGTCCTGTTTCTTGTTTTTGGTAGAATCCGTGGGAAATTGGTACCACGATTGGCCATTCTTCTTATCTTGGGCGGCTTACAAGGAGGCATGGGCTGGTTCATGGTCAAGAGCGGCCTCGTTGATGATCCGGATGTCAGCCATTACCGTTTAACAGCGCATCTGGCGCTTGCCAGTTTGATCTACTCAGTGATCTTGTGGACAGTTTTTGATCTTTTGCGCCCGGAAAAGAGCCGTGCTAGTCGGGATGACAGGTCGGTACGGTTCTGGTCCATGACCCTGCTTATCCTCATTTCCCTACAAATACTGATTGGCGGATTTGTCGCCGGATTGAATGCCGGTTTTGTCTTTAATGACTGGCCGCTCATGGCGGGTCAGTTTGTGCCGGAAGAATTTTTGTATATGCAGCCCTGGTACGTGAATTTTCTGGAAAATCCGGCTGCTATCCAGTTTTCCCATCGGATGGTTGCCTATGTTATTGCCGTAATAAGCGTTCTTCTATACCTGATAAGCCGGGACCAGAATATTGCTCTGTCCGTCCGATCCTCAATATCCTATTTATTGATTGTCGTCTTTCTTCAAATTTTTATTGGCATCCTCACCTTGCTTTACGTCGTTCCTGTTTCACTGGGGGCATTGCATCAGGCCGGAGGTATTATTGTCCTAACTTTCAGCCTGTTTGTGGTTCACGAATTGTATGGAAGACGTTCTTATGATTGACCGGTTAGACCATCTCGTATTAACCGTCGCAAATCTTGACGAGACCAAAGCATTTTATTGCGATGTTCTGGAAATGGGATTTGAAGTATTTGGAGAAGGGCGGCAAGCGCTGACGTTCGGGCGTTCAAAAATCAATCTGCATATTCAAGGAAAAGAACTGGAGCCAAGGGCATATCTTGCGAAGCCGGGAACCGCCGATCTTTGTTTTATCCTCTCAGGAAGTCTTGCCGCTATACAGAGCAGGTTAAAAGCAGCATCAATTCCCATACTACAGGGGCCTGTTAGCCGTACCGGAGCAACCGGGCCCATCACATCCATTTACGTGCGGGACCCGGATCTCAACTTAATCGAACTTGCGACCTATGATCGTTAGTCGGTTACGGTAACCTTGGAGAGCGATTGTTCCAGATCGGCGATAATATCGTCAATATTCTCGATACCAATGGATAACCGGATAACATCCGGCCCCGCACCGGCGGCCACTTGCTGCTCTTCCTCAAGTTGGCGATGGGTGGTCGAACTTGGATGGATGATTAAGCTGCGGGTATCGCCGATATTGGCCAGATGTGAGAATAACTCCATGTTCTCGACCATTTGAATGCCGGCGAGATAACCGCCTTTGATGCCGAATGTCAAAACCGCGCCGGCACCATCATTGAGGTATTTTTGCCCCAGTTCGTAATAAGGGTCGCTGGGCAGTCCCGCGTAGGAAACCCAGGAAACCTTATCATGATCCTTGAGATAGTTGGCAACGGCAAGGGCATTTTGACTATGACGCTCCATGCGAAGGGGCAGGGTTTCAATGCCCGTCAGGATCAAGAAGGCGTTGAAAGGGGACAATGCCGGCCCCAAATCACGAAGGCCCAAGGCGCGGCATGCAATACCAAAGCCCAGCTCGCCGAAAGTCTCATGGAATTTCAAACCGTGATAGGAGGGGTGTGGCTCACTCATTGTTGGGAATTTCCCGGAGCCTCGCCAGTCAAATTTTCCGCTATCGACAATAATGCCGCCGACGGAGTTTCCATGCCCGCCAAGAAACTTTGTGGCGGAATGTAAAACAATATCAGCACCCCATTCTATGGGGCGGCAGTGAAACGGTGTGGCCAGCGTATTATCAACGATAAGAGGGATATTCGCTTCATGGGCAATGTCGGCAATGGCTTGAATATCGGTCATGACACCGCCGGGATTGGCGAGGCTCTCGATAAAGATGGCCTTGCATTTTGGTGTCAGAGCTTTGCGGAAATCTTCAGGGTCTTTTGGATCGACGAAAATGGCATTCCAGTCAAATTTCTTGAAAGCCTGGCCGAATTGGGTAATCGATCCGCCGTATAATCTTGTTGACGCCAGGAATTCATCACCCGGCTCCATCAATGTATGAAACGTCACCAGTTGTGCAGCATGACCTGATGCGACGGCAAGGCCTGTTGCACCGCCTTCAAGCGTAGCAACCCGTTCTTCAAGAACGGCATTGGTCGGATTGGTAAGCCGGCTATAAATATTGCCGAAAGCCTGGAGATTAAATAACTCTGCGGCATGATCCACATCGTCAAAAACATAGGATGCCGTCTGATAAATAGGGGTTACACGGGCACCAGTGGTCGGATCCGGTGTTGCTCCGGCATGAATGGATAAGGTTTCA
Organism: Sneathiella marina; assembly: GCF_023746535.1. Lineage (GTDB taxonomy): Bacteria > Pseudomonadota > Alphaproteobacteria > Sneathiellales > Sneathiellaceae > Sneathiella > Sneathiella marina. The sequence goes on along the minus strand of NZ_CP098747.1, from coordinate 2,677,615 downwards.
AATTTGGGATCGCTCATTTCATTTCTTTCTGACAAGTTTTTGACGTTTTGCGGAAATTACGCCGGATCGCCCGCCCATAAAGGCTATTTCACCGGACAATCGGCCGAATTCTATTTTCGGGCATTTATTCATGACAACTTTTAGGCCGGCTGCTTCAGCCTTGGCTGCGGCTTCATCATGACGGACACCAAGTTGCATCCAGATCACTTTCGCCCCGATTTCAATCGCCTCATCAACAATGCCCGGAATAGCTTCGCTGGCGCGAAAGCAATCGACCATATCTACTGGTTCGGGAATATCGCGTAAAGTTGCGTAGACGGTTTCCCCAATAATTTCGCTGCCAGCTTTGCCGGGATTGACCGGAATCTGGCGAAACCCCTTACGCTTCATATATTTCATTACATAATAGCTGGGACGGGCCGGATTGTCGCTGGCGCCGACAACAGCGATCGTTTCGACAGAATTCAGTATATCGCCGATATAAGCGTCATCATAATTGTCATGATCCATAAGGATTATTCACCGCGCCATTTAGGGTCACGTTTTTCCAAAAAGGCGTTTATGCCTTCCTGAGCATCTAATGTCTGCATGTTTTCAGACATGACACGAGAGGTATATGCATAGGCGTCATCTAACGGCATTGTCAGCTGATTATAAAAAGCTGCCTTTCCGGTTCTCACGGTGAGGGGCGATTTTGACGCGATGCGGGTTGCAAAATCCTGAACGGTTCGGTCTAGATCTTCTTCCGCGACGGCATGATTAATTAATCCAATTCGGGCCGCTTGCTCCGCGTCCGCAAATTCTCCGCCCAACAGCATCTCCATGGCGTGTTTCGGGGACACATTGCGACTTAAGGCGACCATCGGTGTCGAACAGAACAAACCCAGATTAACACCCGGCGTTGCAAATTTTGATGTTGAGGAGGCAAAAGCGAGGTCACAGGAGGCGACCAATTGCGTCCCGGCTGCCGTTGCCATACCATTAACCTTGGCGATCACTGGCTTCGGTAGGTTGACAATACTCTGCATCATATTGCTGCATTGCTCAAATAGCGCCAGCATCGCCGCTTCACGATCAATCCCGACAATTTCTTTCAGATTATGCCCTGAGCAAAATACCGGTCCGACGGCTTCCAGTATGACCACATGGGCATCCTTGGAATCATGAAGGCGGTCTAGAATTTCCTGAATGCTCGCCATGACGCCGGTAGAGAGCGCGTTTCGAGCTGCCGGATTGTTTAGCTGTATTGTCGCTATTTTATTAGAAATAGTCAGGACGACCGCGTCTTCGTCTAACATTTCTTCTTTGATTCTTTCAGACATGGTCCCTCCCGTTCCTTGCGCAGCGAACTTGTTTTATATTGTTGATCATAACATAGCTTATTATGGCAGGGGATCAATGACTGGATGATCTTTGCAACATGGTTCTTATAAAGGGAAACTGTTGCCTTCTATAAGGGCGCTGCTTATGGTTTCACGAATAATTTAAAAAAAATGGAGAAATCGATAGTGCCCCTGATGACAGCCAAAATGCTTGAAGACTTCAATCGTGAGCATTTCCCGCAGGTAGACCACATGAATATGCGGGTTGAGCATGTGGACGACAAGACTATTACCATTCGAATGTCGGTAACCGAGCAACATCTGCGTCCGGGCGGCACGGTATCCGGTCCGACTATGATGGCGTTGGCAGATGCCGGGATGTATCTTTTATTGCTTGCTCAAATTGGGCCGGTGGCACTTGCCGTAACGACAAATCTGAACATTAATTTTTTGCGCAAGCCGGCGCCCGGTGACATCGTCGCCAGGGGAAATATATTGAAACTGGGTAAGACTCTTGCCACCGGAGAAATATCCATTTATTCCATTGGAATTGAAGATCCGGTCGCCCATGTAACCTTGACATATGCCATTCCGCCCAAAAAACAGAATTTATAGGGTAATATAATACCGTATTCATAAATCAGTGAAATAATTACGTTATTTCGTTTGACATGAACATCAACAGAGATTATATCCGCGCAATACCGGGGAGCGACGTGCTCCCCTTGTTTTGTTATGGCACGCTACAGCGAAGGCTGAGTTTAAAATGAAAACCTATTCTGCGAAACCCTCCGAGGTGGAATCAAAATGGCTGCTGATCGATGCTGAAGGCCTCGTTCTTGGTCGTCTTGCCTCGATTATTGCGAACCGCTTGCGCGGCAAGCATAAGCCCATGTTCACGCCGAACATCAACTGCGGTGATCATGTTGTTGTCATCAATGCTGAAAAAGTTGCATTGACGGGCAAAAAACTGACCGACAAAGTTTTCTATTGGCACACAGGATATCCTGGCGGCATCAAAAGCCGTACAGCGGAGAAGATCCTGGGTGGCGATAACCCTGAACGCATGATTATGAAAGCTGTTCAGCGGATGATCCCACGCGGTGCTTTGGGCCGTGAACAATTTAGTAACCTCCGTGTTTATCCCGGAGCGGAACATCCTCATGAAGCACAAAACCCCGAAGTTCTGGACGTAGCTTCCATGAATTCCAAGAACGTAAGGAGAGCCTAAGTATGGCTGATGAAGCAAACTCCCTTGAGGATCTGAAAAACCTGACGAGCGGCGCTGCCGCAGCTGATGCGCCTGCCGCAGACGCTGGTGTGGAAGCCGGTGCAGAAGTCATTGAAGCGGTTGAAGTCATTGATGTTGTCCTGCCGGATCCAAAAATCGACGAGCAAGGCCGTTCCTATGCCACTGGTAAGCGGAAAAATGCTATTGCCCGCGTCTGGATCAAGCCAGGTACTGGTAAGGTAACCGTAAACGGTCGGGATCAGGAAAACTATTTTGCCCGCCCGGTTCTACGGATGCTTTTGTTGCAGCCGTTTGAAGTTACCGATCGCGTTGGCCAGTTTGATGTCATTTGTACGGTTAAAGGGGGCGGTTTATCCGGACAGGCTGGTGCTGTACGTCACGGTGTTTCCAAAGCCCTGACATATTATGAGCCTGCATTGCGGCCTCCTTTGAAAGCTGAAGGCTTCCTGACACGCGACAGTCGGGTTGTGGAACGGAAAAAATACGGTCGGGCGAAAGCACGCCGGAGCTTCCAGTTCTCCAAGCGTTAAGTCGAAGCTTACAAGTTATTACGAAAAGGGCTCGCCATCTGGCGGGCCCTTTTTTGTGCGTTGTTGGGCTCTTGACAGCCTAGGACAAACGTCCTATATCTGATTTAGGACGTTTGTCCTAGATTCGAACAGGCAAAGGGCCGTCGACTTTGACAGCTTGGCCCTAGAGGATCCGTTGAGCTGGAAAGGTACCTTTATGAATGACAAGACAACGCGTGATCTCATTGTTGAGGCTGCCGATCAATTGTTCTATCAGCAAGGCTACGAACATACTTCGTTTTCACATATTGCGGAGGCCGTACAGATCTCGCGCGGTAATTTTTACTATCATTTCGAATCCAAGGATGAAATTTTGGATGCCGTGATCGATCTGCGCGGAGCTGAAACCGTAGAGATGCTGGATCAATGGGAGATGGAAGGGAAGGAACCGCAGGATCGCATCCTCAGTTTTATCCACCTGTTGATCGCAAACCGGGCCAAGATCATGCTATATGGCTGTCCGGTCGGAACATTAAACACCGAGCTTGCGAAATTGGACCATGACTCGCAAGCTAATGCGAACAAGCTGTTCACACTGTTTCGAACATGGTTGCGCAGGCAGTTTACACTGCTCGGCCACGAAGCAGAGTCTGATGCTTTGGCAATGCACTTACTCGCCCGCAGTCAGGGGGTCGCCACGCTGGCCAATGCTTTTCACGATGAGCAATTCATTGAACAGGAAGTAGCGCTGATGGGCGACTGGTTGAAGTTGTGCACGACAAGTACTGGGTATAGTGAATGTCACCAGAGCAGAACAGATTAGCGCAATTCACAACAGGGTGGCAAAGTTGGGTGCCTTGTTCATTCATATTATATTTATAGAAGGGCAAATCATATGTTCATCATATTACTTAAGTTTTCCAGTAATAAAGACCAAGCCAGCCAATACATGGAAGGCCACAAGGAGTGGGTTGAACGCGGTTTGCGTGACGGCGTATTTTTGTTGACCGGAAGTCTCCAGCCAAACCTGGGCGGAGGGATAATGGCGTTTAATCTGTCGCAAGCGGAGCTTCAGGATAGAGTGAACGAAGACCCATTTGTCGCAGAAAATGTCGTAAGCGCTGAAATTCTTGAGATTACGCCGTCAAAAACTGATGACCGGCTGAATTTTCTTCTCGACTGAGTATTCATCCGCCATTTAGCGGCCTCTATTTACGCGAATTCGCTGCGTATCTTGAAGAAACCAACAAGGGCAACAATTCCCATGACGGCCGCTGTTACAAGATATACGGATGTGAAATACCCGGTACTGGCATAAAGGGCACTGCATGTCGCCATACCAACGGTTCCGCCTAATAGCTGGGCGGTCATGGTCAATCCACTGCTCTGCCCGAGTTTATCAGCAGGTACGGAATTTACAGCTGCGCGCCGGGTTGAGACAAAATGGAAGGGCAAGGAGCAACCCCAGGCGATGAAAGCTGGAATGAGATAGTAATAATTATCCAATGTAACGGTTACCGCCATCCAGATCATTGCACTGCAATTTAATAGCAACCCGATAAGCGATATTTTGCGGGCGTCAAATCTGTCAGAGAGAGATCCGGCTACCAATGAGGAAAACAAGGAAGGGACGACTGCGGGTAACAAGGCGATGCCTGCAATCAAAGGGTTCATGTCGAAATTCTTTTGAAGTAAAAGGGCGCCGAAAATTATTAATGCCATTTTACCAAACTCACCCATAAACACTATGGCATTCATGACGGAAAAGGTTCGTATGGAAAATAGCTTGAGCTCGATCAATGGGTTTTTAAGGCGTGTTTCCACCATGACGAAGACAATTGTTGTCGCTAGGCCAACTGCGAAACCTGTTATGATAAAGGGATTGTCCCAACCGTAATCCGGCCCTACCATCGCAGCAACGACAAAAGAACACAGGGCTAAAACCATTAACCCCAATCCCTTGAAATCAATTTGCTGTAGCCCTGATGCATTCGTGGTTTCAGGTTTTTGTGGTTCACGCCAAGCTAGTAAAATCACAGTCGCAATAATTAGGACCAAAGGCAAATTAATCCAGAAAATCCACCGCCAACTGAGCACTTCTGTAAAAAAACCCCCAACCAGTGGGCCGAGAGAGATGAAGGTACCCCCAACGGCTGTTTGAATACCGAACGCCCGCCCGCGTTGTTCCGGCTCGAAAACAGCTGTAACCATGGCTATGGAAAAGGGAAAGACCACGGCAGCGCCAAGCCCTTGGAAACCGCGCGCAACGATGATCCAGGTGCCGTTCTGGGCAAAACCGCAGGCTATCGAGGACACGCCAAAAATAGTAAGGGCCCCTAAAAACATTCGTCGGTACCCGAATATGTCGCCCATTTTCCCCCCGGCTGCAGCGAGAATGGTGAATATAAGAAAATAGGCATTGATGATCCAATGGCTGCCAACCTGCGTCATGCCAAGCTGTTTTTGGATGGTCGGAAGAGCGACACCGACGACCGTTTCATCAAGCACAATGAGGGCTAGCGTCCCACCCATTGCAGCAAGAATCCACCATTTTCGATTTTCATCTGTAATTCGGACCATCTAATTGGAACTCCCTCGCGTATTTCAATATTTACGTTAAGCGGATAGGTTGGCTGTGTAAAACGATATACATGCTGTCTAACCAGGTGACATTCATTTGCGACCATGCCAATCTGTTACAAAAAAAGGGAGATAAAAATGAAAAAAATGGAAGATTTTTATAACTGGGATGATCTTCTGGGCGGGCTGAACAAATATCTTCGGCTACGGGCTACGCCAATCGGTATGAAATTATTTGAAACTGTTGAGGAAATGGAAGCGATTGACCGTATTCGCCGTCCGCAGTTTATTCATACAGCGGATCAAATTGTCGCACAGGCATGTCGATTGGGCTGGACCGTTGGCGCCACGGCTGATGATTTTGTTGGTGCGCAATGTGGTGCAGTACTTGGGTTGCGCCCGCAAGACGACGCCTGGAAAAAAGGCGAGAACTATGCCGGTGTTTGGTATGAAACCACGGAAGATGCCACCGATCACCAGTCGGCAATGCAAGTTGTTCCCGCGGGAACATACACGGCTATGGCGGTATCTCCGTTGTCATCGGGTCGATTGAATCCGCCGGATATTTGCTTGATTTATATGACACCTGCACAAATGATCTTGTTTATTAACGGTTTACAGTGGGCGGGTTATAAAAAACTGGATTTTAGCGTTGTTGGTGAATCTTCCTGTGCTGATTCCTGGGGACGAGCGTTATCGACGGGTGAGCCGAGCCTGTCACTTCCTTGCTTCGCAGAGCGACGCTACGGAGGTGTATTGGAAGATGAGTTACTGATGGCGATTCCACCGGCATATCTTCCAAAAGTGGTGGAAGGGCTGGCAAAGCTTTCTTCCAATGGACTGCGGTATCCAATTCCACAGTACGGAATTCAAAATGATGCTCGGGCTGGTTTGGCAGTAAGTTACAATAAGTAGTCATAATGAAGTTCTGGGTAAAGATCGCCGACTAAGTGTAAAAATCTGTGTTAGTCAAACTAGGGTTGCATAATAAGAAAGTATGTATATAAAGCAGGTGAATTAAAAACAAAAATATTCAGGGTTTGCTAGTCAGAAAAAAACGGGTTTTTGTACTAGGTGGGATAGGGCGTATATTTATGTCTATGAAAGCGTATATTTATGTCTATGAAAGCTTTTGATGAGATCGACTGGATTACTGAAGAATCCAAACAATTTGCATTATACTGGCGTGGAATTGGTCGAGATCAGCTGGTGCCGCGGCGGAGTAATTTTGACCCAACGAAAATAGTTTCGCTTTTGCCGGGCATTCAAATATATGAAACAATTTCGGAAACCGAAATTATCTCGCGCCTTGCAGGAACTTATCTTGTCGAGCAAATAGGAACGGAACTTACAGGGCGCAATCTGCTGGATTTTTATCCGGAGGAAACCCGGGCGGAGGCTGGTCAAATTATGATGGAACTGACCAGGCGGCCTTGCGGGATTATCACAAATCTGAACGGGACAGCGAAAAGCGGGCAAATTGTCAAGACGGTTGCGGTCGGTTTTCCGCTGCTTGATGAGTGTGGTAATTGCAATCGTTTGGTTTTTTATACCATAGTATATGAAGAAAATGGCGCTCGCGATGCGCGGACGGATCAAATTGAATATCTCGGCGTCGAGCGGAGTACGTTTATTGATATAGATTTCAAGGCGACCGCAGGTAGCTAGATATCTTTTAGGTTTTCTTTCAGTATTTCGTAAAATTTCGCAATATGAAGTCCGTCGACTAATGAATGGTGCACCTGCAAATTTACGGGCATCGTCCAACAATCATCAGTATTCGTAATTTTCCCCCATGCAATGCGCGGAATGCAATCCGCTGCGTTTGCAACTGGATGATGTCCCGCAGTAAAATCCAACCACGGAGTGCAGCTAAGATAAATCCAATGATCCTCTGTAGATGTATTTTCTTTCAATTCTGTCTGTTGTTCGGCCTCAGATTTAGCCAGCCGACATGCCTCATCAAAGGTCTTCCTATCCTCACTAAAGGCAACTTTACAAAAAGCGAATTGGTCATCAGCGATTGGCACAGTGAAAGAGGGGTGAACTGTATCATGTACGTATATTTCCCCATTACTAAAACGGGTGCGAAACTCATCAATGCTATTAGCTGTTTTCATGATCGAGAAAAGGATAGCATTAAACACCGAAAAATTCCGAGATCGCGCGTGACGCATGAACTCAGTGATCTCCACGGATGCTGTTATGCTCATATGGGGGAAGTCAAACCCTTTAAATAGCTCAAATTGCCGCTGGCGTTTCCAGGTTTCAAGACGAATTTTCTTCATTTCGAAGAGCCTTTACCAATGCCATGTCTGAGATGCCAATCAGCAAGGGATTCATCCGGATATGATTCAAACACATTGTCATACATACCACTATCAATGGGAATCCAGCTGCTTTTCGACCCCGTCATCATATAGGTTCGATTAGGCGCCATAGGCAATTCTGTGTCTATCGCAGACGCGAACGGATGAATGAGATCGGGCCAGCGGCTATCATAGAGCCAAAGTCCACTTCCGCACTTTGCGCAGAAATGGCGTTTTGCGTTGCTGATTTGTTTTCCGCCTTCCGCCATATCAATTGACGCCTGATAGATGGAAATATGTTCGGTGCCCTCAACCTTTAAACTGTTGGCGTTACCACCCAGGTTTATGGCATATCCACCACCGCCCTGTGTCTTTCGGCAGATACTGCAAAAGCAAAGATTGAACGGGCAAGGCTGATCAGATTCCACGGAAAAGGTAATGGCTTTGCAGTGGCAGGAGCCTTTTAACAGCATATTGTAGCCTCTATTGATTTTTCATTTCTTCGGGATAACTCTCGAATTGTGGCAGTCCGTCGGCGATATTGTAATAGTCCTTCTTGTCTGCAACAAAAATATGCCGAACTGTTTTCAAGTCGATATTCCCATCCAGACTGCCGGCGAGAATGCTAGTCATGTTTCGATTTGGCATACGCCAGAACATGTTGGCACCGCATTCTGAACAAAACCCGCGTTCCGCCCAGTCAGATGATTTAAACCATTTAAGGCCGCGATCTTGTATGAGATGTAGCGCGTCATTGGAGGCGGCGGTGGCTGCAAAATAATGCCCGCTGGATTTCTGGCATTGGGTGCAGTGGCAGGAAATGATGTCACGTAAAGGTGGTTCTACTTCGAATGTGACGGCACCACACAGACATCCGCCTTTGAGTTTCGTTGTCTTTTCGGTCACGACAAGGCCTCCTAGTTTTCGAAAACATAATCCCAAATATCTTTTACAGGGATGAATATTCCCAGCAGCATAACGATAGAACCACTGACACGGTTAATGTATAAACTCACAGCCTTGTTTTGTCTCAAAGCCGACGCTATAGCTCCGGCAAATATGCCCATTCCGCCCATTACCAGAAAGGCACAAGCCTGAAATAAGAAGCCAAAAAATACAAATTGAGCTGTCGTATGCCCTGAACTCGTATCAACAAACTGTGGCAAAAACGCCAGAAAGAACAAGGCGACCTTTGGATTAAGGATATTCATCAGAATCGTCTGGCGATATATCTGCCCGAGGGACAAGCTATGTGCATCTTCATCAAGGTTGAGAGGGCCCGAGCGGGCAATTTGCCATCCGATATAAATTATATAGAGGGCGCCGGCGTATTTTATGACAGTGAAGAGGATGGGAGACGACGCCAGAATGACTGAAAGCCCAAGACCCGCAAGCGTTATATGGACAAATATCCCTGTGATGAGGCCAAAAGCTGCGACCAATCCAGCCCGCCAGCCCTGTGATAGGCCTCTCATGGCAACATAAACGATATCGGGGCCGGGTGCTAAGGTAAGAAGCAGGGCGCTGAATATAAAGGAAACGATAAGCGCGGAATCGGGTAACATAAGGCATCTCCGTAATTGGTTTGTAACTTACCATCAATCCGGATTAGTGCCATGCTGAATAAAGGTATACTGTTGTTTTTCTGGTGATGTAGATCACAATAAATTCAATTGACAAAAATCTTACTTGCAATCTGGAAACATATCTATTACCCGAGACGTTGGGGTATTGTATATTCTTACATACAAATGTAACACAATGCTCTTACGTTCATTGTTCGCTGCAATTGGGCACTTTGTCAGCGACTTTGTGCGGATCTATAGAATTAGTGTCCAGGAGACAAAAAATGGCAATTGGTACAGTAAAGTGGTTTAACCCGACTAAGGGATTTGGATTTATCGAGCCAGAAAGTGGCGGGTCAGACGCTTTTGTGCATATTTCAGCTGTTGAAAGGGCCGGATTAAAGACCCTTCAAGAAAACGCTAAAGTTCAATTTGAACTGGTTGAAGGTCGAAACGGCAAGTCATCTGCTGAAGAGCTCGTGCTGCTGGACTAAAATATGTTCGGAATTAATGAAAAGGCGGCGAGAGCCGCCTTTTTTATTGCCTGAGCTGTTTCGCTGCGGGACCAGGCATTGCCAACTTCACTATTTGATGTAAAAACATGTTGAAAATCGATTTTAGCATGCAAGGAATATACGGCTATGGACTACCCAATTAAAAATGGGGATGACTTGAAAATTGAAGATCTGGGTATTTCCCTGGATGCCGAGGAGGCGTTTTCAATTCAGATCAAGGATTATGTCCATACGCTCAAAGGGGACGAGTTGATCGTAGAAATGAAAGATCAACTAGATGTTCGAGGCTCAGTACGTAATGCACTTCTTCGAAAGGCAAACAAGGATATTCTCGCGGGCCTGAAAAAAGGCCGTCTCCGACTGGATGATGAAAGCCGTGAAGGATTTGATTTAAACATATTGATCTGGTTTGCAGATAAAGCGCTGAAAGGCCAGCACCAGCAATATTTGGTTACCTAATTGCGAAGAAGGATCGGACCTCGTGCAAGAGAGTCTGATAAGTATGATGAAGTCTACTCAAAAAATTAGAGCTGGTATCCTAGGTGCCAGCGGTTATACGGGCGCGGAAGCCATGCGGTTATTGCTACGGCACCCTAATACGGAAATTTGCTTTTTAACCGCGGATCGGAAAGCTGGCCAACCTGTCCATGATGTGTACCCGCATTTGGGTGGATATGGATTGCCGGACATGATTTCTGTCGATACTGCGCCATGGGATGACGTGGATGTAGTGTTTTGCGGCCTGCCTCACGGCACGACACAGGAAATTATCGCAAGCTTGCCGAAGACGCTTAAAGTTATAGATTTGTCGGCTGATTTTCGTATCGAGGATCCGGCAACTTACGAAGAATGGTATGGGCATGAGCATTTTGCTCCGGATCTCCAATCGGAAGCCGTCTATGGACTTACGGAAATCAATCGTGATGAAATCGGAAATGCCAGACTTGTCGCGTGCCCTGGCTGTTATCCGACGGCTGTTCTTTTGGCGTTGATGCCGTTGACGTCTGCTGGCCTCATAGACTCCAACGACCTCGTAATCGACGCAAAATCCGGGACGACCGGCGCTGGTAGAGGCTTGAAGCAAATAACGCTTTTTAGTGAAGCGGGCGAAGGCCTGAGTCCCTACAGTATCGCCTCCCATCGACATGCGCCGGAAATAGAACAAGAGATTGCCAAATCGTTACGGGTGCCGGCGGCTGACATTCGTGTAAATTTTGTCCCGCACCTGGTGCCCATGAGCCGGGGAGAGCTGATTACCGGCCATGTCCGGCTATCTTCGGGAAAAAGCGTCGACGATTTGCGGGCGGAATATGCCAGTGTTTATGGTGACGAACCATTTGTAAGATTGTTACCTAAAGGTGCAGTACCGCAAACCCAGATGGTTCGGGGCTCGAATAATTGCGTCCTTAATGTTTTCGAAGACCGCATTCCCGGACGGGCGACGATTATCGCGGCAATTGATAATCTGGTTAAAGGGTCGAGTGGCCAGGCTGTTCAGAATATGAATGTGATGTTTGGTCTTGAAGAAACAACCGCGTTGGAACAAGCGCCGCTTTTCCCCTAAAACAAAAAAAGGATATTTTGCCTATGACCAATCAGCTTTTTCCCTTTAAAGGCATTCTTCCCACAGTGGCGAAGGATGCGTTTATCGCACCGTCGGCGAATGTCATTGGGGATGTTGTCATCGGTAAGGGATCAAGTGTTTGGTTCAATTGCGTTTTACGTGGTGACGTTTCCTATATTCGTATTGGGGAGCGCAGCAATATTCAGGATGGAACAGTCATACATGTCTCAAACGGTACTCATCCGACCATAATAGGTGACGATGTCCTTGTCGGCCATAATTGTATGATCCATGGATGTACCCTGGAAACCGGAAGTTTCGTCGGAATGGGGGCAACGGTCATGGATGGGGCCGTAGTGGAAACCGGTGGAATGGTAGCGGCCGGCGCATTGGTGACACCAAACAAGCGGATCGCAGCGGGTGAATTATGGGGTGGGGCACCCGCTAAATTCATTCGACCACTATCTGACCAGGAGAAAGAGAGCCTTACGGGCGGAGCAGAGCATTATGCCGGCTTGGCGCAAGTTTATATCGACGAGCTTTCCCGGTAAAATCGTAAGGTTTCATCTGTCGGTTATTGAATATGTCTCCGGGATTAATGTAAAGATCGTCATTTGTTACCGTGCAATCATTTAATATTCACATATTTCAACAAATAGAGCGTTCCATTTAAGCTTCCTTTCACCCTATCGTGAAGAGAGTTGAAAGGATTGTTGCGTGATCTAGGCGTAACTTTTCCCATGAAGCAAAGTAAGTAGGAAATACTTAACTATGGGAGAGAGATTACATGTCGGCACTTAATGGAAAACTATTATCCACGACCATTATCCCGGCGCTTATGGGCGTTGGTGGAATTTTCGCTGTGACGACGATTGCCGTCCCAGTATCAATGATGACTTTAAAACCAGCCGCCGCATCATGTAATCCTTGCGCAGCAAAAAAACCAAAGAATGCTTGCAATCCCTGTGCGGCGAAAAAGGCCTGTGGTGCCTGTAACCCCTGTGCTGCCAAAAAAGCTTGTGGCGCCTGCAACCCATGTGCTGCCAAGAATCCTTGTGCTGCAAATGCCTGCAACCCTTGTGCGGCGAAGAAGAGCAGTTCCAATTGTATCGTTCCTTCAGTGCAAAAAGCGGCGGCCTGTAATCCTTGCGCCGCTAAAAAACCCTGTGGCGCTTGTAATCCGTGCGGTGCAAAAAGCGCATGTGGCGCCTGCAACCCATGCGCGGCAAAGAAGGCATGTGGCGCCTGTAACCCATGTGCGGCAAAGAAGGCATGTGGCGCCTGTAATCCATGTGCGGCGAAGAAAGCTTGTGGTGCTTGTAATCCTTGTGCCGCGAAAAAAGCCTGTAATCCCTGCAACCCATGTGCTGCAAAAAATCCATGCGCAGCAAATGCCTGTAATCCTTGCAACCCCTGTAATCCTTGTGGCCCTTGCGGCGCCGCAGCCGTTGCAGATGTTGAATTGGAACCAGCAGAAGCCAACTCAGCATATGATTGCTTGAAAGCAGATATGAAAAACTCATATGCGAAATCAGGTGTAAAAGATGCGGGTTATTATATGGATTGGAAGATTTTCTCTACCGCGCCATACGCCTCTGGAACGCATGGTGGCCGTCACGTCAGCAACTATGGTAATGCCGTGGCCGAGGAAGCCTATGCCCTCTACGAAGAAGGCGGGAAGATGCCGGTGGGGTCGGTACTGGCCAAAGATAGTTTCGCTGTCCAGACCGATGGACGGGCGGTTGTCGGCCCCTTGTTCATGATGGAGAAAATGGCGGCTGGGTTTAATGAGGCCAGTGGCAACTGGAAATACACGCTTATTCTGCCGAATGGTCAGACGGTGGGAACCACGAATGGGCAGGGCAGCGGTGCTGTCAAGTTCTGCTACGAATGCCATATGGCAGCAGAAGATACGGACAGTCTTTTCTTCCTGCCGGAAGAAGTTCGCATTAATTAGAACATACGATGACTGACGCCGTTTAACTTGGCGTCAGTCTATTTTAATCGAGGGGTGCCGTTTTATCTGAAAGGATAATCATGTACGCGTCTGCTCGAATTTCACTGAAAAAAATAACAGCTTCTATTATCGTTACTGCCGGTATCCTGGTTGTTTTCCCCGTATATGCTCAACAAGATACTGACATAAAACCAATTGGACATATTGAACTTTCCAATCCGGCGGATCTGACCAAGCAACAGGCAGAACAAATCTACCTTTCTGTCCTTCCCGACATCAAAGCCATCTTTGCCATGTCGGATATTGGTACCGCAGCTAAATATACCAGTTGGAAACGCTACAATAATGCGCCGTACATATCTGCGACCCACGGGGCCCGATATGTGGATAATTATGCCAATGAAATAGCGAAGGATTATGGGCAGCTCAAGCCGGGCGAAACCTATCCTATTGGCTCCATACTGGCGAAAGATAGTTTTTCAGTGACGTCAGATAGAAGTATTTTCCCGGGGGCATTGTTTCTGATGGAGAAAATGGGCGAAGGGTTTAACAAACCCAGCGGCAATTGGAAATATACAATGGTGCTGCCCGATGGCAGTGTTTTTGGCACGACAAATGGGGAAAACAGCGAAAATGTTGAGTTTTGTATAGGATGCCACGCTGCAAAAGCAGCGCTTGACCACATTTTCTTCGTTCCAAAAGGCTATGGCAAGGACCCGTGATCAGCTCTCTTTATGCTTACCTTCTTTTGCGCGAACCTTGACGTAACTTCCAGGCGCATCCTCTATGGCTTTCAGCTTACCCTTGGATGGATCTCGAGCTGCTACTTTAGGGCCTGATTTCTTGCTTAGCCATTTGTCCCAATAAGGCCACCAGGACCCCGGATGCTCTTCGGCATCAGCCAGCCATTCTTCACCCGTTTCATAATTTTTCTTCTTGGTGTTGGTCCAATGGTTGTACTTCTTGGCATCAGGGTGATTGATTACCCCGGCAATATGACCAGATCCTGCCAGCATGAATTCCGCCGGGCCGCCAAATAGCTTGGTGTCCTTGAACACCGACTTAAAGGGCGCAATATGATCTTCCTTGCTGGCCTGAACGAAAATCGGAATTGTTACCTTGGTTAAATCAACCGGGTGACCGCCGAGAGTTAGGGCGCCCGGTTTTTGCAGCAAATTTTTCTGGTACATATTACGCAGGTAAAAACTGTGCATTTTCGGCGGCATATTCGTTGTATCAGAATTCCAATACAAAAGATCAAACGGGAAAGGTGACTTACCAAGCATGTAATTGTTAATCACAAAAGACCAGATAAGGTCATTGGAACGGAGCATATTGAAAGTAGAAGCCATGTCCTTGCCTTCGAGAAATCCGGCTTCCTCCATTTTGCGTTCGATCATCTGGATTTGTTCTTCATCGGTAAAGACAAGAAGGTCACCCGCGTCTTCAAAATCGAGCTGGGTCGCGAAAAAAGTACAAGCCGTTATCCGGGTTTCACCTACGGCAGCAAGATAGGACAGGGTTGTGGCCATTAACGTCCCGCCGATGCAATAGCCGATTGCCGTCACTTCCTTTTCACCAAGGGTTGCCTCAATGGCATCCAGTGCGGCCAGAATTCCTTCGGACATATAGCTTTCGAACGTCTTGTCAGTGTGACGTTCATCCGGATTGACCCAGGAGATAACAAAAACCGTGTACCCTTTTTCGACACACCATTTGATAAAGGAATTTTCCTGCTTCAGGTCGAGAATGTAGAATTTATTGATCCAGGGCGGTGTTATAAGAAGCGGCTTTTTATAGACTTTTGCAGTTGCCGGTGAAAACTGCAGTAATTGCATCAAGTCGTTTTCGAAGACGACCTTGCCCGGACTGACGGCAATGTTTTTACCGACCTCAAAGGCGCTGTCATCTGTCATTTTCGGGCTGATTTGCCCTTTGCCTCTTTTCAGGTCATCCAGCATGTTTTCCAGACCATGCACGAGATTGTCGCCCTTGGTTTCCACGGTCTTTTTCAAGACATCCGGGTTAGACCAGAAGAAATTGGTCGGGGACAGGGCATCCGTATAAACCTTGGTGTAAAAATCGACCTTTTTCTTTGTGTGGTCATCCAGGCCTTCAACATCTGCAACCGTGTCCTGCACCCAGTTAGAGGTGAGAAGATAGGATTGTTTGATATAGTCGAATATCTGGTTTTTGTTCCATTCATCAGACTTGAAGCGCTTATCCCCGGCTTCCGGTGTGATCATTGGATCCGCTTCCTGACCGCTGGCCCGCATCGCCGCGTTCTGCCAAAGATCAAGATAGTTTTTCCAGAGGGTTGTTTGCGCCTCCAGTATCTTCGCTGGATCCGCCATCATTTTGGCGGTCATGTCCATGAAGGCTTTACCTATATTTAAAGGGTCCGGATCGACATCCTTTGTTTTCTGGCTATTCAGGAATTCAGTAACAATTTCCTGGCTCTGCACCGCGATCTTGGCGAAATTCTCCGCAAACTCTTTGGAATCTTCGAGAATTTCCTGGTTGTTTTCCTGCGGGTCATTTTTCTGCACAATGGCACCTGTTCTGTTACTCGTGGTCGAAAGGCCGTTGCCGGTTTTCCAGTTCGAATTCGCGTAGCTGGATCTAAAAGAAGCCAGCTCTTCGCTTACGGTTGTTGTTCTTACGAGAAATCATTGCGAATTTGCCCTTCATATGCTTTATGATATCTTTGAATTTACTTAAGTTAAATCAAAAAGTTGTCTATTTCAAAATAGGGACTATGTGATTACAGAATATCTTACAGCGGGCGTTGAGATGGACGAACTTGTTACGATACCGGTGAAACCTAATTCCAGATTTCTGAAGAGGGCTGCCGGACTTCTTTTTGTGGCCAGCTTTTTAACTGTTGCGGGGTGTTCAACCGATGGCGAGGAAGAATCTGCGGAATATCCAACTCTAAGCACCGTTCCAAGTGATTCAGGGGCGGCAACAGCGGTCGCGGAAGCACAGGAAATTCAAGAAGGGTTACGGGCAGATCGCGAAAATGCTCGGTATACTGATGAAGCCTTGCGGGCAGATACGTCGCTGGGAACCCCTTTGCAGACACCTGAACCAAAGGAAGAAGTCGATGTCGCAGTTGAAGAGACAAAGATAGAAGTCGTCGCACCGCAAGAAACAACCACGGTGACGGAAACAGTGACGACTGTGACGGAAGAGCCCACCGCAGAGGGGGCGGCTATCGCTGCCACAGCCGCGACAGCAGCCACTGTCGCCAGCACGTCGGAAAGTTCTGACGAAGAAACAACACCTGTCTCGAGCGCGGAAAACTCCGAACCCGCGGTCGTTGCGACATCTCAAACACCGTCTCCTGTGGCGACCACTATCGTAAGCAGTCAGGGTGTTGAACGGGTATTTGAGGAGCAACTGGCCGCGTCTTCCGCAACATCCGTCGTCGGGGCTGAAAATTCAAAGTTCGACAATGCCTCTACCGCAGATCAATCCTCGTCTGAGTCGTCCGCTGTCGCATTGCAAAATCCTGTGGAAGATGGGGGCCGGACAATCACCAATTATGCGGCCTCTGATGGTACGACGCCGGTTGAAATTATTTTCTTCCAGCAAGGTTCAAATCGGATCGGGCGTAATGACAAACAAAAGCTTAGAAAAATTGCCGAAACGCAACTGCGATCAGGCGGTGTGCTCAAGGTTGTTGGACATGCCTCCAGCAGAACCAGAGAGTTACCCTTGGATGAGCATATGCTCGTAAATTTGAATGCGTCCCAGCGACGTGCAACAGCCGTTGCCCAGACATTCCTGGATCTTGGTGTTGCCGGGGATAATATGATTGTTGAATCCGTCAGTGACTCGGTTCCTTTATCGGTCGAAGCAATGCCGAGCGAAGAGGCAAAAAACCGTAGAGTTGAAATCTTTCTTCTAAATTAACCCAACATCGTTTAAATAGCCGCTTAGGAAAGCCCGATATATGTTTTAGCTCCGCATTGGAGGTAAACCGTACGGGCATAGAATTACACAGGATGAGGCAGATGGATCCAGAATTCCACCGCATAAAACGCTTACCACCTTATGTTTTCGAAGAAGTAAATCGAATGAAGGCACAGGCGCGCGCGGCAGGTGAGGATATCATTGATCTTGGAATGGGAAATCCTGATTCGCCAACGCCCCAACATATTGTTGATAAACTCATTGAAACCGTCCAGGACGGCCGGACTCACAGATATTCCACCAGTCGAGGCATCCCCGGGTTGCGCCGCGCGAATGCGGCTTATTATAAACGCCGATTTGACGTGGAGATTGATCCTGAAACGGAAACGATCGCTACCCTGGGTTCAAAAGAAGGACTGGCAAACCTTGCCATGGCAATCACGACACCGGGTGATGTCATACTATCGCCAAACCCCAGTTATCCGATCCATCCCTATGGATTTATCATTGCGGGGGCCGTGGTTCGTCATTTTGAAATAGGTCCTGGAATAGATTTTTTTGCCGCCCTGGAACGCGCCGTCAAACATTGTATTCCGTCGCCGACTTGCCTGATCCTCAATTTTCCGTCCAATCCGACTGCCATCACGGTGGATCTCGACTTTTATGTGGAAGTTGTCGCCTTCGCAAAAAAACATGGCATGTATATCCTGTCGGATCTTGCCTATGCAGAAATCTATTTTGGCGACATTAAGCCACCCTCCATCCTGCAAGTTGACGGCGCCCGAGATATTGCTGTCGAGTTCACATCGCTCAGTAAAACATACTCCATGCCGGGATGGCGGATGGGCTTTGCAACGGGCAACAGCCGCCTTGTAGGCGCGCTGGCGCGCATTAAATCCTACCTGGATTATGGGGCCTTTACACCCATCCAAGTGGCGGCAACAGCCGCCTTGAACGGTCCTCAGGATTGTGTTGAAGAAGCCCGAAATTTGTATCGGCATCGACGTGATATTCTTATTTCCGGATTTGCCGCCGCGGGCTGGGATATTCCATCGCCGGATGCAACGATGTTTGCCTGGGCGCCCATTCCCGAGCCCTTCAAGGAACTTGGGAGCCTGGAATTTTCCAAGTTACTGTTGCAAGAGGCACAAGTTGCTGTTGCGCCAGGTCTTGGTTTTGGCGAGCATGGGGATGGCTTCGTGCGGGTGGCGATGGTGGAAAACGAACAGCGCATTCGGCAGGCAAGCCGCAATGTAAAGAAATTCATGGCCAATGCGGACGCGCTGCTGGCCCAACGTAAGGCATCCTGAAAGTGACGAATAAAATTAAAATCGGTGTAGCGGGCCTTGGGACCGTTGGTGCGGGTGTATTGAAAATTATCAATGCACATGGTGAATTACTTCAGGCACGAACAGGAACACGGCTGGAAGTTACGGCGGTTTCCGGCCGTGATCGTAACAAAGACCGCGGTGTGCCGATTGAAGGTCTGGCCTGGTATGACAACGCAGCGGATATGGCAAAAGATCCGGATGTTGATGTGGTTTTGGAGTTGATTGGCGGGAGCGACGGCGTCGCAAAGGATCTGTGTGTTTCCGCCCTAACTTTAGGAAAGCATGTTGTTACGGCAAACAAAGCCCTTTTAGCGATCCACGGGACCGAGCTTGCAGAACTCGCGGAAAAACATGGCGTATCTTTGGCCTATGAAGCTGCGGTGGCTGGCGGTATCCCAATCGTCAAGGCGTTGCGTGAAGGACTGGCCGGAAACGCCATTAGCCGCGTGTACGGTATTCTTAACGGCACCTGCAATTACATTTTGACGGAAATGGAAGAGACCGGCGGCGAGTTTGACAATATCCTGCAAGATGCACAAAAGCTTGGCTATGCGGAGGCGGACCCCAGTTTCGATGTTGATGGCGTTGATACCGCCCATAAGCTGGCAATTTTAACGAGCCTTGCATTTGGCACACCCGTGGATTTCAATAGTGTCTATATAGAAGGTATTCGGGATGTGACGGCAGCTGATATTGCCGCAGCTCAGGAGTTTGGGTATCGCATTAAACTTCTTGGTGTTTCGCGGCGGACTGACAAAGGCATCGAGCAACGTGTACATCCATGCATGGTTCGGACGGATACAGCGATTGCAAATGTTTCTGGCGTTTTCAATGCCGTGGTTGCCGATGGCGATTTTGTCGATAGCACCGTGTATGTGGGGCGAGGCGCCGGCGAGGGGCCAACTGCCTCGGCCGTTGTTGCGGACATCGTTGATATTGCCATTGGCCGCCATAGCGCCACGTTCGGTATACCAGTCGAGGAAATGTCCCCTCTGCCCATGGCTTCCATCGAGAGCCATGTTGGCTGTTATTACGTCTGTCTCACCGTTTATGACAGACCGGGTGTAATAGCTGATGTCTCTGCGGTTTTCAGGGATGAAAATATTTCCATTGAAAGTTTGCTGCAGCGTGGTCGATCAGAGAGCGAAGCGGTTTCCGTTATTCTCGTTACCCATGAGGCGCAGGAGGCGTCGGTTGTCCGGGCCTTGTCTAAAATAGAAAAATTTGCGCATAGTGTAGCAACACCGCGCATGATCAGAATTGTATCGCTTTAAATTTCGTGTCTCGATATCGAGATATGATCTTAATGTTATGAAAGAGAAAATATGACTAAAGGACCTTCAACAGATAGAAATTTAACGCTGGAAGTCGTGCGTGTGACAGAAGCTGCAGCAAGAGCCGCCTGCAATCTTGTTGGCATGGGAGATGAAAAAGCGGCGGATCAGGCAGCAGTGGATGCCATGCGTTCCGCACTCAATAAACTGGATATTGATGGCACGATCGTTATCGGTGAAGGCGAACGCGATGAAGCGCCCATGTTGTATATCGGTGAAAAAGTCGGGACCGGAAAAGGACCGAAAATTGATATCGCCCTGGATCCGTTGGAAGGAACGACATTGACCGCCAAAGGAGGGCCAAATGCGTTGGCTGTTATTGCCTTTGCTGAATCAGGTAATTTCCTGAACGCGCCAGATACATATATGGAAAAAATAGCTGTGGGTGGCGGCTATCCGGAGGGCATTATTGACCTTGATAAATCTGCTGGTGATAATTTGCGGGCAATCGCCGACGCCAAGGGAGTGCCGGTTAACCAGACCATGGCCTGTGTCCTTGACCGGCCACGGCACGGCGAAATTATTTCGGAAATTCGCAAAACCGGGGCTCGTATTCAGCTGATTTCCGATGGTGATGTGGCTGGCGTGATGGCAACTGCAAACCCGGATACGGGAATTGACATGTATGTTGGGACCGGCGGGGCGCCGGAAGGTGTTCTCGCAGCGGCGGCGCTTCGTTGTATTGGCGGGCAAATGCAGGGTCGTCTTGTATTTCGAAATGATGACGAGCGTGCCCGGGCAGCCAAATGGGGTATCGAAGACCTTCACCGTACTTATAATTTGGAGGAACTGGCGGCTGGCAATGTGATTTTTGCGGCAACCGGGGTAACGGACGGATCCATGTTGCGGGGCGTTCGCCAGCGGGGGGACCGGGTTTATACCGAGACACTGGTCATGCGCTCCTATTCAGGAACAGTTCGGAATATTCAAGGCGATCATGCGGTCCGCTAGTATCTTTTAGAAATGACGGAATCGCCTGCCTTTTTGAACGTTGAAAAATCCCTGAAAGACAGGCGTTGGCGCCTGCGGTCGGAAAATGAAAGACTGGGCCTTGCCATCGCGCAACGGCTCGACGTCCCCGAGATCGTCGGGCGGGTCATGGCAGGACGGGAGGTATCACTGGAAGATGCCGAGCAGTACCTGTCCCCGACATTGCGGCAGTTGCTTCCCGATCCGTCTATATTTTGCGATATGGATATTGCGGCGTCACGGATTGCGACGGCGGTGCAATCAGGCGAGAAAGTGGCTGTATTCGGAGATTATGATGTTGATGGCGCGACGTCTTCAGGGTTGCTGAAGCGTTTTTTCAACGCCCTTCATCATCCGCTCGAGATTTATATTCCCGATCGCATTAAGGAAGGGTACGGGCCTAATCTTGAGGCCATGAATAGTTTGAAGAAAAAGGGGATAGAACTCGTTGTCACAGTTGACTGCGGTATCGTCTCCTTCGAGGTTCTGGCCCACGCCAGGGAGATCGGGCTTGAGGTTATTGTTGTCGATCACCATCAAGCGGAAACACGGCTACCGGATGCCGTCGCCGTGGTTAATCCGAAACGACATGATGAAAGTCAGGAATTTACCTATTTGGCAGCGGTCGGGGTAACATTTCTATTAATCATTGCTGTAAATCGTACCCTGCGACAGGCGGGTTGGTATTCTGATCAGCGCCCTGAACCGGACCCGCGTCATTGGCTGGATCTGGTTGCTCTGGGTACTGTCTGTGACGTCGTTCCGTTAAAGGGCCTTAACCGTGCCTTCGTGGCGCAGGGTTTGAAAGTCATGGCGCGCCGTGGCAACCCCGGATTATCCGCCCTTGCAGATGTGTCCGGCTTGGATGAGGCACCAGGGACGTATCATGCGGGGTTTCTTCTGGGACCACGGGTGAATGCCGGCGGTCGCGTCGGCAAGCCGGAATATGGTCCGCAATTACTCTCCAGTGACGACCCGGACCAGTGCCGGACATTGGCGCGCCATTTGGACGGTTACAATCAGGAACGAAAATCCATTGAAGCGCAGGTCCAGCAGGAAGCCATGGACCTGGTGGAAAAAAGCGGGCTTGGGAATGATTCGGTTATTATCGTGGCGGGAGAAGGTTGGCATCCAGGCGTCATCGGAATTGTTGCCAGTCGCATAAAGGATGCTTATCAGCGTCCGGCTGTTGTCATCGCCCTTGATAACAACGAAGGCAAGGGATCCGGAAGATCCATTCCGGGAGTGGATATGGGAGCCGCAATTGGTGCCGCCCGCCATTCTGAGCTGATTGTTGCCGGAGGTGGACATGCCATGGCTGCCGGTTTGACGATTGATCGCGACAGAATTGAGGGTTTTCGAGATTTTCTGATCAATCGATTAGCCGGTGATGTCACCGAAGCCTCGAAAACAGCGAGCCTGGGCCTGGATGGTGCTTTATCTGTAGAAGGGGCGACGACAGATCTGATCACGTTGCTGGAACAGGCCGGCCCGTATGGTGCCGGTAATCCGGAGCCAAGATTCGCATTGACCAATGTGCGGCTGGTCCAGGCCAGTATTGTCGGTGAGAATCACGTTCGCTGTATCATGACTGGTCGAGGCGGTCAGGGGCGTCTTGCGGGCATCAGCTTTCGGTCCCTTGAAACACCGCTTGGGGATACGCTGCTGGCCCATCAAGGCGCCAGTTTTCACATCGCAGGGCATTTACGCAAAAACACCTGGCGAGGTTCCACAACGGCGCAATTGATGATCGAGGATGCGGTTCGGCTCTCTTGAAAAATCCCTTGTAGCGCCCGAAAAAACAAAAAAATCCAAATGCGCGGATTTTTTACTTGATATATCGCGAGAAGATCGGTAAATCCTGCCTCCAGCGACATCTTGTGTCCCCTTCGTCTATCGGTTAGGACGCCAGGTTTTCATCCTGGAAAGAGGAGTTCGATTCTCCTAGGGGATACCATCTCTCAATTCAGTACGTATAATTGAGACATTTGTCGCTTTCACGCCTATATCTATATAAAGCAGGCTGTTTAGAACGGCCCGGTAATTCAAAAGGTAGGATATCGATTATGGATCTACGTCTGTGTTTTGAACATAAAGCGGGTGTAAATATCGATGAAGACGATGTTTTTCGCCACTACGCCGAAAATTATCTCAATGGATTTGATGTGAAATGGGGTGGATCAATCAGTGTGCCTCATATGGATACGAAAACCGGCCCCATGGAGCCTTTGTGGCAGTATATTATCCATGATGCCAGCGACGCGTGCCGGGATTACCTCAAGGAATATTTGACGAGAAATCCCATGGCAGGTTACTTCGTGCATGTGTATGAGACAGAACCGGGGCTTCGCGACCAAAAGATCAATTAATAACGGCAGTGTCTTTCAACAGGGAATACTTGTCTCGAACAGATGTCTATCGCATATTGGACCGCTTAGGCTGTTAAATAATTTCAGTAAAGCAGGATCAATCCATGGAAACAAAAGATCGAAAAGATCTGGGACTGTTCGATTACATCATTGTTGGGGCGGGCTCTGCCGGATGCGTCCTTGCCAACCGGCTCTCCGCCAATCCAGCTCATAAGGTTCTCCTGCTTGAGGCAGGTGACAACGACAATTACCACTGGATCCATATCCCCATCGGCTATTTGTACTGCATGGGGAATCCCCGTACTGACTGGATGATGAAGACGGAGGCAGACAAGGGCCTGAATGGGCGTCAGCTCAGCTATCCCAGAGGTAAAGTTCTAGGAGGTTGTTCTTCGATTAATGGCATGATCTATATGCGGGGGCAGGCGCGGGACTACGATCAGTGGCGACAGCTGGGAAATGATGGTTGGAGTTGGGACGACGTCCTGCCGTATTTTATGCGCTCTGAGGACTATCATGCCGGTGCGTCGGACACCCATGGCGCCGGCGGTGAATGGCGCGTTGAAAAACAGCGTATTTCATGGGAGATTCTGGATGCCTTTCAAGAGGCCGCCGAGGAAATCGGAATTCCGAAAACCAATGATTTTAATACCGGCACAAATGAGGGGTCCGGGTATTTTGAAGTAAACCAGCGAAAAGGAATTCGGTGGAATACGGCAAAGGCTTTTTTGAAACCCGCTGGTCATCGTCCAAATCTACATGTTTTGACGAAAGCGGAAACCGAATCTCTTATGTTGGAAGGGAAAGAGGTGACAGGGATTGCCTTCACCCATAAGGGCATACGGTCGAAGGCGACGGTAAAAAGGGAGGTATTGCTTGCCGCCGGGGCTGTCAATTCGCCAAAAATTCTTGAGCTGTCCGGAATTGGACGACCGGAGGTCCTCTCAAAATTCGGCATTGAAACCCGCCATGCTATGTCGGGTGTTGGCGAGAACTTACAAGATCATTTGCAAATTCGGACGATCTTTCAGGTCAGCAATGCAGAGACGTTAAACCAGAAAGCCAATAGCTTGATCGGGAAGGCTAAAATGGGGCTGGAATATTTGATGTTTCGGTCCGGGCCTTTGTCCATGGCGCCAAGCCAGCTTGGAATTTTTGCAAAAAGCGACCCCCGACTGGAAACTCCGGACCTTGAGTACCATGTTCAGCCCCTTAGTACCGATAAACTGGGAGAACCGCTGCATTCCTATCCGGCCGTCACGGCATCAGTTTGCAATTTACGCCCGGAAAGTCGCGGAAGTATTCATATCGCTTCGGCGGATATGGCGGTGCAACCTTCCATCCAGCCAAATTACCTGTCCACATCCATGGATCAGAAAATTGCCGCTAAATCCATTCAGTTGACACGACAATTGCTGGCGGCACCCGCCGTGCAAAAATATCAGCCCGAGGAGCTTTTGCCGGGGCCTCATATCCAGTCGGAGGAGGATCTGGTGCGCGAAGCAGGCAATATTGCGACAACAATTTTCCACCCCGTTGGGACCTGTAAAATGGGAGAGGATAATATGGCCGTAGTCGACAAACGACTGCGTGTTCATGGATTGAAAGGGCTGCGTGTCGTTGATGCATCCATCATGCCGACGATTACCTCCGGGAACACAAATTCACCGGTGATCATGATCGCCGAAAAGGCAGCCGAGATGATATTGGAGGATAATGGCGCTGGCTGACTGTCGTTGCTGGAAGCAGGCTGAGCAGTTACGCACTGACTTTCTGGTCGAACTTCGCATCTTCCATATCTGCGTTCTCAAAAATCGCATCTGAAATATCCGCGCCAACAAAATTCGCATCGATCAGGTTTGCATCACTCATGTCCGTGGCCGTCAGGGTCGCTCCGGACAGATCTGCCGCTGAAAGGTTTGCGGGCCATTTTTTGTCCAGCGGCTCCCCGCGTGGGCCCTTGAGGTCAACAGCCGTCAGTTTGGCTCCCGCAAGATTTGCGTTTTTCAAGTTTGAGCGTGAAAGATTGACGCCTTCCATAACGGCGCCCGATAAATCGGCATTCTCCATGAGGCATTGCGACATGTCGGTCATGACGGTCTGCGTGCCGCTTAAATTGGTACCACTGAGGTTGGCACCGCGGATCGTTGCACCGCTGAGCGCACTCCCGCTTAAATCCATATTGGACAGATCCATTCCAGACAAATCGGCACGTTCGCCTTTCAAGCCATTCGTCTCGACCCATAAAAAATGTGTTTTCAACAGGGATTGTAGATTCGGCGGGAGAGGCGTCGCGTCTATTTTCTGAGGAGCAGAGACTTCAGCAGCGCTGGATTTGGAGAAATCCACCCCTTCAACTTTTGCGCCCGTCAAATCAGTGTTTTCAAAGTTACATCCATCTACATTTGCGCCGCTTAAATCCGCATTGCTCAGGTTTGCACCAGACAAATCCGAATTTTCCAAATTGCATCCAGCCATATCCGAGCCGGTTAAGCCGGCATTTGTCAGGACTGAATTGCTGAGATCAGCCCCGCGCAGCTGCGAATAGGAAAAATTGGCATTACTGAGAGTTGCGCCGGAAAGATTGGCACCATTTAAATTGGCTTTTTCAGCGATCACGCCTGACATCTCAGAATCACTCAAGTCCGAAGAGGGAAATGTAATTGTTTCGCCGCCAGAGAGGATGAGGGATCCGCCTCTGAAATCCGCTTCCTGTAAATTGGCCCCGTTTAGCCGCGCTCCTTTTAATTCGGCGCCTCGTAAATCGGCGCGAATGAGCAGGCTGTTGGTCAAGTCCGCCTTGGTCAGATCTGCAGCATATAAATCAGCGGAAATTAAATTGGCGTTTCTGAAAATGGAGCGGGACAGCTTGCAACCGGACAAGCAGGATTTCTGCATCTTCGCACCTTCAAAATTGGCCCCTGTAAAATCTTCATGCTTGAAGTGGGCTTTGGCCCCCTTTTTCGGGTTTTGCAACCACTTTGCATGCTCGGCCAACATATCCATTATGTCCTGTGGCGTCATCGACGTCATTTCAGCTTTCTCCATCGTCTTCCAGTCTAATTCAAGGAAGTAAGACTAGATTAACGAATTAATCAGATACTTTAGTAATATTTACTCAGCGATGTAACTATAGATAAACAAGGTTAACAGTTAGTTGAAGTTTGCGCTCTAACAAATGCCAGTAGAGTAAAGCAACCGGGGAAATGAAAAGATGTTTACGATTACGCAGGCTCAAGTTGACGCTCTTGAAACTTGGGTTGAAAACCGCAAAGAGGCCTATGTCCGGATGGGATTTCACCTGGCCGCAAAAGCCGGTGCGACGCAATTGGTGGATTATGCCATTGATGGTGGATTGAAATCCGAGGATTTGCAGAAATCAATTTTCAAACTCAAAGAAGAACTTGAGCTCGCGGAAATGTTCCATAAAGACGCACGCACCATGCTGAATGCAGGCCGTCAGGGAGGATAGTTTAACGCTGACCTGTCAGTTGGCTGTTGCTTGTTCCAACCGCTTTTTCGAGACAATTTTTGTCACCTGCCTGATAAAAGCCTGTTCTTTTTCCTCTGACATCTCGAATTTTACGCCAATCCCATCCCGCATTTGCCGCACAACACGGGCGGGGATGATACCAAAATTCTCGACATTAACGGATATCCGGCTCTGGTCCGCAAGGCGCACATCCAGACTGATGCCGGCACCACCTGCAGAAATGTTCAGAACTTTAGCCTGATATTGATCCCCTTCATGCGAAACAGTCGTCATATTTGAAACGAGAACCCGCCGATGAGCGCGTCTATTTATTGTGTGAAGGTCTGGCATGATAGCTCCAAATTGCCTGCTCGAGCCAGAGGGGTAATCCCGGCTACCGAATGTCAAATTTTATGATGCCGGAAAATAATTAATAAGAAGTTGTAAATACCGATTATTTGCGGATTAGCGACAAGCTAGATTGTTAATTAATAATTTACCCTGCGGCCTTAAACTTTACGCTGCATCCCAAAATTGGGAAAAAGTGATGAGGAGCATCCCTATGCGACAGGCTGAACATGCCACTATCGTTAGCGATCTGAAATCGGAAATTCTGGCTGTCGGAAGTCCGGACAAAGCAACCGTAGGTGAACGTGCCAATGCAGCAAATCTGGCGGCGCTTGATATGCTGATAGAGGGAACCGATCTTTCTTCGGGCAAGAAAACCATGTTGGCGGAAGCACAAACTTTGCGTGACCTTTCCCGGGAAGTGCGTGAAATGACCCAGGTAATTGATGACTTAAGTTGCCGGACTGACTAGGTATTTGTGGCTTTTCCGAGGTAATATTGTGCGTGGGTCACAAAGGATGTTGTCATCCACAGTAGGCTAGCGTATGACCGCCTTTTGAATGGCACCGGAACAACTCGGTTTTTCCGGTGCTTGAATTTTCGGTAGACCGAAAGTGGGGCAATGGATTTTCTTAAAGACAAGGCGCGGTTGATTATAAGCCGGCTGCTGCAGGGCATTCGCCAGTCAAGCAAAGCGCAACGAATTGAAGCTTTGGCGCCTTTTGCCGTTGCGGCCTTGTTTACTGCTGTGGCCATCAGCTTGAATGTCTTTCTTTTTGAAGCGCCAACCAATCAGATCATTTTGGACTGTTTTCGTGTCTTCAGTATTCTCGCTGTCTTCTTTGCCGGGATAACCTGGATAACATCCCCGTTGGTTGAGCTGCTTTTGTCGCGATATCAGGAGAAAAGGGCGATAGATGTATTATGGGTGGGTCTGTATCTTCCGCAGGCCTTCATAACGTTGGTTATATTATATTCACAGCTTACCGGGTCCGTTACCATTACGGGTCTTTCTGCCGCACTCATTACCTGGGCCATGCTCAGCTTGATATTGACGCCGTTCTCGATCGTCCTGTCATTCCTGGCCTGGTCGTTTCTGCCGAAAGAACTTCCGGATCTCCCGCGGTTTAAAAAACCAAGCTTCCCATCGCGCCTAAGCTTACCGACAGCAGCAACACCAAAAGCAGAAGTTCTCAAACCAATTCCCGATACGCTCGAGGCTGATCCTCTCCCAAAAGCGAAAAACGAAAACCGGGAGCCTGAAATCGTCGATATGGGCAGCCGCCTAAACCGCGTTGGACAATCCCGGGGATCGACAAAGCGGGTTTCGTGACTTCGCCAGGGGTTTGCAGCAAGAATAATAATCCATATCCGTGAACTGATATGGCTGGGGAACCTGGACTCGAACCAGGATTGACGGAGTCAGAGTCCGCTGTCCTACCATTAGACGATTCCCCATCCGGATTGATGGCTGGCCCATGTTGGGCGGGTAGGCGGCTCTACTAGCAACTCCCCGATCGCTTGTCAATGATACAGAAAATGCTGTTCGACAAAAATATTTGTGAACCAATCTCCAGAAAGCTGTTACTCTTAGCTCAATGGCTTGAAAGCCTGTAAAATTGACCTGGAGGTATGTCCTGGGTGGCAACACGAAATAACCCGCGACGGGGGAAGGGCGAACAGAGGCGGTATCGAAATAGACACAGAAATGGATCTGGGCGATGGCATCATATTTATGGCGCGATCGATTTAGGGACCAACAACTGTCGCCTTTTGGTTGCAAAACCTCAAGGGAGTAGTTTTCGTGTCATTGATAGTTTCTCGCGGATCGTTCGACTTGGAGAAGGCGTCAGCCTTACCGGAATGCTTTCCGATGAGGCCATGGAGAGAACCCTTGAGGCGTTAGCAATATGCTCGGACAAGATGCGCCGGTGCGGGGTTACCAGAATGCGGTGCGTCGCGACGGAAGTCTGTCGCAAAGCGCTGAATAGCGAGGCATTTCTGACGCGCGTTAAAGACGAGTGCGGGATCGAGCTTGATATCATCACAACAGGTGAGGAAGCTGCGCTGGCGGCGGATGGCTGTGCACCGTTGTTGGATTATCGAAATAAAAATGCGCTGGTCTTTGATATTGGCGGCGGCAGCACGGAACTTATCTGGCTCGGCTTGAATGAAAAACGACGCAGTGAAGTGTTGGGCTGGATGTCCATTCCTTGCGGTGTGGTGACCTTGACCGAGCGCCATGGTGGCCGGTCCATTTCCGAACATGCCTATGCCAGTATGATTTCTGATGTATCCGAGCATATTGACATGTTTGAAAGCGAGCATGACATAGCCGCGAATATCCGCGGCGGAAATGTCCAGATGCTGGGGACATCCGGCACTGTTACAACGTTAGCCGGCGTACATTTGGGCCTGCCGCGATATAACCGCCGCAAAGTCGACGGATCCTGGTTAAATGCCAAGTCCATGCGGGATGTTTGCAAACGACTGGCACAAAGCGACTATGAAACGCGGGTATCAGAGCCATGTATTGGCCATGAGCGGGCAGACCTTGTTGTTTCGGGCTGTGCAATCGTTGAAGCCATGCATGATGTCTGGCCCGTCAAAAAATTACGGGTAGCCGATCGCGGACTTCGGGAAGGGCTTTTGCATGGCATGATGCGGGTTGCCGATAATGAGCCGCGCAAATCAAAGGAAGCAACGTCATGAGTAAAGGTGGCCGAAAAAGACCAGGCAGCACCCAGAATTCAACCGGTATGACCGGGCGGTTGTTGCATACGAAAGTCAAATCCGCGCGGGGACGCAAGAACTCGTCCACACTCTGGCTGGAGCGGCAGCTTAATGACCCCTATGTGGCGGAGGCCAAGACACGCGGCCTGAGATCGCGCGCGGCCTTTAAGCTGATGCAAATCGATGATCGCTACAAGTTGCTTAAACCAGGCGATTCAGTTGTTGATCTTGGTGCGGCGCCGGGGGGCTGGACCCAGGTCGCCGTCGACCGGGTCGGCGCCCTGAAAGGCAAGGGGCGGGTCTTGGCTGTTGATATTCTCGGGATGGAGCCCATGCAGGGGGCCGAGATCATGATGCTGGATTTCACGGAAGATGATGCGGATATCAAGGTGAAGAATATGCTCGGCGGGCCAGTCAATGCTGTCATATCCGATATGGCGGCGCCAACGACCGGCCATCGGCAAACCGATCACCTTCGAATTGTTTATATGTGTGATCTTGCCTTGCAGTTTGCCATTGATGTCTTGGCGCCGGGCGGCGTGTTCATCGCGAAGGTTCTTAAAGGCGGGACGGAAAATGAGTTGCTGGCCCGGATGAAAAAGAATTTCACCTCTGTGTATCATGCGAAGCCCGAGGCGAGCAGGCCGGATTCGCGGGAAGCCTATGTGGTTGCGACCGGTTTTCGCGGGGAGAGCCACGACAACGAGGACTAGAGGTCACCGAAGTTGTTTCTGTTAGCCCCGATCTGAGGGCTGTGGTCGAAAAACCGGCGGAAAACAGGCGTTGACGGGCAGCAGCAGGGGCCGGTGAAAAAAAAGTACATCTTGTCGTATTTGGGTCTATGAATTTCGAAAGTTAAGTATATGATTGCGCGGCAATTCCCAAGGAGTTGCCATGAACATTCGTGAAGCCTTTACTTTCGACGACGTATTGCTGCAACCTGCAGCCTCTGAAATCCTCCCGACCCAAGTGGTCACGACGACAAACCTGACCAAAGAAATTGAATTGGGCATTCCGCTGGTGTCCAGTGCCATGGATACGGTCACCGAAGCTCCAATGGCGATTGCCATGGCGCAAGCAGGCGGGATTGGCGTCATTCATAAAAACCTTGATCTGCTTGAACAGGCGGACGAGGTGCGGCGGGTCAAGAAATTTGAAGCCGGCATGGTTGTCAACCCGGTGACGATCGGGCCTGAGGATACCCTGTCAGAAGCATTGCATTTGATGCAGATGCATAAAATATCCGGTATTCCGGTCACCGAGCCTGACACAAGAAAGCTGGTTGGCATTCTCACCAACCGGGATGTGCGTTTTGCGACAGACACGCGCCAGTTGGTCCGTGAACTGATGACATATGAAAATCTTGTTACCGTGACGGAAGGGGCGACCCAGGAAGAAGCGAAACGGTATTTACATCAGCACCGGATCGAAAAACTGTTGGTTGTCGATGATCGGTACCGCTGTATCGGTTTGATTACCGTAAAGGATATCGAACGCTCGACACTTTATCCCGATGCCTCAAAGGATGCGCAAGGACGCTTACGGGTCGCCGCTGCGGTGGGCATTGGCGAAGATGGGATTGCCCGCGCCGAAGCCCTGATCGATGCGGAAGTAGATGTGCTGATCGTCGATACGGCGCATGGGCATTCCAGCCGGGTGCTGGACGCTGTTGGCCATATCAAGAAACTCAGCAATTCCACCCAGGTCATAGGCGGGAATGTCTCGACAGGGGCCGGGACGCAGGCCCTCATCGATGCCGGTGTGGATGCGGTAAAAATCGGGATCGGTCCGGGTTCAATCTGCACAACGCGGATTGTTGCGGGTGTCGGGACACCGCAGCTGACGGCGATCATGGATGCCGCCGAAGCCGCACAGTCTAGCGGCATTCCGGTAATCGCCGATGGCGGGATCAAGACATCCGGTGATCTGGCGAAGGCCCTGGCAGGGGGGGCGGGCTGCGCGATGATAGGCTCCTTGCTGGCGGGAACGGATGAAAGCCCGGGTGAAGTCTTTTTATATCAGGGACGGTCGTTCAAATCCTACCGCGGCATGGGGTCGCTGGGCGCCATGGCTCGCGGTTCCGCGGATAGATATTTCCAGCAGGAAGTTTCCGATAACTTGAAGCTGGTGCCGGAGGGAATTGAGGGTCGAGTGCCGCATCGCGGCCCCGCCAACGCGGTCATTCATCAATTGATCGGCGGCCTCAAGGCGGCGATGGGATATACCGGGTCGCCCGATATTGCCAGTTTGCAGAAAAACGCATCTTTTGTCCGGATTACCAATGCGGGCTTGCGCGAAAGTCATGTGCATGATGTATCGATCACCCGCGAAGCGCCCAACTATCGTCAAAACGGATAATATATCATGACCCCTTCTGCGCGGTTCGCCGCAGCTGTTGAGCTGCTCGGCTTCATTGAGGCTGCCGCCACCCCGGCGGATCAACAAGTCACAGCCTATTTTCGGGTCCGTCGCTATGCGGGATCAAAGGACCGCCGGTGGATCAGCGAATTCGTCTATCGCTGTTTGCGCCGTAAAGGAGAGCTGGACTGGTCCCTGGAAGCGCTGGGCCTGGATAAGACAAGTCGAAACGCCGGGCTGCTCAGTCTTGTGTTATTCGATCAGGTTGAGCCCCGCGACATCGCGGAAAACTATTTCGGGGGGTCCCATGGACTGGCTGAGCTTGACGGTGCGGAAGAACAGGCATTGGCCGGGGCCTCATCGCTTGATACGGCATCGATGCCGCCTTATGCCGCCGCGAACTTCCCGGAATGGATCAGCGATCTGCTGCAGTCGGAACAGGGCGAGAATGCGG
Source organism: Sneathiella marina (assembly GCF_023746535.1). Lineage (GTDB taxonomy): Bacteria > Pseudomonadota > Alphaproteobacteria > Sneathiellales > Sneathiellaceae > Sneathiella > Sneathiella marina. Next base: position 2,644,756 of record NZ_CP098747.1, on the reverse strand, counting down.
GCCCCCTGATGGCGGCCTATCAGCAACGGGCGCCGGTTACCCTGCGCGTCAACCGATTGAAAACCGACCGCGAGGAAGCCCGAAGGCTGCTTGTCGCAGACGGTATCGAGGTCACGCCAACATCGGTCTCGCCGGACGGCTTGACCCTGAACTCCCGCCGAAATATCAGCCGCCACCCGTTACTGGATCAGGGTCTGTTGGAACTACAGGACGAAGCGGCGCAGATATCTGCGCGGCTGGCCGATGTCAGGCCCGGAATGCAGGTCGTTGATTATTGTGCCGGCGGCGGCGGGAAAAGCCTTGCCTTGGCCGCGCTGATGCAGAGCCAGGGAAAAATTCACGCGTTCGACGTTAACGCCCGGCGGATGCGCGATATCAAGAGCCGCAGCCGCCGCGCAACCACGGATATCATTGAGCCACTGGTTATTTCAGGCGATGACAGCGACAGCGACCTGCTCCAGCCCCTGACCGCGCAAATGCCGCGGGTGTTCGTTGATGCCCCATGCTCCGGTTCCGGAACCTGGCGCCGTCAACCGGATCAGAAATGGAACTTATCGGCAGAGCGCCTGGGCGAATTTGCCGCCCTTCAGCAGGGCATACTCGAAAGGGCAAGCCGGCTTGTTGCTCCGGGTGGCCGGCTTGTGTATGCGACTTGTTCGATTTTCGAAGCGGAGAATGAAAGGCAGATTGACAGCTTTCTTGCGCATCACCCGGACTATAAAATTATGCCTGTATCACAGCTCTGGCCAGAGGTCGGCCTTGAGGGAACCTATGAGGGGGCATTCCTGAAACTGACGCCGCTGGATTTTGGCAGTGACGGTTTCTTTACAGCAATTCTTGAAAAAAGCATGAACGGCGCGTGATTTTCCGTCTCAATTCAGCTGGATCGTTGCGGTTGTGATTCTTACCTTGCAATTCACGGCCCCTGTTCCAACATAAACACCTATTATTGTCTGCTCACTGCCTCGTGATCAGATGTGGCTTTAAATATGATGTCGGGTATGGTCTGATTATACAACCGCATCGTATGAGTCTTAACAGGCAAACTAGATATGAAAAAGGGGTTCGTAGTATGGCATTCCGCAAACTGACAATAGCACTTTTTACTTTGGTGGCAGCCCATGTTCTGACCGCGCAAATAGTATATGCAGCCGGGGGGAGCAGCAGTCCGACGGAGGCAGCCGTTCCTGACAGCCCTGATTTTATAGCCGGAAAGACAGCAATTGATCAGCAGCAATGGGCTGTGGCCATCGCCTCCTTTTCGAAAGTGACGGCGGCGGACCCGAAAAATGCAGATGCCTTCAACTATCTGGGCTATGCCAACCGGCAGATGAAAAATTACGACGAGGCCTTTAAAAATTACAATATTGCGCTGGAAATTAATCCGGATCATCGCGGCGCCAATGAGTATATCGGAGAGGCTTACCTGCAGACGAATAACCTGGATATGGCAGAGAAGCATCTGGCGAAACTGGATGACGTCTGCTTTTTCGGATGCGCGGAATACACCATGCTGAAGCGCGCTGTTGAGGAATATAAAGCCAGATCCTGATCTCTCACACAGGCATCGGCAGGACAATTAAGCGGGCGCGTGTAGGCGCCCGTTGTTGTTTCTGCTGTCCGGTGCCACAAACAGGCTAGACAGACCGTTTCAGAATGTCTAAAACCCGTCGATGAAAAACAGTATTCTGATCATTGACTTTGGCAGTCAGGTCACTCAGCTGATCGCGCGGCGCGTCCGGGAAGCTGGGGTTTATAGCGAAATCATTCCCTTCAATTCAGCGGCAGAAAAGCTCAAGGATTTCGATCCGAGCGGTATTATCCTGTCCGGCGGTCCCGCCTCCGTCATTGGCGATGAAACACCGCGGGCTCCGGATGAGGTGTTTACCATGGGGGTTCCGGTTTTGGGAATCTGCTACGGGCAGCAAACCATGTGCGCGCAACTGGGCGGTAAAGTCGAAGCCCCGGATCATCGGGAATTCGGCCGGGCTCCCATTGATATCGCCGATGACTGCGATTTATTCGAGGGTGTCTGGGAAAAGGGAAGCCGGGACGAAGTCTGGATGAGCCATGGCGACCGGGTTGTGGATATTCCCGACGGCTTCTCTGTTGTCATAACGTCGGACGGCGCACCCTTTGCCGGAATTGCCGATGAAAGCCGGCATTTTTACGGGGTCCAGTTCCATCCGGAAGTGGTCCATACACCGCGCGGCGCGGCTCTATTATCGAACTTCGTGCATAAAATCTGCGGCCTTGCGGGCGACTGGACCATGGCGGCCTTTAAGGACCAGGCCATCGCGGCAATCCGCAAACAGGTGGGCGATGGCAAGGTAATTTGCGGTCTTTCCGGCGGTGTGGATAGCTCTGTTGTAGCCGTGCTGATCCATGAGGCCATTGGCGACCAGCTGACCTGCGTCTATGTGGATAACGGCTTGATGCGGACCGGAGAATCGGAGCAGGTGGTCCGGGTCTTTCGCGACAAGTATAATATTCCGCTTATTCATGCGGATGCGTCGGAACAGTTCCTCGGGGAGCTGGAGGGTGTGGATGATCCGGAAACCAAACGCAAGATTATCGGCCGGATCTTTATCGAGGTCTTCGATGCGGAAGCCGGCAAGGTCGGGGGCGCGGAGTTTCTGGCCCAAGGCACCTTGTACCCTGATGTCATCGAAAGTGTCTCCTTTGCCGGGGGTCCCAGTGTGACCATCAAGTCCCATCATAATGTGGGCGGCTTGCCCGACCGCATGAACCTGAAACTGGTGGAGCCTTTGCGCGAGTTGTTTAAAGACGAGGTGAGGGATCTGGGCCGCGAGCTGGGCATGGCGTCCGAGCTGGTCGACCGTCATCCTTTCCCGGGGCCGGGTCTGGCGATCCGGGTGCCCGGCGCCATCAGCCGTGAACGACTGGAAATCCTGCGAAAAGCCGATGTGATTTATCTCGATGAAATTCGTAAAGCCGGGCTTTACGACGAAATCTGGCAAGCCTTTGCCGTTTTATTGCCGGTGCGAACCGTCGGCGTCATGGGCGATAACCGAACCTATGATTATGTTTGCGCACTTCGGGCGGTCACATCAACCGATGGCATGACGGCGGATTACTATCCGTTCAGCCATGAATTTCTCGGCCGCGTCTCGACCCGCATTATCAACGAAGTGATCGGTATCAATCGTGTTGTCTATGACACCACCTCGAAACCGCCCGGAACCATTGAATGGGAATAAAGGAATAAGCATATGCATGTCACTGTTACCCCCGTATTCGCCGCGCTTCTCGCCCTGATATTTGTTTGCTTGAGTGTCAGGACAATCCTGAAGCGACGCAAAGCCAAGGTCGCTGTGGGGGATGGTGGCAATGTTGAACTGCAACGGGCGCAGCGGGCCCATGCCAATTTCATTGAGTATGTGCCGATCGCCTTACTGGTCCTGACCTTCCTGGAGATGCGGGCCGTCGGCAGTTACGTCATGATTGGTCTCTGTGGCCTGTTGTTACTCGGCCGCTGCATTCATGCTTATGGCATCAGCAACCCCAGGGAAAATTACAATTTCCGGAAAACCGGTATGTATATGACCTTTGCTGTCCTGATCCTTGGTAGTCTCGGCTTGCTTTATACGTATCTATGAGCGACGGGGAGATCATGTCCGACCTGCTTGTTGATGCCGATTGGCTTGAAGCCCGGCTGGAGGATCCGACCGTCCGCGTTATTGATACGCGCGTGACCATCGTTCCGCAGCCCCCCGGACCGTCCGATTATGTATCGTTATATCCGGACTATCTTGCTTCCCATATTCCGGGCGCCGGTTATCTGCATATGGTTGAGGATCTGTCGGACCCTGACGGTGCCTTTCCTTTCGCCCTCCCGTCGCCCGAGGTGATCTGGCAGCGGCTGGGGGATCTTGGGATCAGAAGCAGTGATACAATCGTGCTCTATGGCAATCATATTCATTTCGCAACGCATCGCTGCTGGTGGGTGCTGGCGGTGGCGGGGGCCGATGTCAGGCTGCTCAATGCCACTTTTGCCAATTGGGTGGCCGAGGGCCGTCCGCTTGCTTCTGGCGCAGAGAGTTTTGAGGCGGTGACTTTTGACGCAACACCGCGCACCGAATGGGTGGCGAGCAAAGCCGATGTTATCGCCAGCATGACAGATCCGGATACCACGGCCCTCAATGCCCTGTCCGCCGAGCAGCATGCGGGCCGGGGGCAGCCCTTTGGTCGTCCGGGCCGCATTCCAAAAAGTCTCAGCCTTCCGGCGGCAGCCATGATGCAACCGGATAGCGGTGCCTTTCGATCTGTAGATGAAATCGCGCGTGCGCTGGGCGAAACCGGTGTCTCGAAATCCGATCAGCTGATCACCTATTGCGGCGGCGGCATTGCCGCCAGCACCACCTTTGTCGCCTTGCGGCTGCTGGGATATGAAAACCTTTCCCTCTATGATGGATCGCTGCTCGAATGGTCGGCCGACCCTGATTTACCGTTGGTGATTGACTAGTCCTTTACTTTTTGCCGGTAGGCTAATCTCTCCACCCCGGTTATTTCGGAAACGCCATGACAGAGTACATCGCCCTTTATCTCACCTGGGCTCATTTGATCGCAGCGCTGATTGCTTTGGGTCTCGGTATTTTCCAGCTCTTGCGAAACCCCAAAGGGGACGCCACCCATAAGGCATTGGGGCGGGGCTGGATTGTCCTGATGCTGATTGTGACGATCCCCAGCTTCTGGATGCGGTCTTTGGAGAACGGCAGCTTCAGCTGGATCCACGGCCTGAGCGTCTGGGTATTATTCTGTCTGTTTATGGCGGTATGGAGTATTCGAAAGGGCAATGTCCGGCGGCATGCGGCCTTTATGATGGGAACCCTGATTGGCGTTGCCATGGCCGGGTTATTCGCAATCTTACCGGGGCGCTTTATCAGCGAGGTGCTGAACTACGCCACACCGTAAGGTGTACTCTAGTGGCGGGTTGGTGCCTTGCGTCTATCATGTTTCGTGCGATCGATTTCCTGGCTGATCTCGGTCGCGATGTCATGCCAGCCAAATTGTGTCGCCGCATGCAAGGCTTGTTGAAGGCCGCAAGTATCGATCAGGTTTTTCACGATCGCCTGCTTTTCTTTATCTAACGACGTATTGGCCATGTACTCTTACTCCGGTCCAAAAACACAGAACGCTTTATATCGGAACATCTTAGCGTCTAATGGTGAAATAATGGTAAAGGATTTCAGCGGTATTACGGCCTGAAAAAAGACCGTTGTTGGGATTATTCATGCCAGAAAAGGAAAAGCATTGTATTTTTGCAACCGGGTCAGCTTTGAATGACTTTAAGGGCTCTTCCGAGAAAACAGCCGGACGCCCATCCGGTTACAAGTGTAAAAACCACCATAAAAACCATGCCGGAATAAATCTGCGGACTTATGGCCTGCGTCACGCCACCGGCAAAATTCATCCAGAAGATGATCATCAGTGTCAGCATCGTGAACCACTCCCCTGTCAGCGACACTGTTGTGCCCTGCTTTCCAACAAGCCATTTTCCCTGCAGCGGGTAAGCCGAGATTACGCCAATCAGGTATCCGGCCCCAAAGCATCCCCAAACGACCGCCTGGTGGGGGAGTGAACTCACCGTGTTGAGGGAGATCACTCCGAGCAGGGGCAGGCAATAGAATAAAAATACAGGGGCCTGGCGCGGCTTCGTCGCCCTGAACCCCAAATACAACAGGACCCCCAGCAACGGCCATACCCACAACGGGGCTCCAGTCAAAATTCCACTCACCATTTATGTTCCTCCAGGACGGACAGATAAATATTTCCGGGGGCGGGGCGAAGATAGGTCAGGCACGCAACTGCAGTCATTAGTTGACCATATTTTATGGCATTTCAACCAAAATTGGTTTGTGTTCGGGGAATTCCACGCGGGTCTGCGGGTCCGGTTACAAAAAGCTCTTTTTTGACATTAGAAGACTTGCATATTTGATAAAGATGTGCTATATATAAAATGTCAAAAGGGATTCAGAAAAATATGAATTTCCCGGATGCATAACGATGTTATTGACGCCTCCAGGTGAAGGGATTTCACGGAACGCGCCGCCGGTAATGAGGACGAATTTTAAGGGACGCTCATAGATAATAAGCGCCTTGCGAATAATTAGGGTATCCTGGCCCGGCTAATTTTTAAGTTAAGTATCATCGTAAAGATTAACATGGATCGACAAGCCGGTATCCCGGCAAACATAGACAGTCGATATTCCGTATAAAATCTTGGTGACGCCCAGGCGGGATGCCTCGGACGAAATTTGTCGCGAAAATTTAGGATTAGAAAATTGCGGGATCAACGCCGTTGGTCTTGCCCGATCTGTGCTTGCCAGAAGCCGCAATGGACCGAGGGTCGTAACGAGCTGGCCGGGGCACTCGAAAGAACGCATATGAAGTCCCCAGGCGAAGGAGCTGGGGCGGATCGCCTACCCGAAGACACGGTATAAGACGGCCGCGGCGAAGATCAGGGCCAGCCAGATGGCAATATTTCGTAAAATCGCCCCTTTTGTCAGGCGTTTTGAATAATATATAAAGCCCGGGAGGATCAGGCCGAGCACCATTACAAGCGCGACCAGTTGTAAAATCTGTCCTTCGGCCATATGTTTTTCCTTATCCGGTGAGTATGGTTATTCTGTAATTTAAGATGTAATCGGTGACCGGGTAAGTTAAAAGTGGCAAAATATATGAAATCTGCGCCTGTTTTTGGTCAAAATGATAAGACATCATTTGCTTAAGCAGGCGGAGCAGTCTAATTTGGCATCGAAATTTGAGATTTATTGGAGTTTTGTGTGGCCGATATTTTTAGTGAAGTGGATGAAGACGTCCGCAAAGACAAATCGCTGGCACTGTGGAAAAAGTACGGCAATTACGTTATCGGGGCGGCTGTCCTGATTGTGGTCGGAACCGCGTCCTATGTGGGATGGCAAAATTATACCCTCAGCCAGTCTGAAAGTCAGGGGGCGGCTTTCCAGGCGGCGTCAGCGCTGGTCGCGGAAAATAAACTGGATGCCGGCGCGGCGTCTTTCGGCACGCTGGCAGAAGACGGCAATGCCGGATATCGGGCGCTGGCGCGCTTACGCGAAGCAGGCCTTCTGGTTGAAACCGGCAAGGGCAGTGAGGCATTGGCCATTTATGACCAGCTGGCGGCGGATAGTTCGGTGGATAAGGAGTTTTCCTCGCTGGCGAATTTGCTGGCGGGATATTACCTGCTGGATAATGGCACGTCACAAGAAGTGCGCATGAAAGTCGCGTCTGTGGCGGAGGCCGGCTCCATCTGGAGTGCGTCTGCCAATGAGCTGATTGCCCTGTCCTATCTTCAGGAGGGGGAGAGTGTGAAAGCGGTTGAACTGCTGACACAGCTCAAAAATGATGCGGCCGTTCCCTCGGATATCAAGGCCCGTGTGGAACAGCTTCTGGCGGCTCTTGGCGGCGAATAACGGTTTTTCAATTGGTCTGAGTATTGGTTACAGATGAGTTTCAATAAAATGATGATCAAGGCGTCTGTGATACAAAAGCTGTCTCTTGGGGTGCTGGCCGTAAGCCTGGCCGGGTGCTCGATTTTTGAGAACGAGGGGCCACCCCCGTTACCGGGAGATCGTATTTCCATATTGGCGCTGGAACAGACATTGGAGGCGGATGCCGGTCTTGCGGATCTGGAAGTTCGCCTGCCCCCGCCATTTGAGAATGTGAACTGGCCACAAGCCGGTGGCATACCCTCCCATGCGCTGCATCATCTGGCACTGGGAGAGGATCTGGAAGAGGTCTGGCGGGTCTCCATCGGGGAGGGATCGGATGATGAAAACCGGATGTTCTCCTCACCGGTGATCGCAGACGGCCGGGTATTCACCATGGATTCCGAAGCCAGCGTCCGCGCCTATGAAGCTGAAAATGGCGATGAGATCTGGACGACGGACCTGACCCCGGAAGATGAGGATGAAGGTAATATCGGCGGCGGCGTTTCCTTTGAGTATGGCCGGGTATTTGCGACCACCTCCTTTGGTGATGTGGTCGCGCTCGATCCGCAAACCGGCGAGAGAATATGGGATACCAACCTGGGGGTCCCGCTCAGGGCGGCGCCCACTATCGCGGGGGGACAGGTTTTTGTTCTGACCTTCGATAGCCGCATGTATGCGCTGGATGCGGAAACCGGAGAGATTAACTGGGATTTTGAAGGCGGCGTCGAAACCACGGGCCTGCTGGGGGCGGCCAGCCCCGCGTATAGTAACGGCACCGTCGTTGTGCCGTTTGCCAGCGGAGAGGTTTTTGCACTGCGGGCGGGCAATGGCCAGCAGGCATGGAATGAACGTCTGGTGCGCCGTCGATCCTATAGCTCCCTGACATCGCTGACAGATATCAATGCCTTTCCGGTCATCGACCGCGGCATCGTTTATGCGGCCAGCTATTCAGGGAGGATGATTGCCGTCGATTTGCGGACCGGGAACCGGTTGTGGGATCAGGATATTTCGACTTTGCAAACCCCGTGGATTGCCGGGGACTTCATTTTTGTCGTCTCCACGGACGGGGAGCTTGTCTGCCTGTCGCGGCGCAACGGATTGATCCGCTGGGTGAGCCCCTTGGGCAAATATGATGACCCGGAGGATAAAAAGGACCTGATTATCTGGTCCGGCCCCATTCTTGCCAGTGATCGTTTGATTTTAGTGTCCAACTACGGTATAGCCGTGGCGGTCTCGCCGTATGATGGGAAAATCCTGGGGCAGATTGAGCTTTCAGATAAAGCAAGCATTCCGCCGGTTGTCGCCGGGGGCACTATTTATGTATTAACGGATGATGCCGAACTTGTGGCATTACGCTAAGAAAAATGTCGTTTACTGTTGCAATAATCGGCCGTCCGAATGTCGGCAAATCGACCCTGTTCAACCGACTGGTTGGCAAGAAGCTGGCGCTTGTCGATGACACGCCGGGGGTGACCCGCGACCGCCGCGAAGGCGACGCCCGCATCGGCTCGCTCAAATTCAAGATAATCGATACGGCAGGCCTTGAGGAAAGCTTCGATGACAGTCTGGAAGGGCGCATGCGCCGGCAGACGGAAATCGCCCTGGATGAGGCCGATGTCGCCTTGATGCTCATCGATGCCCGGGCCGGTGTCACACCGCTGGACAAGCATTTCGCCAACTGGCTGCGCAAAATCAAGATTCCGGTCATTCTGCTGGCCAATAAATGCGAGGGTAAAAGCGGTGAGCCCGGCCTGTATGAGAGTTTCGCTCTGGGGCTCGGGGAGCCCATTCAGCTTTCAGCCGAGCACGGGGAGGGGATGGGAGAGCTGTTTGACGCCCTGCTGCCCTTTGAAAAAACCGATGAGAACAATCCGGACGATGAAGAACCGCGTCCCTTGCAACTGGCCATCGTCGGCCGCCCCAATGCGGGGAAATCCACGCTGGTCAACCATCTGATCGGCGAAGACCGAATGCTGACCGGCCCCGAAGCCGGTGTGACACGGGATGCCATTGCCGTCGAATGGGAATTTGACGGCCAGCCGATCAAGCTGGTCGACACCGCCGGGCTGCGCCGCCGCGCCCGCGTGCAGAAGAAGCTGGAAAAACTGTCCGTTGCCGATAGCCTGCGGGTGATCAAGATGGCGGAAATCGTCGTCCTGCTGGTCGACGCCGAAGAAACCTTTGAAAAACAGGACCTGACCATCGCCTCGCATGTGATTGAGGAAGGGCGGGCACTGGTTCTGGCGGTCAATAAATGGGACGCGGTCAAGGATCGCCCCGGCACCATGAAGCTGATCCGGGATCGCCTGTCCATCTCGCTGCCGCAGGTAAAGGGAATCCCCGTGGTAACCTTGTCGGCGCTGACGGGGCGCGGTGTGGAAAAACTGTTGCCGACCGTGCTTGACGTCTATGAGTTGTGGAACAAGCGGGTCTCGACCTCACAGCTGAACCGCTGGCTTGAGGTCATGCTGGAGCAGCATCCACCGCCCATGGCCAAGGGCCGGCGTCTCAAGGTGCGCTATATGACCCAGATAAAAGCACGGCCCCCGACCTTCTCGCTGTTTATGTCGTCGCGCGGGGAGCTGCCGGAATCCTATATCCGCTACCTGGTCAACGGCTTGCGGCAGGATTTCAACTGGCCCGCCGTTCCAATCCGGCTCTATACCCGAACCGGTAAAAACCCCTATGTGGACAAAGACTAGGCCCCGGATCCCTGTCATTTGAAAGCCGCCAAAGTTGCCACAGCCTGTCAGGAGAACCGTGACATTTTACCGTGGATCAGAGTTTTAATTCTATTCCCTGCTCCCACAGCAACTGGGCATTTAAAACTACTATTGCGATCCCTGCGCCCTTTGGCAGAAAGGCACGGTTGAGAATACAAATAGCAGGATCAGGCGGTTTTTACCGCGCAATAGAAATTGAGAGCAAATATCAAACGAAAATCTTGTTGCTATAGCTAACCGAATAAACAACACACCCAGAAAATGCCTTGAATACAGAACGCCCAAAGAAGTTTTTGAGCAACATTTATGATCCTGTTCTATTGTTGTATGTCCATCCAGGACCGATTTGTGAAAATACTGTCGTAACAATCCCTGCTACATGGCGTTTAGCTTTGACGAGAGAACCATCAGGCCGGGCAAGACAAGAGGCCAGACGTGAATGTCTTTCTGAAGAATTGCTTGCTGAAATCCACATTTGATTATCAGCAGCGCGCGTTATTAATTGGGCAATAATAAGATCATCAAGACTGCTTTTTCCTTCTGTATTGGCGGCATTGTAATATGAATGAAACAACAGCTGAACACCTTGATCTCGATAAGTTGTGTAAAGATTTGGAAAACAGGAATCATAACAAATAAGAAATCCGCATTTTACTCCGAATATAGTCGCGAAAAGCGGCTTAGCACCTGGCGTGTAAAATTCTTTTTCTCTGCTATAAAGATTCTGTTTATCGTAAATGCCTTCTATCTGACCCATGTCAGAAATAACATAAATGCAGTTATATGGCTGACTATCAGTATTTTTTCTTGTTGATCCCAATATTGTCCAGATACGCAGTTCTTTTGAGAGAGCAATAATATCTTCCAAACATTGCTGCAAAAGCCCCCAATCATAGTTTTGAAAAGAGTCAAAATGGACCCGTGCATAGCCGGATAATGCCGTTTCAGGAAAATGAACAATGTGGCACGCCTCCTTCGCGGCTTTTTTCATATGCTGCTTTATATACTGGGCATTACGAGTAATATTGCCCGAAAGTGGAAACTGGCTGGTTGCTATCTTTAGATTGTTCATGCAAAAATTTATAGAGAGAATTGCTCAAAAGTAAACAAGCCGCCTGATCAGGTGGCTTGTTTACATCTTCATCCTCGTGCTCTACCGTCCAATATTTCCTTGGTGTCGCATTCGAGCGGCAATCAGTCTGGTGTACGTTAGTCTGTGACCTCAAATTCCACTTAACTCATCTACAGGGAAGCCGACGCCCTGATCGGCATGTTGCTCACGCACCAAAAACCGGGAAGAACAAATGACGACACGCGGCCATTGTCTGTGCAAAAAAACCAGGTGGGAATATATCGGCGAGGTCACCTGGGCCTGCTACTGTCATTGTGATGACTGTCGCCGCAATTGCGCTGCGCCGGTTGTCGCCTGGCTCGGTGTGCCGCTCAAGAACTTCAAATGGCTCGCAGAGGCGCCGAAAACCCTGGAGAGTTCACAAGGCGTCTTTCGGCATTTCTGCAAGGATTGTGGGTCCCCCATGGGATTTGAGGCAGATCACTATGCCGGCGGGATGCATCTTTATGCGGCCTCCCTGGAAAACCCGCAGGAATTCGAGCCGACATTCCACGTAAATTATGACAGCAAGCTACCCTGGCTTCAACTGGAGGATGATCTTCCGAAATACGACGGTACGCTGCTGCATGCGCCGGAAGACCTGAGCGACTACACCTCATAGCTCCGGGCCAATGGACGGGTCCTGACCCTAGCCTTCGATGCGCGTTCCATGGACATCCTGCCCTTGCAGGATCGTCTGCAAGAAAAGCTCCGCGTGATCTTCGGGGGCTGGCAAGACACTGTCATCTTCACCCGGATAGGCCATCAGGCGTAATTTGCTGCGGGTTGGTCCGGGATCAATGAGATTGACCCGTAGATTTGTCTTCGTGGTTTCGGCGGCATAGGTTTCGACCAGGGCCTCAAGCGCCGCCTTGCTGGCGGAATAGGCGCTCCAGAATTGTTTATGATCCTGCGCAGCACTGGCCGTGACAAACAGCGCGCGCCCGGCCTCGCTCTGGCGCAACAGCGGGTCGAGGGCGCGGATCAGGCGCCAGTTGGCATGGACGTTCAGTTTAAAAACATCTTCCCACAGGGCCGGGGCATATTGCTGGATCGGCATCAGCTTACCGAGCATACCCGCATTGCCAATGAGAATATCCAGCTTACCCCAACGCTCGAGCAGCGGGGCGGCAAGTCCGTCAATGGCCACGGTATCAAGAAGATCCAGGGGCACCAGGGTGGCGCTGCCGCCCGCCGCCTGAATGGCATCGTCAACTTCTTCCAGTCCGCCAACGGAGCGGGCGACGAGGATGACATGGGCTCCTTCCGCGGCGAAGCGTTTCGCAACGGCGGCGCCAATACCGCGGGAGGCGCCTGTAATCAGCGCGACTTTATCTTTTAATTTAGCGGACATACTAGGTTCCGTTATCAAGGAGGATTAACTGGTTAAAAGGTGCCGAGCTCAGGAATGCTCGGTCAGAAGCGTTAGCTCTGCCGCCATGCCGCTTTCCTGATCGGTTAATTCAATGGGATAGTCACCGGTAAAGCAGGCGTCGCAATATTGTGGCTGTTCCGAATTTCGCTCAAGCTCTCCCATGGCCACATACAGGCCGTTCAGGGATATAAAGCTGAGGCTGTCGGCGCCGATAAACTTGCACATTTCCTCAACTTCATATTGGGCCGCCAGCAATTTATTGCGGCTTGGCGTGTCCACACCATAGAAGCAGGAATTGGTCGTTGGCGGGCTGGCAATGCGCATATGCACTTCCGTCGCGCCGGCTTCGCGCATCATTTGCACGATCTTGGTTGAGGTGGTGCCGCGGACAATGGAATCATCCACCAGAATAACCCGCTTGCCCTTGATAAGGGCCCGGTTGGCATTGAGCTTGAGCTTGACGCCCAGATGACGAATTTGATCCGTGGGCTCGATAAAGGTGCGTCCCACATAATGGTTCCGAATGATGCCCAGATCAAACTGGATACCGCTTTGTTCGGCATAGCCGATGGCGGCGGGTGTCCCGGAATCGGGGACGGGAATGACCAGATCGGCCTCCACCGGGTGTTCGACAGCCAGTTGCTGGCCAATATCTTTGCGCACATCATAAACCGAGCGTTTCTCGACAACACTGTCCGGGCGGGCGAAATAGATATGTTCGAAAATACAGAAGCGCTTGGGTGGCGTCGTGAACGGGAAGAGGGAGGTCAAGCCGCCATCATCGACGACGATCACCTCGCCGGGCTCCACGTCGCGGATAAAGTCCGCACCAATGATATCGAGCGCGCAGCTTTCCGATGTCAGGATATAGGCATTATCCAGTTTGCCCAAAACCAGCGGCCGGACGCCGAAGGGGTCCCGCATACCGATCATTTTCTTGCTGGTCAGCGACACCAGGGAATAGGCGCCGATTATCTTGGCCATGGAATCAATCATGCAATCGACGATTTTCATTTTTTTGCTGTTGGCCACCAGATGGATAATCACTTCCGTATCCGTGGTGGACTGAAAGATGCTGCCTTCGGTCACCAGTTGCTTGCGCAATGTCGAGGCATTGGTCAGGTTGCCGTTATGGGCTACGGCGAGCCCGCCATTGGCAAGATCGGCAAATATGGGCTGAATATTACGAAGGACGGAACCGCCGGTTGTGGCATAACGGTTATGGCCGAGGGCTGCTTCGCCTTTCAGGCCGCCGATAATCTCTTCAGAGGAGAAATTATCGCCCACCTTGCCCATGGCCTTGTGGCTGTGGAAATGGCGGCCATCATGGCTGACGATCCCGGCGGCTTCCTGTCCGCGATGCTGGAGGGCATGTAAGCCGAGGGCGGCGAGGGCCGCGGCCTCTTCATGGCCATATATTCCAAATACGCCGCATTCTTCATGAAGCTTGTCATCATCGAAGGGATTACACAGATCGTCGAATATATGGCTGTCCGTCATTTTGGATTTTCCTGCGTACTTTTGGTTAGGTTTTCCATTTGCTGCCGCGCGCGATCATCATAGCCTTTGTCGATAATTTTTGCCGCATCATCGACGTTGGTCTTTATGCCGTCTTTTACCGCATCAGGCAATTCATCATATTTTTCTTTAAGCTTTTTGACGGCATCCTGATCTGAATCCCGGGTGATATTCAGGTTTTCCTGCATGTCAGGCGGCAGCAGCCGGGCAACGAAGGCGCCGCTGGCTGATACGATTGGCAACATCTTGGCGTTTAACACCCATTCCGGCCGGTCATCTTCGGGGATGAACTGTACAAAGATCAGCCAGGCGATGCCCAGCAACAGAAATCCCCGTGCGATGCCAAAAAATATCCCCAGTGAACGGTCAAGGGCCCCAAGACTGGAGGCTTTCACCTTTTCCGAGATGGCATGACTGAAATAGGACAGGATCACCAGCGACAGGACAAAGACGACGGCACCGGTCAGGATATCCGCGATCAGCAGATTGACGATAAATTCCCGGGCGATGGGCTGCAGCAGGGGAAAGGCGTAAAGCGTAATAAAGGTGGCACCGACCCAGCCGGCGATGGCCAGGGTTTCCTTCACAAAGCCACGGGCAAAACCGAAAATTGCGGAAATCAGGAGAATCACCAGGATAACCGCATCGGCACCTTGTATGGGGAAGTCTTCCATAAAGCTCTCTATACCCCTTTAAACAACCTGGGTCACCGGTTGCGATTGTGTAAACAGACTAACAATTTCCCGCAGATGTTCCACTTCAATAATTTTCATGGACGTGTCTTTTATCTTGCTGCCAGCAGGAATAATGGCCGTGGTAAATCCGAGTTTCGCCGCCTCTTTTAACCGAGCATCGGCTTGACCGACAGCCCTAATTTCACCGGAGAGGCCGATTTCGCCAAAAAACAGGCTGCTTTCGGGCACGGGAATGTCGGAAATGGAGGATACCAGGGCGGCAATAACCGCCAGATCCGCCGCCGGTTCATTGACACGCAGGCCGCCGGCGACGTTGAGGTAAACTTCACTGCCGGAAAAAGACAAGCCGCAGCGCGCATCCAGAACCGCTAATATCATGGCCAGCCGATTGGAATCCCAGCCAACAACAGCCCGGCGCGGTGTCGCTTGCGCCGTGGTTGCCACCAGTCCCTGAATTTCCACCAGCAAGGGACGGGTACCTTCCATCCCGGCGAAGACCGAGGCGCCGCTGATGGCCTTGTCCGGATTGCTCAGGAAAAGGGATGAGGGGTTGGCGACTTCCTGAAGGCCGGAATCCGTCATCTCGAACACGCCGATTTCATCGGTGGCGCCGAAGCGATTCTTGACCGCCCGCAAGATCCTGAATTGATGGCCGCGATCCCCTTCGAAATACAGTACCGTATCGACCATATGCTCCAGAACCCGCGGGCCGGCAATCTGGCCATCTTTGGTCACATGTCCCACAAGGATAACACTGCAGCCGGACTTTCTGGCATAGCGGATCAGCTCCTGTGCGCAGGCCCGCACTTGCGCGACAGTCCCGGGAGCGCTCGATAGATTGTCGGCGAACACGGTTTGGATGGAATCGATCACCAGCAATTTCGGGGTGGGGGCTTTTTCAAGGCTGGTAATAATATCCCGAAGCGAATTGGCCGATGCCAGTTGCACGGGGGCGTCCGACAACCCCAGCCGGCGGGCCCGCATGGATATCTGCTGGGTTGCCTCCTCGCCGGAGATATAGGTGCAGGGCTGGCCTTTCAACGCCATGCGGCCGACGGCTTGCAACAGAAGCGTCGATTTACCGATACCCGGATCGCCGCCAATCAGGATGGAGGAGCCGGGGACGAAGCCGCCCCCAAGAACCCGGTCCAGTTCCCCAAGCTCGCTCAAAGTGCGGGCATGATCGCTGGTATCCGTATCCAGGGCGGTAAAAGTGATGGCCTGGCCCTTGCCGGTGGACAGGCCGCTTGGCACGGCGGCTTCAACCACGCTTTCCTGGAGCGAGTTCCACTCTCCGCAGGAATCACAACGGCCTTGCCATTTGCGATGGATTTCGCCGCAGGACTGGCAGGTGAATTGTTCGGCAGTTCGCGCCATGACTTATTCCTGTTATTCGTGGTTTGGCCGAAACCAAAATAAATTCCGTCCCGTGAGGTTACGGTTTCAAGACTTCCAGTTTTATGGGGCCGTCAATATCGCCCCGGACGAATTGCTCGACATAAGGGTTACCGCAGGTCTTGATGGTATCCGCAGGTCCGGACCAGACGACGTTTCCTTTATAGAGCAATGCGATCGTATCGCCAATAACCTGCGCGCCATCCATATCATGGGATATGGTCAATGTTGTGGCGCCCAGGCGCCGGGTACAGTCGCGAATAAGGCTGTCGATGACATCCCCCATAATCGGATCAAGACCTGTGGTCGGCTCATCGAAAAAGATGATTTCAGGGTCCGCGGCGATGGCCCGGGCGAGGCCGACCCGCTTTTGCATACCAATGGACATCTCCGCCGGATTGCGATCCGCCATGTCCGGGCCGAGCCCCACAAGGCTGAGTTTCTCCATGGCTATTTCCCTGGCTTTCTTGCGCGGTATTCCATGCGCCTGGAGCAGGCCAAAGGCGACATTTTCCCAGACAGGCAAGCTGTCGAACAGGGCCGCATACTGAAACAGCATGCCGGTTTTCAGCAGAACTTTTTCCCGCGCCTTGGAGGACAGGCCAACCACCGACTGTCCGTCGATCAGGATATCACCGCTGTCGGGCTCAAGCAGGCCCAGAATACATTTCAGCATGACCGATTTGCCGGTTCCGGATCCGCCGATCACAACCAGGGATTCCCCATCCTGGATACTGAGATCGAGATCGGAGAGGATAACTTTGCTGCCGAACGCCTTGCACACTTTCCGCAGTTCGATTTTCGGCGCGGCGGTCATGGTTGAACGGTAAGCATTACTGTGAGGAAATAGTCGCTGATCAGGATCAGAACAAAGGAGGAAACGACGGCATTTGTTGTCGCCTTGCCCACGCCTTGCGCCCCGCCGACGGAATGAAATCCGTGATAGCAGCCCATCAAGGCGACAATGAAGCCGAAGACGGCTGCCTTGATCAAGCCGGAGACGACGTCACGCACCTGCAGGAATTCGAAGGTGTTTGTCAGGTAATTGCCCGGGTTGAAGCCCAGCGATTCCGTCGCGACCAGGAAGCCACCGGCAACGCCGATGATATCGCCCAGCAGAACAAGAAAGGGCAGGGTGATGACCGCCGCGAGGATGCGGGGTGTCACCAGATACTTGAACGGGTTCGTTGATAACGTGGCGAGCGCGTCAATTTGCTCGGTCACCCGCATGGTCCCGATTTCCGCGGCAATCGCGGCACCAACCCGCCCGGCAACCATCAGGCCGCTGAGAACCGGGGAGAGTTCCCGGGTGAGGCCGATGACAACAATCGTCGGAACGGCGCTTTCCGCATTAAACCTGGAGGAGCCATCGTAAATCTGCAACGCCAGAACCATACCGGTGAACAGGGCCGTCATGCCGACGACCGGAAGAGAGTAATAGCCGATATTCATAAGCTGCCGCAAAAATAGCGACAAATAGAAAGGCGGGATGATGCAATGACGCAGGCTTACGACCGTAAATTTGGTAATCCGGCCAACGGCGGCCATAAAGGAGATAAAGACACGGCCAATCGCCGCAAAAATATTCCATTCCATATTACTTGTCCGCCGGTTCCAAATATTCCCGGTAGAAGCGATTTCCGAGAGAGGTGAGTATTTCATATGGAATTGTCTCGGCATGTGCCGCCACTTCATCCAATGGTACCGCGCCACCAATCAGATCAACGAAACCTCCAGCGACACATTCATGACGCGGGATGCTGCTGACATCGATTGTAATTATATCCATTGAGACGCGCCCTATGACCGGTACCTTGTTATTCTTTATCGCACATTCTGCCTTATTGCCAAGCGCTCGAAAATATCCGTCCGCGTAGCCCACCGAAACTGTGGCAATCCGGCTCACATCTTCTGTCCGGTATGTCGCACCATAGCCAACGTGAAATTGACTGTCAACGTCCTGAACTTGCAGGATTTTCCCTTGCAATTTGACCACTTCATGCATGGGGTTTGGGGTGCTGCCAGTGGGATTGCCGCCAAATAAGGCAATGCCGGGCCGGGCATGATCGAAATGAAAGTCAGGTCCGAGAAAAATACCGGCGGAATTGGCAAAGGAAACCGGCGTATCCTGCAAGGGGGCCGGCAACAGGGTTTTAAAATAATGCAGACAGTCAAGCTGCCGCTGGTTAAGGGGATGATCCGGTTCATCAGCGCAGGCCAGATGGCTTATGATATAATCGATTTCCAGGTCATCTAGAAGCGTTGGTTCCGCCGCGAGATTGCGGATTTCCGCTTCCAGAAACCCCAGTCTTGTTATCCCTGTATCGAGATGGATTGCCGCCCGTAAAGGTCCGTGGTCACGGGCAAATTCCGACCAGTTCCGCAATTCGTCCAGACTGTTGAGAACAGGAATCAAGTTATGTTCCAGATAGGCTGGTTCAGCCTCTACCATCAACCCGGAAAGAACATAGACCGTCGCATCCGGCAAGCAGTTGCGCAACGTGACGCCTTCCGCCGGCAAGGCAACAAAAAAATCCGTACATCCCGCATCCGCAAGGGCCGGAGCGACCTTCTCGATACCCAGACCGTAGGCATTGGCTTTCACGGCAGCGCCACATTTTGCCGGTGCGGCATTGCTCTGAAGTATGCGGTAATTTTCCTGAAGAGCGCCCAGATCAACGATCAAATGGGCGCCGGCAAGTCTAGGATCCATAAACGCGGTCGCTTCCTAATGATGTTCCGGTAAATAGTCATCCGAGATATAATCGCCGAACCGGGTGAATTCCGGTTTGAAATGCAATTTGATAATCCCGATCGGGCCATGCCGTTGTTTGCCGATGATCACTTCCGCCATGTTATGCAGGCGGCCCATTTTTTCTTGCCATTCCGCATGTTCCGGTGTGCCTTCGGAGGGTTCTTTACGTTCCTCGTAATAGGATTCCCGGTAGACGAACATCACCACATCAGAATCCTGCTCAATGGAGCCGGACTCCCGTAAATCAGAAAGCTGGGGCCGTTTGTCGTCGCGGTTTTCCACCTGACGGCTCAGCTGGGATAAGGCAATAACAGGTATGTTCAACTCCTTGGCAACGGCCTTCAGGCCCTGGGTTACCTCGGAGATCTCCTGGACCCGGTTTTCGCTGCGCCGGCCCGAGCCTTTCATCAATTGCAGATAATCAACAACAATCAATCCCAGCCCGTGGCTTCGCTTCAACCGGCGCGCCCGCGTTCGCAAGGCGGCGATGGACAGGGCGGGCGTATCATCAATGTAAAGCGGCAGTTCCGACAGAAGGGCACTTTGCGGAACCAGCTTATTGGCAAATTCATCATCGCTCAAATCGCCGCGCCGCAGCTTTTCCGAGCTGATTTCAGTTGCCTCCGCCAGAATACGGCCGACAAGTTGTTCCGCCGCCATTTCAAGCGAGAAAAATCCGACGGCAGCGCCTTCCTTGCCCCCTGAATTGCGATGGGCCTTTGCCGCGTTATAGGCAATATTGGTTGCCAGGGATGTTTTCCCCATGGAGGGCCGGCCCGCGAGAATAAGAAGATCGGAATTATGCAGGCCGCCAAGCTTCCCGTCCATATCTTTCAGCCCGGTTGTAACGCCGACCAGGTTCCCGTCACGATGGAAGGCTTCCTCTATTGATTTCAAAGCTTCGCCAACCGCAATCTTTACAGGAACCAGGGAGCCTTCATGGGCGCCATTTTCCGCCAGGGAGAAGAGTTTCTTCTCCGCTTCCTCGATTTGCGACTGGGATGTTTCTTCAAGATCGGAATCATAAGCCGTATTGACGATATCTTCGCCCAGCAGGATCAATTCCCGGCGCATGGCCAGATCATAAATCAATCGCCCGTAATTTTCGGCGTTGATAATCGTCGTAGCAGAAGCTGCAAGACGCGCCAGATACTGTGAGCCGCCAATATCTGCCAAAGCGGAATCATGATCGAAATAGGATTTAAGCGTAACAGGGTCGGCAATTTCACCACGCTCGATCAAAATCGAGGCGGCTTCATAGATGCGCCTGTGTACATCCTCTGAAAAATGATCAGGTAACAAAAAGCCGGTTACCTTGGCGGCGGCCTCGTTATTAACAAGGATGGCGCCGATAAGATCCTGTTCCGCTTCAATGTTATGGGGAGCAGAGCGATAGGCGAGGGACTCATTTGATCCATCGTCTGACTGCTCTTCACTGACTAATACCGTTTCCATGGAAGGACCGTATCACAGGGGAGGATTATCTTCATTGATAAATTGAAAAATCTGATCTGATAAGTTGTGGAAATATATTATCCACAGCCTGTTAATTATGGGGGAATTTACGCGGTCCCGGAAAAAGAAAAAGCGGCGCCATGCCAGCGCCGCTTACACTTCTTTTTTAACAGAGGCTTACTTGGTTTCTTCTTCAGCTTCCGCTTCAACTTCGATTTCCACGTCCACTTTGACGTCCACTTCTTCGGCGCCGGCCTGGGCCAATTCGTCCAGATCAATATCTGCCGTGGATTCGAAGACATCAGCAATTGCTTCATCGCGATTATCCAGAGCTGCTTCTGCAACCTCTTCAACAGATTCGCCACGTGCCTGAATTTCAGCCTCTTCTTCGGAGCGGGCGATATTGACGACAACAGTGACATTCACTTCAGGGTGCAGACGCACTTTAATGTCGTGCAGACCAAGGGTTTTAAGAACCTTGTCCATGATGATCTGCTTGCGATCGACGGTAAAGCCGGCTGACGTTACGGCCTTGGCAATATCCTGCGTGCTGACTGAACCGTAAAGCTGCTGGGATTCACTGGCGGCACGGATCAGAATGACAGTTTCGCCATCGAGTTTTTCACCGACTTTTCTGGCTTCGTCACTCTGCTTGAGATTGTCCGCTTCGAGTTGAGCTCTCTGCGCTTCGAAAATTGCCAGGTTATCTTTGTTGGCGCGCAGTGCTTTGTTCTGCGGCAACAGAAAGTTCCGGGCATATCCGTTCTTCACGGTGACAACGTCACCCATTTGTCCAAGTTTTTCAACTCGTTCTAATAATACTACTTCCATCAGTCTTCCTCCTGGTGGGTGGTGACGGCAAAACGGCGCCTGAACCCGATCCAATTTTCCATCAATCCTAACACTGTAACCAAAAGAAATGGCCACAGCATAATAATCAATACCATATAAATCGCCCCAAGTAGGATGGGCCGACCGTTCCATCTTTTCGAAACCACATGGATAACAGCCATTCCCTGCAGGAAAAAGACAATCTCCAATGCGATTACTATGGCGCCCAATATCGGCCAGATTCCGTCAAGAAACAGACTTAACACTACTGCCGCGACGAACGCCAGAGCCGCCCATACAGGCAGCTCCATTTTCGTTAGTTTCGGTGTCGGACGCTTGTTCTTGTCAAATCGAACCAACAGCCCTTGAGCCAGAGATCCACTTAGCAAAACAAACAAACCCCACATAGGACCCAGAAATTGCGGCATCAGCGCAACAAATTCTTCAGCGGTCATAGTGGGGCTGACACCCCGTAATTCCTTTAGCTGCACCAGCATCTGATCCATACCAGCAACCAGTCCTTGCCGCAGCTCGTCGTTCATATTGACCACGGCCATTGCCGCGATTGTCAGACCGACACATATCCCTGCCCACCAGATTAGCAAATACTCTGTCGGGTACCAGAATTTTTCTTCTTCCGTACCCCGCCACAACAATGCTTGTCGAACGATGACAATCACGGGTGCACCGCACAGGATGGCATATGTTAAACCGAATACAGGGCTTAAAACCAGGGAGGCTATAATGGCGCCGGTAATAACTGAAACCGCTGCACTCATAACCCCGAACCCCAATCCCGAAATAAACAAGGGGACCAGAGATAATGTCCATAAGGCCAAAGACTGAAAGGCCGAGCCGTAGTTTGCAGCACCGTCATTTCCCATAATGGAAATCGACAGGAGCAGGGTACTCAAAATACCCAACGATATGGCTACGACCAGTTCCTTGACCATAAGCTGTATTCTAAAGGCAGCGTTACCGCTGCCCTTTGCTTTCTATTCTACGATAAACGGCAGGAGCGCGAGGTTTCTTGCGCGCTTGATTGCTGTTGCCAGTTCGCGCTGCTTCTTTGCAGACACAGCTGTTATCCGGCTTGGCATAATCTTACCGCGTTCGGAAACAAAACGTTGCAGAAGCTTCACGTCTTTATAATCGATTTTCGGTGCGCCTTCACCTGAAAACGGACAGGTCTTCCGGCGACGAAAGAATGGACGGCGTTGTTCATCAGCCATTATGCGTCTCCTTCAACGGTTGCAACTTCTTCTGTCGCTGTTTCATCTGCTGCAACAACTTCTTCTGCCGCAGCTTTTGGTGCGTCGCTTTCCTGTTCTTCGCGATCACGACGGCCCCCTGGGCGCGCGCTTCGTGATTGCAGCATAACGGAATCATTTTCGTTCAATTCTTCAACCCGCAAAGTCATGTGGCGCAGGATATCTTCATGTAGAAGAAGGTTGCGTTCCATTTCCTTAACCGCTGCAACAGGTGAATCAATGTTCAATAGAACATAGTGACCTTTGCGGTTTTTCTTGATTTTGTAGGCAAGATTACGAAGTCCCCAATGTTCAACTTTAGCAACGGTTCCGCCGCCTTCTGTGACATATCCGGACATTTGTTCGGTCAGGGTTTCCACTTGTTGCGTGGAGATATCCTGACGCGCAATTATAACTGTCTCATATAGAGGCATTAATATAAGCTCCTTACGGCTTCTAGATGTCTGGAGTTACAGTTGCCCATAACCTGCCAAACTTAGCCGACCTCCGTCGGCAAGGAGTATTGAGGCCGCGGACTATACAGATATTGCTGCCATATGCAAGTAGGCTTGACAGGAAATTTTTCCGTAATATGACTGTGCCTCAGTAACTAACAAGATCGGACCTTATATATGACACGTGCATTTGTATTTCCAGGCCAGGGCAGTCAATCTGTCGGGATGGGAAAAGAGTTGGCAGAGAGTTTCTCTGCTGCC
Source organism: Sneathiella marina (assembly GCF_023746535.1). Classification (GTDB taxonomy): domain Bacteria; phylum Pseudomonadota; class Alphaproteobacteria; order Sneathiellales; family Sneathiellaceae; genus Sneathiella; species Sneathiella marina. The sequence continues at coordinate 2,621,460 of NZ_CP098747.1, read as the reverse complement.
CGCGAAGTTTTCGAAGAAGTCAATGATTCCCTCGGGCAAAACCTGACGCAATTGATGTTTGAAGGGCCGATCGAGGAACTGACATTAACTGAAAATGCACAGCCGGCCCTGATGGCTGTCAGTTTGGCAGTTGTACGGGTGCTGGAAAAAGAAGGGAATATGGATCTGGGGACCGCAGCGGCATTTGTCGGCGGACATTCTTTGGGGGAATATTCAGCCTTAACCGCAGCCGGCGCTTTGACGATTTCAGATGCGGCAAAATTATTGAAAGCCAGAGGGTTGGCCATGCAACAGGCGGTGCCGGTCGGGGTGGGCGCGATGGCTGCTTTGCTTGGGCTGGACATTGGGCCTGTAGAAGAAGTCGTTGCAGAAGCTGAAAAATCTGCGGTGGACGGAGAGATATGCGTTGCCGCCAATGATAACGCCGACGGACAGGTGGTCCTGAGTGGTCACAAGCGTGCCGTTGAAAAAGCAATTGAAATTGCAAAAGAAAAAGGCGCAAAGCGGGGAATGCTCTTGCCGGTGAGCGCGCCTTTTCATTGTCCGTTGATGCAACCGGCAGCAGATGTGATGGCTGAAAAGCTGGCGGAGGTTACGATCGCACCGCCGCGGGTACCCTTGGTCGCCAATGTCACCGCCGCACAAGTGAGCGATCCGGATACAATTCGGAAATTACTTGTTGATCAGGTGACAGGCCGCGTTCGCTGGAGAGAAAGCGTCCTTTATATGGGAGAGCAGGGGGTCGAGGAGCTTGTCGAGTTGGGAGCTGGCAAGATTCTGACGGGTATGGTACGTAGAATTAACCGTGAAATGACGGGAACAGCCGTTCAGTCACCCGCGGATATAGAAGCTTTTTTGGCAACCCTTTAAAGATTTGATAATTGTGTGATGGGAGTAAATTATGTTTGATCTAACAGGTAAATCTGCGCTCATAACAGGCGCATCTGGCGGATTAGGGGCCATAATCGCCAAAGATCTTCACGCCGCGGGGGCGACTGTTGCTTTGTCAGGGACACGTGAAGATGCCCTGAGAGCGGTTGCTGCCGAGCTCGGTGACCGGGTGCATATTCTACCGTGCAACCTCTCTGACATGGAGGCTGTGGGAAATTTGATCAAAGAGGCGGATGCCGCTATGGGTCAAGTTGATATTCTCGTAAATAACGCAGGTCTGACCCGTGACGGTCTTGCCATGCGAATGAAAGAGGAAGATTGGGATCTGGTGATGGATGTCAATCTGAAAGCCGCTTTTTTGCTCTCTAAAAACAGCCTTCGGGGCATGATGAAACGGCGTAATGGCCGGATTATCGGCATCACATCCATCGTTGGCGTGACAGGCAACCCGGGGCAAATGAATTACGCTGCCTCGAAAGCGGGGATGATCGGCATGTCAAAATCCCTGGCACAGGAAGTGGCAAGCCGGGGGGTTACTGTAAATTGCGTGGCTCCCGGGTTTATTGAGACAGCCATGACAGATGCTCTTCCGGACGCCCAGAAAGACGCATTGCTTGCCGGCGTGCCCGCAGGAAAACTGGGAGACCCGCGCGACATTTCTGCTGCGGTTTTATATCTTGCCTCTGATGAAGCCGGTTATGTGACCGGGCAGACGCTGCATGTAAATGGCGGAATGGCGATGATCTAAAGGCGCATGCACTTGTCGAAAATCGGAAAATCACTACCTGTGACAGGTTTCCTTTGCAAGATCGACAAAGTATGCTAGGAAACCGCACGAAATTGACCTCTGTTCTGCTTGAAATTTAAGCTTGGTGGGGGTAAGGATTGAAGAGACTATTACTTAAACTGTCGGATTATCTAAGGATATTGCTATGACCACTACCGCCGAGCGCGTAATAAAAATCGTTATCGAACATCTTGGTGTTGATGAAGGTAAAGTAACAGAAGAAGCCAGCTTCATTGACGATCTGGGCGCAGACAGCCTGGACACAGTTGAACTTGTGATGGCGTTCGAAGAAGAATTCGGCATCGAAATCCCGGACGATGCTGCAGAAAAAATTCTGACAGTAAAAGACGCGATTACGCATATCGACGCAGCCTAACCAGGCTGAATAAATAGTAATAAAAGCGATTAATCCTCCTTAAACTTTTTGATAGGTTTTGGCATGCGACGTGTAGTTGTTACCGGAATGGGGCTTGTTACTCCGTTAGCCAACGGTGTTGAAGCGACGTGGAAGAGGCTTATTAACTCGGAATCGGGGGCTGGACAGCTGACGAAGATCGATACCACCGATCTTCCCGTCAAATATGGCTGTGAAGTTCCAGAAACGCCCGATCACCCGGACGCTTTTATTGCAGATGACATCCTCGCACCGAAAGAGCAGCGTAAAGTGGATAGCTTTATCCTGTTCGGTATTGGTGCAGCAGAAGAAGCTATCAAGGATTCCGGCTGGGTTCCGAAAAATGACGAGGAAGCCTGCCGGACCGGCGTCACCATCGGTTCGGGCATTGGCGGCTTGCCCTCGATTGAAGAGAACGCGGTTATTCTGCATGAACGCGGCCCCCGCCGCATCAGTCCTTTTTTCATTCCAGGCGCGTTGATCAACCTTGTTTCCGGACAGGTGTCGATACGCCATGGATTTAAGGGACCGGCACATGCCGTTGTTACTGCTTGCTCAACGGGAGCGCATGCAATAGGTGATGCCGCACGGATGATTGTCGATGATGATGCGGATGTGATGGTAGCCGGCGGCGCAGAGGCAGCTATTTGCCGATTGGGTATCGCGGGCTTTGCCTCAGCAAAAGCCCTGTCAAAAGGGTTCCCGGACAACCCTGAGCAAGCCTCGCGTCCCTATGATAAAGGCCGGGATGGTTTCGTCATGGGTGAAGGTGCCGGCGTTGTCGTTCTCGAAGAATATGAGCATGCCAAAAAGCGTGGCGCAAAAATTTATGCGGAAGTTGTCGGGTATGGTTTGTCTGGCGATGCACATCACATTACAGCGCCAGCCAGTGATGGCAATGGCGGATATCGGGCGATGAAGATGGCCATCAAGAAATCAGGCCTGAGCCTGGAAGATATTGGCTATGTAAATGCGCATGGAACCTCAACGCCGCTGGGGGATGAAATTGAGGTGGGCGCAGTAAAACGCCTGTTTGGGAGTGCCAAAGAGAATCTGGCAATGTCCTCGACAAAATCAGCGATCGGCCATTTGCTGGGCGCTGCCGGGGGTGTTGAGGCCATATTCTCAATCCTGGCAATGAATAATGGTATTTTACCGCCAACGCTTAATTTGGACGATCCATCCGATGGCCTGGACCTTAATTTGGTACCGAAAGTTGCGCAGGATAAGAAACTGAAAGCGGTTCTGTCCAATTCCTTTGGATTTGGTGGCACCAATGCCAGTCTTGTAATGAAAAGCGTTTAACCGATCATGACGAATTATTGAGGGCAGGATGAAGCGGGTTTACTTCTTCATCTTTGCCCTTTTTATTGTTGCCGCCTTGTCTGTGGCGTCTCTCGCCGGTTATGGCTGGCATCTTTTCAAGTCACCAGGTCCTCTCGCGACGGAAACAACGTTCTTGCTTAAGAAAGGCACAGGACTGCGGTCACTATCCAAAGAACTTCTTGAAAAAAACATCGTTAACAATGATTTAGCGTTTGTTTTTGGTGTTAAGCTTGAAAAGATGGGGCGCAATTTACGAGCCGGAGAATATTTGGTACCCGCCGGCCTGTCTGGATACGGGCTCATGAATCTCTTTGTCTCTGGTAAAGTCATTGAACGCCGGATAACCATACCCGAAGGCCTTGAAAGCCGGGAAATTCGAGAATTGGTTTTACAAGCGGATGGTTTAACCGGTGATATCACTGTTGCCATGCCCGAAGGGGCGTATCTTCCCGAAACGTATCATTATCAATTGGGGGATAGCCGGGAAGAGCTGGTGGCGCGCATGGCTGAGGATATGCGGATCCTGACCATGGAAGTTTGGACGTTGCGCGATCCAGATTCAGAAATAAAGACAGTGGAGGAATTGATTATTCTTGCCTCAATTGTCGAAAAAGAAACGGCGCTGGCTTCAGAGCGGCCCCATGTTGCAGGTGTGTTTTTGAACCGGCTCAGGAAAGGGATGAAACTGCAATCGGATCCGACCGTCGTCTATGGGATTACGGAAGGTAAACATGAATTGGGACGTCCCTTAAGCAAAAAAGATCTGGCGTCCAAGAATGCCTATAGCACTTATCATATATCTGGGTTGCCGAAGGGCCCCATAGCGAACCCGGGGGAAGAAAGCTTGCGCGCCGTTCTACAGCCTTTGCAAACGAAAGATCTATATTTTGTTGCTGATGGAACCGGTGGGCACGCCTTTTCTGAAACGCTGGATGGACATAATGCCAATGTCAGGAAATGGCGCAAGCTAAACAGGAAAAAGAAAAAATAACCTCCTGACAGAAGCCGCTTTCGAAATTTGAATGAAACTCGGCACAAAAAAGAGCCCCCAATCGTCTATCTCCAAGATCGATGAAAATGACGTGGGGTGCGCGAATGGCAGCAAGTACAGATACTATTCAAATCCTGCTTAGACAACGGCAGGAGCTTCGTCAGGCTTTACTGGATTTACGTGAGGAGATTGAAACGTTAGACGCGTCGTCACTCGATTTGGTGAACAAGAACATCAAACAGCAAAAAGTGCTTCCTGTTACGAATGAGAAATCTCTCGAAACTGACAATGCAAATCAATTGGAAACATCGGGTGAAAAGCCTGACGCTCCGATAACAGATCATTCAGACCCTATCCCAGATCCGTCGCAGTCAAGCAAAGCGACAAACGAGGATCTTGTAAAACCAACGCTTTTCGAACAAGACAACACCAACACCAACACTGAGGAGCCGCCCGGCGAACTGTCGGAAACTAAACCCGGCAGTACATCACCTGACCCTGCAAAAACCAAGCCTGTTGCGCCACCGGTGCCACCGCCAAAACCGGTGGAAAAAGAGGTGGTGGTTCAGGGAAATAACCCGTTGATCAATGATGATGAACTTTCTCGACTTCTGGCCAATGCAAAAAGTCTTTCTGTCTTTTTCCTTGAGCATCCCTCTGTTGCGAAACCTGTACATCTTGCGGCACTGGATGTTGCAATTTCCAGTTATGAAGCCGCTGAACCGGCAAATTCGTTGAATGATTATCACGGTCTGCAAAACGCATATCGAGCTGTAGCAAGCCAGGCTTACGCACATCAGAAAATAAACGGTAAAACACTCATCGATAGTAGAACGGGTGCGCGTCTTTTATGGATTATGCCTCTTTGTATCGCCGCGCTGGTTCTGGTTGTCTTCCCGCTTCTTCTTTTTTCACGAACTATGGCCAATGAAATGTTCATTACGGATTTTGCGGCTGATCTTGTATGGGTATTTGGAGCGTCGTCTGCTTTTTTATGGGGGACAGTGGGGGTGCTGACATTGATGACATTGAAAATTGCGTTGCTGGTCAGGCGACGTGAGTATGACGCAGATATCCGGTATTCGTCGGCATTGCACGGCGCGCTTGGGGGTATAATGGGATGCAGTTGTTTTCTGGTTCTGGAGATCTGGGTGCCAACTTCCAATGTTGCCGCTGAATTTGGGTTAAATCTTGCGGCATTTGCCGTCGGTATGACCGCGAGTATAATTTTTGCCCTGGTACAGCGCGCGATATCCTTTGTTGTAAACATCCTTGAGCCTGACAAAAAATAACCTTTGCTGACCTTGTGATAGACCTTCGAAAAAGATATACAAGAGGCCTCGATTTTAATTAACGCATGAGGCATTCGTGACCGTAAATAGTATGACAGGTTTCGCGCGTTCCATCGGCTCCTTCAAGACTTATAGCTGGCAATGGGAAGCCAAAAGCGTTAATGGCAAAGGCTTGGAAATCCGGTGTCGCATGCCGGCTGGCTTTGACCAACTGGAAGACAAGATACGGAAACTGCTTAAGTCTACCTTTCATCGTGGATCGATGAATATTCAACTGCAATTTGAGAATACGCAAGGTGAACAAGCCTATCGCGTCAACACGGTGTTTCTTGATGAATTGCTGACTTTGGCCAACCAGTATGTTGAGGAAGGCCGCGGCCAATTACCGAATATGGATGGAATGCTGGCCCTCAAAGGTGTCATCGAGCAAAATGACATAGCACAGGACCATGCAGGCAATGATGAGTTGCAAGCCGTATTATTGGAGTCAGCTGCCGAGGTTCTAGCTAACCTCTCTTCTGTCCGGGCGGAAGAAGGTGGCCGTCTGTCTCCTATTTTAAATGCACAGCTGGACGAGATAGAGATTTTGGTTTCCCGCGCAAAAGAACAGATTGTAGACGGACCAGATAATAGCCGGCGACGGCTGAAAACTCAGATGGACCGGATACTATCGGAAACGAAAACCCTGGACGAGGGGCGATTGGAGCAGGAACTGGCCCTGTTGGCAACGAAAGCGGATATTTCTGAAGAACTGGATCGATTGTCGAGCCATATAGCCTCAGCCCGCGAAGTCCTTAATGGAACCAGCGATCATGGCATGGGCAGACGCTTGGATTTCATTTGTCAGGAATTTAATCGTGAAGCCAATACTCTTTGCTCTAAATCCAGTGATAAAGCACTGACTCAGACCGGGTTGGATATGAAAGCCGTGATTGATCGACTGCGCGAGCAAGTACAGAATATTGAGTAGGAGTGGGTGGATATGCCAGCTATGAGGGAATCTATGTCCGTTGATCGTCGCGGCTTGATGCTAGTTTTGTCGTCACCGTCCGGCGCCGGAAAAACCACTCTTTCACGGGCATTGTTAGCGGACACTGACAACATGAAGATGTCGGTTTCCGCAACGACGCGCCCGATGCGCCCGGGTGAAACGGACGGGGAGGATTATTTTTTTGTCGAACCCGTAGATTTTAATCTCATGATCAACCGGGACGAGCTGCTGGAACATGCGAAAGTTTTTGGTAATTATTACGGCACACCGCGCGCAGCTGTGGAAGATGCTTTAAGCAGTGGGAATGATGTGCTTTTCGATATTGATTGGCAAGGAACCCAGCAACTGGCACAGAAAATGCGCGATGATCTGGTCAGCATATTTATCCTGCCACCGTCAACTGCCGCTCTGGAGAAACGACTTAAGTCCAGAGCTCAGGATTCCGATGAAGTTGTGGCACAGCGAATGTCAAAGGCTTCTGAAGAAATCAGCCATTGGCGGGAGTATGATTATGTCGTTGTAAATGATGATGTTGATGAATGCCTGTCTGAGGTAAGGGCCATTTTAAAAGCGGAGCGCGTGCGTTGCAGCCGCCGGACAGGACTAATCGATTTTGTGAGCGGCTTGCGCGAAGGTTACTGAGAGTTTTCAAAAACCAACGCCAACCGGCAAAACTCTTCAACAGTTAGCTCTTCCGCGCGTCTTGTTGGATCAATATCCGCTTTTTGTAAAAGAATTTCCGTAGGTTTTCCCAGCGGTTTCAAGCTTGCCCTCAGCATTTTACGGCGCTGACCGAAGGCAGCTGCAACAATTTTCTCTAAAATCATCTGGTTGGCGGGGAAGGCAGGTTCGGGCCGTGGCACCAATTTAACGACAGTGCTGGTGACTTTCGGTGGCGGTGTAAATGCTTTTGGCGAGATATCAAACTGGCGGGTACATACGCATAGCCATTGGCATAATATCGTCAGTCGGCCATAGGCCTTTGTGCTTGGCTGAGCCGTTATACGATCGGCAACCTCTTTTTGGAACATTAACGTCATTGACGAAAAGCGATCAACTTGTCCAAGCCATTTTATCAGCAATGGTGTCGCTATATTATAAGGCAAATTGGCGATAATTTTAGCCTGCCCCTCAAATAATGTTGTTTCGTCGAGCTCAAGGGCGTCTGTATTGAGCACTTCAATACGGTTTGGGTAAGCTTTACTGATCTCGGCAAGCGCAGGCAGGCAGCGGCTGTCCTTTTCAATGGCAATTAGTTTTGATGCTCCCTCCGCCAGAATGGCACGTGTTAGGCCGCCTGGACCCGGACCGATTTCAAGAACAGTTTCTCCATCAAGCGCCCCCGCTGATCGGGCAATTTTTCCTGTTAAATTAAGGTCCAGCAGGAAATTTTGCCCCAAGGCCTTCTCGGCACGCAGGCCATATCGATTTATGACATCCCGCAAGGGAGGGAGGGGATCGGCTTCAGTCATTGGCTATTGAGGCAATTTCCGCGGCGATTTTCATCGCTTCGATCAAGCTGGTTGGATTTGCAATGCCTTTTCCATGGATATCTTCCGCCGTACCATGATCAGGCGAGGTCCGGATGATCGGCAATCCCAAAGTAATATTGACACCGCCATCGAAATCTATGGTCTTAATCGAGATCAAGGCTTGATCATGATACATGCAGATCGCTGCATCATACTTCCCGCGCGCCGCTTTATGAAAGAGGCTGTCCGCTGGAAAAGGTCCTTTTACATCCATTCCGCTTTGTTGCAGGTTTTTGATGGCCGGAGATATAATGTCGACTTCTTCAGTGCCAATACTGCCATCTTCGCCGGCGTGAGGATTGAGACCGGCAACAACTATCCGCGGATTAGCGATACCAAACCGGTAATTCAGATCCCGATGGGCGGTGGAAATGACGTGAGTAAGCAAGTCTGCGGAAAGCAGGGCAGGAACCTTGTTTAGCGGAACATGTATTGTCGCAGGAATAACCTTCAATTCGCGGCACGCCAGCATCATGACGGCTTGATCGGTTACACCGGTTAAGCTAGCGAGATATTCCGTATGCCCTGGAAAACTGAACCCTGTATCATAGAGCCTCTTTTTCTGAATAGGGTTTGTTACCAGAGCGCTGGCTTCCCCGCTTAGACAGTATTCGGTACCACGGCGGATGGACAGTATGATTTCTTCGGCAACGCTGTTTGACCCCTCAAGTGACAGTACGGGCAGGGCTTTTGAAAAAACATTTGCCGCATCGGCAGGGGAGGCGATTTCCAGGAAGGGTACGGCTATTCCCGTAGATTTCAGGTAGTGCTCTATTGTTTTAACATTGCCGAGGAGAAAAAAAACCGGGAGATTATTCAAGTCGCGCTGCATCCAGGCTTTGGAGATTATCTCAATCCCAATTCCGTTTGGATCACCTATTGTTACAACTAGCGGGGCGACGGCCATTACACTGCATCCGGTTTAATAAAAGACATGTTTGACAGCTTTTTTATCGTGTTTCAATGGTCGCCGAATTATGCATGTCCTGTAAATATCCACGGGCTCTATTTTCGGCGCGGCGTATCATTATATTCTGTCGGATTTGATCCTCCGATCCACTTAACATTTGCGGATCCTGGCGATCGCAGACGACAAAGATTCTATAGACGCCATCATCTTCATAAGGTGCGCTGGCCTGTCCCGGCTGCATGTCCCGTAAAATTTCCTTGATGGTATCAGGTAAATCACCGAGCCGAATTTTCCCAAGTTTCCCGCTGCCAGATTCGATGCCAGATATTTCGGTTAGAAAATCAGGTAAATAACGGCAATCATCGATGAACTTGCTCAGTGATTCAGCCAGAATTTTTTGCGACCTCGGGCCCGCTAATTCTCCTTCGTTACTTGCGGGAACGACAATTTGGGTCAAGTCGAAAACAACGTCGTCTGGGTTATTTTCCATCACGGTACGAATTTTCTGAACCGCGACAATGAAATAACCAAGAGAAGTGCGGATCGGATCAGATACCCGGTTTTCCGGCAAATTGACCAAAACCTCGCTAATTTCAGGCTCTACGTCATCGATAAGAATCCAACCGATGGATCCACCAGCAGAGGCAGTAGATCCTTCACTGAATTGAGCGGCAGCTCGTCCGAACGGTGCACCTTTGCGAATTTGATCGACGAGGTTTTGTGCGGATTTTCGCAATTCTGCTTCATCTGTGTCGCCTTCTATGGGAAGGTATATTTCGCTCAACAAATACTCATTTTTACCTTTGTTCGCTTCCAGTTTTTGCTGGACCGCTATGACCTCTTCGTCAGATATGGTAATCCGTGGAACTATTCGGTGCCGTATAATTTTATTCCAGGCGAGCTGGACGCGAAACTGCTCAATCAGCGTTGACAAGTCAATATCGCGTGCAATGAGCATTTTGTCGAGTTCGCCACTTGCCAGATTGTTGCCTTTTTCGAAGTCCTCAAGTGTCGCCGCAACCTCTTCGTCGGAAACAGAGAGGTTAAATTGCTCCGCTTCTTGCAATTTCAGCCGGTCGTCAATTAGTTTTGTCAATGTCGGCTTGGCCAGTTGCTGTCGCGTTTCCGCCGTATTTGGGAAACTTGACATCAGTATCGTGAGGGAAATTCTCTGATCAAGGTCATAGGCGGAAATTATTTCATCATTGACGATCGCCGCAATATTCTGAACATCTTGCGCCGTTGCAGATGGAGAGGGCAGGGCAAGCAAGCCTGCGAAAGCAGCTGCATTAAACAAGGTACGTAGAGCAGACATGTAGTTTTTCATAAATATAATATAGTAAAAGTTTCACGCATAATCATGTTGGACAAGAATAACCTTCTCAGGAATTAATTAAAAGGTAGCAATCTGATATTGAAGCCAATCGTCGTGTCGGGTTCCAAATCTCTATCCCGAGTGAAGGATTTTTTTAATTCCAGAGAAAATCCAAAACATTCATCGAGATACTCTATGCCAATTCTGCCATCAACCGAATTACCTGTCCCTGCAAGATTTCGCCGATAGTTTCCGTAAGCACTCCAGAATTCCGCGATTTCTACCTTGCCCTCAACATAAACTTCCTCTCGTGTATCCTGAGTCAATCCGTTTGGATCGTCACGTAAATACACATATCCCAAATCAAAGTAATTCTTTGAGGTTCCAACTTTCATATCGAGTTCATTGCGCGCAATTGATAGCTTGTCATGATTTATTCGTGTCCGATTAATAAATTGTAGGTAGCTGGCAGGACGTATTTCCAACCGCGTCACAAAATCAGAGAACTGGTCTTCTAGGCCGGTTCCATCTGGGAAACTTGTATTCTTATCGCTATGGATGCTTTGTCCAACCAGCAAAGTTGTATAGCCTCCGGATTCGCCGTAAACCCCCATATTAATACCGTAATTTAGCCGCGCACCCTTTTCAACTTCATCAAGGCCAGCGAAACGATTTGATCCAAACAAGTTGGTATCATCAAATTCAAAGCTGAGGCTATCCTCATTCGGAGTGTCTTCATCGCCGATGACGTCAGACCAAACCCCTTCGACAATCGGCTCGACCACCTGCCGAACAGAGCCAGCTTGTCGTACAAAGGGATATTTCCATTCCACAGAGACAGAAGGAACAGCCCGTGCCGAAAAGGCGTTTTGTCCGGTTCCCGAAGAGGGGTCAGATGGATCCGCGAGAATATTTCGCGCATAGTATAAATCACCACGAAGGGAGGTATCAAAGGATAAGACCTGTCCATTCGACGTTGTATAAGGGATGTGATAACCGCCAGATAAAGAAAGTCTGTTGGTATCCTGACTATCTTCCCGATAGATCAGGAGGGTGTCCATATTTACACTGGCACGACCACCAAAATCATTTGGCTCGCCAACATAAGAATAGTCCCACCAGGCTGGCACAAAGGGTGTTTCACTGGAAACATCTGCTTCGGTCAGTCCTTGAAAACTATAGGCACTCAAAACGGAGAAATTCCTTCCTCGCTGTCCTTGCAAATAGGCTCTAGAGGTTAGGGTATCATCATCGCTGATATCGTATTTATCCAGATATGTATCGTTAGAGGTACGGAATACATCAAACCCCCAAAGCCAGGTATCATCAATTTGGAACTGTCCGTCGCCACGGATATGGCTTTGAAATTCCTTGTCGCCAGTCGTTACGTTTTGATTGTTCCTTTCGTCAACATAAGTGGCGGATCCGTCGAATTTAAACCGGCCATTCGAGACCGCTTGTCGATATTGCGCAGCTAATTGAACCCCTTCTTTTGTAGTGATATTGGGCGTGATCGTCATGTCTTTGTCTTCAGAAATCACAATGTAATAAGGAAGTTTCAATCCGTAGCCAAGGATCGAAGAATCGTAAACTTTCGGGGATAGAAAGCCGCTTTCCCGGTCTACCGTCGGATCAGGATGAGAGAAGTACGGTGTGTACATTACGGGGACGCCGAAAAATTCGAAAACAGCATTTTTATAGGTTACGGATTGCTCCGCGCGATCATGCTCAACTTCTTCCGCTTTGACTTGCCACAAGACCGGACGTTCGGGATCTTTTTCACATAAACGGCAGGTACTAAAGACAGCTTTCGTCATGATAGTCCGATTTTCGTCCATCTTGATTGCCTCATGTGCGGCAAGGCGCGACTGATCCGAAAATAGTATTCGGATATCCCGAATGGCGCCTATTTTAAGTTCATTTTGTAGCTCCATTTCCTCAGCGAAAACAACATCCCCGGTTGGCTCCAACAGAACGACATTGCCTTCTGCCCGGATCGTATCTCCAGGAATGTCATAGATGATCTTGTCAGCCTTCAAAACCCGGTCACCCTGAACAACTTCGACCTCACCTGTCGCCTCTACGGTTTGATCTTCCTTATCGTATGTAATATTTTTCGCACTGAATAAGGATTCCTTGGCAAAGTCCAGTTCCGGTGTTTTCTCGGCGTGAGCAAAATGTGGGACAAATGCGGTGCATAGAAAAGTAGTCGCTAATAATAGTCGCGCGAGGGATTTCATGTTTCAGCCGTCCTCAAGGTGAAACATCATGGCAAGGCCAAACAAAGTTATCGCAATAGCCGGGATGCCGGCGGCAAGAGCGATTGGAAGGCTGCCGGAAAGGCCAAGGGCATAAATAATGTCTGTGAGAAAGTAAAAAACGAAACCCGTCGCGATACCACCAATAACCATTAGGCTTGTATGTCCATGACGAATTGACCGCAAACTGAAGGTGGCCGCCACAAGAACCATCGCAATCATTAGAATAGGGCCTGCCATCAAACTATACCAATGAAGACGATGTCGATCACCGGAGAATCCCGCGAGTTCAAGAGTTTCTATAAATTCCGGTAAATCCCAAAAAGACAGGGTTTTGGGAGAGGCAAAACTTTCCTGAATTTGATGAACAGTCAGAGACGTTTCCAATTTCATAAAGGATTCTGTTTCTGCAGGTTTATTTGGCCCCGTAATGACGACATTTTGTAACTCCCAATAACCGGGGAAGAGTTTGGCCCGAGAGGCATCAATGCGTCCGGTGAAGATATCATCCGTATTATATTCAAAAATAATTACATCCGTCAGATCAATACCTTGATTTTGTGCACCGCGCGCATGAATAACGGAAAGTCCGTCATCGTCAACCTGACGAAGCCAGAGATCGCTGGGGGAAATGCTTAGAAAACTTGATCGTTTATCAAAATATTTTGATTCCATTTGCCCATATTGGGCCTGCATGGCGGCACTAATCGGATTGACGACAGTTAAAATCAACATTCCGATACCAAAAGCGATGAACATTGAGGGCAAGAGAAATTGCCAAACAGAAACCCCTGCAGCGCGGATGACCGTCAACTCGCTGGTTTTCGTAAGTTTAAAAAACGTCAGCATGCCGCCAAATAGGGCAATGAAAGGCAGTAGCTTTTGAGCAAGATAAGGCAGGCGTAACAATACCATTTGAATAATAACAAAAAGACTTATGCCGTCCTTGTCGGCGGCCCGTCTCAGAAGCTCAATAAAATCAATGAGGAATACTACGGTCATTAAAATTCCAAAAATAATGCCGATATTCTTTAGATACTGTTTTCCCAAATAGATTGAAAGCGAGCTCGGGAGTCTCATTGTTTCGGCTCCTCTGGCACTATTGCTTCGTGACCGAAAAGCGAGCTGAAAATTTTAAATCGCCCGCCCGCCGCAAGATAGGCAGCGATGATAGTAGAAATGATCGGTAGAAAATACAATGTTGGTGTAATCAATGAATTATTACCCGAAACACGGAATAGTGCCATTGCACCGATCAGCAGGGCAACTCCGATTACCGCTGATGCGGTGACCCGTTTGACTCGACCGCGGCGACTGAATTCGCCGCTCAAGACTCCGGCAAGAGCGATAAAGACAAGGCAAATTGCGTATAAGGGTAAAACCAGTCGTTGATGAAGTTCCGCTTTCAATTTCCAGCCCTCACGCTGGATACGTTCCGAGTTTTCCGGATTGATTAGTTCCATCAGATAACGATGTTCAGGCTTTAACCAAACAGCATTACTTCGTTTTTCAAATTGATTGATATCAAGGATGTACTGATCAAAATACAGAAGGCTGAGTTTCGCGTCATCTTTAGCTACTTCCTGCAGGTTTCCAGTATTCATGACAAAGCGTGGGCCGTCCGCAGTTTTGATGAAAGCGCCTCTTTCGGCCATATAGGTTACCGGTTTGTCTCGTACTCTTTCATCATGAACCAGAATTCCGAGCAATTCACCCGTCGAGCTTTTCTCTCTTATGTAAACCGTGACACCTCCTGTGAGTGAGTTGAAAACTCCTTCTCGCAAAACGACGGCCGCAAGAGAATCCTGCCATTTAAGCCTGAGTTCGTCTACTGTTCTGACGCCATAGGGGGTTAGTAGAAATCCGAGAAAGTACAAAGCAAGAGCTGTCAGAAGCGCTAAGTATATTGCAGGGCGGGCGAGAGCCCATTTACTCAGCCCTGCTGACCACATAACGATCAACTCCGAATCCGAATAAAGTTTGTTGAAGGCGAAAAGCGTTCCAAAAAAAATACCGAGCAAAAGCGTGTATTTCAAGATGCCCGGAAGGAGTAAAATCGATAAATAGAGAAATGTCGATACCGGCAAACCATTAATCAATTTCTCAACAAACTTCAGCGACTGGGAAAGCCAGATCACGCCTGTCAGAGAGAACGTTATGAAAAGCATCGGAACGGCCAATTGCTTCATTATATAACGGTTTATATTTTTCATAAGGGCGAGTATAGCGATAGAAAATGATTGCGCTAGACGGAACCTGATGAAAATACAGAATGGACTGGATTAGATGACTGATTTGGCTCCATGAAATTGTTTGTATGTTGCCAGTAGCGGCTGGCTAGGGTATGAAAAATATACCGATTTAACGACTATTCCTTCTCCATTACTCACAATCTATAACAGGGTAAACTTATGAAGTTCGCTTTTTCAGAAATCTCCATACCGAAACGAGGTACTATTGCCGTCGCTGTATCCGCAGGCAGTACGTTATCCGCAACGGCTTCAGCACTAGATAAAAAAACGAAGGGAGCCTTGTCGGCCGCGGTGAAAAACAGCCGTTTCAGTGGCAAAAAGGGCGAGCTTTTGGAAATTCTCGCACCAGCGGGACTTGAGGTTTCCGGCGTGCTCTTGTTTGGATTGGGAGATCTGGCAGAGCTTTCTCGAATTGATGCGGAAAATCTTGGCGGTAACCTCGTCAAAAAGCTGAATAGCTCAGGGGTTCAAAATGTAACCGTTGTTTTGGATAATATTAAATCACCCGGTATCAAGGCTGTCGATGCTGCTGCGTCCCTGGCTTTTGGCGCAAAACTTGGATCCTATCGATTCCAGAAATATAAAACCGATACGGATGATAGTTCGGAGCCGACCTTGAAGCGCATGACGGTGGCTTGCAAAGGGGCCGCCGCCGCCCGAAAGGCATTTGCTGATCTGGAAGCGCTGGCTGAGGGCGTATTTTTGACCAGGGATCTGGTAAGTGAACCGGCGAACGAGCTGTATCCGGAAAGCTTCGCCGACCGTTGTAAGGAGCTGACAAGCCTGGGCATTAAAGTGGAAATTCTCGACGAAGCCAAAATGAAGCGGCTTGGAATGGGCGCTTTACTGGGGGTCGGGCAGGGGTCCCGACGGGAAAGCCGACTGGTTGTTATGAAATGGACAGGTGATACCCGTAAAGGCGCCTCCAAGAAACCCCTGGCATTTGTTGGCAAGGGAGTTTGCTTCGATACCGGCGGTATTTCTTTGAAGCCCGGACCCGGTATGGAAGAGATGAAATGGGATATGGGCGGAGCCGGAACCGTCACCGGCCTGATGAAGGCACTTGCAGGGCGAAAAGCCAAGGTCAACGCCATAGGTGTCGTTGGTCTGGTTGAAAATATGCCAGATGGAAATGCGCAACGGCCTGGAGATATTGTAAAGTCAATGTCTGGCCAAACCATTGAAATTCTCAATACCGATGCGGAAGGGCGGTTAGTCTTGGCTGATGCCCTTTGGTATACCCAAGAAAAATACAAGCCGGAGTTTATGATTGACCTGGCGACCCTGACTGGCGCCATCATTATTGCACTTGGACATGAAAATGCCGGTTTATTTTCCAATGATGATGATTTATCCGACAAACTTTACAAAGCCGGACAAACGGTAGATGAAGGTGTCTGGCGCTTTCCGATGTCATCTAACTATGCCAAGCAAACCAAATCCCCTATTGCTGATTTACAGAATATCGGAACAGGTGGACGGGGCGCAGGGTCGATCGTTGCTGCGGAGTTTCTGAAAAAGTTCGTGAATGATGTGCCTTGGGTTCACCTGGATATTGCCGGTATGGCATGGTCAAAACAAGACAAGCCAACCGTTCCAAAAGGCGGTACAGGATACGGTGTGCGGCTTCTCAATCAATTCGTCCAGGATAATTACGAAGGGTAGCGGCGCCGGCTGTGACAAATGTTAATTTTTATCACTTGCAAGCGGATCCATTAAGCCGGGCACTGCCGCGATTGCTGGAAAAGGTATATGAGCAGCAGATGACAGCTCTTGTCCGCGGTCGCACGGAAGATTGCCTGATTGAATTGGATGAATGTCTTTGGTCTGCTAATCCGTCGTCCTTTTTACCTCATGCGATCGCGCAAGATGATGTTGAGGTGGCGTCGCAACCAATTCTTTTGACATTAACTCCGGATCAAAACCTCAATAACGCGGACGTCCTGGTTTTGGTAGAGGATGCGGAATCTCCTGATATTGGCAGTTTTGATCGCTGTCTCTATATGTTCGACGGGAATGATGAAACCGCTCTTGACGCCGCTCGCGCACGATGGAAATTGCTGAAAGATGAAGATGTGCCGGTAAGTTACTTTCAGCAAACTGAAACAGGCTGGCAGAAAAAGGCCTGAAAAATTTGAAAGGGAATAAATTTTTTAATCGAAGGGAATTGGTATTTTGACCTATAAATTAAATCTACTTACATTGGTATTTTTTGTATTTTCAGTAACTTTGGTAACGCCAGCGATATACGGTACGGCTTCCGCCGAGGAGAAATTTAGTTTCGGCCGGAGTATTGAAGGAACCTATATCCTGGACCAGCATAGCGAAACCGATCGCTCCAGCTACACCTTTACAGAATTTGGATCTGTCATCTGGAGCGCGGCTGACCAAAAGAAATATTCCTATTTCCCAGGAGCTGGCGTATGGAAACAAACGGGAGATCACCAAATCTCAGTTCGAATTATCAGCTTTGATTACGATAACAAGGGAATTGGTATAGTCGATATGAAATTTAACTTTGACGATAAATTTCAAACTGTTACAGGGAAATTTAAAGGTGGAATCTATCCATTGGATGTGGATGTCAATGTCATTGATAAAAAACCGATGCAGGAATTTGAAAGTGACTTTACCGGTGTGCGCCTGAGTAACGCAGGGGGTTAATCAGGCTTGCTCCAGCTGTTCCAGTTCCTCATGGGCTTCCATCCAGTCCTCTTCTGCATTCGCAAGCTGTGATTTAAGGCGGCCGATGGCATCACTTAGCTTGGCCTGGTGTTCCGGCCCCTTATCGTACGTCGCCGGATCGGCCAGCTCGGTTTCAAGCCTCGCCTGCTTTGCAGCGATATCCTGCATGGATTTTTCGAGCTTCTTCACTTCAGCTCGTTTTGGGGCGAGGGCCGCGCGTGCGGCCGCACGAGCTTTGCGCGCTTCTTTGCCTGAAAGCCGTGGTTTGGCAGGCTCGTTGTCGGTAAGCGCATTTAACTTACGCGTACCATTGCCGGACCTGGCCGCTTCGAGCACCAGCTTTTTATAATCAGTCATGTCTCCTTCGAACGGATGCACACCGCCATCGCTGACCAGCCATAGGCGGTCGGCAACCAAACTGACTAAATGCGGATCATGGCTGATTAACAACACGGCCCCTTCGTAATCGTTGAGGCCCTGTATCAGAGCTTCCCGGCTGTCCACATCAAGATGGTTTGTCGGTTCGTCGAGGATAAGGAGATGCGGTTTGTCCTGCGCCAGCAAGCAGAAATTCAGGCGTGCTTTTTCACCGCCGGACAGTTTTTGCACGGCAACATCAGTTTTATCGCGGGAAAATCCGAATTGGCCTAATCTCGCTCGGACCTGGGATTCTTTGCCGTTATCCATTTTTGCGGCCAAATGCTGGTAAGCCGTTTGTTCCGCAGACATTTCATCCAGCTGATGTTGGCCGAAAAACCCGATTTTAAGCTTATTGGATTTTTGTAAATGTCCGGATTGGGGTTGCAGCCGGTTTGCCAGCAGCTTTGCGAAAGTCGATTTTCCATTTCCGTTTGAGCCGAGTAGGGCAATGCGGTCATCCATATCGATGCGCAAACTCAGATCTCGTAAGATTGACACATCCTGCTGATAGCCAACGGAGCAGCCCTCCATGGAAATAATTGGTGACGAAAGCTCGTCGGGCTCTGGGAATCTGAAATTAGCCGTATGCTCTTCCATCATGGCGGCGACGGGTTTCAGTTTCTCCAGCATTTTGACACGGCTTTGCGCCTGACGGGCTTTTGAGGCTTTGGCCCGGAAGCGATCGACAAAGGATTGCAGATGCTTGCGCTGGGCGTCCTGCTTGCGTTGCATGCCGCTCAGAAGTTCAAGTTGCTGACGGCGTGTTTTCTCGAAGAAGTCGTAATTACCGGTATATTTGACCAGCTTCAGGTTATCCAGATGGGCGATCGTCGTGACGACATTGTTCAAAAGGTCGCGGTCATGGCTGACAATAATCAGCGTTCGTTGATAATTGCGCAGAAAACTTTCCAGCCAGAGCGTTGCTTCCAGGTCCAGATAGTTGCTGGGTTCATCAAGCAACAGCAAATCCGGTTCCGAAAATAATGTTCCTGCCAAAGCGACACGCGTTCGCCAACCCCCTGAAAAAGACGAACAGGATCGTTGCTGGGCTTCATGGTCAAAGCCAAGGCCCGATAGAATTTTAGCCGCTCGGGATTCAGCCGTATGAGCATCGATATCCGCCAGACGTACATGAATTTCTGAAATACGGTGGGCATCTGTTGCTGTTTCCGCTTCTGCCATCAAGCGGGTCCGCTCAATGTCTGCACTCAGAACGGCTTCCAGTAAACTTTCCGGACCAGACGGCGCTTCTTGCGGCAAGACACCGAGGCGGGCCCCATTTCGAAGCTCGATAGTCCCGTCATCCTGCTGGATTTCACCGATGATCAGTTTGAGCAAAGTGGATTTGCCCGTTCCGTTACGACCAATCAGGCCAAATTTATGTCCAACCGGAACATGCAAGGAGGCATTTTCCAGCAAGATGCGTCCCGCGATACGGTATGTAATGTCTTTAATTTGAAGCATGGGGCACTCTCTATCAGAAAGCGGGGCCGGTGCGAAGGCTGAAAATTCCAGAATTCGGGGAAAAAGGATCAATTAGGTTGCCGAGCCGCACCATCCCCGCTATAAGGCGCGCAATATTCCTTTTTTCGATTTAACCGTAGGTAAAATAATGGCTCTAGAACGTACTTTCTCAATTGTTAAACCAGATGCGACCCGTCGCAACCTAACTGGCAAAGTCAACGCCATGCTGGAAGAAGCCGGCTTGCGGATTGTGGCCCAGAAGCGGATCGTGATGACCCGCCTTGATGCAGAAACATTTTATGGTGTTCATAAAGAGCGGCCTTTCTTCAACGACCTTGTTGAATTCATGACATCCGGCCCCGTCGTTGTACAGGTACTGGAAGGCGAAAATGCCATCGCACGCAATCGCGAAGTCATGGGCGCAACAAACCCGGCGGAAGCGGCAGAAGGTACAATCCGGGCGACATTCGCGGAAAATATCGAAGCTAATTCTGCACATGGTTCCGATAGCGCCGAGAATGCGGCTATTGAAATCGCCTATTTCTTCTCCGGTTCCGAAATTGTCGGTTAATCCTGAGACATAAAAACCAGCAAAAAAGGCCCGCATTTCTGCGGGCCTTTTTCGGTTTAGCTGAACTAGGAGATTTCAGCTGTCTGTTCCGCTGGCCTCGGCCTTGTCGAGATAGGAAACCGTTTGCGGCAAATCCCGCGGGTTATCATTATGCTGTAAATGACCATCGATTTTTGCGCCGGGTTCTATACTCAATGAAGTATGGATGACGTCGCCTCTAACGGTTGCTGTCGACATAATCGAAATTTCCTCACCCTTGATCCGGCCATCCACACATCCGCGAATAGTCAGAACGCCAGCATCGATTTCACCATTGATAACAGCAGATTGGCCAACTGTCAGGTTGGCGGCGGCCACATCACCGTTCACGGTGCCGTCTATTTGAACCTCACCTTCCGAGATAAGGTTGCCTTCGATGGTAAGACTTTCGCTGATAATTGACGGCATTGAATTCATTTTGCTGATTTTCGTTTCTGTCTTGTTGTTGTTGGAAAACATCTACAACCTCGCTTTAAAAGTTATTTGTTGGAAGCTTCCTGGATTTTTGGCGTCACTTTGAACGCGTATTTTCCGGCTTTGAAAAATTTCACCGGATCCCGATGCTTTCCTTCATATATAACTTCGTAATGAACATGCCGTCCGGTGCTTCGACCGGTGGAGCCCATAACGCCAATTTGTGTTCTGAAATCTATCTTGTCGCCTTTTTTGACGACGGCTTTCTTAAGATGGCCATAGCGGGTTTTAAAACCCTTGCCGTGATCAATTGTGACCATCCGGCCATACGCACCATTCGTGCCGACGAAAGTAACAACACCGGGTGCCGTCGCCAGAATTTTTGAGTTTTTCGGGCCTGCTATATCAACGCCGGAATGATGCGCTTTGCGTTTGGTCATGGGGTCACGGCGTTTTCCATAGCGCGACGTGACATACCCAACATCGACGGGCCGTGCGAGAGGAATGTGCTTTAATATGATTTGCAAGGATTCCCAGCGAGCGAGGCTGGCTTCCATTTTTTGGGCCTCTTCGTAAAAATCCTGCTCCATCTGTAACAAATCACCGACGGGCTGGAAGTCCATGTGGGGGCCACCTTGTCCTAGTATTTCATTTATCCCCAATATTTTTTCGGAATCGAGGCCGGTAATTGAAATGACTTCTTTCAGCGCCATGATGCTTTCATGGGCGCGGTCATTAACCCGGGCAATCAGATCCCTGTTTTCTGATGAAATATTGGTCAGTCGGGATTTCAGACCAGTAATTTCATTCGACAGCCGGGACTCGGTATCAATTTTTTCCTGTCGGTCAAATTGTAGCCGGGCAAATTCCTTTTTTGTTTCCTGAAGTTCGGAATAAATCTCATCCTTGGTCGATGCATACATATTGAGAACCGTCCGCAGGCTGGAAAGCTTCTGCTCGGTTTTCAAGCGTTCATTCGCGGCCTGATCCCGTTGCTGCGCCGTTTGAAAGAGAACCTTATTGATCTGCATGACCTCAAGTTCAAGCTGTTCACGCTGGGCGTTGCTGGCATGCAGACTTTCACCGAGGGCGCGGACGCGTTCTTCCGGGGTTAGTTCCTTCGATGATTTTTTTGCCTTGGACGCCAACTTCAGAGCAGATTCCACATTCTTGCGCTCTGCAAGCATGCCTTCCAGTCGGGCATATTGCTGATCGAGCTCGTTTTGTGTGGCTTCCAATGTGGTGCTGGTCAGCTGTAAATCAGCATAAGCGGTTTCATATTGGTTTTTCAGTTTAAACAGCTGCGCAGTCTGGGCGACCAGTTGTTTTTCCTGGGAGGTTTCTGTTGCCAAATAGTAAATGAACATGCCGCTAAAACCTGCGGCGACGGTCATTGCCATCACTTGCGCTGATACACCAAGGCGGAAATATTTAAGTTGCCCGCGCGTACTGATGATGATCTGACGGTCCGTAAATATTTTATCCAGTACGGCCTTCAGCTTCATGTCGTTCATCCTGATTTGATAAATTTGTCGATTTAGTTTGCAACAATGTATCTTAATAAAACTGATTTTTTTGTTAACATCAACCGGCAAACCCGTCGCTAAAATTTACCCTTTTTTTGTCGCTTTTATTGGGTCAATTTTTGCTAACGGAAGATAGTATTCTGGTGGTAGTCCGGCCAGACTTCTCGCGTCCGTGTTAAACGGAGGTTTTAAAAGGCCTTTAAAGAATTTCCGAACCATTTGTTGCCAGAATTCCTCCGCGTTTAAATTCTGGCTGTCGCAGTAATATTGAAACCAACGGGTGCCAATTGCGACATGGCCGACCTCTTCCTTTAAGATTATTTTAAGCACGTCGACGCTATCTGTGTCACCCATTTTCCCGAATCGGGTGATCATGGCGGGGGTGACATCCAATCCTCGAGCCTCCAAAACCATGGGAACAATAGCGAGGCGGGCGGCAAAATCATTCTTGGTTGAAAGGGCCGCCTCCCATAGCCCGTCATGAGCCGGAAAATCACCGTATCCATAGCCGAGTTGTCGCAAGCGCGTTGCCAGAAGCGTAAAATGCTTGGCTTCTTCATCGCCTACTTTTACCCAGTCATCATAAAATTGCCTTGGCAGTCCGAGATGGGTGAAACGCGCAATCATATCCCAGGCCAGATCGATGGCATTGAGCTCAATATGAAGGACGGCGTGGAGCAGGGCGGCCTTGGCGTCATCCGATTGCCCGCGTCTGCGCGGCATTTCATTCGGGGGCAATAAATCAGGCTTTGAAGGTCGGGAAGGTCTGTCAGGCGGCGATCCCTTGCCAACAGGCATCACTCCGTTGGAATTTCGCCAGGCTTCCGCAGCCTCTCGGCTTTTCGTTGCCTTGTCTGCGCCTTCAACAGCTTGTAAAACGCCGTCGGCAAGTTCCGCAATGGACAGCATCAAAGATCCGCGGCGGCGGCAAGGACAGCCTCTACATGACCTTTTACCTTAACCTTCCGCCAGATAGAGCGAAGAACACCCTCACCATCAACGAGGAATGTTGCGCGTTCTATCCCCATATATTTTCGGCCATACATGTTCTTTTCCACCCAGACACCAAAGGCTTCGCAAGTTGTGCCATCCTCATCGGATGCCAACAGGACTGACAAATTATGTTTTGTCCTGAATTTTGCATGCTTTGCGATAGTATCCTTGGAGACGCCGATGACCTGAACACCCAATTTTTCGAATTCCGCCGCGCTTTCCGTAAATCCAATGGCTTCCTTCGTGCAGCCGGGAGTATCGTCTTTGGGGTAAAAATAAAGAACGAATTTTTGCCCTGCAAGGCCCCGAAGGCTAATTTCACCAGCGGTATCCGTCGACATTGTGAAGTCAGGGGCGGGGTTTCCAATATCCATGTTTTCCATTTCCTGTATTACGAGCTTAAATAATATGTGATGCGATCATCCACATAGCTTTGCGCGGCGGATAGTTTGTTTTTTAGAGTTTCATACTCATTGGAACCACAAACCTTTGCCAGGGCGGATCGCAGGGCAAGGGGGGCGTCATCGTTCATTTTCCGGCTTCCAAGGCAAAGTTGCAGCAAACCCATGATGTTCAGATACAGACGGCCAGCCCGAACCAGTTCTGCAGTTTCCTCTTCCGGCAGTAGCTTGAGCTCGGCCAGTTTTAAAAAACACTGAACCGTGTTGGGAATCAATATTTCCGGTTGGGAATGACCGTGCAGCAAACGAAAATACTGGCACAGAAACTCAAGGTCCATAAGACCGCCCACAGCATGTTTCAAGGACCACAGAGAGCCATCGGAATGTTCTTTATGAACCCGTTCCCGCATGCTTTGAATATCCTGCTTCAATTTTGCGGGATCACGTTTCATGCTATTCAGTTTCAACAGAACCGCATCCGCCCTTTTTCGCAAGCTCGCATCTCCCCCGACAATTCGGCTGCGGGTAAGGGCCATATGCTCCCAGGTCCAGGCATCTTCTTCATAATATTTCTGAAATGCCGCAAGGTTCAGGGCGATGGGTCCTGATTTTCCATGAGGCCGCAAGCGCATATCCACTTCATACAACGCTCCTTCACTGGTGAGGGCGCTCAACGCATTTATAAAGCGCTGGCTGATCCGTGTATAAAAAAGACCGGCAGAAATAGGCTTCTCGCCATTGGTCATCATATCGTCTTCAGGGGTGTCAAATATGAAAACCAGATCCAGGTCAGAACGGGGCATCAACTGCCGGCTGCCAAACTTGCCCATGCCAAGCACCGCAAATTCCCCGCCTTCAACGATGCCGTGTTTTTGGGCCAGATCCGCTAAAACCAGAGGATAAAGACGGTTCAACAAGACTTCGGCGATGTTGGACAAGGGAATGCCGGCAGCAACCGTTGCCCCTGTTCCGCTGACATGATCCATGTTGTCCAGTATCTGGACGCCCACACGGAATTTAAGATCATTGGCCCAGCGTCTGGACAGATCAAGAATATCCTGAAAGTCCCGCGCAGTAGACAGGATAAGTGACAGATCCTCTTCCAACTCCGGTCGGGGCGGAAGGGGCGACAGGAAGTCAGTCGTCAGGACACCGTCCAGCAAAGTCGGGTTCTGAGCCAGATTATCGGCCAGCTCGGGTGCCATACCCATAATTCGCGCCACCAGTTCCAGCAAGCTGGGATAGGCTTTGAATAAAGAGAACAGCTGAATACCCGCCGGTAACTTTTTCAAAAACGTGTCGAACCGAACGAATGCGGCATCCGGATTGCTGGTATTTCCCAGCGCTTCCAGCAGTGTCGGCATAAGGGTCGTCAGAATTTGCTGTGCCCTGACTGTGCGGGTCGCGCGATATCGTCCATGATGCCAGTCCCGTACTGTCTGGGACAGTTGACCAACATCCGTAAAGCCGAGGGCCGACAGGGATTTGAGTGTTTCAGGATCATCGTCGGAGCCGGTAAAGACAAGCCGGCCCGCCGTTCTTTCCGGGGTTTCTTCAAACCTGAACAGATTGTCGTAATGGCCTTTCACGCAAGTCAGAGTTGACAATAAAGTACTACGGAAAGTCTCAGGGTCATCATATCCCATAAAAACACCCAATTGATCGAATTCGACCTGGGATTCCGGGAGTGTTTGGGTTTGCTCGTCATTGATCATTTGTAATCGATGTTCAAGGGTCCGCAAAAACACATAGGCATCCCTTAAATCGTCGCGAACTGTTTCAGATATTTTCTCGAAATCTGCCAGTTGATCCAAGGTATCCAGCGTTTTCGGAGTTCGGAGCTGAGGATGTCGCCCGCCTTCGATCAATTGTTGGGTCTGGCAGAAAAACTCGATTTCGCGAATGCCGCCGCGTCCGATTTTGATGTTATGGCCAGCCAGGGAAATTTCGGCAAATCCTTTATGGGCATGAATTTGTGTCTTTATCGCCTGTATGTCTTCTATGGCGGCAAAATCCATGGATTTCCGCCAGACAAAGGGGACCAGAAATTCGACGAAATCCGCGCCGGCAACCAGGTCACCGGCGATGGGGCGAACCTTGATCATGGCCGCCCGTTCCCAGTTCTGTCCCTGGCTTTCATAATAGACATGGGCCCCGGCGAAAGACAAAGCGATGGGCGTCGCACCGGGGTCAGGCCGTAACCTCAGATCCGTTCGAAAGACATAGCCGCCGGCGGTACGGTCCTGCATCATCTGTACAAGGTCCCGGGCAATTTTAACGAAGCAGTCCTGAAGGCTGCGACGGCCTGTATAATCAATCTTTTCTGCGTCAAACAAGACAATTAAATCTATGTCGCTTGAATAGTTGAGCTCGTTGGCTCCAAGTTTCCCCATTCCAAGAATAACAAGGCCGCTTTCTCTGGTTGGGTCCTCAATGTCCGGGAGCGTGAATTCGCCTTTTTCCGCCGCCATAGTGAGCAAATGCCGACAACAGATCTCGACTGCGCATCCGGCAAAATCCGATAATACGCGAGTGATCTGCATTAATGGCCAAACATGCCCCATGTCGCAAAGGGCCGTCAGCAGCGCTATTTGCTGTTTCGCCTTGCGCAAAACGGACATGATTTCGTTTTTATCGCTGCGTGGACTTACCTTTGCATCCAGGTCGCTATATATAAGTGATAATGCGGCATCTGACCCTTCGTACATAAGATGCTGAAAGAAAGGGATGTTTGACTGCAGGCACTGGCTGAGATAGGGACTATTGCCAAAAACGGACTGCAAAATTTTCAAATTGGTTGTGCTGTCTTGAAATGCGTTGGCAAAATTTGCCCATTCCGGTGAGGCGGATATCAGGTTGTCCCATTCTTCCATCCCAATCTTTAATGATTGTTGATCACTGACGGCGGGCAGATCCGTTACTTCGTCGGCAAACGGAAATTTTTTCAGGTTTTTTATATCCTGCATTCCTTATCCGTTTTTAATGGGTTACGTTACGGTTCGATTGATCAGGGCAGTAGCAACTAATATAGGCGCAAAAAGCAATTGGTAACAGCGACTTCTAAAATTTTTCTGCGCGTTATCCTGGGCACATTTGTTCTCGTCTTTATTGCGCTTTTGGCGGTGATCGCGGGATTGGCGAGAGGACCGGTTTCTCTCACCTATATCGCGCCTTATGTTGAACAGACACTGGTCGCGCAATATCCACTATTTAACCTCGCCTTCGGCAAGCTGGAACTGGAATGGAATGGCCGGGACAAGAATCTGGTTGTTGCCGTGGATGACCTGGTGATCAAGAAAAAGGGGCGACAAATTGCGACGATCCCGGATGTCGCTGTAACCTTTAGCGGAAAAGCCCTCCTGAAAGGGCAGGTCGCCCCGTCGGAACTTGAATTTACCGGCATGAGCATTCGCCTGACACGCACTAAAGAGGGCAGCATTGAATTCGGCTACCAATATGCCTTGATGAATGAAAGCCCTTCTCAGGTACCGGCGGAGGAGGTGCAGAAGCCCGAGTTCGACGAAGCCTCAAAGGAGGCGTTATTGGCTTTGCTGGATGAGTTAAGCTCGGCGCCGAACCCTTCCTCCCTTACCGGTTATCTCACACGGGTTGAACTCTACAATACGAAAATTTTCATAGAAGATGAACCGCTGGAGAAATTCTGGCAGGCCAGGAATGTTGATTTATTTGTCTGGCGGCAGGAAAATGGTTTGAGCGGTCAGGCGAACGGTGCCTTGAAGGTCGGGACAGAAAATGTCGATGTGATTGCTTTTGTGGACTATGACCGTCAGCTGAAGCGCGTGCAGCTGGATGGTAAAATTGAGGATGTCCCGCTTAAATTGTTGTCCGAACAATCTCCTGAACTTGCCGAATTGGCTGGGCTGGATATGTTGGTTTCCGGTCAGTTGCATATGGATTTGGACGAAACCTTTTCATTTCAGGATATTGATTTTGAAATTACCTCAGGTATCGGCTTTATTAACCGACCAGACCTGTATCATGAGCCCTTGCGAATTGACAATCTTCAGATTTCCGGCTCGGTTGACCAGGCCTTTAGGGAGGTCACTCTGGAAAAAGTTTCGGCGCTTACCCTGGGAACGACTGTTGATATGAGCGGTTCGATTGCCCTGGCGCAAGAGGGCATCGGCCTAAAACTATCCGGGGATGTCCGTAATCTGAAAACCAACGATCTTGGCCGTTTCTGGCCATATTCCATGGCAGTGGATGGATATAACTGGGTCACGGCGCGTATTCGGGACGGCGAGGTTCCATCGGCAACATTTGATGTAAATCTTCCCGCCGGTTCTTTAGAGTCGGGCGATATTCCTGCTGACGCTGTGACATTGAAATTCAAAATCGACGGGGCTTCGACAAATTATTTTCCGCCGCTTGACAAAGTGACGGATATCAAAGGGGATGCCGTCTTAACGGCAAGTGGTGTCATGTTGACAAACTTGACAGGCAAGCTTGGCGATATGAATGTCACCTCTGACAAAGTGCATATATTCGGCTTTGACAAAGAAACCCAGCGGGCCGATATCAATGTTCATGTGGAAGGCAAAAGCAAGGATATCTTTACATTCCTGGACCAGGACCCTCTGGGATTTGCGACCGAGTATGGCATTACTCTTGCTGAAATGACGGGAACGGGCGTTGTCGACGCTTCTTTCCAGTTTCCCTTGAAAGATGACCTGACAATGGAGCGGGTCGGCTATGAAGCCAAGGGAACGTTTAAGGATGCCTTTATTGCCGATGTTGTTGAAGACGTGAATTTGTCCGATGCCAATATGTTGGTTGAAGTGGATGCGACCGGTATTGATATTCAGGGTGTCGGCAAAATAAAGGGCGTTGAGTCGGTAATTGAAGCACAAAGCTGGTTTGATGGTGCCAAAGCCGGGTATCGATCCTATCATGTCAAACTTGATTTGGACGAGGCAGATAGGGAAGCGCTGGACATTGCCAATGATTATATTGGAGGCCTTGTTAAGCTTGATTTCACGATTGAAACCCGCCCTGATGGCTCCACAACAGGAAATTTTGCCGCTGATCTCACAGATACAGAGATTACGATGGAAGGCTTACGCTGGTCGAAAGAAATTTCCGTACCGGGCAACATAACAGCAAATATTAATTCCAAACCGGACGGGGATGTGAACCTGTCCGATGTCAAAATTGTGGCTGGTGGGTTAAAAGCAAATGGGAGTGCCGTCCTTCGCGATAACTCTGTCATCAGGATGGATGTTCCATCCCTAACCTTTGGATCCAATGACCTTGGGTTTATTTTCAAGGATGACGGGACGGATTTCATGGAAGTCGAGTTCAACGGCCGCCAATTTGATTTGCGCCCCTTTGTCGTTGGGACCTATGATTTCAACGAGGCAGATGTTGAGGGTTTGGCGTTAGACCGAAACCTCAGAATTTCAGGCCGTCTGGACAAGCTTTTGCTCGACGCAGATAAGTCGCTGAATAATATCCAGGCCGATATGGATATTGAAGGTAGTCTGATAATGACCGCTGACCTAACCGGAAAATTTGGCAATGGTTCAGACATCAGCTTTAAAATTGAGGATCGTTCAACCACGCGGCTGTTGAGCTTTGTCACCGATGACGCGGGCTCCTTGTTTGCAGGGTTGGACCTTTATGATGATTTGCGAGATGGGAAACTGACACTTAGTGCGGAAATTGATGACACCGTGGAAGGGCGCCCGGCAACAGGTACGGTTGATATTGAAAATGTACGGCTTGTTGATGCGCCGGTGCTTGGCAAGGTCCTGACCTTGGGATCGCTAGGTGGTATTGTCGATTTGCTCAATGGGGATGGCATCGTGTTTGCGACAATCGAAGGCCCCTTCACCTACGAAAATGGAATATTGACCACAAAGGATCTTCGAGCCGTCGGTTCGATCGGCATTACGGTCACCGGAAAAATTAGCCAGCCAAAAGGTACCATAGATGCTTTTGGCACGGTAATCCCATCTTATACGCTTAATTCTGCTCTTGGTAATATTCCCATTTTAGGCACATTGCTGGTCGGTAAAAAAGGGGAGGGGATCTTCGGCTTTTCCTATAAGGTGACGGGCGGTTTGGAAGACCCTGATGTCAGTGTAAATGCCGTTTCAGCATTAGCGCCGGGTATTTTACGCCGCATGTTTTTTGAGCCCTGGGATCAAACCGATATTGTCCCGCCAGACAATATCGGTGGAAAAAATAATAGTGTTGATCCGTGACCCGGAATTTCTAGGCCGGGATTACCAGATGATGACGTTTTTTACCCGCTGAAAGCTTGAGCCGGCCCGAACTGTCCAGATGGATGTCTGTCAGCAGCAGTTTTTCATCGCTTATTTTCTCGTCATTCAGGCGGGCGCCGCCGCCCTTGATTAGCTTGCGTGCTTCGGAGCTTGAGCTGCATAATCCGGTTTTTTGGAACAGGATAAACGCTGGAATTCCCTGCTTTAATTCTGCTGACGGAATTTCCAGAGTTGGTAGCCCTTCCGAGGTTTCCCCGGCTTCAAACGTCTGGCGGGCGGTTTCTGCAGCGGCCTTTGCGGCCTCTTCACCATGGGCCATGGTTGTACAGGCGTCAGCCAGAATTTTTTTGGCGTCGTTAAGGTCCTGCCCCTGAAGGGCTTCCAGCCGGGATATTTCGTCGAGCGGGATTTCGGTAAAGAGCTTCAAGAAGCGCCCGACATCCGCATCCTCCGTATTCCGCCAATATTGCCAGTAATCATAGGCTGACAGCATATCTTCGTTCAACCAAACAGCACCGCCAGCCGTCTTGCCCATTTTAACGCCGGATGCGGTGGATAAAAGTGGCGACGTCAGTCCGAACAGGTTGAAGCCGTTGGTGCGACGACCCAGTTCCACGCCATTGACAATGTTTCCCCATTGGTCAGAGCCACCGATTTGTACCTGACAATTGTAATTTTTCTTTAACTCAACGAAGTCATATGCCTGCAGGATCATGTAGTTGAATTCCAGAAAGCTCATGGATTCTTCGCGGTCCAGGCGCAGTTTGACGCTTTCAAAAGACAACATGCGGTTGATGGAAAAATGCCGACCATATTCCCGTAAAAACGGAATATATTCCAGCTTGTCGAGCCAGTCCGCATTATTGACCATAATTGCATCTGTTGGGCCATCGCCGAAAGTCAGAAACTTCTCAAACACCCTTTTAATGCCGTTCATGTTTTTTTCGATGATTTCGTCCGTGATAATGGGGCGGCTTTCATCGCGGCCCGTGGGATCACCGACTTTCGTCGTTCCGCCGCCCATCAGGACGATGGGCTTATGGCCGCTTTTCTGCAGCCAGCGCAAAATCATGATCTGCATCAAACTTCCCACATGCAGGCTTGTCGCGGTGCAGTCAAAACCGATATAGACAGGCACAATGCCGTCATCAAAGGCTTTATCCAAAGCCTCGATATCTGTACATTGATGAAGGTATCCGCGTTCGGTAAACACGTTCAGGAATTGCGAGCTTAAATCTGTCATTGGAAATTAATCTGTTTCTAGTAGGTTGGATGCGAGCACTCCTTTAGCACATAAGGGAACCTAATTTAAAGGGCAGGATTGGAAATGGCGCAGAATTGGCAAGATAACGGTTCAAATCATTCCTTCACGGTGATCGGATTGATGAGCGGAACCTCTCTGGATGGGATAGACGCCGCGCTGATCAAAAC
Source organism: Sneathiella marina (assembly GCF_023746535.1). Taxonomy (GTDB): domain Bacteria; phylum Pseudomonadota; class Alphaproteobacteria; order Sneathiellales; family Sneathiellaceae; genus Sneathiella; species Sneathiella marina. The sequence goes on along the minus strand of NZ_CP098747.1, from coordinate 2,590,329 downwards.
AGATGGTGTTCAGGTATTTGAGCACGGGCCCGTCTGCTCAACGACATATGAAACGGAATTTCGCGACAAGCTGCGCACCTGTCTGGGACAGCAAACGGCATCTGCGGATCTGATTGCGGACTTTACACGGATACAGAGCGATATTGTACAGGATCTGCTAGCCCGCAACGGGTTGACGCCGGCGGATATCAATCTCATCGGATTTCATGGGCAGACCATATTTCATGACCCGGCGAATAGAATAACCGTGCAAATCGGGGATGGCCAGTTGATGGCGGACCTGACGGGAATTGATACCATTGCCGGCTTTCGAGTGGAAGATGTGGCCGCCGGCGGTGAAGGCGCCCCGTTCGCACCGCTCTATCATCAGGCGTTATCCCGCGGGCTTGACGGGCCGCTGGCCGTTCTCAATTTAGGGGGGGTCGGAAACGTAACCTACATAGAGGGCGATACCGTTCTCGCCTTTGATACCGGGCCCGCAAATGCATTGGTGGATGATTGGGTGCTTCGGCATACCGGCCGGACATATGATGAAGATGGGAGACTGGCTGCGACAGGGACAGTCAATATGCAGGTGCTTGAGCAGTTGATGGACCATCCTTATTTTGACATTGCCCCTCCGAAAAGCCTGGATCGGGACCAGTTCCCGACGGCTGCTGTGCAGGGTCTTTCTTTGGAAGATGGCGCAGCCACTTTGCTGCGCTTCACCAGCGAAAGCATCAGAAAGTCACTGGCTCATTTACCCGCACCGCCCAAGCGCTGGTTACTGACGGGAGGCGGCCGAAAAAACCCCGAGCTTATCCGCCTGATTTCAGAAGCTGTCGCTGCGCCGGTTGGCCCGGTTGAGGATGTTGGCTGGCGCGGAGATGACCTGGAAGCCGAAGCCTTTGCCTTTCTCGCTGTTCGAAGCTTGAAAGGATTGCCACTCAGTCTGCCAACCACAACCGGTGTGCCCAAACCGATGACCGGCGGAACGCTGTATGCCGCCTCGTCATCTCGCCTGAGCTCCGCCGGATAGCCTTTATTCTTCGTCTCCGCCATGCAGGCGCATATCAAGGTAGCCGTCAACGGATTGCATCAAGGCATCATGGCTGTTTTCGAAAAAATGATCCGCATTGGGAATTTCGTCATGATGAATGACAATGCCTTTTTGAGACTGTAGTTTTTCGACAAGCTTCAATGTATCGCTTTGCGGGACAAGCACGTCTTTCTCACCATGAATGATGATACCCGATGACGGGCAGGGCGCCAGAAACGAGAAGTCGTACATATTGGCTGGCGGTGCGACGGAAATGAAGCCGGCAACTTCGGGGCGCCGCATCAACAGCTGCATGGAGATCCAGGCACCAAAGGAAAAGCCGGCGATCCAGACAGCGGGCGCATTCGGATTATGGGTCTGCATCCAGTCAAGTGCTGAGGCTGCATCTGACAATTCGCCAATGCCGCTGTCATAATCACCCTGACTACGGCCAACACCGCGGAAATTAAACCGAAGAACGGAAAATCCCCGTCTTTTGAACGTCGTAAACAGGTGATAGACAACCTTGTTATTCATCGCTCCGCCATATTGCGGATGAGGATGTAAAACCAGTGCAAGTGGGGCATTGGTAATTTCCGAATGATGATAGCGCCCTTCAAGGCGGCCTTCTGGTCCATTAAAAATTACGTCAGGCATTATTCGTATTATTCCTAAATCTGGGCCGGCATACCGACCAAAAAATTCTAATTCTGTTGCATCTGTACCGGTATAGTGTTGAAATGCCAGCTACAATTGTCTTTCGGTCCTTGACTGGACGTGTGAAATACATATATCTCGTAGTTAAGGGCGCTATAAACAACCTCCGATGATTTCCGCATCAAGTGCGGCACAATACAGAAGGTATAGGTAAATGTTCAAGCATATAAGCGAAGAAATTACCTGCGTTATGGAGCGGGACCCCGCAGCGCGGAGCAGATTCGAAGTCGCGTTGCTCTATCCAGGCTTCCATTCTATCGTCAGCCACCGGATAGCGCATTGGCTCTGGTCCCGAAAATGGCGCATAACTGCGCGGTTTCTCTCGCAGTTTAGCCGTTTTATAACCGGCATTGAAATTCATCCCGGTGCCCGCATCGGCCGGAAGTTCTTTATGGACCATGGCACGGGCATCGTTGTCGGTGAGACTGCTGAAATTGGCGATAATGTCACATTATACCAGGGGGTCACCCTTGGCGGCGTGGCGCCGTCGATCGATTCAGATTCGCAACGGGGCGTAAAACGTCATCCCACATTGAACGATAACGTTATTATTGCCTCCGGCGCTCAGATCATCGGACCGATCACCGTCGGCAATTGCGCGCGGGTTGGTGCGAATTCCGTTGTCTTGAAAGATGTACCCGAGCGGACAACGGTTGTCGGCATACCCGCCCGTGCCGTCAGCGCGTCGAAAAAAGTACGAGAAGATGCGAAGTTTGCGGCATATGGTGTCGGAACACATGATTTGCCGGATCCGGTCTTTAAGGTCATGGATGGCTTGTTGGATAAAGTACAATCGCTGTCGATGCGGGTGGAAGAACTGGAACGCGAAAATGGTTCTGCGCCGGAAACGACGCTTCCGCTGGAAGGAAAGAAACCGTCTGAAAAATCGACGGCACCGGATCGAAAAAGCGAACTTTAATATCTCTTCTGCAGGACAGGAGTAAGGCCTTGCCGCAACCATCGGCAGGGCCTATTTTATGGGCATGACTAATATAATCTATCTTGATTTCAATGCGACAGCGCCGATCCGGCCCGAAGTTATCGCCGCGATGGTGGCAACCATGGAAGAGGGGGGCAATCCATCTTCCGTCCATCAGCAGGGGCGCTCTTCGCGCAATAAAGTGGAAGAGGCACGGCGGCAGATCGCCGGGCTGATCAATTGTAAAGCGCCCGAAATCATCTTCACCTCTGGCGGTACGGAAGCAAATAATTTCGCCCTGTCCGGATTGCCCAACCGGCAGCTCATGATCTCGGCCACCGAACATGACTCAATTTTGTCGGTTGCCTTGGCGCATGAGCCTGTTGTTGTTCGGGTGGACCATAATGGACTTGCAGACCTGTCTGATCTGGAAGCGCAATTACAGGCGGCATCGGCACCGGTACTGGTTTCTGTCATGATGGCCAATAATGAAACCGGCGTTATCCAGCCGGTTAAGGAAATCGCCCAAATTGTTCACCGATATGAAGCCCTTTTACATTGTGACGCCATTCAGGCCGTTGCCAAGATCCCCGTTGATTTTAAAGACCTTGGCGTTGATATGATGTCAATCTCCGCTCATAAATTCGGTGGCCCCCAGGGAATGGGGGCGCTGGTCTTACGTGAGGGGGTGGCCATCGAGCCCGTAGTTAAAGGGGGCGGGCAGGAGTTGGGACGGCGGGCCGGAACAGAAAATGTCGCCGGAATTGTCGGATTTGGGGTAGCCGCCGCGCTGGCCGACGCGCGGCTTGCTGAACAGGATAACGTGCGGCAGCTACGCGATGGTCTGGAACGCGCGATTAACGATGTCTCGCCCGGGGCCGTGATTTATGGGGCCGATGTTCCGCGGTTACCCAACACGGTTTCTGTCTCCATGCCCGGCGTCCCGTCGGAGCTACAGGTGATGAACTTTGATCTGGCCGGTGTCGCGGTGAGCGCGGGCTCTGCCTGTTCATCGGGCAAGGTCAAGGCCAGCCACGTCCTGATGGCCATGGGCGTGCCCGAAGGCGAAGCCGGAACAGCAATCCGCATCAGTCTTGGCCCGACAACGGCCCAATCAGATATTGATGCCCTGTTAAAATGCTGGACTGCCTTATTTCAGCGAAAATCAACTGATTATATACCCTTAGAGCTGGACAGCGAACAATCAGCACGATAGGTAAAATAGGTGGATTAATCAGGAGCCAATATTTTATGCCCAAGATGACTTTTATTAAGCCCGATGGCAGCAAGCTGGAAGTGGAGGCGCCTTTGGGCATGTCCATTTTAGAAATCGCCCATCGGAATAAACTTGATCTGGAAGGGGCATGTGAAGGCAGTCTCGCGTGTTCGACATGTCATATTATTGTTGATGAAGAAGATTTTGACCGCTTGCCGGATGCAGATGACGACGAGGAGGATATGCTGGACCTGGCCTATGGCCTGACGCGGACCTCCCGGCTTGGCTGCCAAATTCGGATTACCGAAGAACTTGACGGCCTTGTCGTTAATCTACCCAGCGGCTCGAACAACCTGCTTCTCTAGTTAAACCCACTCCCTCTCCGCAAGGCGTAACGTTATGATAAAAAACGGTATTTTCGATCGATTGAAATCAGAAAATCAGGACGTATGGCACGCCTATACCCATCATGAATTTATTGCTGCCCTGCAACGCGGGGATTTGCCAAAAGAGATGTTTCAATATTACCTGAAACAGGATTATGTCTTTTTAATCCATTTCGCGCGCGCGTATGCGCTGGCGATTTTCAAATCCCATTCCCTAGCAGAGATGCGGACCGTGTCCGAAACCCTGCATGGTTTGATCAATGTGGAAATGGATATGCATATTTCCTATTGCAAGGAGTGGGGTATCGACGTTGAGACGCTGGAACATGTGGAGGAAGCGCAGGAGAATCTAGCCTACACCCGTTATGTGCTGGACCGGGGAATGGCCGGGGATGTGTTCGATTTGTTGATCGCGCTCAGTCCATGCGTCATTGGCTATGGCGAGATTGGCGCGCGGTTGAAAGCCTCCCCGGAGACGGTGGTGGAGGGCAACCCCTATATGTCCTGGATCGACATGTATGCCAGCGACGATTATCAGGAAGTGGTCAAGAATACGCAGGCCCATCTTAATGAGCTGTCCGCCAGATATATGACAGACCAGCGAGCACCGCAAATTTCCAAGATTTTTCGCGACGCAACCCGGTTGGAAGTTGGATTCTGGCAAATGGGTCTGGATTATCGGGGGTAGGCGAGACCGGCTTGTTTACTGAACGCCACTTTTCATTTTCCAGACGGCGGGGTAGTTTTTCACATAGTCATTATGGGTGACCAGGCCGTCCTCCTCCGTCCAGTAATGCAGCAAAAGCTCCGGTGGCTCCTTCACTGTTTCCAGCTCATTCGTCTCCCCCAGAAGCAGATTGATCTGATGGGAAGTGGAGGGACAGGTTTGCGCCAATGTGCCTTTATACAGGGTCTGGGTTGCCCGATGCAGATGGCCACATAGAATACGTTCAATATTGCTGTGACGGGAAACAACCTCGCCAAAGGCGTCGGCATCGATCAAGTTCATGTCATCCATGGTGACCAGGCCGGTTCTGAACGGCGGATGATGCATGAAAATCAGGGCGTTTCGATCCGTGCAGGCTTGCAGTTCGGCATCAAGCCAGGCTAGTTGGGCATCGCCCAGCTGACCTTGCGATTTACCGGGTAAGTTGGTGTCCAGTGCAATAAGTTTCAGCGGCCCGTCATTGATGGCATAACAGAGGGGACCTGTGGCTGGAAGATAGTCATGATCAGGAAAAACAGAGCGCAGGTTGTCACAGTCGTCATGATTCCCGGCCATAAGATACACCGGCATGCCGAGCGGTGATATCAGCTCCCGCAGCAACTCATATTCTTTAACTTTCCCGCAGTTCACCAGATCTCCCGTCATAAAAACCATATCTGGCTTATTGACCGTTATGTTGAGATGCCGGACAGCTTCCGCCAGTCGGTCAGCGGTCTGATACAGCTCCGCCATCGGATCGTCAGGTAATACCACATGCATATCTGTAATCTGGGCAATCAGCATGGGTTAGCTGCCTTCCTTCAGCAGAGACAGCATATCGCGGGTCCGGACAAATTTCCGGCGCGGGGATTGATCGCCCGCCCGGTCGATTTCGGCTGCGTTTATTTTCTTCCAGTCGTCAAACGACACGGCCCGGATATTTCTGTCCTGACACCATTGGTCCAGACCTGCAGGACCGGCTTTGTCCGGATTTCCGCCCGTGTCAAAATCACCAAGAATTCTATCGACCACATTCTGGCTATCAATCCGGTTCGTCCCGATGGTACCCGACGGGCCGCGCTTCGCCCAACCGACCACATACAGGCCATCGGCAATGCAGCCTTCGTCATTTTTTACAATGCCTTTCTCAACGGGCAGCCCTTCGAGGATACCCATTTCATAGCCGATACAGGAGACAAGAAGCTGACAGTCGATATCATAGGTTTCTCCGGTCCCCACGGCCTTGCCGTCGACAATTTCATTGCGTTCGAAGCGGACACCGGTAATGGATGTATCGCCCATGACCTCAATGGGGCTTGCCAGAAAGTCCAGATGAACTGACCGGCCCTTAATGCCGGGGCCGATTTGTTCGAAACTCCGGAGTAAGTCCAGATTGGTGTTCACAACCTTGGTTTCTTTTTTATCCTCGGAGATGAATTCCTCCGGCAGGTTTGTTTTGTCCGTATAGGTCTTAGCTGATGTGAGGTCGCCAAATTCGCTTAATTCCTTCGACGAGAACTGAGCATTTTCCGGTGCCCGGCGGCCAACCACATGAACGGACTGCAGCGGACTATTGAAAATCTCTGTGGCGGCATGGTCGGCAAGATCGGAATGGGCCATCTCTTCCTCTGTTCGCATCAGGATACGGGCGGCATCAAGGGCGACATTTCCATTTCCGATAACAACGGCTGTTGTGATGTCCAGGTTAGGGACAGCGTCCCGATACTCGGGATGGCCGTTATACCAGTAAACAAAAGTCTGAGCGCCAAAGACGCCATCCTTGTCTTCTCCGGGAATGCCTAGATTTCGATCTTTCGGCGTCCCGGTTGCAATAATAACGACATCGTACAGATCCCGTAATTTATCAAGAGGAATATCGTCGCCAAGGCCGATATTTCCGACAAACCGGACATTGTCATTTTCCATGACCTTGTCATAGGCCCGGGTAACATTCTTGGTTGTCTGGTGATCGGGGGCCACTCCTGCCCGGACCAACCCGTAGGGCGTGGCCAGTTTATCGACGATATCTATAACACTTTCCGGGTTTTTCTTTACGATTGCCCCTGCGGCGTACATTCCTGCCGGACCGGATCCGACAATAACAATCTTTAAGCCTGCTACCATCTCTACTACTCGTTTACCGTTTTCAGGCCGCCGAAGCGGGCTTTAAATTCTTCTGACGCGGGAGGCAATCTCCCAGTGGAATTTTCCAGCACATTCAACAAATGCCTTTCGGCGCCCTCCCAGACCTGTTGATAAATCTGCTGAAACAAAGCCCGTGCCTGATTTCCATTCCATCCATCAGGCAGCAGTTTTGCTGGCAGCATCGGATCCCGTAACAGAACGCGACGATAATCATGCACCAGAAGGCTCCTAATAATGAAACATTTTTTTTCGTCGATGGCAGGTTTCTGTTCTTTCAGTGATAAAAATCCTGTGAACCGGTCAATGAACTGCTGGTAATCCGCTTCCAGGGTTTCCAAATTCCAACCCTTGCGGACCAGTGCATCCGGTGCGCCAAATTGTGATTGCGGGAGGCTGCTGCCATATAAAAGGGTTGCCCGTTCCTTCAATCCCAGATCGCTGAGCACGGATTCCACCGACGGCAGGGATATAGTCGGATGGGCGAAGATACCGGCCCCGAGGCTGCCAAAGCCAAGCCATCCAAGCTCTGTCTGCAATTGCCGCCTGTCTTTTTCGCTCATGTCACGCCGGGCGGCGAAGACCAAAACCCATTTTTCATTCCACGGCATGTCTTCAGCTGCGTAGATACGATGGGTGGCTTCGGCAAAACGGTGACGGCCATTTTCTGTCAGGCTGTAGAAACTCTTGCGGCCCTGTTGTTCGGACGACAGAAGCTGATCCTTTTGCAGGCGGAATACCGCAGTCCTGACCATTCGGTCGTTAAGCCCGAGCGGTTCGACAAGATTGATCAAACTCCGCAGCCAGACGGTCCCGCCATGGGGGGCGACGCAATCGCCCCATACTGTCACCAGAAGGGATTTCGCCTTTAAATCGAGATTTTCGAACAAGAAGTCGAGCTGCTTGTCCATATCATTCTTCACATTATCACCTGTCCGGTTACGCGCTACCCGCCTGCAACTTCAATCCCAGTTGGTGATGATGATGCATAAGCTCCGCCATATCAAGATCTGGTATTTCTCCCTGCTGCACACGCCAGTCACCGGCGATCATCAAGGCATCCACCTGATGCGCCCCGCACAGGATCAAGGCGGCAAGGGGATCACCGGAGCCGGAAAACCGCGGCTCATCCAGTTTGAACAAGGCAAGGTCGGCTTGTTTGCCGACTTCAAGCTTTCCAATATCGGTGCGACCCAGGCATCGGGCAGATCCTTCCGTGGCCCAACGAAAAGCGGAATGATGCGTGATCTCGCTGGCCTTGTAGCGCAGACGTTGCAGTAACAAGGCCTGCCGGACTTCCTGAATCATGTTTGATCCGTCATTGGAGGCGGATCCGTCAACACCAAGACCAATGGGGGATCCCGCTCGCTCCAGCTCCAGTGTTCTGGCGATGCCGGAAGACAGGATCATATTCGACGACGGGCAATGGGCGATACCGACCCCGGCTTTACCAAGGCGACTGATTTCCTCATCATTGAAATGAATACCATGGGCAAGCCAGACATCCCCGGCCAGCCATCCGACATCTTCCAGATAATCCACCGGACGGCGGCCAAACATGGACAGGCAAAAATCTGTCTCATCATGGGTTTCTGCCAGATGGGTATGCAACCTGACACCGAATTTCCGGGCCAGCAAAGCGGAAGATTTCATCAAGTCCGTGCTGACCGAAAACGGCGAGCACGGGGCGAGGGCGATTTGCACCATGGCGCCGCTGTTGGGGTCATGATAGAGATTTATTAATCGTTCGCTGTCATCCAGAATAACATCCTCATCCTGTACCGTTGATTGCGGCGGCAGGCCGCCCTGATCCACCCCCAGGCTCATGGACCCACGGGTCAAGTGAACCCGGACCCCCAGCATCTTCGCCTGCGCGACCTGAATATCGATGGCATCGGGTAGGGCTTTTGGAAACAGATAGTGATGGTCGGACGCCGTCGTGCATCCCGAGAGCATGGATTCTGCCAATGCCAGGGTGGAGGCCTGACGCATCATGTCCCCGTCCAGTTCGGCCCAAAGCGGATAGAGTGATTTCAGCCAGGGAAAAAGCGGCTTGTTGATGGCGACCGGGCAGGCCCGTGTCAGGGTCTGGTAAAAATGATGATGGACATTGATAAGACCCGGCAATACCACATGTGAAGAGGCATCAAAAACTGTCAACCGGTCTGCAGGATCAACGGTCGGAGAGGCCCCGGCACGGAGCAGTTCAACGATTTCCTGATCCTTGATGACAATGCCGCCCGTGGCATTGTCCGCAAGAATTGCCAGCGGATTTTTTATCCAGGTTAAATGTGCCAAGCCCGTTCCTTATTCATGAAGATTTCTCGTTCAATTATCTTATCTTTTTTTCACTCCGGGAAGGAAATTTTTCTGTCAAATCAAATCTTTATTGCTCTTGGGCCGTTCTCTCCGTAATCTGCGACAACAAAAATACCATGTTCCGTTCGCAAAAGTCAGTTGGATCAGATAAAATACGTTATGCAAAATCTTGATAACATAGAACTTTTCAAAGACCTGTCGCCCGAGGATCGAACCGCCCTTGGTGCCAAATGCGTCTGGCGGGTCTTTCAAAACGCAGAACAGATTCTCGAGCGCTCGACGGAAAGCCGTGACGTATTCTTCGTGGCTGAAGGCAGCGTCAATATTGTCAATTTCGGTGTGACCGGCCGGGAAGTTGCTTATGCAACAGTTGAAGCCGGCCATTATTTCGGAGAGCTTTCAGCCATCGACGGACGACCACGGTCGGCCAACGTTATCGCTCGCTCCAAATGTCTAGTGGCGTCGTTAAGCCCTGAAAATTTCAAAGAGTTGTTGATGACCCATCCGGATATCATGATGGCTGTGCTGCAGCGACTTGCCCGGATTATCCGGGTCAATGATGACCGTATTCTGGATTTGTCCACGTTGGGCGCCGTACAGCGGGTCTGCCAGGAACTGATCCGGATGGCGGAACCTGATCCTGTCACGCCAGACTCCTGGATCATTTATCCCATGCCCACACAAAGCGTGATTGCCAGCCGTGTCTCAACGACGCGGGAAACCGTGGCACGGGTTCTTGGCCAGCTTACTCAGGAAGCCATGGTTCTGAAAAAAGGGAAAAGCCTTTATCTGAAGGATCGAACGGCGATCGAAGACTATATCAATACGCTTGCCATGACATCCGGGCAGGGATCAAAATAAGTCGGTGTCAGGCGCTGATGGTAACGGATTTGACCAATGCCCAAAGGGAACACCCAACCGTAAGGTTCAGCTGCTCATAGGATTGGCGGGTAATCCGTGCGGTGAGGGGGAAGCCGACATCCAAAAGTAACTCTTCCATCCCGTCCGCACCGGAACGATGGTCGCTTAACGTCCCCTTAAACCGATTAAGGATTGATATGTCAGACGGCTCCGACATTGATATGGCCACGTCGCGGGCGCGAATACGCAATCGTAATTTCGCCCCAACCGCAGTTTTGCATCCGGGAATAAACAAACGCCCGCCTGCGGTTTCCAGTTCCGACATCTGATAGGTTGTATCATGTCGGGCAACCGTGGCTGTCACGACGGATCCAGCATCATATCCACCACTAAAGGGGAACAGGTCCAACCTGTTCAGCGTTTCCTCCAGGGGGCCAAATCCCTTGATCTCACCCTTGTCGATCAGAACCAGGCTGTCCGCCAGCCGGCTGATTTCTGATATTGAATGAGAGATATACAATATTGTCGGATTCAATTCTCGTTTCAGAGTTTCCAGAAGCTGCAGGATTTCATTCTTGCGGGCATCATCAAGGCTGGACAGTGGCTCGTCCATGACCAAAATGCGGGGGTTGCTCAAAAGGGCGCGGGCAACTGCCACCCGTTGCTGCTCACCGCCAGACAGGGTGTTAGGTCGCCTGTCCAAAACCTGCCTCAAGTCAAGCAGCGAGACAATTTCGTCGAACTTAAAGGTTGGCGTTCCATCTCGCCGCCGCCGGGAGCCATATTTCAGGTTGCCGCGGACCGTATAATGCGGAAATAATCTATGCTCTTGAAAAACAAAGCCTATTTCCCGTTTATAAGCAGCGGTATTGAGGCGCGAGCTGGAGTCAAAAACCATGTGCCCGTCGATGGCGATATGGCCTTCCGAGGGGGCCAACATTCCGCCCAGCATTTTACCGATGGTGGATTTCCCGGCGCCGGAGGGGCCAAACAAGGCGGTAATGCCCGGACCAGCCGAGAAGGTCGCATCAAGATTGAAGCTATCGAATTGCTTTTTCAGATGAACGTCCAGCATTAATCCCGTACTCCCAACTTTCTAAGAGAACGATGCGCCAGCCATTCGGAAAGGGCGATGGCGGCAAAGGCCAGGAGAACGGAGATTATGACCAGACGCATGACGGCGTCCTCACTATGGGGGACTTGCAGCAAGGAATAAATGGCGAGCGGCAGGGTCCGGGTTTCACCGGGAATATTGGAGACAAAGGTAATGGTTGCCCCAAATTCACCCAAGGCCCGGGCAAAGCCGAGAATAGCACCGGCGAAAATTCCGGGAAGCGCAAGCGGAAGCGTTATGGACAGGAACACAAATAATGGCGACCGGCCGAGGGTTTGGGCGGCGACTTCCAAATTTTGATCAATGGCTTCAATCCCCTGCCGGATCGTCCGTACCATTAATGGAAAAGACATGACAGCGGTTGCCACCACAACACCTTTCCAGTTAAATATCAACGAGATATCAAATGTTTCTAAGAGCCAGCTTCCGATTAAGCCGCGGCGACCCAGGGTAATCAGCAAAAAATAGCCGACGACCACGGGCGGCAGGACAATGGGCAAATGGACAAGGGCATTCAAGACCGTCTTTCCATAGAAATCCCGGCGGGCGAGGACCCAAGCCAGAGCAATGGCGGGAAGCAGGGTTACCAGCACGCACCAGATGGCGACTTTCAAGGAAAGCTGGATAACATCCCATTCTTCCGCAGACAGCATCATGACGGGTCTGCCGGCTTTCCGTACATATCTTCCGGGGAGACCATAACGTCAGCAATTACCTCACTTTTTCCGTCTTTAAAGGAGGTAAAAAAGCAATTATGCCGGCCCGTGTGGCAGGCGACGCCGGTTTGATCGACAAGCAGCAATATTGTATCGCCATCACAATCAACGCGAAAATCCACCAGTTTCTGAACATGACCGGAGCTTTCCCCTTTACGCCACAAAGCAGCGCGGGAGCGGGACCAATAGCATACCCGGCCCGATTCCAGGGTTTCCGTGACGGCATCCGCGTTCATCCAGGCCATCATCAACACTTCACCGCTATCATGCTGTTGGGCGATCGCCGGGACAAGTCCGGCTTTATCGAAGCTGATTTGACGTAATAGATCTGCGTTCATGCGCGTGTCCTAAATTTCAAAAAGGTCATAATCCGGATGCGATTCAACCTGTTAACCCTATTCCTTATCTCAGTTTCTCAACAGCGATTCGCTTTTAATACACTATTTTGCTGTATTTAGCCTGTCAAAACCCGCGCTTAAATCGCCAATCAGGTCATCAACAGCTTCCAATCCGATATGGAAACGAAGAAGAGGGTTGGTATTATCCCAGTGGGTTGCCGTCCGGTATGACGTCGGATCTGCCAAGACCACCAGACTCTCATATCCGCCCCAAGAATAGCCCATTCCGAACAATTCAAGATCGTCGATAAAGGCGGCAATGGCGTCTTTTGAAACGGCATTCAAACGGAGCGAAAACAAGCCAGAAGCGCCAAGAAAATCCCGCTTCCAAATGTCATGTCCCGGATGATCTGGCAGGGCAGGATGCAGGACGGAGTGAACTTCCGGCCGGCCCTTTAGCCACTCAGCGATGGCAATACCACTTTCCATATGCTGCTTCAATCGAACGGACAAAGTACGGATCCCGCGCTGCGCCAGATAGACATCATCGGGCCCAGCAGTTTGACCGAATGCCCCGGCGCTCGCTTCCAGTGCTGGCCAGCATTCTTTCGTCGCCGTTACAGTTCCGATCATCACGTCAGAATGGCCAACCACATACTTTGTGCCTGCTTGAATAGAGACATCAACACCCAGATCGAAGGGCTTGCAAAACAGCGGTGACGCCCAGGTATTATCCATCATAACCACCAGCCCTTTGCCATGAGCAACTTCCGTTAACGTAGGGATGTCCTGCATTTCGAAGGTCTGTGAGCCTGGTGCCTCCACATATAGAACAGTTGTATTAGGCTGGATCAGATCCGCTATTCCGGCGCCAATTAACGGATCATAGTAGGTTACCTCGACACCGAAGCGGCGCAGGACGGTATCGCAGAAGGAGCGGCTTGGCCCATAGACACTATCTGTAATCAGAAGATGATCGCCGGTTTTCAAAAAGGCCATCATGGCGTTAGAACAGGCCGCGAGGCCGGACGGGAAAACCTGGCATCTGTACCCCCCTTCGAGGGCGGTAATCGCATCTTCCAAGGACCAGGTTGTCGGGGTGCCCTTGCGGCCATAGGAGACGACCCGTTCACCTGCTGCGCGGGCGGCATGGGTTTTTTGCAAAGCTTCCAAAGAGGGATAAAGAATCGTCGACGCATGATAGACAGGGGCGTTCACGACACCAAAATTTCCTTCCGGATCCCGGCCCGCCGTCACCAGCTTGGTCTCGTCTCTCATTCGTTCTGTCTCCTTATGGTTATTGTCCAGTTATTGGTAGTTGCATATAGGAAGGCGGGAGAAGTTAAAAGGGCAAAATTTGAGGTACCGAAGAAGCTGTTTTGGCAAAAAATTGAATTCTGTAAAATTTTTCCGTTGACGATCTAGCCAGAAATACTATCGTCATTTTTGAAGAAAGTCAGGAAAGTTCAATTATGATTTTCAGTTTTTTTCACCTAAATGTCCAAATATAAGGGCATGTGAAAAAGTACTCATGATTAAAGGGTGCAAAATACAAAATGTTAAAAATAGACAGGAAGGTTTATTCATGAAGAAAGCAATTTTTATTGCTGTCGCTGCTTCTGCGACACTTTTGGCGACAGCAGCAACTGCTGGAACCTTGGACGATGTGAAAGCTAAAGGCTTTATCCAATGTGGTGTAACCACAGGTCTTGCCGGCTTCGCAGCCCCAAATAACGACGGTAAGTGGGAAGGCTTTGATGTCGACTTCTGCCGTTCAATGGCCGCCGCAATCTTCGCGGATCCGGACAAAGTAAAATATACACCAACGACAGCCAAAGAACGCTTCACAGCGCTTCAGTCTGGTGAAATTGATGTATTGGCCCGGAATACAACCTGGACATTCAGCCGTGATGTTAATCTCGGTTTTGAATTTGTCGGCGTGAACTACTATGACGGCCAAGGCTTCATGGTCAAAAAAGCTCTGGGCGTTAAATCCGCTCTTGAACTTGATGGCGCCCGTGTATGCCTGCAGTCTGGTACAACAACTGAATTGAACCTGGCCGACTATTTCACTGCCAATGGCATGAAATATGACTCAGTTCTGTTCGACACAGCTGACGAAGTTCGTGAAGCTTACATGCAAGATACATGTGATGTTTACACAACTGACCAATCCGGCCTGTATGCACAGCGTTCAGTGATTGCTGATCCGGAAGCACATATCGTTCTTCCAGAAATCATTTCCAAAGAGCCTCTTGGTCCGTTGGTTCGCCACGGCGACAACCAGTGGGGTGATATTGCTCGTTGGACTTTGAATGCAATGATCGCCGGCGAAGAGCATAATATCTCTTCTGCAAATGTTGATGATTTGAAAGCCAACACCAAAAATCCTGGCATCGCCCGTATTCTTGGTACTTCTGGTGATCTTGGCGAGCAGCTGGGACTGTCAAAAGAGTTCGCTTACAACATTATCAAAATGGTCGGAAACTACGGTGAAAGCTTCTCCAAGAACCTTGGTGAAGGGACACCTCTGAACATTGCCCGTGGTCTAAACGCTCAGTGGAACAAGGGAGGTATCCTTTACACCCCACCAATGCGTTAAGCGAGGTTAGTAACGAAAAGAAAAGAAAAGAGTGTATGCCCCTCACGGGACATGCACTCTTTTTGCTTTTCATACCTGATTTTGCAGTAACGTTTTGAGGAGGGGACTCTTATGACCACTGATGTACAGGGTCTAGGAGCGGGAGATAGTAAGTTACGAGATCCGAGAGTTCGGGCTATCATTTACCAAATTCTCGTTATCGTTCTATTTGTCGCTTTTGTTGCCTATGTTGGCAGCAACACCGCAGAAAACTTAGAGAAACGGGGGATCGCCTCCGGACTGGGTTTCTTGCAACAGCCTTCGGGTTTTGGAATTGGCATTGTCCTGATCATGGACTATAGCAGCCAGACTTCCACTCATTTTGACGTCTTGTTGATTGGTATTATCAATACACTTGCCGTCTCGATCTCCGGTATTTTCCTTGCAACTATCATCGGCTTCATATTCGGAGTCTTGCGGCTATCCAAGAACTGGGTTGTTAACAAGATATCTGCAGTTTATATCGAGGTCGTCCGGAATATTCCACTCTTGGTGCAATTACTATTCTGGTATTTTGCCGTGCTCGGCGTTTTGCCGTTGGTGAAGGAAAGTTTGCAAATTGGCGACAATTTCTACGTCAATAACCGGGGAATAAATTTTCCCAGCATCATTCCGTCAGAAGGGTTCTGGGTCATTCCAGTTGCCCTGATCCTGGCGATTGTCATCGGGGTGTTTATTTCCAAATGGGCAAAAAAACGTCAGGATCTGACGGGCCAGACCTTTCCGGTTTTCTGGACAACGGTTGGTTTGATCATTGTCCTGCCGACAATTGCAGCACTTATTATGGGCTTGCCCTACACCATTGATTATCCGAATTTCGGACGATTTGGAATTAAGGGCGGTTGGGTTCTGGAGCCGGAATTCCTGGCCCTGTGGATTGGATTGTCCGTCTATACAGGGGCGTTTATTGCTGAAATTGTGCGCTCGGGTATTAACTCGGTCAGTCATGGACAAACGGAAGCTGCCAATTCATTGGGTATCAGGGCCGGCCTTGCCATGCGCCTGGTGGTTCTGCCACAGGCACTTCGCGTGATCGTACCGCCGTTGACCAGTCAATATCTCAACCTCGTGAAAAACTCGTCTTTGGCGACCGCCATCGGGTATGCGGATATTACGGCGATTTTCGCCGGAACATCGTTGAACCAGACCGGCCAGGCCATTGAGGTCATCGGGATTACCATGCTGTTCTATCTATCGATCAGCCTGATTATCTCAATGTTCATGAACTGGTATAACAAACGTATTGCATTGGTGGAGAGGTAAGATGGCTATTGTAAAAACAGATCGTCATCCCGACCTGCCACCACCGGTGTCAGAATCGGGTGTTATCGGATGGGTGCGGAATAATCTATTTTCCAGCCCGCTGAATATTATCCTTACGCTTGTGTCCATTTATGTGGCCTGGACTGCTATCAGTGGTTTTGTTTCCTATACGATCATCAATGCAAATTTTGCCGGGGAAACCCGAGATGATTGTACGGGTTCTGGCGCCTGCTGGGTGTTTATCAAGGCGCGATTTGGTCAGATCATGTATGGCTTCTATCCGGCTGAAGAACGCTGGCGAGTGGATGTCGGCTATGTTCTGGGGGCCATCGGCCTGTTCGGAATTTTGTCGGATTGGGTGAAGAACAAAAAATGGCCTGCCATTTATATGTTCGCGATCTATCCGGTAATCTGCTTCTTCCTGTTCTCAGGCGGCTACTTCGGCTTGCCGGTGGTTGAAACATCTGAATGGGGTGGGTTGTTCCTGACTTTGGTCTTGGCGTCGGTATCGATTTTCGTGGCGCTGCCACTGGGAATTGTTCTGGCCCTGGGACGCCGGTCGGAAATGCCGATCGTCAGAATGCTCTGTGTTGGCTTTATCGAATTGATCCGCGGCGTGCCGCTGATCACGGTGCTGTTCATGGCGTCTGTCATGCTGCCGCTGTTCCTGCCCGAAGGCGTGAATTTCGATAAGCTGGTGCGGGCGTTGGTGGGTATGTCGCTCTTCTCCGCTGCTTATATGGCGGAAGTCGTGCGCGGTGGCCTGCAGGCGATCCCGAAAGGACAAATGGAGGCTGCCAAGTCACTTGGCCTTGGTTTCTGGCAAGCCATGGGGCTGATTGTTCTGCCCCAGGCGCTGAAGATATCCATCCCGTCCATTGTGAACACCTTTATCGGTCTGTTTAAGGACACGACACTGGTGCTGATCATTGGTCTGCTGGATCTCTTGAGCATCGTTAAAGCCGGCACCACGGATAAGGAATGGCTCGGAATGGCGACGGAAGGGTATATCTTCGTTGCCATGGTATTCTGGGTCTTCTGTTTCGGCATGTCACGTTATAGCATCTGGTTGGAGAACAAACTCCATACCGGTCATAAAAGATAGGAGGCAGAGATATGAGTGAAGCTGCCAATACTCAAACGCAAGAAGATGTTGCTATCCAGTTGATCGGGATGCACAAATGGTATGGTGAATTCCATGTCCTCAAAGATATCAACCTGAGTGTTGAACGGGGTGAGAAAATCGTGGTTTGCGGGCCTTCCGGGTCCGGTAAATCGACGATGATCCGCTGCATCAACCGTCTGGAAGAGCATCAGCAGGGACAGATCATCGTCGATGGCATAGAGCTGACCAATGACGTGAAGAAGATTGATGAAATCCGCCGCGAAGTCGGCATGGTGTTTCAGCATTTCAATCTCTTCCCGCATTTGACGGTTCTGGAAAACTGCACTTTGGCGCCGATTTGGGTTCGCAAGACACCGAAAGAGGAAGCCGAGGCTGTGGCCATGAAGTTCCTGGAACGGGTGAAGATCCCCGAACAGGCGCTGAAATATCCCGGACAGCTATCGGGCGGTCAGCAGCAGCGTGTGGCGATTGCCCGCTCGCTGTGCATGAACCCGCGGATCATGTTGTTTGATGAGCCCACATCGGCGCTCGATCCGGAAATGATCTCTGAGGTTCTGGACACCATGATCAGTCTGGCCGAAGAAGGCATGACCATGATCTGTGTGACCCATGAAATGGGTTTTGCCAAGACCGTGGCGGATCGGGTCATGTTCATGGATGCCGGTGAGATTATCGAGCAGGCTCCCCCGCAGGAGTTTTTCGACAATCCGCAAAGCGACCGGACGAAACTGTTCCTGTCGCAAATCCTGCATAACGCCTGACGCGCGCAAGACAACAAAAAAGCCCGGTGAGAAATCGCCGGGCTTTTTTTGTCGACTGAATAAAAGCTAGCTGCCGGATTTCAGCTGGCTCCAGTATTTGGTGTTGAGCTTGCCGATCAACCGGTCATGCCAGCTGCCGAGGCATTGGCGCAGGGTCAAGGACCCGGCATAGGTACGGGTCGCGCATTCTTTCATGACAGCATCGGCATTGGCTTTCGCCCGCTGAGAGAAGGGCGCCGTTGCCAATATCTCGCGATACTCCGCTTCGGCGGCCAGTCGTTCCCCATCCGTTGCCCGGCCGCGCCAGGGCAGGCGATTGATCGTCTGGTTGAGAAGTTCCGCTGCATCGCGCTTTTGCACATCGTCATCGACAATGCTGCTGGCCAGCTGCCGGAGCGGGCCGGTGGCCAGCTCGATATCCGCCTCAGTTTGCGGGTTGACGTCGTTGGCGATGGGCAGGGGCACAATGGACATATCCTTGGGCACGGAAATCTTGACCGACATCGGTCCGTATTTGCGCAGTGCCGTTTCATTAAAGGCAACTTTAACGGCGTTATGACCGCGGGCGGCCTCGACTTTCAGGTCAATGCTGGACAGCTTGATTTCCTGTCCCGCGTCGGTGACACCCGTCAGTTGGAAATTGTTGTCGCCATGCACATAATAGGCGGTGCCGGGATAAGGCGAGCCGCGATGTTCCTGCAGGCAAATAGAGGAAAGTTCCACACTGCATTCACCGCCCTCACAGGTAACCGGGATATCCAGATCCGTAGAGGCGACGGCCATGATTTGCGGCGCCGCGGCACTGGCGAAGGCGAAAAGAGGTGTTGCAAGTAACGCGAGGGCAGTGGATCGTGACAATCTTGCCCTTGAAGTTTGAGATTTCATAAGGACCACCTTGATAACAGGGCATCCATGCACCCTTCCATCAGAGTAAGTTCATATGTCCCTGAGGTCAAGAAATCTCAGGATTTTGCCAAAAAAGTGATCACGGATCAGGGATCGGGTCAATTTCCAGTTCCTGCTGACGGATCGGCTGAAAGCCAAAGCGTTGATACATGGGCAGGGCTTTGGGGTGATCCAGCGTGCAGGTATTGACGGTCACTGTGTCAGGATCATCGCGCCAGGCTTCTTCCAGCGCCCAGCTGAGGAAATACGGGCCCATTTTCATGCCGATAAATTCCGGCATGATACCAAAATAGGCGAGATCAACCACATCGGGCATGTCCGCTTTATTCAGCTCGGCAAAGCCTGCGGGAACCCCTTTGATATACAGCACATAGAGTTCAGTGGCTGGATTGGTGATAATCTCGGCCAGGGCCTCATCGGTGATTTTCTTGCGATCCGTCCAGGCCCAGTCCCGTCCCACCGCATCATAGAGATAACGATAAAAGGACACCGTCGGGTCTTCAGCGCGGATAATCGCATGAGCCGCCGCCGGGGCAGGCAGCGTGGCATGGGCGGGGCGGTCTTCCATTTTCAGATAGGTAATCGTCACGGGCCATTTGCCCGACAACGTCGGTTCGGGGGGGCGTTTAATCGGCATCGGTTATTGTCCAGTTTCCACAGGTGTTGTTTCGTCGAGACCCCATTCGGTCCAGGAACCATCAAAGACGGCAACCCGTCGATGGCCCAGCAAATGCAGTCCAAATGCCAGCACACAAGCCGTAATGCCGGATCCACAGGAGGTAATAACCGGTTGCTTGAGTTCAATACCGGCCTCTGTAAATGCCGCGGATAGCTCTTCGGCAGTGCGTACTGTGCTGTCGCCCTCATTGAGCAGTTCGGTGAAGGGCAGATTATGCGAATTGGGAATATGACCGCCACGGAGCCCTTCGCGGGGCTCTGCCTCGGATCCGGTAAAACGCCCGGCGGAGCGGGCATCCAGGACCTGTTCACGATTGCTGTCAATATTGCGCAGTACCTGATCTTTCTCCCGCAGCATAAAACTGTTGATGCGGGAAGTGAAATGGCGCTCGGCCAGTTTGACCGGCAAGTCTTCCAGCGGGCGTCCTTCGGCTTTCCATTTGGGCAGGCCGCCATCGAGGATTGCCACATCTTCATGGCCGAATAACCGGATCAACCACCAGGCGCGGGCCGCACTGACCAGACCCGATCCATCATAAATGACGATGCGGTTGCCGTCTCCCAGTCCCAGTTTGCGCATGCGGCTGGAGAATTTCTCCGGGCTTGGCACCATATGGGGCAGGGAGTTGTCCGTATCGGCAATCTCGTCGATATCGAAAAAGACGGCACCTGGAATATGTGCCGCGTCATATTCTGCCCGCGGGTTGCGGTTGGCGGCGGGCATATACCAGGACGCATCGACAATGCGCACATCAGGTGCCTTGGCATGCTCTGCCAGCCAGTCAGTGGAAACAAGGGAATTGGGGTTTACATAGGACATGCGTATTCTTTCGTCATCCAGTGGTTTCGTCATCAAATATCAGGGATACCCGGCGGTTCTGCCGGCCCTTTTTTTCTATTTTGCGGACCCGTACGGGCCCGATTTCCGAGGTGTTGCGAACATGTGTACCGCCGCAAGGTTGCAAATCGATGTCCCCGACCTTGATCAGGCGAATACGACCATTGCCGCGCGGCGGCTGCACGGACATGGTTTTAACCAATTCCGGCTTTGCGTCCAGTTCTTCTTCGCCAATCCAGTCACTGGACAGGGCATGACCCTGCGCGATCAGCCGGTTCAGCTCATCCGTGATCTCTTGCTTGTCGAGGGTCGCTTCGGGCAGGTCAAAATCCAGCCGGCCCTTGCCGTCGGAGACCTGACCCCCGGTCACCGGATAGGGCAGGACAGCCGACAGCAGATGCAGGCAGCTATGCATGCGCATATAGCGGTGCCGTGTTTTCCAGTCGATTTCGATTTCCACCGGGCTGCCGATATCCGGCAGCATCGATCCTTCGGCGGGCACATGGACGATTTCGCCAGCTGTATCCCCCTTGACGGTGGTGACGAGGGCAATTTCCGTTCCGTCCGCGGTGGTCAGCCAGCCGTTATCTCCGGGCTGGCCACCGCCGGTGGGATAGAAAACAGTTTGGTCGAGGATGATACCGCCGGCCTCGTTAATGGCCGTGACAACGGCATCCGTGGTGGTCAGGTAGGCATCATCTCGAAACAGGGGTAGTGTCATAAATGGCTCCGGTTAGTCTCCTAATCCGCCAGCCAGGGTGCGACCGGAAGATTCTTTTCCCGAAGCATATCAACGTCCATCAGTTTGCTAAAGTACTTTTGCGCCGTATCTGCCAAAATGGTGACAATGGTATGTCCCGGACCCAGATCCCGGGCCATGCGAATGGCCCCGGCCACATTGATTCCTGTCGAGATTCCCAGCTGCAACCCTTCATGGATATTCAGGTCATACAAGACATTCAGCGCCTCTACATCGTCGATCTGATAGGTCAGGTCCACGTTCAATCCTTCCAGATTGGCGGTAATCCGTCCCTGACCGATTCCTTCCGTGATAGAACCGCCTTCGGCTTTCAATTCACCATGTTTGTAATAATTGTACAATGCTGATCCCATGGGGTCCGAAAGACCGATTTTGACATCTGGATTATTGCCGCGCAGGACAGTTGAAATGCCGGCCAATGTGCCGCCACTGCCGACAGCACAGACAAATCCGTCGATCTTGCCATCGGTCTGCTCCCAGATTTCCGGGCCGGTGCCGTCGATATGTCCTTGCCGGTTGGCGACATTATCAAATTGATTCGCCCAGATCACCCCTTGTGGATGTGTCTTGGCCAGTTCCTCCGCCAGGCGGCCGGAATATTTGATATAGTTGTCCGGGTCCTTATAGGGTTTGGCCGGGACCAGTCGTAAATCAGCACCGCAATAGCGCAGCAATGCCTTCTTTTCATCTGTCTGGGTTTCCGGCATGACAATGACCGTCTTGTAGCCCTTGGCATTGGCGACCAGGGCCAGGCCAATGCCGGTATTGCCCGCTGTCCCCTCAACGATAATGCCGCCGGGTTTGAGCAGGCCCTTTTCCTCTGCGTCCTTGATGATACCCAGGGCCGCGCGATCCTTGACCGAGCCGCCGGGATTCAGGAATTCGGCTTTGCCATAAATGTCGCATCCGGTGAGCTCCGAGGCGGCGGTTAGTTTGATAAGGGGAGTATTTCCGATGCTGTCGACGAAGTCTTTGCGCGTTTCCATTTGATCCATCTGTGGTTTGTTGTTTTTACCAGTACATTCTTGTTAATCTATGGATATACCACTTTATATTCAAGAGCTCAGATCAAATGCGTGTCACCTGGTGGCTATTGGTTTCAGGGCAGATTGCAGGTTTATTAAATAATACTTTTAATTTCAAGAGGTTGCTCTCCAATAGCCCCGTACCCTGTTGACAGTTTTGCCGGAATAAACTATAGTATAATTAGAATTAAATACTTTTAGAAACTATTTTTGGTATTATTCGCTCGCCTGGCATTTTCATTGCGGAGCAATTTATAAGGCAACCAGGGACATCGAATTCGCCGCTAACCTATATATAACCAGAAACGACGCGGCCTTCTGACACCTACTTTCTCTCGACTATTAACCTGAAACGACGGCTGGCTTTCGGCCGTTTAAATTTAAATATGTGGAGGGGTATTTTCCACAGCAAATTATAGATTGTGAGGAGTTATGAAGGGTGAAAATTCCAAGGCCGGATCCAAAACAGGATCCAAGGGTCAGACAACATCAGCCGGCCCCCGTAAGCTGGCGACCATTTCAAAACAGGGAACCCGGCAGCCAGCCAACAATAACGGGACGGCGCCAGGCAAGGCCAAGGGCCAGGGGACAGGAAAAAGACGGAGCGCAGCCCCTGAGCGGTTGTTCACTCAAATGTCCGCATCCCAAATACGGGCGGCGGAGCGGATTATGCTGGGCTTCAGGTTGCGGACGGTCGGGCTGGGGTTTCGGACACAATCCTTTTCCCGCATGCCAACCTCTTCGGGCAACAGCGGCGCCTGGCATCTGGAGTTGATGCGGGGCTTTGTGCAATGGGCGGCGCGCATGCAGGAACAGGGGCTGTCCGTAACTGCGGCGCTGGACATTCTCGTGTTTGGCAAAAGCTGCCGGGCTGTCGATAAGGCGCGCCGGAAAAGAAACGGATTTGCCAAGGAAAACCTCATGAAAAGCCTGTATTTATTCGAGTGCGAGTTTCTATGAAACACCAACCGCGAGAAAAGGGCTTGACAAGCGGGGAACATTAAGCTAATATAATTTTCATAGTCGAGAGGTGGGTCCACAGGAAATCAATTTTCCTCTGGACCTTTTTTTTGGCTTTCTGAAATCTGACTTGAAGCCATAAGCAGTTGCAAACGCTGTGACTTTGGCATCAAGGTTCAGATTTCAGGGATCAGGATGGCGGGACACTCGCCGTGTCATTTTCCCGGGAAAAGCTCTTATTCGGGAAATTATATACACTATTAACTAGTATTTAAATTGAATTGGAATGAAACCAATGAATACATTGGACGTGATCAAAAAGACGGTTCAGGAACGGTTTCAATGGCGCAAGAATGCCGTGCCGATCCTTGAGGAAATTCGCAAAGCCGGACGGCTGGTCGATATGGTGGCGGTGCTGGGATCGGTTTTTCAGCGAAAGGAGGAAGTGATCATCCGGCAGTTTATGGCCGATGTGCTGGCCGGGGAAATTCTTGAAATTTCCGACGGGGCCAATGACAATGACAATGACAATGAGGCGGAGGCCGAGAGCCCGGGGGAAGATGTCCCGCGCTCCAAGCTGCGCATTGATACGCGTAAATGGCTGATGGCGAATTTCTCCCCGATGAAATATAGCGACCGTCCCGTCGCCGCCAATGACACAGGATCCGCGTCCTTCAAGGCGCCCCGTTTGTATTTGCCCGAAAATGGACGCGATTAAACCGCAAGCCGGACCGCAGGAGCTGTTCCTGTCGTCCGCGGCTGACATAGCCATTTATGGCGGTGCGGCCGGTGGGGGGAAAAGTTTTGCCTTGCTGATGGAACCCCTCAGGCATTTGCATGACAGCGAGTTTCGCGCCGTGATTTTCCGGCGGACCGTGAAACAGGTGCGCAACGAAGGTGGCCTCTGGGATACGGCATCGGGTCTGTATGGCGACATGGGCGGGACGGCACGGGAAAGTACCTTGAGCTGGCGGTTTCCCGCCGGCAGCATCATCAGTTTCGGGCATCTGGAGCATGAGAAGAACAAGTTTGACTGGCAAGGGGCGCAGATCAGCTATCTGGGCTTTGATGAACTGACGCATTTTTCCCAGTCGCAGTTTTTTTACCTGCTGAGCCGCAATCGCTCCCTGTCCGGCAGCCGGCCCTATGTGCGGGCCAGTTGTAATCCCGATGCGGATAGCTGGGTCGCGGAGTTTGTCCGTTGGTGGATCAGCCCCAAAACCGGCTATCCCCGGCCGGAGCGATCCGGTCGGCTGCGCTGGTTTATCCGCCATGAGGATAGCCTGAAATGGAGCGGCGACCGGCATAAGCTGGAAGCCAGATATCCGGGGCAGGTGGCCAAGTCGGTGACCTTTGTTGCGGCCAACGTGGAGGATAACAGGATCCTGATGAAAAAGGATCCGGGATATAAGGCCAATCTGGCGACCCTTGCCACGGTTGACCGGGAACGGCTGCTGCGCGGCAACTGGAAAATCCGGCCCGATGCCGGGGTGGTGTTTCGCCGCAGCTGGTTTCCCATTGTCGCCGCCGCGCCGGCTCGTCAGCGCCACTGCATCCGCGGATGGGATCTGGCCTCATGTCGCGGCGAACCGGGCCAGCCCCGCGACTGGACCGTCGGAGCGAAGGTGAGCTGCGATGATCGCGGCGTGTTTTATGTGGAGCATGTGGAACGGTTTCAGGGATCTCCCCATGAAGTGGAGAAATCCCTGCGGACGCTGGCGGAACAGGATGGCCGGCGGGTGGGCGTTGCCCTGCCGCAGGATCCGGGGCAGGCGGGCAAGTCCCAGACCCAGTCTCTGGCCCGGCTGCTGGCCGGATACCGGATTTCGACGCAACCGGTGACCGGCAGTAAATATGTGCGGGCGAAACCCTTCGCCGGACAAGCCGAAGTGGGCAATGTCCTGCTGGTGGCGGGGCCGTGGAACGAGGCCTTCCTGAGTGAGCTGGAAGGGTTTCCCGGCGGCCTGCATGATGATCAGGTTGATGCGGTCTGCGAGGCCTTTAACGGGCTCACCGGGTATCCGCAAAAAAGACAACAGGATATGGACGCATGAATGATCCCTCGACACCCTCTCTGGCTTATGCGCGCATGGCGCGCCGCTGGGCCCTGCCACAAGCTTTAATGGGCGGCAGTCTGGCGATGCAGGCGGCGGGTAGCCGCTATTTACCACGGCATCCGGCAGAACATGGCCGCACCTATGCGGAGCGGGCCCGCCGGTCCGTGCTGCGCAATTATTTTCGCCGGACCGTGCAGAAACTGACCGGCCGGGTTCTGGCAGAGCCGCTGATCATTGACACCGCCACCCCACCCGTACTTGTGGCCCTGCTACAGAATATGGACCTGATGGGGCGCGGATTGAACATTTTTGCCCGCGACTGGTTTCAGGATGCCCTGGTCAACGGCCTGTCCCATGTGCTGGTGGATTTTCCCGCCCATACAGAGGGCGGGCCGGATGCCCGGCCCTATGCGGTACAGGTGACGGCGGACCAGCTTATCGGCGCCCAATGGGATATCTGCGGGCAGGATAATGTCCTGACGCAGGTTCGCATCCGCGAAAAAGCGACTGATTATCAGGGCTTTGAGGAAAAGGAGGTGACGCAGATCCGGGTGCTGGAGCCGCAGAGCTGGTCTTTGTACCGGGCCGATGACCGCGGTGACTGGCAGTTGCGCGAGAGCGGCGAGAACAGTCTGGGCCGGATTCCGCTGGTGACCCTGTATACCAACCGCACGGGATTTCTGGAGGCGGCGCCGCCGCTGGAAGACCTGGCCTTTCTCAATCTGGAGCATTACCAGATCCGTTCCGATCAGCGCAACGCGCTGAATGTGGCGTCTTTTCCCATATTGGCGGCGTCCGGCTATGATCCGGAAATCGATGGCGCCATCGAGGTCGGGCCGAACAAGGTGCTGACCACCACGGAAAATGAGGGCCGCTATTATTATGTGGAAAGCAGCGGCGCCGCATTGGCCGCCGGGGCGCGAGAGCTGGAGGCGCTGGAGGCGGCCATGCAGCAGTTCGGGCTGCAGTTCGAAACCCCGACCGGGCGGGAGACCGCAACGGGGCGGGCGCTGGATGCCGCCGATGCCCTGTCACCGCTCAGTGCCATGACCATGAACCTGGAGGATAGCCTCAATGCGGTGCTGGCCCTGTTGGCCCGGTGGCTGGAAATTGCCGATTTCGGGGCCATCGGTGTCAGCCGCAGTGCGACAGGCAGCGGGGACAGGGCGGCGGATATGCAGTTCCTGATGGCGGCCCGGCAGCACGGGGATATCAGTCAGGATGAGTTATTGGCCGAGGCCCGCCAACGCGGCCTGCTGAGTGACAGCCTGTCCGTCAATGGGGCAGGCGGGGGCTAAACCGGTGCGCAGATTTTACATTCCCTTTTGGCAGCCCCGTTTTCCGGGGCTTTTTTAGTGAGGTGCCCATGTTTGACTTTCCCGTTGATATAGAAGATTTGACCCCTGTACCAGAGCAGTTCCAGCCCTTGTACGAAGCTGGCGATGCCGGGTTCCGGCTGGTCCCGGAACTGGCCGCAAAGCTGGATGTGTCGGGATTGCGCTCGGCCCTTGAAAAGGAACGTAAGTCGGCGCAAAGGGCGACCCGGGAACTGGCAGCCTGGCGACAGCTGGCCCCGGATCCGGAAAGCGCCCGGGCCCGGCAATCCGCCGCGGCGGAGGCTCAAATGCGGATTGAGGAACTGCAGGCGCAGAACCACCAGGACCTGAAAACCCATAAAGCGACGGAAGCGGTCCTCAAAGGCAGGGGCAGCCCCGAATTGCTCCTGCCCCATCTGGAAGCGGCGCTGACATTGGTGGAAGAGGCGGGGGCGCCCGTCCTTCGGGTGCTGGCCAGCGATGGATCGTTGCGCGAAACCACGGAGGGCGAGCTGATGACCGCCGATGACCTGCTGGAAGAATTTCGCGGATCCCCGGTCTTTGCCCGTGCCTTTGATCCGCTGGTACGGCGGGGCAGCGGCATGGACCCGGCCAGTGGTAGCAGCACTGGCAGTCATACGGGCGGCGGCGAAATTTCCGGGCGCTCTCAATGGGCGCTCAATACCCGCCTCGAAGATATTGCGGCGGGCAAGGTGACACTGCTCGGATGACCTTTTGTGTTGCAACGCCTGTATTTTTAAGTCCGCGAGAGGCGGCACCAGCCCGGGACGGGCTTTATCTCACAACCGACTTTTACCCAATCGGAGACATCTCATGACAAATGATATCTCGGCAGCCATGCCGAAAATACTGGCCCGCGGTTTGCTGGCGTTGCGCGAACAGGCGGTGATGCCGCGGCTGGTCAATGGCGACTATAGTGCGGACGCCGCGGCCAAAGGCGATACGGTGGATATAATCCTCCCCTCCGCCCTGACAGCGGAGGATGTGACACCCGGTATCACCGCCGAGGCGCCCGAAGACAGCGCCCTTGAAAAAGTGCAAATCGAGCTGACCAACTGGAAAAAAGCCAGTTTCTATCTGACCGACAAGGAAATGATGGAAGTGGATATGCGCGATAATTTCCTCCCCGTGCAGGCAAGTGCCGCAATCCGGGCGCTGGCCAATGCGGTCAATCAGTCCATCCATGCGACATATGTGGGCATTCCCGGGTTAGTGGGGACGGCGGGGACCACCCCCTTTGCCAAGGATGCCACCGACGCCACGGCGGCCCGCCGGTTGCTGCTGGAACAAAAAGCGCCCAAGGAAAACCGTTTCGGCGTCCTCGATTTTGAAGCCGAGGCGCAGGCGCTTAATCTTGCGGCTTTTGCCGATGCGGATCGGGCAGGCAGTGACGGGGTCAAGATCGACGGCGAGATCGGCCGAAAATATGGCATCCACTGGCATAGTGACGATCATGTGCCGACCCATGTCACCGCCGCCGCCGGGACACCGCTGGTCAAGGGCGCGGGACACTCGGGACATAGCCTGATCTTGGGCGGGCTGACAACCGCCCCGGCGGTGGGGGATATCTTCACCATTGATGGGGACGCGCAGCAATATGCCGTTACCGGGGCCAGCGATTTATCGGGCACGGAGGCAACCGTGACCCTGACACCGGCCCTGCAGCAAAGCCCGGCGGATAAGGCGGCACTGACCTTCGTCGGCGATCATGTGGTCAATCTGGTGTTCAACCGCGATGCCTTCGCCTTCGCCAACCGGCCGTTGGCGCAAAGCTCCCAGGAGCTGGGGCTGGGCAACCAGATCCTGTCCATGACCGACCCGGTGACCGGCCTGTCGCTGCGGCTGGAAGTCAGCCGCCAGTATAAACAGGTGGTCTGGGAGTTTGACATCCTGTGGGGTGTGGCGCTGGTCCGTCCGGCGCTTGCCGTCCGCCTCGCCGGGTAGAGCCAACTCTGAAATCGAAGCGGGGGCGCACACTCCCGCTTCCCTCCCATGTCCCTTTCAGGAACGGAATTCATGACGCTTATTACAGAAACCGGTACCGGCATTACCGGCGCCTTGAGCTATGTGTCGCTGGCCGAGGCCGATAGCCATTTCGCCGCGCTCGCCCTTGACGACTGGGGCAGCGCCACCGGCGGGCAGCGCGAACAGGCGCTGATCCGGGCCAGCCTGCATATTGACAGCTACAGCTATCCGGGCAGGGTTCTCATCTGGGATCAGGGGCTGAAATGGCCGCGCAATGCCGTCTATGACCGCGACGGCCGGGCTCTGACCGGCTTGCCCCATGCGTTACGCACCGCCGCGCTGGAACTGGCGGCGACATTTTTACAGGACACGCAAGGGCTGGACGGACGCCGGGCGGTGAAGGAAAGGATCGGCGCGCTGGAACTGACGTATGAGACCGGCGGGCGCGGCGGCAGCTTCGTCTATCGTTTGCTCCGGCAAATCGGGGCGCGGGTTTCCGCCCAGACATTGGCGCGGGGCTAGATCATGAAAAACGCAACCATTCGACGCGCCGTGCAGCGGGCCTTTACCGCCGCCGGGGATGTGGCGCAATCGGGCCAATTGATCCGTAAAACCGCCGGTGACCATGTGCCCGGATCGACGCTTGTGGAGACCACCCGTTCCGTGGCCATCCGCTTTGTGGCAACGGAGAAACCGTTGTCCGTCCGTCACACCGCAGCCGATACAGTTATTGTACCGGCTTGTCGCCATGGCTTGCTGGAATGCGCAGACATGGTGCCCCGCATCGATGATGACCTGCAATTGGGCCAGGTGCTGGTCACCCTGATGCAGGTGGTGCCCGCCGATCTGGGGGCCGGGATCCTGTATGAGGTGACCTATCAATGAGCTATGCCAGCCTGCAGGCGGCCCTTGATACCCATCTTCTGGCCTATCAATCGGCGAATATCGCCTTTCCCGGACGGCCGTTTCGCCCGACCCATGGCACGGCGTATCTGGAAGTGGCGCTGTTGCCCGACCCGGCGAAATCCGTGTTGCTGGGGGCGCAGATGCCGTTGCATCATTCCGGGACCTACCGGATCACTGTCCATGATCCCGACCGCCAGGACGCGCTGGCCACGGTGGCCGCCCTGCGCCGTCATTTTTATCCGGGCCTTGAGCTGACCTTTGAGGATCAGCTGGTCCATCTGGGGGTGGCCAGTCTTGGTTCCACCGTTCCCGGTTCGGCCCCATCGCCGTTGAAACAGACATCCCTGCCGCTGTCCCTTCAGTGGCGCAGCTATTTCTAGGAGAAACTCATGAGAATTGCATCCGGGGCCCGGCATGGCCTTTTTTATACCCGGGAGGCGGCGTTCGGCGAGATACCGTCAGCACCGCAGATGACGGTGTTGCGTCATACCAGCTGTGATATCGGGTTATCGAAAACCCTGTTTGAGGCCGATGAAATCCGCGCCGATCGGCAACAGGGCGGAGTCTTTCACGGGCAGGAAAGCGTGTCCGGTGATCTGGGGTTCGAGCTTGCCGCTGGCGCCTTCGACGATCTGCTGGCCGCCGCCCTGCAATCGGACTGGTCATCGGATATCCTGAAAACCGGGACAAATCAGCCCAGCTTTACCCTGGAGCGGGCCTTTCGTGATATCGGAACCTATCAGCGGCTGACCGGCTGCGTGGTTGACAAGCTGAGCCTGTCCATCAAGCCGGACGCGCTGGTGCGCGGGCAGTTTTCCATGATCGGGCAGGCGGTCCGCTATGCGACTGATACCCTTGACGCGACACCAGTCGCGGCGCCCGCCAGCGCGCCATTTGACAGCTTTTCGGCGGCGGTGCTGGAGGGCGGAAATCCCCTTGCTATCGTTGCCGGGCTGGATTTGCTGATCGAGAATGACCTGGCGCCGACTTATGTTGTGGGGGCTGCCGCGGCATCATCGATTTATGCTGGAAAATCAACGGTTAGCGGTGAGATGCTCTGTTTCTTTGAAAGCGCCGGTTTACTGGAGAAATTCCGCGCCGGGACGGCCAGCAGCCTGCAAATTACCCTGGACAGCAATGCTGGAAACCTGACCCTGACCCTGCCGGATATCCTCTATACGGGCGCTGACAATGCGGTGCCGGGCGACGGCCCCGTAACCCTGACGCTGCCGTTCACGGCGCGCTTTGATGCGGCCACTGGCAGCAACCTGATGATCACCCGCAGTATATCGTAATGAACAGCCCAAAAGGAATGCTCATGTCTGACCCAAATTTTGATCTTTCCCGGTTTGAGTGCCAGGCCCGGGCGGAAACCGGGGCACCGCTGACCCTGCGGCATCCCAAATCCGGCGCGGACTTGCCGGCGGTGATCTGGTTGCAAGGAGAGGATGCGCTTAGCTACCGGCATCTGTTGCGCCAGCAAATCGATCGCCAGCTGCGCGACCGGCAACTGGATTTAACAGCCATGGATCTGGAGAACCGGCTGCTGGAACGGCTGGCGGCTCTGACCTTGCGCTGGGAGAAAATAGACTATGACGGCGCCGAATTTCCCTGCACGCCAGATAATGCCCGGCGGCTATATACGGAGCAGCTGTGGATCCGCGAGCAGGTGGTGAGCTTCGTGGAGGACAGAGCGCATTTTTTGCCCTAGCCGCCGATCGCCTCAAATCCTGGGTTCGGCATCAGCTCTGGATGGCCGAGGATCTGGGCGGCGGGGTGACGCGGCGGGCGGTGTATCAAAAAGCTGGGCGGGCGAAACCCGGTGCAGCAGCACAGCTGCCCGCCTGTCTGCAGCATGTGAGCAACTGGTGGCTGGCATTGCTGCCCTTCTATGGCCGGCGGGAAATACCGGGGGCGATACCGCCCTCGCAGCTGGCGATGGATGTGGAAACCCGGTTTGGGATGCTCCCAAATATGTTTGAAATCAATTTGTTACAGGATCTTTTTGAAATGTCATTGAAATGTATGGACGCGGGATTGAAGGAACGGAAATGACGGAGCTTTCGCAATTGAAGGAAGGGTTGAAAATGCTGGATCATTTGTCCGGCAACAGCCGCAAGGCCGCGCGTGACGCCCGGGCCCTGACCCGGCAGGTGCTCGGCCTTGGCTATACGCTCAGCGGCCTGACAGCGGGAAGACGCCGCGGCCTTGATCCGCTGGTCCGCGATCTTGCAGATTTGCCGGCCATAGCCGGGCGGGCGGGCAAGACACTGGAGAGCGCGTTCGGGTCTGCCTTCAGCAAGCTGATGATCAAGGGCGGCGATTTCAAATCCGTCCTCAAGGGGCTGGAAGGGGATTTGCTGAAACTCGGCCATCAGGTTTTGGGCAGCTCAAAGCGAACCACGCCCTCTACCGGTACCAACAATAGCTTGCTGACGGGGGCCATTTCCTCTCTGGCGGGGATGTTTCCCGGATTTGCCAACGGCGGTGCCTTTACCGTGGGCGGGGCCGCCGGGACCGATCGCAACCTGGTTGGCCTGCGCTTGACACGGGGGGAGAAGGTGACGGTGCAAACCCCTCAACAACAACGGAAAAATGACCATCGAGACGCAGCTCCCACGATCAACCTGTCGTTCCATATCACCACACCTGATGCCGACAGTTTCCGTCGCAGTCAGGCCCAGATTCAAGGCGACGCCTTGCGGGCGGCCCAGCGACAACTGAAAAGGAATGGATAAGCCATGAGTTTTCACGACGTGCGGTTTCCGACCACGGTGTCCTATGGCGCCAGCGGAGGTCCGCGGTTTTCAACCACGGTGCAGGTCCTCAATTCCGGTCACGAGCAGCGCAATATCAACTGGGCGCAGGCCCGCCGCGACTATTCCGTGGATTTAAGCCCGAGCCGCGGGGCCGAATGGACAGCCATCCTCAATTTCTTTCATGCGCGCCGGGGGCGGGCTTATGGCTTCCGGCTGAAGGATTTTTCCGATTTCCGGATGCCCCGGCAAACCATCGGCACCGGCAACGGCGTGCAAACCGAGTTTCAGATTTTCAAGCGCTATGTGGATGAGGATTTGCCCGCCGCACCCTATGACCGGCTGCTGAACAAGATTGCCCCGGGCACTGTCCATCTGTACCTGTCCGGGTCAGAGCAGGCAAGTGGCTGGTCCGTTGACGCGACCAGCGGTATCCTCAGCCTTGAGCTGCCGCCGGCGGAGGCCGTTGATATATCGCTGGCCTGTGAGTTCGATGTGCCCGTGCGCTTTGATACGGATCTGCTGCAGGCGGTTATCCCGGGGCCGGATGTGCATCACTGGCAAAGCATCAAGCTGGTGGAGATCCGCCTATGAAATCCGCCAGCCCGGCAATGGCCGCGCATCTGCAAGGCGACCTGACCTCGCTGGTAACCTGCTGGCGGCTCCGGCGGACCGATGGGATGGGGATGTTTTTCACCGATTTTGACCAGGATCTGGATATTGACGGCGACATATATGAGGCGGACAAGGGATATTCCCGGACGGCCATCACCAATTCCGACAGCTTTACGGTCGATAACCTTGATATCATTGGATATTTAGACAGTGACGCGATCACCGAAACAGATCTTTTATCGGGCCTGTATGACCATGCCCAAATCCATATTTTCATGGTCAACTGGCAGGATTTGAGCATGGGAAGCATCCCGCTTCGCACGGGCTGGCTGGGGGAGCTGTCGCTGATCGATCAGCAATTTACCGCCGAACTGCGCGGGTTGAGTCAGGCGCTGCTGACACAAATCGGCGAGACATACGGGCCCACCTGCCGGGCCGATTTCGGCGATGGGGCCTGCACCGTCGATACGGCGGCGCTGATGAAAAAGGATCAGGTGGCCGCGGTTGTGAGCCGCCGTGAGTTTATCCTGTCGGACTATGCCGCAGAGGCGGGCGAGCCGGTCGGCGGGGTGCTGTCCTTTACCAGCGGCCTGAATGCCGGTCGCCGTCTTGAAATCAGTCACTGGCAGCCGGGATCGCAACAGGTGACCCTGTTTCTGGCCGCCCCCTTTGATATTGAGCCCGGTGACGGGGTCACGGTGACCCGGGGCTGCGACAAAAGCTTCGCCACCTGCCGGGATCACTTTGCCAACCAGATCAATTTTCGCGGCTTTCCGCATATCCCCGGGACCGATGCCCTGACGGAGGACGCGGATGCCTGAAGCAGAGCTGTTGATAGGCGAAGCCCGCCGCTGGATCGGGGTGCGCTGGCGCCATCAGGGACGTGATTTCCGGCGCGGTGTGGATTGCGCCGGGCTGCTGGTCTGCGTGGCCAGCCGGTTTGATCTGGGGCTTGAGGACCGGCGCGGCTATGGCCGCCGGCAGGACGGGAGGATTCTCCTGCAGGATCTTCATGATCAGCTGAAATATATATCCGTAAGTACTTATAAAAACGGAGATATTGGTGTTTTCATGGAGCAGGGATGCCCGGCTCATCTGGGCTTTCTCGCGACGTCAGATACCGGGTCTACCGTGATCCATGCCCATGCCGGACGGCGTCAGGTGGTGGAAGAAGACCTGCATCATGTGGGGCCGCCCGTTGCGGTTTTCCGCCTGCGGGAGGGGGGCTGATGGGAAGCCTTGCTTTGGGTATTGTTGGTGCCGGTATCGGGTCCGTAACCGGTGTGGGAGCTGCAGCCGGTTGGACATTGGGAACGGCATTGGGGCAGGTTCTGTTCCCCGACACCCCGGAAAATACCGGATCGCAGCTTGGTGATCTGAAAGTCACCGGCGCCAGCTACGGGCGGCCGATCCCCCATATCTATGGCACCATGCGGCTTGGCGGCACGATCATCTGGACCTCCGGCTGGCGGGCAACCCGGACCCCGGCCAGCGGTGGCGGCAAAGGCGGGGGCCCCCGCCAACCCGCGGGCATGTCCTATTCCAGCAGTTTCGCTGTCGCCATCGCGGCAGGGGAGATTGCCGCCTTGATTAAAATCTGGGCGGACGGCGTGATCCTCTATGATCGCGAAGCGGCGGGCGCGGTGATCGCGCCGGGCCTGCGCGTCCGCTTTTATCCCGGCACACAAACGCAACTGCCCGATAGCGTGATGTCGGCGGCCCTTGGCGCAGACGCGGTGCCGGCTTATCGCGGCCTCTGTTATCTGGTGTTCGAGGATTTCCCCCTGACTGATTTTGGCAACCGGCTGCCCAATATCGAGGTGCTGGTGAGCACGGAGCCCGACATTGTTTATCCGCTGACCAGCAGCAGGCAGCCCAGTCTTCAGCCGGGGTCGCTGGCGTATGATGGGGATCGGGGATTTGCCTATAGTTACGAGGTCGCGGACGGTGTCGATCTGGTGCGTAAAATTAAGGTGGAGGATCTGACCGTTGTCCAGGCTGCGAAAATCGGCCGGGATTTTCCCCGTCTTCCCGATGCTGCCAGCGGCTTTTCACTGGACCGGCAGGGGCGGTTCTGGATCGGGACAGGCTTCGGGCTGTTAAGCGGACGGCAATTGCACCGGGTCAAAGCGGCCGCGCTGACCCTGGAAAAAACCACCGACTTGCCGCCCGGCATTGCGGCGCTGGGTTTTTCCACGGACTGTGTTTCCAGGCTGACCGGTGCGCGGGTCCAGGTTTTCGGCTCCCGGCAGAACGGCCAGGTTGCCGTGTTCGACGAGGATTTGCAGCTGGTGGCAAAAATCGAAACCGCCGCAAAGGTGTGTACAGGCGCCGTGACCGATCAGCGCGAGGACGGCTGGATTGTCATGTCAGGCCAGCTTGGCACCTCAGCGATCAGTGACCTGGAGATTGTCCATGTCTCGATTTTCGGCGCCCCGGACGTGGAGGGAGGCCGCTTTAATGTCATTTCCACCCGCCATCACATCGCGGCGGCGGACCTGACCCCGCGGGGCGGTAGCGGCGGGGAGGGCAATAACGTGACGCGGCTGGTGGCCTATTTGCCGGTCAGCGAAGAGCTGGTCCTGCAAAATGACCACCGGATTTTCAAATGGTCGCTGCTCTCCGCCACCGTGAGCGCCCGCCGCGATACAGGCGGCTTGAACGGCGCGTTGTCCTTGCGCCATGGCCATGGCAATTCCGAGCTTTTTTATGTGGAAGCAGGGCGGTACGGGGTCTATCTCGACGCCGGGACATTGGCGGAAAAGGACCGGGTCGATTTAACCCGGTTTGACGGGATAACCGGCACCACCAAAAACCTTTATGAGGCGTCCAGCGATAGCCTGCTGGTATTTGATGCCGGTGTCGGCCTGCGGCGGTTATTTCTCCGCCGCCGCTCGGGCGGGGCGGCGGATCTGGGGCGGGTGGTCGGTGACCTCTGTACCCGGGCGGGCCTGTCCGCGGCGGAATTTGATACGGACAGGCTGCAAACCCCGCTGCCGGGATATGTGGTCAACCGGTCCATGTCCGTTGCCGATGCCCTGCAACCGCTTCGCCAGTACGGATTTTTTGATGTGGTGGAAAGCAACGAGAAGCTCAGCTTTATTCCCCGCAACCAGCAACGGGCCCTCTTGCTGGACCATGACCAGTTGCTGGCCCCACCAACCCTGCAAAGAGTTCAGGAAAGCGAGCTGCCGGAACGGATTTCGGTGACGTACCTGGCGGCGGATGCGGGCTATCAGCTGGGGTCCCAATCGGAAAAGCGTAGCTGTCAGCCGACCGCGACCATGTTCGGCCGCAACCACCTGAGCCGGAATTTGCCCCTGGCCCTGACGGCGGACGGTGCCCGGCAGACGGCGGAAAAAACACTTTACGCCCTCTGGGCGGAGCGGCAGTCGCTCACCGCCCGGCTGCCGCTTCGCTATCTGCTGCTGGACCCGGCAGATGTGATAGAGGTCAGCTTGCCGGCGGGCGATGCAGTCATGCGGTTGGCCGAGGTTAATCTGGGCGCTGATATGAGCCTGTCCGTGACAGCAAAAACAATTTCCGCCTTTGATTACAGCTCCCGTGTTTCCGGGCAAGCGGGCACGGGCTACGAACAGGTGCTGATCCGTCAGGGAACGCATGGCGACATGTTCATTCTCGATTTGCCCCTGTTGCGCGATCAGGACGCGACGGCCGGCAGCGGCAGCCGCTATTATTTCGCCCTGGATCGCTATCAGCCCGGGGTCCAGAGGGGCGCGCTACACGTTGCCCGTGATGATCAGCGGTATCAATTGGCGGGAACGGTATTTGAAAATGCCAGCTGGGGTATTGCCCTGCAGGCACTGCCCGCCCCCGACACGCCGTGGCAGACCGACCGGGTGAACAGCCTGGATGTGAGCTTTGTAAATGGCGGCGGGGCCTTGGAAACCATATCCGAGGCGGCCTTGCTGAACGGCGGGAATGCCCTGCTGGTGGGGGATGAAATACTCCAGTTCGCCGAGGTCAGCCAGAATGGCGATGGCAGTTATCATTTGGCAACACTGATCCGTGGCCGGCGGGGAACCGAAGGCGCCCGGCACAGCCATCAAACCGGTGAGAGAGTGCTTCTGTTGAGCGAAGAGGCCCTGGGGCGGGGCTTTACCCCGCTGGGTGAATTGAACCTTCCCCGGTCGTTCAAGGGGGTCGGGGCCGGGCAATCGCTGGAACTGGCCCCGGCGGAAATCCGTACCCTGACCGGGAAGGATTTACGGCCCTATGCGCCGGTTCAGATTACCGCGACACGGCGCGACAACAGGCTGTATCTGGGCTGGCAGCGGCGCACCCGGATTGGCGGCGGCGGCCTGAACGGGATTGTCCCGTTATCGGAAACCCATGAGCGCTATGAGCTCGTCTTTACCCATGCGGGAAAAACGGTGTCGAAATATCTCTCTGACGCTACGGAATATGCCTATGAACTGGCGGAATTCAACGCAGATTTCAACCAGGATTTGACCGGGTTCCCGGTGCTGTCCCTCAAGCTTTATCAACTTTCAGAAACCATCGGCCGCGGATACCCGGCCGTAAAGGAGATTTAACATGTCCCAACTGGACTTACCGCAAATCGCCGAAAGCCAGGCGCTGGCTTACGTCACCTCCAATGATGCCGATGCCCTGCTGGAAAAGGCTCTGTGCGAGGATATTTCCGGTCATGATGCAACGGCGGGAGATTTCTCTCTTTCCGCAGCGGATTTCCGTCGCGCCTGGCATCAGGGGATTGGCGGGACACCCGGCGCCGCTTTTACGGTGACGATACCCGCATTTCGCCGTCCCTTCATGATCACCAACAGGAGCGGCCAGAGCGCAACGGTTCAAACCGGCAAGGGCGCCTCCGGTCAGGTGCTGGATACACAAACCCGGTTATTCTATTGCGATGGCCGCAATGTTCTGGCCCTCAGTGATCATTCCGTTACGGGAGGGGCCAGCAGCGGCGGCACCAGCCCTGGCGGGGCGCTGGTGAGTAAAACCCTGGATCAGACAGTGGCGACGGGATCGGTACAAATTCTGGACTGGCAGGCGGCCGCTTATGATACGGACAGCTTCCATGATCCAAACGCAACCGGCAGCCGGCTGACCATCCCGCCCGGCGTTCCGAAAGTTCAGCTGACAGCGCAAATCCGCTGGGACAACAACAGCGCCAATTTCCGCGAAGTGCAGATTTATAAAAATGGCGCCAACACATATGCCGGGCGGGCTTTCAGCCGGACGGCGGCAGTTGCCGGTGTCACCATGCAAACGGTCATGTCGCCGGTTCTGCCGGTAACCGCCGGGGATTATTTTGAGGTGGCCGTTTGGCAGAACTCCGGTGCCAACCGGCAGGTTCTGGTCCATGACAGTTGCTGGTTCAGTCTTCTCGCCGCCGGGTAATCCCCTCTTTAGATATTCAGGAGACGTTGATGGACAGGCTTGAACAGGAAATCGGAGCCCTGCGGGCGCGGGTGGAAAACCTGCATCTGGATATGGTGGAACTGCGCGACGATGTGAAATTGCTGACCCTGCAGGTGAGCATGGGCCGGGGCGCCTTGAAACTTGCCGGTATCACAGGCGGCGTCCTTGTCACGTTAACAACATTTGCCGCCTGGTTCGGCCAGATGTTCAAACCCTTTACCCCTTAAGGCAAAATCAAGGAGAATTTGGCCATGTATTTGACCCCGTCACTGCTGGAAGGCGCCATCTTGCTGGCGTTCGAGGTTCTGACCCTTCTGGTGACCCTGGCAACCATCATCAGTGCCCTGACACCGACCCGCTGGGACAATCAGGCAATGGACAGGTTGTTTCACTATGTCAATCTGATCGCCGGAAATGTCGGCCACAACAAAAATGCGGACGACGGATGACACCGGTTGAAGCGGCTCTTTGCGCGAAAATCGCCTATCTGGATGAGGGGGCGGCAGCGGCCCGCAAACTGGGGTTCAGCTACCGGGCGGTGAGGCGGAATTCGCATTTCGCCTGGATTGGCCGGCGCGGGGCCCTGACGGTCATCGCCTTTCGGGGCAGCGCTTTTTCGCGCTCAGGCTCCGGTCCCTATCGAGCCAATATGTCTACGGATCTGGTGCCCTGGATGGGGCCCGGGCTGGTGCATGAGGGCTATCACCAGGCCATGTGGCAATTGGTGGCGGCCCTCCGGCGGGAGCGGATCAACGGGGAAAATGTTATCCTCACCGGGCATTCCATGGGCGCCGCCCTGGCGGTTCTGGCGGCCCGGTTCCTGTTGGCAAAGCGGGTTCACGCCTTTGCCTGTCCGCGCATCGGCAATAAGGTTTTTGCCAAAAACATCACGTCTCACGTGCGGATCACCCGCTATGTCAATCGCGGGGATTTTCTGTCGCGCCTGCCGTTTCGCGGGTCCGTTCGCAGAGGTGATCGGCAACAGACGGAGGCATATGTCCATGCCG
Source organism: Sneathiella marina (assembly GCF_023746535.1). Classification (GTDB taxonomy): domain Bacteria; phylum Pseudomonadota; class Alphaproteobacteria; order Sneathiellales; family Sneathiellaceae; genus Sneathiella; species Sneathiella marina. Next base: position 2,550,870 of record NZ_CP098747.1, on the reverse strand, counting down.
GTCGTGCTGTCCGCCTGAGCACGTTCGGGCATGGCATGGCGGCTTATGTAAGCGGTGTTTCAGGCAAAAAACATCGGTATTTCTCAACATCCTAATCAGCGAAACCACAGAGGGGGAAGCATGAGTTTGAAATATAAGCACAAGGAAAGCACAGATCCGGACAGAGGGCCCGATGCCATCATTCCGCGGGGCGAGGCGGAGATCGGGCTTCTTGCCGCATCGGACCCCGAAGAGGCGGCCAATGACAATGCCCCGTTGCTCGATGTGGTCAAGGGCGCGGTGTGGCGTGATGTTCAATCCCTGCAGGCAAAAGCCGGTGCCATGGAAGACGGACCCACGGTGGCGACGCGCGAGGACCTGTTTGAGCTGGATTTCACCCCACAACGATCCGGCATGCGCGGCTTTCTGGATGAGGGGTGAGGGGGCTATTTCCGCTGGTCACTCAAGGCGAGGCCGATACCGGCGGCGACAAAAAAAAGGCCGGTGACCCGGTTGCGCAGGCGCTGGAATTTCAGCATGACCGGGCGCAAGGCTCCGGCAAACACCGCCCAGATGGAATCGCCGATGGTGACCGTGGTCAGGAAGATGGCGGAGACGACGGCGAGCTGCCAGGCGTAGCTGCCGCCCGGCGCGACAAATTGCGGCAGGAAGGCCGCGTTGAAAATCAGGGTCTTGGGATTAAGGACGGCGATGCCCAGACCCTGCCAATAAAGGGTGAGGGCCGGGGCTTTGCGCGCCGTGATCAGGGACAGGTCTTCGGGTGAGGTGAGCCAGGTCCGAAATCCCAGATACACCATATAGAGCACGCCCGCCCATTTCACCCAGATCAGGACATTGGCGGCAAAATCAAGCAGGGCGCCAATTCCGACAACCACCAGGGCAAGCTGCAGGGCGATGCCGCATGTGGTCCCGGCAACGGTACAAAGGCCGTATCGCGTGCCATAGCGCATGGCATTGGCAATGATCAACGCCACATTGGGTCCGGGGACCAGCACCAGCCCGAGGCTGACGAGGATAAGGGTGAGATAGAGTTCCATGACGCCAGAGTAGCAGGGAAACTGCCAGGTTCAATCCATTGATGCGTAAAAAGGCCAATCGGCACCTTATTTCTGCCTTATTACTCGTTAAACTGGGTCATACCGGTGAAAAGGACCTGATTTGAGGTCATTTTGTAACCGGCGTCATAGAAGATGGGTCGTTAAAGCGGTATGGATGTGTATAAATTTTTTCGGGAGGGGCCGATGTCAGTTAATTTTATTTCTTTGAAACTCAAAGTACTTGGTCTGGGTGTCGCGGTGATCATTGGCGGCATGACATTGTTAAACGCGACAACTTGCGGAACGGGCCTGACCACCGGATGCGATCAGCATATCACCGACGCACAAACCATCGAAACCAGTGGGACGATCAAGATACTTGACCTGATCAAAAACAAGAGCTGACGCGTCAGCCCCTATAAAATTGCCCGGAAGAGATCCCGGCAAGACACGAGGTGGCCCAATGGCCGCCTTTTTTGTGCCTGACGCCGGCATAGGGAGGTTTGAAAACCCGTATATCTGGGGATATGGGTGAGGAAGAATCAAGCAGCGAGTGTAGGATTAAACCTTCGATTCGGCTTCGATTACCTTCTATTACGGTATTTATGCCCATGATTTGAGAGCAGGAATTTCAGGGATTTTGGTAGGAAGTTCAAAAAATTAACCATAATTATTGGCTGTTTTAGTGAGTTTTTTCTCATATAAATGTTTGGATTCAAGCAATTACTGTTAATTGCAGTCAAAAATATTACTTTGAATTCATTTAAAATTTTAGTTAAATAAGCGTTAATAAATTCAGAATACCTGTTTGATTGATATTGGTATTCGCCAAGTTTAGTCGTTGCGTATTTTTTACATAATATTGCGTAATTTATATTTTTATTGATGGGAGGGGCATTATGTCCACCAACATAACTTCTTTGAAACTTAAGGTATTGGGCTTTGGTGCCGCCGCCGTGATCGGCGCGAGCCTGTTGCTTGGTGCATCCAATTCCGCGACAGCGGCGACTTTTACCTGCCCGGATGCTGCAGGTGGGGGCCAATGCTATAACAATAACGGCCGCGGCGACCCCAGCGGTGATTTCAAGGATGCTGCCGACTGGCAAGCAACCTTTGACGGTAGCCCCGAAGATAACTGGTCGGAACTTTCCGTCTCATCGGGTTTCAGCAAATCCCAGTTTTCTTATTCACCAAAATCGTCAAAAGCATTTCCTAACCAGAGCCCTGGCGCTGTAGAGACGGTTCTTGAATCCTCTGACTGGTTTGGCGAAGCCCTGACTTTGGTCGGGCAGATTGACACTATTACGTCGGGCAAGAATTTCGAGACGAAAATCGAAGGCCAGGTTTATTATCTTCATACCGGCCAATATGCCATGGCCTGGTACTTTGAAGACATTCAGGAAAGCTTTTTCGCGGACTTGTCGCCTAAGGACTGGAGTAATCTCCGTGTCTATAACACAGTGATTTCCGTTGTACCGATCCCCGCAGCCTTGCCGCTGTTCGGTGCCGCACTTCTCGGCCTCGGCCTCTTGAGCCGTCGTCGTAAAAATAAATTGACGCAAGCCTAACAGGGCGATCATAGGGACAACAAGACGGCGGCTTTCGGGTCGCCGTTTTTTTATGGTAAACGAAAATTAACCATAATAATTAACTATAATTATTAACCATATTTTTTTGGCAAATTTTGGAGCCCTTATTACCGTTTTTAAGCTGTAAGACTAAATAATTAACCATAAAAATTAACTATGTTTATTAACCATAACTTCTGACAATCACCATCCTGCATTCCACCAAAATCTGATTATTTTCAACATTTCAGACAGCGTATTTTGCGCTTGAGCTTGTCCTTAAAATTTCCTATTATACTCTTAAAAATAGTATTTGTGATTGGGAGTTTTTCGTGTTGCGGTTTTTTCTTTGTGTTCTTTTTACGATCTTGTTGGCATCTTGTGTCACGACAAATACTGTTAGCAATGTTGCCAATCCTATCCGTGACAATACGGTGAAATGCGATGCCGGGGATGGATATGCCTGTCATGTGTTATCGGGGAGCTATGCCAGAGGGAGGGGTGTAGAAGAAGACCATGAAAAAGCCCTGGCCCTGTCCATCAAAGCCTGTGGCCTCAATCAAAATGAAGCCTGCATGTATGCGGCGCTCTTTTATTCCGGGATTTTCGAAATCCCAAAAGACGTAGATAAATCGATTTTTTACCATGAAAAAGCCTGTAGCGGCGGCATCACCCGTGGATGTAACTCGGCCGCGAAGTTACATATGCTCCGTAAAGACCCGACGCCTGAGGATATTGAAAAAGCCCAAGCTCTCTATAACACGGCCTGCCTTCGCGGAGACGAAGACGGCTGCAAGGGAAAACGGCTGTTTGATGACGTCGCGGCGGGCAGGGATACGAGTAGATCTTTGTATGAATCTGAATTTGAATATCAGTGTTATGAAGGAGATTATGAGAGCTGTAAGGTTCAAGGTGACAGGTATTTAAAAGGCAAGGACACGCGCGAGAATTTACCCAAAGCCGCCTTCTTTTTTGATCGTGCCTGCCTTGGGGGGAACGTCGGCGAAGCCTGTCATAAATTGGGGTTAATGTTGCTCCCGACCCGAAAAAATAAGGGAGATCAAAATAAGTCACTGGCATATCTGAATGCCGGGTGTGAGGCAAATTATGACAAGAGTTGCCTTGTTCTTTCCAATATTTACTACATCGGCCATGGCGGGGTGGCCAGTGATGTTGAAAAGGCTGAATATTACAAGAAAAAGCATTGTGAAGCCTCATTGGAATCCAGGCTTAGTATCAAAGAATGCTAGTTTGGATGCCCTTGGATTTACCGAGAACCGCGAATTAACCGAACTTTAGTCTCTGTCGCCTATTTTCCACGTGAAGGAGACAGGATGATCGGCGAGGTGAGGCCCACTATTTGTTTATTCGATGCGTTCCGCTTTGTGCTGGCGCACCGCTGGCCCTGCCTGATCAGAGCGGTGCCGGTCATTTTGCTTACCGGCATCATGACCTATCTGGAAAGCAGTCTTCTCGCGGCCGCCGAATATTTCTCGCTGGTGATGAAGGAACTTATTTACGCGATTTTCGCCGTTTTCTGGCATCGATATGTCCTGCGCCCCGATTTGCGGGGGGAGATGGGATTTGGCCTTGCCTTCGGGCTTCGCGAAATAAAATTTGCCGCCGCGCTTCTGGGGTTTGTCGTGATCAGTTATCTTCTGGGGGGCAGTCTTGTCAGTGCGGTTGGCGTTAAATCGGTCAGCTCCGTGTTCGTGATCATTGCCGCGGTCTATCTTTGCTTTCTGCCCTTTATCTTCCTGTTTCCCGCCATTGCCCTTGATCAGCCGCTTCAGATTGGTCTCTTTGTCCGGCGTATCCTGGACATCCTTGTTCCGTTGATCGGGACAATTTTTCTGGGTCTTGTCGCCATTGTCGGGATTTCAGTTCTGCTTTATCTGCCCGGTATAGTGATTGCCCTCCGGCATCCGGATCTCGGGGATATGGTCCTTTTCGTGACGTCCAGCTTTGTGATTGCCCCGTTTGTTCTGGCGGTGACGATCACCTTTGTGTCCTTTCTTTATCGGACATCTCTTGGTGTTGTTATTGTTGATCCGGCCTGATTCCAGGCCTGGCCGGTTTTGACGCTTGCCGTTGGCGGGATAATTTCCTACCGTAGCCACCCGTATCAGGAGATCCACAATGTCCGAGACCTATCCAGGAAGCTGCGCTTGCGGTGCAGTACAATATGAAATGACGGCGCCGCCAATGTTCGTGCATTGTTGTCATTGCACGGAATGCCAGCGATTGACCGGCAGCGCCTTTGTCATGAACGCGTTGATCGAGACGGCGCATATTCAGATAAAAAGCGGTGATCTGACTCCCGTCTCCGTGCCGACCCAAAGCGGCGGGCCCCATGATATCTATCATTGCAGCAATTGCCAGACGGCGATGTGGAGTGACTATGGCCGCAAGCCGGCCCTGCGCTATCTCCGTGTCGGGACCCTGGAGGAGCCATCGCGAATGCCGCCGGATGTTCATATCTTCACCCGGTCCAAGCTGCCCTGGGTTGATTTGAGCAATGAGGCGGCGGTGTTTGATATTTACTATGATCAGGAAGCGTTGTGGCCGGCTGAGAATTATGCCCGCCGCCGTGCTGTGGAGTCTGCGTGAGATGGCAAAAAAAATCGGGATTGTGGGCGCGGGCGCCATTGGCGGCTTCTTTGGGGCGAAACTGGTATCCGCCGGGTATGACGTATATGTCCTGGCCCGGGGCAAAAACCTTGAGGTGCTGGCATCGGAGGGAGTGTCAATCCATTCCGATACGGGCGATATCACGGTGAAATTCGAGGGCGTTTCCGACAAGGCGGAAGCGCTGGGTTTGATGGATGCGGTTGTCTTCACGGTGAAGGGACAGGACACGGCCAAGGCCGCCGAGGATATGTGGCCGATGATCGGGCCGGAGACGGAGATTATCAGCTTTCAAAATGGCCTGTCCGGGGTTGAACTGCTGGTGGAGCTGTTCGGCGAGCATCGGGTATCGGCCGGGATTACCTATATTCCGGCGGTTATTGATGCGCCGGGCCAGCTGCGGCATACGGGCAAGGTGACGCGATCGGTGTTCGGCCCCTATACGCCGCGGGATATGACCTTGCATCATGAACTGGCCGCGGCCCTGCAGGCGGTCGGGCTGGAGCTGAAAGCGCTGGACGAGCCACTGCCGGCAGTCTGGGAAAAATTTGTCGTGCTGGCGCCGTTTCATATTATCGGCTGCCTGACCCGGATGTCAGTGGGCCAATGGATCGTTAATCCGGAAATGCAGGAATTATTCCTGCAGGCCATGCTGGAAGTCTGCGCCGTCGGCATGCGCAAAGGTGTGGCCATTTCCAGCGATATAGCACAAAAGCAAGTGGCATTTTGCCAGACCCATGCGGATCCCGGCACCCGGGCCTCCATGCTGGAGGACCTGGAGCGCGGCAAGCCGCTGGAAATTGACAGCACGGTGGGCTGGCTTTGCACGGAAGGAAAACGTCTTGGCGTACCAACCCCGATCCATGATATGTGCTACGCCCTGCTGACCCCCTACCGCGATGGCAAGGCGCCGGATCAGGGTTGAAACCCTAACCCACGGGCACGGCGAAAATCGTGATAAAGAGCAATCCGGCGGCGGCCAGCAGGAACAGGATCCGCTGTTTGTTCGTCTGTGCCACGCTGAACGCCACAAGGCATTGCATAAAGTAGTAAAAGGCGAAGGCGCGCGAGGCCAGGGTGAGGATTTCAAAGGTATCCGCGGACCAGGTGAGAAGCACGGCAAAGCCGCAGATGATCAGATAGGTGAGGCGGACCGGGATCCTGTGGCGGGTGAATTCCAGCATATTGCCCGACGCGCCGATGGTATCGGCGGTGGCGGCGCTGAACTGGCTGAAAATTGCCGCGATCACCAGCGGCAGGGGCAACCAGACGGCGACGGTCCCGGCCAGATCCATCAGGGCGTTATCCGCCACGTCGTCGGGCAAGGTATACATAATGGGTGTCGCCAGGGCAACAAACAGGATGTAAACCCCGGTTGACAGGAATTGCGCATTGCGGCTGGCCTTGATGCGGGTCGGGGCGTCAAACTCGTCGCCCAGATAGCGGGTCGTCTCAAACCCCTGGACGACGATCAAGGTCCCGCCCAAGACGGTGACGATCTGCCATAATGACGGGTCCGTGAGGTCGGGCAGGGTCAGCTCACCCGTGACCAGCACGCCCATATCATGGACAAAAAAGGCGGCGATCATCAGGGCTATGATGGCCATGGTGGTGATCAGGGCCCAGCGTTCCAGTCCCTCCAGCACGCGCAGGCCCTTGGTGACGCCGATAAAGAGGATAAACAGGATAATAGCGGTGGTCAGGGCCCGCTGGTTATACTCCGTGTTACTGCCCAGAAAGCCCAGGCCGTAGGAAGCCAGAATGCGAATATAAAGGGTGACGGAAATGATATAGGCGGGCACCAGGGCAATATCGGCGATACGCTCGAATATGGATGTCAGGCCGGTGGCGTTTCCGGCGTCCAGCACCGGTTCCGCATGCCGGATATTGAAGCGGATAATGGCGCCAACGCCGTAAGCGACAAGACAGATTCCGGCCATGGCGGGCAGGGCGTAGGGACCGACAGAATCAGCGAGAACGGCGACGATAACCAAAAAGCCGCTGCCGAAGATGGAGGCCAGCGGCGTTGTCGTCCCATGGGCAAAGTCTCTCAATCGGGACGTCATGGATCTGCGTAAAATTTCAAGCCCCCCAACAGGACATGACAAGCGCCTGCTCGGGCCGTCCCGGATTCTAGTGAAGGGCGATCATATCACCGGGCGTAGTCGGCGCCAAGCCTGTCGAGCCGGCGCTTGAGCGCCGCGAACTCGCGGGAACCGATGGGGGCGCCGAGGCCGGTCATGGCTTGCGCATGGGCCAGGTCCTGGACATCCTTTGACGGCAGATGGAGGCCGTTGCCCGCTTGCGCGGCGATTTGCATGCGGCAGGCCTGCTCAATGTAATACATCATGATAAAGGCCTCCGGGATACTGCGCCCGCAGGTGAGCAGGCCATGATTGCGCAGGAATAATATTTGTTTGTCATCTCCCAGATCGGCGAGCAGTCGGGCCTGCTCTTCGGGATTGAGGGCAAGCCCCTCATACTCATGATATCCGATCAGGCCGGTATAGAGCAGGGCTGTCTGGCTGAGGGGCAGAAGCCCCTCACTTTGCGCGGCAACCCCCACACCGGCAACCGTATGGGTATGGATCACACAGGCAATATCGGTGCGGGCTTCATGCACGCAGGAATGGATAATAAAGCCGGCGGGGTTAATCTCCTCTTCCGCCGGATCAATGATCGTTCCGTTCAAATCCACCTTAACCAGATTGGAAGCGGTGACTTCCTCATACAGCAAGCCAAACGGGTTGAGCAGAAAATGGTCCTCTGGCCCGGGGATCCTGGCGGAGATATGAGTGTAAATCAGGTCATCCATGCCGAAATGGGCGATCAGGCGATAGCAGGCAGCCAGGTCGACGCGGGCCTGCCATTCGTCAAGGGACATGCTGTTGATGCGGATGGCTTGTTGAATTCCCATTATGATCTCCGTTGGTTAGATAGGTCGATCTTTATGTGGGCGTGAAATATGACTATTCCGTGAATTCGAACAGACTATCGAAGGTCGGCTCATGGATGAGAATACGGGTCTGGTTATCCTCCATGGGGAGGGGTGTTTTCAGCTCAGTCAGAACCTGTCTGACGGCATCAAGACTGCGCGTGCGAATTTTCAATGCGCCGAAAATTGACGCTCTGCCATTGAGGGAACAGGCGAGGGCACCGAACCTTGCCCCGTACGCCTCCGGGGACAGAATAGTCAAAGTGGCACCGTCCATTACGAGTGTCCTGACCTCTCCATCCTGCTTGATTTCAGTCTCGAGCAGGGCGGAAAATTTCCCCGCTTCCTGATCGGGTGAGGTTGAGGCGATAACAAAATCAGTAATGGCCTGGGCGCCGTTGGCATGGTCTTGCCACTCCGGCCGCCAGACAACGTCAGGCGTATGATGTTCACAGAAATAAACGCGGCCACCCGGAAATGTCCCGCCTTTGACATGGGTCGTGGTGAAGCTGGCCTCTACCTCACCGTCTGGCAGGCTGACCGGGCGGGTAAAGGATTTGGTTGGTCCCGCGGCAATGCCCAATGTCTCAAGAATATCCAGATTACCTTGCGCGCTGTCGGTCTTGAAAACAAGGCCGTTCAACCCTGGCGGAGCATTGGCAATATCCGGCCGCCCGGCGGGGCTCCCTTTACTTTCCGCCGGCAGGCCGATCAGTTCCAGATAGTCGGTGCCAAACATCATCAGATGATTGATGGACCCGAGGGAATGATATCCGCGCTCCGTCAGGTGAAATCCGAGGTTTGAAAAAATCTGAGCGGCCTGATCCATGTCAAAACCAACATTGATGACCGCATGGTCCAGCTGTGCCTGTTTCGGCATTCTTATGTCTCCTGTTCGCAAAGAGGGAAGATCTTCCGATCACCTTAGAGTCATCGCACGAATAAGGTCAATGGCGACCGATGCCTTCATCGGCCGCCTGATTATTCCGGGATGTTATTCCGGCATACGGATACTAGAACATGGAATCCGGTTGGGCAGGCCATAATTTTGTATCGCAGCCTTTGCGGTCTGCACGTGCCTTAACGCCAACGTTCATGTCAAGCAGGCCATTGCCTTCACCAAACATCGCCTTTCCCTGACCAAATTTGCCAATGGCGGATTTCGTATTCTCCGCATATTCGGCACTCAATTGCTCGCAGCTATAGGTCCGGTCATCGCGGGGGGTGGTGCAGGCGGCAACAGCCAGGAGTAGCGGCAAAATCATCAGCTTTTTCATTATGTTCCCTCAAATAAGAAAAGTGGTCTAAAAGGGAACCATATGCCGATGGGACTGTCAAATAATTGTCGCAGCCAAATTCCTTGCGATACAATGTTGCAGTTGTAGGCGATTTTCCTGCCGAAGGCTAAAAAACCCTTTCAGGCTGTTCGGTCCAGAACTGGGTTTTGCAGCCTTTACGGTCGGCGAGTGATTTAGTCTGTTCATTCTGATCGAGCAGTGCATTTCCCTCGCCGCTCAATGCTTGACCGCCGGAATATTTCCGAATGGCCTCTTCGGTTTTTGAATTATATTCGATTTGTAATTGCTCGCAGCTATAGGTCCGATCATCCCGCGCTGTATTGCACGCGGCCAATCCAACTATCAGCGGTAACAAAATCAACTTTTTCATCCCATGCCTCATTATTCTCCAAAGTTGGGAAAAGACAATCACAGGCAATGCTCCCTGTCAAATTTAACGGAACTAATAATGGCGGATAGGGGCGGGTTTCTAAACAGGTCGTTCCGGCTGCGCGGGCCAGCCCGACACATCACATTTGTCCGAGGTCGCATTGTTTTTAATGGCAATATTTAAATCGTAAAGCCTATTGGCATCAAACCGCTGCAGCCTGTTTCCACCTCTGTTATTCGTGATGACGACGGTGTTTGCGCGATACTCTTCGGCAAGGTAAGCACAATTTTCGGCGAGGGATTTCGGGGCCGTGTTACAGGCGCCCAGAATAAGCAGGGTGAAAAGTGCGAGACTAGGTTTCATGGTTTTCGGCCTATTTTACAGACATGTCGAAAAAAAAGCCCCCGAAGTTACTTCAGAGGCTTTTGAATTGGCTCCCCGAGCAGGACTCGAACCTGCGACAGGCTGATTAACAGTCAGCTGCTCTACCAACTGAGCTATCGGGGACCAGTGGCCCGAACGCATTCGGGATGGCGGCTTATAGCAATTGCGAGATAGCCTGCCAAGCCTTGATTTTACAAAACTGAAAAAAATTTGGAAACCGGGTTGGTAATTCCTGATGTCAGCCGCTAATCGCCATGGGCTTCGGCGATTTTCTTGTCAGTATTATATTGGCTTAGCGCGTAAACAGCCCAAATAGCCGCCGGTATCCATCCAATTAGGGTTATCTGCAAAATCAGGCAGAATATACCTTGAAAAGGTCTGCCGATCGTGAAGAACACAATGAAGGGAAGGAGCAGGGCTAAAATTAGTCTCATAACGGTTTCCTTTGTCCTGAATTTGTCGGGCAGCTTACCTAAGCAGATCTATATTGGCAATCGGTAGATAACCTGCAGGATTTTGGGCTGTTAAATCCAGCCACGGAAATATGTAAGGAAATGACGGGTGAAAATGGAGGCCTGGACCGGAATCGAACCGGTGTAGACGGATTTGCAATCCGCTGCGTCACCACTCCGCCACCAGGCCTCTGAACTGTGGTGTTATGCTTAAAAAGCCTAGGGGTTATAAGAGCTTGCAAGGGGGCTGTCAAGGATGCAAATTAGCGGTAATTGGAACCTAAAACGGCAAAAAATCACAGGGTTTACCAGGGGTTTTACTATGGCGTTTACCAGAGGGGCGCCGGTCAATGGCAATTCCGATTTACAGCTATTTCCGCCAACAGGAATAAAATAGTCGGTTTGCCGGGAAGATTTGCGATTTTTCATCGCGTGACCCCAGTTTTTTCGCGTGACCCCAGTTTTTTTCGCGTGACCCTAAAGGAGATCGCGGATAATAAAGCCGCCGATGAAAGCAAAGACAAGGGCGATGACCACAACGATAAATGTTGTTCTGGAATCTTCGCGATAGCGGATATGCAAGCTGTCTATTCTGCCTTCAATATCATTTAAGCCCGCGTAATAACCGGCCGAGTAATCGCTCTCTTCAATTTTTTTAGATTGTATCTCATCCATTTTCCGCAACCTAATGACGATTTTATTTTCAAATTGGATACTAAGTATAAGTGTTATTTCAAATTCTAGTAATCGTTACATTGTAATGTACACGCCAGGTTTTACAAAAGCTCCCAGACTAAGGTCACGCGGTGCTGATTTGCACTTGATCACAAAAAAGAAGAGAAATTATGGCAAGGAATTTTTTTTTAACGTAGGATTTTCGGCTTATGCGGTGCCCTGGAGTGTGTTGACATTTCGTCAACGGCGGGAAGGGGCCGCGGTCACGTACTACAAGGGGCGATGGGGATGAAGAAGGTTCTGTTTGAGAAAGATGGTCGTATCGGACGCATTACTTTAAATCGCCCGGATGTTATGAATGCCATTGATGATGATCTGCCGCAGGAGTTGTCCGAGGCTGTCGCGAAGGCCGATGCGGATCGGGATATCCATGTCATGATTCTCTCCGGCAATGGTCCTGCCTTCTGCGCTGGATATGACCTGACTTACTATGCGGAGGGGAATGGCAAAAATGAAATCACTCAGAAAATGCCGTGGGACCCCATGCAGGATTACGCCTTTATGTGGCAAAATACCCAGCATTTCATGTCGCTCTGGCGGGCTATGAAGCCGGTGATATGTAAAGTCCATGGATTTGCTGTTGCCGGAGGGTCAGATATTGCCCTTTGCGCGGATGTGACGATCATGGGGGACACCGCGAAAATCGGATATATGCCGGCGCGGGTTTGGGGATGCCCGACGACGGCCATGTGGGTGTATCGCCTGGGGGCGGAAAAAGCAAAACGCATGCTATTGACGGGCGATAAAATTGATGGCCGTGAGGCGGCCGCCATGGGATTGGTTCTTAAATCCGTGCCCGATGATACATTGGATGCCGAAGTTGAAGCCATGGCCGAGCGCATGGCGACTGTTCCCATAAATCAGCTGACAATGCAGAAAATGGTGATTAATCAGGCGGTCGAAGCATCGGGAATGGAAAGCACCCAGCGTCTGGCGACGATTTTTGACGGTATCACGCGGCATTCTCCTGAGGGTCTGAATTTCAAGCATCGAAGTGAAAATGTCGGTTGGAAACAGGCAGTTCGCGAACGGGACGGCGGGACGTATGACTGGACGGAGGATCGACCCATAAATCCAAAGGGATAATGGGTCGAGAATATCCGTGTTATGCCTTGCGTTCGATGACCATTATTCAGTATAAAAGCCGTAGATTTAAAACAGGGTAATCTGGAAGATCATGATAACCGAAAAATATGCCGAAGCGCGCCATCATATGGTGTTGAGTCAATTGCGTCCCAATCAGGTGACGAGTGACCGTGTTGCCAATGCCATGGATACTGTCCCCCGGGAAGAATTTGTTCCAAAAAACCTGCGGAGCGTCGCGTATCTGGATGAAGATCTGGAAGTGGCGCCCGGGCGTTTCGTGGTTGAGCCCCGTGTCTTTGCCAGGCTCCTGCAGGAAGCTGATGTAAAGAGTACGGATGTGGTTTTGGATATCGGGGCAGGTACCGGATATTCCTCAGCCGTGCTCGGTCATTTGGCGCAGGCTGTTGTTGCAATTGATAAAGACCCGGAACTGGTTGCGAAAGCATCGGAAACCTTAAACAAGCTGGAATGCGATAATGTCGCCATTGTTGAAGGTGAGCTGGCAGAGGGGAACAAAAAACACGGTCCGTACAATGTCATCCATATAAACGGGGCGATCGATGTTGTGCCTGTGAGCCTGCTTGAACAGCTGGCAGATGATGGGCGTCTGGTTTGCGTTTTGGGCGGTAACCCGGGGACGGCGACTGTTTATACACGGACCGGGGAGAGTTTTTTTCCGCGCAAAGCGTTTGATGCGTCAGTTCCTGTATTGAAGGATTTGGCTCAGCCGGTGACGTTTGAATTTTGATAGAACAAGAAGATTGTTACATAATGGCAACGTAGTAATCGAACATTCTTGTTAAGGTTAAGATTTCTATCATGATTTGGCCCGATAATAGTAGATGATGTGTTTCGATAAGTTTTGTAGTGACGAGAACTGTTTATATTAGTTGATAAAAACAGTATTCGGGACTAAATTCTTTTATGGTTAATTTCTTGGTAGCCCAAAGTCGGGCTTGAGAGGCGAGTAAAGATGAATAAAATGGCCTTAACCGTTGCGTCAGTTATTGCGGTAATCTTACCGTTATCTGGCGTGAGCGCCGAGACGCTGAATGAAGCGCTGGCAGCAACCTATCAGAACAATCCGACCTTGCAAGCACAGCGGGCAAGTGTCCGCGGTGTCGATGAAGATGTTTCCCAGGCGCTTTCTGGATGGCGCCCGGAAGTCATTGCAACTGCGAATGCTTCGGCACAACATAGCAATACGAATATCACCAATAACCCTGGTGGCAGCAAGGATACAACACCAACACAGGCAGCGTTGACTGTTTCGCAACCTGTTTATACAGGTGGCATTACGACAGCGACGACCAAATCCGCGGAAGCCTCTGTGCTGGCCGCGCGTGAATCACTTCTGTCAACCGAGCAGACGATTTTTCAGCAGGCTGTATCTGCTTATGTGAATGTTTTGAGTGATACCGCGGTTGTCGAGTTGAACAATAATAATACGACAGTTCTCCGGCGCCAGCTGGAAGCTGCGCAAGACCGGTTTGAAGTCGGTGAAATTACACGGACTGATGTGGCGCAGGCCGAAGCCCGGCTGGCCGACTCGATCTCGAATTTGATCCAGTCAGAAGGGAATTTGAGATCAACCCGAGCTAATTTCGAACGTATCGTTGGTAAGGCGCCGGAAGATTTGGTAATTCCCGTAATTCCGACTGATTTTCCGGAATCCGAAGATGCCGCATTGATCACAGCGCTTGAAAACCATCCTGATATAAAAACGGCAAAATTTAACGAAGAAAGTTCGCGGCATAATATTCGCGCGACCTCCGGTCAGCTTCTACCAGTAATTTCGGTGGACGGGACTTTGGCGCATGGCAACGAAGTGTCGGGAAGCGGGTCTTGGGCCAATACCGCGAGTATCGGCGCTTTTTTGACCGTGCCGCTTTATCAGTCCGGGTCCGTTTACAGCCAGGTTCGGCAGGCACGTCAGATTAACAGCCAGCGGATGCAGGAAATAGAAGAAGCGGTTCGCCTCATTCGCGAAAGCGTTGTTCAATCCTGGGAGCAGCTGGAAACAGCCCGGTCCAGAATTGGTTCCAACCAGGAAGCAGTTCGCGCCAACACCATTGCATTGGAAGGTGTTGAGCAGGAAGCCCAGGTTGGCTCCCGGACGACTTTGGATGTCTTAAACGCTGAACAGGAACTCCTCGATAGTAAAGTTAATCTGGTGCTCGCACAACGGGACCAGTATGTCGCGGTTTATAATGTTGTCGCCTCTATCGGTAAACTGAACGCACGGGATCTCCAACTTAATGTGGATTACTATGATCCTGCTGCCAACTATGACCGCGTTCGGGGTAAATGGGTCGGGACAGACGGCGGCCTGGATTAAGGGTTCCTTAAAGGAACAGTGCCATAGTAGGGACGAAGAAAAGATTTTTAAGGCGATCTGCAGCTTGTAAAGGATGTCAGGGCCTTTTGTTTCGATGGTGGATTGAACATGAGTGATCAGAAAACAGAACAAGAACCGACGATGGAAGAGATATTAGCTTCCATTCGCCGTATCATTTCTGAAGATGGCGAAGAAGAAACAGAAGGTCAGGAAGCTGGCGCTGAAATCACGGAAGAAGCAGAGCCGGAAATAGAAGCAGCACCAGAGCCAGAGCCAGAGCCGGAGGTTGCGTCAGAACCGGAACCTGAGCCGGAACCAGAAGCTGAAGTTGCTTCTGAGCCAGAACCAGAACCGGAACCAGAAGTGGCGTCAGAGCCAGAACCAGAGCCGGAACCCGAAATCGACGAGGAAGACATTTTGGAACTGACTGAGGAAATTCAGGAAGAAATAGCGGCCGCCGAGGAAGAAATTGAACTGGGCGCTGATTCCGAGATTGAAGAAGAAGCCGATGTCGAAGACGACACGGAAGCCGAGCCGGAAACGGCTGCAACAGAAAATCTTTCAACCAACAGCCTGCTGGCTGATCCAACAATCGCTGCAACCACTTCCGCTTTCGCCAATCTGGCTGGCGCGGTTGCCTCTTCACGGGGACTACAAATGGGTAACAATGCTACACTCGAAGAAATGGTCAAAGATATGGTCCGGCCAATTTTGAAAGAATGGCTTGATCAAAACCTCCCGCAGATTGTTCAGCGTATTGTGGAACGTGAAGTGAGCAAGCTTGCCGATCGTGCAGACGAAGACGAATAAAGTCTTTCCTGCAGGGCGGTGAGCCGACTATATTACTCCCGAACTTTTTGCAGATTTATCAATAAAGAAAGATTCAGCAATGCTGGACAAATCTTATCGACCCCAAGAGGTCGAAGGAAAGCTCTATTCAAAATGGATGGAGCAAGGCGCGTTCTCTTGTGGACGCGCAGATTCTGATGACGCCTTTACAATTGTCATTCCACCGCCGAATGTGACAGGCAGCCTTCATATGGGGCATGCCCTCAATAACACACTTCAAGACGTGCTTGTCCGATTTGAACGGATGCGCGGTAAGGATGTTCTCTGGCAGCCAGGCATGGATCATGCCGGTATTGCCACGCAGATGGTTGTCGAACGGCAGCTGGCGGAAAAAGGGATTTCCCGTCATGATCTGGGCCGCGAGGCTTTCGTCGATAAAGTCTGGGAATGGAAAGGCGAATCTGGCGGGCTGATTTTCGAACAGCTTAAGCGACTGGGGGCAACTTGCGATTGGGAGCGCGAGCGGTTTACCATGGATGACGGATTATCTGTCGCCGTTCGCAAGGTATTCGTGCAACTTTTCAAAGAGGGACTGATTTATCGCGACAAGCGCCTGGTAAACTGGGATCCGCAATTTCATACAGCTATTTCTGACCTGGAAGTTGAGCAACGTGAAGTGAACGGCCATATGTGGCATTTCCGATATCCGGTTGAGGGAGAGGACGGACGTTTCATTACCGTGGCGACAACGCGACCGGAGACCATGCTCGGGGATACAGGCATCGCTGTTCATCCAGAGGATGAGCGATATGGGGACCTTGTTGGCAAGTTCGCCATTTTACCGATTGTCGGACGCCGAATTCCCATAGTCGCAGATGATTATGCGGATCCGGAGCAGGGTTCCGGCGCTGTTAAAATAACGCCGGCACATGATTTTAATGATTATGAAGTTGGGAAGCGCGCGGGTCTTGAGGTCATCAATATAATGGATGAAAACGCCCATTTGAATGATGCCGTTCCCGCGGAATATCAGGGGTTGGAACGCTTCGCTGCCCGCAAAAAAGTCGTTGCGGAAATAGAAAAACTCGGCCTGCTGGAGAAAATTGACGATCACCCGCATACTGTTCCCTATGGTGATCGGTCCGGTGTTGTCATTGAACCGCTGTTGACGGATCAATGGTTCGCGGACGCGGCGACATTGGCGCAACCGGCAATACGAGCCGTTGAAAATGGCAGCACAGAATTTGTGCCGGCCAAATGGACCAATACCTATTATGACTGGATGCGCAATATTCAGCCCTGGTGCATATCCCGCCAGCTTTGGTGGGGACACCGGATCCCGGCTTGGTTCGGACCTGACGGTAAGTTCTTTGTGGAAGAGACCGAGGAAGAGGCAATTGCGGCTGCCGAGGCTCACTATGGCCATACGGAACCGCTGATCCGCGACGAAGATGTGCTGGATACCTGGTTTTCGTCCGCCCTTTGGCCTTTCTCCACCCTCGGATGGCCCGAGAAAACACCGGAACTGGCGAAATACTATCAAACAGATGTCCTGGTAACCGGATTTGACATTATCTTCTTCTGGGTTGCAAGAATGATGATGATGGGTTTGCATTTCACAGATGAAGCGCCCTTCCATACTGTCTATATCCATGCGTTGGTCCGGGATGAGCATGGCGCCAAAATGTCTAAATCAAAAGGCAATGTGGTGGACCCGCTGGACCTCATAGATAGCTATGGGGCGGATGCATTGCGTTTTTTCCTGTCAGTCAGCGCTGCGCAGGGGCGCGATGTCAGCTTGTCTGAACAGCGGGTTGAAGGATATCGCAATTTTGCCACCAAATTATGGAACGCGGCCCGCTTTTGCGAGATGAATGAATGCGCTATACCGCAGGAATTTGATCCGTTTGCTGTCGAGCAGCCCGTCAATCAATGGATCATTGGTGAAGTGGTTAAGTGCGAGGAAGCCGTTCGGGCCGCATTGGAAAGCTATCGTTTTAACGACGCCTCCAACGCAATCTATGCCTTCACCTGGAATGTGTTTTGTGACTGGTATCTTGAGTTCGCAAAACTACCCTTTCAAGGCGACGATGCGAAAGCCAAATCGGAAACGAAAGCCACCGCAGCTTGGACACTGGATCAAATTTTGAAAATCCTGCATCCCTTTATGCCTTTTGTGACCGAAGAAATCTGGGGCAACCTCGGTGTTGAGCGTGCCACAGATTTAATCGTCTCGGATTGGCCTGTTTATCCCAACTACGCCATGACATCGGCGCAGGACGAGATGGACTGGGTCCAGGAATTGATTGCGGGTGTTCGTGCCGTGCGGAGTGAAATGAATGTTCCGGCAGGCGCTAAGGTCCCGCTCATTTTCAATGACGGCAACGCGGAACAAAATCAATGGCTGGGTCGCAACTGGGCAATTATCGCGCGGATGGCCCGGCTTGAGAGTAAGTCGATCGACACGGAATTTCCAAAAGGGGCATTGCAGTTTGTTCTTGGCGGTGCAACCGTCGGCTTACCATTGGCCGAAGCTATGGATGTCAGTGCAGAACGGGACCGCCTGGCGAAGGAGATTGGGAACCTGAACGGCTATATGATGGGGCTGAACAAAAAACTCGGAAACGAAAAGTTTGTTGCCAACGCACCGGTAGATGTTGTCGCCGGTGAGAAAGCCAAATTGGCAGATGCAGAAGTCAAACTGGCGAAGCTCAACGATGCAGCAGCTCGGCTTGCCGAACTCTAGGATCATTCAAATTTCGTTGAAAGGCGGCTCAAACGGGGCCGCCTTTTTTTGTGTCTGTAATTTTTCTATTGTCTCATGTTCCGCTATAGCTCTAAACTTCTTTTGTCTTTTTCTTTCCGAATAATAAAAATTTGGCGCATCACATCGCTTTGATAAAAGGATCTCAAGATGACAGATATTCACTTCCTGCCAGCCCATGAGCAAGCGACAAAAATTGCTGCTGGGGATATTGGTGCCGTGGAACTATTAGATCATTATCTTAAACGTGTTGAAACTTATAATGACGCCTTGAATGCCGTTATCTGGATGGATGAACCAG
Source organism: Sneathiella marina (assembly GCF_023746535.1). Lineage (GTDB taxonomy): Bacteria > Pseudomonadota > Alphaproteobacteria > Sneathiellales > Sneathiellaceae > Sneathiella > Sneathiella marina. The sequence continues at coordinate 2,532,185 of NZ_CP098747.1, read as the reverse complement.
GAGCAAGAGCACGGGCGATTGCGACGGATCAGGCGCGGGCGCGAGGGGATCGGCTTGGACCGCTTGCCGGTGTCCCGATGACGATCAAGGAAAGTTATAATCTGGTCGGCAGCCCGTCAACCTGGGGTAACCCGGCCTGGAAAGATCACTTTCCGGAGCGCAACGCCCTGAGTGTCCAGCGGTTGCTGGATTCCGGGGCAAATATATTCGGGAAAACGAACGTGCCGTTCATGCTTGCGGATTGGCAGAGCTTTAACGATATTTATGGCACCACAAATAACCCCTGGGATTTGAGCCTGACACCCGGTGGATCGTCAGGTGGCTCGGCCGCGGCGATGGCGGCTGGTCTGAGCGGGATAGAAATTGGCTCTGATATCGGTGCCTCCATTCGCAACCCGGCGCATTATTGCGGTGTTTGCGGTCATAAGCCGACATACGGAATTATTCCGGGGCATGGGCAAAAACCTCCCGGGATTGTCGCGGATAGCGATATTGCTGTTTTGGGGCCTATCGCGCGCTCCTCCCTTGATCTTGAAATCGCATTGGACATCATGGCAGGGGCCGGTCAACCAGACGGGTCCGCCTGGACTTTGGACCTGAAACCGGCACGTCATAATAAACTCTCCGACTTCAGGGTTGCCGTCATGACATCGGCGCCCGGGTTTGATGTGGATACGGATTATCAAGCCTGCCTGAGCGACATTGCAGACAAGCTTGCCGCCAGCGGTGCGACGGTTAGCCGGACGGCGCGTCCGGATATTGACATAGCACATGCATATGAAACCTATATCCTGCTCTTACGCGCTGCGACCTCTGGCGCCTTGTCCGACGAGCAACTGGATCGCTTTAAGGATATTGTGGCCAGCAGCAGTTCAGACGATAAGAGCTATTTGACCTTGATGGCACGGGCGGGAACCCTGTCCCACAAGGAATGGCTGCGACTAAATAACGAGCGTCGGTTAATGGCCCGGAAATGGGCCGCTTTCTTTGACGATTATGATGTCCTGATTTGCCCGGCCGCTGCAGGTCCGGCATTTCCTCAAAACCAGATTGGTGAGCGTCAAGATCGGATGATTGACGTCAATGGTCATTTACAGCCAAGTACAGATCAAATGTTCTGGGCAGGATATTCAAACATAGTTGATTTGCCGTCGACCGTCATTCCGGCAGGAAAAACACCTTCCGGTCTTCCGGTAGGATTGCAGGCTGTTGCAGCCTATGGCGAAGACCGGACTTCCCTGGCGTTATGTCGACTGATTGAGGAAAGTTTTGGCGGATTTACGCCACCACCCGGTTACAGTTGAAAATGCCTTAATTCACGGTGAGTCTGCTAATGGATTGATTGCGAACGGCTTTTTCCAAATTAGATTGCGTTAGACTAAAAACTACCTAAAACTGCGAATTTTTCGAAAGATTTTGTTCATAAACTCCTGATACCCCTGAAATAAGGGTGCTTTTGCCGGGACTGGCTCAATAGCCAAATTGCTGATTGAAGCTGGCATTTGCGGGTATATTGTCCAGGAGGGAATTATGGCCTATGCCATCAAAATGATTCAGCCTACGTCGCGTAAACGCGATACGGGTTATAGCGGTGTTTCGTGGACCTGTCTGTTTTTCGGGCCTTTTCCAGCTTTATATCGCGGCCATTTGTTCGGATTTATTGGCATGACAATCGTCAATTTAGCGACACTAGGCTTGTCGACATTTGTTTTTATCTTCGTTTATAACGCCTGGCATTACCACTCCTTGCTGAGCCGAGGGTTTCATCCGGCGGGCCATCAATTTGGCACTGTGAGAGAAGACATTGTCGAGGTGAAGGCTGAAAAAAGCAAAGATGCGGAAGATATGTTCGAAATGGAAAATTTACGGCAGCGCCGCCGTATCATGCTTGCCTCGCCCGAGCTTTCCGAGAACCTCATCGATGATAGCCGCCGCTAGCCGTTAGAGTAGCATAAAGTTGCCGATCACGTGACCGACAGGTTTTTCGGTGTTTCCCGTATGTAAATTCACTTCCCCATACATTATGGTTCGGCCGGGCTTTATAATCCGAGCGTCGGCAAATAATTCACTATCAACGACAGGTCTTAAAAATGACGTCTGCAAATTAATGGTCGTCATATTTATGAATTCTCCGACAAAAGCCGCCACTGAAAATACCATGGCGGTATCTGCGAGCGCCATGATCGCTTGTCCGCACATAATGCCATCCATCCGATTGAGCGCAGGGGAGGCGGGAATACGTAGTGTAACACCGTTTTTTTCAACATGTGTAAAACTGATATCCAGGGCTTTCACCCATGGAGGAAATGCTTTTTCATAGAAATCCTCGGCATCTTTGATGGAAAGTTCCGACATCTTTAGTTCCTAAATTAGGGATTTTTGTAAATACAGGCCTTTTCTTTATTCTTTAATTCTTGACGGCCAATATAATATTATGTGGTGATCCCAGGGTCGTCTAGCAGTTTTATATTTCAGCACATCAACATATTAATCTTTCCGATTCCCGCGAAATCTCGCTGGAATGCCGAAGCCCAGGGTTGAAGCACGGGTAAATATGTTGAAAAATTAACCATAAAATCTACTTTGTTGTTAATTCAAATGGTTAATGTTGCAATAAAATCATACCTTTATAGTTAATATTCGCAAATCGACGTTCCTTAAAAGAAAGTGATTTATTTAGCTAAAATTTTATTATAAATTCCTCTCAATTATTCAGTCCTATGGTTTTAATTTTTTTATTAAGTTGATTTTGATTGTTTATTGGAGCGCACAATGATTAAGAAAGTAATGACTACAACATTTGCCGCAGCAACATTAACTGCTGTTCTGGCATCTCCAGCCGCTGCTGTTGGTGTCAATCTTATTTTAGATGGTGGATTTGAAAACAACGTTGGCCTGGGGAACAACCAATGGGGTGTGTTCGATAACGTTGGAGCCTGGACGCGGACAAATGGACAAGGAATTGAAGTCCAGCGTGGTCAGAATATTGGCGGGTCAAGCCCTCATGGCGGCCAGCAAAAAATCGAACTCGATAGCCACAACCTGGATGACAAAGGCAAGCCGAAAAACTACGAAAGTAATTCGGCGATGAAACAAATTGTTTCTCTGGATGCTGGAACATACGAATATTCTTTCTGGTACAAGGGTCGGACCAAGGATGCCGGTACAAACGGTATTCGGTACCGGATAACGGATGCTGATGATGGCAACGAAAAAATCTTCAAAGATGATGTAACGGGCGTCAGAAAAGACGGTTGGGTTCAGTATATTGAAACCTTCAGTTTGACAGACGCAACAAATGTTGCCTTCTGGTTTAAAGCCATCGGTAAAGAAGATACTTATGGTGGGTATATTGATGATGTCCGCCTGTCTGCGGTTCCAATTCCTGCCGCTTTGCCGCTTTTCGGCGCGGCGCTTCTTGGAATGGGCTTCCTGGCCCGACGTCGTAAACAAAAAACAGCTTTGCAAGCCTAACTCACTGTTTATCAGACGTTTAAGACAAACGGCGCCTCTTGAGGCGTCGTTTTTTTTGTGTTTTTGAGGCTGCCGCCCATCCTACCCTTTACCTGATCACTAATTTCTTGAATAATCAAAAAAAAATCTCAACAGGGAGTACGGGATGTATATTTCACAGATATTGATGCGGGCGGTTCAAACCCGGGGAGACATGGTCGCAACGATCTGTGCCGGACGGCAACATACATATCAACAATTTTCCGATCGTGTACAAAAATTTGCAGGCGCGCTACGGAGCCTGGGCGTGGGCGAGGGAGAACGCGTCGCGATACTTGCCCATAATTCCGATAGATATCTGGAGTTCTATTACGCTACTCCCTGGGCAGGTGGCATCTTTGTACCCGTGAATACGCGGCTTGCTGTCCCGGAATTTGCCTATTGGTTGAATGATTCCGGATCCGAAATTCTGCTGGTCGATGATGCCTTTGCCGGTGTTGTTCCTGAGTTAAGGGAGCTGGTTCCCGGCTTAAGGCACATCATCTATATCGGTGAGGCCGAAACACCGGAAAATATGCTGAGTTACGAGGCACTGGTTGCTGAAAATGACCCTGTTGAAGATGCCGGACGTCATAACGATGAGCTTGCCGGGTTGTTCTATACCGGCGGTACGACAGGTGTCTCGAAGGGTGTCATGCTCAGCCACCGTAATTTTGTTGCGAATACATTGAACTCGATGCCGGCCTTCAACTTCAGCGAAGGATCCCGCTGGCTTCATGCAGCGCCGATGTTCCACATTGCCGATGGATGTGCCGTGTTCGGGGCGACCATGGGATTGGCGACGCACGTCTTTATTCCCGGCTTTACACCGGCCGGTACAATGCAGGCAATGCAGGATCACAAAGTAACCAATACACTTTTGGTACCCACCATGGTCAATATGGTCGTAAACGACCCGACTGTTGAAAATTACGATTTATCAAGTGTTCGCGATATTGTCTATGGCGCATCACCAATGCCGGAAGCCGTGATCGTAAAGGCCATAGAAGTTCTTCCCAATTGCGGCTTTACCCATGCCTACGGACAAACGGAATGCGCCCCTTTGGTGACCTATACCGGCCCGGAATTCCATGAATTGAACGGTCCAAACGCTGGTCGCTTTAAGTCTGCGGGGAGGGCAGCCTATTCAGTTGACGTCAGAATTTTCGATGAAAATGATGAAGAGGTGCCTTACGGGACAGTTGGCGAGGTCTGTGTTCGTGGCCCTAACGTCATGCTTGGATACTGGAACAAGCCTGAACAAACCGAAGAAGCCCTCCGCGGTGGTTGGATGCATTCCGGAGACGGCGGTTACATGGATGAACAGGGTTTCGTTTATATTGTTGACCGGGTTAAAGATATGATCATTTCCGGTGGTGAAAATGTATATTCTGCGGAAGTTGAGAATGCTGTCTACCAGCACCCTGCCGTGGCGGAATGTGCCGTGATAGGTATTCCTGATGAAAAATGGGGAGAGCAAGTTCATGCGGTAGTCCGCCTTCAAGAGGGAAAAGCTGCCGCTGAGCAGGATATCATTGATCATTCTCACGCGTTGATTGCAGGATTCAAATGCCCCCGCAGCGTTTCATTCGTGACAGATCCGCTCCCATTGTCAGGTGCCGGTAAAATTTTGAAAACGGAGCTTCGTAAGCCTTTCTGGGCTGAAAGTGATAAGCAGGTTAGTTAATCTGGCGTTGAGGAGGGAGTGTGCATTTACGAATTTCGACACGGCGTCGCGGTAAATGAGTGCTGAAATTTTCTCCGTGGCCGACGCTGTAGACAGATGCCGCGTTAAGCCCCGATTGCAGCATTAAGGATTTGACTTCAGCAGCGCGTTGGTGAGAAAGGCGATCATTATCGGAGTAGGGTCCTGTTGGATCAGAAAATCCTGAAATAACGACAATCTGGTTTTCTGATCCGATGAATTCCCCTGCAAGCTCTTTAACTTTTCTAATGCGAATGAGGCTCGAAATTTTTACCGCACTTACATCGAATGGAAGGATTAGATTTGGCTCGGAGTTCCAACAATTCGCAGGAATTGATAGAGCGATCTTGTCATTTGATTTTTTTTCCATTTGAAAGAGCTCGTTGCTGAACTTATCCAGCCCTAATTCAAGCTGACGCAGTTTGGTGCTGGAACGATCTGTGCGTTCTTCAATTCTAGAAATCTTACTCTTTAGAACTGAGCTGTTCAAAAGAGGCCTTTCGGCTATTTTAATCGCGATGTTCGCCACTTTCCGACCGTTTTTTTCTACGGTATTTCTAAGCTCGGTAAAGCTGGGATTATTGGAGTTTGCATTTTCCGAAGATCTGGAAAAGAGAGACTGCAGGGATTGTACCGGCACGGCAAATGGCAAGCGTGTTCCACCATTGAAGAATAGATCGAAACGCTCTGTGGAGCCAAGGAAAATGACGGGTTTATCCATTGAAGGAATATCAAAAAGAACGACAGGGAAAGTAAAAAACTCTCCCATAGTTCGAGCGAAACTGAGGAAGAGATTTACCTCTTCAAACGGGTGTTCATCGCCCACTTTGCATAGATTTGCAATATTTAACCCAGGATATAGTTTAGCTGAGGTTACAGGAGACGCAGTGTCATTTTTGACCGCATCAATTATGCAATTTCGGGTTTCCCTGGCTTTCTCCCCCGCGTGGTAAATTGACATGGAAGAGATCGCTACCATTAAAATAATGGTAGCGGAAAATCGATGATTTTTAAAACTGCAGAATTTCAAAAAATGTTGGTAAAAAGTGAAGGCTGCGGCGCGTGGAGCCCCTTGAGATGTTTGCCTGGTCTCTTTTTTCTGGTGCTTAAGGGACCGCGCCAGGTGTTCCCGGCCGATCAAGATATGAGACGGCTCCTTCCGGTTTCTCTCCGGTAGAAGAAACACAAACATATGGAAAAAATTTAGAATAAAAATTCCCAGGCTGAGGCCTATTATTCTAATGCGACGCCCAGGTTTTAAATGACGGTGAGAAGTCTGGGCAATCATGTGAATAAACAGGCCAATGGAAAACAGTACGGCCAGTAGAATGGAATAGGCAAACCAGATTTTTACAACAACAACAGTGAGCATTCCGCCTGTGCGAAACATACTGACAAAGAAATCGGACAAGCCCGCGTATTTTAAATAATTCAGCTCGAAAATGCCATAAACCAGCGTATCGAACAGCAGCCCGAACACAAAGAAATAACAGAGCAAAAGGATTGTCAGAAAAGGGATCAGCAAGGCCAGACTATAGGTTCTATTTACCCGTAGATGTATTTCGCAGAATATCTCGTCGCCCAGAGCTTTGTTGCGGCACCGCTTTCCCCCTCGGGTTATTCCTTCGCATTGCATTCTAAATCGCCTTGTTTTCTCATTCATCGTTAAAACAATAAATAGTAAATATAACTTTCAATACAAGTAAAAGTAGATATCACGAAAAAACGGAGCACTATAAAGAAAGAAGAGTGGCTTAAGCTTGTTCTCCTGCCCGGAAGGTACTAATTAGATACAAACAGGAATTGCTGGAAAAGTGAGAAAGAAATGCCCGAGTATAAATCAAAAACATCCACCCATGGCCGCAATATGGCTGGTGCAAGAGCACTTTGGCGGGCAACCGGTATGGGTGACAGCGATTTTAACAAACCGATTATTGCGATTTCCAACTCCTTCACTCAGTTTGTTCCAGGGCATGTGCATTTAAAAGATCTCGGTCAGATGGTGGCGCGGGAAATCGAAAAATGCGGGGGTGTTGCAAAGGAATTTAATACGATTGCCGTCGATGACGGCATCGCCATGGGCCATGATGGTATGCTTTACAGTTTGCCGTCGCGCGAAGTGATCGCCGATGCTGTGGAATACATGGTGAATGGCCATTGTGCAGACGCGTTGGTTTGTATATCAAACTGCGATAAAATTACACCAGGCATGCTCATGGCGGCCATGCGGCTTAATATCCCGGTCGTGTTTGTCTCCGGCGGCCCAATGGAGGCTGGAAAGGGCATGGCAGATGGCAAACCGGTCGGCCTTGATCTTATTGATGCCATGGTGCAAGCGGCAGATCCGTCCGTCTCAGATGAGCAGGTCGCGGAAGTTGAACGGTCAGCCTGTCCCACATGTGGATCCTGTTCCGGCATGTTTACGGCCAATTCCATGAATTGCCTGACGGAAGCCTTGGGCCTTGCATTGCCGGGCAACGGCAGCATGCTGGCGACACATGCAGACCGCAAGCAGTTGTTTCTTGATGCGGCGCGTACGATTGTCGACATCACCCGGCGTCATTACGAAATGGATGAGCCGGGATTGCTGCCGCGCGACATCGCGTCTTTTAAGGCTTTTGAAAATGCCATGACTCTCGACATCGCAATGGGGGGATCGACGAATACGGTCCTGCATCTCCTTGCAGCTGCGGAAGAAGGCGAAGTCGGGTTTACAATGGAAGATATCGATCGCCTCAGCCGTAAAGTCCCGCATTTATGTAAAGTGGCCCCCAGCATACAGACCTATCATATGGAGGACGTCCATAGAGCTGGCGGTATAATGGCGTTGCTCGGTGAATTGTCGCGTGCTGATTTATTGCATACTGACTTGCCGACTGTTCATTCGCCAACTGTTGGGGACGCAATTGAACTTTGGGATGTGGTTAAAACCAAAAGTAATACGGTTCAGGAATTTTACAGGGCAGGGCCAGGCGGTGTTCGAACGACGGAAGCGTTCAGCCAGGACAAACGCTATCCAGAGCTTGACATCGACCGTGTAAACGGATGTATCCGATCCAAGGACAATGCCTACTCCCAAGACGGCGGATTGGCCGTTCTCTATGGTAATATCGCGGCTGAGGGTTGTATTGTTAAAACTGCCGGTGTTGATGAAAACAGCTTGGTCTTTTCCGGCCCGGCTCGTGTGTTCGAAAGCCAGGATACGGCTGTCGAGGGAATTTTAGGCGACAAGGTAAAAGCCGGTGATGTGGTCGTTATCCTTTATGAAGGACCAAAAGGCGGCCCCGGAATGCAGGAAATGCTCTATCCAACTTCATATCTGAAGTCAAAGGGACTTGGTAAATCCTGTGCGTTGTTGACCGATGGCCGGTTTTCTGGCGGGACGTCAGGCTTATCCATCGGCCATGTGTCACCGGAAGCTGCGGAAGGCGGCGCCATCGGCTTGATTGAAGAGAATGACATTATCCAGATCGATATCCCCAATCGGACTATTCATCTGGATATTAGTGAAGAAGAAATGGCGCATCGGCACGCACATATGGTCGCGAAAGGGGATCAGGCCTGGGCGCCAACTGAGTCCAGACCTCGCAAGATTTCAATGGCACTTCGTGCGTATGCAGCCTTGACAACAAGCGCGGCACGCGGTGCTGTCCGGGATGTGGACCAGCTTAAGAAATAGATCAGTAATACCGAGAACTGAGGGCCTGCCGGAAATTCGGCGGGCCCTTTCATCGTTAACCATAGTTGAACTTAGTTCTTGATTATACACTCAGTATCACGATAAATTAAAATTTAGTTTTGCACGTTTAAATAGTGAAATTTGATACAAGGAGTTGAGTATGCGTTGGATTGGGTTTCTAATGATAATGTTGTTTTTTGTTGCAGCTTGCAACTCGACGTCACAAACCCAGACTAAAGCTTCGCCGTCTACTCAGATCAAGAAAAACAATGATTCTTTTGCTCTTAGCGGTACTGCTTTGGCGGCTTTTGAAAAATATTCGGATAACAGGAATTTTGTGGACTTCAAGGCATTCTTTGTTGATCCGCATGGCGGTGCCTGGGGCAGAGCCTATGCTTTCGATTCCGTTGATAAAGCAGTTTCGGTAGCGCGTGCAAAATGCGAGAAATTTGGTAATGCATGTTCAATATATGCAATCGGCAATGTGATTGTATTTGACCAAAGTGCTTCTGAACGAGAAGCAGTAATTTCGGAATATGAATTGCGTCTACCAAATGCGGACCTTTTGAATCTGAAAGCTTCAATCCTAAATGATGTGACCATACGGGAAAATCTTTCTGGAAAGACTATTACCGGCGAAACTTTTGGCGGCCAGAAATTCTCGGCGGAGATCACCACAGGCGGTCGAATTTATGTTCGGTTGCTCGATAGGAAGTTGAACTTCACAAGAAGTGATCAAGGCGTATGGTGGGTAAAAGATGGACACTTCTGTCGCAAATTATCCTATCTTAATGCTGGCATGGAAGATTGCGTGAGTTTGTACAAAAAAGGCGGCAAATTTGCAGTGGTTAATCAGAACAAAAAGCTAATTTCGGAATTTACTGTTTTGGGCGATATCGGTACTGTTGCTAAATACTCACCACCAGTAGCGCCTCGAAAATCGGCAAGTGAATCAGCCGCGAAACAGGAACCAAAACCGAAGGGTTTGAGCTCAAAACAGTATCGTATTCTTGGTGTAATGACAGTTTATAGCGAACTCTGCGCACAGTTTCTTGGCATTGGAGTCGGGAACACTGCCTTTGCAGATATCAAGGATCATTACAAATCAAGCGCAGATTTTAATAAAGGCTACGATAGCCTGAAAAACTACCTCAGCTACGATCAAATTACCGGTCTTAGTAATTGTGAGGATTATCAGAATAAACTGACCAAATTACATAAAAAGATCTCGAACTAGCCCACAGTGGGTACTGACTTAGGGGAGAGTTCAATTTGCGTTTGATAATTCGCACCAGATGGGTGTGTGATCAGAGGGGCGTTCCTGACCTCGGGGTTCTTTGTCAATACCGACAAGGGCGAGGCGATCTGTTGCCTGCGGGGAGAGCAGCAAATGATCGATACGGATCCCGTTGTCCTTTTGCCAGGCGCCGCGCTGATAATCCCAATAGGTATAATTTACTTCCGGTGTAAAGGTGCGATAGGCATCTGCATAACCTAGATTGAGAATATGGCGAAATCGATTGCGGCTATCAGGCTGGGTGAGGGCGTCACCTTCCCAGGCCTTTGCGTCATAACAGTCTTCATTTTGCGGGATTACATTGTAATCGCCTGCAAGGACTGTGGGTTCCTCCAATGTAAGAAGATATTTTGCCCGTTCGATTAACCGATCCATCCATTCAAGTTTATAAGGAAATTTTTCCGTATCAACCGGGTTTCCGTTCGGAAGATATATGGACGCAACACGAACATTGTTAATTGTTGCCTCAATATAGCGTGACTGTTCATCAGCCTCGTTTCCAGGCAGGCGTCGCATAACATCTTCAATGGGGAATTTGGAAAGTATAGCAACGCCATTATAGGTTTTCTGGCCATGGGTTTCAACATTATAGCCCAGTTCCTCGACTTCCAGGCGCGGGAAGGCTTCGTCGATCACTTTTAGTTCCTGCAAACACAGAACATCGGGGCTGGCTGCTTTAAGGTAATCCACAAGCCGCGGAAGCCGGGCCTTGACCGAATTGACATTCCAGCTTGCAATTTTCATCTCATTTTCCCATTAAAAAAGCCCGGATTACTACCGAGCTTTTATCTAGCATTTTTAAGTCAGCTGTTAAACGGCAAATGATGATCCGCAGGAACAGGACGCTGTCGCGTTCGGGTTCTTAATTTGGAAAGACGCTCCGATCAGGTCATTTACATAGTCAATTTCCGAGCCCGCCAGATACATCAACGAGATTTGATCGACAAGTAAGGTGGCGCCTTTATTACTTACGGCAAGGTCATCTGGGTTTTGCGTATCTTCAAGGTCAAAGCTGTATTGAAAGCCAGAGCATCCACCGCCATTTACGGCGACGCGCAGCATCTTCTTGTCGGATTTCATTTCATCGACAATGACATTTATCCTGTCCGCTGCCGACTCTGACAATTTTACCAGGGATTCTGAGTTATCGCTTGCAAACATACCGTCCTGCATTCAAAAGAAAGGGAACATGTGCCTTCATATTACTTACTATATACTCAATGATGTATTAACTCTAACCTTCTTTGTCAATTTTTGCCGTTTAAAAAGTTAGTGATTTTATGTCTTTGAGCTATTTATTCCATGCCAGAAAGGCGCTTTTTCAGGCGATAAATGAGCTTGAAGATTTGGATAATCTGCAAAAGCAGCAGATTTATCGAGAGGTTTCCTTAAAGCCTCCGAAAAACACGGGCTGGGGCGATCTTTGTACAAACATCATTATCTTGCTGAAATCAAAGGAATATATAATAGATTTCAACGCAGAGGATCGATTTATTAAAGCTTTTTCTGAGCTTCCCGGACTGGACACTGCGGTTCTTGCAGAAAGTGGATATATCAATCTTAAATATGGGAATGCCATCTGGCAAAACGGCGTTACAGAAATTCTTGAAAAAGATGAAAAATATGGACTGGATCCGGACAATCAGGAAATTTCAATAGAATTTCCCAATATAGTCAATGATTTGACAAGTGCCCGGTTACATGTGAATGCGAAAAGCCTGCGGTCTGTGGCGGGTTTGACAGGATGGTCCTTTGATGAACGAGCAGAAGTTGAACGAGAACCGTTTGGCTTTCCTCTTGAGACTGCCATTGCCAGATGCGGCAAGTCTCAGACAGATTTTGCTTTGATTGCAAATCCGCCAGCGTTTATCGACGCATTCAGCCCCATTTTGGCCATAGATAAGACTTATGATAATCCCGTATTTTGCATTCCCTATGCGCGTAGGTTCCTGATGAAGTTGCTGGATCGCGCGAAAGCAATTGAGGAAACGGCAGCAGATATGTCCGTCTTAAGTTTGCCCATAGAAGTAAAATTGGCAAAATTACTATGTGGATGGCCAATGGCTGTGGAAAAAACTTGGCGTAAAAGGGATGTTTTTTATCTCATTGCTTTCCTGCAGGACGTTTCCTTGCTATTTTTCCGTCTGGTTGAAGAGAGGCGCCCAATCTCATCGGAATATTTGCGGACTGAGCCGGCAGTATTGGCGCGTTTGCTTTTGTTAAGCGCAACTAAAAAGATACTGGATCAAGGGTTAGACATTCTTGATCTCCAATCGACAGAGGAGTTTGTCTAGTGAGTAATAACGATTTTCCTGATGATGACTATTATGATGGGGATGACGATCGGGGAATGAGTAAGGGTAAATGGATTGGCGCTATTTTGGCGATCCTGATTGTCGCCGGGTTTGGCGTCGGTATTTGGTATGCCTATGACCAGGGCGTCAAAAAAGGAGTGCAATTGGCGCCTCCGATCATCAGCGCGGATACGTCGCCGGTGAAGGAAAAGCCAGATGAGCCCGGCGGAATGGATATTCCGCATCAGGACAAGCAAGTTTTCGGCGTATTGAAATCCGGTGAGGAACAGGAAAAAGTTGAAAAACTGATGCCGCCTCTCGAAGAATCAACTGACGATCCTGCGCCGGAGGAGAGCGTTGCGACGACAGAGCCTGATACGGCTGCCAAAGCTGATGATGCCCCGGCAGAAAAGCTGATTGAGAAATCACCTGAAGCTGTTGCGGATAAACCGGCTGTTGTCGAACCACCCAAACCGGTTCAGTTACCGGAGAAGACTGTTGCGGCGAAAAAACCGGAACCTGTAGCAAAAGCGCCAACGACAAGTACAAGCGGTGTCCGCTATCGTGTGCAGCTCGGCTCTTTCCGGAATAAAGAAGCTGCTGAAAAACAATGGACGACCTTAAAAGGTAAGTTTGCGTCACTTCTTGGTAACGTTAGTTACCGTGTACAGGATATTGATGTTAAGGATAAAGGGACCTTTCATCGCCTGCAGGCTGGTGCATATGAAAATAAGTCAAACGCCAACAAGCTTTGTGAATCCCTAAAAGCGAAAAAGCAGGATTGCCTCGTTGTCAGCAGATAAACTTCGCAACTGTAAATCCTTGATACTGGGATGTGCCGGACTGCAGCTCAGCGATATGGAAATCGATTTTTTCGCTGAGCAGCAGCCATATGGGTTTATTCTGTTTGCGCGGAATGTCGATACGCCCGAACAGGTCAAACACCTTACCCAGCAACTAAGATCTTCAGTAGGGCGCCCGGATGCGCCGGTGCTTATGGATCAGGAGGGCGGGCGGGTACAGCGGATGCGGTCCCCGCATTGGTTTGATGCTCGGCCCTTCGGATTCTTCGGGGCGCTTTACAAATCGGATCCTGAACTTGCACGTGAAGCCCTCGCTCTGACAACGCGGTTAATCGCCGCTGACTTGCTTTCAGTTGGGGTAAATGTCGATTGCACGCCATGCCTGGACTTATTGTTGCCTGAAACGGCGGCTGCCATTGGCGATCGTGCATTTACCGACAATCCGGCTGTTGTCGCGGAACTTGGAGCATTGGTTGCAGAAGAAATGATTCAAGCCGGAATTCTTCCGGTAATAAAACATATGCCGGGTCATGGCCGCGGAACCGTCGACAGCCATCATGAATTACCGTTGGTCACCTTGTCCCGCGAGGCACTCGGTGAAACGGATTTTATCCCGTTTAAAGCACTGGCGCATTTACCCTGGGGAATGACTAGCCATATCGTTTTTGATCAGATTGACCCGGAATTTCCAGCAACGCAATCGGCGAAGGTAATTGAGGAGATTATCAGAGGTGATATAGGGTTTGAGGGATTGTTATTGACGGATGATCTGAATATGAATGCCTTGTCCGGGACACTTGCCGACAGAGCGGCTCGCGCGCTGCAGGCAGGCGTCGATATTGTTCTTCACTGCTCAGGAAAAATGCCGGAAATGCAGGAAGTTGCACCGGCCTGCTCCAATTTGAGTGAAAAATCGCTCTCCCGGATTGCGGCAACTAATCTGGTTTTTGACCACGTTCAGGATTCTCTTGATCCGGTGGCGGATTTGGCTCGATTGGATAGTTTGCTGGCTGAAAGTTAAGGATTGATTGTGGATTTCGGAGAGATTTTATACAACATTTCGATATGGATTGTTCCCGCGCTTGTGGCGATTACGCTTCATGAGGCCGCGCACGGTTTCGTTGCCTGGAAGCTTGGCGATGACACGGCAAAACGGCAAGGGCGAGTGACTTTTAACCCACTCAAGCATATTGATCCCATGGGAACGATCATAATTCCGGGAATGCTACTTTTGCTGAAGGCTCCGTTTTTGTTTGGATACGCGAAACCGGTGCCCGTAAATTTTGGCCGTTTGGGAAGCCCGCGGCGGGATATGGTCTGGGTAGCTCTTGCTGGGCCGGCCATGAATTTCATTTTAGCCTTTGTATTTGCATTGGGATACCATGTGCTGGATTTCTTTCCAGTAGATGTCGCGCAGTGGCTTGCAGATAACTTTAGAAATGCAATTATTCTCAATGTTGTATTGGGTGTTTTTAATCTTCTGCCGTTACCGCCGTTGGACGGAGGCCGGGTTGCTGTCGGAATTTTACCCAATGCGCTCGCAATTCCGCTTGCGAAGTTGGAACGATACGGGTTTTTGATCCTGATTGGCGCAATTTTTATTTTACCCTTGATTTTCCGCCAATTCGGAAGTGACTTCAATCCTGTGAGCTGGTTGTTGAATGAGCCTATAGGCTATGTCGTCAATCTCATTGCCAATCTAGCCGGCCTGAAGTAACCTTTTTAGATGGTGGACAAGGGTTCTTTCGAAAAATCGGGAAAAGAAAATCCAGATGTCATTCCTCTTCCAACAAGCTCTCTTGTGGTGGATCTGGACGGGTATGAAGGGCCGCTGGATGTGCTGCTTGTACTGGCGCGCGACCAGAAAGTCGACCTCCTCAAAATCTCCATTCTCGAACTGGCAGAGCAATATCTCAGCTTTGTCGAGAAAATGCGACAATTACGTCTTGAAGTCGCAGCGGATTATCTGGTGATGGCGGCGTGGCTGGCTTATTTGAAGTCGCGGCTTTTACTGCCCGCCCAGGAAGATGATGGACCCACCGGAGAAGAGCTCGCTGATCGGTTGGCATTCCAGTTGAAGAAGTTGGAAGCAATGAGAAAAGCGACTGAAGAGCTTATGAACGGGTCAATTGTAGGCCGGGATCAGATGCAGCGGGGTCAGCCCGAAGGTGTCCGTATCATACGTCATTCCAAATTCGAATGCAGTTTGCGCGACTTGTTACAGGCTTACGCGGATCAGGAGGCACGAAAAGGAGTTTCCGATCCATTACGCTTGATGCGTGATGCTGTTTACTCGGTCGAAGCGGCTATGGAGCGGCTGGAGAATATGCTTGGGAAGCTGCCTGAATGGACGAACCTCATGTCATACTTACCAAATAATTTGACAGACCCATTTCGACAAAGGTCAGCTCAAGCCTCTACATTGTTGGCTAGTTTGCAAATGGCGAAAGAAGGGCACCTGGAAATTCGTCAATCCACTGTTTTCGGACCCATTGAGATCAAGAAGAAGGGCAGCACATGAGCATTGATCCGGAACATGTAAGAATGGCGGAAGCTTTATTGTTTGCCGCGAGCGAACCTCTGGACGAGAAAACCCTCGCGGCCCGCCTGCCGGAAGGCGCGGAAATTGGTGCCATTTTACAAACGATTCAGGAACATTATCAGCATCGCGGTGTTAATCTGACACGCCTCGCTGGGAAATGGACGTTCTTAACAGCACCTGATTTATCGTGGATGTTGGAAGAGGAACGACAGACAACCCGACGATTGAGCCGGGCTGCGCTCGAGACTTTGGCGATTATTGCCTATCATCAGCCAGCGACGCGTGCAGAGATCGAGGAAATTAGAGGTGTTGGCCTTAGCAGGGGAACGATGGATGTTCTATTCGAAGCTGGATGGATCAGGCCGCGCGGGCGCCGCCGCACTCCCGGCCGGCCAGTAACTTATGGCATAACAGAGGAATTTCTCATTCATTTTGGTTTGGATGATATCAAAGACCTTCCGGGATTTGATGAATTAAAGGCCGCTGGTTTGTTGGATTCTGAGCCTTCCGGTATCTTCAGTCATTTATCCAAGGAAAACCTGGATGGCGAGAGGGAAGATGATCAGGATGAGTTAGACCCTGAAGAGGAGTTTTAGGCGGTATCCCGCAACTGCAATTCACTGATGCGCGCCCACCAGTCGAGGGTTTCCTGAATTATATCTTCGAGCTTGGGCAGAAGCGCCTTAACTTCTTTCGTTTTTTCAGCACGATCCTCAATATCTGCGGCGGCGAGAGCCAGTCGGACAGCACACATGGAAGAACTCATTCCTCGAATAGCATGGGCGGCGGAACGAATATCGTCCTTGTTTTTTTCATCAATTGCGGTTTTCAGTCGATCGATATTTTCAACCAGCGAGTCCGGGATTTGATGCAGTAGGTCGAGGATAGTCTCCCGGCCGAGCTGATCACATAACTCCAGGAACTTCTGTTCATCGCCAAGGGCTGGCTGTACAAGTTCCAATGATACTCGCCTGTCTTCGTCTGAAATCGATTTTCCGGATTTCGCAGCTTCGAGGACTTTGTCCATTGTTGAAAGTAGCCTTGGCAAATCGATGGGCTTTGTTTCTACAGCATTCATTCCGGCTTCATAATAACGTGGTAAATGTTCTTTCATTGCATCGGCCGTAATGGCGATAATAGGTAGATTGGCGATCGAGCTGCCGCTGGCTCTGATTGTTCTTGTCGCTTCCGGTCCATCCATCACGGGCATACGTACATCGAACAAGGCGAGGTCATACTCGCCAGCCAGAGCTGCCTCTACTGCCTTCTTTCCATTATCGACGACAAATGTACTATGACCAGCCTGGCTGAGGAGGGCAGTGATTAAGATCTGATTGACGGTATTATCTTCAGCCAGAAGAATCTTTAGATTTTCCTTGCTTGCTGAAATTCCGATTGCGGGGGGTTCGTCGACGGGTGTAACGTCTTTGATCGCATGCCGCAAGGGAATGGTGAACCAAAAGGTACTGCCTTTGCCAAGTTCGCTTTCAACGCCGATTTCACCTTCCATCAACTCAACCAATTGCTTACAGATTGATAACCCGAGACCGGATCCGCCGTATTGTTGAACGGTTGAGGCGTCCGCTTGCTCAAATCGTTGAAACAGGCGTTGCTGATGTTCATGTGAAATACCGATTCCATTATCTGTAACTTCGAAGCGTAATCTATCGCTCTTCCCAGGGCTCGTGAGCCGAGTGGCAAGGAGTGTAATCGCACCGGTTTCGGTAAATTTTATTGAGTTGGTCACGAGATTTGTTAAGATCTGGCGAAGCCGAACGGCATCAATGTTGATACCCGTTGGCAGGTTCTCTTCGGGTGTGTAGACCAAAGACAGTTTTTTCTGTTTCGCCCGATCATTCAATAAACTCAAACTGCTTTCAATGAGCTCGGGCAAATAGATGTCCGAGTTGCTCAGCTCGAACTTACCGGCATCGAGCTTGGACTGATCGAGAATGTCATTGAGAATTGTCAATAGTATTTCGCCGGAACTCCGAATAGTTTGAGCTTGCTTTCTTTGATCGGCGGTCAGGTCCTCCATCAACAGAAGATCCGCCATACCGAGTATCCCGGTCATTGGTGTTCGAATTTCATGACTCATTGTGGCGAGAAAATCAGATTTGCTTTTCTCCCCCAATTCAGCTTTATCCCGGAGTGACTTTTGCTCTTCTGCAAGCGCAACAAGTTCGGAAGCTTGTTTCTCAAGCTGACGATGTGAATATTCAACTTCCTGAAGCTGTGTCGCGAGTTCTTCCTTGCTTCGCTGAAGGTCTTTTTGGACTTCCCGTCGGTATGTAATGTCTTGATAGGCGCCAAACAGCCGAATGACTTTCCCCTCCTGAATTTCACATTGGCCGCGCACACGCGCCCATTTGTGCCGGCCTTGGGCGGTAATAATGGGAACTTCCAGATCCCAGCCTTCGCCGGTCTTTTTTGCGTGCTCTACGGCTTCCATAACCGTTTCACGGGCTTCAGGAGCGTAAAATTTAAAAGAGGATGCCGGGGTGAGATCAAAATCATCGTCAACTTCATGAATATGGTAGGTAGCGGTACTCCATCTGAGTTCATTGGTACGTAAATCAACTTCCCAGCCACCTATGATCGCCAACGATCCAACTTCGTCTAACAGATTTTTCTGCTTTTGTAGTTTTTCCTCTACTTCTCGGCGTGCGGACAGTTCTTGCTGAAGTGTATTTGTTCTCGTTTCGACACGTTTTTGCAAAGATCGTGTCCACAAAAGCATACCAACGACGATGATGAGAAGGGCCGTAGACATGAGTCCAAAGATAAACTCTGGTGTCCACATTGTTTCCCGAGTATTCAAACTGATCCAGCGTTGCTGGATTTCCTGGCTTTCTGCCTCAGTTATTGCATCCAGGCCTTTTTGTAGGATAGCTGTTAAAAGCGGCCAATCTTTCCGGTTTGCGAGGGCCCATTTGTAGTAGTATCCAGAATTTCCAGCAACCCGAATATTGCCGATACCTGCTGTTTCAGCATAACGGGCAGCCGTGGCAATATTACCAACGAAGGCACCAATTTCACCAAAGGATAGTTTTTGTAAGCCTGTTTCCACATCTGGCACCAATATGACCTGAAGGTGTGGATAGGAATTGATGATGAAATCATGAACCGCATATCCTTCGACGACTGCAACACGCATACCGTCAAGGCTTTCAAGCGTCAAATTGTCCTTTTCGCTATCGTCACGAACCATTATTACGGCGGGTACTTTCAGGTAGGGTTCGGTGAAAAGCATGTATTCTGCACGTTGAGGTGTTTCGACGGCAGCTGTCCACACATCAATTTCTTGATTTTTGGCCTTTTCTATAGACGCATTCCAGTTATCAAGACGCTCAATTTGAAATGAAATGCCGAGCTTTTTCTCGAGAAGGCGGAGGTAGTCTGCTGCGATGCCATGGAAATTACCATCGTCATCAAAATACTCAATCGGTGAGAACGTCGGATCTGGCCCGATACGAATGGTAGGGTGATGGGAAAGCCAATCTGCTTCTTCTGTTGTGAAATGAACCTCTGTGCCATCCTTGGCAAAGACTATATTTTGTCCGGCAAGGGACAGGAGGCCAGTCGCCACAAGACACATACAAAAAAATCTATAGAATCTCATTATCATTTACCTGCCACAACAATCCCTCCTTAACTTCTATAAATTTAGGTCAATTGTATTAACAAATAGTCTACGGAATGGCATGGGTGTTCGGTATCGTGGGATTTTCCATAAATGACTTCATGTAGAAAAAAGTCAAAATGTCACGTTGCTCATTGCCATTAAGAATGATTATTATTTACAGCAATACGCAATCGCCCTAATGATAACGACTTTGACGCAGTAGGATAAAAGGAACATTCATTGACAATTTTTGATGCAGATAAAACCGTGTTGATTTCTCGTAAGGGAAATGGGCGTGGAACTGTATCTGTCACAACCTGGTTTTCGTTTCTTGTAGCTCTGATAATTTCTATTCCGATCCTTGTTGTGTTTGGATTTATATTTGTACCCTCCGGGGATATTTGGTCACATCTGGCAGCCACAGTCTTGCCGACATATTTGATGAATACGTTAGGGCTTGCAGCTGGTGTATCTGTTCTTGTGCTATCGATTGGTGTCGGGAGCGCCTGGTTGGTTACCATGTGTGATTTTCCTGGCCGTAATCTGTTCACCTGGGCTCTATTTCTACCGCTCGCAATGCCAGCCTATATTATTGCTTATACTTATACGGGCATGCTTGATTTTTCGGGACCGTTTCAATCTTTTCTACGGGAGTTTTTCGATTGGTCACGGCAGGATTACTGGTTCCCGCCCATACGTAGCCTCGGCGGGGCTATCGTTATGCTCGGCTTAGTGCTTTATCCTTATGTATATCTTGTAAGTCGCATGGCATTTTTGGAGCAATCGATTTGTGCGCTTGAGGTCGGCAGAACACTAGGGCGTGGTCCTTGGCGGGTGTTTTTTTCCATAGCAATTCCCTTGGCCAGGCCAGCGATTGTAACGGGCCTGGCGCTTGCCTTGATGGAAACACTGAGTGATTTTGGCACAGTTCAGTATTTCGCTATAGATACTTTTACGACCGGTATTTATCGCACCTGGTTCGGGTTAGGCGAGCCAGCAGCTGCAGCGCAGCTGGCTGCAATTCTGATGGTTTTTGTATTTGCGTTGATACTGTTGGAACGGCTGAACCGCGGATCAAAAAAATATCACCACACCACAGGTAGATACCAAAAGATTACAAGATTCAGATTACAAGGCATACGTATGTATGTCGCGATTTTAGCCTGCTGCCTGCCGGTTTTTTTGGGTTTTCTTTTGCCAACCGGATGGCTCATAAAAGACAGTGTTGTGCATTTTGATGAAATTTTTAATCGTCACTTTCCAATTCTGGTTTTCAACAGTGTGGGGGTCGCTATTCTTGCGGCCGTGTTTTCACTTGTTCTTGCCATATTGCTGATTTACGGATTGCGCCGGGAAAGCCGTTCATCACAGAAAGTAAAGCGGACAGCAATTCGGATAGCTTCTATGGGTTACGCTATTCCAGGACCTGTTCTTGCAATAGGTGTTCTTCTTCCTTTTGGTTTTATAGATAACAGCATTGACCAATGGACGCGGGCGACTTTGGGCTATTCTACTGGTCTTTTATTGAGCGGTACCATGGTAGCCCTGCTTTTTGCATATGTTGTCCGATTTTTAGCTGTCGCTTTGAATACTGTAGAAGCTAGCGTCGATACAATAACGCCAAATATGGATCGCGCTGCGAAAACCATGGGGGTGACAGGCATAAAGGCAATGTTCCGGGTTCATCTTCCGATTATTTCCGGAAGCTTGATGACAGCTTTATTACTTGTATTTGTGGATGTGTTGAAAGAGCTGCCAGCGACCCTGGTGCTGCGCCCATTTGGGTTTGACACCTTGGCTGTACGTGCATATGAAATGGCGACGGATGAACAGCTGGCTGCTGCGGCAGGACCTTCTCTGGCGATTGTGGTTGCCGGCATTATTCCAGTTATCGTATTAAGTCGCGCTATTGCGAAATCCCGTCCGGGCCAAAAAGGCTCGCTTCGAAACGAGCTAAAATGAGTAATCTGGTCTTTGAAAATGTGCGACATAGCTATAGTCGGGCCTATTCCGTTGATATCAATCACTTGGAAGTGGGAGCAGGAAAACTTGTTTGCCTGCTGGGACCGTCTGGTTGTGGAAAATCAACAACACTGAGGCTGGCTGCAGGTTTGGAGAGCCCAACAGAAGGTAAGATCCTGATCAAGGATGAGGTGATGGCGGATGATGAGATTTTCGTCGGGCCGGAAGACCGGCGGGTCGGTCTCGTATTTCAGGATTATGCTTTATTTCCACATTTATCCGTTCAGGGTAATGTGGCTTTCGGTTTGTCTCACCTTTCAGCGC
This sequence comes from Sneathiella marina, assembly GCF_023746535.1. Lineage (GTDB taxonomy): Bacteria > Pseudomonadota > Alphaproteobacteria > Sneathiellales > Sneathiellaceae > Sneathiella > Sneathiella marina. The sequence goes on along the minus strand of NZ_CP098747.1, from coordinate 2,510,462 downwards.
CTGAACGGCGATCTCAGTCGTTACATATGCTCGAAACAGTTGGCATGAGCGACTCTGCGGAAAAATACCCCCACATGCTCTCTGGCGGGGAGCAACAACGTGTTGCGCTAGCACGTGCCTTGGCGCCAAATCCCAGAATAATATTGATGGACGAGCCTTTTTCCGGCCTGGATGTGGTGTTACGAAATCATGTTCGGGATGAAACGCAGACTCTCCTCAAGGAAATGGGGACAACTGTTTTAATGGTCACGCATGATCCGGAAGAGGCGATGCGGATGGCGGACGAAATTGTCTTAATGCAAAAAGGCAAGATTATTCAGCAAGGTTCTGCAGGTGATTTGTACAATAATCCCGTGAACGAATTTGTCGCATCCTTCCTCGGAGATGTGAATCATGTCCCTGCCGGGCGGCAGGGAAATCATTTATCGACCGTTCTTGGTACTATCCCAGTTCCCGAAAAATTGTTGGGTAAAATCGCGAAAAAAATTCTTGTGCGTCCGGAAGCGATCCGGTTTGTATCCGAGGCAACGCCTGAAAACCCGGTCAGTGAAGTTCTAAATGCCCGAAATTTAGGTGCTTTTTCCCTTGTTGAGCTTGGGTTTCCGGATGGATCGAAGGTAACGGCCAGAGTGGCGACCTTGCAGACACCCAAAGTTGGCGAAAGCTGCGCCATTTCTCTAAATTTAGATCAGGTTTTTGTATTCGCAGACGAAGCTTGATAAGAAAAATCCCTGATTCCCGTGTGAAACTGAAATAAAATGTCGTATAAACACCATTAGACCGTTATATAGGGCCTAGGAAGGTCGCACAGGATAAATAAAAATAAGCCGGCATAAGGCTAAATTATCCCGCAGCGGTAAATTGCATTTATTTACAGATTCTCGAAATGAGAACAGGAGCTTGAGTTATGAGTATTGGTCCATGGCAGATTATATTGATCCTTGTCATTGTGCTCATCATTTTTGGAGCAGGGAAACTACCTCGTGTCGCCGGAGATTTGGCGAAAGGTATTAAAAACTTCAAGAGTGGAATGAACGAAGATAATCAGGCGGAGAAATCCGAAGAAGATCCTGAAAAGATTGAGGCTTCGGCAAGCACTAGCGAAAAGGCCGAAGAAAAAGACAAGGCAGCACAAGGCTGAATTCCTTGTGCATTTGTAAATATGTTTTCCAAAGTGATTGAGTGGTAAGCCATGTTTGATATTGGCTGGGCAGAAATGATGTTCGTGGTAATTATCGCGGTGCTGGTTATCGGCCCGAAAGATTTGCCGCGTGCGATTGCCACAATTGGGAAATACGTTCGCAAAGCTCGATCTATGGCGCGCGACTTCCAATCCGGTATTGATGATCTTGCAAAAGAGACAGAGCTCGATGAAATCAAGAAAGATTTACAGCAATCCACGGATTTTAATCTGAAAAAGCAAATTGAAGATGCGGTAGACCCAACAGGTAGTCATGAAAATATGTTCGATGATGTCAAACCGCAGATCCGCGATCCTCGCTTAAGCGAAAACAATTACTCCAATCCGATGGGGGAGAGTGAAGAAGCTGTTGTTAAGACGGCCACGGAGTCGGCTGCGGAGACGCCCGTCGAGACAGATGGCGCGACCGTGGACGGTGATGCCGCCGAGAACAGCATTGGCGCGACGGTTAAGCGGGATAACACAAGCAAACCGGAAACCAAAGTCTCGTGAGTGATACGGACGTAGAAGATAGCAAAGCTCCCTTAATGGAGCATCTCATCGAGTTTCGTAACCGGCTGGTTTATTCCGTTGTTGCCTTGCTCGTGGCTTTTATCCTTTGCTACATTATTTCTGAAGATTTGTTTGCCTTTCTTGTGGAACCGCTTGTTGAGGCGATGGGAGACGATATCGAAGGTCGGCGAATGATATTTACCGGCCTGCATGAAGCCTTTTTTACCTATATTAAAATCGCCTTCTTTTGCGCCCTGTTCATTTCTTTTCCTGTTATTGCCACACAAATATGGATCTTTGTTGCGCCGGGTTTGTATAAAAATGAGAAAAAAGCGTTTTTACCCTTTCTTGTCGTGACGCCGTTGCTTTTCTTTGCCGGTGGGGCACTGGCCTACGAAATCGTGATGCCTTTGGCCTGGAAATTCCTTTTGAGCTTCGAAAGTAGTGGCGAAGCAACAATGTATGCCCGGGCTTTCACAGCATTAGTTGAGGAGTTTCCGAAATTGGCAAACTTCCTGCCGACGCCTGCTGAACCTATGTCACTCCCGATCCAGTCGGAAACCAGGGTGAGTGAGTATCTCAGTCTGTCCATGAAGTTGATATTCGCCTTCGGCTTATGTTTCCAGTTGCCGGTACTCCTTACACTGCTTGGGCGTGTTGGAATTGTCTCCTCTGCAGGACTTAAAGCAAAATTCAAATATTCAATTGTCTTTGCCTTTATTGCGGCGGCAGTACTGACACCACCAGACCCTTTGAGCCAAATCACCTTGGCGGTTCCGATAATTTTCCTGTATGCAATTTCCATTGTTAGTGTCCGCATGGTGGAGAAAAAACGGGAAGCCCGTGAAGCTTTGGAAGATAACGAAGACTAACTTCCAGCTAAGTGTGGAAACTAGGGCACAAAAAAGCCATAAATAAAGCCGTGATGTGAAAGCCCACTGGACTGCAGGCGGTCACGCGCTTATACAACATAAAATCCTACGTTTTTTAGAACCGAAATGACGAAGAAATGCTCGATTTAAAATGGATCAGGGAAAATCCCGGTGCACTGGATGCCGCAATGGTCCGTCGCAATGTTGCGCCGGTTTCTGCAGAATTGATTGTGCTCGATACCCAGCGGCGAAAAGTACAAACTGACTTGCAGGAAATACAAGCTCGCCGAAATGAAGCAGCAAAAGCCATCGGTAAAGCCAAATCACAAGGCGAAGATGCGAACGCGCTCATTAAGGAAGTGGCGGATCTGAAGTCGTCTGTTCAAGTACTCGAAGGGCAGGAACGGGATCTGAACGAGAAAATGGAGGCGGCTCTGTCCGTTCTTCCCAATATACTGAAAGACGATGTGCCGGAAGGCCAAAGCGACGAAGACAATACGGAGCTTCGCGTTGTTGGAGACAAACCGGAATTTAATTTTACGCCAAAAGAGCATTATGAGCTTGGCGATGCCCTTGGCATGATGGATTTTGAAACAGCCGCGAAAATGTCCGGATCCCGCTTTGTTGTCACCAGCGGATTGATTGCCCGCCTGGAACGGGCGTTGGCTGCTTTCATGATTGATATGCATACTTCGGAGAAAGGCTATCTGGAAGTATCTCCGCCTGTAATGGTTCGAAAAGATGCGTTATACGGAACCGGCCAGCTCCCTAAATTTGAAGAAGATCTGTATAAAACCAGTGATGATCAATATATGATCCCGACAGCAGAGGTTTCTTTAACCAACATTGTTCGGGAAAGTATTCTGGACGAGGCAGATCTTCCCAAACGCTATACAGCCCACACGTTATGCTTCCGTTCAGAGGCCGGTTCGGCTGGTAAAGACACGGCGGGCATGTTACGCCAGCATCAGTTTGCCAAGGTCGAGATGGTTTCTATTACAACGCCGGATCAGTCTGATGCGGAGCATGAGCGTATGACCGAATGTGCCGAAGAGGTTTTGAAGCGTCTTGGCTTGTCTTATCGTGTAGTGGTGCTCTGTAACGGTGATACCGGGTTTGGGGCACGCAAGACCTATGACCTGGAAGTTTGGTTGCCGGGACAGCAGGCGTATCGTGAAATTTCGAGCTGTTCAACATGTGGTGATTTTCAAGCGCGCCGTATGAAGGCCAGATACCGGCCCGAAGGGGGGAAAGGCAATCTCTTTGTTCATACCCTGAACGGATCAGGTCTTGCCGTCGGCAGGACATTAATTGCCGTCATGGAAAATTATCAGCAGGCAGACGGGGCGATTGCTGTTCCTGATGTTTTGGTCCCTTATATGGGCGGCGTAACGCGAATAGAAAAATAAGAACAATAAACATAAAGGATAAGAAGTTGCGTATTTTACTGAGCAACGATGACGGTTTCGATGCCCCTGGTATGGAAATATTAAGACGGATTGCCGAGGCCCTCTCTGACGATATTTATGTTGTTGCCCCGGCAAAAGAGCAAAGCGGGGCCTCCCGGTCGCTTACGCTGCATGATCCGCTGCGTATCAACAAATTCTCCGATCGGGAATATTCTGTTGAAGGCACACCGACGGATTGCGTGATGATGGCCATGAACTATCTGTTTAAGGACAAGCAGCCTGATCTGATTCTGTCCGGCGTCAACAGGGGCGGGAACCTTGGTGAAGACGTGCTTTACTCCGGAACCGTTGCTGCCGCCAGTGAAGGAACACTGCTCGGTGTTCGTTCTGTTGCAATCAGTCAGTGCATTCTGGATGCAGAGGTCATCCATTGGGATACGGCGGGTGACATGGCGCCTCAGATTATTAGTAAGCTTCTGGAAACGCCTTGGGGCGATGATGTGTTGATGAATATCAATTTTCCTGCGGTATCCAAGGATGATGTGAGTGCCGTCAAGCTTACTTCGCAGGGAAAAAGGGACCTTTCCAACTTATCCATTGACGACCGTGTCGATGCGCGGGGCAGGGACTATTTCTGGCTCGGCTACCGGCCATCATTTGGCGATCCCCCTGTTGGGACGGATTTACGGGCCGTGGTTAGCCAGGAAGTATCCGTAACCCCATTGAAGCTTAATCTTACAGAGCAACAGCTCGCAACCCGCCTTTCCAAGGTTTTCGAGTGAACGATAATCCTGCCTTAAAAATTCGCCTGATCATGGAGCTTCGGCGCCAGGGGATCAGCAATACGGACGTTCTGTCAGCGATAGAACGCGTTCCGCGCGAAGTGTTTGTACCGGCGACATTCCGTGACCGTGCATATGAGAATATTGCCTTGCCGATCGCTAGCGGTCAGACGATCAGCCAGCCGTATATTGTTGCTTATATGACCCAAATACTGGATCTGGATAAGCGGCGCAAGATTCTGGAGATCGGGACCGGCTCGGGATATCAAACTGCAATATTGGCGCGGCTTTGCCGACGGGTTTACACGATTGAGCGGCATAGAAATCTTCTGCAGGGGTCAGAGGAATTGTTCAAAGAGTTGAAAATCACCAATATTACGTCGAAAGTTGGAGATGGCCATAAAGGATGGCAGGAACAAGAGCCGTTTGATCGGATCTTGGTGACGGCCGCGGCAGAAGAAATTCCGCAAAATCTTCTGGATCAACTTGGCAATGACGGAATAATGATCCTCCCGGTTGGTAAGGATCCGGCTGACCAGCATATCATCAAGATTTCCAAGAACGACAAGGGTGAAGTCTCCGAAGAGGTGATGTTACCCGTTAGATTCGTGCCAATGGTTCAAGGGGTTGCGGAAGAGTCTTAATTCTTCACAACATTTGGTATTGGTTTAAATCTATTGTTAATCATGCCGAAATATGCTTAATATTGAACGCATGATGGCGTGGAATCTAAATCTTTTTGTTCGCGTAGCCTCTAGTTGCGTACTTTCTCTGGTGTTATCTGGGTGTTTGTATAATACCTATTTGCCAACCAGTGGCTCTACACGGACATATGCCGCCCCACAAAAAACGACAACATCGGTTGTGTCCGCCGGTTTTACGATGCCGTCCGATTTCTCGCCCTACTATCAAAATTTGTCTTATCATTTTGTGACTGTGAACCGGGGAGACACGCTCTCAAAAGTAGCTGCCCGTCAAAATGTACCAATAAAGTCGATTGTTACTTTGAATAATATGCGGTCGCCATACACTATTTATCCCGGCCAGCAACTTAAGGTGCCTGCATTTAGAACGCATTCGGTTCGGCCAGGAGAAACGTTGTATGCCATATCCCGGGTATATGACGTGGAAATGCCGGAAGTAGCCCATTATAACTTCCTGGCATCACCTTATACGTTGATGCCGGGTACAAACCTGCAGATCCCCATGAAAAACAGGGGGCAGGTGCAGGTGGCTTCGGCAAATCAAGCATTTGTACCGCAGCCGAAGACATCCCTGACGGTCCAACCCTTGAAAACCGTTGTGATCAATTCTTCGCCAAAAGTCGTCCCATTGCCATCAACAGAAACTGTTGCGGTAGCTCCAAAACAGCCACCAAAAACATTCAAGCCTGCACCTGCATCCAAATCAGCTGCCAAGCCGGCGGTGCCAGCATCTCAGGACACTGCCTTTCAAGTGGCGAAGCTTGATATTCCGCCTGTTCCACGCCGCCGTTATAGTGTGAAAGACTTGCCCCAGCGAAGTGGGAAGTCGTTTGCCTGGCCGGTCAAAGGCAAGGTGATTTCATGGTATGGTAAAAAAGACTCTGGTTATCATAATGACGGGGTAAATATCCGGGTTAAAGAAGGAACGCCAATTCGGGCGTCGGAAAATGGCGTCGTGTCCTATGTCGGAAACGAAATGCGGTCCTTTGGCAACTTGTTGCTGGTTTCCCATGCAGACGGATATGTTACGGCATATGGCCATACGAAAAAATCAGCGGTTTCCAAAGGAGAGGCCGTTAAAAAAGGCGACATAATTGCCTATGCCGGATCTTCCGGGAATGTCACTGAAAGCCAGTTGCATTTCGAAATTCGCAAGAAAGGCCGGGCCGTAAATCCCACCAAATATCTAAAGTGAGTTGCCTAACAAGGCTGTGCAGACCCGCCTAATCTCTTGGACGCAGCACAGTCTGTGTTTGCGTAACCTTCGCAACCAGTTTGTCGTTATTTCTGATTTCAGTTTCTATGACAATTGTCGACGATCCGACATGCAAGGGACGCGATGTGGCAATGACCTGACCACCGCGAATAGCTCCTAGAAAATTAGTCTTCGATTCAATCGTTGATGTTCCAACAGCGCCGTCAGGCAAATTAGCCATTGCCGCGGCACCACCTGCAGAATCTGCTAGCGCCATGACTGTACCGCCATGCAGCATGTCATTGCTTGTGCAAAGTCCTGTCGACCAATCGAGCCAGAGGATAACTTCGCCTGCGTCGAGTTTTTCCGCATGAATGCCCATCGTTTCACATAGAGGCATTTTCTGTCGAATATAAGCTGTTAGGTCTGTTGTCTTCATTTGCGACGGCTCCTTCCAAATCAACATCGAGCAGGTTAGTGACTGGGGAAAGAAAAGCAATTACCCGAGAGATAAGTGCTTAACCTCATTCGTCACTCGATGATTGTGCCTGTTCGTCCCGCTATATCCTGAATATACTGCCAGGCAACCCTGCCGGACCTGGACCCCCGTGTTCGTGTCCATTCAATAGCTTCTGCTGTAAATTCCTCTTCAGAAATCGGGATATTGTAATGGGCAAGATAGCCTCGAATCATATCCAGGTATTCGTCCTGAGAGCAGCTGTGGAAACCAAGCCAAAGTCCAAATCGGTCGGAAAGGGACACCTTTTCTTCTATTGCTTCTGAGGGCATGATTGCAGTAGAGCGTTCATTTTCAATCATGTCCCGCCGCATCATGTGACGTCGGTTCGACGTCGCATAAAAAATAACATTAGAAGGGCGCCCTTCAAGCCCGCCGTCGAGGACAGTTTTGAGGGATTTATATGTAGAATCGTCACTGTCGAAGGACAAGTCATCACAGAACAAGACACAACGGCGTTCCGTTTTTTGAAGAACCTGCATGAGGAGCGGCAAAGAGGGAATGTCTTCGCGGTGGATCTCAACCAGAACCAGGGAATGATCCAATTGCTGATTGACCAACGCATGGGCAGCTTTTACCAGTGAACTCTTACCCATACCGCGCGCGCCCCATAAAAGTGCGTTATTGGCCGGTAATCCCTTGGCAAATCGTAATGTATTTTCCAGCAGTATGTCCTTCACACGGTCAATACCCTGCAGCATGGACATCCCTACATGATTGACTTTTGGGATCAGTCTTAGACTATTACTTTCCGCCTGCCAGACAAAGGCATCTCCGGCCTCAATATCCGGTTCGCTTCGTGCCGGGGGCGCTAGCCGTTCAAGACTGTCAGCAATACGGTTTAACTGCTCGAGAATTTTTTCTTCACTCATGATGACCAATTGAAAAAGGAAAACAAAAACCCAAATTACGGTATGGAAACTATAAATGCCAGCGCTGGCAAGAATGTACAAGGCCTTCCCGCATAAATTCTTGGCCGTCAATTATGGCTCAAAGATAGATTGCGGCTTGCATTGAGGCCTAAGAACACTATAAAAGTCGTTCTGGAATTTTAAGGGTAGGGCGGTTATCGCTGCATCCGTATTTTAAATGGATCAAAGGACCTGAGTTATGGACCAAGGAATTATGCAAATTATGCCGCTCGTGTTGATCGGTGTCGTCTTCTACTTTCTTCTTATTCGCCCTCAGCAAAAACGGGCCAAAGATCACAAGGCCATGGTAGAAGCCGTGAGCCGCGGTGACAATGTGGTAACGGCTGGCGGCATTATGGGCAAGGTAACCAAAGTTCGTGACGATAATGTCGTACAGATCGAAGTTGCGCCGGAAGTTAAAATCAACGTCATCAAGTCAACGTTGACGGACGTTAAAGGCAAAGTGGACCCCGCAGCTGCGGCACCTTCGGGTGACAAAGGCGACAGCTCAAGCGGTGGCGGTTTGTCTAAATTGTTTAAGAAATAGCGGCGTTAGAGCATGCTTAAATTTCCGACGTGGAAGATTATCGTCGTCGCCTTCGTTTGCGCATTCGGTATTCTGTACACACTTCCAAATTTCGTTAGCAAATCAGCTCTTGAGAATCTGCCCGATTGGGTGCCTTCAAAACAGGTAAATCTTGGTCTCGACTTACAAGGTGGCTCGCATTTGCTGCTGCAAGTGGATGCGGATGTTGTAACGGCGAAAATGATGGATAGTCTCGTTGACGCTGTGAGAGACAGTTTGCGTGAACAGGGAGATAACGTCGGGTACAAGAACCTGAAACACGAAAACAATGTTGTTTCGTTTGTTCTTCGGGATATGGCAGATGAAGACAAAGCCCGTGAGCGGTTGTCCGTATTGTCGAATATCATGCCGAATGGGCAGCGGGACAACGTCCTTAGTATTGATGATGACGGGACTGCGACCCTGACGCCAAGCGATCAATCGATTACACAGCGCATCAGCTCAGCGGTGGATCAATCGATTGAAATTGTTCGGCGCCGGGTTGATGAAACAGGTGTAAATGAGCCGGCTATTCAGCGTCAGGGACCGGACCGGGTCTTGGTACAATTGCCAGGAGTAGATGATCCGGACCGGATTAAGCGTCTGCTTGGTGAGACAGCGCAGCTTACTTTCCATTTGGTGGATGTATCTGCAACCAACGTTTCAGGCGGTCGAGTCCCTCCAGGATCAAAACGTCTTCGATCAGTCGAGGAAGGTGATCCCTCTTATATCGTAAAAAATCGCGTTATGGTCTCAGGTGAGAATCTAGAGGATGCTCAGGCAACCTTTCAGAACGGCCAGCCAGTTGTATCTATCCGTTTTGACGGACTGGGAGCGAAGCAGTTTGGTCGAGCGACTTCTGACAATGTTGGCCGACCCTTTGCAATTGTGCTGGACAATGAGGTTGTTAGTGCACCGCGTATTAACGAACCGATTTTAGGTGGGAGCGCAGTTATTAGCGGCGGTTTCAATGTTCAAGGAGCACAGGATCTCGCGTTGCTACTAAGGGCAGGGGCGCTACCGGCACCTTTGACAATACTTGAAGAACGGTCAGTCGGCCCGGATCTGGGCGCAGATTCCATCGCCGCCGGTAAAGTAGCAGGTATCATTGGAATTGTGGCCGTGGCCTTCTTCATGATCGCAACCTACGGGCTATTCGGGCTGGTGGCTAATGCGGCCCTTGCAATGAATATGTTTCTGATTATGGCGGTTTTATCAATCCTCGGCGCGACACTGACTTTACCGGGTATCGCGGGTATCGTCTTGACCATCGGCATGGCGGTTGACGCCAATGTTCTGATTTTTGAACGAATACGTGAAGAGTTGAGAACTGGCAAGACGCCTTTCAATGCTGTAGAATCTGGCTTTAACCGTGCCTTCACGACGATTATAGATGCGAATGTGACCACGGGTATTGCTGCGACAATCCTCTTTGTTATGGGGTCAGGTCCGGTCAAGGGATTCGCGGTCACCTTGCTGATCGGTATCATCAGCTCCATGTTTACGGCAATTATGCTTTCGCGCATGCTGATATCCTTCTGGATGCAGCGTAAGCGGCCAAAGACTTTAGAAATATAGGAGCGGGCATCATGTATAAAATTAAGCTCGTCCCAGCAAAAACAAATATCCCCTTCTTCAAATTCCGGTTGATGGCTTTTATTTTGTCATCACTGTTGGTTGTGGGATCTGCAGTCATGTTTTTCGGCCCGGGTCTTAACAAGGGGATCGATTTTGAAGGCGGTATCCTCGTTGAGGTCGCCATGCCTACAGCGCCCGATATCGGAGATATGAGAACGTCTCTCGGTGGACTGGGTTTGGGCCAGGTGACCCTTCAAACATTTGGGTCGGAAGAAGATATTCTGATCCGTGTCCAGCGTCAGCCGGGCGAGGCGAAAGCGCAGGAAGAAGCCGTAAATTCAATTAAAGCCCAACTCGATGCGGATTTTGGAGAGGATATTTCCTATCGCCGGGTCGAATTTGTTGGGCCAACGGTGTCAGAAGAGCTGGTTATGGCTGCGGTTGAAGCAGTGGCCGTCGCGGTTTTTGCCATCCTCGTTTATATTTGGTTGCGCTTTGAATGGCACTATTCTGTTGGTGCCGTTGTCGCTCTTGTTCATGACGTCGTGCTGACCATTGGAATGTTTGCAGTTACCGGGATTGAATTCAATTTAGCTTCGGTTGCCGCAATCCTGACCATTGTCGGTTATTCGATCAACGATACTGTTGTGGTCTATGACCGTATTCGCGAGAATTTCCGCCGGTTCAAGAAAATGCCTGTCAATGAATTGATCAATTTTTCGATTAACGAGACGTTGGCACGGACGACGATGACGTCCTTGACCACATTACTGGCGTTGATTGCGTTGTATATCTTCGGCGGCGAGGTGATCCGCGGCTTTGCAACGGCCATGATATTTGGTGTGGTTATCGGTACATATTCTTCTATTTTTGTAGCAGCGCCAATTTTGACAGTTATCGGGCTTCGACATCGCAGCGAAGAGGAAGATGGTTTCCAAGGCGGTGAAACGGTTGATACCGAGGCCGACGAAAAAAGCTAACATCGGCCTATTGCCGAGGACGTATTATGCAAGACATTTCCGGGATTCCAAGCGCAGGTCAACAGCTGATTAATGGCTATGGAGACGGAGGTTTTCGTGTCAGCGGTATCAAATATGAAGGTTCCGTCCTTGTACTGCCCGAGAAGACACTGCTCTGGGATATAACCTCGATAGCAGATATAACGGTCGATAGCCTGAATACATTTGATGCAGAAGATGTGAAAGTAGAAATTCTGCTAATTGGATGTGGAACGAATATGGCCTTTATTGATACTGATATTCGAAATGCATGCCGCGAAAAAGGTATTGTGATAGATGCTATGGATACCGGTGCCGCTGTCCGAACCTACAATGTTCTTTTATTGGAAGGCCGCCAGGTCGCTGCTGCTCTGGTAGCGGTCTAGAAATTCCATTTATATTAGACCCTTTACACATAGCTATGCCGGATCGTATGATCTTGCGCGTGTAACATTCTGTGCCCAATAAAAATAAAAACGCGAGAATGTTCATCTTTTGAGAAAAGGGGACGAGTTTATGTCGAGTATTCTTTCAAATCTGAGAAACACCATTATTGCCGGGATCGTATTGACAATTGTTATGGCGGTTGTTGTAAGTCTGGCCACCGGGGACGGCTTTGCTATGGGGCATGCTTATGGCGCCTTTATAATGCGCTGGCTCCATGTGTTGAGTGGTGTGATGTGGATTGGACTATTATATTATTTCAATTTCGTTCAAATTCCCAATATGCCTAATATTCCCGATGAGCAGAAACCGGCAATTGGCAAAGTCATTGCGCCAGCTGCTCTTTGGTGGTTCCGCTGGGGAGCGATGGCAACGATTGTAACGGGTCTGCTACTGGCGTGGATGAATGGGTATTTGGTAGATGCCTTGACACTGGGCGCTCAGGATGGCTTTGCTGTAGACAAGAGCATGGCCATTGGAATTGGCATGTGGCTTGGTATCATCATGTGGTTCAATGTTTGGTTTGTTATCTGGCCGAACCAGAAAAAAGCCCTTGGGATTGTTGAGGTTGATGCGGCTGCGAAAGCTGCCTCTGCCCGAACTGCAATGTTGTTCTCACGGACAAACACCATGCTGTCCATACCAATGCTTTATGCAATGGTTTCAGCCCAAAATCTTTACTAGAGGTTTTTGATGTTAAATAAGGCGCTCGGAATCTCCGAGCGCCTTATTTTGTGATGCAAATAAGTTAGGCTTTCTCGAGATTTGTGTTCGCAAAGTCCCAGTTCACAAGGCTTTCCAGAAATGTTGCGATATAGTCCGGACGGCGGTTCTGGAAATCCAGATAATAGGCATGTTCCCATACATCCATTGTCAAAAGCGGGACGGCACCTTCCGTCAGCGGGCAGCCGGCGTTCCCGGTTTTCGTGACTTTCAATTTGCCATTATCTAACACAAGCCAGGCCCAGCCACTTCCAAACTGGGTTGCGCCTGCGGCTTTGAATTCTTCAACAAATTTGTCATAGGAACCAAAATCTTCGTTGATTTTGTCGGCAATTGCACCGGTTGGTGCACCGCCGCCATTTGGCGCCATGGAATGCCAATAGAAGGTGTGGTTCCAAATTTGTGCAGCGTTATTGAATACACCTGCTTTCGCTGCGTCCCCAGCGGTTTCATTCATGATTTCTTCAAGTGAGCGACTGTCTTCACCGAGCAGATTATTCAGGTTTACAACATAGGAATTGTGATGCTTTCCATAATGAAAATCTAAAGTGTTTGCTGAAATATGAGGAGCCAAAGCGTCTTTCGCATAGGGAAGCGCCGGGAGTTCAAAAGCCATAGTAAATCCTTTGCCAATCTAATGGGTTAAGCAGTTTCTAAATTATGTGGTAAAATTCGTTTCCCCGAAGCAGGAAAGAACTCGCCATTTGTTGTACTGACAGATATATAGCAAATTCTATGTGCTTCCAGCTTTTTGTGAATAATTCTAAACTAGGTCGATATTTCTTGTGACAGAACTAAAAGATGCGCCCTTTTTGGCTAAAGAAGCCAAGAAATTTGATTACGACCGTTGGCTAGTTTCTTTGTTTGCACCTCTGCCTTCGCGGAGCAGTATTCATGCTTTGCTGGCTTTCAATGGAGAAATTTCCAAAGTTCGAGAGACTGTTTCTGAAGTTCTGCTCGGAGACATACGGTTTCAGTGGTGGCGAGATGCGTTAAGAAACTTGGAAGATGAGAAATTCTCGAACCATCCGATCCTGCAAAGCCTAAAAATCATTGTCTCGGAACATGGTTTGGATGTGGCGCTGTTGGAAGAAATTATTGATGCGCGGTCAAAAGATCTGGATCCATGCCCGTTTACGACAAGCTCTGAATTGCTGGATTACGCAATGGGGACAGGCGGCCTTCTCAGTGGGCTCATCTATCGTGCAATGGGGAATGCTGAGGAAGCTGGTTATAAGGCAGCGCAGCAGGTCGGACGCGCATTTGCCCTGACCGGAATTATCCGTGCAATTCCATACCATGCCAGCCAGGACCTTTTGTTGATCCCGCAAGAACTTTTGAAAAATCACAATTTATTACCGGAGAGCGTTTTCAGAGAAGAAAACTGTCGCGCATTTTATGATGTCGTCAAGGATCTGTATGTCATGGCGGAGAAAGAACATCTTGATGCAATGCAGGCGGTGCTGCATCGGCCAAAGAGTGAAAAGCCGAGCTATTCTTTGTTGGTGCTGAATAATCTTTATTTATCGAGGATTAGGAAGTCCGGGTTTGACCCGGCTCACAGGCTGCTGGAAATAGGCCCGGTGCGAAAAATATTTGCGCTTCTTACTAAGTGAGAAAATTGACTAAAGATTGCCCAAACGCCAGGATTGTGATTGCATGAAATTTCTGGCGAGGAATTGATAGGTGACTTTTAATTGGCGTTCGATAAGTGGATCTTCTTCCATTATCATGCCTTGCCAACCTTCGACCATTTCTCCCCAAATCATAAATCTCTGATGGAGGTTATCTCGAGAATCACGAATTGTTTGTACAGTCGGATCGAAGTTTTTCAGAATAACTAATACTTCGCAGGTTTGTGCATCAATTTCCGTAAAGGTTCGGTCAAACTTCTTGATAACCGGATCAAGTAGGATCTGCATACGGTTTATGTCTTCAGAAGTACCACGATCGCGCTTGTAAATCGCGGCAAGGCGCGTCAGGTTGGTACTGATTTTCTTGATTCCGGTATAATAGTCGCGAAGGGCTTCGATATAGGCAAGTTCACGAATAACATCATCTATTTTGGCAACAACATCTTCTCTTGTTATCCCCAGTTTTTCCGCAATATCCCGAAAGGCATCCTGAACGCGTTCCTTGGTTTCCGGATCATTAGAAATCGTGTCTAACTCTTTCTTATTAAGGACGATTTCCTCGTTTCCGCTGAGCCAGGAAACCAGTTGCACAGTAATTCGTCCCCGTGCGATATCTTTGTGATGTTCTTCGATGGACCAGGACGCCGACCCGTCAAGTAACTCACGAGGGATGGAATCATTGGGCCGAATTTCTTTAACGTATTTTAGTGCATTACCGACTGTGTTGAGTAAATTCGCATCTGAGCTTTCTTCTTCAATCCCAAATTCATTACAAAGAGATCTTGTAGGTATTGCCCCCTTCATGTCGCCAAGCTTCACAAAAAAACAGGGTTCCTTGTTATCGTGAGTCAGTTGGAAATACGCGCCTTCAACCGTGAAGATCCTGTGCTCGAACGAAAAATAAACGCTCGGATCCAGTGCTTCTGCAGAAGAATTTTCCTCGTCTTTGCCAGCAGTTTTCTGGTTTGCTTCCATACTACTCATACATATGCTCACTATACTTCACGCCAAAAGGCTGTCATTGATTCAGGAATCATTTGCGTCATTTCCGAACCGAATAGGAAATATAATAAACGGACATCGTATATAAATGGTTACTAAAACGATTGATTTCTAGCGATCTGCTTGCCAGGCCTCAAAGTCACTGGAAGCGCGGCTCGTATAGGCCATTTTTCGTTCCTTTTTCCGAAATCGGCCTTCTAGGGGAGGAAACAGGCCGAAATTTACGTTCATCGGCTGAAATGACTTGGCATCCGCACCGCCCGTAATATGGCTGAGTATGGCGCCCAAAGCGGTGGTGACCGGCGGTGGCGCTAGGGCAGAGCTTTTAATTTCCGCCGCTGTCAGTCGGCTTGCCAGCAGTCCAATCGCCGTGCTTTCAACATACCCTTCCACCCCGGTAATTTGACCGGCAAATCGAACATGAGGGTGATTTTTAAGCCGCAATTCACCATCAAGGACATCCGGGCTATTGATAAAGGTATTTCGGTGTAATCCGCCAAGGCGTGCGAACTCGGCTTTTTCCAATCCAGGAATTGTCGAGAAAATGCGTTTTTGCTCGCCATAGGTCAATTTGGTTTGAAACCCGACCATATTATACAACGTACCGAGCTTGTTATCCTGCCTCAACTGGACGACCGCGTAAGGTTTGTCAGGGGAATTCGGATTGGTTAATCCGACTGGCTTCATGGGCCCGAAACGCAAAGTTTCCGGTCCGCGTTCCGCCATGATTTCAATTGGAAGGCAGGCATCGAAGTAAGGGGTATTGGCTTCCCATTCTTTGAACTGGGTTTTATCACCGGCAAGAAGAGCCGCAATAAACTCATAATATTGATCCTGGCTCATCGGGCAATTGATGTAGTCCGAGCCATCACCCTTGTCATAGCGTGACTGAAACCACGCAACATTGAAATCGATACTGTCTTTATAAATAATCGGCGCTATTGCATCAAAAAATGCGAGAGCGTCTGCCCCTGTTGCCTCGTGAATAGCTGACGCAAGGGCAGGAGAGGTCAAAGGTCCGGTCGCGATAATGCTATGGCCCCATTCTGAAGGCGGCAATCCAATCACTTCCTCCCGTTCGATATGGATTAGGGGATGGGTTTCAATTTTTTGCTGAACATATTCAGAAAATCCATTGCGATCAACGGCGAGAGCGCCACCGGCGGGCACTTTATTGATATCAGCCGATTCCATTATCAGGGACCCAAGTAACCGCATTTCCTTATGGAGGAGGCCAACAGCGTTATTTTCCGCATCATCTGAGCGAAAGGAATTTGAACAGACCAGTTCAGCAAGGCCATCGGTTAAATGGGCATCTGTGCCGCGAACGGGTCGCATCTCATGAAGGACAACCGGAATTTCGGCAGATGCCAGCTGCCAAGCCGCTTCACTGCCGGCCAAACCGCCGCCAACGATATGAACTGGTTTCGTATCAGTAGCCATTATATTTTTGCTTGCCTTACTTATGCCGCCCTGGTTTTGCTGGACTTGGATGATTTTGAAGGGGCTTGCTTTACGGCCGGTCGTTTTGCCAATATGGTTTTCAAATATTGGCCCGTGTAGCTTTCTTTGACCTTAGCTACCTCTTCCGGCGTTCCTTCAGCAACAAGATATCCGCCTGCGTCCCCGCCGTCCGGACCCATATCGACAACCCAGTCAGCCGTTTTGATAACTTCCAGATTATGTTCGATCACTAAAACACTGTTGCCGGTATTGACCAATGCCTGCAGGACTTCCATCAACTTACGGACGTCTTCAAAATGCAATCCGGTTGTGGGTTCATCGAGGATATACAAAGTACGCCCCGTTGCCCGTCTGGATAACTCTTTGGCAAGTTTGACACGCTGCGCCTCACCACCAGAAAGTGTCGTCGCCTGCTGACCCACATGGATGTAACCAAGGCCAACCTGCTGTAAAGTTTCAAATTTTTCCCGAACATTGGGAACCGCTTTGAAGAACACGGCAGCTTCATCAACCGTCATGTTCAGAACATCTGTAATTGATTTGTCCTTGAATTTTATTTCCAGGGTTTCACGATTATAGCGATCCCCCTTACAGACGTCGCATTGCACATAGACATCGGGAAGGAAATGCATTTCAATTTTGATAACACCGTCTCCCTTACAGGCCTCACAACGTCCGCCTTTTACGTTGAAGGAAAAACGTCCTGATTTATAACCGCGGGCCTTCGCATCCGGCAAACCCGCAAACCATTCACGGATCGGTGTAAAGGCACCGGTATATGTCGCCGGGTTTGATCGCGGTGTCCGGCCAATGGGAGACTGATCAATATCAACAATTTTATCCAGCCACTCGATCCCTTCAATACGGTCATGTGGTCCAGGATGGTTGCGGTTATTATTGAGCTTCTTGGCAATGGCTTTATACAATGTTTCGATGATGAGAGAGGATTTGCCACCGCCTGAAACACCGGTGACACAGGTAAAGGTGCCAAGCGGGATATTCACGTTTACGCGCTTCAGGTTGTTGTGACGGGCCCCGATGATCTTCAACTGCCGAGATTCTTGTATTTTCCTGCGGACCGCAGGAAGCGGTACTTCCAGCTCCCCGGAAAGATATTTTCCGGTGACACTGCCGTCGGCTTCCATCACTTCTTTTGGTGTGCCTTGGGCAATAAGTTTACCGCCATGGCTCCCGGCGCGCGGGCCCATATCAATTACATGATCCGCGGTCATGATGGCTTCTTCATCATGTTCCACAACGATCACGGAATTGCCTTGATCCCGCAAATTGATAAGCGTTTTCAACAGGCGGGCATTGTCCCGCTGATGCAGTCCGATCGAAGGCTCATCGAGCACATAAAGGACGCCTGTCAATCCGGACCCAATTTGTGAAGCCAATCGAATTCGCTGACTTTCTCCGCCGGATAAAGTGCCGGAGCCCCGGGACAGGGTTAGGTACTCCAATCCCACGTCCACAAGAAAGCCAAGGCGTTCGTTGATTTCTTTCAAAACACGCTCGCCAATGGCCAGATCTTTCGGGGACAGAACCTTACTCAACCCTTCAAACCATTTGCGGGCATCCAAAATAGACTTGCTGACAACATCTCCAATATGATGATCATCGATTTTGATTGCGAGAGCTTCTTCTTTCAGGCGATGCCCACTGCATTTACTGCAATTGGTCTTGTCCTGATATTTTTCCAGGTCTTCCCGCACCCAGCTGCTGTCAGTTTCGCGCCAGCGGCGCTCGATGTTGGGGATCACACCTTCGAATGGTTTGTTGGTTTTATATGTCCGCATTCCATCGTCAAAGGTAATCTGGATTTTCTCGTCACCTGTTCCAAAAAGAATAGCTTTTCGCGATTCCTCGGCGATTTCCTCCCAGGGCTCCGTGGTGGTAAATCCATAATGCTTACCAAGTGCTTCCAGGGTTTGCATATAATAGGGAGCGGGTGTCTGGGAACGCGACCAGGGTGCAATCGCACCGCCACGTAATGTCAATGTGACATCGGGAACAATCTGATCCGGGTCAAAATACATCTCGGTCCCGAGACCGCCACAGGCAGTGCAGGCCCCGTAGGGATTGTTAAACGAGAAAATACGCGGCTCGATTTCCTCAATGGTAAAGCCGGATACAGGACAGGCAAATTTAGCGGAAAAAATAAATCGCTCTGCGCTATCGGCATCTTCAACGACAAATAATCCGTCTGCAAGTTCAAGGGCTGTTTCGATGGAATCGGCAAGGCGACCCTGAATGTCTTCGTTAATCACCACCCGGTCGACGACAACGTCAATATGATGTTTTAACTGCTTGTCCAGTTCCGGAATATCTTCGATATCGTAAATTTCACCATCAACTTTCACCCGTTGAAAACCACGCTTGCGCAGATCCAGAAATTCCTTGCGATATTCACCTTTGCGACCCCTGACGATCGGTGCCATAAGATACAATCTTTTGTCGGCACCTTTTGCCATAACCTGGTCGACCATTTGACTGACCGTCTGGCTTTCAATGGGTAGTCCTGTTGCGGGTGAGTAAGGCACGCCGATCCGGGCATAAAGCAATCTAAGGTAATCATAGATTTCCGTGACGGTTCCCACCGTTGATCGCGGGTTTTTCGAGGTTGTTTTCTGCTCGATGGAAATTGCCGGACTGAGTCCGTCAATATGATCGACATCGGGCTTTTGCATCATTTCAAGGAACTGCCGTGCGTAAGCCGAAAGGCTTTCAACATACCGTCGTTGGCCTTCAGCATAGATGGTGTCAAAGGCGAGGGAGGATTTTCCCGAACCGGACATTCCGGTAATAACGACCAATTTGTCGCGCGGAATATCGATATTTACATTTTGCAAGTTATGTTCGCGTGCGCCGCGTATGCTGAGCGTTTTCTGCATTCGGATAAAGTACCTGATATGAACGTGAATCTGAGCTGGAATTTATAGGGGATCGGGTGAAATTACCAGACCCAAAACAAAAAAATGTTTTCATTTTGTTCACGGTTGGCAAAATAGTCGAATTCCTCTGTTCAAAGCGGATTTTGCACGCTATTGTCTGGCCAGAATTTTTTACGCACAAATAGAATCGAAAGCAGTTAAAACATGGCCGGTAGTGTTAATAAAGTCATCCTTGTTGGAAACCTGGGTGCGGATCCTGAAATCCGCCATATGCAGAATGGTAAGCCGGTCTGCAATCTTCGAATAGCCACCTCAGAATCCTGGCGGGATCGTGAAAGTGGGGAGCGCCGCGAGAGGACGGAATGGCATCGCGTGGTGATTTTTAACGAAGGCCTCTGCAAGATAGTAGAACAGTATGTGAAAAAAGGCTCGAAAGTTTATCTGGAGGGTCAGTTGCAAACACGCCAGTATGAACAAGATGGTATTACAAAATATTCGACCGAGATTGTTTTGCAGGGATTCAATTCTGCACTGACAATGCTTGATAGCGCCGGTGGTGGTCAAGGTGGCGGCCAAAGCGGTGGATATGGCGGCGGCGCAGCGTCTTCAGGTGGCGGACAACAGAGCGGCGGTTATGGCGGTCCGGCCGGAAGTGGTATGGGCGGTGACTTTGATGATGATATTCCTTTCTAGGAAAGATCGCCATTTGTCGCATCGATATTGTAAAGGGCTGTCCGGTAAGGGCAGCCTTTTCGTGTTTGTAGACGCGTTTGGACAGGATTTATAAATTTGATTGATCATATTTCCATCGCTGTAAAAGAGCTTGAACGGAGCGTCGCCTTCTATGATGCGTTTTTGGGCGAGCTTGGCATGACCCGGATTGTCGATCGCCCTGCGACAGCCGGATATGGCAAGAAATACCCTGAATTTTGGCTGAATCTGCGGCCTGATTTATCAAGAGCGCCAGTCGACGTTGGAAGCCATGTTTGCTTGCGAGCCCGGAGTATAGAAATTGTGACCAGTTGCTATGAAATTGCCCTGTCACTGGGAGGGCTGGATGACGGAGCTCCCGGTCCGAGACAAGGTGAGATGACTGAATATTTCGGGGCGTTTATAAAGGATCCGGATGGCAACAAAATTGAGATCGTAACTTTTCCTCCGCCAAATTCCGAAGGGTTCTAGAAACTATGCCATTGCTTTTGGGAATTGATACAGGCGGAACTTACACAGATGCAGTGTTGTTCCACGAAGAAGATGGTGTTGTTGCCAGTGCAAAATCTCTTACGACACGTCACGATTTTGCAGTCGGTATAGGTCAATCGATTGAAAAAGTCATAGCTACGGCGAAAATTAATCCGGCCGAAATCGCCCTTGTCTCTTTATCCACGACACTGGCAACTAATGCTCTTGTAGAGGGGCAGGGAGGCCGTGTGGGCCTGATAATGATCGGTTTCGATGAAAATTCGCTGGATCGGAACGGATTACAGGATGCTGTCAAGGACGACCCCGTAATATTCCTGAGCGGAGGGCATGATGGCCAAGGGGAGCCTGTCGCCGATCTTGATGAAAAGATGTTGATAAAACGGCTGGATCAAATCGGCAGTGAAGTCACTGCTTTTGCCGTCGCCGGACTATTTGCAACCCGCAATCCCGAGCATGAAATGCGCGTGCGAAATATTATCCTGGAACGTACCCGTACGAGCGTAACCTGCAGTCATGAACTTTCCAGCAAACTGGATGGCCCGCGTCGTGCGCTTACTTCAGTATTAAACGCCCGTTTGATCAGTATGATCCATCACCTGATAGAAGCAACCGAAGGATTGTTCGGCGGCCTTAACATCACTGCGCCGCTAATGGTTGTACAAGGGGACGGCGCTTTGATTTCGGCAGAAATTGCTAAAATCAAACCCATTGAAACCATATTATCAGGTCCGGCTGCAAGTTTGGTCGGTGCAGCGTATTTAAGCGGCTTGCAAAATGCTGTTGTCTCCGACATTGGCGGTACAACGACGGATATTGCCGTTCTTCAGGATGGAAATCCCCGCCTGGATGAAAATGGCGCAACAGTCGGTGGCTGGCGGACGATGGTTGAGGCCGTTGCCATGTATACGATTGGTCTTGGCGGGGATAGCGAAATTTCCGTTCGGCAAACAGGCCTTGAATTACAGCTGGAGTTGGGTCCCCGCAGGTTAATTCCGATCAGCTTACTGGCTGAAAGTTATCCGGCCCTGGTCCATGACACCCTGGATTTGCAGCTTAACCGCAGCCGGTATAATGAACTTTATGGGCGCTTTGCCGTTTCGGTTGGTCGTGAGGTTGCTTTTAAAGGGGCATTGAACATCCTGGAACAAGAAATGCTGGTCGATTTAGCCGATGGTCCCCGACCGTTGGAAAAATGGCTGGCGAAACGAAAGCATCATGCTGCGCTGGAAAAGCTGGTGTCGACAGGTCTTGTGATGATTTGCGGGCTGACCCCCTCGGACGCCGCCCATGTGCTGAATTTACATACTGACTGGGATCGCAGCGCGGCGGAGAAGACGGCGCGGCTCTTTGCTGGTAACAAGAACAGCAAGGGATACTCAATTGCATCCTCCAGTCAGGCAATGAGCGAAATGGTTATTGATGCACTTGTCAAAAAATCTGACGAAACACTTTTGGCGGCTGCGCTTGAAGGGGACCCTTATTTATCTCCAAAGCTGTCCGAAACGCTCCTTGCAGGATCCACCCGCGCAGACCCTAATCCATTCGTCGACGTGAAGGTTAATTTCAAACTGCCGATCATCGGTTTGGGAGCTTCTGCTCATGTTTATTATCCCGACATTGCGGCCCAGCTTAATACAACTGCCTTAATTCCCGCGAATGCGGGCGTGGCAAATGCTATTGGGGCTGTCGTCGGGCAAGTGCGCGTTAGTGTTGATGCGACGATCTCGAAAACGGAAAATGACTACTTCCGGCTTTATCATTCCGGAGAACCAAAGGATTTTTCGACTTTAGAAGGTGCCGTTGCCGATGCGGAACACATCCTGCGCGTGGAAGCACACGGACATGCACAGCAAGCCGGGGCGGGAGATGTTCGCGTCAAGTTTCACCGTGAAGACAATACGGCCGTTATCGAAGGAAAAGAGTTTTTTATAGAAAGTATACTTAAGGCAACAGCGTTTGGCCGACCGAGGATTGCAAGATAGAAACTATTCTTCACAAGGGGAGAGCGGTCGTAAATTTAATTTCTTCCATGGCGAAATTTGAACTGACATCCGACAGGTCAATTTTTTGAATAAGCCGATGATAGAAACTGTCATAAGCCGCGACATCCGGGACGACAACTTTTAGCAGATAATCTATATCTCCACTCATGCGGTAAAATTCCATGATTTCTGGAAAATTATCAACAGTCTCGGCAAATTTTTGGAGCCAGTCGACGTCATGACGACTGGTTTTGATCGCAACAAATACAGTCACTGATAAACCAAGCTTATTACGGTCAAGGAGAGAGACTTGCTGTTTTATCAGGCCGGTTTCCTCCATGGACTTGATCCGCCGCCAGCAAGCCGTTCGGGAACAACCCACTTTCTCTGCAAGATCAGCGACCGCAATGGAACTATCCTGCTGCAACCAATTCATAATTTTCTTATCAATGACGTCCATGGTATAAAATTCCATATTTTAGCTAATTTGAGGATACATGTTCCACATTATAAGGAATAGATGTCAATTTAGGGTAAATATTCCGCTGAAATTAGGTATTATGCTTCTTATATAACAGGTATGAAAATTTAAGTAAACGGACGAAGATTATGACCTTATCAACATTATTCACAGAACACCCCTCGTCAGTAAATGAAACCTATGTTGAGCATATGGAAATGTCGGCAACATTTTCTTTCTGGTTATTCGTCGCTGGATTTTGTGCCCTGGTTCATGCTGTTTTTCCCTTCATGTTTGAAAAAACAGGCAGCAATATCATTAGCAAACTCCACGGTCGGATGGTCACGAATAGAGTGGTAAAAACAGGTCCGTTGCATGGAGCAAAAAAACCTACTGTTTCTGGTGCTTGAGCTCTTCACCCCTGTGATATAACCCCATCTGAAAAAAGACAGTTTTGGGCGCCATTTCGCAACTGCAATAGGTTGCGTTGGCGCCTCTTTTCTTGTAGAACATGGTAACCTTCTCTTGCGTTGAAAACGGGAAGGGAGTTTTGAGTTTTACAGCATGCAAAAGATCATTCTGAGCATGGAAAAGTTTATTCTGGAATCCTGCCTTGAACGACGTAACTATACCCCCTTCTGATAACGATATTGTTCCTGTCACTATAGAAGAGGAAATGCGGCGGTCCTATCTGGACTATGCCATGAGTGTCATCGTTTCGCGGGCATTGCCGGACGCGCGTGATGGCCTTAAACCCGTCCATCGGCGGATTGTTTATGCCATGTATGAAAATGGCTATACATCGGATAAGGCGTTCCGAAAATCTGCCCGTGTAGTTGGTGACGTTATGGGTCGATACCACCCCCATGGTGATAGCGCAATTTACGATGCCATGGTTCGCCTGGCGCAGGACTTCTCCATGAGCCTGAAGCTTGTGGAAGGGCAGGGTAACTTCGGATCCATGGATGGTGATAAAGCCGCCGCCATGCGATATACGGAAGCCCGGCTGCAAAAGGCGGCGGAAAGCCTTATCGACGATATTGATAAAGACACCGTCGATTTTGTTAATAATTATGATGACAGTGAACGTGAGCCTTCGGTTCTGCCAGCCCGCTACCCTAATCTTTTGGTCAATGGCGCTGGTGGTATTGCCGTTGGCATGGCGACAAATATCCCGCCGCATAATTTGGGCGAAGTTATTGACGGCAGTATTGCGTTGTTAGCCAAGCCGGAAATGGCAACGGAAGAGCTGCTGGAGTATATTCCGGCACCTGATTTCCCGACCGGCGGTGTCATTCTTGGAAGGACCGGTTCTATCAGCGGCCTGACCACGGGACGGGGGTCCGTGATTATGCGGGCGAAAGTCGATATTGAAGAGATCAGGAAAGATCGTCAGGCGTTAATTGTCACCGAGATCCCTTATCAGGTGAATAAGGCCCGGCTGGTCGAGCAAATTGCGGATCTTGTGCGCGCGAAAAAAGTCGAAGGTATCGGCGATTTGCGGGATGAATCTGATCGTCATGGTGTGCGCGTTGTTGTTGAGATCAAACGGGACGCAATGCCGGAAGTCGTGTTAAATCAGCTCTTTCGATATACATCACTGCAAACATCCTTTGGTGTGAATATGCTATCGCTTAACCGCGGTAAGCCGGAATTGCTTAACGTCAAGGAAATGCTGGAAGCTTTTCTTGATTTCCGTGAAGAGGTTATTACGCGACGGACGAAATTCCTGCTGAATAAAGCCCGTGAACGTGCTCATGTATTGATTGGATTGGCAATTGCCGTTGCCAATATTGATGAGATTATCAAGTTAATCCGTGCTGCGCCGGATCCAGTGACCGCGCGTTCGCAGTTGATGGGTAAGGATTGGGATGCAAGTTCTGTTGCTGCGCTGATCCAGCTTGTTGATGACCCGGAATATGCGATCAAGGAGGACGGGACATACCGGCTTTCTGAAGCGCAGGCGCGGGCCATACTTGACCTTCGCTTACAGCGCCTGACGGCTCTGGGGCAAAATGAAATTGGCGATGAACTTCGGGGTCTCGGGGAAAAGATTGTTGACTATCTCGATATTCTTTCCAGCCGCCCACGGTTAATCAGCATCATTCAGGACGAGCTTCTGGAGATGAAGGAAAAATACGCTGTTCCGCGCCGCACCGTCATCGAAGAGAATGAATTCGAGCATGACATCGAAGATCTTATTCAACGTGAAGATATGGTGCTCACGGTAAGCCATAAGGGCTACATTAAGCGGGTACCGCTTTCCACGTATAAACCGCAACGCCGCGGCGGCAAGGGTCGCGCAGGCATGCAAACTCGCGACGAGGATTTCGTCACGCAGGTATTTGTGGTCAATACTCATACACCTGTCCTCTTCTTTTCTTCCTTCGGGCGCGTGTATAAACTCAAAGTGTACAGATTACCCTTGGGGTCACCGCAAAGTCTGGGCAAGGCGATTATTAATCTTCTACCGCTCGAAGAAGGGGAAGTAATCTACACATTGATGCCGCTTCCGGAAGAAGAAGAAAGCTGGGCGGAGCTGGAAGTGATGTTCTCAACGGCGAAAGGAAATGTTCGCCGAAACCGTTTGAGCGATTTTTCAAACGTGAAATCGAATGGCAAGATTGCCATGAAGCTCGACGAGGATGATCAACTCATTGGGGTAAAGATCTGCACGGAAGCTTCCGATGTTCTGCTGGTAGCACGTCAGGGTAAATGTATCCGCTTCAGGGCTACCGATGTTCGCTTGTTTAAAGGACGGGATTCCAGCGGTGTCCGCGGAATGAAGCTTGCCAAGGGCGATAGTGTTATAGGCATGTCTATCCTCAATCATGTTGATATTGAAATCGAGCAACGCGATGCCTATTTGAAAGCGCGTCGCTCTGTGGATGAAGAAGGTGTTGTTCAGGAATATGGCGGCATATTGCCGGAACGTTATAACGAACTTTTTGAGCAGGAAGAGGTTTTGTTGGCCATTACCGTAAATGGATATGGCAAACGGACAAACGCCTATGAGTATCGCGTGACCAATCGTGGCGGCCAGGGGATAATAAATATCGAGACCTCCAGCCGAAACGGAGAAGTTATTTCGACATTCCCCATTACAGTAGACGAGCAGATTATGCTGGTTACCAACGGCGGCAAACTGATCAGAACACCTGTAACAGATATCCGTATTGCTGGACGTAATACCCAAGGCGTGACATTGTTCAAAACGGCAGAAGGCGAGGAAGTTGTTTCCGTAACGGCGTTGGCCGATGCAAAATCTGAAGAGGATAATGCAGAGGATATTGAAATTGATGGAGAAGGTGAGGCGATTGATTCACCATCAGAAGATAATTCTATTCCCGATACGGATGAAAGCTAACATCAAGAATTAGCAAATATAGAGAAGGAAAGACCATGTCGAAAAATCGGGTCGGGTTATACCCCGGCACCTTTGATCCCATAACATTGGGCCATTATGATATTATCAAACGGGCGTCAAAACTTGTTGATACATTGGTTATTGGCGTCGCAATGAACCCAGGGAAAAATCCGTTATTTACCGTTGAAGAGCGGGTTAGCATGGTCGCGAAAATGACCGAAGAATTTCCCGGAACTAATTTTGTCGTTAAGCCCTTTAATAACTTGCTTATGCATTTTGCAGAAGAAGTCGGGGCTGCCATCATTATTCGCGGACTTCGTGCTGTATCGGATTTTGAGTATGAATTTCAAATGGTTGGTATGAACAGGCGATTAAATTCGGAAATTGAAACTGTCTTTCTGATGGCCTCGGATCAGCATCAATTCATCGCCTCCAGTCTGGTGAAAGAAATAGCCTTATTGAATGGTGACATAACAAAATTTGTCTCGGCAACAACTGCGAAGAAAATTGCAGAGCGTGTTACCGAAATACATAACAGAACTTAATTCTACGACGTTTGAGCCGGGCTCAAACATAACAGGAGTGGCAAAATGGCCGGTGATCTTGAAAATACTTTATATCTTGAAACGAAAGATGGCCGTGTTGTCATCGAAATGCGGCCTGATCTTGCCCCAAATCATGTGGCCAGGATCAAGGAACTGGCGCGCGCCGGTTTTTATGACGGAATTGTTTTCCATCGGGTGATTGATGGTTTTATGGCGCAGACAGGCTGCCCGGATGGAAATGGCATGGGGGGGTCCGGTCAAAATCTGGCATCCGAATTTACGGAGGAACCTCATGTGGAGGGAACTTGTTCCATGGCACGTGCTGGTCACCCCGATAGCGCTGACAGCCAGTTCTTTATTATGTTTGCCCGCTCCCCGCATCTGGATAATCAATATTCCGTATGGGGCCAAGTTGTTGAGGGAATGGAGCATGTCCACGCCATTAAGAAAGGCGATAGCATGTCCAATGGATCCGTTACAGATCCTGAGAATATCATAAGCTTGAAAGTCGCGGCAGACGTCGCGTAGCGGATACTTATTCATTGAAGGAGCGAACGGTTTGCAGATGCATGCCGTTCGTTTGCGTTTTGAGACATGAAGGTTGATGATTTCAATTTTGACCTCCCGCCTGAGAGGATTGCGGATCGGCCTGTTGTTCCACGTGAAACAGCAAAGCTTTTGCGTGTTGAAAATATAATATCCGACAATTTGGTGTCCGATTTGCCTGATCTGCTGAGGGCTGGCGATCTTCTTGTGTTTAACGATACCAAGGTCATTCCGGCCCGTTTGCGCGGCATGCGCCGGGGGGCAAAGGTTGAAGTCACTTTGCACAAGAATGTTTCTGCCGACAGCTGGCATGCCTTCGCCAAACCAGCAAAGAAGTTAAAGCCTGGCGATATCATTACCTTCTCGGATGAGTTTACGGCATTGGTTACGGAGAAGCGGGGCGGCGGCGAAGTTGCTTTGGCCTTCTCTGTTTCAGGTCCCGACCTGATGGAAAAACTGATGGAATATGGTGAAATACCGCTACCTCCTTATATCAGCAGCCTGCGAGCGGTTGATGATCAGGATCTAGAAGATTACCAGACAATTTTTGCTAAAGATGAGGGGGCTGTCGCTGCACCGACGGCGGGATTGCACTTTACCGACGATCTGATGTCCAAATTTTCAGCGAAGGGAATTGAATCGGTTACATTGACCCTTCATGTCGGTGCCGGTACATTTTTACCTGTTAAGGTAGAGGATACAAAAGATCATAAGATGCATTCTGAAGTCGGTATTATCAGTACGGAAGCGGCTGAAAAAATAAACAAATGCCGGTCTTCAGGCGGGCGGATCGTATCTGTTGGCACGACGAGCTTGCGCCTGTTGGAAAGCGCCTGCAGCGAGGCGGGGCAGGTACAGCCCTTTAACGGGGAGACGGATATCTTCATAACGCCGGGATATCGTTTCAAAGCAGTCGATCTTTTGATAACGAATTTTCATTTGCCCAAATCTACATTATTTATGCTGGTTTCCGCATTTTCAGGCCTGGAGAAAATGCGCAATGCCTATCAGCATGCCATTGAAGGCAAATATCGATTTTACTCCTATGGGGACTGCTCATTGCTGTATCCAAAATCATGACCGCGAACATATTTAACTTTACCATAAGCGCAACCGATGGGGCGGCCCGTCGGGGCACAGTTTCCACAGCGCATGGAGATATTCGAACCCCGGCTTTTATGCCGGTCGGCACAGCCGCCACCGTCAAAGGCATGACACCGGAAGCGGTGCGGGAAACCGGTGCAGATATCCTCCTTGGCAATACCTATCACTTGATGCTCCGACCGGGTGCAGAGCGTGTTGGCCGGCTTGGTGGGTTACATAAATTTATGAACTGGGAACGTCCGATCCTGACTGATTCCGGTGGCTTTCAGGTTATGTCCTTAAACGAGCTGCGCAAAATTGACGAAAACGGTGTCACGTTTAAATCCCATATTGATGGCCAGCGTTTCGAGCTAACGCCAGAACGCTCCATGGAAATTCAAAATCATCTTGATGCAACTATTACGATGGCATTTGATGAATGCACACCGTACCCTGCCGACCACGAAACGGCGGCGACCTCCATGCGACGATCCATGCGATGGGCCAAAAGGTCATCAGAGGCTTTTGAAGCGAGGCAAGGCTACGGGCTTTTCGGAATTGTACAAGGATCGACATACGAAGATCTGCGTCTGGAGTCAGTAAATGCCTTAACTGATATCGGTTTTGATGGATATGCAATTGGCGGCCTGGCCGTAGGTGAAGGCCAGGAAGCGATGTTCAGTACGCTTGAAGTCACCACACCGGCGATGCTAGCGGATAAGCCACGTTACCTTATGGGTGTCGGTAAGCCCGATGACCTGGTGGGTGCCGTTATGCGCGGCGTCGATATGTTCGATTGTGTTCTACCGACGCGTTCAGGCCGTAATGCGCAGGCTTTTACGCGGTTTGGTACTGTTAATATGAGAAATGCCCGTCATGCAGACGATGACCGGCCATTGGATGAACTTTGCGAATGCCCCGCCTGCCGAAATTATTCCCGTGCTTACCTGCACCATTTGTTCAAGGCAAAGGAGATTTTGGGAGCCACGCTTCTGACATGGCATAATTTGCAATATTACCAGGATATTATGAGGGGGATGCGCGCTGCTATTGAGGAAGGCTCTCTGGCGTCATATGCTCTCGATTTTTTCGCAGCGCAGGAAAATGGGGATATCCCGCCGCTATAGACATTTCTAAAAAAGAAAGGTAATCGAAGCCATTCTTGTCATCGAGGGGAGGGTGGAATGGACAAAAACAGCTTCGATCAACCTTGGACCTTTCTATCTTTCATTGTGAGTATTAAGATCCGGTTAATTTATGTTCCGGGTATGATAAGGCGGCCATATCCTCAATTTTTTGACGACCGGTGATGGGAATATTGAATAATGGTTATTTATGGAATCAAAAATTGTGATACCTGCAAGAAAGCCCTCAAATGGCTGGATAAAGAAGGAATCCCGCATCAGTTCCACGATTTGAGGAAAGATGGATTTGATCAGGAAATGGCAAAGTTGTGGTTATCAAAGCTTGATCATGACGTTCTTATCAACAAACGCGGAACGACGTATCGCAACCTCGAGGATTCGCAAAAAGAGGTCTTGGAAACCGGTGACCAGTCGTCCTTGCTCGTTGAATTGCCGACATTGATGAAACGGCCAATATTTAAACTTGCAGATGAATTTCTGGTTGGTTTCAAGGACGAGCAAAAAGCACGGATAACCAGCTACGCAAAAACGAAAAGCTAGGTCTCCTAGCTGAGTTTTTGCACATAGCAGAGAACATGATCAACATCGACTTGATTTTCACTAAGCGGCAGGGCAATCACGCGGAGGGGAGTTTCGTCGAAAACCGACGGAAAATACTCGGTGCCATGTGCCGGCTTACCGGTATTCGCCACATCACGAGCCAGACTCAAAACCCAATCAACGACCATCGGAGAAAAATCAATATCCGTCGTGAAATCCCGAAGCGGATTGGCGCGTTTTGCCGAATGACGAAGCTCATTGGAAAAGCTGGTTTCCAGTTGTAAGCGACCCGAGGCATGATTGCAGTGAACCAACACGCAATTTGGCCAGAATTTCCCGATTTTTTGAGTATCCAGATTTTGCCATGTTGGATACCGATTGCCATTTCGGATCTCCATCCAATAGCTCAGTATATCGGGTGTTTGAACCTTTTTCTGCCAACCAGGTGCCGATGCGGGCCTTGCCCAATTCGCCCGACGCGGCGGAACGGCGGATGCGGCGGCCGGTGTTTCTTTTTCCGGTGGCGCTGCAACGGGTTTCTTTGCTTCTACAACCGGTTTTGTTACAGGCGGGATAACCTCTTTCTTCTTTAAGGAAGGCTCTGGCGCTTTTGCTTTTATCGGTGCTTCAGGAGTTTCTTTTGGCACTGGGGCCGGAACAGGTTTCTCGGCAGCGGGCTTGGATTTTGCCCGCTTTTTCTTTGCTGGTGACGTCGGTGTCTTATTGGCAGGCGCTTCAAAAAGATCTGTTCCTGTATCCTCAAATACTGGTTCCGCGACCGGCATCGCAGGCTTGGTGGCCTCCAACTCATCGGCAAGTGCCTGAAGGCGATCAGTAATATCTCCGGTTTTGGCTTTCTTCTTGGAGGAATTTGCAGAATCCTTTGGCCGTCTTACTTTGATTTTTGACAAAGAAGCCGCGTTATCCGCTATTTCCAGTTCTTTTTTGGCTATATTTTCACGCATAGACTATCACTTCCATCAAAGAGACGATTTATCCAAAACACAAGCGCAAGATTCAGGAAGTATGCTGGATCCGTGTTTCGATACATATTCTTCTAATGCTGTTTCAAAAATGGCTTGCGCGGACATTTGCGTATGAGCGGCAATGAGTTTCAGCTGTAAATGATCTTTCGGCGCCATGCGTACGGATATTCTAATCCGGCCGAGTTTGTCTTTCGTGAGTTTTGAGACTTCCGTGGCAATTTCAGTGTATCGTTCAACCGGTAAAGGCTCGACCGGTGTTCGATTGGAAAGCGCTTGTTTCTTGCCGGTTTCCGCTTCTTGAGCCGCGTGCTTTTCCAGCAGTGGCGAGATCGGTTCAGCGGGATCTACATCATTTTTTTGCTCCCGAATTCGATCAAAAACCGATTGCTCTTCTTCTTTTTCTGCCGGTTTCGAAAAATCGTAAATATCGTCTTCTGCGGCAATAGACACAGTTTCATCTTCATGGAGGATGATTGCATCTTCCGCTGTTTCATTTTCTGCGTTCTGCTTAACTGCGGCGTTAATCGTGGAGTCATCTTCTTCATGCGGATCCGCATATTCGCGGACCCGTTCATAAATTCTGGAAACACCTGACTGGCGGTTTGACTCGTCATCTAACAGCTTCGTAGGTGTCGCTGAACGAGAAGCCGGCAGGGCTTTCCCTTTCGGAGCGATAAGTGAACTTGTTAAAAATGCTGCTTTCATAGTATTTCTTCTTTTCCTGAATAGACCGACACTCAGTTATAAATCGCACCGTTGTTACCGGCAGTAGCTGCCATTCCGTGGTTCGGAGACGCCGGGTAAGCTGGCGATAATCGTGCTACCCGTTCCTGGACATATGACCAAAGTTTGCTGATTTCTTCGCTGGACTTGGAAGAGGGGTTTAGTTCCATGGTCGTTCTTCCGTCAATCATACTGGAAGCAAAATCAACCCGTTGATGAATGACGGATGGGGCAAGCGTCCCATGTTGGGACAGGGCAATAGCAGCCTCGCTTGTGATGCGAGCACGAGGTGTCGCACCGTTGACCACGAAGATTAGCGGTGTATTTAAGCCTTCTGCCAGTTCAACAGTTGCGCCGACAGCTCTCAAATCGTGAGGGCTGGGCCGTGTCGGTATAATCAGGAGATCTGCAAGCCCGATAACATTGGCAATTGTAGACGTAATTGCAGGAGGGGTATCGACAATCAAGAGACCAATACCCATTTGTTCCATACGACCTATATCGGCGCTTAGTCTTTCCACCGTCGTTCGTGCAAATAACGGTGTTTCCGCCTCGCGCTCATTCCACCATTCGGAAAGGCTGCCTTGTGGATCCGTATCGACAAGGGCCACCGGTCCTTGTCCAGCCATTTCGGCCTGAACAGCCAAATGCCCCGCAAGCGTCGTTTTACCTGAGCCACCTTTTTGCGATGCGACGGCGATAACTTTCATTAGAACTCTCCTGCACGGTTCTTATTAGCTGGAGAAGTTGCCGTTCTAAACTCCAAGTCGATCAACTTTATCCAGATTTCACTATTGGAACAAAATTACCGACTAAAAATTAAAAGAGACTTACGAATTAGCGCCAATCCGTATCAAAAATTAAGAAAATTGTAACGAAATGAAAGACCGTTATTTTTCAGTGAATTAGGCTGAAATAGAAAGCAGGTTTTCGCTGGATAAGCGATGAGAAGCGAGCGTTTTTAATACGCTCGACCTCAATATATTTACAAATTAGGAAAATTTTGAGAAATCTGGAAGGCGGCGCTCCATGAAAGCTTGCATAGCTTCCATGGCTTCGGGAGATGTTAGACGGGAGCTGAACGCCTGTAATTCCGTCTGCATGGATGCTTTTACTTGTTCCGAATTGCCCTTCATCAAGGATTTGGTCAGCCGAACAGCTTCTGGTGCTTTCTTGGAAAGTTTTAATGCGGCAGCCATTGCGGTTTCCTCCACCTGGTCCGGAGTGGTCACTGCATTTACGATACCGGCGTCCAGTGCCGTATTGGCGGAAAAGTTTTCGCCAAGTAACAATAGCTCGGCGGCGCGTTGGTGCCCTAGCATTCTTGGCAGCAAAAAGCTGGAAGCGGCTTCCGGAACGAGGGCCAGGTTAACAAAAGGAAGGGCGAAACTGGCATTTTCCGAAGCATAAACGAGATCACAATGTAAGAGCATTGTTGTTCCGATCCCGATCGCCAATCCGTTTACGGCTGCGATTAATGGCTTTTGAATTTCAGCAAGGGCATATAGAAACTGAATGACAGGGGCATCCTCTCCTGAAGCCGGATTTTGGATAAAATCCATAATATCGTTACCACTTGTGAAGCTATCTTCAGTACCTGTAATTACGCTGACACGAATTTCAGGATTTTGCTCCGCGTCGCGCAAGGATTTGGCCAGGATGCCATACATCTCCTGTGTCAGCGCATTTTTCTTTTCAGGCCGATTGATTTTTAAATTCTGGATACCATTTTCGATCGTTACGACAATAGCATTGGTCATGCTTGTATTCCTTTTTAAGGCGCTCGCTGAGTGCCAGCAATCGCGCAATATTTGTAATTGTTATGGGCTTTGACGGCTACGCTCAAAGAATAAATTGTTCATCTAGAATGCGCCTTTCCAGATTATGCTCTGGATCGAAGAGAAGATGCAGGGTTGTGGTTCTTTGCTCTTCGACAATTACTGTCGATACGTCGCGAATTTCGACGGCGTCAGCCACCGCACTTACCGGGCGCTTTTTAGATTCCAGCACGCGCAGTTCAATTTTCGCTTCCCGGGGCAGGATAGCCCCACGCCAACGTCGGGGCCGGAACGCACTGATCGGCGTAAGGGCCAAAGCGCCCGCATTGACGGGCAAGATGGGGCCGTGGGCAGAATAATTATAAGCCGTGCTGCCGGCGGGCGTCGC
Source organism: Sneathiella marina (assembly GCF_023746535.1). GTDB lineage: Bacteria > Pseudomonadota > Alphaproteobacteria > Sneathiellales > Sneathiellaceae > Sneathiella > Sneathiella marina. The sequence continues at coordinate 2,476,331 of NZ_CP098747.1, read as the reverse complement.
AACAAGGACGCCGTCACAGGTTAATTCATCGACTTTTACATGGCCATCTATGGAGATTTGAATTTTTGCTGTCTGTCGGCTTTCCCGAAGCAAGGAGACTTCATTGATCGCGAGCTCTTCATATTGCTCGCCATGCATGTCCGTGGCTGTCATTTTGAGAGGGTGAAGTTTCGTGATCTCTCCCGCCTGCAATCGTTCAATCAATCCTTCTTCTTCATAGTTGTTGAGCAAGAACCCAATGGTGCCCTTGTTCATGCCGTAAATAGGCAGTTCTTTGGACATAAATGCATGCATGCTTTCGAGCATAAATCCATCGCCGCCAAGCGCGACGATGATCTCAGCCTGGCCAACCGGACAATGCCCATATAGATGGATCAGTCGTTTCAGGGCCGCTTGTGCATCGGCGGTATCGCTGGCCGTAAAGTGAATATTCATTCGCCGTTAGCCGCCTGTAACGCTCATATGTCGAGCCACTGCAGGATTATCATCGGAATTACGATCGATAATAAAATCATGCCCCTTGGGTTTGCGGCCGATGGCTTCATCAATTGCAGCATCAAGGGCAGAAAATCCCTTTTCGCCACGGATGATCGCCTTTAAGTCGGCTTTGTCATTCTGACCCAGGCACATGTAAAGCATACCGGTACAGGTTAAGCGCACGCGATTACAGCTTTCGCAGAAATTATGGGTAAGGGGCGTTATGAAGCCGATACGTCCCCCGGTTTCAGTAACATCATAATAATCCGAGGGACCGCCGGTTCGATACTGTGACGGGGCCATCGTCCAGGTCTCGGCCAGTTGCTTCTTCAATTCAGATAACGGCAGAAACTGGTCTGACCGCTGTTCATCAATACTGCCCATGGGCATGGTCTCGATAAAGGTGATGTCCATACCTTCATCGCCAGCCCATTTTATCAGGTCGTTGCATTCATGATCGTTGAAACCCTTAACGGCAACTGTATTGATTTTGATTTTCAAACCGGCTTTTTGCGCAGCTTTAATCCCGGCCATGACTTTTTCAAAATTTCCCCAGCGGGTGATATCCTGAAACTGGTAGGGATCCAGGGTATCAAGTGACACATTGAGACGCCGGACACCGGCTTCATACAGTTCATCCGCATATTTGCTCAACTGGCTTCCATTGGTTGTCAGGGTCAGTTCGTCCAGCTCACCACTCTTTATGTAGAGCCCCAGATTTCTGAAGAGCTCCATTATTCCTTTTCTGACCAACGGCTCACCGCCGGTAATGCGGATTTTGCGGACGCCTTTGCGAATGAAAGCCGCGGAAATCAATTCGAGCTCTTCTAAACTCAAAACCTCTTTCTTCGGTAAAAAGGTCATATTTTCAGACATGCAATATTTGCAGCGAAAATCGCATCTGTCTGTTACAGACACTCGTAAATAATTTACTTCTCTACCGAAAGGGTCAATCACAGCCATATTCCAATATAAATGGAGGGTCAGATACTCAGGTAAAGAATATATTTTTCAGGGGGATTTGCAAGTCACGATGGGGTGTCTGTCAAATAGTGTCGGCGTATTTCAGAGCACCTTGCATGAATTCCGCGTTGTGCAATGCTGTATTCGCGGCTTCTTCAGATAGTAAATCGTAAAAATCCATCGGGGCATTTAACACGGCCGGTGTTAGAATAGAATCCTTTTCGCGCCTGACAGACAATGTCAGTTCAAAGATCGTCTTGAAAATAATACGATCAAGATTAAGGGAACGGCAGGCGGCCGCAAGGATCTCAGGATTATCCGCGTAAAGAATTTTGCCGAATTCTTCAACATCAATATCCAGTAGTTTCGCGAAGGACAATTCAAACAAGTCTATTTCACCCTGCCGGAGCGCCTTGACCATAAAGCCGGCCGTCAGGTCGCCGGCGGCATGAAGCTTGGATACCAGTTTAGCCGACGGATCGCTCTCCATGGAGATCGAATTAATTGTCTGTAATCTATCCGCAACGTCAATTTGCAGCACCTTCGCATCAACGTCAAAATTGTCGGAAATATACTCTCGCAGGGCCACGGAAACCCAGCGGTACATTTTCTCGGCAATCGGTTGCGGTAGAAACGGCCTCTTGATCAGGGGGGTCTGATATTCGAGAATAAACTCCGATTGATCCGCAATATGGGCTAGCAGCTCCGGGGTTATTTGCGCTGTTTGATTTTCCAGAAGTTTGACGGTCACATCACTTTTGCCGATTTCATAGATCGCCTGACAGACATTGGGGCTGATGTTATCCCGTGCAGCGACCGCCAATTGATGCTGTGTTGAGCGATGCTTGACTATTTTCAGTAAATCGGGTTCAGAGAGCAATCCAGAGTCTCGAAGAATTGGTAACGCAACTTCGATATCGTCATTGGCCAGGAAAATCATCAGTTCTGCAGGAACATCACTCTTTAAGGATAATCGTTTTGCGAAATGCGACCGGATGGATTTTTCGACATCCCCTGTGATCTGACAGATGATTTCCGCCATCAGTTTTTTCTCGGATACAGAGAAGGATTGGCCTTCATTGACAAGGAAATTGCCAATTCTTTCGTAGAGAAACTCGCGCTTATCCAGGGATTTATCGCTCGCCAATTTTGCTAAGTTACTGATTTCACTTAGATTATCTAGATTACTCTCTGGCAATTATGATGGCTCCGTAAGCGTTGGTGGACTGTTGTAATAGTGTGGCAAATCAGGGTTAATAATTTCTTAAGCCACCACGCCGGTATGGGCATTCTAGGCTGTATTCTCGTCTGCCAGACAGAGCCGGACCGTAAACCTGCTACCGGTTGAAAGGCTGCTTTCGACAGAGATATTACCGCCCATCAATTGCGCAAGTTTGAGGGACAGGGTCAGACCGAGGCCAACGCCGTCTGTTCCGCGGCTATAGACACCTTCATGTGCCTGCTTGAAGGCTTCGAAGATTTTGTCCTGATCCTCTTCAGGAATTCCAGGGCCTGTATCCCAAATTGTAATATCGGCATAGGTATCGTCAACGATATGACATTCCAGTCCGATCTTGCCGCGTTGCGGAGTAAATTTGACAGCGTTGCCAATTATATTGACAAGAATCTGTAAGCATCTTGTCGGGTCAACAGCCAAATTAACATTCTTATCAATCTTGATCTCGCTCAAATCGAGATTCTTTTCCTCGGCATGTGTCTGAACCAGAACCAACGCATCCCTGACCATTCCGCCAAGTGGCGTTGTAACAATTTCGATGGGAATTTTATCGCTTTCGATACGGGCGATATCAAGAATATCTTCAATCAGGCTGAGCAAATGCTTGCCGGAATTCAATATATCGCCCACATATTCCCGATATTTGTCGCTGATGGGGCCAAAGGTTTCAAGCCCGATAACTTCGGCAAACCCGATAATCGCATTTAACGGTGTCCGCAGCTCATGGCTCATATTTGCCAGAAAGGTATTTTTTGCCCTGGCTGATTCAACAGCCTTCCTCGCAGTTACTTCCAGTTGGATATTCTTGTTCGTGATTTCGTTAATCGCCTGTTCCAAGTCTACTTTTGACGACAAGGCCTCATCTTCTGCGAGCAATCTTGCGGTAATGTCATCACTGGTACCACGATATCCTGTAAATCGTCCTTTTTCACTGAAAACCGGTACGCCACTGATATTGAATATTTTTATATCGCCGTTGACGTCCTGAATTTCCAACGGCACCGAGCGAAAGGGGACATGCCTCGCAATGGCTTGTTCCGCTTTATTACTGCCATCTTCTTCTGGTTTGAAGATTCCCAATTCAGACAAATATTTCCCTTTGATCAATAACGGCGGTAGACCGACTGCCTGAACGACCCGGTCGGATACGAAATTCAGCCGACCTTCGGCATCGGTTTCCCAGATCCAGTCCGATGCAGCCCGCGTGATATCCAGAAAGCGTCTTTTCTCGAGGCGAAGTTTAGCTTCTGCGTTGACCTGCTTTGTTGAGTTGGAGAAGCTGCCGCAAATAGCAATAAGATGATCAGATTCATCGAATATGGGAAAGTGTCGGGAGACAAAATGCTCTACTTCCTTGCCGGTACGCACCGAAACCACTCTTGTTTCTGTTTCCTTGGTTTCCGCTATTTGTCGAACGATTTCAAGATGATCCAAGGGAAGTGTGGTAAGTTTTTCTTCTTCGGATTGTCCATTGATGCCGGGGCGGAAGCAATCTTTATACCCGGTATTTGCGTAAATAACGGCTCCGTCAGGCCGCGCCATATACATGGGTTGAACCTGCTCAAATACCGCATCAAAAAATTCTCGACTTACGATGCTTTGCATCGCTGGAATTCCTGAGCCGCTGGTGTTTTTAACATCAGAGTGAAGTGATACAACACTTCCTTGCCCCAGTTCAGTCATCTATGCTTTCAACATGCGGTCGGCATGTTCCCTTTCCTGATCCCCCGGCGGTTCATAAATAGACCCGCTGATCGTCTAAATCTTCATCAAGTTCTTCGACAATTTCGATAAAATCTTTTTCCAACTGCCATGAACGCAATGTCGATTTAGCGTTCTTCTCTGAAAGTTTATCATAAAATTTCATCATAATCTCAACTTCTTCCGGACGAGTCGTCTTTTTTGCCTTGCCGGAGTCCGAAATATTCCGGGTCAGTAGAAATACAGCCGAGAAGGCATTGCGATCAAATTCCAAAGCACGAAGAACAACGGCAAGCGCTTCGGCGTTAGGATCATAAATAAACCGACTGATTGTTAAATAGGGAAGGGATGCTTTGAACGCCAACCCTGTTATAAACAGGCGCACCTGTTTACCGCGAAGGGTCTGCACCAAAAATCGATCTGTCAGATCGTTGCGCGCTGCCAATTCAGCGACCAGTTTGTCCGCATGACTACTATTGGCGGCAACGTCGTAGTTATATTCTGTCTTTGCAGCGGAGATTATTTTTTCATTAAGCTCGAGTTCATCAATTTCAAAATTCTGGAGGATATGACGGCGTAACGCTGCTGAAACCCACCAGAACATTTTATGAGCCAAATCTGTTGGAATATCGTGCCGGGCAATGAGCGGCTCCTGAAACCGGTCAATCCGCTTGGATTCCTCAACCAGGTATTCCATGCTTTCTCGAGAAATTTGTGCGTCGCCATTCTCAATCAAATGTGAAACGACGTCTTCGTCACCATAATTTATCAATAATTCGCTAATCGTCGGGCTAATGTCGTCACGCTCTGCGATGACAAGAAGATGCTCCTTGCTTCGATTTTGAATAATTTCAATGAGGTCCGGTTCCTCCAACAAGTGACTTTTAAACAAAATTGGCCGTGCGACATCTATCTCATCATTCGCCAGCAAGCTTATCAAGTCATGGGGAGCGCTGGAAAGCTCCGCCAACTCTTCTGCAAGATTTTGACGAAGAGTTGTTTCAATCTCCGCAAGAAGTTTTGTCAGAATGCTGGTGACCAGCGCATGCTCCCGTTCGCTCAAACGGTTGTCATCCGTCAGGAACAAATCGCTAATGTTGCTAAAAAGCTGGCGGCGGCCACGCGCAGAGCTATCCTTTGACAAGGCTATCAGCTCAGTTAGCTCTTTATTTTCATCTTGTGGCATATGTTATCCGACACCTCTCGCGGCCCTTGTTAGAATCTTCTTAGCAACAAAAATCATATAATTCAAATAGATGCACAAAAAACTGTGCCATGACAACGTAATTTGACCGAGTATAGAATCATTTACTGAAGAATTGGCATAGCAATCCTCAAAACTTGCCATGTTGACCTTAAATTCCCGTTAATTGTTTGCTTTTTTGTCACATATATGTCTGAATGAAGACATAATTTGGACCAAATTTGACCCTTTCCTAACCGTTGGGAATTTGTAGATAAGGTTAATCAAATCCAAATGTGCGAGCTTTATCCTGGTTATTTTGATTTGAAGTAAAAACTTTTGTGAAAATATCGGTAAAATTGTTTTTTTATCGAAAGAATTTTAGAAGATTTACAGTTCTTTAATATTGTACAGGCATTCTGGAGCCTGAATTTTTAAGGATTTCAATTATGCGAGACACAGCAATGTTGGCAATTGATGAAAAAACCGCGACTGATGACTATCATGAACTCACCAGGTTAATCGAACGGTTGCATCGTCGTTTTCTAGACGTATTACGAACCGAGTTGAATTTAATGGACATTACAGACATTAACGCTGTTCAAGCGCTTTTGCTTGCCAATATCGGTGATGAGGAAATTAATGTCCGTGAATTGATGTCCCGGGGATACTATCAGGGATCCAATGCGTCCTATAATTTGAAAAAGCTCGTCGAAATGGGCTATTTGATTCAGGAGAAATCTGAACGTGATCGCCGGGCGACCATGATCCGTCTTTCCGAGAAGGGCCTGGAGCTGGTATCGAAAATGGCGCAATCAGAAGTAAAGCAGTCTGAACTGCTGAGCCGCTCTAATCCGTCACCGGATATTGAAGCGACGCGCAAATCGTTACGCCAGATAGAACGTATCTGGACAGACTATATTCAGTACGGCGCTCAGTAACGTCCTCAGAAGTTAAGAAAAAGCGGAATTCCGAAGCTGGATTTCCGCTTTTTTCTCTGCAAATGCAGCTTTTGGCCACTAGGGGACAGAAGCTGCCTTTCTTATGGATTTGTCTTTCTTAAGCTTTTGTTAACATTTTCAATTTAGGCTCATTGCATTGTTTCGAGGGGATTTCCTCGAATGGTTGCAAGATTTTTGAAACATGATAGATGAAGGGTAAGGAGTTGCGCTATGGACGTAACCCCAATTTCGAAAACAGATTTGAACACCTCCTTGGTGAAGTCGGAAATTAACCTGCCCAGACCCAAGGGTGAGACAACTGTGTCTGGTGACATGACCAGTGTTCCGGATGCTTCTGTTCAGGTTGTTGATCCTGTCAAGCGTGCAGAGCGGGCGATCGGTCCGTTCTTCGAGGATACAAAATTTCCGAATGGACGTTTTTCAATAGATATGGATGATAGCAGTGGGCGGTACGTCTATCGTCTTGTCGATGTCGAAACCCAGGAAGTGCTGAAGCAGTTCCCGGGCGATTACGTTCTGCGCCGTGTTGCATATTATCGAGAGCTGCAGGGGCTGGCTGTAAATAGCCAAGCCTGATTGCGACGCCACCAAGCTTTTTTAAATCACCTGATTGATGGCGATTGCGCCGTTGCGTATCTGTGAGTTTTTCTGCGCAGAAGATGTGGAGAGCGCCGCGTTGGCCGTGTATCCGTTTTTAGGGGATTTCTTTTTTACAACTTCATCGGCGACTGATTTGACGAGACCTTCCGTGACGGTTTTCACCGTTGAAAGTTTCCGAAAATGTGCATCCAGGACTCGATAAAAAGCTTCACTGGCTTCTTTCAGTAGGTCAATTTCTGCTTTCGGAAAGGCACGGTACCGTTCAGGGTTGTTCTTAATCAATGTCATCTGTTGATTATACTGCCCGACAAGCCGCGTCTTTTCTCCGAGATTTTCCGAGAAAGCCTCGGGCTTGTTTTCGGCTAATAAAGTATTTTCTTCTTCCAGAATTTCGCGCAGCCGCATAATCACCTTGAGGAGTTCACTGGGCGTTAGGAGCTGGGGTCCGGATGTATTTATATGATTCATCTATTAAACCTCCTGCATTGCGAGGATTTCTCTATAAACGGCGTCGGCGATCCCCACACCATTCTGGCGGCTCATGGATTTCGAGTATTCGTCGTTCAACATGGATTTAAACATTTTCTCGGCTTCACCGCCTCCGAATGTCTCATCCGTTTCTATTCCGGCTGTCATGCTGTTCAGGAACTGGCTGAGAAAAAAGGCCTCAAATTCCTGAGCTGCCTGCCGCGCACGTTCTTCATTTTGGCCGGCACCACTGAGAGAGGGGGCCTCCTGCTGTGACAGGATATTCGGCAGTGTAGATTGAATATTCATCATTACATTAACTCGATTTCTGCTTGGAGGGCACCGGCGGCCTTGATGGCTTGTAAAATTGAAATCATATCTCTGGGACCGATACCAAGGGCATTTAGTCCATCCACCAGGTCCTGAAGACTGACCGCCTTGTTCAAGACCGTAAGTTTCCTGTCGTCGTCCTCGGAAACCTGGACATCAGTCCGGTCAACGACAACGGTTTCGCCATTTTCAGAGAACGGACCGGGCTGCGAGACTTGCGGCGTCTCCGTAATCCGGACGGTCAGGTTTCCTTGTGCGATGGCGACGGTATCAACTTTCACTTCCTTGCCGATAACAATAATGCCTGATTGCTCATCGATGACGACACGGGCGATCTGGTCCGGATCAACCATTAACTGTTCGATATCCGCCAGCAAGTCGACCATATTATCCCGCTTGCTTCCCTCAAGGTTGAGGACAACAGTTGAGGGGTCCGCTGATTCCGCGACTTGATTTCCGATATATTCGTTGACGGCCTGTGCGATCCGCCGGGAGGTCGTTAAATCCGGGTTGCGCAAAGAGATGCGCAGGCTGGTGAGAGCGGCCAGATCAAATCCAAGCTCCCGCTCGACGATCGCGCCATTGGCGATACGGGCCGTGGTCGGAACACCTTTTGTGACAGTTTCAGCTTCCCCGCCAGCCGTATAACCGGCAACCGTGACCGTCCCTTGTGCAACGGCGTATATTTCGCCATCTGCCGCCATCAGGGGTGTTACGATCAATGTACCCCCTGTGAGATCCGCGGCATCGCCCAGAGAGCTGACGACAATATCAATTTTCGTACCCTGACGTTGAAAGGGGGGCAGGGTTGCTGTCACGATTACGGCCGCAGTATTGTCTGTTTTAATGGTCTCACCACTTGTATTCACCCCAAGGCGTTCGAGCATTGATTCCAGACTCTGCTCTGTAAAGGGTGAATTGGAGAGTGAATCGCCAGTTCCATTGAGACCAACAACCAATCCGTATCCGACAAGAATATTATCGCGAATACCTTCAAATTCTGCGATATCCTTGACCCGTGAGGCAGTTTGTGCGGTTTGCACAGACCAAACGAGGAGAACGGCCGCCATTATCAGTGATGATAGCATGCGTTTCGAAGGGATTAATTGCTTCGCAATTTGCTGGACTATATTCAAAGTCATACTCTTTTCCGTCTAAAGACCGTAAAATATTATATTCTGCCTATTTATTTGCGAAAATCATGCCAACAATAAATTATTGTAACATATTGTAAATAAAGGAAAAAATATAATCGCCTGCGCGAAAGCCACTGCGGGCGGCAAATTGTTCCGCTTGACCCGGAAAGAATGACCTTTAATTATAGCAAGGGGTGCAGAATGATCTGTGCTGAAAATTCTGTTGGTTCCGGCTATTTTGGATTGAACTATGAAAGTTGGCGGATCAGGAAAGATAACTTCAACGTCAGGTGCCAAGGGTGGTAAAGCAGCCTCCAAGTCCGGTGCGAAATTTTCAGTTCCTGAAGAAGAAGTAGAGGCGGCTGCGGCTTCGGGTGTTCCTTCGGCTTCTCCCATTGGGTCAATAGATGCCATCATGGCATTGCAAGGTGTCGGTGATTCGACTGAGCAAAATGAAAAGACTCTCGAAAAAGGAGAGGATTTGCTGGAAAAGCTGGACGAAATTCGTCACGGATTGCTGATGGGAAATGTTTCTGCGCAAAAATTATTGCAACTGAAAGACACGCTGGCGTCTTACAAAATATCCGGATCCGATCCAAAACTGGCGGAAATTGTGAAGGATATTGAGGTACGCGCAGCCGTTGAATTGGCAAAATTCGGCTACTAAAGACAGAATTTCTATATTTTTGAACCCTAATCCCCGCAGAATTCTTTCGAATAACAATAAATTCATTGAATAGGATGTTGCTAATGGAAGAGCAATCTTATAATTATGGCCGCTAACTTGAGCTATTTTTGGTGTTTAGGAGCCGGAGTTGCGTAATGAACGTTCAAATTGCCGATGATTATAAACCGTCTGATGACGAACCATTTATGAACCCCAGACAGCAGGAGTATTTCCGTGAAAAGCTTCTGAGATGGCGCAATGAAATTTTAGAAGATGCCAGCCAGACTATTGCCAACCTGCAAGAAGAAACAATTAAAGAGCCGGATATCGCGGATCGCGCGTCGACTGAATCTGAGCGGGCTCTTGAACTGCGAACCCGCGATAGGCAACGTAAGTTAATTGGCAAGATTGATGCGGCACTGCGCCGCATTGATGAAGGCCTTTATGGCTATTGTGATGAGACGGGCGACCCGATTGCCCTAAAGCGCCTGGAAGCGCGGCCAGTTGCGACTTTGAGCCTGGAAGCACAAGAACGCCACGAACGGCGAGAGAAAATTTATCGCGACGATTAAGCGAAAAAAAAGCCGGCCCATTCCTGGACCGGCTTTTTCTTTAGTTTCTTACCCTACCAAGGGAAGATAATGTCGAACAGTTGCTGTCCGTAGCGACCTTGCTGGACATCCGTCAGATGGCCACGGCCACCATAAGCGATGCGCGCTTCGGCAATTTTCGCTGATTGAATTGTATTCGCGGAGGTAATGTCTTCCGGCCGGACAACACCGGTCACAGATAAATCACGGCTTTCAAAATTTACACGCACTTCCTGCCGGCCAATAATAACCAGATTTCCATTTGGCAGGATCTGCGTAACGATGGCGGCAATTTCCATATTGATGGTTTCTTTCCGATCAACCGTTCCAGATCCACTGACTGAACTGTCGCTGCCCAAATCAATCAGACCATCAGAAGTTGTTCCTTCCGGCAATACCTTGGTCAATTGTGATTCAAGCCCAAAAAACCCGGTAAAACCGGCCTCTTCATTGGAGACGCGCGATGTATCTGTTGAATTATTGAGAGAAGCATCGTCATCGATTTCGACGAGGACGGTAACAATGTCACCGACTTGGCTGGCCCGCTGATCCTTGAAGAAAGCTTTCGAACCGGGGCGCCATAAGGAGTTTGCCTGCTGGATGACGGGCTGCGGGCGCGGCATCGGCATGGAGACGGGCTGATATCCCTTTTCCGCAACAGGATTAACAATTTCCGTCAATGGCGGCTCACTTCCAACATTGGCAAGACGTTCAAAGAAGTTACAGCCGGCAAGAACCGTTGCGAGCAGAAGAACAAGTGAAACGCGGGTTGTGATATCGATAATATGGGTCATTTTCTGATCCTTGAATATTCTGCTAGCGTAAAGAAGCGAGTTGGTCAGGATTGCTGATAATCCTGACTTTTTGCGAAGTGACCACCTCGGCCTGAATGATTTTCCGGCTGTTGATGTTTTCGACACGGATGACATCACCTGTGCCGCCAGCTTCCATTGTCCGCCCTGAAATAGAGAGGAACATACCGCCACTCTGTAATATTACGGCAACCAGTTTCCCTTTTTCAACTGTAACCGGATCTCCGAGGTTGTTCAGGCTAACGGCCATACCGGAACGGATTGAGCGGCGAGGGCTCTTGCCGATCAGTAGCGCCGCATCTGTAACAACGTTCCGACCAACTTTTGACGAACGCTCGGCTTTGAATTCGATATCATCTTCTAGAATTTCGCGGCCGCTGGGCGTAAACCGTTTTAAAACCGGGATCATAACCTGCTTATGTACCTTACCACCAAGTTTAAACCGGTAGCCATTTTGATCATGTGCCGGAGCCAGCAGCTCGGCTGTGAATTGACCACTTCGTTTGTTGAAGTAAAGATTTTCAACTGAAACAGAAGGATCCTGCTCCGTGCCGACCTTGATATTTGTATGCTGAGAGGATAAGGCCATCTCGAAAAGCTCTGCACCCAATTCATACTCGATCGCATTTCGAATTTCGTCTGAAATGTTTTCGTGGGGGATGGTGATGCCCAGGCGGCGAACCTTAATTCTGCGAACCGGTGTTGCCGGGCGCCAGGTAAATCCATGCGACCGGACAAAATTTGCTACGGACTTCGCTTTGAAAACTTTCGATTTTCCGGGAGCGGGTGCCGGCGCCACGGTTTGGTCCGCCTTTTCACCTGTGCCATCGAATAAGTCACCAAATGTTATGGTGTCGCCTTCCACAGTGATTTGCGGGCGTAAGGTGATATCCGCGCCTTGTGCGGCTATCGGCGCAATAAGTGCGAATATTAAAGTTATCGTTGTAATGAAATATTTCATATCAGCCTCTTCTATTCTAGAAAGGATTAGCCACCGAGCCGGTTCGTTACGGACATCATTTCATCCGCAGCGGTGATTGTTTTGGAGTTCATTTCATAAGCACGCTGGGCGCTGATCAATGAGGTGATTTCCTGTACGGCATTCACGTTGGACATTTCCAGGTAGCCCTGGCGCAACGTACCAAAACCAGTAGATCCTGCGACGCCGATCGTCGGTGCACCGGAAGCGGTACTTTCTTTATACAAGCTGTCCCCCAAGGGTTGCAGGCCGCCTTCGTTGAAGAATATGGCGAGATCCAGCTGCCCAACCGTTTGCAGGTTCGTCTGGCCGTCGATTTGGACCTCAACTTCTCCACTGGCATTGATTGTGACACTCACGGCGTCCTGTGGGATAGTGACACTTGGGATCACTGAAAAGCCGTCCTGTGTGACCAGTTCGCCGTCAGGACTTAGCTGGAAGGAGCCAGCCCGGCTGTAAGCTTCGTCGCCGCTGGGCAAAAGAACCCGGAAATAGCCTTCACCCTGAATGGCGATATCATATGTATTTCCGGTCGCTTCCAGACCACCTTGGTCCGTTATCCGGTAAACCGACGCTGTTTTCACGCCAACACCGATTTGGATACCGGCCGGAACGATTGTGCCTGCATCCGAGGATGCCGCGCCTGCGCGTTCCATATCCTGATAAAGCAGATCCTGAAACTCAGCGCGTTGGCGCTTAAAGCCAGTGGTTGTCATGTTGGCGATGTTGTTTGAGATAACATCAACATTAAGCTGCTGAGCCAACATCCCCGTGGCGGCAATTCCGAGTGCACGCATTATTCTATTCCTTCTTTATTGTACTGTTGGCATTTCTTGGATGGCTTGCATTTGCATGTCATGCTCGGAGTCAATCAGCTTCTGTGCGGATTGATAGGCGCGCATGATGTCAATCATTGCCGTCATCTCAAGAATGGGTTGAACGTTGGATTTTTCCAGCATCTTGTGCATGGCTTTTGCATCAGTGGCGGGCTCCGGATCAGCGCCTTCAGCATCATACAGGCCATCTCCGACTTGTTTGAGTATCTGCGGGTTGGCAAATCGAACCAGTTCTATTTTTTGGGTTTGGCCTTCGCCGGTTGTCACTGTTCCATCCGGTGCAAAGGAAACATCCTGAAACTGCAGGCTGACTGTAATACTGCGCCCTGTCTCATCGAGAAGCCGCTCACCATTGATTGTGACGATATTTCCGTCAGGATCGAGCCGGAAACTTCCATTTCTTGTAAACCGAACACCCTGGTCGCTTTCAATGGTGAAGTAGCCTTCGCCGGCGATGGCAACATCAAGAGGCCGCCCAGTATGGGTCATCTCGCCTTCACGCAAGTCGCGATAGCTGCCGTAATCCTGGACATAAGACATGTCCGGCTTGTCAAAATTGTCGACTAGAAACTCTTCAAACAGCGGATGTTCGCTTTTGAACGCCGTTGTATTCACATTGGCGAGATTGTTGGCGGTAATATCTAACTGCCGTTTCAGCGCCATTTGCTGTGATAAACCTATAAAAACTGCATTTTCCATTTTTCTGCCCTTCTGGCACAAATTGAACTGCCCATATATGTGCAGATCCCGTGCCAGAAAAAATATCGTTTAAAAACAATGGGTTATTTATCCGTGAGGTGCCTGATATGGCCGAAAAGAGGGCTTTTTCCGGTATTGGGCGGCAAATTTTTCCCATTTCAGGAAGGAATTCCGACCAGCTGCAATGCCTATTCAAAAAAAAATCTGCTTATTTAAAGAGATAGGAGGGTTGTCAACTTCTTGTTAACCAAGTTCTCCTAATCTGTTTCATAGGAAATGGAACGATATGACCGTCGGAAGGGTGAGGCGTTCAATGGTAGATGAAGCAGAAGATAGCGAGCTCGATGCGGATCTTGAAGAAGATGGTGATGAGTCAGCTCCGAAGAAGAAAAAGAAATTAAGCGGGAAAGTTCTGGTCTTGTTTATTCTCTTGCCGATCCTGGTAATTGGGGGTGGTGCAGGGGGCGCGTATTTCGCCGGCCTGTTTGACAGCCCCGGCCCGACGGAAGAAGAAATAGCCGCCGCAGCTGCGGAAAAGAACAAGCAGGTCGTTTTTTATGATTTACCCGAAATGCTGGTCAATCTGAATACTGGTACCGCAGCGAACAGTTTCTTGAAACTTGGTGTTTCTCTCGAGCTTGAAGATGAAACTGCGGTCGCGGATCTTGAACTGCTCATCCCGCGCGTTATGGATAATTTCCAAGTTTATCTGAGAGAGCTCCGCAAAGAAGATTTAAGCGGATCTGCCGGAGTTTACAGATTGAAAGAAGAACTTTTGATGCGGATCAATGCGTCAGTGGGGCCCATCAAGGTCAATGACGTTTTATTCAAAGAAATGCTAGTGCAATAGGAAGCCTGATGTCTGATCAAGACGACGAAATGGATATGGCCGCCGCGATGGAAGCCGATGGTGACGGCGAAATGGACATGGCCGCTGCAATGGAAGCCGAAGACGACGGCGAAATGGACATGGCCGCCGCGATGGAAGCCGGTGGTGACGATGAAATGGATATGGCTGCGGCCATGGATCCTGATGCAGAGGCATCGGAATCTGGCGGGGCAAGCATAGCAGAAGCCTCCAGCAGCCAGTCAACACGTGTCCTTAACCAGGATGAGATCGATAGTCTCCTCGGCTTCGACATGGATAATGACGGAAGCGGTGAGAATTCGGGCATTAAGGCGATTATTAATTCCGCTTTAGTCAATTACGAACGCCTGCCCATGCTGGAGGTTGTCTTTGACCGTCTGGTTCGGATGATGACCACATCGCTTCGCAATTTCACCTCTGATAATGTGGAAGTCAGTCTCGATACGATCACATCCATTCGTTTCGGTGATTACCTCAACTCTATTCCACTGCCGGCAATTTTGAGTGTTTTTCGGGCCGATGAATGGGACAATTATGGTCTCATCATGGTGGAAAGCTCTCTCATTTACTCAATTGTCGACGTTTTGCTTGGCGGTCGTCGTGGTACGGCCGCAATGCGGATCGAAGGACGCCCTTACACAACCATTGAACGCAACCTGGTTGAAAGAATGGTGTCCGTTGTCCTGAGTGATATGTCGGCGGCGTTTGAGCCGCTCAGCCCGGTTAATTTCATGCATGAGCGCATCGAAACTAACCCCAGGTTCGCAACAATTGCGCGCCCTGCGAACGCGGCAATTCTGATCAAGCTACGGATCGATATGGAAGACCGCGGTGGACGTATAGAATTATTGTTACCTTACGCGACTTTAGAGCCAGTTCGTGAACTGTTGCTGCAAATGTTCATGGGGGAGAAATTTGGTCGCGACAGCATTTGGGAAAACCATCTGGCGACTGAGCTTTGGTCAACAGACGTGGACATACAAGCGGTGCTGGATCAAAAAGAGATGTCGTTGAACGAAGTTTTGGCGATGGATGTGGGAGATACAATCATGTTCAATGCGTCACCGGATAGCCCAACAACCTTAAAATGTGGCGGTATTTCAATGGCTTCCGGGAAAATGGGCCGATCCGGACATAATATCGCTGTTCGTGTCGATAAATCTCTTCGGGTAATGGGATAAATCAATGCTGGAATTTATTTCGCTGGATTTTCTGCTGGATGTTTTTTTAGTCGGTTTGCTGATGGCAACGATCGGATACTGTGCTGTATTGAACAAACGCCTGACGACCATGCGAGATGCCCAGGACGATTTGCGGCAGCTTTCAATCGAGTTCGATAAAACCATCGTAAAATCTAAGCTAGGTGTCGAACAACTTAAGACAGTGGCTGAAAATGCGAACAAGGAAATTCAGGCTGAGATACATCAGGCAAAAGAACTGATTGAGGAACTTCAGCTTATAAATGCCTCAAGTACGCGCATAGCGGACCGTTTACAGCAAAATGTTGAAACGGCGTCTTCGCCGCAGGTTTCCGGTAGTTACGACAATGATCCGGCCGGTCTCTACGCTGAGAATGATGAGCTTGAGGCACCGGAGCCGGAAAAGCCGAAGAAATTTCGTACCGAAGCGGAAAAAGAACTTTTTGAAATGCTGACAAAAGCGACATAGGGCAACTCACAGATATGATTAAAAATATTCGCATTCTCCCGGTGATGGTCTTCGCGCTTGTCCTGATATTTGGATTAAAGCTGAGTACTGTTTGGACAGACGCTCAAGTATTTCTTGTGAAAAATGCGGTTGCTGAGGAGAAGACCGAGGCTGCACCGGAACCCGAAGCCATTGACGACAGCAATGCGGCGCCGAAGGATACGCAAGAGCCCGAAGCGGTTGTGGCCGAAGCCAAACCTGTTATGCCGGCACCTCAAGCGCAAGAGACACAGTTTTCGGACAGTGAAATTGAAGTCCTTGAACGTCTGGTAGAGCGGCGATCGGAATTGGATCGTCGTAACCAGGAACTCGATATGCGCGACAATCTATTGAAGGCTACAGAAGCTCGCATTGATGATAAAATCAATAAACTCAAAGATATGGAAGCAACTCTTAATAAGTTGCTCCAGCTTCATGACGATCAAGCAAAGACCCAACTGGAGAGTCTGGTCAAAATTTATGAGAAAATGAAGCCTAAAGATGCCGCCCGCATTTTCAATAGTCTGGAAATGGAGATCCTCATCAATGTTGCGAGCCGGATAAAAGAAGCCAAAATGGCGACAATACTGGCTGCAATGAATAGCCAGCGGGCCAATAAGCTGACTGTGGAACTAGCGACACGACGCCAATTGCCGGGTGTTTCCGGCAAGAAAAGCTGACGATATTCACGCCGCAAGAAAAATCCTTTGTATTTCAAAAATTTACGGCTGATTAACCATTAGTCGGTAAAATTTGCCCAGTAGTGATTGAGAACCAATTTTCTTAATTGGAGACGGGTGAGAGATTTATAAACGTGTCGGCTTTCGAACAAAATAGTGAACAGGAACTGGGCAGTTATGTGCCGCCTCAGAATGAGCCGTCCTCCAGAGGCAGCACAGGTGGTACGGCCGTGATCTTCGTTTCACTTTACCTATTGCTTCTGGCCTTCTTCATTTTTTTGCATTCGATCTCCGTTCCGAAAGAGGAGCGGATCCGCTCCGTCCTTGGAAGCGTCAACATCGCCTTTAAGGGACTGTCAAAAGACATACCGGCGGATAAACAGAAAACCCTGTCTGGTGAAGAGCAAGGCACACAGCAATTTCACGCAAAGTTGCGTAATGTCTTCGAAACAGCGGTTCCGCTGGTTGAATCAAGAGTAACAGACGGCGGTACGCGGCTCCAATTCAGTGTTCCCCTTGGGAAATTGTTTAAAAGTGGAGGTCTTGAGCTTCGTGATCTAAAAGATAAATTTCTGACAGATGTAGCATCGGCTCTTATAAGTCGAAACCTGAATGTTGCGACAGATGTTGAAATTCTGATCGGCGTTGGACCTAGCTTGCCGTCAAGTACTGACAGCGCCAATGGCCTTGCGAGCAATCGCGTCGATATACTCGCTCAACATTTTCGGTCCCAAGGTGTTCCGTCCCGAAATATCTCGATTGGTTTGGAAGAGGGGGACGCCGGCCTTGTGCATTTCAGCTTTTTCCTGCGCCCCACACTGACTTATCAGTTCTGGCCGGACGAGGAACTGCAATGACACCATTTTTTACCGATAAAATGGAAACCAATAAGCCCAGCACAATCTGGATGACGTCCCTCGCGGACCTGTTGGCGTTGCTCCTGGCGTTTTTTGTTCTGATGTTTTCCATGAGTGAGATCAAGGTTGATCGCTGGCAAACTGTGACGGAAACTCTCGGAAATAAAATCAGTGATGACAATGATCTTGTAACAAAAACCGGTGCGGCCGAGAAAAATATGGCCATGATCCGGGAGCCTAAGGCAATTGACCTGGCATATCTTGAGCATGTTTTGAATGGCAAGAAACAACAAAGCCCGCTTCTCGCCAGTATCGAGATCTTTAAGGCCGAAGAGAAACTTGTTGTGTCACTTGCTGGATCAGAGTTTTTTCAGCCGGGAACAGAAATAGAATCCGAAAACATGATCGAAGTGGTTTACTTGCTTGGCAATACACTTCGCCATATTGCAAATCGTGTTGAAGTGTATGGACATACGGACCCGGATCCAATTACGTCGCCGACGGCAAAATACAAATCCAATTGGGCACTGTCTGTAGCGCGGGCGCTTTCCGTAGCGAATGCCCTTAAAAATTCCGGATATGGCTACTCCATTCGGGCGTTTGGAATGGCAGATTCACGATTCAACGAACTTTCACAGATTACCGATAAGGATCAGAAATACTCCCTCGCAAGGCGTGTGGATATTGTGATTCAAGAAGCAGCAGGTCAAGGACGTTAAGATGGCACGCGTATTTTTCAAGTATCTTACTATTACTTTTCTGTCACTGGGTCTGCTTGCAACCTTGCCTATGGCGTCGGTTGCCGCGGAAGGAGCATTTGTTCAATTACGCGCAGGAGAGCATAAGGATTTCACACGTCTTGTATTTGACTGGCCTCAGAAACCTGCCAATTACAAGACAAATCTAACGGGAAACATCCTTACCATCAGTTTTGATGCCGCTGCATCTGTCGATACTGCAAAAATCAATAAGAGGCCGCCTGATCTGGTTGTTTCTGTCGCCGCAAAATCTGTGTCAGGAGCAACAGATATTACCGTCACCCTGGCGCCCGGGATGGGTGTAAACAGTTTTCTGAATGAAAACAGTGTTGTATTTGATATTCGATCGAGCAAACGGGCGACCACCAATGAGCCAAAAAAAGTTTCGACAAAACCGAATTCAGAGCAGGGCAAGGTCGACAGAGAAAAGACAGTTCCGGTAGCGAATGATGGAAAAAAAGCGCGGAATGCCAAACCTCTTGAGAAAACAGCCAGTGCGGTCGTCTTGCCGAAAGAAGATATTTCGCAGACCGTTGAGCCAATCAAAAAAGAAATCCCCGCAGGGACGAAATCTCTTCCAATTAGGGAGGCACCCGTTGTCGCTCAAGCAACGGAAATAATGCCGGTCACCGAACCGAAACAGAAAATGACAATCAATACGGACAGTGTAGAGGCCCCCGACCTTGAACAAATCGCTCCAGCATCCGGGTCGGCAATAGCAGCTATCGGCCCGGTCATCGTGATTGATGAATTGCCGCCGCCTGCAAAAGCAAAAATTGATACAGTGCCACCGCATAGAACCAAGGTGGCTAGCAAGCCAATTGAAGCCCCGAAGACGGATGAAACACTCGCATTGGAAATTGCCAACCTTAAAGATGGGTTTCGCTTGATCTTCCCCTGGAAGTCGCCAGTGGCAATGTCGATGTTTGAATCGGAAGGTGAGTACTGGGTTATCTTCGATCGATATGCGAGAGCTGATTTTGGTAATTTGAATGGGCCCTATAAATTCCTGGTTTCGAAATCGGAACAGCAGACACATCGTGAGGCCACGTTACTCAGGTTTTCCTTTCGGGATGGATATTCACCTAAAATCAGTAAAGTGAATGATGACTGGCATGTGGATTTTCAACTAGGGGCAACATTGGCCATCGAAAATCCAATGGAAATACAGACACAAAAGGCTTCTTTGTCAGGGCCGCGTTTGTTCATTCCAGCTGTGACGAATGGCAAGACCATTGAATTTGAAGACACCGAAACGGGAATTCACTGGGCCGCAATTCCGCTCAA
Organism: Sneathiella marina; assembly: GCF_023746535.1. Taxonomy (GTDB): domain Bacteria; phylum Pseudomonadota; class Alphaproteobacteria; order Sneathiellales; family Sneathiellaceae; genus Sneathiella; species Sneathiella marina. The sequence continues at coordinate 2,456,555 of NZ_CP098747.1, read as the reverse complement.
TACCTCGGGTTGGGCTATGGCGTCCTTACGGGAATTTGAACATGTGACCCTTCCACAAACAATACAGGGTGCAGCAATTAAACGAATTAATGAAAATGTTGAGATAGCACGAGAAGAAAACGGCGTTTCTGTTGCCGTGAAACCTGCCCAGCAACTTGCGCATTCCGCTGAAATGAAAAAACAGGCTGAAAAAACCCGCAAACTTACAAAGCCAACTCCGATATTTCAAACCGCGCAAACTGTTAAGTTACAAGAATGGCGGCAAGTATCACCGTTGCAGTTCACATTGCGTAAACAAGAATTACAAAAACAGATTGTGACGGCTCCTAAAAACGAAAAATTGAACGCCTTGATGGCTTTAGCAAAATATTATGTTGGACATTCTTTTTTCTCGGATGCACGAGGGGTGCTATCCCGGATCAAGGCAGAATTCCCCAAAATGGAGAAAGACCAGGATTTCCGATTGCTTGTGGGCTTATCGGATCTTGGCTTGAATCATTTGAAAGAGGCGGAAGCAAATCTGTATCACGCTGATTTTGATGGTGATGTGGAAATTGCTCCGTGGCGAGGTGCGCTTTCCGCAGCTCAAGGTAATTGGCAGGGGGCAATCGAAAGCCTGAACTACGGATCTGGTGCATTTGGCATCTATGAACCCGTCCATCAGGATCAATTTAACCTGCTTTGGGCTCGCGCCGCCCTTGAAGATTTTGACGTCAATTTAGCGAAAAAGGCCTTGTCTCGCGTTAAAAAACCAACCTTATTAAAACATCAGGCCGAGAAAGCCTTGCTTGAAGGTGTTATGGCTTTTCAACTCAGCGATTTACCGGCTGCAACAATGCATTTTACCAAAGCCATTGATTTGGGATACCGGCCGGTCGCAGAACGGTCTAGATTTGAAAAAGTGAACAATGATCTTGTCGGCAATAAAATATCGCCTGAAGAGGCCATTGCCGCACTTGAAAAACTTGATTTCGGGTGGCGGGGAGATGACCTGGAAATCAATATTCAAAAAAGACTGGGTGATTTATACGTGGCCACCGGGAGCATTGGTGATGGTCTGGATACCTATAAGCGTATAGTGCATTATTTCCCGAAATCTCCATATTCCCGCGATTTGGGTCGGAAGATGAACGACATTTTCGCTGAGCTTTTCCTGGAAGGCGGTGCCGATAAATTGTCCCCTATCAAGGCGCTTGCGATTTACTATCAATATCGCGAGCTTACGCCGGTGGGGAAAAAAGGTGATGATATGATCCGTATCCTCGCGGATCGACTGGCGCGGGTGGACTTACTGGAGCAGTCTGCCCAATTACTGGAGCATCAGGTTAATTTCCGCCTTAAAGGCCTCGACAAAGCCAACGCAGGAACCAAGCTCGCGGTTATTCATTTATGGAACAAGAAACCGGCTAACAGCCTCAAGGTATTGTATAAAACCCGATGGCGCCAGTTGTCTCCGAAAGCACATAAAGAGCGGCTTTATATTGAAGCAAGAGCACAGGCGGATCTTCAAAACTACCCTGTTGCACTGGATTTAATTTCCAGGGATAACAGTGAAGAAGCGGATATGCTTCGTGCTGATATTTACTGGAAGTCAAAAAACTGGGCTGCTGTTATTCCGGCACTTGAAAAACTGATCCTGCGTAAAATTGATGCGGCTGACCCTGAAAAACAAAAATTGGATCGACAGCGGATTATGCAATTGGCTGTTGCCCGTAGCTTGCATGAAGATACTTCCGGTATAAAAACGATGCGGACAAAGTATCGCAGCCGCATGGAGGGAACATCTGATTCACCTGCATTTGATTTGATTACGGAGCAGACCGATCCTTCCGCGTCAGAATTTCGGGAGCGGGCAACGATCATAGCGAAAGTAAGCCAGTTAGAGTCCTTTATGTCCGGTTATCGGAAAAAGCTGGAAAACGGGGAATTCTGGGCCACTTATTAGCCGGCCAGTATTTCTCGATAGAGGTCCGGGTCAATGTTCCCACCGGATGCAACTGCAACAACAGTCTTTCCGCTGATATCGATTTTACCTGTCAGAAGGGCTGCAAACGCAACGGCGCCGCCCGGCTCAATCACACATTTGAAATGATGAAATGCTTCCCGGATAGCCGATCTAACCTCGTCGTCTGTGACCATCAATCCGCCGGATAACGTTTCTTTGTTGACAGGAAAAGTTATTTCACCAGGCATCGGTGTGACGATGGCATCGCAAATACTTTTCTTCCCACCGGTATTGGCAACCCGGGTGCCGCACTCCAATGAGACTTTAGTGTCATCAAAATACTCCGGCTCCGCCGAATATACTTTGGTTGACGGGCTTAACTCTTTGAGAGCGAGGGACGTTCCCGCAATTAAGCCCCCACCACCAGCGGGACAAACACAAATATCTGCAGTAACGTCCTGTTCAGCAAGCTGTTCAGCGATTTCAATGCCGGTTGTTCCTTGCCCGGAAATCACGAAATGATTGTCGTAGGGTTTCACCAAAGTCAGCCCATTTTCATCCGCAATTTTACTGCCGATTTCTTCACGGGATTCAGAATAGCGATCATAAGTAATGACCTCCGCACCATAGCCCCTTGTATTGTCCATTTTTATCTGGGGTGTATCTTCGGGCATCAAGATTGTTGCTTGGATGCCCAGCATCTGGGCAGACAAGGCAATACCTTGTGCATGATTACCGCTTGAATAGGCGAAAACCCCGCCTTTTTGTTGCGCTGAAGACAATCGGCGCAACGTGTTATAGGCACCTCTGAACTTGAACGACCCGGTATGCTGCATGGTTTCGCATTTCAGGAAAAGCCGGGCACCGATTTCCGTGTTAAGTGCGTGGGATTCAAGAAGGGGTGTTTTACGGACAATACCTTCGAGGGTTTGAGCTGCCTCCAGGATCGATTGATATGTAGGGGCTTTATCGAATTCCAGCAATGAATTGATCCATTTCTTTCAAAAGAGGAGGTTCGTCCAAAAGTGGGACATGGCCGCGATTTTCGAGGGTGATAGCCTGCATTTCAGGATTTTCTATCTGCATTTTCCTGAAAACCTCTTGGCTCAAAACATCTGATCTGGCACCGCGAATGGCAAGGGTAGGGATGCCCTTTAATTCCGCGAAAAACGGCCAAAGATCAACAGGGTCGGCATTGTCAAACTGTTTGGCCAAAGCCGGGCCCAGGTTCATATCGTAGTTGAAACGGAAATTGCCGGCCGCCTTGTCAAATACAAAGGTCTTCTTTGACTGAGAGATCCATTCCGCGTCAGACAAATCAGGGTAGGCGTTCAAATATTGCACCCTCTGGGCTTTCGATGCGACTTCAATACTGTCATACCTGATATCCTTGCCGACATATTCCAGTATGCGGTTCCCGCCCGAGGTATCGATCTCTGGGCCGACATCATTGAGGATTGCACCGGCGATAAGATGCTTGGCGAAGCCTGCCATACCCATGGTAAGAAGCCCGCCAAGAGATGTTCCGACAAATACTGCTTTTTGGATATTCTTTGACGTCAGGAAATTATAAATATCCCCTGCATAAACTTGCGGATTATAATTTTCAAAGTTGGCGTCATAGTCCGACTTTCCGCGACCCCGGTAATCAAGGGTATAAACTTTCCTGTTACCACAATATCGCTCGGCAAAATCATGAAAGTCGGCTGAATTTCTGGTCAGTCCAGAAAGACAAAGAAGAGGAGGATGATCTTCAATCGTTCCGTATTCCCGGTAGTAAAGGTTAAGACCATCCGTCGACTGATAGAAATGTTCTGCAAAGGGCATAATAAGACATTTACCTGGAAATTTGTTAAGCACCAACGATTGGCGGAAGTGCACTCAAATCGGTGATCTGTGCATCTGGCGTCCCAGGTAGGCGCTCATCAGCCTGACCAAACCTGTTGCACCAAATGACGTTAAAGCCAAATGCCTTTGCAGCATATGCATCCCAGGCATTTGAGGATTGGAACGAAATTTCAGACGGGGAGACCCCAAGGCGATCCACTGCCATTTGATAGACAGAGGGATCCGGTTTGTAGATGCCAACGTCCTCGATGGAGTAGGAACCGTCCAGAAGTGCGCCAATATTGGCATTTTCCACCGCCGCGTCGAGCATCTTTTGTGTACCATTGGAAAGAATAGCGGTTTTGATATTGGCTGCCTTCAAGGCTTCCAGCATGGACTTTACTTCCGGGTAAGCGGACAGCTTTAGATACAACTGCATCAAGCGATCCCGCAAAGCAGCATCGTCTATATTCGAGGTGGCCAACGCAAAATCAAGGGCATCGCCGGTAACCTGCCAAAAATCCGCATGACGTTTTTGCAGGCTGCGAAGCCAAGTATATTGTAACTGCTTCATTCGCCAGTTGTTGGCAATCTCTTCCCATTTGTCGCCTAGGGCGGCTTGCTCTTCGCGGGCAGCGGCATTTACATCGAACATTGTACCGTAGGCATCAAAGACGCAGGCTTTAATATTGTCTAGTTTCAAGGTTGTCATATTTTGCACTCAATTTCAAAGGCGCACCCGGTTCGAATGTTGGACGATTATCCTTATAATGCAAGTGAAGAATACGTGAATTATCGTGCCGATAAATTAGTGTGTCGCAAGACCGCGATTGAGATCCTGATAAATGGTCAGCTTTTCGTTCTGGCTTACGGCCAATCGCTGGCGATAAATTTGCAAATTCTCAATGACCCGTTGAACGTAATTCCTTGTTTCCGTAAAGGGAATAAATTCAATCCAGTCTATCATGTCGATTTCGCCAGTGCGCGGATCGCCCCAGGTGTCGATCCATTTGCGAACATTGCGCGGGCCAGCGTTATAGGACGCGATAGCCAGAACATAGGATCCATTGAACTCATCAACCAACCCGGAAAGGTAGGAGCTACCTAGCAATGCATTGTAATCGGGGTCCTCAGTCAGCTGAAATTTTGAATAGGTGACCTTCAGGGATCGCGAAACATGTTTTGCTGTCGCGGGCATCAGCTGCATAAGTCCCCGGGCCCCTGCGCTTGATATAGCATCAGAGGCGAAGGCGCTCTCCTGGCGCATAATAGCAAAAACCAGTGCCTTTTCGATGGGTGTCTTATCTGCTTGCGCGCCATTTGTCGGCCAATTGATTTCTGTTAGTTCTGTCCCTCTTTGAGAAGCTCGTTTAGCGACGGAGATAGCATAGTCGGGTCGACCGATATCATTTGCCAATTTCGCCAAATATTTAAATGCATCAGCTGTTTTCGCAGTCTCTGCCATCTCCAAAAGAAAATATCTTGTCCATTTTGGTTTGTTCAATTCCGTCAGATGCCGAATTATTAATGTGCGTTCATCGGCGTCATATATCTTCTTCACGTGTGGATTGATTCCGGTAAGTTTGGGTATCATGGGTAACTGGCTTTTTCCCAGTTCGAAATGCGCCATTTGCCCATAATAGGTGGTATAATGCTGTGCCGCGACTTCATACCAATATTGGGCAAGCGCGTTTTCGCGGGCTGATGTATCAGCGCGGCCAATCCAATAGGCGGCACGAGCACGGCTGATTGGGTAACCAACATTTTCATACATTCGAACGAAATGCTGTCGTGCGATAGCCGGATCTCCGAGGAATTGTAAAGAAATCCACCCGGACAGCCATTCCGCAGTGGCGAAATCGCCGCCTTGCGCCAATCCATGCTGACTCACCAGTTTATAGGCATCTGTAATGTGACCTTTGGCAAGTAGCTTACGCGCTTGTAAATGCCGTTCTCGCCACCATTTTTCAGCCCGGGGTACAGTCGCATCCATTTGCAGAAGGAGTTCTTGGCTTTCCTCATGCAGGGATTTCTGTCGGCGCCACTTCGCCCGTTCAAAAATCAGGCCTGGGTCAGCCTGCAACTCTCTGGGAACGCTGCGGACTGCGTGATCAACATTTCCTCTTTTAGTCATCAGCTGGATGCGTGCAACGGCAAGTTTGCTTTTGCCCTTGCTTGCATAAGGAAGCATGCGCGTTGCCGCTGTAGCCTTTCTCTCCCACAAGAGATGCTCGAGCCGACTGTCATGATCCTGGACAGTGAGGAGCAGATTAAAATTTTTCAATGTCGCCCGCTCGAGGTCTTTTGGAAAATTTCCCACACGCCAGGCGCGCCTGACAAGGTTTTGGCCTTTTACTAATTGCCCTTTTTCTATAAGGGCTTCACCATAACGAAGCATTCCTATTCCGGTGAGCGGTTCGCGTGAGCTGAACCAAGAAATTGTTCGATCCGCAGATACGGGATCAACTAATGCTTCTTCAGCCCGTCTTTGTAACGTCGTTTGCCGTGGCCAATCGGGATTGGCATCAATGAAATTGGATATCTGGTCGAAGCTTGCTCTGTTGCGATAAGCGGTCATCCACCGCCAATCGATAATTTTCGCTGGCAGTTTATAGTCTGCTCGTCGAGCCATGAGCCGAGCTTTCTTCCATTTTCGTTCGGAAGCCAAAGCAATAGCCTGTTTATAAATATTCAGATCTTTCTTGCTGAGCAATCCTGTTGCAAGTGGATGAGGCGGCAGGGCAATACCAACCGGACGTATTTTCGGGACCGGTACAGAGGAAACATTTAAAAGAGCCAAGTCCCCAATTTCCGGTTTTTGACGTGGCGTAGGAATGAAATTACGTCGGCCAGGCTCCGTCGCCAACACTGCGGTTGTTCGATCAATTTGTGTATCTTCCTGAAGGATCACAGGTTTTCCCGTCGCCCCGACAATGGATGGCGAATATGTCAAGCTGGCGACAAGGACGCCAAGTGCTATGGTCTTGTTCATCGTAAAACCCAATACTCAAATAACGCTGGTTTTGCTCGCTCCTGTATCTAAAAACATACGAAAGAATACATTATCAGATAATTTATCTCAATTATGCAGGCTTTTGTTTGCCATTTCGTAAACATCGTTGGATAAATCTGAAATATCCAAAATCTCTTCCAATTTGTCGGTCATCAGCTTCTGGCGTACTGCATCATAACGACGCCATTGACCCAATGGTGTCACAAGCCGGGCGGCGATTTGGGGATTCGTACCGTTTAACTGTTCGATTGCGTTAAACAAAAATTGATATCCTTTGCCGGATTTCTCATGAAAATGTACAGGATTTCCCGATACAAAGGCTGCAATAAGAGATCGAACACGATTTGGATTGAGCATTGTGAACGCCGGATGAGACAATAAATTAGTTACATCCTCCAGTGCTGTTGGTCGAGATGACATGGCTTGAACCGTAAACCATTTATCAATAACAAGTGGATCCGCCTCCCATTTTTGATAAAAATCTGCGAAAATCTCGTCTCGTATTTGTCCCTCGGATTCCCCTAGATTGAAGAGTGACGCCATGGCATCTGTCATATTCTCCGCGGCATGGTACTGTTCTGCAGCCAATGCGAAATAATCTTCTTTTGCGGTGGCTGTCAAAAACCTCAAGGCTGTGTTTTTGAATTTTCGATTGCTTGCAATCGGCTGGTTTCCTTCTACTTTAAGGTCACGAAGGTCTTTGTAAATTTGAAGAAAGTCCGATTCAAATTTCAAGCCAATTTCTTTCAAGGCATTGTTACGGACAATATGAATAGCATCTACATTCACGACAGGCATTTTTTGAGCGAGATCCTGTTCGCTGGGCAACGAAAGAGCGATTGCCGCAAAAGCCGGGTCCAGTTCTCTATCGTTCAGAATATTCCGGATGGAAGATAAATACATTTGAGGGAGTATCTGCAATGAACCAACATCATGACGATTTACCTGGCTCAATAGAATATTTGACGACAGACGCTGCCCGGCGTCCCAGCGATTAAACAAGTCGGTTTCCCGGGAAAAGAGAAATGCCAATTGCTCATTATCCAGGTTTTGCTCCAGTTTTACAGGTGCTGAAAAACCCCGAAAAAGAGAGATAGTGGGTTCGGAATTTATATCATTAAAGACGAAAGTCTGCTTTTTCTGCGTCAGGTTCAATACCTTGCCTGTACTTTTGGCTCCGGTATCTGTCGTAAAACCGATTGCTTTCCCGTTGCCATCCAGCAAGCTCATATCAACTGGTATGTGATAGGGTAGAAAATTTTCAGCAAGCTTGGGGTTTTCCTGCTCCAAGGTAAGGGAATATTGCTGGCTTTCAGGATTGTATCCCTCGGTCACCTTGATAACGGGTGTCCCGGCTTGAACATACCATCTGCGAAACTGGGTCAGGTCAATACCAGAGCCATCCTCCATGGCTTTGACAAACTCCTCCGTTGTTACCGCCTGTCCATCATGTCGGTCAAAATAGATATCCATGCCATTGCGGAATTTCTCCTTACCCAAAATGGTATGTATCATACGAATGACTTCTGCGCCTTTTTCATACACAGTTGCCGTATAGAAATTATTTATCTCCACATAGCTTTGCGGCTGGATCGGATGGGAGAGGGGGCCGGCATCTTCCGGAAATTGGGCAGCGCGGAGACGTTGAACATCTCCAATCCGAAAGACCGCAGCAGAATTCATGTCAGCCGAGAATTGCTGATCCCTGAAAACAGTGAGGCCTTCCTTCAATGTCAGTTGAAACCAGTCGCGACAGGTAATGCGATTGCCAGTCCAGTTGTGAAAATATTCATGGGCGATAACACTTTCAATCCCGTCATAATCCGTATCTGTTGCGCTTTGCGGGGAGGCGAGTACATATTTTGAGTTAAAGACATTGAGCCCCTTATTCTCCATTGCACCCATATTGAAATCGCTCACGGCTACTATCATAAACACATCCAGATCGTATTCCCGGCCAAATTCCTCCTCATCCCATTTCATCGATTTCTTGAGCGACGTCATGGCATGATTACATCTATCTTCATTGCCCTTTTCTACGAAAATCTGAAGTAAGACATCGCGACCCGATGCCGTCGTAAAATGATCCTCAACACAGGCAAGATCTCCAGCTACAAGCGCGAAAAGATAGGCGGGCTTCGGGTGTGGGTCTTCCCATTTAACGTAACTTCGGCCATCATCTAGTTGTTTTTCCTCTACTTTATTCCCATTGGATAGCATGACCGGGTAGAGATCCGCGTCGCCGATAATAGTAGTCGAAAACACCGACATAACGTCAGGGCGGTCGAGAAAATAAGTAATTTTGCGGAAACCTTCAGCCTCGCATTGGGTGCAGAAATTCCCGCTGGATTTATATAATCCTTCTAGGGCTGTATTTTCCTGGGGTTTGATTCTGGTGACAATTGCCAGCGTGAATTCTTCTTCGGATTTTGGGATTGGAATATGCAGATATTCATCGGTACATTCATAACTGGTATCATTGAGCACCAGGCCATTCCGTCTTATTGAAATTAACTCCAGATTTTCGCCGTTCAAACTCAAAGTAGAGGCTTGATGGTTCATACGCTTTATGGTCATCGATGAGGAAACAGTTGTAACTTCTTCACCGAGTTCGACGACAAGATCGATGCTGTGGATCGAGAAATCCGGTTGTTTATAGTCTTTGAGATAAATGGTGGCGGGCTGAACTTGGGTTTCTAACAATGCATTGACCTTTTTTATGATGATACAAGATTAAGATAAACAGATTGCAGCGCTGATCAAGGCTCGACCAAATTATACCCTAATTAAATATGCAAATAAAAATGCCACGAATTTCTACCTTTGAGCGTCTCCTTTTGCAGTTACCACTTGCCAAGTCTGGCTTCATGCCTATAAATCAGGCGTTCGGCATGAAAAACTATCAGAATGCGACTTGTTGTCGGCTCGTTTTTCGCTGAATTTGGAAAATTGAAATTAACTATTGAGGACGTTGTCATGTTTAGAGGATCGATCACCGCGCTTATTACTCCCTTTGATGGAGAGCGCGTGGACGAAAAATCGTTTCAATCCTTTTGTGACTGGCAGATAAAATCCGGAACCAAGGCGTTGGTTCCTACTGGGACTACTGGCGAATCTCCAACCCTCAGCCATCCAGAGCATGATCGTGTCGTTGAACTTTGTATTGAAGCCGCTGCCGGGCGAGTGCCTGTAATGGCGGGCACGGGATCTAACAACACGGCAGAAGCAATTCGTCTGACTCAATCTGCAAAAGACGCTGGTGCAGATGCAGCGCTGATTGCGATGCCCTATTACAACAAGCCGACGCAGGACGGCATGGTAGCGCATTACACTGCAATTCATAATGCCGTGGATATACCTATTTATATCTATAATATTCCCGGCCGTTCAATTGTTGATATGACACCCGAGACCATGGGTGAGCTATCTAAATTGGAAAATATAGTCGGCGTAAAAGATGCGACCGGTGATGTGGGGCGCGCGACTTCCCAACGTGAATTTTGCGGCAATGATTTTAATCAATTGTCAGGGGAAGACACGACCGCTATCGGATTTAACGCCCATGGCGGCAATGGATGTATATCCGTGACTTCAAATGTAGCCCCGGACCTTACAGCGATCATGCAGAATGCAAGTTTGCATGGAGAACGTGCTATTGCCATTGAAATGCAGGATCGCTTGATGCCGTTGCATCGGGCATTGTTTGTAGAATCAAGCCCGGCGCCAACAAAATATGCGTTGTCCTTACTTGGCAAATGTAAGGAAGATGTGCGGCTCCCTATTATTCCTCTTCAAGATGCTTCGAAACGTATTATCGAAGCGGCCATGAAGCATGCCGGAATTCTGGATTAGGGAGCGGACTGGTTCCGTAAATCTATGGCCGGACGAACAGTCGCCGAAAACCGAAAGGCCCGCTACAATTACTTCATTCACGAGGAATATGAAGCGGGTCTGATGCTGCTCGGCACGGAGGTAAAAAGCCTCCGTGAAGGGCGAGCTAATATTCAGGAATCCTATGCCTCTTTCGAGAATGATGGATTGTATCTGGTCAATGCCCATATTGCGGAATATGGGCATGGCAACCGCAATAACCACGATCCATTGCGACCTCGGCAATTGCTTATGCATAAAAAAGAGCTCAGCAAAATTGCGGCGCAGATCCAGCGGGCCGGGAAGACGCTTATCCCCCTCTCGGTTTATTTTAATGATCGCGGTATCGCGAAGGTTAAGGTGGGTCTCGCCTCGGGTAAAAAGCAGCACGATAAAAGAGCGACGGAAAAAGAGCGCGATTGGAATCGGGAGAAACAAAGGCTCATGAAAGATCACTAGTAGAATTTAAGTAGCGATATGTTCCGCAGACAATGGAACATCGAATTTCAGTCCAATAAAACCATCTTTGGCCCAAATTACGCGACTTTTGAGGCCGTTCATAAATTTCAGCGAAGATTTTAAAAGGTAAGTAGTGCCTGAAAGTGCACTGCCAGCAGCCCATATTCTGGCGCCTGTTTGACTATAGTCGATAAGGCTGACACTGGTCTTACCTTCGTCGTCAATGAGGATTGCTGGCCAGTTTCCCGAAAATCTTTGATGCAGACGACGGTTTTGAATAGCCTCTTCTCTCTCAGAAAACACAGGAATAGCGCCAGCTTGTAAACTTGCGAGTTGATGAGGAGAGTATTTTTTCACAGTTTTCTGTCTAACTAAAACCGTTTCATGGAGTTTTTCCGGTTCTGCACATGAAATATCAGCAAAGCCCGGAGAAGATTGTCCTACGGGGCGATAGCGGGCCTTGCGTAAAGATAAGGGGGCCGTAAGGAGCCGCCATTTGCTATTACTAATTTTACCGCCAGGGTCAGGGGCACTGAATTCGTCAAGAATATTGTGATCAATTTGCAGTCCGTGGTATTCGGCCCGGCGCAATAACCAATTCAGTGCTATGTCAGATAGACCGCTATCTCTTCGACCACCTACGGTATTTTCGTGAGACCCTGCGAACCAGACTTGCTCAACTGCCTGAATTTCCGGCGATTGCGCGCCAGTCCATATACCCGGACGGAACCGGCTTCGTTTTTCGTCCAGAGCAAGGGCCTGGTAAGCTGCGCTTACATTGCTGTTAATCTTATGATCATGCAACATCATCCAGCTTTGGGATATTTTGTTCAGTCCGGGAGTGGGTAATCCATAGCTACCGATGGTGTCCAGACACCCCAGGAAATTTATTTCTATCTTACGCCCGTCTAACCTGTCGGAAATATTCTGCGCGGCAGGGGTATCCAAAGCTTCAACGGGAATTTGGCTATATTCAAAAGCATCAGCCAAGCCAGCTATATCCTCTGGCAGCAACAACCCCACGCGGTCGATCATGTCGACCAACCGACGCAAGTTAAAGGCGCCAAGGCCAGCCCCAAACATGTAAATTTGATCGTCGGGCTTATATGTATGCGCCAGAAAGGAATATGCATCGAAGATTTCAGCCTTTAAACCAGCTCCAAATAGTCGTCTTGCCAGCCGTTTAACCTTGGACGAGGATGCGTCTGATAGGGCAGGGTAACCTAATTGCTCCCGACCATTCCGGCTGATTGGGGCAAGGCTCTGCTGTGCCAATGATATATTGCTAGGTACTTGCCGCTTCTTGCTTCGATACTCGGTACGTTGCCAGCAACAATCACTGAATATAACAAGATTTCGTCCCATGAATTCCTCTCCTGGACAGTGTATTGTACCAGAGCTTCTGCGTCCGGTCATCAAGCATTTGGAATATCGGGGCTACATCACATTGTTACATGGAAGGTAAAAAATACCGTTCAAGAAGTAAAACGCATATTGTAAAATAAAGCATTCAGAAGCAGCGCCAGTTGATTTTAATTATGCGAGTGAGCTAGATCAAAAGGCGCGGATATTTCGTAAAAAAACTACGCGGTTTGTTCCGCCTCATCGTAGGTTTCGTATTCGACAGGATATTCATCAAAGTCCTTATCCTGCCTTTGGCTAACCGCTCTACCGACATTTTTTTCCATGTTTTTAAGCTCGAGGAAAAAATCAGCTTGTCGGCGCAACTCGTCCGCAATCATCGGTGGTTGCGACTTTACAGTACTTACAACAGTAACACGAACGCCCCGTTTTTGAACGGCTTCTATCAAGCGCCGAAAGTCACCATCACCGGAAAAAAGAACAGCATGATCAATATGTTCGGCCAGTTCCATCATATCAATCGCAAGTTCAATATCCATATTGCCTTTGTATTTGCGGCGACCTGTAGCGTCGGTAAATTCTTTTGTCGGCTTTGTTACCATGGTATAGCCATTGTAATCGAGCCAATCCACCAAAGGACGTATTGGTGAATACTCTTGATCCTCGATGAGTGCGGTATAGTAAAAGGCGCGAACCAGGCGTACTTGTGAGGAAAATTCACTAAGTAATTTCTTATAATCAATATCAAATCCCAGCGACCTAGCAGACGCATATAAATTTGATCCATCTATAAAAAGTGCAGTTCTTTCTTCCGAATAAAAAGTCATTTTATTTTCCGGTTTTAATATATAAAATATTCTTTAATCGGGATTTAGCAATCCCCCCATTTTTACTTCATAGCATAAGTTCGTTTCTTTTCACTAGTTATCATTTGAAATAAATATTACGGACAAGCGATGAAAATTCGGTATTTATCTGAATATAAAGATATTTTAAGGACAAGCATGTGATTTTTATTGGCCTTGGCGCTAATCTCAAACACCCGACTTATGGGCCGCCGGCTGAGACATTAAAAGCAGCAATTAGAGCGCTCAACAGCATATTTTCTATTAAAACTCAATCCAGCTTGTATCAGTCGGCACCTGTTCCAATGTCTGATCAACCATGGTTCTTCAATGCAGTTATCAGCATTTCCACGAGCTTTACTTTAGAAGAAACACTTAAGTCATTGCACAAAATAGAGAAAGAGTTTGGGCGCGTACGCGAAAAAAAATGGGAAGCCAGGATTTTAGATCTCGATTTGTTGGTTTTTCATAAGCAGGTCACTAGAAACAGAGAACAGTTGAAAGGCCCAGTTGTACCCCATCCATTTTTGGCCGAACGGATGTTTGTTCTTGAGCCAATTCAGGAAATCGCACCGAACTGGAGACATCCCGTCTTAAATCTCAATGCAGCGGAAATGTTGAGCATTCTTCCAAAGGGACAACGGGTGGAAAAATTGCCACCAGGGTAAGTGAGGTATGAGGCGCAATGGATCTGGAGTAGAGGCAATTTTTACGCATTGAAGGCCATTTTTTGCCCGTTGAGCCATTTTTTATGCAAAAAAACCAAAAAACATGATGGTTTCGAGCCACTTTGCCTTGCTATCCTAAGCACAAAAGAATATGTAATACCGTAATTCATAGGCATCTGGAGTAATTGTATATGGCACGCGTCACCGTTGAAGATTGCGTTGAGCGAATTCCTAATCGATTTGACATTGTTTTGTTGGCAGCACGGCGCGCCCGCGCGATAGCTGCCGGGTCAATGCTTACAGTCGATCGCGACAATGATAAGAACCCGGTAGTATCGTTGCGAGAAATTGGCGATGGCACTATTGATCTTGTTGAACTGAAATCAAATCTTGTTCATTCACTACAGCGTCGTGTTGAGGTGGATGAGCCTGAAGAAGATAATATGGCTGCCTTGATGAGTTCCAGTAACGAATGGGCAGGTGTTATTCAGGAAAATACAGCGTCTGAAACCTTTTCGGCCGATGAAGTTGGTGCAATTCCACAAGAAACGCCCGCCGACGATCCGGCATCCGCTACTGCAAGTGACGAAGCTCAGCCAGAAGCCTGAGCTATCGTATTGCCCTAAGGCGCAAATTATCCCCGCCTTAGGCGCATTTTCTTCGCGACTATGATTGCATATTATTTCCGACCAACTGTATAGTCATGGTTCTGGCATTTTGACCAGAAATTATGGTTTTTGCAGAGCTGTCTTATCCTGATGTTACGCCAAGTCGAATTAGTAGAACGTGTCCTTAGCTATGACCCCCAGGCAGATGAGGACTTACTCAACCGGGCGTATATTTTCACGGTTAAAACCCATGGGAGCCAGGTTCGCGCATCCGGCGACCCGTATTTTTCTCACCCCATTGAAGTTGCGGGTATTCTGACCGAACTGAAATTGGATACGGCGACAATTATTACGGCGCTTCTTCATGACACCATCGAAGATACGGTGGCAACAAAGGATGAAATAGAAAATACCTTCGGTACTGAAATTGCGGTGCTGGTGGATGGTGTCACCAAACTATCGCAATTGGAGTTGCAATCGGATAGAACGAAACAGGGCGAAAATTTTCGAAAACTTTTGCTGGCCATGTCTAATGACATCCGAGTTTTGCTAGTTAAGCTCGCCGACCGTCTGCATAATATGCGAACCTTGCATTTCATCAAGAATCCGGAAAAACGAAAAAGAATTGCAACAGAAACACGGGAGATTTATGCACCACTCGCTGAACGCATTGGCATGCAGCATTTTCGCGATGATCTGGAAGACCTCGCCTTTGAGGAATTAAACAGCGAAGCGCGTAAATCCATCAAACGGCGTTTGGAGTTTCTCCGAGCGGAAGAGGGAAATGTCGTTGGCCTTATTATTGAACGCTTAAGAGCGGATTTAAAGGAAGCCGGCATTGAGGCGGATGTGGCCGGACGAGAAAAGAGATTTTATTCCATCTGGCGAAAAATGGAACGGAACAATGTCTCATTCGAGCAGTTATCAGATATTATTGCCTTTCGGGTGGTGGTGGAAGATGTTGCGGAATGTTACCATGTTCTCGGTGTGTTGCATGAGAAATACTCCATGGTTCCCGGGCGGTTCAAAGACTATATTTCGATTCCAAAACGCAACAATTATCAATCTATTCACACGACTTTGATCGGTCCGGAAAGACAACGGATTGAAGTTCAAATCCGAACCCGTGAAATGCACGAGATCAATGAATATGGTGTGGCTGCCCATTGGCAATATAAGGACAGTCAGGCGAAAAGCGTGCAAGAGGGTACGCAATATCGCTGGTTACGCGAATTGTTGGAGATATTGGAAAATACCCAAGATCCTGATGAATTTCTGGAGAATACGAAGCTTAGTATGTTTCAAGATCAGGTATTCTGTTTTTCACCAAAAGGCGACCTGATCTCGCTCCCGGCGGGCAGTAGTCCTGTCGATTTTGCTTATGCTGTTCATACGGATGTTGGCAACACTTGTGTGGGATCCAAAATTAATGGACGTCTGGTGCCACTTCGTACCGTTTTGAGGAATGGGGATCAGATCGAAATTCTGCGGTCGAAAAACCAAACACCGTCGCCAACATGGGAAAGCTTTGTCGTCAGTGGTAAAGCTCGTTCTGCTATTCGGCGTTTCACGCGAATTAAACAACGGGATCAATATATTGAATTGGGGCGGGCAATCGCTGAAAAAGCTTTTCGTGTAGAAGGAAAACGCTTTGCGGAAAAGGCTTTACAGACAGCGGTAAAAGTCTGGGATCAGGAAAATGTCGGGGATGTTTATTGTCTCCTCGGTGATGGAACGCGTACAAGCCGGCAGCTCATTGACGTCATTTTTCCCGGTGAAAAAAAATCCGAAGACGCAGATAACATACCGCCATCAGTAACCGTCAAAGAGAAATCCAAGGGCAAGAAAAAGGATCATGCAATACCGATCCGCGGGCTTATTCCCGGTATGGCGATGCACTTGGCCGGCTGCTGCCATCCACTACCCGGTGACCGGATTGTCGGTATTGTGAGTACTGGCAGGGGGGTGACTATTCATACTATTGATTGCGAAACACTGGAGCAATTTGCGGAAGTGCCGGAGCGGTGGCTGGACGTTTCCTGGGATCAGGAAAATCAGGAAGCTGCGATGCCTGTCGGCCGTATTCAAGTCATTGTCGCCAATGAACCGGGCGCGCTTTCCAGCATTACCTCCACCATTGCATCGAACAATGGCAATATTAATAATTTACGTATTGCCAACCGAAGTCAGGATTTCTTTGAAATGTTGATTGATATACAGGTACAAGATGTGCGACATCTGACGAATATAATTGCTGCCTTGCGGGCGGACCCGGTAATTAGTTCCGTCGAGCGCTCAACTGGATAAAGAAAGCTGACAATGACTGACGAAGAAATTATCTCCCATTTTCGGGAAACCAATGCTCTGCTGGAAGGCCATTTTTTGTTGAGTTCTGGTTTGCACTCTAATCGTTACTTACAATGTGCCAAGGTCCTGATGTATCCAGATCGAGCGGCACTATTATGCCGCGCTCTCGCGGAGAAAGTCGAAAATACACTTGGTGCAAATTCTGTCGATATTGTCGTTGCACCGGCGATGGGCGGTGTCATTGTCGGATATGAAATGGCGCGGCAACTAAATGTACCGGGAATGTTTACGGAACGCGAGAACGGAGAGTTTACTTTTCGGCGCGGGTTTAGCCTGACCCCAGGTGCCCGTGTTGTGATGTCCGAAGATATTGTGACGACGGGTAAATCCAGCCGCGAATGTATTGCGGCTATTACAGCAGCCGGGGGGACTGTTGTCGCTGCAACATGTTTAATCGACCGTTCGAATGGAACAGCAGATGTCGGAGTGCCCCTTGTTTCGTTGATGCAAATGGAAGTACAAACATTCGAGCCAGATAACCTACCGGCAGAACTTCAAGGAACAACGGCGATCAAGCCGGGTAGTCGAGACATCAAATAACAACAGGAAAAGTGAAAAGAAATGTTTCGACGTCGTAACAAGCCGACGAAAACTAAACAGTTTGGTGAGTTTTTCTGGCCATCAATTGGCTTCAAAAGATCATCCAAATATGTTGGATATCGTCTTGCACGGCTTCCGGGAACCTCATATTCACTGGCCGCAGGATTTGCATTTGGGGCGGCCATTTCTTTTACGCCATTCATCGGCCTTCATTTCATTATCAGCGCCATTCTGGCATGGATATTCAGAGCAAATATAATCGCTTCGGCGCTGGGGACGGTTGTCGGTAATCCGTGGACTTTCCCTTTTATCTGGGCGCTCATTTATTCCATTGGACAATGGATGCTGGGGCATGATGAAACACAGGGTAGTTTTAACGAAGCCAATATGCGGATCTTTTTTGACGGTCTTTGGGACGGGAACTGGCACGAAGTATCGGGGATATTCTTTGATGTCATTCATCCTATGCTTATTGGATGTATTCCCGTTTCCTTGGTTGTCTGGGTGATTTTTTTCTATCCTTTAAAGGAAGTAATCCGTAGATTTCATGCGAAGCGGGCGACACTTATTGGATTGGCACGTCCCACAAATGATGCAAACGGACCGGACGGGAACGGTAACTCAGGGGAAAACCAGGTATGAGGCAATTACGGTTAGGCGTTAATATCGATCATGTCGCAACGATCCGCAATGCCCGTGGCGGTGTGCATCCGGATCCCCTTCGGGCCGCGAAAATAGCCGAAGAAGCTGGCGCAGACGGGATAACTGCGCATTTGCGAGAGGATCGTCGCCATATAAGTGACAGTGATATAGCAAGATTGACAGAGCATTTGACGATCCCGTTGAATTTTGAAATGGCCGCGACGGAGGAGATGCTCGAAATCGCCTTGTCTCACAAACCCCATGCGAGCTGCCTGGTGCCGGAGAAACGTGAGGAGAGGACCACAGAAGGAGGGCTGGACGCAGCGGGCGGACATAATATGCTGCAAAATTACGTCAACAGCCTGCGTGACCAAAATATACGTGTTTCGTTGTTTATTGAGCCGGATCCACGACAGCTGGAGGCGGCCGCCCGCCTTTCAGCGGATATTGTTGAACTTCATGTTGGAACCTATTGTGATACAACCGATAGCATCAAGCGGCAAAGCGAACTGGAGCGGATTGTGGCGGCTGCGGCTCTGGCTGAAGAGCTGGGCCTGGAATGTCATGCAGGGCATGGTCTAACGTATGACACGGTAGCGCCTGTCGCCGCCATTCCAACAATTGTTGAACTTAATATTGGCCATTTTCTGATAGGGGACGCTATTTTCATCGGACTGGATACAGCGATCAAGAAAATGCGTTACCTCATGGATCAGGCGCGTAATCCTAACTAGCAACTACGTAATGCCGAAAGAGGTTCTCCGATGATTTTAGGAATTGGAAACGATATTATTGATATCCGGCGCATCGAGAAAACTCTCGATCGGTTTGGTGATCGGTTTATCCGGCGGATTTATACGGAAATTGAAGTCAAGAAATCGGAACGACGACTCAATCGCGTTGAATCCTATGCAAAACGTTATGCCGCCAAGGAAGCCTGTTCGAAAGCGCTTGGAACCGGATTTCGCAAAGGTGTTTTCTGGAAGGATATGGGGGTCATAAATTTGCCTTCTGGCAAGCCGACAATGAGTCTGACAGGTGGCGCTCAGGAGCAGCTAATGAAAATCACGCCACCCGGTATGAAAGCAGAGATACATTTGACGATTACGGATGAGCCTCCGCAGGCGCAAGCTTTTGTTCTGATATCTGCTGTGCCACTGGATTGAGGCTTTCTTTCGGAAAGACACTCGTTAATTCGGTTGCCTGAACAGAGCGTTCATGCGATTGAGAGACAATTATTAGATTTATTTGGAAAAGTTTTATGAAAGAAGACGTAATCAAGGCAAAAGGTGGGTTAGGTGAAACTATCCGCACGATAATATACGCGGTCCTGATCGCAGTTGTTATTCGAACTTTTGCTTATGAGCCGTTCAAGATTCCCTCGGAATCCATGCTCCCTACCTTGATGATTGGCGACTATTTGTTTGTTTCCAAATTTTCTTATGGGTATAGCCGTCATTCTTTTCCCTTTAGCCTCGCCCCCATATCGGGTCGCATTTTTGAAGAAGTTCCTGAGCGAGGGGATGTTGCTGTATTTAAAAAACCAATCGGAGATCCGGTAGATTATATTAAGCGGATAATGGGCTTGCCGGGCGACAAATTGCAAATGATCAATGGCGTGCTTTATATCAATGGTACTGCGGTGAAAAGAGAGCGGGTCGAAGATTATGTGGATCGTGACAGATATGGTAATGTGAGGCAAATTGCACAATATCGGGAAACTCTTCCGAGCGGTCGAACTTACTTGACACTGGATACGACTATCCAGGGTTTGATGGACAATACTGATGTTTATTCTGTACCGGAAGGCCATGTTTTCGGTATGGGGGACAATAGAGACAATTCAACGGACAGCCGGTTTTTGTCGCATGTCGGATATATTCCCATGGAAAACCTTGTTGGCCGAGCGGAGATTATCTTTATGTCTCTGGATGGATCTGCCGAATGGTATGAGATTTGGAAGTATCCTTTTGCGATCCGCTGGAACCGGATCCTGACCCCATTGAATTGATGTCTGTAGGCAACAGGAAACTCGGAAAGTTGATGCGCCTGCTTGGGCATGACTTTAAAGATAGGTCCTTACTTCAAGCCGCCTTAACACATTCCTCACTCACCAGGGGCCGGCATCAAAACCATGCGCAGCAGGACTATGAAAGGTTGGAATTCGTTGGCGATAGAGTGCTGGGACTGGTAATAAGCGAAGAGCTTTTTCGCCGTTTCCCGCAAGCCGACGCAGGAAATCTTTCCAGGCGCTATAATGCACAAGTTCGCCGAGAAACCTTAGCAGAAATCTGCGCGGAAATAGGTATTGATAAGTTTGTCTTTATGGCCAGCGATCTAGCGGCCGCCGGTGGCGGAGAGAATCCGGCGATTTTGGAAGATGTAATGGAGGCGATAATCGCTGCCATATATTTGGATGGTGGCTATGATGCCGCCCGGGAGTTTATCAAGAGCAAATGGTGGCAGCGACTGGACAAGGAAGGTGCCTCGAAAAAAGATGCCAAGTCGTCATTACAGGAATGGGCGGCGAAAGCTGGAAAACCGCCACCAGTTTATACAGTCGTAGAAGAAACGGGCCCGGATCACGCGCCAAGATTTAAAGTTGATGTGCGGCTTAAGGGTTTGGACCCGTTTGAAGGGATGGGGACTTCAAAACGGTCTGCAGAGCAGCAGGCGGCAGAAAAAATGTTGAAGGATTTACAAAGTGAGTAATCAACAAACGACAAAATGCGGTTACATTGCCATTGTTGGAGCGCCTAATGCCGGTAAATCCACGCTGCTTAATCAGTTGGTTGGGGCAAAAATTGCCATCGTATCGCCTAAGGTGCAGACAACCCGTGCCCGCGTCACAGCGATCGCAATTGAAGATCAAAGCCAGCTCATTTTCGTAGATACGCCGGGTATTTTCAAACCGACACGACGACTGGAAAAAGCGATGGTAGATGCCGCTTGGGGCGGCGCGCAGGATGCGGACAAGATTGTTCTGATTATCGATGCGATAAAAGGAGTTTCTCCTGATGTGGAACGTATAATTGCAGGACTTAAAAAATCTGGCCGGCGGGCTCACGTAATCCTCAATAAAATAGATGCCTTGAAGCGGGATACTTTGCTTGGTCTAGCCCAAAAATTATCGGATGAAGACATTTTTGATGAAGTATTCATGATCTCCGCACTAAAGGGCGATGGTGTTGAGGATTTACGTGTGGCATTGGCGGCTCAAATGCCCGATGGGCCGTGGCTTTATCCGGAAGACCAGCTTGCGCTTGCACCGATGCGGCAACTGGCGGCGGAAGTCACGCGGGAAAAACTTTTCCTTCGTATGAACCAGGAACTTCCCTATTCCTTGACCGTTGAGACCGAGAGTTGGGAAGAGAGAAAAGACGGCTCTGTAAAAATACAACAAATTATTTACGTCTCCAGAACAAATTACAAGCCAATGGTTTTGGGGAAGGGGGGGCAGACCATCAAAAAGATAGGTGCGATGGCCCGCGAGGACCTTGAAGAAATGCTGGAGCGGCGGGTCCATCTTTTCCTATTTGTCAAAGTGCGCGAAAAATGGCTCGACGATCCCGAAAGATACAGGGAAATGGGTTTGGAGTTTCCAAAAGACTGAGGGCATATTCCCCCAAGATTTTCGGGGTGAATCAAGAATTCACAGTAGATACAAACCCTCAAAATGCAGAAAATTCCGATTTGCGGAATTATTTCTGTTCATATTCATGAATACAGCAGATTTTGATATATGTATTAAAATCTAATATAATTCAATAACGTAGGGTCACAATGAGTTGCCAGTGTGTTAGATAAAAAGCACGCTAAATTGTATTTTTTCTTTTTATGTCGATTTCAGCGATTATCTGAAACAAAAAATTAACTAATTCCCTTCCATCATGTCTTTGTAATACAGGCGATGCGCACAAAGCATATTGAAATATGGGCGTATCATTGGAGAAAACTGGGGATAAGAAAATGGCTAAACTAGATGTAAAGTATATCGAGAAGTTTGTACAAAGTGCCGACAAGGGAATTGCTGATGATCAGTATCGGGCCGGCTTGTGCTATTCCACCGGAGACGGTGTACAACAGGACCTAATTACCGCTCATAAATGGTTTAACCTTGCTGCAATGAATGGCGTGGACGAAGCGCGTGAAAGCCGTGCAGAAATTTCCATGGACATGTCATCTCAAGAAATTGCCAAAGCACAGCGTCTTGCGCGTGAATGGGTCACTGGCCGGTAATCAGTTTATCTACCGGTTTTACTTTTTAACCCGTTCTGAATTGAGCGTTACGCCGGTGGTTAGCCTGCAATTGGAATTTTACAATACCATCCGATAAAACCCTTTGACAGCGCAACAAAATCTGCCATATTGCCGCCTCCGGTGAGGTGGCCGAGTGGCTTAAGGCGCATCCCTGCTAAGGATGAATAGGGGCAACTCTATCGTGGGTTCGAATCCCACCCTCACCGCCATTTATTGCCAATAATATAGCTAAATAATTCAAATTATTTCAGGCCGTCCATTTAATTTCTACTGAACAATTGTTGAAACGCGTCAGGAAGGGTGTAACCAGGGTCCTGCGCAAGTAATTTTAGGATCGTGCGTTTCGCGTCTTCCTTTCGATCTAATTGCAGGAGAGCGTTCGCCTTAAGGAACAGAGCATCGGCATTTGCATTGCTAATCCCGGAAAGGACTTTCAATGCCTCTTCATGTTGTCCGGCCTGGCTCAAGACTGCGCCATAATCCATTACCATCTTTGTATCGTCAGGCTGTAGTTTAATCGCTTTTTGTAGATGAGTTATTGCAGCATCGAACTGTCGTTGGCTGGCAAGGTAATTTCCGTAAAACTGTTGAATGACAGGTGAGTTTGGTAAAGCCATTTCGGCGTTGTCTAGGGTTATTGTGGCTAGGTCAGGACGTTTTTCCGCTATATCAAGACGGGCTAGCATAATCCAGGCATCGGTGAATTGCGGATCTATGGTCAAGGCTTCAGAGATAGCGGCCCGGGCTGCAGGAGCATTTCGTAAGGATAACGCCAGGCTGGCCAGAGCCATCTGCGCATTGGGATGATCGGCGCCCGCAACAATGGAAACCTGAAATTCTCTTAGCGCGGCTTTCAGATTTTGGCGTTGACCAGCAGACAGGGCTTGCGCAGGGACGTCCAGCATCGACCGTGCCGCCGCGAAGCGAACAGTTTTGGCGTCGTCGGTCAACAGAGCTGGGAGGCGTTGTAGCCGAAGTTGTAGCGAGGCTTGGCGATGAAGTCGCGCGGCGACACCACGGATGAGGTCACTGTCATCTCGCAAATATGCCGCCATGCGGGGCCAGGGAAGGTTCGCGCCGTAGGGAAGGGCGCGCTCCAACGCTGATGCTCGAACAATGGCCGAGAAATTCTCGTCTTCGGCAACGGTCAGGATATTCTCCAAAGCAGCCTTTGTGCCCTTCTCCGTCTCAAACATTCCGAAGACTTCCGCAAATCCCTTTGGCCCCGGATTAGTATCGGGGTACCATTTACTCATTTGTCGCTCCGCCCAGGTCAGGCCGTTATTTTGATGACAGGATATGCAGGCATCTGGCGTTCCAAGCGCGCGGCTTTGCGCCGGGTTCGGGATTCCAAAACGGTGATCCCGGCGATCGTCTACTTCCATATAGGTTTGGGTGGGCATATGACAGGAAACACATTGCCCGCCTTCGGACGCAACAGCATGATGGTGATGCTCTTCACTGTCATAGGTCTTTTTCGGCAGGCTTGGGAATTCCGTGTTGCCTGCCGGATTATGACATTGCGTGCAGAGTCTGTTATCTTCAGCCTTGATCTTACCCGAATGAACATTATGGCAGTTGGAACAGGTGACGCCCGCCGCATACATCTTGCTTTGCTTGAAGGAGCCTAGGACATATACCTCATCTTTGATCTGACCATCGGGATGATAAAGATCGGGGCGTAGCAACGCGAGATCATAATGATCCGCAAAAGAGGTTCCAGGAAGAGGGCTGTTCCCACTTAATGCGCTGCGGCGGGAATGGCACGCCGCACATTGCTGGATCTCGATTTCTGAAGGAGTTGCAGCGTGAGACTGTACAAAGCCCTTTAAATCGATGTCGAGATAGTCCTGTTGGCGGAATATATCGGGCTTTTCCGCCCATTGTACATGAGCTTGCCCAGGACCGTGGCAGGCTTCACAGGTTACGCCGATTTCACTCCACTGACTTTTGAAACTGCGGGTTCGAGGCTCATAATTTTTCTTGAAGTCCGTTGCATGGCACTCTGCGCAGCGGCCATTCCAGTTTTTATAGACACCTTTCCAGTGTAAGGCATTCCCAGGAACGTTATCCGTTTGCCCGGGAAAGACCATGTACCATTTCTTGCTTTCCGTATCCCAAGCGATATCGAGAACCTGTAGTCGTCCTCCTTCTTCGGCAATAAGATATTGCTGGAGAGGACGTACCCCTACCGAGTACAGTATTTCACTGATTTCAGGTTGTCCCTTTTCATCGTTTGTTTCAATCCAGAATTTATTATCGCGGGTAAAAAATCGTGTTGTGATACCGTGATGCTCGAAGGAAATGTCACTAAAATCCCCCAATACATTTTCTGTCGTTGCCGGACGCCAGGCCCAGCTATGATCTGACTGTTCCCAAAGCTCATGTTCCTGCTTGTGACAGCTCCGACATTGTTCGGATTTGACAAAAGTTGGTACCTTTGCCCGCTCCTGTGCGCGGATTGGTGCAGATAGGCTCAGGCATATAACCAACAAACAAAACCAGAAAGAGCGTGTCATAACATTAGGCTTTCTTTGTCATCGGGTTGAGTGTTATGGCATTTGAGCGGGATGGGTGCCGAGCAAAAGTCTGAAGTATATCGCGCCGTAAATTGACTATTCCTGTGCGTATTTCAGATGGTGTAAGTGCATCACCGTTTTTACTGGCCGCGTACGGGGCTCGAAGAAGGGTATGAAGAAACGCCTTATTCTTTATGTCTGTTATACAGCCATCAACATTTGCCAACGTAAAAATTCCATCTTTTTTACATAATACGGAAAGCCAAGCCCAGATATCATTACGCAAAGCTGGGGGCGATAATTTACCGCATCTGCGCCGCAAGCGTTTGAAAATATATTTTTCTGATCGCTTGTATTGCCTCCTGTAATTCGCAATAGTGTCGATCGCTTGTTGGCCGTATCTGTAGGCAATATAGCCGCATCCGGCGACGCAAATCAGGATCCAAAGGATGCTGATCAGATTTGTCCGAAGAGCATCGATAAGATTGACCAGTACTCTTCGAATACGGTTGCTGTAAGGGGCAGAAAGGCTAGCATTTGCGATCTTTGCGACCTCATAGGATACCGCTGGTAACGTTACTATATCGATTGCTTTTTTTGGCAAATCCCATATCTCATAGGATATCTCCGGTACCGTTACGTTTCCGGCGGTTTCGGCAATATAGACCACCCGATCAATCCGTTGGGCGCTGTATTGCCCGCGATTTATATTGTCTGAGAGTTGCGGTGTCTCTGGATAAGCTGTTAGCCCGTCAATTGTGGCGAATTCAGCGGGCGGTAGAGTCAGCGCCAATGTATCCTGAGCCGTGATACGGATTGTTCTGGTGATGGCATCACCTTGTTTAATCTCGGTTTCAGCAGGCACAATCTCCTGCAGGATTTCGATGTTTTTGCCGACAATTAGACGCGCCAGATTTTTCGCGCCCGGCGGCACGGTGACCTGGAAAGAAACAGGTTCCGTCGCGATGGATTTTTCCGGGGTTTCACTCCAACTGACTGTAACCGCGGGAATAGTCAATTCTCCAGATCGTTTGGGAATTACTGCGTATTTTTTACGAATGCCGATAATCTGTTGACCCTTT
This sequence comes from Sneathiella marina, assembly GCF_023746535.1. GTDB lineage: Bacteria > Pseudomonadota > Alphaproteobacteria > Sneathiellales > Sneathiellaceae > Sneathiella > Sneathiella marina. The sequence goes on along the minus strand of NZ_CP098747.1, from coordinate 2,430,548 downwards.
TCAGTTTTACTGTAGCTCGTACCCAACTGTTCTGGTTGAAGGATAATGATGCCGTCGACAGCAATGTCTGGAAAAAGAAAGGGCCCCAGTTTTTCGTCATCTGTATCAATATCAATATACAAACTGACAGTCTGGCCAACAACAATATCTCCGACATCATCAAAATAGACACGGGCTCGGGTATCTGCCGCGGCATCGACTGTTTTCAGAAAAAACAAAACGGTGAGGGCGAAAAATTGTACTGTAAAGAGCATTTGCATTAGTTGGCTGTCTCCTCTGAAGATCCGGAAGACGTACCCGTTTGATATTGATAGGAAAACCGTAATCCGAGAAAATCGCCCAAGGTTGTTTGAACACGCCGCATCCACATTTCTTCCAGCTGTGCATCGCTTAAGCCTTCACTTTTAAGCTGTTGCCGCGTTACCTCCGTGCCTGACTGTTCCCCCAATTTGTTACTGATAGTGCGATCTGCGCCGAGCTTGCCGCCGGTGCCGCCGCTGTCTTCATATGTTTTCTGGTCAAGCTCATAAAGGTCGCTGACCCATTTCAAATTAAAGATTGCTTCTGGAAAATCAGGCTTTAGGTCAAGGGCAGCTTTGTACGCGTCAATTGCCTCAATGAGCTTTTCGGCACGAGCGAAGGCATTTCCGCGTAAGAACTGACCGGCGGCTGTTTCAATATTTTCCGAGGCCAATGCTGCCGCTTCGAATTTTTCGGCTTTGTAAAATGCTTGCGCTTTCCACTCAGCATTTTTAAAGAATTGGGCGGCTTTATCATATTGCGCGTGATCGAAATACCATCGGCCCCGTTGATCCGGAGTCAGCCAGAGATCCCAAAAATCGGAAGCCTGCGCCCCATTGCTTAAGAGAAGGCTTGAGAGCAAGATAACGGCTCCGAGAATGTGACGCTTTACGACCATCGTAATGTCCACCCCCGTCTTGCCCATGGTATTAGCAACAAAACGAGAGGCCAGAGCAGGTAATATCCTGCATCAATCCATTGCTCGTCCTGGCCCGGTAGAAGCACATTTTCAAGATGGGTTGCTATCAATCGCTGAATTCTACCTATATCCGATCCATCCAGGCTTTCAGCGACCACTGTTCCTCCCGTTGCCGATGCTATTTCGTCGAGACCGCGAATATTCGCGCCTACGATGGCGGTGTTACCGGCTTCGGCGGTTTCGCCAGTTTCCGTCCCAAACCGCCAGAAAAGATATTGCGGAGGAGTTACATCGGCAGGCTTGGCAAATTCAATAGCAAGCGAGGCGTCAATGCCATCTGTGGCGTAAAGGATTGTGCCCGGTATAGGGATGCTGGCTAATAATTTGTTGGCAAGAAGAAGCGCCTTCTCTGGTCGATCGCCTTCAACGGGCATAATGTCGGGTGTCAGATTCTCCAGATATAGATTAACCAACGCGGGGTCATTGGTCGGCGGCACCACCATATGGCTCGTGCCGGAATAAACGACAACCCCAATTTGCGAAGATACATTGGTCGCCACGAGGTCGCTGATTTTTTGTTTTGCCCGTTGTAGACGGCTTGGTTTCACGTCTTCTGCCAACATGGACGGAGTTAATTCCAGAGCGATGATCAGAGGGGCGTTATTCTGAACGAAAGGTGTTTGGATTCTTTCCCACGCGGGCCCCGCAGCAGAAAGAATAAGCAAACAAAAGGCTGCGGTGAATAGATGGAAAGGGCGGATGCGCTTGTTACTTCGGGCACTAATGATCAAATGCTCAAGAAGGGCGGGGTCAATGATCCGCTGCCAACGCCATTGACTGGATGTGAATCCTCTTAAGGTAAAGTACAGCCAAATGACACTGGGAAGTAGAAGCAACCAAAAGGGCCGCAGGAAATGAAAGTTATCGATGAAGTTCGAAACCGATGTCATGACCTACTCCTCTTGCTTTTGGGAACGAGCATAACAATTAATAAGATAATCACGCTCGTAATCATCGCATAGACGAAATACAAAAAGAGCGGTTTTAGCGGTGTGTAGGAAACAGTTTCTACTTTTTCTGGTTCCAGGGCGTCTAGGGCTGTGTACACATTTTCCAGCTGTGCTGTGTCTAATGCCAGAAAGCTTTTCCCGCCGGTTAAAGCTGCAATATTATCCAGCTTTTCAAGATCAAGGGCTGTTTCCCCTACAGACTCCGGATCCCCCATGGCAATGGTATGGATAATGACATTATTCCCTGCCGCAATGGAGGCGGCTTTGTCCACTGGCATTTTACTGCCGGTATCATTTCCGTCCGTCAAAAGAATGGCAACTTTATTTTCGCTTTCACTGCCCTCGAACATCTTAAGTCCAAGACCTATCGCGTCACCGATCATCGTTTTTGGTCCTGCCATGCCAGGCTGCACTTCCGCAAGCAGCTCTTTCAGGACAGTATGATCGAGCGTAAAGGGCACTTGGGGGAAGGCGGCATCGCCAAATACAGCTAAGCCAATCCGATCAGACGCTCGTCGATCAACAAACTCCTCGACGACTTGTTTGACGGCGTCCAGTCGCGAAATCAGTGTCCCATCAGGAGTTCTAAAATCGACGGCCTCCATGGAGCCCGATAAATCGACGATGAGCAAAAGATCACGGCCGGAATTCTGCCAGATGATGGGCTCCTGGAAAAGAACTGGCCGGGCCAGCCCGATGATTAACAGACACCAGCACAGCAAGAACATCAGTTTTTCAAACCAGGTTTTGGTGATCACCGTGTCGCCCTTTCGGGGTTCTTTATCCGTCAGGGCCCCGATTTTGGACAGGAACGGGACTTTGACAGCGTCCCCGGTTTCCTTGAATTTTGTGGTGAACCAGAAGACAAGAACCGGAAGTGGCAGCAAGATAAAGCCATAGGGGAACTGAAACTCAAACATGATGGTTCTTAAGCCAGACAATGCTTTTTTGAACTAGGCCGTTCAATGTCGCGATGTCAGTCAGGCTTTTTTCAGAGGGCGTATAGGGGAGGGTGGCAAGTAACTCGCTGTCCCGTGGGTCGAATACCGGATTTTTCAACTTTGTATTCAGCCAATCTGTATAGGATCGGCCCCGCAAACTGGCAACTTCGTCTCGATCATATTGTTGCAAGGCAGTTTGGCGCAGAATAAGCGGAATCTGTGAGTAATTATGTTGTTGATCAGATATATCCCGTAGATCCCTGATCGCTTGTCGGAGAGGGGCTTTTTTGCGCCAGCGACGTAAAAAGAGGGTAAAAAGGAAACAGAGAAATAGGCCGAAAAGAGCCGCAAGGGTCAGCCAGCCAACGGTATCGGGAAAAAACGAAACAGGTTCAGGCAACGGGATTTCCTTTAAGCCCCACATGCGGTTGGATCCGAAGAGTTCCGATGCTGTCATGCTGTTATCGGCCATGACCAAGCCTTATGTGAGATTGCGGCTTCATCGCGCGCCCAAGAGACGGGTAAGCTGCCGGAACACCTCTTCATCTGATTTAATATTCAAGACCGGAATTCGCCGCCGTAAAAGCAGTTTCTTTCCCTGATCGAGGCGCTGCTCAAACTGTTTGGCATATTGGCTGCGAAAGTCGTCGTCGGAACTATCGAACTCCAACTGTAATCCAAAATCACTGGCCACCAACGATCCGGCATCGGGAAAGGCTTCTTCCAGTGGATCGGAGATAAATCCGATGACCACATTATTATGGCGTGCCATATTGGTCAGCAACATACGGGTTTCCGCGTTCGCACCGCGCAGATCACTGATGATGATGACAAGCATGTCATGGGAAACTGTGCGGCTGACGCGCTTGAGCACTTCATTGAGGCCAATGCGCGGCTCTACTTCGCTTTCCTGCGAGGAAAGTTGATTATTGAGTTTAACGATAGATCGGAGCAGTTGCAGGACCGTTTTTTCGCTACGGTTGGGGCGGATTTCCATAGTATCCGAGGCGTTGAAGACATAGCCACCAACTCGATCACCAGCGGCTAAGATACGCCAGGCGGCGAGGCTGGCCAGCTCTGCCGCGGCCACGGATTTCATCGTCCGTCGTGATCCAAAAAACATCCCCGGGCGCTGGTCGACAACCAGAATTGACTGGCGATCCCGTTCTTCTGTGAAAATCCGGGTATGGGGCTTTCCGGTGCGGGCGGTAACCCTCCAGTCAATGGCACGGACGTCATCGCCGGGTCGATACTGGCGCAATTCTTCGAAATTTAAACCGCGCCCGCGCAACTTGGAGCCATGCCGTCCGGCGAGCAGGCTGCGGGCCGGTTGGCGCGGTAAAAAGGAAAATCCGCGTGCTTGATATTTCAGCCGATACAGGGACTTTATGTCGGTATAGGCACCGGCGGCGGTCGTCTTTGCGCTTTTAGTCACCATGATCCTGTGCCTTTTGGTTTCTCAGGGAGCAGCAACAAGCTCAACAATTTTCTCAATAACCTGATCGGGCGTGACACTATCGGCATTGGCCTCAAAAGACAGGATGAGGCGATGTCGCAGAACATTCTTGATGATCGCCCGCACATTGTCAGGCGAGACAAAGTCTTGCCCCTGCATCCAGGCATGAGCCCGCGAACAGATATCAAGGCCCAACGATCCGCGCGGACTGGCGCCGATTTCGATCCAGCTGTCCAGCTCCTCCGAATAACGGCTCGGGAAACGCGTCGCATAAATCAGGTCGACCATATAAGTCTCGATGGCTTCCGAGGTATGAATTACCTCGATTTCTTTTCGCGCATCGAAAACCACGCTTTGTGCTGTCGGCCCTGAGTCAGTGGGAGCTGCAGCGGATGACTTCATCTCGCCGCGGACCAGCCGGATGATTTCGATTTCCGACGCTTCATCGCCATATTCCAGCGAAACATGCATTAAAAACCGATCGAGCTGCGCTTCAGGTAACGGATAGGTGCCTTCCTGCTCGATCGGATTCTGGGTCGCCAGAACCATAAACAAGTCAGGCATTTTATGAGTTTTACCGGCAACGGTGACTTGCCGTTCTTCCATTGCTTCGAGCATGGCAGACTGCACTTTCGCCGGCGCGCGGTTAATTTCATCACCCAAAATAATGTTGCCAAATATCGGGCCTGGATCGAACTTGAACACCCCGCCGTCTTCGGTGCTGTGATATACTTCGGAGCCCGTAACATCGGCGGGGAGTAAGTCGGGCGTGAATTGAATCCGTCCAAATTCCGCCTCGAGGTTGCGGGCGAGGGCCTTGACGGCCCGGGTTTTTGCCAAGCCCGGCAACCCTTCCAACAGGATGTTGCCATTGGCCAATAAACCGATCAGGAGCCGGTCGATAACGTCTTCCTGCCCAATGATGGAGGCCTGCATCTTTTGCTTTAAAAGATTGATCTGTTCCAGAGCTGTCATAAAGCATACCAAAATAGAGTTTAAGATTTAGTCGTTATACGATAGCATGATTCTGTCGAATATTTACCCCCTCCGGTAATCTTGCATAATAAATATTATTTAGTCTATGGTATTAGTCCGGGGGAACGCAATATCGAGAGCCACAAGTAAAGTGGCTGAAGACATTTGCTAAGGAGCGCAGAAAATGTCACATTTTTCAAGATTTGGACGAGTGATAGTGCTGAGCGTCTCGGCGGTTACGCTGATGGCGACTGTCGGTATGGCGCAGGCCCAAACGAAGAAACCAAATATTCTGGTGATCTGGGGCGACGATATAGGCCAAAGTAATATCAGTGCCTATACCCGCGGCATGATGGGGTATCAAACCCCCAATATTGACCGGATCGCCAATGAAGGCATGATTTTTACGGACTATTATGGGGAGCAAAGCTGTACTGCGGGCCGCTCGACATTTGTTCTCGGTCAGAGCGTGTTCCGAACCGGTTTATCGAAAGTCGGCTTACCCGGCGCCAAGGAGGGCATACAGGTTGAAGATCCGTCCATGGCTGTCGTGCTAAAAGCACAAGGTTATGCCACCGGCCAGTTTGGCAAGAACCATTTGGGCGACCGTGATGAAATGCTGCCAACCAACCATGGTTTCGATGAATTTTTCGGCAATCTCTATCATTTGAATGCGGAAGAAGAGCCGGAAAATGAGGATTATCCAAAAGATCCAAAATTCCGTGAAAGATACGGACCTCGCGGGGTCATCAGCTCGACCGCTGATGGCAAGATTGAGGATACCGGACCGTTGACTAAAAAACGCATGGAAACGGTGGATGACGAAACCATCGCCCGTGCCATCAACTTTATCGATCGTGCCCATGCAGCCAACAAGCCTTTCTTTGTCTGGTGGAATGGCACGCGTATGCATTTCAGAACCCATGTGAAAGCAGAACTTCGCGGTATATCCGGGCAGGACGAGTATTCAGATGGCATGGTTGAGCATGATCGACATGTCGGCCAGCTTCTCGACAAGATCGACGAGCTCGGGATTGCGGACAATACATTTGTTTTCTACTCCACGGATAATGGCCCGCATTACAATACATGGCCTGACGCGGCAGCAACGCCGTTCCGCGGTGAAAAGAACACTAACTGGGAAGGCGGCTGGCGCGTCCCAGCAATGGTTCGTTGGCCTGGTAAAGTCAAGGCGGGCTCTGTCAGTAACCAGATTGTCCATCATATGGATTGGTTGCCGACATTCGCAGCCATGGCGGGTGATACAGACGTGAAAGAGCGGTTGTTAAAAGGCACGACTATTAGTGCCCGGAAATACAAAGTGCATTTGGATGGTTATGATATTCTACCGCATCTGATAGGCAAATCAGAAACAACGCCGCGTAAGGAAATTATGTATTTTTCCGATGACGGGGATCTGACGGCCATGCGGTATAGCGACTGGAAGTTCATCTTTATGGAACAGCGCCAAGTCGGAACGCTGGCTGTCTGGGCAAATCCCTTCACACCCCTTCGTGTTCCCTTTATTTTCAATTTACGGCGGGATCCGTATGAACGGGCACAGATCACGTCGAATACGTACTATGACTGGTTAATTGATCGTGTGTATTTGCTTGTCCCGGCACAAGAGTATGTTGGTCAATTCCTCAAGACATTTATTGAGTTTCCGCCGCGCCAGAAAGCGGCGAGTTTCTCTCTGGACAAGGTCATGGAACAGCTAGCTACACCTGTAAACAACTAGGTACTTGATTTGAATAACGCAGGATCGACGACCGATCCTGCGCTATTCTTTTGCCTGATTAATTTCTAATTGATGACTTCAAAAAGGGGCTTGGCGAAAGATCCTGATGGAGGTTTTGTTCCGGTTAATAAGGCAAGTGTCGGTGCAATACTCACGGTATGGACTAGCCGATTTATTTTTTGTGCAGGGATATCTTTGCCGACGAAAATGATCGGAACATAAGTATCATATCGCCAAGGAGAGCCGTGACTGGCGGCGACAACAAGGCCATCAAAATCATTAATAAAACGATTGGGGTCAAACACGACATAGATATCGCCGGACCGGTTGGCATTATAGTTTCTCAAAATCGACCGCATAATAGGTGTATCGGGCAATTGACCGGATCGCAAGGCACTGCTGGATACTGCGGCGGTAACGCCATCAAATTTTGAAATCTCCTCAGCGACAGCGGCTTCGACCACAGCCAGATCCAGCTCCCTTTCGGCAATGGCGTTCCGGTTGAGATAGAGATAGGGATGGAAATAGGTGGAGATTAGCTCTTCGCCAATGCCAAAGCGCTTTTTTAGGGCTGCAATCGCACTGGATTTATCAAATTCGGCGGGATCGATATATGTGGCCTCAATTCCCAACTCGTTGAGATAACCCGGTGCTTCCGGTCCGCCGTGATCTGCGGATAAAACAATCAGGGTATTCTCAAGACCAATTTCCGTGTCCACATAACTTAACAGATCTGCCAAAGTGCGATCGAGCCTGAGGACATTGTCCTCGGCTTCCAGGCTGGAGGGGCCGAAAATATGTCCGACATAATCTGTTGAGGAAAAACTCACCGACAGGTAATCGGTTACATCGCCTTTGCCAAGGGCCTCATTTTTCAGGAGCTTCTTGGCAAAATCGAGGGTTATTTCGTCGCCGGCAGGACTGAGGGTCAGGAAGGTGGTAAAATATTTGCCGTCCCGTTGGCCATAGGGATGGGGAAATGTCCGCCCAAAACCCGGTAAGGAGGTCTCATATGCCCGGTCATCATAGGCACCGAAAAGATACGTTGCTGGATCATGCATAAGCACCCAGTCCTGCCCCACATAACGGGCCGTGGGATCTGCCGCGTTAAAGGCACGGACCCAGTCCGGGTAGTCTTCGTAATAATATTGGCTGGTAATAAATTGACCCAGCTGCTTGGAAAACCAGAAGGCTTTGCCCGTATGACCCGCCATGGAAATGGCCCCGCGGTCTTTCACTGAAACACCAAATATTTTTGACCTGCCGCCACGGTTTAATTTCAGCTCGTCGCTGTAGGTAGAGACCAGTATTCTGGACGGCGAACGACCATCGGAGCGGGCGGTGCGCTGGGTTGGATCTATTTCAGTTTTTTTATCGACCCCGGCACCTTCACTGAGGATGGGGTAGCGGGCATCCTCCACGTTATACGTGAGCTCTCCGGTAATCCGGTCAAGCCAGACATTGCCGATCATGCCATGACGGGACGGGTCGGCTCCGGTCGCCAGGGTGGTGTGCCCGACAATGGTTTCAGTATTGGCATGCTGGTGATGGGCATTGGTATAAACCGTTCCGTTATCGAGCAGATACCTGAGACCGCCGTCGCCCAGTCGACCGAAATAGCGAGTCGGCAAGTCACCGCGAAGCTGATCCACGGTGATTTGCAAGACTAACTTAGGCGAAGGGGCTGAATTGTCTGCCGCGTGGCCAACAGCGGGCACCAGAATTACCGCGAACATCATCAAATTTGACCATTTGAACAAAAACCTTATGGACATACATAAACCTTCCATATCACTGGATACTTAGTATTCATTCCACTTCATTTGATGATCTTGGTATTGATATACTTTAAAGTCAACGAGCCAGGACTGGGAATAGAGCAGGTTCAGTCATAAGGCAGCAGGAATTTGAACAATATTGGTTGTAGCCGTGCGAAATGGCCGTCTTATTACCGTTACTGCATTTGAATGAAGTGCATAGTAACGAATACTCGAAAAATCCATTCCGGGCGTCTGGGTAAATGAAATACTTTGGCTTAGTATACTGATCTACAGGCTCGGGTAGGTTTCTCGCTCCAATTTTGTATCAAAGTTTGAAGGCCAAAAAAATGAGTGGCGTATTACTTAAAGAACGGTTTTTTAAATTCAATTTTCTTATTGCTGTCGCAGCAATCCTAACTGGTTGTGCATCTTATGGGGTGATAGAGAACAAGCCGCTAAGCCAAAATTTATCCCACCAATCCTATTCTCTCAAAAAAATAAAAAATGATGGTACGGATGCCAAAATTATCCTGGCCTTCTCAGGCGGGGGGACTAGAGCTGCTGCTCTCGCTTACGGCGTTATGGAAGCTTTGCGCGAAATTTCAGTTAATGAGGGGCAGAAACCCCGGCGTAATCTTTTAGATGAGGTGCAGGTTATCACGTCGGTGTCCGGTGGCAGCTTTACTTCCGCGTATTATGGTTTGTATGGAGATCGTATTTTTGAGGACTTTAAAACAGATTTTCTGCTGAGAGATATAGATAGTGAAATTATTCTTAATGCCCTGAATCCTTTTTTCTGGTTTGGGTCCGCAGGTCGAACCGAATTAGCCATTGATATTTATGAAAAGTATATGTTTCACGGTAAAACTTTCGCAGATATGAATAGACCGGATGCACCTTTGATAATTATTAATGCGACGGATCTTGGAAACGGTATTCGTTTTTCATTTCTTCAGGAGTATTTCGATCTCCTTTGTTCCGACCTTTCGACCTTTCCTGTGGCTCGTGCGGTAGCTGCTTCTTCGGCTGTGCCGGTTCTGTTTAATCCCGTCGTTGTCGAAACTTTCCCGAAAAGTTGCAAGCCGAATGATCCGGCTTTCATTGAAATTCTTAAATTCAGAGATCGTCCGAATGATCAGGTTTTGGAAGCCCTAAAAGAACTTCAGGTCTATATCGATAAAAAGGCGGAAACACAGTATATCCATTTCGTTGACGGTGGAATTACCGATAATTTGGGACTGCGCGCAGGACTGGAAATTGTCGAAGCAATTGGCGGCGCAAACGCAGCTCGCAGAGTTTTACAGGGAAAACCAGCCCGTCAAATCATGGTTATTTCTGTCGATGCATCAACCAAAAACGTTGAAAATATGACCGACAAAAGTATACAGCCTTCAGTCGCTGAAGTCATTTCGGCAGCGACCGATGTACAGCTTCAACTATATAATCGCGCGACCTTTGATTTAATGGAAACGAGCCTGAAAAAATGGGTGGATGAGACGTCAACACCGGAAAGAATCGCATCATCTTATTTTGTAAAAGTCCAATTTAAGTCGCTGCAAAGAAGAAGAAGTGACATTCCGAGGTTCCTGAACATTAACAAGATACCGACAAATTTTTCGTTGACCGAAGAGCAAGTCGAGAAGCTTATACAGACGGGACGTGAACTATTATTGGAAAATCCGGAATTTAAACGGTTCTTGGCAGATCGTGCCGGCAAGTATTCCTAATATCCATACTCAATTTGCGAAGAGCATAAAAATAGAATTGATGTGGGTGCCATGGATCTCTAGAGAATTTTTTTGGTTATCAAGTTCATGTTTGCGGCTTTTATGAGGATTTTTGAACATTTTAGTTGATTTATGTTGAATATATGTTGATTTAAGATGAGGCTAGGATTGCTTATGTTAGATTGGAAACACTCTATCATGTTGCCATTGAAGGTGGGGTAGTGCGTCATCGTTGAAGAAAAAATTCAGGAGCTTTCTTTTTGGTCAGGTGAAATCACTGTAGAGCCGCTTTCAGGCGGCATGACCAACGAAAATTTTCTCGTATCGGATGGCGATAAGAGATTTGTGGTGCGCCTTGGTGATGACATAGCTGTACATCATGTGTCGCGGTCAAATGAGTTCTCGGCTAGTGAAGCAGCCCACGCTGCAGGCATCTCGCCGGCTGTTCGCTATCATGAGCCGGGAGTACTTGTTCTTGATTATATCGAAAGCAAGACGCTAACCGCAGAGGATATTCGAAGCCCGGTAATGCTGGAGCAAATTGTTCCCTTGATCAAGGCCTGCCATCAACGCGTTCCACAATATTTTAAGGGGCCAGCAAAGATATTTTGGGTGTTCCATGTTCTTCGGGATTACGCTCGATCCTTGGAAGCTGCGGAAAGTCCGTTTGTAGGTAACTTACCGGAATATCTGAGGATCGCCTCAGAACTGGAAAAAATATCCGGCCCGTACGATATCGTCTTTGGGCATAATGATTTGCTGCCGGCGAATTTCCTTGATGATGGTGATCGCCTTTGGCTTATTGATTGGGATTATGCGGGATTTAATACACCACTTTTCGATCTTGGAGGTATGGCCTCTAACAGTCAGCTTTCTGAAGAACAGCAGAGATTTGTCCTGGAAGCCTATTTTGACACACAGGTCACTGAAGGTCTCTGGAAAAGATATGAAGCAGTTAAAGTTGCGTCGCTATTGCGAGAGGTGATGTGGAGTATGGTTTCGGAAAGCTACTCAACACTGGATTTTGATTACAGAGATTATACACAGGCTAGTTTGATGGCGTTTGAAACCGCGTATCAGGAATTTGCAAGGATGTTCAAATAATGGCGAATGAATTTCCCGGAACAGCGAAGGCAGTCGTGATTGGTGGCGGTATCGTTGGATGTTCAACTGCCTATCATCTAGCAAAGCTTGGCTGGACGGATACGGTTTTGTTGGAGCAAAATAAACTTACCTCCGGCACTACTTTTCATGCGGCCGGGTTAGTCGGGCAATTGCGATCGAGCGCTAATATCACAGAGATGCTTGGATATTCTGTTGATTTATATACGCGCCTGGAAGAAGAAACCGGATTGGCCACAGGGTGGAAAATGCATGGCGGCCTTCGGCTCGCGTGCAATGAAGAACGTTGGGAGGAGGTTAAGCGGCAAGCGACAACGGCCCATTCCTTTGGCCTGGATATGCAACTGCTAACACCCAAGGAAGCCCAGGACCTGTGGCCGATAATGACGATAGATGATGTTGTCGGAGCCGCCTTCTTACCAACAGATGGCCAGGCTAATCCGTCAGATATCACGCAGGCCCTTGCCAGGGGAGCGCGGATGGCAGGAACGCGTATTTTCGAAGATACCAAGGTAAAAGACCTGGTTGTCGAAAATGGGAAAATCAAATCTGTGATAACAAACAGAGGGATTATTGAATGTGAAGTTGTGGTGTGTTGCGCAGGCCAATGGACCCGGGAATTTTCTAGACGATTTGGCGTAAACGTACCGCTGGTGTCTATGCAGCATCAATATCTGATTACTGATACAATCGATGAAGTTCCCCGGAATTTACCGACATTGCGGGATCCCGATCGCCTCACATATTATAAAGAGGAAGTCGGTGGTTTGGTCATGGGGGGATACGAACCCAACCCTATCCCTTGGGCAACTGACGGCATTCCAGAGGATTTTCATTTTTCATTGCTGGATTCAGATTTTGATCATTTTGAGCCAATGATGGAACTGGCGCTGGGCCGTGTTCCTGCGCTGCAAACAGCCGGTATCAAAGAGCTTGTCAACGGGCCAGAGAGTTTCACACCTGATGGAAATTTCATAATTGGAGAGGCTCCGGAACTCGCGAATTTCTTCGTTGGCGCCGGATTTAATGCCTTCGGAATTGCGGCCGGTGGAGGTGCCGGTATGGCCCTTGCGGAATGGATAGATAAGGGGGAGCCACCATATGATCTTTGGGGAGCCGACATTCGTCGCTTTGGACATACGCATTTCGACACTGATTGGGTAAGAACACGAACAGTAGAAGCTTATGGCAAACATTATACAATGGCTTGGCCAAATGAAGAACATGGTTCTGGACGACCCAACCGGACTTCACCGCTATATGAAAGGTTGAAAGAACAAGGAGCCTGTTTTGGCGAAAAAATGGGGTGGGAGCGACCGAACTGGTTTGCAGATATTTCAGCAGGCGAAGTGGCTGAAGATGTATATAGCTTTAATCGTCAAAACTGGTTCAGTGCCGTTGCCCGGGAACATGCTGCTGTCCGGCAAACAGCGGCGCTTTTCGATCAAACCTCATTTGCCAAGTTTTCCCTGAAAGGGCCGGATGCAGAAGCTGCTTTAAGCTGGATTGCGGCGAATAACGTCGCGAAACCAGTGGGATCTCTCATTTACACCCAAATGCTCAATGACCGTGGAGGGATTGAGTGCGACTTAACCTGTGCACGGATCATGGAGAATGAGTATTACATCGTTACGGGAACTGGATTTGTTACACATGATTTTGACTGGATCCGCCGAAATATTCCGGCTGATTGCGATGCGGTTCTCGAAGATGTCTCGCCGTCTTATGCGGTGCTGTCACTGATGGGACCCAATGCGCGTAAAATTTTGCAATCAGTTTCGTCTTCTGATGTATCTGATACGGCCTTCAAGTTTGGAACTTGGCAGGAAATTGAGGTCTCTGGTGCGGCCGTCCGGGCGTTGCGGATTACCTATGTCGGGGAGTTGGGATGGGAGCTACATATTCCGATTGAAGCGGCCGCCAAAGTTTACGATAGATTGCTGAGCGCCGGAAGAGAGTGGGGATTATTGAATGCAGGATATCGTACCATTGAGAGTTGTCGCCTTGAAAAAGGATATCGGGCCTGGGGAAGTGATATTGGTCCGGACCACACACCATTTGAAGCTGGGTTGGACTGGGCAGTGAAACTGAAAGGCAATGTTGATTTCAAAGGCCGTAAAGCTTTGGAAGCCCAAAAAACTACGGGCATGAAAAAGAAGTTGGCCTGCTTTACCGTAGATGATGAGGATATTGTCTTGCTTGGCCGTGAAACCATATATCGTAACGGCGAACGAGTAGGTTGGCTTTCGAGTGGTGGATATGGTCATACAATCGGAAAATCCATTGGGATCGGATATGTTCGGCACCCTGGAGGTGTGGATGATGATTTCATTTTGAACGGATCGTATGAACTTGATGTCGCGCAAAAAAGAGTGACATGTAACGTTCACATAAAACCGCTTTACGATCCGACATCGGGGCGCGTAAAAGGGTAGAGATGATCTGAGATCAAATAGGAGTCTGGTTATGACTAATTATTGTTCGGCGTCAGTGGAAGAACAAGGTTCTATTGTTGCATTGAGTTTTCCAGATGGAACACAAGATCGCTTTCATGCCATTTGGTTGCGGGATAATGCACCGGATCCTGCAACGCGATCGCAGCAGAATGGCCAGCGTTTGATTACTCTGATCGATATACCAGAAGATACACGTGTTTCGGCGATTGACTTGATCCTTCCGGATAGCCTTAATCTTACCTTTGAGCCGGAGAATAAAATCGTCACCTATAGCCTCGACTGGCTGTTGCAGCATTCATACGATAAATACGATGCGCCCTCAACAGGATGGCTAGATAGCAAGATCAAAACATGGGATGGCAGCATGTCCTCCAATGTTCCATCGGCCAGTTATAAATCTGTAATTCAGGATCAGAAGGCGCTTGGGCGCTGGCTTTCCCATATACGCCGGTATGGTTTCGCAAAAATGACCGGCTGTCCGATCGAGAGCGGTGCATTGGTTGACATTGCTGAATTGTTTGGATTTGTCCGAGAAACCAATTACGGGAAGTGGTTTGAAGTTCGTACAGAAGTGAATCCGACAAACCTTGCTTATACCGGCGCTGGCCTGCAGGCCCATACTGATAATCCCTATCGCGATCCGGTGCCGACAATGCAAATCCTCTATTGCCTTGAAAATTCTGCAGAAGGTGGAGATTCCATGGTGGTTGATGGCTTTCGAGCGGTTAGACGATTGCAAGAAGAATCTCCGAAGTCTTTCGATTTACTGGCACGTTATTGTGCTCGATATGAATATTCCGGAGAAGCGAACGTAAATTTAACTGCGAGGAAGCCGATGATCGATCTCCAGCCCGACGGAGAACTTATCGGGATCAGGTTCAATAATCGCTCAACAGCGCCAATCGTAGATGTACCATTTGACTTAATGTCTGACTATTACAAAGCGTACCGCCGTTTAAGTGCCATTGTTAGTGATCCTAGCATGGCCGTCCGTTTTAAATTGTCACCCGGCGAGTGCTTTATAGTCGATAATACCCGTGTATTACACTCCCGAAGCGCTTATTCCGGGGAAGGGAGCCGCTGGCTTCAAGGATGCTACCCGGATAAAGATGGAATGCTTTCAACACTGGCTGCGATGGAAAGCAGCATCATGGAGATAGAATTATGACGACACCTGATTTTTCAAAACTCGACAAGGACAATATTGTAGATTTTATTGCCGATATTTTTGCCCGGCGCGGGGCGGAAGAATATCTTGGAGAAGAGGTCAGTATATCTGAACATATGTATCAATCTGGTCATCTTGCCGAAGAAGCAGGCGCGCCAGAGGAAATTATCGTTGCGGCGCTCTTGCATGATATCGGGCATTTTACCAATGAATTTCCGGATAATGCTGCTGAGTTGGGCATAGATAGTCATCATGATCGTGCCGGTGCCGCAGTTGTTGCCAAGTTTTTCCCCAACATTGTAACAGATTGTATCCGTCATCATGTTTCGGCAAAGCGGTATTTATGTGCCGTGGATCCAGACTATTTTTCAACATTGTCGGACGCGTCGGTCCTTAGCCTCAAATTACAAGGCGGCCCCTTGACGGCTGAAGCTGCAGAGAAGTTTGCGCAAAATAAAGATATCGAGGCTATCGTCCAGGTTCGAAAATGGGATGACGAGGCGAAAGTGCCGGGTAAAAAGACAGAGTCATTCGCTTATTTTGCGCCGATGATCCAGCGGGTTGTTGACCGTCCTTAATCTGTCATTCAAGGAAGGTGGGTCAGCTCACTTGCCATTTTCATAAATGCACTGACCAGCTTGCTATTACTTCGATCCCGGAGGCAAATCAAGGCTTCCTCCATCAAGGGTTTACAGCCGGATATAGGAATTTTGAAAAGTCGCTCGTCGTAGCCGAATTCTGCTTCGGCGACGATACCTATACCTGCACCGCTGGCAACAATTTCCCGGATTGCTTCACGTCCTTCTGCCTCAATGGATGCTTTAAGTTCGATACCCGCATCTGCACCAATCTCTTCGAATTTTGAACGAGTTTTCGAGCCTTGTTCGCGAAGCACTAAAGGCTGTTCCGCCAGTTGCTTAATCGATACAGAGGCAGCGCCGTCCAGTGCATGACCTTTGGCCGCGAAGGCAATAATCGGAGTTGAAGACAGTTTCACGATATTGAATTCCCTGTTGGTTGGGACTTCACCAAGAATTCCGACATCGGCTTCATAACTAAAAAGTTTCGAGACGATTTCTTCGGAGTTTCCGGTTTTGACCGAAATGAAGACGCCGGGGTATTTTGCGCGAAACGGCCCCAATATAGGGTGGAGATGGTGGGCTGAATCGGCCATTACACGAAGTGTACCAGCTCCAAGAATGCGAGATTCGGAAAGAAGTTCGCTTGCCTGATGCTCGATTTCAAACATTCGATGTGTAATTTCTAATAGCTTTCGACCGAAATCAGTAACGGTGATTTGTTTTTTCCGGCGGTCGAATAACAAAACGTCATATTCTTCTTCCAATTTTCGAACCTGATCGGAAATTGCCGGTTGCGTTAAACAAAGAGCATCAGCGGCGCGTGAAAACCCGCCATGGATTGCAACATGGTGAAATGCTCGAAGTTGAACATAGCGCATTGGACTAGTAATCCTGTTTCATAACTACAATCGATACCATAATCTAAAATAACGATTTCACAAATAGTTTTCTTAAGCCTAAATTCCTCATCAAGTTTGGCACCCTCCGACAGTATATCAAGGGAATTGCATAAAATGACTGAGCAAACCGACATAACGCCTACACCTTTTCCGACGCCTGAATTGGGTGAACCCTATTTGCTAACACCTGGGCCCTTGACGACTTCTGCTGAGGTGAAAAGGGCCATGCTAAAAGACTGGGGGTCCTGGGACAGTGATTTTCGATCAATGACTGCGCAGATGTGTCGGCATCTTCTTGAAATTGCAAACGATAAAAATGGAGAATTTGAATGCGTTCCCATGCAGGGAAGTGGCACATTTTCTGTTGAAGCCATGCTCGGCTCTTTTTTGCCAAAGGACAGTAAGACCCTGGTTTTGATTAACGGTGCATATGGCAAGCGTGTGGCTGAAACCATAAGTTACTTAAACAGGGATTATATTGTCCTTGATAAAGGGGATTACATGCCTCCGCGCGGCGACGAAATTGAAGCCATTTTGCGGGAGGATCCAGCCATAAGCCACGTGATTGCCGTTCACTGTGAAACCAGTTCTGGAATTCTCAACCCAATTCAAGAAATATCCGATGTCGTCTATGCAGAAGGACGCAAGCTGCTCGTTGATTCTATGAGTGCCTTTGGGGCGCTGCCCCTGGACGTAAATAAGACGCGATACGAAGCGATGGTGTCGTCTGCTAATAAATGTATTGAAGGTGTCCCGGGGTTTGGCTTTGTCATCGCCAGAAAGTCAGAGCTGGAAAATGCTGAAGGTAGCAGTCACTCGTTAAGCTTGGACATACATCAACAATGGCGAAATTTTCAGAAAACCGGTCAATGGCGGTTTACGCCGCCAACGCATGTTGTCGCAGCATTTATGGAGGCGCTGAAAACTCATAAGCTGGAAGGCGGCGCACCGGGCCGGTTAGCACGTTATACTCAAAACCGCGATATCATGGTGGCGGGAATGCGGGAACTGGGTTTTGAAACCTTGCTGAAGGACCGCTGGCTTTCTCCCATTATTGTGACGTTCTTCAATCCATCCCATCCGAACTTTGAATTTACGAAATTCTATGATCTGATGAAGGCACGAGGATTTATTATTTACCCTGGAAAGCTAACAGTTGTTGATAGCTTCCGCGTGGGCTGTATTGGGCGTATGGATGAAAATGTCATGCGTCAGGTTGTTCTGGCAGCCAAGGAAACACTAGCTGAAATGAAAGTAGACAGTGCACTTCCGCCTGAGGCGGCTCTTATCGAACGTGCAAAACTGGCTGCCTAACTGAATATTTATTGGAGTTTATTAAAATGAGTGAAGCCCTTGCAAACGGGATCACCGTCAACGGTCGTTCCTATCCCATGCCTAAAACAACTGCGGTTGCAATTTGTTTGGATGGATGCGAACCAGCATATATTGAAAAAGCTATTGAAGCTGGCCTGATGCCGACAATGAAACGTATCAGGGATACGGGGACCATGCATCTGGCGCATAGTGTGGTTCCGAGCTTTACCAACCCTAACAATATGTCGATTGCAACGGGCCAGCCCCCGGCTGTCCATGGGATCTGTGGCAACTTTCTTCTTGATCCGGATACGAAAGAGGAAGTGATGATGAATGATCCGCGCTTCTTGCGGGTTCCGACAATTTTCAAAACTTATTATGACGCGGGATGTAAGGTCGCCATTGTTACGGCAAAAGATAAATTGCGGGCATTGCTGGGGCATGGCCTGAAGTTTGATGAAGGGCGGGCCCTTTGTTTTTCAACCGAGAAATCGGACACAACTACGTTAGCGGAGCATGGGATCGATAATGCCTCTGAGCAATTGGGGCTGCCGGTTCCAAGTGTTTATTCCGCTGAACTATCCGAGTATGTTTTTGCAGCTGGAGTCAAACTCCTGAAAAGCTTCAAGCCGGATATTATGTATCTGACGACAACGGATTATGTTCAGCATAAATCCGAGCCAGGTGCTGAGCAAGCCAATTCATTTTATGAAATGTTTGACCGGTATCTCACGGAGCTGGACGAATTGGGGGCTGCCATTATCATTACCGGTGATCACGGCATGAAGCCAAAGCATAAAGCGGACGGAACTCCGGATGTTATCTATCTGCAAGATCAAATGGACGAATGGTATGGTGAAGGTGCAGCACGTGTCATTCTGCCCATAACAGACCCTTATGTCGTCCATCATGGTGCGCTGGGATCTTTTGCAACTGCATATCTTACGGAAAAAGTAGCGGAATCTGAAGTTATAGAACGCCTTTCCGCGTTAGAGGGTGTTGAGGTTGTCTTAAACAATAAAGACGCCTGTAGCCGATTTGAACTGCCAGAAGATCGGGTAGGGGATGTGGTTATAATCTCCACGGAGAATAAGGTACTGGGGACCAATGCCAATCGCCATGATTTGACGGCTCTGGAAGTTCCGTTGCGGTCTCATGGTGGATTAACAGAGCAAACCGTACCGTTCATTGTAAACCGTGTTCTGCCGGATATGCCCAATGCACCGGAATTGCGGAATTTCGACGCTTATTTCTATGTTGCTAAGGCAGCTGCCCTTTAATGTACCTTTAGCGAGAATAAACCCATGTCAGAAACGAAAACAAAATTCACCCTGCGCCATGAAGCCATGCGCATTGGTGGGCAGAAAGTAACGACAGAAAAAGTCATTGAAGTGCGTTACCCCTATACCAATGAAGTTATTGGTACGGTGCCGGCAGGGACTGCGGAGCATGCCAGGCAGGCGTTTGACATTGCTGCAAGCTATAAGCCCAAGCTTTCCCGGTATGAGCGTCAGCAAATTCTGTTTAAGGCAGCAGAACTGATCCGCGATCGCAAGGAGCAAATTGCCGAAACATTGACTTTGGAATTGGGTATTTGCAAACAACACGCTTTGTATGAAGCCGGCCGTTCCTACGATGTGTTCACACTTGCCGGTCAGCTTGCCATTCTGGATGATGGACAGATTTTTTCTTGCGACCTGACGCCCCATGGCAAGGAACGAAAGATTTATACGAAACGTGAGCCGGTAAATGTCATTTCCGCAATTACACCTTTCAACCATCCACTGAATATGGTGGCTCACAAAATTGCACCGGCAATTGCCACAAATAATTGCGTTGTGTGCAAACCGACAGAATTAACACCCCTGACAGCAATTACCCTGGCTGATATTCTCTATGAAGCGGGTCTGCCTCCCGAAATGTTCCAGATCGTAACTGGATTACCTCAGGAAATCGGTGATGAGATGATCACGAATGATCATATTGATATCATCACATTTACCGGCGGTGTGCCGGTTGGCAAGATGATAGCCGATAAAGCCGGTTACAAACGGACAGCGCTGGAACTGGGGGGGAATGATCCGTTTATAGTTCTGGATGACTTAAGCGATGAGGATCTTGTTAAGGCTGCAGATATAGCCGTTGCAGGGGCGACCGGCAATTCCGGTCAAAGATGTACTGCAATCAAGCGGATACTGGTCCAGGAAAATGTTGCAGACAAGTTGGTTCCGCTGATTTTGGAGCGGGCCAAGAAGATTAAATTTGGCGACCCTCAGGATCCGGAAACACAACTCGGTTGCGTTGTCCATGAACAAGCTGCGGAAACGTTCGAGAACCGGGTATATGCCGCGGAAAAACAAGGCGCGAAAATTCTATATCATCCGGGCCGGAAGGGAGCGTTACTGCCGCCGATCGTTGTTGATCACGTTCCCCATGATAGTGAGCTCGTTTATGAAGAGACATTTGGCCCGGTCATTCCCATAGTGCGGGTTCCCAATGACGATATAGCGCTGATGAAAATTTCGAATTCGACACCTTTTGGATTATCCGCAGGTGTTTGTACAAATAACCTGGACCGGATTACCAGTTTTATAGATGGTCTTGATGTGGGCACGGTGAATGTTTGGGAACAACCGGGCTATCGTATCGAGATGTCTCCTTTTGGCGGTATCAAGGATTCAGGGAATGGTGTTAAAGAAGGTGTTCTGGAGGCAATGAAATTCTTTACGAACGTGAAGACTTATTCATTACCGTGGCCAGTTCGCTAGCGCCGTTTTACGGAAGTTTATGTCAATGTAGCCGACCGGAAGGGTTTTGATGGGGGAGCAAGCAGAAACAGCACTTTACCTGGTGCTTGGTGCTGCTTTCCTCCATGCCTTTTGGAATGCACTGATCAAGGGCTCAACCGATAGTACGCTGGTTCTAGGGTTGATTTCCCTTGCCCACGCAATTGTGGGTGCCGTGATGATATTTCTGTTTTTGCCTCCGATGGTGGAAAGTTGGCCATTTATCGCGGCATCTACATTTATTCATTTTTTCTATTATATATTCCTGCTCCGATCTTATCGGTTCGGCGATTTATCTCACGTTTATCCCATTTCCAGAGGGATAGCGCCGGTTTTAGTGACCCTTGGTGCTCAGATATTTGCGGGAGAAACCTTGCCGGTAATAGGATGGGTCGGCATAGGGTTAGTTTCCCTGGGCGTGGTCATGCCGTCTCTTAAATCTGGATTGGGCTCTGTTCATCCAAATGCTTTGATTTCCGCTCTGGCTACTGGCGTCTTTATTGCCAGTTACACCGTAATCGATGGAATGGGCGTACGGGCATCTTCAAGTCCCCTTGGCTATATTGGGTGGTTGTTTTTTCTAGAGATTATTGTCGCCGGATTTGTCTTCCACAGACGACGGTTTCAGCTACGGCTTAGATCTCGAACCATATGGTCTGTCGGCCTTGTCGGTGGGCTTGCATCTGCGGGGGCGTACGGTCTGGCAATCTATGCAAAATCAATCGCTCCCTTAGGAGCGGTGTCTGCCGTACGAGAGTCGAGTGTCGTTATTGCCGCTTTGATTGGTATTATCTGGTTTCAGGAGCGCCCCTGGAAGATACGTATAATTTCGGCAGTAATCGTCGCTTCTGGTATATTAGTTTTATCCAAGGTTATATAATCTCATGTTATGTATTTATAAGTATAATAGATTTCGTCTATCCGTCATATAAGTGCAATATAAATACTAGAGGTTTGAGTTCTCATTTAACGATTGAGATGATACCTTTAATAATGAAGGATAAAATATCCTTTAGACAGGGAGAAACTAAAAAATGGCGATTACATCAAAACTGGTTTTGGCAGCGGCTACCGGCCTCTACATGACTTCCACAGCAATGGCTGTAGATCTAACGGTTTATACTGCAGTTGAAGCTGAAGATCTCAAACGATATGCGGATGCTTTTAACAAGGTACATCCGGACATTAAAATTAACTGGGTTCGCGATTCTACGGGAATTATCACCGCAAAGCTGTTGGCGGAGAAAAACAATCCACAAGCTGACGTGGTGTGGGGCCTGGCGGCGACGTCTTTGCTCCTCATGAAGGCAGAAGGCATGCTCGAAGCATATGCACCTGTTGGAGTTGACAAGCTTGATCCGAAATTTGTTGATAACAGTACCCCACCCGCATGGACAGGCATGGATGCCTGGGTTGCTGCTGTTTGTTACAATACAGTTGAATCTGGTAAGCTTGGCCTAACGCCTCCAAAAACCTGGAAAGATCTAACCAAGGCCGAATATAAAGGTCATGTGATCATGCCAAACCCGAACTCTTCCGGAACCGGCTTCCTGGATGTTTCCAGCTGGTTGCAGATGTTTGGTGAAAAGGGCGGCTGGGAATATATGGATGGCTTGCATAAAAATATTGCGCGCTACACCCATTCCGGCTCCAAGCCATGTAAGTTAGCGGCGGCCGGTGAAATTCCTATTGGTATTTCTTTTGCCTTCCGCGGCGCCAAGTCGAAAGCTTCCGGAGCCCCGCTTGAAATTATTGTGCCAGAAGAAGGTGTCGGTTGGGATATGGAAGCGACAGCCATTATGGCTGGAACCGATAAGCTGGACGCAGCTAAAAAGCTTGTCGATTGGTCTATCACCAAAGATGCGAATATGCTCTATAACTCCGGTTATGCGGTTGTTGCATATCCAGGTGTTGCGAAACCGGTCAAGTTTTTCCCGGATAATCTCACGGATAAAATGATTGATAACGATTTCGAATTTGCGGCGAATAACCGCAAGGCTATCCTCGCCGAATGGCAGAAGCGCTACGATTCAAAATCTGAACCTAAGAGCTAATCTGGCCTTAGAAAATATTGGAAGGCATCGCTTGTGCGGTGCCTTCTTTTTTAACAATCGAATTTTTCGGAAGTGAGAGGATGCGGGACCAATGGGGACGCAGATGAGCAACGCTTTACCTGATCATGAGGGAACCTATCTTAAAATTTCCGGCCTGTGGAAAGCGTTTGGAGAGTTCTTAGCCTTAAAAGATATTTCACTGACGATTGAAGAAGGTGAATTTGTTTGCTTCTTGGGCCCGTCAGGCTGCGGGAAAACCACGCTATTGCGAGCGATTGCAGGGTTGGATTTGCAGACAAAGGGAGAAATTGTTCAGGCTGGACAAGATATCTCCATTTTACCGCCAGCTGAAAGGGATTTTGGTATTGTTTTCCAATCCTATGCGCTTTTTCCCAATCTAACTATTGAGAAAAATATTGCATTTGGATTAGAGAATTCAGGCTTAGCAAAGTCGGCTATTACGGCCCGTGTCGCTGAACTGCTGGAATTGGTGGGGCTGCCGGATCAGGGAAAAAAATATCCTGCACAGCTTTCCGGGGGACAACAACAACGAATAGCTTTGGCGAGAGCCATTGCCATGTCTCCGGGCCTGTTGCTTCTCGACGAGCCCTTGTCAGCCCTTGATGCCAAGGTGCGGGTACATCTAAGGCATGAGGTAAAGGATTTGCAGCGCAAGCTCGGTATTACAACCGTTATGGTGACCCATGACCAGGAAGAAGCCTTGTCAATGGCCGACCGGATTGTGGTGATGAACCATGGTGTAATCGAGCAAATTGGAACGCCCACCGACATATACCGGGAACCTGAAACACTTTTTGTGGCTGATTTTATCGGCGAGATGAATCAAATTCCGGCCGTAACACATTCGATGACGGAAGCAGGCCCCAGGTCTGTCAATATTGGGGAGTTGACAGTTCGATGTTCGGATCATGGTTTCGCAGCAGGTCAATCAGTAATCGCCGCTGTTCGGCCAGAGGATATTATCCCTCATGGCCCAGGTGCCCGATCAGAAGGAGCTCCTGATATGATTGCAGAGCCGGACAATGCCTTCAATGTTCAGATAAGTGAAATGGAGTTTTTAGGCTCTTTTTGGCGAACTAGATTGACGGGCAGCAATTTAGGCGGAGCGGAGCTGATTGCGGATTTTTCCATTAATGCTGTTCGAAGAATGGATATAGCTGAAGGGAATGACCTTGTCATAGAAATTCCCAGTAAGCGGTTGAAAATATTTGAAAATCCTGTGGATGCTGAATAATGTCTTTAGTAGCTTCGGCCAAACTACCTTCTGGAAAACCATTATCCGCTAAGCTCGGGCGCGATGACGTTTTAATGCGTGGTTTCATACTAGTTATCGCACTATATTTGATTATTACATTAGCATTTCCTCTCTATGCAATGTTATCAAAGGCTTTCTCGACATTTCAATTTGATTTGACGCAAATAGAAATCCAAGTCAGCAACGAAAACGGCGATTTTGATGGGCCGGTTTTATCTGCGGCAGAGCTGAACCAGAAGCTTGGGGCAATACCGTCGGATGAGATGGCGACCAGTTCAGATGGTCGGTTGTCGTTAGTACCCTTATTTCCTGATTTCAGTTTTCGTAGCCCGGTTCTTTACAAAGTAAGAGGGACTTCTGACGACGCCGTTTTCCTGATTGGATCGGAACGAAAAGTAGGCACGGATTGGCAGGAGGTTGATTCAAACACCTTCAGAAAGGTGGTTCTAAGGCCGGTTAAAGATGTCGGCATAAGCAACTTTCTGACATATTTTTCAACTCCGTCGCTGTTCCGGTCTATCCAAAATTCTCTGTTTATTTCGATCGTCAGTACGGTCATTACCGTTAGTTTGGCCTTTGCTTTTGCCTATTGCTTAAGCCGTAGCTGCATGAAGTATAAAGGTGCCTTCAAGCTTGTTGCGATGGCGCCAATTCTTGTACCATCCCTGTTACCTGGTATCGCCCTTGTTTATTTGTTTGGTAATCAGGGCATGTTGAAGTCGGTGATGATGGGGGAATCCATTTATGGACCTTACGGCATTGTCCTTGGGTCCGTTTTTTTCACATTTCCCCATGCAATGATTATTATTACAACGGCTTTGGCCATTTCCGATGCGAGGCTTTATGAAGCGGCTGTCTCGCTTCGGGCGAGCGCTTGGAAAACTTTTTGGACGGTTACAATTCCTGGGGCCCGGTATGGACTGATCTCGGCAGCTTTCGTCGTCTTTAACCTTGTCATTACGGATTTTGGCCTGCCGAAAGTTATTGGCGGTCAATATAATATGCTGGCGGTTGATATTTATAAGCAGGTTATCGGTCAACAAAATTTTGAGATGGGGGCTGTTGTTTCTGTCGTTCTCTTGATGCCAGCTTTTCTGGCTTTTTTCGTCGATCGGCAGGTGCAGAAGAAGCAGGTGGCGCTACTATCCGCACGATCAGTGGTTTATGAGCCGAAACCGGACAAACGGTTTGACTGGGGCTGTTTTACTTACTGTTCCCTGATTGCTCTGTTCATTTTGGCAATTTTAGGTGTTTGCCAATATGCAGCATTGATTAAATTCTGGCCATACGATCTTTCCTTAAGCCTGAAAAATTATAATTTTGATCTGACCGATGGCGGCGGTTGGGAAGCGTATAGTAATTCTATAAAGCTCGGCCTGCTGACCGCTTTTTTTGGCACCATCGTTGTCTTTACAGGTGCCTATATGGTGGATAAGACACGCGGTTTTGCCACTGGGCGCGGACTGTTTCAGTTTCTTGCCATGCTTCCAATGGCCATCCCGGGCATGGTTCTAGGGCTTGCTTATATTTTCTTTTTCAATAATCCGGATAATCCGCTTAACGCGATATACGGTACCATGACAATATTGGTTATCGTTACTGTCACTCATTTCTATACGGTTTCGCATCTGACTGCAGTGACGGCTCTCAAGCAAATGGATGGGGAGTTTGAATCTGTTGCGTCCTCTTTGAAACAGCCCTTTTATAAACTGTTTGCCCGCGTGACTGTACCGGTTTGCTTACCGGCGATATTAGATATTGCAATTTACCTGTTCGTCAATGCGATGACGACGGTATCGGCCGTCGTGTTTCTGTATTCATCGGATACAACACTCGCGTCTGTCGCAGTTCTGAATATGGATGATGCGGGAGATATCGCGCCAGCTGCAGCAATGGGGATGATGATATTCTACACCAATGCCTTCGCCCGGATTGTGCATCTGGTGCTGTCTAAAGGAATATTGAAACGAACGCAGGCTTGGCGAACGCGTTAGCTGTGTAATTGTAACTTGGAAAACGGCTAGGTTTTTATGTCAAGAACGGCTTGTTGCATGTCGTCCCAGATCTCAAACATTTTGAGGTTCGCCTTGTAACTATGCATCGCTAGATTCTGTGTCACAAATTCCTCGGCAAGATCGACATTCGGTATTTCAATCAGCCCTTCTTCATTGGCGAGAGGATTTTGCGGGGCGTAGGCTATCACAGTTGCAGGATTGCGCTCACGGATCGTCACAGTCGGATCGCCATTGGGGCCGCTTGTTTGAATGGCCTCAACTGCATCATATGATTTGCCAGTACCATCAGCGCCTGGCGTACCAACCGTGCCGTAGTTGGCGACATTGCGTGCGGAGGCTTCTACAGTTTTTGACGCTGCATGTAGTCCGCTTAAAGCAGATCCGGCAATTGACAACATAGGCATCTCCTATCGCTAAAAATTTAAATAAACTTTATACGAATATATGATTTCTAATATACATCTTTTAGAGGTATAAATATTAACAATCCGTTAAGATGCCTTGTGGGAGGAGAGTATCTTTTCCCACTCAGCGAGGAAAAATGTAAAATCGGAAATCGGGCCCATAACCCATGTATTCGATGTGTCGTATAAGGGTGTTACTTTATATACAGACTTGCTAAGGCTGAGATTGTGGGCGTTGCCGTTAATTTCAAATATGTCATTTGTGAGTTTATCGATTGATTGATAAAGGAAATGAATGAACGCTGTATCTCCTTGAATATCAGATTCAAAAAAATCTACTAAAATGCTGTTTTTGGGGGTGATTTCACATTTTATCAAATTGGTTTCAGGTTCAATTTTTATTGAGATGTCTGGCATCGACTTAGTCCTCTAATCCGCAACATATAAAGGATAAGCCGTATTGATAGCCCCATCTTCATACCGGTATCCTTCAATGTAGAAACCATATCCTGATTTCCCGCGCCATTTTGCGCCTTGGCCCAATTCACTGCGGGATGCCGCTTTCAAAATGGCGCTGATAATTTCTTGGCCCGATAATCGTTTTGGAAACAGACTGGAGAATTTGTCTTTCCATTTATTTTCCTGAGTATCGAAAATCTCGACAATGGCTGTGGTAACTCCGGATCTGTTTGGGCCTGACAGTACTTCTTTGATCCGAGAACGGGGATAGCCTTTTTCCGGCGGCGGTACATGAAACCCCACAGGTTTGCCCCGCCGATTGATTTCACCTTCAAAAATATGGGTCACATTGATGGCAGGGTCGGTGCTAGACCAAATCGATCGAGAAGTGGCTGGGGCTGACGCGTCGAAAAGTGCCCAGAATACGACAAGGCAAAATAAACCAACCAGCAATAGAAGGAAGCCCAGGCTCTTTTTTGGCTGACTAGGTAGCGCCATTGACAAAACTCTCCACCAAGCTTTTAGCTACCAGATTCCAGCCATCGACCAGAACAAAGAAAATAAGCTTAAAGGGGAGGGAGATCATGACCGGCGGCAACATCATCATGCCCATGGACATCAAGATGGACGCCACGACCATATCAATAACGACAAAAGGAACAAACAGAAGAAAGCCAATTTCAAAGGCCCGTTTTAATTCGCTGATCATAAAGGCCGGGATCAATACCTTGAGTGGGACTTCTTCCGGTGTCGACACCTCTTCAGTCGCCCCTAAATCCATAAACAAAAGGATGTCTTTCTCCCGCGCATGCTTGAGCATAAATTCTTTAAAGGGTGTTGCGACGCGTTCGAAGGCCTGGGTTTCATCAATTTCCTCGTTCAACAACGGGACAATACCGCTCTCATAAGCACTTTCAAACGTAGGAGCCATAATGAAAGCTGTTAGGAACAAGGCGAGGGAAATAATAATAACATTCGGAGGCGTTGTCTGAACTCCGATGGCACTACGCAGCAGGGAAAGCACCACAATCAGCCGGGTAAAGGAAGTGGTGACGATCAGAATGGCTGGAGCCAGGCTTAAAACCGTCATCAAAACCACAAGCTGGACAATTCGCCCGGTCAACGGGCCTGCATCGTCACCAAGGTCAAGGGAGAGCGATTGAGCAAAAGTGTCAACTGGGAAAAAAAGAACAGATATCAAAATTATGGGTGTAAGAAAAAGAGCTTTTCCTGGAAACAAACGGCTAGTTAGCATTTTTTCAATCATGGGTCTTTTGCGTCCGTTTCGGCTTCAATATTTGCAGAAGGGATGTTTTGCTCAACAACCAGATCACGTTCCGGCCCAAGAAGCAATAAATGCTCTTGATCGTCGCGCCTGACCAGAACCAGCCGACGCTTTGCGTCAATAGACATGACATCGGAAACTGAAAGCCTTTTCGGGCTTCCGGGCTTTCTGTCCGCTTTAGGGACCATGCCGAATTTTCGGGCTGCCAATGTTACCAGGGCTATAAGCCCCAATACAATTAATAGTCCTACAAGGTATTTTAGATACTGTAACGGATCCATCTACTTGTTATTTACCTAAACGAATGCCCCCACGGATCAGCGGTTACACTACCCTAACTTCCCCGGCTCAATTTGAAAACTATTCTTTCGCTCTAGGGCCTTCAAGAACGTCAATATTGCGAGTAACGAGATCATGCTGGGTTTGAACATCGCGGGAGAGTTCATCTAAGGCCCCAATAACGTTGGTCAGGAGCAAAGATAATTCTGGTCTGTGTTCAGGCGCCGCAATCTGTACTCGGCGGTGGATATCCATCACCCTCTCTGGCAGTGTTGCGATATCGATCATGGATCCTTCCTGAGTTTGCAGGCGGTATCGGGAAATATCCGCCTGCAGTGCAGAAATTTCCAGCTTAACATTCGTATCATTCATCATCGGCAAAACTCAGATCCGGCACCATTTTATTCTGGCTTCGGTACAAATAGGACAATATTTCTGAAACCGCAGTAAATGCTTCTAATGGAATAGGGCAGTCGACTTCAATTTCTGACAAGATCTGAGCAAGGTCAGAATCTTCACGCACCTTTACACCATGATCGAAAGCCAATTGCAAGATCTGCTCTGCCACTGCTCCTTTTCCCGTTGCAGAAACTTTCGGAATATTAGAGCCAGTTCCCTCATAATTAATTGCGACAGCAATTGCATCCGTCGCGCCGGGTATGGGTTTTTGGTCTTTTGTGCTCATAGTGCGGGCCATTCTGAAGAAAGCTGAAATCCTGTTCTACCAGGTTATGGTTAAAATATATTTACCCTCGTTTAACAGTGAAAATTGACGGTGATCACAGCGCGATAAAAAGTTTCTAAAATCCTCTTGCATGTCCTTAAGGGAAAGATTATGTTGCCGCTCGCTGGATGATGTAATTCTTCCCATAGAATTTCTCCGGCGAATTGCAAATCGAGAATTGGAGTTTCGCTCCTCTTTGCACAGCTGCATTAGAATGTATGTCTTTAACGACACAAATGACCCATCTCACCAATGATGAGGTCGCCAGAGGTTGAGCGCTTGAGCGTTCAAGATGTCCTGAACTCGCGTTACGCGCTTGAGAGAAAGAAAAGGAAGATTATATGAGTGATATGGAAAATGTGTTGAATGGTAAAAAAATTGCCATTCTCGTTGCCAACGGCTTTGAAGAATCACACATGACCGGTTTACATAAAAACCTGGTCGCAACCGGCGCGGAAGTCAAAATTGTCTCTCCGGAAAAAGGTGTAGTGAACAGCTGGCATGGTAATGGTTGGGGACATTTCTTTCCAGCAAATGCGCATCTTTCTACATCCATGTCCCACCACTATGACGCCGTCGTTATTCCGGGTGGATCACGTCATGTTGCCCGATTGATCGCAAATCCTCAAACGGCTCGTTTCATGCGTGGATTTATGGAAGATAACAAACCTGTTGCATTGCTGGACGATGCACCGAAAATTCTTGCTGATGCAGAGTTGTTGGAAGATCGCTCCGTAATTGTAATAGAGGACGCTCAGGAAGCAGTGACCGAGAGTGGTGCCACTGTCGTTGAGGCGACGCTGCATGTGGATGATATGCTGGTTTCAGCGAAGGAAGTCATCGAGCCAATGATCGAAAAATTTGCAGATTGCATAGTGAAATATGAACCGGAAGCCTGGGAAGCGGCCTGACGCTTATACGCACATCAATCAAAGATAAAGAAAACGCTGCCAAATATGGTGGCGTTTTTTTATGTCTGATTGACTTTCGCTTTCGTATTTTTACGGAATATTAACGATCATTGAATAGCCTACGTTCAGGAAAAACCGCATTGATAAAGTGATCTACATCATGAATTTGGAAAAAATTCCTCTATTCGCGGCCTTAACGGAACGCATGAAGTGGCTGACAGCACGGCAAAAAGTGTTGTCGCAGAATGTCGCCAATGCGGATACGCCAAACTACCGCGCCAAAGATCTAAAGCCTCTTGAATTCAAAGAGATGATTGCGAAGCCTGAGGAACAACGCTTTCGCATTAATCGGACTAATGGTTCGCATATTCATGTGAGGGAAAGCATTAATTATGAAACGCGTGTGAACAAGGATGTTAGCGAAGTTACACCAACCGGAAATGCCGTCATTCTTGAAGAAGAAATGATGAAAGTTGCAGAAACACAAATTCAGTACGAGCTTACAACCACATTGTACAAGAAAAATTTAGGGATGTTGAAAACAGCCCTTGGCCGTCGATAGAGGCCGAAGAGAGGATAAAACGTCATGGATTTACTCAAGACAATGTCAGTTTCCGCCTCGGGCATGCACGCTCAGGGCAAGCGCATGCAGATTATATCGGAAAACCTGGCGAATAAGGATTCTGTTGGCAAAACCGCGAATGAGGACCCTTATCGCCGTAAAGTGCTTTCATTCAAGAATGTGCTGGATCGTGAGAATGGCGTGACGAAAGTCCAGGTCGGGCGGATCACAGAAGACAAATCAGAATTTGACTTGAAGTTCGAACCAAGTCATCCGGCGGCGAATGAGGATGGATATATCAAATTGCCCAATGTTAATTCGCTGGTTGAGATGATGGATATGAAAGAAACCCAACGCTCTTATCAGGCCAATCTGGGGGTTATCGATGCATCTAAAAAGATGATCATGCGGACCTTGGATATCCTTAAGTAAGAACTGAACGAAAGAAACGAGAATGGTGGATACAAGCGCGATATCAGCGACACAAGCCTATTCAAAGTCCATGGCAAATAGCGCCAGCGGAAAAAATTCCGGCACTGCCGTCGGAACCGATGAAGTTGTCAACGGACAAAGTTTTGCCGAAATGCTGTCAGATGCCAGTGGTGCGGCAATCGAAAATGGTGTGGCATCTGAACAGGTTAGCCTGGATGCGACGACGGGAACTGCCGGCTTAGCCGACATTGTGACGGCCGTCAGTAATGCAGAAGCGACCCTGGAAACTGTTGTTGCTGTCCGTGATCGCGTAATTCAGGCTTATCAAGACATCATTAAAATGCCAATCTAGGCTGTAAAGTAAAATACAGCACAAGGATTTAAGCAAAATGACTCCGACAGATGTCGTTGATGTGGCGCGTGAAGCGATTTGGGTTCTACTGGCGGTGGCTGCCCCCGTAATGCTCGTTGCGTTGTTAGTAGGTCTAGTTGTTGCGCTAATTCAGGCGTTGACGCAAATTCAGGAAATGACCCTGGCATTTGTTCCTAAAATCCTGGTTATGTTTTTATCGTTGATTGTTTTTATGCCTTTCATGATTTCAACAATGATTGGTTTCATGGAGCAAATAGCGCAACGGATTTCAGCCTTATGACACTTGGTGCTGTGTAAATGCTCGATGAGTTCCTCACCATAAATATCTTTGCGTTTCTTCTTGTTTTTACCCGCCTTGGGACAGCATTCATGGCCGCACCGGGATTTGGCGAAGGTTTTGTCAACCCGCGCGTCCGCCTCGCAATTGCCCTGGCAGTCAGTTTTTTAGTCGTGCAATTTGTTGCCGATAAAATTCCGTCCGAACCTGCATCGCCTGTTGAACTGCTTTTACTGCTAACCGGAGAGGTGCTGATTGGATTGATCATGGGGGGTGCACTCCGTATGGTCCTCAGTAGTCTTCATGTGGCTGGGACAATCATTGCGCAACAATCCGGCCTGGCGGCTGCACAATTCTTTGACCCAGGACAAATGACGCAAGGCGCCATCACGAGTACGTTTCTGACCATGTTGGCTCTGACCATGATTTTTGTAACGGATTTGCACTATCTGTTTTTGCAGGGAACATTTGCCAGTTATACAATTTTCCCGGTGGGTGAATTGCCGCCTCTCGGTGATTTGAGTATGCTGGTTTCGAATTTCGTGCAGGGATCCTTTAAACTGGGATTTCAGATCGCGTCCCCGTTCCTGGTGTTCGGTTTGACATTTTACATTGGCGTTGGGCTCATCAACAGATTGATGCCGCAGGTCCAGGTTTTTTTCGTCGCCATGCCGTTGCAGATTGTCCTTTCATTTGCGATTTTATCGATTACCATTGGCGCCGGAATGATGTGGTTCCTGAACTACTACGAACAAGCGTTGATCCGCTTTCTGGGGGCTTAGGGAAACATGGCAGACGACAAGGATGATGCCCAAAAAACTGAGGAGCCGACCGCCAAGAAACTGGAGGATGCCTTTAAGAAAGGGCAGGTGCCAAAATCTCAGGAGGTTGGCCATTGGTTTATGACCATCGGGATAACAATTGTTGTCATGATCTTCATTGCCGGGCTGGGCAACTCACTAACATTTGATTTGCTGAAATTTGTCGAGCAACCTCACGCCATCCCAATGGACAGATACCATCTGGGAACCCTTTTCGGGGATCTTGGCTGGGCGGTTGTGGTGGTGGTTGCCCCGGCCATCGGTGTGTTGATGCTGGCCGGATTTTTGGGAAATGTCGTCCAACATAAACCGGTTTTTTCCGCCGAGCGGATTAAACCTAAGCTTGAAAAACTTTCCCTGTTAAAAGGCATGAAGCGTTTGTTTTCGCTGAAGTCTGTGATGGAGTTTCTGAAAGGAATTTTGAAAATCTCTTTGGTTGGTGGCATTGCCTTCCTTTTCGTTTCACCAAGAATGGAAGAACTGCCGGTTATCGTGTCATATGATATACCGCAAGTTCTGGAACTGATACAGGACCAATCCCTCCTGTTGCTGGCGGGCGTTGTCGCCGTAATGAGTGTGGTTGCGGGCTTGGATTTTATGTATCAGAGGTTCAATCATCATAAAGAACTGCGGATGACCAAACAGGAGATAAAGGACGAGCATAAGCAGACGGAAGGCGATCCGATGATTAAGTCGAGGTTGCGGGCCATTCGCATGGAACGATCCCGTCAGCGAATGATGCAAGCCGTTCCGACAGCTGATGTCGTTATCACCAACCCAACTCATTTTGCGGTAGCGCTTAAATATAGCCCCGATGATGAAAGAGCCCCTATCGTGGTGGCTAAGGGCTTGGATAATATTGCCTTCAGAATTCGTGATATCGCAAATGAGAACGAAATACCTATTGTCGAGAACCCGCCGTTAGCCCGAGCTTTGCACAAAGCCTGCGATCTTGATGAAGAAATACCTTATGAGCATTTTAAGGCCGTCGCCGAAATTATTGGATATGTAATGCGTCTCAACAAACAAAAATACACGAAATAGGTCTGTGGAATGGTGGACAGAAAAACCAGGCAACCAAGAAACCGTCGATTTTCAGTTGGCTTAGACGCTCGGCAACTGGCTGCGGCGTTTTTTCTGGTTGCTGCTCTGATCGTCGTCTCTGCTTTATTGGGGCAAGAGCTTGGACCACTCAATATTATAATTCTGAGCGCCATGGTAGTTGTCGCGATGGGGTTGGGTCTTTGGTATTTGATTTTTCACGGATTGCGACGGGCGGCAAGCGGAAATCTGGAACTGCTTCTTGAAGTAATTTCTACCAGTCCAGAAGGTCGGCTCATCACAACAAAAGATGGATTGTTCGTCGCATCGAACCGCGCTTATCTGAAACTTCTCGGTTTGCCTGCTCGCGGATCGCGGAAAACATTGAATGATGTTTTGTCGGATGATCCGGAAGCCATTCGACAGATTGGCCAAATTCTTAAAGCAGCAGTGTATGATAGGTCGTCCGGATTGCGAACCGATATTCAAATGAAAGGCGGTCGATGGCTTTCGATCTTGGCCCACTCCATTGAGGCAATACCGGAAAATATAATCTGGTATGTGACTGAAACTACGCGCCAGCATCGTCAAGAAGAAGACGAACGCATTGAAAGGGAAAAACTCTCCGAATATTTCAATAATGCGCCGGTTGGATTCTATTCACTCGATGCTGAGGGTAAAATATTATTCGTCAATCGGATTTTTGCGGAATGGCTTGGGTATCATCAGGACGAACTGGCAAATGACGTCATGAATTTTTCCGATCTCATTGTTCAGAATAGTGATGGCCAGTTGACTTTTATGGAGGATTTGACCGAGGCCGGCCAACTTTTTGAGGGAGAAGTAGATCTGCTGCGGCGAGATAGCACAATACTGCCGGTTCACATAACACAGACGATTGTACGCGATGATGCCGGAAATATTCTTGGGTCAAGATCAGTTGTCCGAGAATTGTTGCAGGAGCAGGAATGGCGTGAACGGGTCGCCAGTGCGGAGCTTCATTTCCGGCGCTTCTTTGAGGCTGCGCCCATTGGTATTGTATTGCTGGATATTGAGGGAGTTGTCATCGAAGGAAATCCGGCGTTTCGAGTGTTGACGGAGACCGTCCTGAACAGTGCGGTCGGTAGCCATGTAACTGAGCTTGTGCAATTTGAGGACCAGCCACATCTGCAGCATAAGCTAGATGCAGCTTCCGTGAGTTCCAGTGCCTCGACGCCGATTGAGGTAAAACTCAAAGGGGGGGCGGAACGGGCTGCAAACCTGTATATAAGTGCCATTGCCAGCAGCGAGGAAAATGCGGGGCGGTTTCTTGTCCATGTCGTTGACACCTCAATTCAGAGAAATCTTGAAGTTCAGTTTGCGCAAAGCCAAAAAATGCAGGCTGTTGGACAGTTGGCGGGTGGTATCGCCCATGACTTTAATAATTTGTTGACGGCAATGATCGGGTTCTGTGATTTGTTAATGTTGAAGCATCAAGTAGGCGACCCTTCCTATTCCGACATTAATCAAATCAAGCAAAATGCTAACCGAGCCGCCGGGTTGGTTCGACAGCTCCTGGCTTTCTCTCGGCAGCAAACCCTGCGGCCGGAAGTGACGGACTTAACCGATGTATTGGCAGAGCTTTCCAATTTACTGCGGCGCTTGATTGGTGAGACTATTCAGCTCAAAATCACTCATGCGCGAGATCTATGGCTGGTGAAAGTTGACCGGGGTCAGTTTGAACAGGTTATTATCAATCTGGCCGTCAATGGCCGGGATGCCATGTCTGGTGACGGGAATTTAACTTTCGAGACGGAAAACCTGACGATCACAGAGCGGGGTAAAGAGCATCATGAACTCATACCACCTGGAGACTATATTCTTGTCAAGGTCGCGGACACAGGGACCGGAATCCCCGACGATGTGATCGAAAAAATATTCGAGCCCTTCTTTACGACAAAAAAAGTTGGTGAGGGAACCGGGCTGGGGCTGAGTACCGTTTACGGTATTATCAAGCAAACAGGCGGTTTCATATTTGCCGAGAATAATAAGGAAAAACCAGGGACAACCTTTCTTTTGTTCCTACCGCGTTATGTAGATACATCAGAAGCACTTAGCGGGGAAGACACGCAGCCACTGCAAGTTCATCGCGACCTTACCGGCACTGGAACTATTCTGCTGGTGGAGGATGAAGACCCTGTTCGTTTGTTTGCGGCACGTGCGCTTCAGAACAAAGGGTATGATGTCCTGCAGGCGGATTGCGGTGAAACTGCACTGGAAGTTGCTGCCGAGCATGATGGTGAGATTGATTTGTTGATAACGGATGTCGTTATGCCAAACATGGATGGTCCGACACTCGTCAAAAATGTTCTGGCGAAGGAGCCAGATATGAAAGTCATCTTTGTTTCCGGATATGCGGAAGACGCGTTCCGCAAAGATCTTGACTATGATGTCAGTAAGATAGATTTTCTGCCGAAGCCGTTCTCGCTGAAGGAAATTGCCAATAAGGTCAAGGAAGTGATGTCGAGAGACCAGTAATATTTTACCTGCTTT
The DNA here is from genome assembly GCF_023746535.1 of Sneathiella marina. GTDB lineage: Bacteria > Pseudomonadota > Alphaproteobacteria > Sneathiellales > Sneathiellaceae > Sneathiella > Sneathiella marina. Next base: position 2,394,227 of record NZ_CP098747.1, on the reverse strand, counting down.
ACCGCTGATTGGCGAATTTTCGGTATTCATACTGAATTACATTTTATCCAGCTCAAAATACTCGTATTGGTGTTTTATTCTTCACGGCGCGCCGGTCCATGATATAAAGATAATATATCATGGAGGATATGCTCATGGCCAAGTTGAAAATCACCAATATTGTCACCGTAGCGGGTAAAGAGCGCGTCTTGAATGTGCGTCGGGATATGCCGGATATAAGGGACCGAATATATGAGCCTGCATTGGTCCAACTTGCGGCTGAAGTTGACAATCGACATTTTGGCAATGTTGTCGATCAGAAAACAGAGGGGTCTTGTACGGGGCATGGGCTTGCCGCCGTCATAGACATTTTATATGCGCAAGATGGGCAGGAGAGTTTTAAAAGCAGTCGGCGCATGCTGTATGAAATGGCAAAGCGGCACGATAAATGGCCAGGTGAAGATTATGAGGGATCAAGCTGTCGCGGTGCCATACGCGGCTGGAAGAATATGGGGGTCTGCTCGGAAGCGGACTGGCCTTATATAGTTCACAAACCTGACGATTTGACAGTTAAACGCGGGAAGGCGGCAAGACATAATACTTTGGGAGCCTATTACCGGATTCGCCCGGAAATCGCGGACTATCATGCTGCAATAAATGAAGCTGGGGCAATATTCGTATCTGCCCGGGTTCATGATGGTTGGATCGGTCTAAAGGGCAGTCGCAGCAAACTTGCGGAAATAGAAATGAGCGGGGAAGTCCGGGGGGGGCATGCATTTGCAATTGTTGGTTACAATGCCACTGGGTTCATAGTCCAAAATTCATGGGGGAAGAGTTGGGGGTCTTCTGGATTTGCAGTATGGCCATATCTCGACTGGATAGAAAATATCAGCGATGGCTGGGTGTTTCGAAGGGCATTGCCAACGCCCCAAATTTTCGGCCGCCGGGCGAAATCCGCTTTCGTAAGTGAAGCAGAAGCTCAAAAACTTGCGCCGCGACGGAACGATATATTGGGCCATTTCGTTCATTTTGATAACGGTAAATATGAAGAAACAGGCACTTATTGGAGTAATGCGAAATATGTCGAGGAAACGGCTGAATTTTTGGCGAAACGTGTAAAAGATGAAGATGGCGGCTATAAGCATTTATTGATTTATGCTCATGGCGGCCTGAATGATCCAAAGGCGTCGGCAAACCGCGTTGCGGGGCTGAAAGAAGGATTTAAGCGCAACGGCATTTATCCGTTTCATATCATGTATGATACCGGCCTTGTGAAGGAGGTTACAGACGCCGTTAAACGGGCCTTTGGTGCAAGCGATGATAAATCCAAAGGATTTGTCGACTGGATTTCGGACCAGATTACCGACGTGACCGATAATCTCATTGAGGATTTGGTTAGATCTCCCGTAACGCCAGTATGGGATGAAATGAAACGAGATGCGCGATTACCATTTGAAAATGGCGATGGTATCCACACAATCAGCAGCTTTGCCACGGCTTTAAAGGATACGGGAGTACAAATTCACCTAGCAGGACATAGTACTGGCGCTGTCCTGCTGGGGCATTTTCTATCGGCGCTGGATCGTCTTGAGCAACCCGATATTGTTAAAAGCTGTTCTCTGATGGCGCCCGCCTGCACTGTAGATTTTTATAACGAGAAATATAAGCCACGGTTGGGGAACGCAAATGCGATGTTAACACGACTTCCCAAACTGAATATTTATAATCTGGATGAAGACCTCGAGTTAGATGACAACGTTGTTTATGCTTATCGCAAATCGCTTTTGTATTTGGTTTCCAGAGCATTGGAGCGTGTCCCGGAAAAGAGAATACTGGGCATGAAAGCATATTCCATACGATTGAAAGCCAAAGGGTTGTCGTTCTATTACTCCGAAGAGGGAAAAACAAAGACAACAAACAGTACCAGTCATGGAGGTTTCGATAACGATCCCAGTACCATGAATCATATCATGAAATCCATTCTTGGAAAATCTCCTGAAAAGCCGTTTACGGTGGAAGAGATGCAAGGATATTAGGATTGATGTGGTCGGGGAGCAATTATTGAAGTACGGAAATAGATTATTTGTCTGATTTTGCATCAGCCTATTGAAAGCTTGCCGTTTTTTTTCAGATTAAGTAGTTTTTTTACATGCCTATTCATGGCAATGATTGAAATAATCGAGACTAATTTGATGTTAATCAATAATTTGAATAAAATAGTATGATTAATTGGTCCCGTTAAGGGTTATTAAAGGGATAGCATATAGTTTACGCGTTAGGAGTGTGGTCTAGGTAATTAGCGGTTAAGGCAGAGGGTATTTATTGCGATGAACGGGTTATTTATTGGTGAAGGAACCCTTCTTGTTCAATGCGCGGAGGAATTTCGGCGTGCTGGAGGTACAATAACTGGTATTCTCAGCCAGGAACCGCGTGTTCGTGCTTGGGCGAAAGCCGAAAATTTAGCTCTTTTTGATACGCCGGATGACGAAAATCTAGAAGGTTTGGAGTTCGATTATCTTTTTAGCATCGTCAACTTTGATATTTTTCCACACCACCTTCCAACACAAGCAAAATATTTTGCCATAAATTTCTTCGACGGTCCGCTCCCCAAATATACGGGTGTTAATGTAACCTCCTGGGCGATTATACAAGGGGAAACCGCGCATTCTATCAGCTGGCATGAGTTGAAAGAGACAGCAGATGAAGGACGGATCCTTAAGTCTCGAACTGTTGAATTAGCAGCAAACGAAACCTCGATGACCTTGAATGCTAAATGCTATGAAGCAGGTCTGGCATCTTTCGCAGAGCTTGTTCAGGAATTAAAAAATGGAACGGTTCAGCCTATCGATCAGGCGGGTGAAAGCTTCTGGTATGATCGCGCACGCCGCCCAGATAATCTTGGGACGCTGGATTTTACCAAACCAGCCGAGGCGCTTGATCAACTTGTTCGTGGATTGGATTTTGATGCTTATGCAAATCCACTGGGAATTCCAAAAATCTGGACAGGGGTATCGCTGGCTTTAGCAGGCAAGCTTGAGATCACGGAAAGCCCGGCGTCAGGAGTACCTGGACAAATTATTTCCCTGGAAGATACAAATTTGCGTATCGCCACAGCCGACCATGATGTCATCATAAGCGGTTTACGTAATTTGGCAGGTAATGACATTTCTCCGGATGTATTGGGACTGGATATCGGTAATGTCTTGCCACCTATCGAGGCGTTACAGACCGACTTGTTGGAGAATGTAGCACTGGCAGAGGATTATTGGTCGCAACATTTGCTGGATGCCCAGCCGATCCTGTCACCATTTCCTGAAAATCGGGACCAGCAAGAAGGTGCAAATAGTGTTTCGTTCCCTCTTGCGGAAGCATTGACAGTTGATCAAATCGGTGCGGGGTTATTGGCGTGGTTTTCCCTTTTGACAGGAACTGAAAAAGTTTCTTGTGCGGTGGATACGAGCCGGGATTACCATCCATTGGTTGCAGATAGTCAATTGATAAGCTTTCTCGTTGATCATAATTGGACCGTTCAAGAGACGCTCGATAAATTTATTCAGGTAAAAGGTGAAGGCGAAGTAAATGGGCCATGCAGTGCTGACTTGATTGCTCGTATACATGAGCCATCAAGACGACAATCGGCGCTTGCTGCAAAGTCCATAATCGTTACTTCGAATGAAGGCAGTGACGAAGAACTCCTAAAAGACCGACAACTGGTCATTGCCAAGGGCTCCCAGCCGCGCCTTATTGCTCAACGTGGATATTACACACCAGAAGTTCTTGAATTAATAGGACGGGATTTTTCCCTATTTTTAGATACTTTCGTGCGTGAGTCAGGAACCCTTCTAAAGGACTTACCTTTGGTGGATTCTGCTGAAGATCAATCAGGCATGGCGCTGACCGGAATATCTTATCCACAAGACGTGCGCATCCATGACGTCATAAAATCCCAAACGCAGAAGACGCCGACAAAAAATGCCTTGGAGGCAGATGGAGAAATTTTAACCTATACCGAATTGGATAAACGGACAGACGCGTTGGCCTCAGCGCTCGCCCAGCGAGGAGCCGGGAGAGGGACTGTTATTGGATTATGTCTGGAGCGATCTGCGGATCTAATTATCTCGATGTTGGCAATTTTGAAAACAGGGGCAGCTTATCTTCCTCTCGATCCTTCATATCCTGCCGAACGTGTCGCTTTTATGCTCGAGGACAGCGCCGCGCCGCTTATTATTGCCAGTCCAGCAACGGAATTGAAGTTCCGTTTGGATTCACAGAAGATTATCTACCCGGATGCAGAAGCCGGGGCATTCACTGCACCTGACGGGGAGTCTGCAGATCTTGCATATCTTATGTATACTTCAGGATCAACCGGCATCCCTAAGGGCGTTATGCTGACGCATCGGAATATCGTGAATTTCTTTGCCGGAACAGATCTCGCCGTTCCCCATGATGATGACGTCCGATTATTGGCAATAACGTCCGTATCCTTTGATATTTCAGTTCTCGAGATATTTTGGACGCTGGCACGGGGATTTACAATCGTCTTGCAAACAGACGGTGCGGAAACAACGCCGGTGCCGGGATTCAGCCTGTTTTATTTTGCTTCCGAAGTTTCCGGGACGGGACCCGATGCCTATCGATTGTTATTGCAGGGGGCCAAGTTCGCCGATGAAAACGGTTTTGAAGCCGTGTGGACGCCGGAACGGCATTTTCATGCATTCGGGGGGCTTTATCCAAATCCTGCAGTAAGTTCTGCAGCGGTAGCCGGAATTACGAAGAATGTTCATATTCGGGCTGGCTCTTGCGTATTGCCCCTGCATCATCCAATCCGTGTCGCCGAAGATTGGGCGCTGATAGACAATATTTCAGATGGTCGTGCTGGAATTGCCATTGCCAGCGGTTGGCAGCCCAATGATTTCGTCTTACAGCCGGATAATTTTGATGACCGTAAAGATATCATGCTGGAAGGTATTGATAAATTGCGCGCCCTGTGGCGTGGCGAGAGCTTGCCCTTTCCCAATCATAAAGGAGAGATGGTAGAGACATCGACTTTACCAAGCCCGGTAAATGGAGATATTCCGCTTTGGCTTACTGCCGCCGGGAACCCAGAAACCTTTGCGGCAGCGGCGACAAAGGGATGCTATGTACTGACGCATCTTTTGGGGCAAAAGTTTGAAGATGTTGCCGAGAAAATTCGGGCCTATCGAGTAGCCTGGCGAGAAGCGGGGCATCCGGGTCACGGCAAGGTTACCTTAATGCTGCATACCTTTGTCGGAGAGGACGAAGATGAAGTCCGAGAGATAGTCCGCGATCCGATGAAGGAATATTTAAGAAGTTCTGTCGACTTGTTACGGCGCGCTTCCTGGAGTTCCCCCACCTTCAAGCAAAAAGCTGAGTCGACGGGTGTTACACCTCAAGAAGTGTTTGAGAAACAAGAGCTGACCGACGAGGAAACGGAGGCGCTGCTCGATCATGCTTTCGAGAGATATTACCAAACAAGCGGGTTATTTGGCACTGCAGAAAGCTGTCAGGAGTTAGTTCGAAATATTGCTAAAATGGGCGTCGATGAGATTGGTTGCCTGATTGACTTTGGTGTTGATACGGACTTGGTTTTAAAGCACCTCACTCACATCAACGAGCTGAAAAACAATATGCTGGCTGAGGGTGGTGTGGCGAGACAGGCCTCTGTCGCTGAGCAAATCGTTGAGCATGACATATCACATTTTCAATGCACACCTTCGATGGCATCCTTTTTGGTTGCGGAAGAGGCGGGGCGGACCGCTCTAGGCAAGCTTGACGTAATGATGGTCGGCGGGGAAGGATTTCCTCCTGATCTTGCTCGTAACTTGAAGGCAAGCCTTCAGGGGACACTCCTCAATATGTATGGAACGACAGAAACGGCGGTTTGGTCGTCTGTTGCTCAACTGGAAAAGATTGGCGACACAATCCCTCTGGGAAATGCCCTCGCAAATACGATTTATTCTGTACGCAATCAATATGGTCAATCATTGCCCAGCGGTGTCGCAGGAGAACTCTGGATCGGTGGCGATGGTGTCGCTGATGGATATTGGGAACGGCCTGAACTGAACGCTGAACGGTTTCTTGAAATGGAGGAGGGGCGGGTATATCGGACGGGCGATCTCGTCCGGTACATGCCCGATGGACGTCTTGAATTTCATGGCCGTCTGGATAATCAGGTTAAAATTCGCGGGCACCGGATAGAACTCGGAGAGATTGAAGCGGCGTTAGGATCGCTTGATGAAGTAAAAGATGCTGCCGTAACGGTATTCGAAAGCGGCGAAAGTGATAAACGGCTGGTTGCCTTCGCGACCATCCTGCCGGGCCAAAAAGGCGATCCGGTTGACATCCGTAAGAGAGTCAGAGAAGTACTTCCTGAATTTATGACGCCGTCCCAAGTCGTTTTATTGGACGCATTACCTCAAACACCGAACGGGAAAATCGACCGAAAAGCGCTTCCTCAACCACGGGCGCAGTCGACCCTTTCGGCGGAAACGAAAACAAATGATACCGAAGACCTGATCGCGAAAATCTGGTGTGAGGCACTAGGTTTGTCAGAAGTTGGCGTTACAGATAATTTCTTCGATCTTGGCGGGCATTCGCTTTTGGTTATTCAGGTGCAGCGGCGCTTGAAAGAACAATTTGGCAAAGAAATAGCCATTACCGATATGTTCCGATATTCGACAATAAAGACATTAGCTGATCATGTAGGCGGAACGGGTGACGAAGAAGGTAAAATAACTGCCGCGGAGCGGGGAGCGCAACGAGCAGCCGCACGCCGAGCAAGAATGAGTCGTCGGGCGGGAACATCTGCACAGCCATGACATTCTTTAATAATATAAAATCCCCTTCTGAAGCTTTGGTGCCGCAGATTTTGATGGAAATTAGCGATCAAGATGACAGATAATTTTGAAGGAATTCAATCTTCCGAGAAGATAGCAATTGTCGGCATGGCCGGACGGTTTCCGTCGGCGCGTAATGTTGCCCAATTCTGGAAATTGCTGGCTAGTGAGCGAATGGGAACCCGGTGGTTTACGGAATCAGAAATGCGGGCAGACGGTGTCCCAGCAAAAGATCTATCCAACCCTAACTATGTTCGCGCAGCTAATTTTCTTACAGATATGGAGAATTTTGACGCTGGATTTTTTGGATTTTCTCCGCGTGAAGCCTCCATTTTGGACCCGCAGCATCGCCATTTTCTGGAATGTGCCTGGGAAGCGCTGGAAGATGCAGGCCATATGCCGGAACAATTTGACGGTAGCATTGGCGTTTTTGCCGGATCCGGTATGCAGGCTTATTTGCCGCTTAATATTCTCACTAACCCGGATTTGGTTGAAGAAATCGGTATGTTTCTTCTTCGGCATACCGGGAATGACAAGGATTTCCTAACCACCAGGCTTTCCTATCTGTTGAATTTACAGGGCCCTTCAGTAGCAGTTCAAACTGCTTGTTCCACGTCACTTGTCGCCGTGCATCAGGCGGCAGCCAGCTTGCTGTCAATGGAATGTGACATGGCCATCGCCGGCGGTGTTACAGTCGAATTACCGCACCGTCATGGCTATATCTTTGAAGAGGGGGAAGTCCAGTCGCCGGACGGACTTTGCCGACCCTTTGATGATGATAGTCAAGGGACTGTTTTTGGCTCCGGCGCTGCCCTGGTTGTCTTGCGCCGACTGGAAGATGCCATAGCTGATGGTGATGATATCCGCGCCGTCCTGCTTGGATCTGCTATCAACAATGACGGTGCGCAAAAAGCTGGATATCTCGCACCAAGTGTTGATGGTCAGGCGGAAGCAGCGGCGGAAGCATTAGCCATCGCTGGGGTCCCGGCAGAAACTATTGGATATATCGAAGCACATGGAACGGGAACACCGGTAGGTGACCCCATTGAACTGGCTGGTCTTGCGCAAGCCTATGGCGGGGGTGGAACAGGATTTTGTGGTATCGGTTCTGTTAAAAGTAATGTGGGGCATCTCGATACGGCGGCAGGCACAACCAGTCTTATAAAAGTCGTCGAAGCCATGCGACATAATGTAATTCCGGCATCCTTACATTACCGAACGCCAAATAGTCGGTTTGATTTGCAGTCCAGTCCCTTTTACGTCGTTGACCAAAGCAAGGAATGGCAGCGAAGTGAGACACCAAGACGGGCAGGTATAAATTCCCTCGGTGTTGGCGGGACAAATGCCCATGCCATTGTTGAGGAGGCGCCGGAGCGCTTGCCTGTAGATACGGAAGAATGTTGGAGACTTCTCCCCTTTTCCGCACGAAACATGATTGCGCTTGATGGCTTGCAAGATAAATGGCGGGATTTTGTTGGCTCCGAGGATATGCCTTCGCTTGCTGATGCTGCCTATACATTACGCAACGGTCGCCGTGAATTTTCCGAGCGACGCACCATAGTTGCAAAAGACACAGCGGGTCTTAGTGCCGCATTGTGGCAGGAAACACCAACGCGTATCGCTACCGGGTCAGCAACAGGCTCACAAGCCGAGATCGTGTTCATGTTTCCAGGAGGCGGTGCCCAATACCCGGGTGCAGGGTCAGATCTCCTCGAAACATCGCTCGAATTTAAAAAGGCGGTCGAGGAATGCTTTGCAAATATGCCGGATATTGCACCTAAGGATCTTTACTCGGTCATGTTCGAAAAAACCATCGATGACGAAAGTGCACGTGGTAAACTGGAAATGTCGGGTTATGCGATCCCCGCATTGTTCATTCTAGAATATGCCTACGCAAGGATGTGGCAGGGGTGGGGTGTGTTTCCATCCGCCATTCTTGGCCATAGTGCAGGTGAGTATGCCGGAGCCGTCATTGCGAATGTCATGTCTGTTGCTGACGCATTGAAAATAGTGGTTTGGCGCGGAAAAGTCATGGATGCAGCAGCGGCAGGCGCAATGAGTATGATTCCCGCCCCGCTCACTAAAGTCTCAGAGTTGATTGGGGATACCCTAGACATAGCGGCGCTAAATGCCCCAGGACTTTGCGTTGTTTCCGGAGAAATCGACAGAATTGATGCCTTGGAAATGCAGCTTAAGGGGACAGAGTTTGAAGCGACCCGAATTCGGATCAACGTTGCCGCCCATAGCCGTATTCTCGATAATCAGCTGGAAAACTTTCGAGATGGTATTTCAGAAATTAACCTTAAACAGCCGGAAATTCCATTTGTTTCCAGCCTGCGCGGAGATTGGTCGCAAGAGGATGATTTTTCCACCGTCGATTATTGGGTAAGCCACCTCCGTCATACTGTTCTTTTTGCGGATGCCGTGGAAACAATTTTGAGGAAACCCGGGCAAATTTTACTTGAAGTCGGTCCTGGTAAAACTTTGGGGCCGCTTGCGGAAATGAGTCACGGAGAACATAAACCCGTCGCCGTTATTGCTTCTGGCAGGCCACCAAAAGAACCTGAAAACGATATGGTTACGGCTTTAAACGCGGCCGGGTCCATATGGGCGAATGGCGGCAATCTCGAATGGGACAAGCTACCGGGTGCCAAAGGGCAACGTGTTTCACTCCCAACATATGCCTTCGCGAAAGATCGGCATTGGATTGAACCGGGTTCGGGAGTTAATACGAAAGAAGCTGAAGAAACAGAGCCTGCAATTCACCTGAAGCGTATCGCCAATCCGGATAATTGGTTTCTGTCGCCATCCTGGAACCTTGCACCTATTCCACCTGCTGAACCTAATTGTGATACAAGCTGGCTCCTGTTTGTGGGAGAGGATGCGGTTTCTGAAGCGTTGATTCAGAAGCTAAGGGCGCGCCGGGAAAAATGCTTCACCGTGCGTACCGGTGACGGATTTTCTCAGGATGGGTGTAATTTTCAAATTGCTGCCGGACGCGCTGAGGATTATGAAGCGCTGTTGAAGGCACTGCCGGAAATGCCCAGTAATATTGTTCACTGCTGGCCGATGGGAACTCAGGGGATAACGCCACAATCTCATGTATTTGATAGTGCCTTTTTACTGTGTCGTGCCCTGCAGGCGGAAGATCCGGAAGATCTGGTTCGCTTGAGTTTTTTAGGCACAAACGCGCTTTCTGTGGTTGGGGAGCAAGTCCAGCATCCGGAATTGGGGACACTCCTGGGTCCGGTTAGGGTTGCGCCCAGAGAAATTCCATCACTTGTTACGCAGTACTTGGATTTCGAAGAGGCTGAACAAGCCCCATGGGTAGCGGAAGCCATAATAGAAGAGCATGACGGTGAAACGGCTGAAGATGCCGTAGCATTTAGAGGGCGGAAGCGTTTCAAACAAGAATTTAACCGTCTTAATGTGCCTGCGATGAATGATCTTCCCGATAAGATGAAGATTAACGGCAGATACGTAATTACCGGCGGAACTGGCGGCATTGGCCTTGAACTGGCCAAATATCTCGGTCATACAGCAAAGGCGCGAATTGCACTGATTAGTCGGCAAGAGATGCCTGACAGTAAGGATTGGGCGAAGGTTCTAAAACGTGAGCCTGAGTCAAATGTAAGTGAAGCTATCAATATCGCGAAAGACGTAAAATCGGCGGGTGGTGAAGTTCTTTTTGTCAGCGCGGATGTTTCGGACTCTTCGGCAATTGCTGCAGCGATTGACACTGTGCGTGCCAATTTTGGGGGGGTCGACGGTTTGTTCCATGGGGCCGGGACAATGGATGACGCGCCGATGATGGTAAAATCTGTTGAAGATGCTCACAAGGTCATGTCTGCAAAGGTCGTAGGAGGAGAACATCTTGCTAATCTGTTTCCTCAAGGGACCCTGGATTTCTTTGCTGTATTTTCTTCAACTTCGGTTATTACAGCACCTCCAGGGCAAGTGGATTATGTCGCAGCAAACAGTTATTTAGAGGCGTTGGCCGCTTCACGAGAGGATGGCATTGCTGTATCCTGGGGGGTCTGGCGAGATGTGGGAATGGCCTCTCGCGCTTACAATCAAATCGAGCATCAGTCTCTGGAAGCACATCCGCTCCTTGGGTACAAAGAAGTAGGAGAGGACGGTGCCATTAGTTTTACGGCGCTTTATGATCCTTCAGATCTCTGGGTTATAAATGAGCATGTTGTTGGTGGTATTCCAGTGCTGCCCGGTACGGCTTATATCGAGATTGCCTGCGCTGCCATGGACGTTGTGTCCAGCGGACGCAAATGGGAAATACAGTCGTTGTCCCTTGTCAATCCAATGATCTTCCCGGAAAATTTACGGGCACGTGTAGTTATCACGCTGATCCCGGACGATCAGGGATATGAATTGCGTATCCAAAGTACACTTTCTGCTGAAGCCCCCTTGGTTGAGCATTGCCGCGCGCAAATCGTAATCAAACGCCTCAATGATCGAAAAATTCCTCGAGACCTCCAGCGAATGTCTAATTTACTGAGATCGGAGAGCAGTGGTCAGGATTCCCAAGAAGACCTTATAGATTTTGGACCGCGCTGGGACAATGTAGGTGAAATTCGTATTGGCGACCGGGAAATCGAAGCTGACTTCGCGCTTTCTGAAACTTTCCTTTCAGACCTGGATGCATATAACGCACATCCGGGACTGACAGATACTGCAGCTACAATAGGTCTAAATTTACTTCCTGATGTCGGCAGTGAAGGGGCCTTTTACGCGCCCATGTCTGTAGATCGCATTCGCTTCTTGAAACCCTTGCCTCAACGCTTCGTTACCCGAGCCAAACTGGTTGCTGAAACACCTGGCCGTTTTGCAAGCTTTGATGTTGTCTTTCTGGATGAGCAAGGCGCGCCATTGTTGATACTCGAGGGGTTTGCCTTGCGCCGGGTTGAAGGAGATAGCTTCGATTGGCATAATTCACCCGAGCTCCTCTTCGATGTCATGATCGCCCAGGGTATATGTGCGCGGGAATCAAATATGATTTTCTCCAGAATGCTTAATATTCCTGAACGGCAGATGGTTGTTTCGCCGACATCGATGAAGGACCTTGTCCGCGAGATGTTGAAGACAGTGGAGCCGCGCCGCAAGAAACCTCAGAAAAGTACTGAGAAATCTGCTGCTGTTGGGGCTTCTTATGCAAATCCCGTAGAAGAAAAAATGGCATCCCTCTGGTCCGACCTCCTGGGTGTTGATCAGCCGGTGCCGGAAGCTGACTTCTTTGACCTGGGTGGACATTCGCTAGCTGCTGTTCGTCTTTTCGCAAAAATTAGGAAAGAATTTCTGACGGATCTGCCCCTTGCTACATTATTTCAATCTCCGACACTGCGGAGCCTTTCTGATGTCGTTATCGACAAGGGCAATATTATACTGGATGAGACGGAGACAACGGTGGAGAAAAAAGAAAGCAAGTCAGAACAAGAATGGTCTCCCCTGGTCCAGATTAAAGAAGGTTCAGCAACTGTTAAGCCCTTGTATCTTGTCCACGGAGCCGGCGGAAATGTTCTGAATTTTCGTTCTTTGTCGGGTTATATAGACCCCAAACTTCCCTTTTATGCATTACGAGCCCTTGGCTCGGACGGCGGGAGCGATATTCACGAAACCATCGAAGATATGGCTGAATGTTATGTCAGCGCTTTATTGAAGCAGCAACCGGAAGGTCCCTATAACCTAGCTGGTTATTCGGGAGGGGGTGTCATTGCATTTGAAATGGCCCAGCAACTTCAGCAGAAGGGGTTTGAAATAGGCAACCTGATTTATTTTGATTCCATGGCACCGGATGTCGATCCGCAAAAAATGAGCATTTTTGAGAAAATTTGGATGGCTCGTCATTGGAGCCTTAGCTTCGCGCTTAACTGGCCTGTGAGAAAATGGCGAGGCAGGCATGCCGGACGTGAAAATACTGAAATTAAACGGTATCTGGACAGCGGGGAAACCATTCCCGATGAGCTCTTGGGTCGCCGTATGACCCAAGCCTATCTTGCGGCGGAAAATCGATACAGTCCCAATGATTATGCTGGGGACATTCTACTCTTCAAGGGCGCTGAAGCGAGTGTTGATTTTCTTCGCGCGGGTCCTGATCTTGGCTGGGGAAAATGGGTTTCCGGAAATATAGAAATCCAGGAATTTGAGTGCGACCATTTTAACATGATGATTGATCCGACCATCGGAGAAATCGGAAAAATCCTCAACGAGCTATTGGTTGGCAAATAAGTCAGTTCTGTTTGATGACGGTGTCGTAAAACTCTGTTACTTCTTCGGCCAGCCCTTCTGACAATATATTAACATGCGTTCCATTTTCGAAGGGGACAAACTTCTTGGGTTCGTCCGCCGCATCAAACAGCCGTTTTCCGAAACGAATATCAATTGCTGTATCCAGCTCTCCATGAAGCATCAAAAGCGGCGTATTTATGCTGTTGATACGATCAATTGAATCATAACGCTCCTTGTGCATCAGGTAACAAAAGGGCAGACCGTAATACCGGCCCGTAAAGTAATCACAAAAGCGACTATATGCAGCAACCAGGATGACACCCCCGACATCCCGTTCTGTTGCCAGGGTGACGGCAATGCCAGACCCGAGACTATAGCCAAAAGCCAGCCGATCTGTTGCTGAAACCGGTGTCTTCATCAGGCTGTCAAGCTGATCATAGAGGGAGCGGGCATCGGCGGTAAATGCCGCTTCAGACGGCTCGCCTTCCAATCCGCTAGAGCCTCTATATACCAAGGCCGCCAGGCCATAACCCTGTTCCAGAAATGGCTGCAGCGTCTGGACCGAGGGTCCAATGGAGGTAAAGTTACCCATAAAATAAAGGATTACGGGAGCGTCCCCTTCAGGCGGCTTAATCCAGGCTTTAACTTCTGTGCCATCCTCGGAAGTAAAATTGACCACGTCGATGTCTGCCAGGCCCAATTGTGCCGGCGTATCGGGGTTGTTATTGAATTTGTATATATTGCCGTAAAAGAGCCACATAAGGACAAGGCAGGCAACAACGACCAGCCCGAGTGTAATTCCAAATAAAATCAACATATTCTGAACAGTCATTTAATTACAAATCTTTAAGTTGAACTCGTCTTTTGTGGCGCGCTTGTCCATGTAATGTCATTGGAAAGTGAAACCCCGTCCAATTGGATCGGATCTTACTACAAGGCCATTTTATTGGCTAGTCGTTGTGAAGTCAGAAGCATTTCCGGAATAAATACGAAACGACTAGTTGTTGTAAAAATCGAGTTTTTTGGCACAGGCCCCAGTTTTCCACGTCCTTAGGCAAGTGCTCGTCAATAGACATTTTCATCCGACAAAGAAGAAGACATCATGAATAAAGACAAACTAGTTGTAAGTAAGCCAGCCGGTAGTTTTTTTATCAGTAAATATGATGGTTCATCCAATTATATTTTGGAAATTGAGGCAGTTCCCGGTGTTCGAGAGATGCAGCCAGCCTTTTCCCTTTCTTATTCCAGCGGGAAAACTGAAGTGGCATCTTATATCGGGCCGGGGTGGCAGATTGAAGGTATTCCACAGGCTCTTTCCGATGGGAGCGGCAATTATTTCGTTGAGGATCACTTGATTATTGCTGAAAAAACGTCGCTCTGGGGCTTGAGATCATTTGATCATGAGGGAAATAAAACGGATTTCGAAAAGAGTACCAACATAGTATCAGAACGAGAAGTATATGTTGCTATTCAATCTGAAGATGCCTATGGAAACTGTATCAAGTACGAATATGATGACAGTAATCGGCCTGTAAATATTTCTTACGGAACCGCCAAAAATCAATTTGCATCAATAGAATTCACATACGCAGACGGAGTGAGTGGATGCTTATCGGAAATCATAACCAAGCGGAATGATATACCCGTTCGCAAATATACTTTAATGCACGAGAAAGGCACCGTCCGGTTTATCCAAACCTCTGCTACCGATGCAAAGAACCCATCAGACATTATTTCCAAAAATCCCGTCGAGTTTATTTGGGGCAATACAACGGCTACTAAAAATATGCTGACGGAGTTGATCGAGACAACGGGCCTGCGTTTCAAGACAACCTACCAGTCCAAATCCGGCACTCTGGGCATCGTTGATACATCCACAATTATCGTCAATGGCCTGTCCGGTAAACAGAGCATCTACGAAAGGATTGTAAATGCCAGCGGCTTTATGGTCTCAAGAAACGGGACCAGATACGCACGCGATGTTGTGATCTGGGACAGGGCAGAGGGAAGCGGCGAGTATTACAGATATAACCTTACAAAACAAAGGATTGCCGTCCTGATAGAAGAGGGCATGATTTGCAAGGCTCAAGCACAGGGGCGCGGTGAACAGGAGACCGCATTAGCGGTTTACGGCGCTGAACCTTCGAAAACAACCTATCATTACCTGTCGGGCAAAACGACTTATGAATATATCGATCACATTATCGGGGTTCCGCTCCTATTCCGGACAACTGCTAAAAGCTTTTTTGAAGGGGCCCTGATGAGCACCGTTGTGACCCTCAACAAATATGATGAAGAAGGAAATATCAAAGAGGTCCAGACGCCGGAAACAACGGCCGTCTATACTGTTCAGAAGGGGCCCGTCATCGGAAACCTGCATTTGCGCCTGCCGAAAAGAACGGCGCTTTTCGATACGTCCAATGGCGATATGGTCACTGAAAACAGCCCTTTGCTGAAAGACGACACCTATACTTATAATTTCGACACAAAGGGTAAAATTAAGGCCATTTCCCATCAAACCCTTGTTGAGGGCACAACCTATTCCAACAAGAAAATCAGCGAATTGGGAGACTATGGTCTGCCGAAAAGGCATGTGGGCCGCAATGGCTTGACGATCGAGCATTCCTATTCGGACGATTTCAGCCGGTTCAAATCTGTATTCACCTCAGCTGACGGAAAGCAAACGCAAACGGAAAGCCTGGAAACCGACCTCAGATACGGCCTTCCCGTCCGGGCTGTAACCGCGGAGGGAAATGTGACCGCGCAAGCATATGATGCTTTTGGCGAAAGGATCGCGCAATACGGGTTTGATCCAAGCGCCCCCCAGGATTGGTCAAAACCCGATCAGGAAAAGCTCGTCTGCCTGGCAAAAACTGAAACGGGTTTTGATAAGGTCCTGAAACTCTTTTGCATCAAATCAATCAGGGCAGGAAATGCCCCCGGCGTTAGTTACGAAAGCCGGTGTTATGTCGATGACATGTTCCGTCCCGTCATCGAAGCCATGCAACTGGACAGGAAAACCTGGCAATTGATCTGCCACGGATATTCTTCCTGTGCGGTGAGAAACATGACAAGCACACCGTTGGAGCTTAAAGCCAGCCCGGAAAACCTGTCGGTCAGGATCCAGGGCCTCAAGAAATCCAGGATCCTGTGGCTTGAGACCTGTTTTGATGATTTCGGACGGGTGTTTGAGGAAAAGAGGCCCGATGGAACCCTGGTTCGGACAGCGTGGGAACGGCAGGAAAAGGACCAGATTGAAGTTACCACGACAACATTGGCGAAAAATGGCGAGCTGCTGTCCCTGTCAAGCGAGCTGGAGAACCCGAAGGGGGTTGTTGAAACCCATAACCAGTCTGATTCCAAGCCCACCAGATATTCCTACGACGTCCTTGGCCGGATCACCGAAAAAATTGATCCGCTCGGCCAAAGCTGCACATATAAATGGAATGCGCAGGATATTTGTATCGAGGAGAATAATCCCGTCACAGGCACCTCAACCTGCATGTCGGACCCAACCCTTCTGATTTCCCGCGAAGTCAAGAACGGGGAGGTCTTCGACACGGATTTTGACTGGTTGGGCCGGCCAACCGCCACCACACATACCGGGCTGGACGGTAAAAAGAAAACCTATGGCATTGCCTATATTGCCGATGCACAAAACAGAAGTACGGGATATGTCCTGTCACATCCGGATGGCTGGCGGACGGCCCTCAGATTTGCCCCGACCGGACAGGAAATTGAGCGTACCCTCACACTCGGCGAGGATTACATCGAAACAGTACGCTCCAGCCTGACACCCGACGGGTTCGTATCCCGGAGGCATTTTCCCTGCGGCCGGTCCTTGCAGTTTGACCATGACGCCATGGGCATAACCCGCAGGATCTCCTGGGCGGGTACAGATAAACCGATCGCGCATTTTGACGGGCATGATTCCCATGGCCGTCCCATCGTCACCCGCTATGGAAATGGTGTCACGGAATATCGCAACTACGACAAATTCGGCAACATAGCCAATTTTACGGTTGCCAACACAGCCAGAAAAAATACGAAGCCGTACCTGTCTCTTGGATACGCAACAAACGGATCACTGAACACTGCCAAGCTGGCGCGGTCGGCCCGCATGGAGGGGGATATGATCTCCCGGCAGGCCTTCAATTACGATCACCGGGGAAAGCTGGTCTCCGATCTGGCGCCTGCCGATGCCGGATTGAGAGAGTATAAATTCGGCCCTTCCGAAAACCTTCAAAGCGTTGCGGTCAACAACAATATTACAGCCTTTGAAACCAATAAAACCGGGTATCAGGTCACGAAGGTTACCGGCGATGATCCCTTGGAAGCAACCTTTGACCGGAATGGCAACATCCGTACCCTGGCAACAGAAAGCCGGAGGGTTGACTTGCTGTTCGATGCGTTTGGGAACCTTGCCCAGTCGTCCGGCACCGGTGATGACAAGACATCGACGGTGGCGTATGTAACGGATATTGCCGGGCACCGTTTTATCAAGGCGTCCCCTGACGGCACCGTGCATATCGAGGTCAGCCCGGACTATACTGTTACGCGAAAACCGGACGGAATGGTTTTGCGAACGGTGAAAGCCATCGGTGTTTTTGGTGTGTTCGCTGAATTTACCCTTGCAGAGGACAAGACGGCGGACAAGCCGCTGTTTAAATCCTTCGAAACAAGTGCCGTTTCACCGCCCGCATCTATTCCCGAGCCGTTACAGGCGCAGGGAATTCATACCGCCGGAGACGTCTATATCCATCTCGATGATCTTGGCAGCAGTTTGCTGGCAACCGATGAAAAGGGCGCTAAAACCGCGGCTGTCATGTTTGATACATATGGGGCTATTGACGCAGAAAACACAACCGGCAGCTTTAATTTTACGGTGACATTTGCCGGAATGAAGCTTGATATCGAGACCGGCCTGTATTTTGCCGGCGCCCGTTATTATTCAACGGAATTGCGCCGGTTTATATCGCCCGATCCCCAAGACGCTAGCACGGATCCTTACGCCTATCCGTCGGATCCAGTAAATTTTTTCGATGATAACGGGGCCTGCAATCAACATTGCACGCAAATAAAAACCAGGTTTCAGGACAATATGGGCCGAAAAATGCGCGGGCTCGTTGCTGCATTTTCAATTATTCTCATAAGCCTGGTGACCATCCCCATCGCCATGACCTACTACAAACCGCAATTTGCCGGCGATACCAGCCTTTCCTATGCGCTCCGCTGGGCGGGAACGATCATCCTCTGGTTCGGATTTCTTCCGGGTATTCCGGCACTGTTCAATACATTGAACAAGAAGAAACGCCCCTGCCTGAAACGTATTTGCTGCGCCGATATCTGTCAGGGCACGGAATACCCCTTGAATGCCTGTGGGATGAGCTGCCTTCGTATTGTATCCGGAACATTCATCGGCGCCTCAAACATGGCCATCATGATCCTGTCCGTCACCAATACATGGAAAAAGCAGGATAATGGGTGGCAAAACCTTGTGTTGCGGGGAACTGTCGGGGGATTTGGGGCCGAAATCATTGCTCTTGTATTCGCATTGTTGTTTGGATCCAGTAGCCTGTGCACCAGTTCCATCACGATGCGGCAGGTAAGCAATGCCCTGGTAATCTTTATCGGCATGAATGCCTTTCACGTCTTTGACGGCTTCGTTGTTGTTTATTATCTCAAGGAACTTTCCTGGACGGAGCTTTTCACGATCAAGCTGGAATTTATTCTGATGGAGCTTGCCATGGTGCCGCTGATGGCGAAGCCGAATGTTATCTGGGCGCTTCTCCCCGCGCTCTCGGGCTCAAACGGCAAGGATTGCTGGTCCCTCTGTTTCAAGCCGAAACGCGAAGCAAATATCAAAACGGGGGCGGCTTTGCCCCTTTGCTGCTGGCGGCGGCCTGACTGTCTGACAGCCCCCACCGGTAACAACGGCGATAACGACCCCTCCCGGGGCGGATATGAGGATGCTGATCTGCACTTACCCAACCGGGCAGTTGCCACCAGCGCCGGAGGCAACGACAATAAAGAGGAAGAGGTTGACCTGGTGGTCGGGGGGCCTACCCAGGCCTTGCAGGTTGCAGACCGGAATATAGTTGTCGAATTGACGGATCTGGAGGGCGGACCCAATGCTGCACCGGACCAGCCCGGCATTGAGGATAGCGATGGGGATGACGCCGTTGGCAATATTCCTGTGGCCTCTCCCGCACCGTCTGGCACGCAATATGCCCCCTTGAGGGGAAATAAAAAGGAGGATACCGACGATGAAGATGGCGCGAGCGGTGAGGAGGATACAGATAAAACCGTCTAACCGGTTTGCATACAGATTTTCTGTCCGGGAATATCCGGGGAGCATTTTTACGGGTCCGGTGCAGATGTGCCGGACCCTTTTTATTTTGGGGGATGCGGCACGCGTTTATTGGCCCCGCACTTCCCTGAAGGCAGCCTCGGCGATTTCGGGGTCATTACATTTCGTTACATTGCATATATTGTTTTTTCAGTCGGAAAGAGCTATTTTTAGTAGCAGAAGCGGCAGCTACGTATCGCCTGCTGACTTACTGTAAATTTTTACCCAAATTACAACTGCATCCGGCTTCCTACTGTATTTTAAGGAGCGCGTAAAGCCTGCCTGCACAAAGGGCTCGAGGCACAAAAGCCTCGAGGCACTGGGGCGAGGGGACTCCGGAATCCGAACGCAGATTGACAGCAGGTCACCTTGGCCTGTTGCAGATCAAAAGCAACTCAGAAACAGAGTGTGAACAGGGGAAGTAAACGGAACACATCAGGTATAGGGGCATAACGGGCCACATGGAGAGGAAGGTTGCCCATAAAAGGACCGAATATGAAACGCTATTTGAAGGCTTGCGGGCTTGCCGCTATTGGCCTTGGAGTTGTTAGCGCCGCTCTGGCGGAGGAGGCAACGGATAACCCTGTCGCCATAAACCTGGTAAAACTGCTAACCGTTCAACAAACCACCGCAATGGATTTGGGCGAGCTGATTGTGGGCAACAATCCCGACAACTATATTTATCTTGAAGTCGGTGATGAACTTCCCGGCGGCTTCACCCTGCACGGCGCGACATCATATGGAACGCCGCAGCCGGGGGTATTTAAGATCACCGGTATCCCGAAATCAAGGGTTACCATTACCATGAAGGAAGGGACCAATCCCAGGAATGAGGCAAAGGTTGAATTGACAATTGCCGGAGTTTATGGATCTTTTAGTAACGGGAATACCCTGAATAAAGACGGGGTGTTAAATATAAAAAGCGGGATTTTGCTCCAGTATCCAAGCGGCGCAACTGGTAATTTCACCGGTGGAACCTACACGGTAACGATCGAGTATGAATAGCCAAGGCCCTGCATTTTCCTGAAGGCAGCCTCGGCGATTTCGGGGTCATTACAATACGTTACAATGCAATTATATTATTTGTGGCAGGGAAAGCCACATAATCACATAAAGGGCTGACGTCACTTAACGAATATTCGCGAGCCACAGAGAGAAGAGGGGCAGAGAGAAGAGAGAGTGTGCATACCTGAAGTACTCAAAAAATGCTCATAATAAATGCTCATAAAAGGAGTGAATATGAAACGCTTTTTTAGGGCTTGCGGGCTTGCCGCAATTGGCCTTGGAATGGTTACCTTCGCCCGGGCGGGGGAGGCAACGGATAATCCTGTCGCCATAGAACTGCTGGAACCGCTCACCCTTGAAGAAATCACCCCACTTAATTTCGGCACGATGTTCCTTGATACCAGTATAGAAAGATTCGTTGCTGTTACTGATACCGGCGATTTTGCTGTTCTTCCTCCTGGACCATATGCGTTATATGGAACACCACCGCATACAGGGGTGATCAAGATCACCGGCCGCCCGAATGCAGAGATTTCGATTTCCCTTGATTTCGGACCGGCAATAGACATAACAAATACTGACGGAGACAGTCTGACTTTCGAAACTGTACGACATTTTAAATCCCCTCCTCACCTGTTGGATGGTGAGGGCGAATTTATGTTTATAACTGGGGGAGTCCTTCGCACCTCCGTGGGGCAGGCACCTGGTACCTATACCGGCACCTATTTAATAACAGCAAATTATACATAGCCCCAAGCCGTTGAATTTCGTCCTTTCCGGCAGTTCAATACATTTCGTTACATTGCATTCGTGGTTTTTTAAGGCGGAAAGAGCTACTTTCAATAGCAGAAGCGGCAGCTACATATTGCCTGCTGACTTACTGTAAATTTTACCCGAATTACAATTGCATCCGGCTTCCAAATGTACGTTAAGGAGCTCGTAAAGCCTGCCTGCACAATGGGCTCGAGGCACAGAGGGCTCGAGGCACAATGGGCTCGAGGCACAGAGGGCTTGAGGCACTGGGGGCTCGAGGCACAGAGGGCTTGAGGCACTGGGGGCTCGAGGCACTGGGGCGAGGGGACTCCGGAATCCGAAGGCAGATTGACGGCAGGTCGCCTTGGCCTGTTGCAGATCAAAAGCAACTCAGAAACAGAGTGTGAACAGGGGAAGTAAACGGACCACAACGGGGCATAACGGGCCATAGTTGGACATAACGGGGCACATGGAGGGGAAGGTTGCCCATAAAAGGACTGAATATGAAACGCTATTTGAAGGCTTGCGGGCTTGCCGTAATTGGCCTTGGCGTTGTTACCTCCGCTCTGGCGGGGGAGGCAACGGATAATCCTGTCGCCATAAACCTGGTAAAACCGCTAACCATTGAAGAAACCACCGCAATGGATTTGGGCGAGCTGATTGTGGATAACGGTGGCAACAACTATATTATTTTTCAAGTCGGTGATAATTTTGATGACGGCTTCACCCTGCTCGGCGCAACATCATATGGAACGCCGCAGCCGGGGGTGTTTAAGATCACCGGTATCCCGAAATCAAGGGTTACCATTACCATGGAGGAAAGGACCAACCCCTTGAATGAGGCAAAGGTTGAAATGACAATTGCTGGAATCTATGCATCTTTTAGTAACGGGGATACCCTGGATGACGACGGGGTGTTAAATATAAAAAGCGGGATTTTGCTCCAGTATCCAAGCGGCGCAACTGGTAATTTCACCGGTGGAACCTACACGGTAACGATCGAGTATGACTAGCCATAGCCCGCACTTTCCCGAAGGCTGTCCCGGCGATTTTGCTGTTGTTCCTCCTGGACCATATGCGTTATATGGAACACCACCGCATGCAGGGGAGATCAAGATCACCGGCCGCCCGAATGCAGAGATTTCCCTTGATTTCGGACCGGCTATAGACATAACAAATACTGACGGAGACAGTCTGACTTTCGAAACTGTACGACATTTTAATTCCCCTCCTCACCTGTTGGATGATGAGGGCGAATTTATGTTTATAACTGGGGGAGTCCTTCACACATACGTAGGGCAGGCGCCTGGTACCTATACCGGTACCTATACCATAACAGTAGGTTATCAATAGCCCCAAGCCGTTGAATTTCGTCCTTTCCGGCAGCTTATTACATTTCGTTACGTTGTATTTATGCTGCTCTGGCCGGGCATCTCCTATATTTTATTACAAAGCGCTGATTGAGCAGGCTGAATTTAGAGAGACTGAATTATTTCCCGTAACCGGCCGTAACCGGATTTTGAACATTGGATTTTGAACATTGAATTTTGAACATTGAAATTCTGCATTTTAAATCACCTCGGGATATTGAATTTTAGAGAATTGCTTTTTGGGATGGCGGGGATTTTTACTGAAGCAGGATTTTGTGGCCATGACCGACGGGATTTTAAACATTTGAATAGCATAAGGATACAGATTGATAGTGAAAAATTTCCCTAAAATACGTGGATATGCCGTCATTGGCCTGGGGCTTGCAGCTGCCAGCCTCGGGTTTGCGACCTCCGCCCTGGCGGAGGAGCGCGATGGGCCCATATCGGTGACGTTAGTGACGCCGGTCACTATTGAAGAGGTACGCGAATTGGACTTTGGAGCGTTTCTTTTTGAAGGACACGGGGGGGGCGATGGAACCGTTACCCTCAGCCCCGCAGGTGATTTTATTGCCAGCACTGCTGCAACATTCGTGACAATTAGACCGGCAGTAACAGGGGAAATCAAGGTTACCGGCACCGCAAACCAGGCAATTGACATATTGTTAGCGGGAGATGTGAACTCGGGCCCGACAAATGCCGACGGTGTCATGCTGAGTACGGGGGTTCCTAGAAGTGAAGAAGGTATCAATTTCACTACGAATTTTGACGGCAATGGAGAATTAACGTTTTATGTTGGAATGGAAATACTTATACCTGTCGGGGTTAGAGGTGAGTTCACGGACGGTACCTATACCGTAACAGCGAACTATCAATAGGGGGCTGTGAACATGGCATCCTGTGAACAGGATATCGTCATCCGTCCGAATAAAGGGCGCCACCTGGCCGGGAATATCACAGTTACATTTAACCGATTGACTTAATATTTCAGGGTGGTTTGATGTGAAGATGGCGTTGCGGCTTACACAGGATTACCGACTGCGGCCAGGTCTGGATTTAACACCCGAAGAGGGGGCGGGTGTCAGAGGCAGGCGAAATGTCACTTAAGGAAATGTCACTTAATTTCTCAAGGAAAAGTAAAGGGATGAGATATTTACCTGAAATGAAATCTTTAAAATCGTTACCTATAATGTGCGCATATGCCGTCATTGGCCTGGGGCTTGCAGCTGCCAGCCTCGGGTTTGCGACCTCCGCCATGGCGGAGGAGGGTGAAGGGCCCGTATCGGTGAAGTTAGTGACGCCCTTAACTCTTACCGAGGAGGTCAAAATGAACTTTGGAAAGGTGATTCCTGTGCCCGATTCTACAATAATTGCAATCACCACCAACGGTGTGGTCCGTGCCGCCGATTTTGGTCGCGACCCCATAGTAATTGGGTCGCCAACGGCAGGGGAAATCAAGATCACCGGCGGCACCGTTGGAGAGCAAGTTGACATAACGTTTGCGGCGGGTGATAACCCGTCAAATGGCGACGGTGAGCTGGCAATAGAGTTTTTTTATCCTTGGGGAGGTACCACACTGACCCTGGACAGCAATGGAGTAGCAACGTTTAATGTAGGAATGGGTTTGCGTGTGCCAGCTGGTGCTACTGGTGAGTTCACGGACGGTACCTATACCGTAACAGCGAACTATCGATAGGGGGCTGTGAACATGGCATCCTGTGAACAGGATATCGTCAGCCGTCCGGATGTGCGGGTTTTTGATACTCAGCCTGGGCGGGGGAGGCGACGGATAATCCCGTCGCCATAAAACTGCTGAAACCGCTGATAATTGAGCAATTAACCCCGGTGGATTTGGGCGAGTTGCTCATTGATACCAGTGTAAATGGAATAAGTGGGCTTTCTGCCCCTGTCGGCCTTGCTCATATTTCACGTGATCCGACATTTGCGTCATATGGAAATTCGCAGGCAGGGGCGTTCAGGATCTCCGGTAGCCCGAACGCAGAGGTTGAGGCTCGTACCATCAAGGTAACGCTCCCAACAAATATGACGACCAACGAACATGTGCTGGATATATGGCCGACGCTATTTGGCGGCTTTCAGTCACGCTCTCTCAAGCTAGACAGTGCGGGAAGTTTAACAGGTGAATTGATATGATCCTTCACGTGCCTGCTGGGACGCCAGCCGGTGTCTATGCCGGCGGTACCTATTCAGTAACAGTAAATTATACATAGCCCCAAGCCCGTTAAATCCGGCTTAGTACACTTCGTTACATTTCGTTACATCGCATTGATGTTATTCTGGCCGGGAATATCCTATATGTTTTTTTACAACGTGCTGTTTTTATAACACGCTGATTGAGCAGACTAAATTATTTCGCGTAACCGGATTTTAAACATTGAAATTCTGCATTTTAAATCACCTCGGGGTATTGAATTCTAAAGAATTGCTTTTTGGGATGGCGGGGATTTTTACGGAAGCAGGATTTTGTACCGGGGACCGACGGGATTTTAAATACTTGAACAACATAAGGATTAAGATTGATGATGAAAATTTTATCTAAAAAATGTGCATATGCAGCCATTGGCCTGGGGCTTGCAACTGCTGGCCTCGGATTAGCAACTTCGGCCTCGGCGACATCGCTTATAGCGGGGGTCTCGGCGACAATATTGGAAACGATCATTATTAACCAAACAGCCCCAGCGAGCTTTGGAACGATAGCGATGGATACAACAACTGGAGGAACAATTCAATTGGGCCTCGCGGATGCAGTCGATATTACAACAACTGGTATAATTGTGGCAACCGGGAGCATAACATCAGGGGCATTCAAAATCACCGGCACCCCAAGCCAGGGACTTACCATAGATGTAACGCCGACGGCGAACCCGACACTGACAGTCAACTCTGTTGATACTGAACTGACACTCCAGAATATACAAACTAATGTTCCTGCCGCCCCGGCCCTGAATTCCAGTGGTGAATTGGATATTATTGTCGGAATGGATTTGGTGGTACCTGCTAATGCTCCAACTGGTGTGTACTCAAACGGTACCTATACCGTAGAAGCGAACTATAATTAGGGGGCTGTGAATATGGCATCGTCATTTGTTTGAATGAAGGATGCTCCTGGCTGGAGATACTGCGGTTACATATAACCAACTGATGTATCTCCAGTTTAACGCGGTTTTGGGTGATAGTGAATTTGCTGTTCACGCAGAATTACCGGATGCGGCCGGCGCCGGATTTAACACCCGGGGAGAGGGCCCGGTTGTCAAATGCAGGCGGAAATACCGAACTGCTGAAGGGCCGGCCGCGCCAGATCGCAACGACCAGATCGCAAGGAGGTTCAGCTTTTCAGTATAACGATGTTCAGCATAACCACGTTCGGCAAACTTTAAAGAGCTCGACTGCGGCTCGGCGGGAACATATAGCTGTGAATTTTGCGAGATAATGTATCGGGGGCAGGTGAAATGTTGATTAAGGTCTCAAGGAAAACCATAGGGATGAAATCTTTACCTGAATTGAAATCTTTAAAATCATTACCGGAACTATGTGCATATGCCGCCATTGGCCTGGGGCTTGCCACCTCCGCCTTGGCCGCAGAGACCTCAACCCCAGCCTCAACCCCAGCCTCAACCTCAAGCCCAGCCTCAGCCTCAACCTCAATCCCAACCTCAAGCCCAGCCTCAACTTTGGTCAGAAGAGGGAATCCAGCCTTGATCAGGAAAGGGAACCCGGCCTCGGCCGAAGAGGAGGCATCGGTCGTATCGGTGAAGTTAATGTCGCCGGTCACGGTTACCGAGGAAGTCAGAATGAACTTTGGTACGGTGTCCCTGGATACAAGTAAAAACAGATTGATTTCAATCGGTTATGATGGTGTCATCTCTGACATCGATAGTGGTTCACAGATGACGTCAACCGGGTTGCCGGCGGCAGGGGAATTCAAGATCACCGGCGCCGCAAACCGGTCCGTTGACATATCGATAGCGGCGGGTGAGGACCCGTCAAATGACAGCGGTGCCACGCTGACAATGACTAATCTTAACATGGATTTAAATGGCCCAAGAGGGTTTCTGGAAGCCAATGGAGAATTTATGTTAAAAGTTGGACTGCAGTTGCGTATACCAGCCGGATCTGTCGGTGAGTACAGGGGCGGTATCTATGACGTAACAGCGAACTATCCGTAAGGGGCTGTGACATGGTTCCAAATGAACAGGATATCGTCATCTGTCCGAATAATGGGGGCCACCTGGCCGGGAATATTACAGTTCCATATAGCCGATTGGCTCAATATTTCAGGATGGTTTGATGCGAAGATGGCGTTGCGGCTTACACAGGATTACCGGCTGCGGCCGGGTCCGGGTTTAACATCCGAAGAGGGGTCGGATGTCAGAGGCAGGCGAAATGTCACTTAATTTCTCAAGGAAAAGTAAAGGGATGAGATCTTTATCTGAAATGAAATCTTTAAAATCACTACCTAAAATACGTGGATATGCCGTCATTGGCCTGGGGCTTGCAATTGCCAGCCTCGGGTTTGCGACCTCGGCCTTGGCCGATAATCCGATAACAGGGACTGTCTCGATGGCGTTCATGGCGCCGATCGATATTACCGAGAAAATCAGAATGAACTTTGGGACGGTAGCGCTTCGAGTAAATTATGATAGGGAAGTCACAATGTCGCCTGACGGTGAAGTCACTGTGGCCACTAGCAGCGGGGTAACGGCAACTGGCAACGTGGTGGCAGGGGAATTCGAGATCACCGGTAGCAAAAATCAGGACATTTCCATATCCATAGAGGGGGTCTCTGGTCCAACCCTTACCGTTGGCAATGTCAACTACACGATGGAAATGACTGACTTTAAGCATAATGCAGGTGCCAACCCGGCCCTGAACGACAATGGAGAATTAACGATTAATGTAGGAGTGACACTGATAATTCCCGCGCTTGCTGCAAACGGAATTTACACCGACGGTACCTATACCGTAGTAGCGAACTATTCATAGGGGGCTGTGACATGGTTCCTAATGAACAGGGTATCGTCATCTGTCCGAATAATGGGTGCCATCTGGCCGGGAATATTACAGTTCCATATAGCCGATTGGCTCAATATTTCAGGGTGGTTTGATGTGAAGATGGCGTTGCGGCTTACACGGGATTACCGGCTGCGGCCGGGTCCGGATTTAACATCCGGGGTGGGATCGGATGTCAGAGGCAGGCGAAATGTCACTTAAACTCTCAAGGAAAAGTATAGGGATGAAATCTTTACCTGAAATGAAATCTTTAAAATCGTTACCTATAATATGCGCATATGCCGTCATTGGCCTGGGGCTTGCAACTGCCATCCTCGGGTTTGCGACCTCCGCCCTGGCGGAGGAGGCAACGGATAATCCCGTCGCCATAAAACTGCTGAAATCGTTAGGAATTAAAGAGATAACCAAAATGAATCTCGGAGGGGTGTACAGTCCTGTTGTCGACTGGGGCCGCTTTGATACACTAATCTTATATCAGTCTAATGGCCGATTGGGTTTAGTTGAGTATGACGAAGATATCAATGCTACTATCCCTCCCACTACTTCAGCGACTCAAAGGGGCGAAATCTTGATCACCGGTACCCCAAGTGAAATTGTTAACTTAAGCATGGTGGGAGGAACTCTCAGTAATGGGACAACTAATATGAAAATTAGAGGAATTCAAATTGGTAGATCCGGTCCGCATAGATTGGACAGCAACGGCATGCTAACATTACTAACCGGGATAGAAATTTCGTATTCAGGTACGCCGACACTTGGCGCTTACACGGGAACCTACACTGTTACGGTCAATTACCCTTAGCTGTAGAATAAATGAGCAGTGGCAGTTTTTCAAAAGGAAAGGAAGGGGACTCATAAAGGAACTCTATTTGAAAAGCTGGGCTAGAAAATATCCTATCCGGGTTTGCGGACTTCTGATACTCAGCCTGGGATTTGGCGCCTCCGCTCTGGCGGGAGAGGCAACGGATAATCCCGTCGCCATAAAACTGCTGAAATCGTTAGGAATTGAAGAGATAACCAAAATGAATCTCGGAGGGGTGGTCCTTGATGGCGTGGGCGGCTTCGATACACTAGCTTTTTATAGTAGTAGTAGTGGCCACTTGGCAAAATTTGAGTATAGCGACGAACTCAATTATAGTGCCCGTCCCAAAATTGGAACGCGTCAATTGGGCGAAATCAAGATCACCGGTACCCCAGGCGCAACTGTTACCTTTAGCGTGGAGAAAGGAGCAAATCTCAGTAATGGGAAGGGAGATATTCTGAAGATTAGAGAAATGTATCGTACTCCATTCAGTGATGAGGGTACCTTGGACAGTAATGGCGTGCTAATTATAACAACCGGGATAGAGCTTGAGTATTCAGGTAAGCCGGCACTTGGCACTTACACGGGATCCTACACTGTTACGGCCAATTACCCTTAGCTGTAAATCCGCAAATCCCGCCCTTTCTGACAATCTGTTACATACCGTTACATTGCATTTGTGAAGTTTTGGCCGGCAATATCGTAGAATTGCAGGGCAGACTGATTTGACAACAATATCTCTCCGTTCCTGCAAGGCGGAATGGCGGCATCATACCTGTTCGGGATTGTTGAGGCTCGGGATTGTCGGAACTCAGGACTGTTGAGGCTCAGGATTACCGGCTGCGGCCGGTTCCGGATTTTACATCCGGGGAGGGATCGGCTGCCCGGGCGGAAGGAAATCCGGAATACTGAAAAAACCGGCCACACCGGGCTCAACAGGGGCTCAACGGGCTTCTGGCGTTATGGGCCATAGACATTATGGATCACAGAGGGGTTTTTGGCGGGCCTGATAAGTTGGAAACGAGCAGCATGGGATCACAAGCGGTGTTCAAACAGAGGATAAACAAAGGGGGGAAGCGGGTTGCAAAAGAAGGCGGGAAAATGGACATCAATGAAGCCACCAATGAAAGACGGGCGCTCATAAAGGCGCGCTCCCTGAACAGCTTTTACGGGATGTGCGGGATTTTGATACTCAACCTGGGATCCGTTGCCTCCGCCCGGGCGGAGGAAGCAACGGATAATCCCGTCGCCATAAAACTGGTAAAACCGTTAGCAATTGAAGAGATAAGCCTATTGAGTTTCGGGTGGCTGGTCATTGATACATCGCTCACAACTCACACTACCGTAGATTTTTCCGGCGACAGCCGCTATCCCGATGGCTACCTCTTGGCCCCAAGTGTTTCCTCATTTGGATCACCGCAATTGGGCGTATTCAAGATCACCGGCAGTCCAGATGAAGCGGTTACCGTTACCATGACAAAAGGAGGAGATCTCAATGACGAGGACAGAAATACGCTGACAGTTATCGGTATTGTTCCCTCTCGTGATAACGGAAGTACTTTAGACAGTGATGGAGAGTTATTTGTAAAAAGCGGCATAATATTCAGCCATTCACCATTGCAGCCACCTGGCATCTACAGGGGCACCTATACCGTAACGGTCGTTTACCCTTAACTGTAAATCCGCAAATCCCGCTCTTTCTGACAATCTGTTACATACCTTTACATTGCATTTGTGAAGTTTTGGCCGGCAATATCGTAGAATTGCAGGACAGACTGATTTGACAACAATATCTCTCCGTTCCTGCAAGGCGGAATGGCGGCATCATACGTGTTCGGGATTGTTGAGGCTCGGGATTGTCGGAACTCAGGACTGCTGAGGCTCAGGATTACCGGCTGCGGCCGCTTACCCGTAATAAGAGAATTTAATGAGCGATGGCGGTTTTAGGGCCCATATGCGTTACAGGCTGCCGGACGCGGGTTTCTTATGTGCCCGTCGTTTTGAAGAAAAACCGAAACAGGCGTTATGTCGCCTGATATTTAGAGGAAAGATTTTATGAAGAGTTTGTTGCTGAGTTTTTTCAGGTCACGCTGGACGGCCTGGTATATTCCCGCCGTTCTTTTTCTGCTTGTTCCCGCGGCCCAACCGGTATTTGCGGCCAGCGGGTTAATGGTCGCCCCGACACTGGTCGAACTTGATACCAGAAACAGCAGCGAGTCCATCCTGTTGATAAATGGTGATGATGAAACACATTCTTACCGTCTTTCGTTGCAAAATTTCCGTATGAATGAAAATGGGAAGCTTGAAAAGGTCCCCGAAGAGGGGGCGGGTCAGGAGGTGTTCCAGGATCAGTTCGCGACCAAGATGCTCCGGTTTTCGCCGCGGCAAATAACCCTCGAACCGGGGGAGGTGCAAACGGTTCGTGTCGCGTTTCGCCGCCCCGTAAATTTGCCAGCGGGCGAGTATCGCTCTCACCTTTTGTTTCGCATGCTTCCCAATCCTCAAGCCCCTCCCTCGCTGCGGCCCGGTGAACCGGGAAAGGACGATGAGGCAAGTCTTGGCATAAATATTTCTGCCATTTATGGCCTGTCAATTCCCGTATTTGCGCGCGTTGGAGATTTGACCGGCACCGCAGAGATATCCGATTTGAAACTCACCGAGACCGAAGACGGAAAACCGGGAATATCCATGATTGTCGAGCGTTCCGGTGACCGCTCCTTGCGGGGGGATCTGGTTGTAAAAGCGGATGGTGAGGACATTGCCAGACTAAACAATCTGGCCATTTATTTGTCCACTCCGTACCGGCATCTGGTGCTGCCCTTCGATCCGGACAAGCCCTATCTGGGCAAGAAAATCACTGTTGAGTTTCATGAAACGAGCGAGAATGGCGGATCATTGATTGCACGGTCCGATACTGTTTTCCAGTGAGGCATGGCGCAGGGGGCATGGCGAACGGGACACGGCGAATGAGGCATGGCGAATGCCAGGTGGTTTTCGCGCCTGTATGTTGTTTTTGATGTCCCCCTGTCCAGCCATCCCCAGATGGCACTGCGCTGAGACCTGTTATGGAAAGGCGGTGCGGGAGACGTTTTTCGTTGGGGCGAACCCAGGATTTCGGAGCTGAGATCAGGGAGTTTCCTGCGTGGTTTTAGGGGGAGATTACGCACTATCCGGGGCAGATTTCCCGCCCCTCCGCGAGGGAGCGCAATGACGGCAGAGGCGACACGACTATCTATACGGCGGGAAGGGGGACCCAATGTTCGAAAGCGGCCTTGATACAGTCTTGAGACGGGTGTGGGGCGGGTTTGTTGCGGGTGCAGGAATTTGCAGTGGGAGATATCACGATGGCTTAACTGCTGCTTATTGCGGACAATGTAAGGCCGGAGATTATGTTTTATTACAAACCGTTACAACTACATGGTCGGATGGCTCCGCTGTCATGCGGTATAAAAGGGTCATTATAAAAGGGTCATTGTGGCCGGGGATTGAGTTTTGGTCGCTTGCAGGAAAAAAACGCATGGCAGGTCGATCGGGCAGGTCGCTTGGGCAGGTCGCTTGACAGTTTAGTTGAATAAGGGCTTCGTTGAATAGAGGCTTCAAGGGTCTTTGGAAATGTTTCGATTTGGAGAGGGTATGAAAAAAATCTCGGCAGTTTTTACGCATCATTTGGTTTTTCGGGCTGTCGCGGCATTGTTCGTAATGGCCTTGGCCATGCCCTCGGCCCGGTCGCAAGCGATAAACCCAATAACCACCATGAGTTTTGGGGAGGTGATACTCATTGATGAAAGCGCGGCAACAACCCTTGTTCTGAATGTAAATGGCGTGGTGTCCTCCGGCAGCAATTTCGCAGAAGTTTCGGGGTCGCAAGCCGGCGTGATTGAGGTCACGGGGACGGCCAACAGTAACGTATCTATTACATTTAATCCGATAACTACCGTCGTGAACAACGGCGCCTCCTTGACATTGAGTGATATGAAGCATGATTTGGGGGACACCTCACCTTTTCCTTTAGGCGCGGGCGGATTTTTGTCTTTCAAAGTCGGAGGAACGCTGACGGCCAGCGGCGGCTCACTGGATGGAGCCTATGAGGTGAACTATGAAGTAATCGTGGATTACATCTAGATCCTGATCCCTGGCAAGGACCGCGCATTCCAGTCCCGCCAGAGCCCAGCCCGAGCCGGCATCCCGGCCCGCATCCCGCTTTTTGCATTCCCCCATTTTTTGCCCTCCGTTGCGTCACGTTACATCGCATTACATACGGTTACTCAAGATTACATTTGCCTTCGATGATTTTGGTCATAAAGCGGCTAAATTATGCGCTAGTTAATTTATATGCCCGCTAATTTATACGCAGGTTAATTTATACGCCAATTAATGGGCCAGTTTTTCTTCAATCCGTATTGGATGTTGAAATCTGGGCAAGGGCAGAACATGAGCACGGGCATGGCAAGAGGAAGAGCATGGGCAAGTGGAAAGAGCAGCTAATATGAACAAGCATTTAAGGAATATCGGGCTTTGCGCAATGGGCTTGATTATTGCTTCGCCTGCCTTCGCAGAAGACGCGGAAACGCTTGCCACAGTGAAAGTGGTGGTGCCCATAGAAATTACACATCACACCGATTTGAGTTTCGGAAAGATTGCAGCTGGCGGTGCAGCAGGGTCCGTCACACTCCTAGCGGGCCTAAGCGGCAGCAGCACTATAACCAGTGTTCCGACCAGTATTACAGTTACTGGATCCCCGGGGCCCGCACGATTCACCGTCTATGGTAGTAAGGGTGCGTCGGTTGGCCTCTCAGCGTCGACGACGGGGCTTAGCAACGGGAATGGTGACAAACTGACTGTAGAAGACTTTAACTTTGAAAGTTTCCAGTCGTCTGACGGTACCAGTGTTACTGGTACCCCAGTGAATTTGGACGCTAATGGGCGCCTTGGAGTAAATATGGGGGCAACCTTAACGATACCTGACGGATCACCCTATGGTGACTACAGCGGTAACGTTACATTTTCAGTAACCTATAACTAGCCGATGCCGGGGTCAGATGAATTGCTTGTCTGTGTGAGGGAGAGGGGGCGTGTTGCGTCCGTCCCCCTTCCATTGCAGCTTCCTCCATCCAGTGAGAGAAAAATTTCATGTTGATTTGTTTTTTTCGTTATCTCAGGCCTTGGCAGGCGCTCCTGCTTTCGACGGAGGCGGAACTTTGTCTTGTCTAGTCGGGGGGACGCTGACGGTCACAGGCCCAGTGAATGCAGCCTATGAGGTGACCTGACGTGTAATCGTGGATTACACCTGGATCCTGATCCCTGGCTAGGCCCGCTTATTCCAGTCCCGCCAGAGCCCAATCCAAGCCGGCACCCCAGCGCGCATCCCGCTTTTTGCATCCCGCTTTTTGCACTCCGTTGCATCACGTTACATCGCATTACATACGGTTACTCAAGATTACATTTGCCCCCGATGATTTTGGTCATAAAGCGGCTAGATTATACGCCAGATAATTTATACGCCAATTAATGGGCCAGTTTTTCTTCAATCCTTATTGGATGTTGAGATCCGGGCAAGGGCAGAACATGAGCACGGGCATGGCAAGAGGAAGAGCATGGGCAAGTGGAAGAGCATGGGCAAGAGGAAGGGCAGCTAATATGAACAAGCATTTAAGGAATATTGGGCTTTGCGCCATGGGCTTGATTATTGCTTTGCCTGCCTTCGCAACAACTGAGTCAACAAAAGCCACGGTGACTTTTCTGACGCCGATAAATATTACTAAAGGCACTCCTTTGCATTTCGGCGTGTTGACAGTTCCTGCGGGGGTTATGTCGAGCAGTATTACAAAGTCCGTAAGACTCCGACCGGACGGCACTGTAATTACTTTGTCGAGCAGTATTGTAAATCCCTCTGGAACCCCGACGCCTGCAAGATACACAGTCACGGGTAGTGCCAATGAGCAGATCGCCTTTTCAGCGATTCTGGGTACCAATCCCACCAACGGGACGAGCACTCTGCAACTGACTGACTTTACCTTTAATACTGATTCCCCAGTGAATTTGGACGCTAATGGGCAACTTGCAGTATCCATGGGGGCTACCTTAACGATACCTGAGCTATCAACCCGTGGTGACTACACCGGTACCGTTATATTTACAGCAAACTATAACTAGCCGATGCCGGGGTCAGATGAATTGCTTGTTTTTATGAGGGAGAGGGGGCCTGTTGCGTCCGTCCCCCTCCCATTGCAGCTTCCTCCATCCAATGAGAGAAAAATTTCATGTTGATTTGTTTTTTACGTTATCTCAGGCCTTGGCCGGCGCTCCAATGGGGGGTTGCGCTTTTCCTGGCTGTTTCCGCGCCTTATTCAGCAGAAGCGGCAGGTGAATTGATGGTGGTTCCGACACTTGTTGAGCTTGATAACAGAGAGCGCAGCCAATCTTTACGCATTATAAATGGCAGCACCGAAACGCAAACCTACCGTATTTCGTTGGGCAACGATCGCATGAACGAAAATGGTGAGATTACTGAAAGCCTTGAAGCGACAGGCGAGGATAAATTTGCGTCCGAAATGCTCCGGTATTCTCCCCGGCAGGTCACCCTCAAACCGGGGGAGGTTCAAATGGTGCGTATCAGCTTTCGCCGATCGGCAAATCTGGCAAAGGGCGAATACCGGTCCCGCCTTTATTTTCGGGTGCTTCCCAAATCACAACCTATTGCATCCAAGTCGGCCAAGTCGGCGGAAAACTCAGAGTTCAGCGTAAATATCTCGACGCAATTCGGCCTGTCAGTTCCCGTGTTCGTTCATCAGGGAAAATTAACCGCGACGGGAGAGATAACCAATCTGGAACTGACGGAGATCAATGAGGGAGAGCCGGGCATATCCTTGCAAATTGAACGCTTTGGAGACCGATCCTTGAGGGGGGATCTGGTTGTAAAGGCGGATGGGGTCGTTGTGGCGCAGGCAAATAATGTTGCGGTATATCCCTCCGTCCCCTATCGACGGGTGCAGCTGGCCTTGCCAACGGATGAGTCCCTGAAAGGCAAGAATGTTGTCGTTGAATATCACAAAACAAAAGAAGACGGCGGGTCCCTGATCGCCAGTTCTGAAACAGTTTTCCACGAGTAGATGACAGTAACCATGCGGATTTTTTGCCTGTATTGTATTTTTGCCATTACATCCCTTTACGGCCTGCAAATGGCATATGGAGCGGAGACTGTAATCGGGTCCAGTCTGCCGGACTGGTCGGAACGTTCGGACGAAGAGCTTTTCGTCATGACAGTGGTCCAGGATAGACATGTATTGTCCCCCGGCGTGGTTGTCTATTACGACGGAACAGATCTCCTTTTACCATTGGGGGAGATGGCGAAAGTGCTGGAATTTTCGATTTCCGTTGACCCGAGTACGGGCACCGCGCAAGGATGGTATTTCAATAGCGACCACCAATTCGCCCTTGATATGCGGAACAACCTGGTCACTGTGGCCGGAGTTGAGCATAAATATGACCCGGCCAAAGTGGAACGGCATGGAAGCGACATTTACATCGCTGCGTCGGAATGGGAGCAATGGTTCGGCATCCTTCTTACAGCTGAGTTCCAACAACAGGAAATAGAGATTGAAACAAGCCAGCCCCTTCCGTATGAAATTCGTGCCGAACAGGAGAAACGGCGTTCCGGGATATCGCGCTATACTGATGATGGGGAAGAAATCACGTACACCGAACCCCCCAACGATTTTTTTGAATGGCCGTTTGTTGATGTGAGCATATTTGGCAGTAACAGTAAATCAGGTTCCAATGAGTATTCACAGGTAAATCAGACAGCAACGATTGCCGGTGTCATTGGTGAGCTGGATGCCGAGGCGACGATGTACAGGCAGAAGGACAACAGCAGACCCGACATTCGGGCGCGGGTCGGCAGGAAGTCTGTTGCCGGGGATTTGCTCGGTCCGTTGAACGCTCATGAATACGCCTTAGGTGATATTGCGACACCTTCCATACCCCTCATTTCGGACAATGTGGCGGGCCGCGGTGTCCTGGTTTCCAGCTATGGCCTGAATGAGCTGAACCAGACGAACCAGATTACTCTGCGGGGTAATCTTGCCGCAGGTTGGGAAGTGGAGTTATTCCGAAATGAGGAATTGCTGGGGTTTCAGACAGGACAGAGTGTCGGGGGCGGCCGGTATGAATTTCAGGATGTTCCAACCCTGTTTGGCCTGAATGTATTTCGCCTCGTATTCTATGGCCCTCAGGGGCAAATGCGCGAACAAACGGAAGAATATTTTGTAACAACGGCTCTCAGCAAGCCGGGAGAAACCGCGTTTCGCCTCGCGGTCAATCAGGCCGAAACAGATTTGTTTTCCTTTGAGGAGACGGGATACAACGAGTCTGTGGATGCCGGTAAAGAGCGGGTGGTTTTCCAAATGGAACACGGCTTGACAGATATCGTGTCGGTTCGCGGCAGCTTTGTCTCGCTGCATCTTGACGGGGAACGTCATGACTACGTGTCAACGGGTGTGCGAACGTCCCTTCTGGGGTCTCTTGTCAATCTTGATCTGGGACTTGACCAGTCCGGCGGTTTTGCGGTGGGCGGCACCGTTCAGACATCCATTAATTCCTGGTCCGTAACGGCAGAGCAAAACTGGTTTGAGGATTTTGTGTCGGAGAAGTCGGAAGATCTTTCAATCAATGGGGAAGCAGTCTTCAGTGAAACGGTGCTAAGATTGTTCGGTAGCGTTCCTGGTTTCGGCTCCTCCAAGCGGCTGCCGGTTTCCACGCGCGTGTCCTATCAAATAGGAGAAAACGGGGCGTGGCTAACAGACCTGGATGGGCGGATTTCCTATTATGCATACCCGCTCAATTTTGCATTGGAATCAAATAACTGGATCCGATCGGACGGGGTTTCCTATAGTGATCTGAGCCTGATTGGGTCAACGTCGGGTGAGGTTCGATTGCGGGGTATCGTCAATTTCACGCCCTCTGAAGATCGGTTTTTCAATTATTCTTCCCTATATGCCGACTGGAGTTTTGCTCAAAATTCTGGGCTAACCGGCGGTGTGCAATATTCCAATAACGAAACTAATACCGTTTTGTTCTCAACAGGTCTGTATCACAATTTCGAGCATTTCAATCTGGGGACCAGCTTTAACATGGATACGGAGCGTAACTATGGTATGAGCCTCAGTCTGTCGTTCAGTCTGGGCCATGATCCAATGAATGATAGAATTGAAATGCGCGGAGACCAGTTTGCGCGCAACAGTGCCATCGGTGCGAAAGTCTTCCTTGACAAGAATAATGACGGCCAGTTCAATTTGGGCGATGAACCAATTGAGAATGTGGGCTTCTCCGGCGGGGCCGTCCCGGATACTGTCAAAACATCGAAAGATGGTTCTGCCTTTATTCCGGGAATTGCGCCTTACAGGCGCGTGAATATAGAAGTGAATGAAAAAACGCTTGAAGACCCGTCCTGGCTTCCGGCAGATCCACCGAAACATTTATATCTGCGGCCCGGCCTGACCACGGATCTCTACTTTCCGGTTGTCGAAACCGGTGACGTAGATGGATGGGTTTTGATCAAAGGGACGGAGGCAAAACCCGCTTCGGGCATTCAGCTTCTGATCGTCAACGAAAAAGGGGACACAGTTGCTCAAGTAGAGAGCGCCTTTGACGGCTATTACTATGCTGGAGATGTCCCGTATGGTAATTACAGCATTATCGTTGATCCCGAGCAGCTGGAAAAGCTGGGGTATGAAATGGTCGGCACTCAATCAATTGAACTTAATTCCGACGAACCGTCTCTTCTGGACCGGAATGTAGAGATAACCGCGGCACAGCAGTAGGGGGGCCTGTTTGACATAGTTTGGTGGGAATAACCTGTCTTCATAAACCCCGAATTCGTAAGTCGGGACGGGTGTCCGGTACCCTGACAATGCTAGGCACGGATCGCCCGTCTATATGTCGCCGGTGCCGATTGAAACTGCTTCTTGAAGACCCGGCTGAAGGCTGCTTCCGAATGGTAGCCGACGCTTTCCGCTATTTCTATAATGGGGTAATTTGTCTCTTCCAATCGTTGCCGCGCAATCTGCATGCGCCAGTGAGTAACATACTCAAATGGCGTGAGAGACAGGCATTCTGAAAATTTCGACATAAAGGATGTGCGCGATTTTCCGGCGATGGTCGACAGTTCCTCCATTGTCCAGGAATGCTCGGGCTTTGAATGAATTGCCTGTAACGTCCGGGCAATATTGGGATCGGCAAATCCCGCCAGAACCGACTGGCGCAGGCCGTCCGTCGCGAGATAGGTGCGAAGGGCCTGGGCAAAAATGATCTCGGACATTTTCAAGGCAATCAAATCACTTCCAAGCGCCTGCCTGCCGGCCTCAAGACCGATGACCTTGAGCGTATTTTCCATCCAGATACCGGCGGCCTCGCCGTAGTTTTTTATATGAATATAAGGGGGCAGGGCGTGGATAAGAGGGTGGCTTGCCTTTTTGTCGAAGGCAAAATGACCACAGATTAGCTGGGTTTCCTGATTGGTGCCCTGTTCGCCATAGACCAGGGCACCACTGCCATCGAACCCGGATTTCTCGACCACCTGATCAAGCATCATGGCCTGATCTTCTGTTGTCGGGTCGCAGTAAAGTGTGTGGGCGGCGCCCCTGGTAATGATAATTAAATCGCCCTGCTCAATGAAAACGGGGTCATCCACGGATTTGATCCGGACGAAACAGCGCCCTTTATGGGCAAAATGAAACCGTGCCACATTCTCGAAATCAGGAACCTTAACGCCCCAGGGTGACGTGAAAGAGGTTCGAAAATACAGCGTTCCTCTCATGCGCAGATGAGAAAGAATATCACTGAGTAAATCCATCGGGGTTTCCTTTCGCTTCCGTAATATATACAGCATATCTCACTTAATGAGAAGAATTTGAACTATCGATCAAGAAATTTGCATTATCAGTCATTCATAATCCAAACCATTTGCTATTGAATAAATTTATGTGACGCAATCCAAGCGGCGCATCTCAATTATCTATTTGAATCAGGAGGACATCATGAAGATTAAAACTTTTATCGCCGCAGCCGGAGCCGCGTTCCTGCTGTCACTGGGGCCGGTGCAGGCAGACGAGCCCGCAGAGCTGAATGATCTGGAGATCGCCCATGTTGCCTATGTCGCCGACAATATCGATATTCGGTACGCCCATTTGGCACTGGCATTGTCCGATAATCCGGCCATCCACGAATTTGCCAAAACCATGATCCGGGATCATACCGCGGTAAATGAGCAGGCCCTTGCCTTGCTTGCGAAATTGAATGCCCAGCCTCAGGACAATTTTCTCAGTCAGTCCCTGCAAAAAAATTCCGTGGTTATAATCAATGAAATGAGCCAGTTGCGCGGCGCCGAGTTTGACCGCCGCTATGCGGAGAATGAACTGGCGTATCATAAAGCCGTCAATGATCTGGTGGAAAATGCCTTTATTCCGAATATTGAGAATGACGAAGTCAAGGTTCTGTTCATAACCGGCCTTGAAATCTTTAAAGCCCATGAAGGCCATGCCGCCATGATGGTTGAGAAAGTCAAATAGGCATGTTTGTTACAAGACGATATCTCTTCTCAACAGCCGCGGCGGGATTAACCGCCGCGGTTGCGAGCCTCGGTCTGGCGAATGGATCGTCCGCTGAAAATACATCAGCAAAAACCCATGTGATCGATATCGCGCGGTTTAGCTTTTCACCGCAAACCCTGGACGTCCGCGAGGGCGATATGATTACCTGGCGAAATAGCGATATAACGCCGCATACAGCAACCGCAACGGACAAAAGCTGGGATACGGGCATGATAAAAAAAGGGGAAAGCAAAAGCCTGACTGTTACCTCAAAGATGGCAGGGGAGTATTACTGCCGCTATCATCCGGCAATGACCGCGAAGCTAAGTATTCCAAACGCGTAACGCAAGAACACGGCCAAACACCAGCCCTAGTCTTATCCATTTTCCCGCCAGGGTAATGCATCCCTTAATCTGGGCGCGACAATAACGGATAGCTGGAATGCCGGCAATCATATCAGCCATGAGAGTACCTTCACCCGCAGCGACGGAACCACCATTGCCGTGGAAGACATATGGTTCGCCAATGACCAGATGAAGATATATATGCGCGTTGTCGCTTGAGCTTCAGCCTCTCCGATAGCTCACTGAAAAAATCAATTATATATAGATTTACAAATATGATAAAACTATAATATGATGTGCTGCCATCAATTGAAATTATGTGTTGCTGGTGACGTTTGAAGGAGGCTGCGGCTGTTGTTTAAGAAGCGTTGGGTGTGGAATTTTACTGCCGCAGTATTTGGCATAGGTATCATTGGGTTGATTGCGATTTTTCTGAAACGAACACCGCGTCGAATTCAAGTGTGATCGAGGCATGGCCTTCGCGATGGCCTGGCCAATGCGGCGAGACTTATCAGAGTTCAGTGAGTACACGAGAATGGAATAATTACTATGGGTCTTAAAGGCAGAAGAAAATTTGTTAAATACGGCTTTTTTGCCTTAATTACGTTGGCCTTAATTTTTGGATCGCTAATTGTCGCGGACGTAATCAGATTCAAGAAATTGGGTGAAGTTTTTTTTGTAAATTTTTCGCTAAATGGAAGCAACCTAAAGTTCGGTTCTTTCTATGCAAACTCCCGATATCTTGCCGTGAAGGTTCGAGATGCAATAGGAATTAAGCCGCAGTCCATCTTCATTTATGACACAGAATCAGAAAGCTGGGTGAAGCTCGAAGGACAGAAGAACCATTCGATGGGGATTAGTTTTAGCAGGCTTGATGAAAATATTTTTTATTTGTCGACCGGAAAGGTTGAGCCTGAGAAAAAACTGATTAATAAGATCTATAAATGCGATTTGATGAAAAATAATTGTTCGCTGGTATTTTCAAAAGATAATCCATCTCACTCCTTTATAGATTTTCCGGATGGCCGGTTGTTATTTGTCTCCAGCCCCCCGCAATCCGGAGGAGAGGAGCAGCCATTCAGATATAAAGAATGGGATTTTTATCTGCGTTTTCCAGACGGGAAAATCAAACAGCTGACCGATCTTGAATTGTACCAGTTAGGGTCGGTTAATCTGACGGTGCATCATGGTCTGTTTATCGATGTGTATGGCGACCGGAAGATGGATTATTCGGTGGGCAAGGACAATGCCGGTGTTTATCGCCTGGAGTTTGATAACAGGCGCAATGAGATTATTATCGGCGACTCGCTTAAAAAGCCTTTTATCACCTATGACGAGGGATTTATCCGCTCTGCTTGGCCTTCCATTTTGCCTGAGTCGCATTTTCTCGGCTTTATGAGCCGGTCGTCGAGCAACAGCCGCATTGAGAGGGAGTTCACCTGGCAGTCCATCATTGTTCACGACCTTGAGAGCGGAAAAAATATAGACATATTTACCTTTGAAGAAGATGGAAAACTATCGGCCCCGAAAATGAAGGATAACGAAAATCTGGCATTTATGATTACCGATGATGACAAAGCCGTTTTCTACCGGCGGAATTTCATCAGCAAGACAAACTCGCTTATCGTGTCAGTCGGTACAAAAGATATAGATAAGCTCCAGATGAAAGAAATAAGTTACTAGGCGCATTCGGAAGAATTTGGTGCGATAAAAAATGGGGGATCAATATGAGTGAAGTGAATTACAACTTGCCATGGAGTGACGTAGGGGGAGTGAAGCACCCGACTTATGGAAATTATGGAGGAGCAGGCTATTCAGCAGGTGAAATGGGTGGCGATGCAACCGATATAAATGCTCCTAAACCAGTAAACGCTTTGGATGCGTTTTATAGACAGCACGATCTAGATTACAGTCACACAGATCCTCAAAAAGCATATGAAGCAAACAAGAAGTTCCTGGAAGGCCTAAATAAGGCGATCGAAGATCCAAATTCAAAACTCAACGAAGAATTTGGCGATCAAACAATGGGTCTGCGCGACGCCGAATATCTATATGCATCGAAGTGGATTTTTGAGAGAGACGTAAAGCAATACGAAGGCGACAATAACCTCCCTGAAGAGGATAGGTACATTCCGCCCAACAAAGTAAGCCCGCCAACCGATAAATTTCCCATGCCTAGCCCAAACGAAGGAGGAGATTGGCCACTGGGCTCTTCCGGTGGCTCGGGAATGGCAAAGGGGCTTAGCGATGGCCTTGCCAATGCGGCGAGCCTGATTTCTCCGCTGGTGCTGGATCTGGACGGAGATGGTGTTGAGTTAAGTTCGGTTGAGGGCTCAACTGCATT
Source organism: Sneathiella marina (assembly GCF_023746535.1). Classification (GTDB taxonomy): domain Bacteria; phylum Pseudomonadota; class Alphaproteobacteria; order Sneathiellales; family Sneathiellaceae; genus Sneathiella; species Sneathiella marina. The sequence continues at coordinate 2,351,571 of NZ_CP098747.1, read as the reverse complement.
TTTTGATCTGGACAGGGACGGTTTTGCCGAACAAACGGGATGGGTGAGTGCCGATGATGGTCTTCTGGCGCTTGATATTAACGGCAATGGTTATATTGACGATATTTCGGAGCTGTTCGGGAATGCCACGACTGACGGTTTCACGGAGCTTGCGGCACTGGACAGCAATGGCGACGGGATTATCGATGCCAGTGATACGGAGTTTGCGAACCTGAAGATCTGGCAGGATATGGATCAGGACGGCCTCACCGATGACGGCGAGCTATCTACGCTTATGGACCAGGGCATTGTATCCATCGATCTGGGTGCGACAATAACGGACAGCTGGAATGCCGGCAATCATATCAGCCATGAGAGTACCTTCACCCGCAGCGACGGATCGACCAATGCTGTGGAAGACATATGGTTCGCCAATGACCAGATGCATACACGATATACCGGCGGTTATACCCTTGATCTCAATACTCTTTACTTACCCTGGTTGCGTGGCTATGGGGAAGTTAAAGACCTCCATATAGCTATGAGCGAGGATGAGACCCTGCTTAATATGGTTCAAGCATTGGCCTTTAGCGACTATGCCGGGCAGGATTATACGGCGGATGTGGAGGCAATCATTCTTCGCTGGACGGGTGCGGATGACTATACCGGCTTTCACGGTAATAGCATCGATGCTCGGAAATTTGAAGCGGTCCATCAATTTATTGGGGAACAGGGAGTTGAGCTACATGGGAACATTCAAGGATCAGCATTCCGGGAAATCTGGGCCGATTTTGTCAAAGGTGTTGAAGCTCGGTTAATGTTGCAGGGCCCGATGAGTGATTTATTTGTTGGGGTTGCATACGATTGGCGAACGGACCGTTTTGTTAGTGACAGCGATTTGACCTCCGTTGTTACCGGCTCTATAGCACAGGTACAGGTGGGGTCAGCCAGCCACTATAGACAGCTGGTGAATGTTTTGGATCAGGTTGCGCTAGAGCAAGGGATCGACATCACGGCTTATGATGCGATACTTGAAACGGCTTTGGTCGATGCGGAAATATCGCTCTCTCTTTCTGAGCTTCGTGATAAATCCAGTGTTTTAGGTACCGCAGGGGATGATCGGTTAGAGGGGGCCGGGTTTACTGATATTATCTATGGTGGCCATGGAAATGATACGCTCATCGGGAATGCAGGGGCGGATACTTATGTCTTTTCTTCAGGGGATGGGCATGATGTAATTCAAGAATACAGTATCAGTGGCCATGACCGCTTGATCTTTACGGATGTGAATATGGACGATGTCACTTTCTCCCAGAATACGGGGAAGGATCTGATTATCACGCTGTCCAATGGGGAGACGGTGACGATCGTCGATCATTTTCTTAACTACAATTATGATGTTAGCTATATCGAGTTTGCCGATGGGACCGTGCTGGGTTTGCAGGGTATCCGGGATAAATCTGTAGCCGATCAGAAAATCAGCGGCATGATCCGCGGTTCGCTATTTGTTGAGAACTATCGGCATAGCCTGGGCGATGGGTCCTACTCGATCATTGAATACAGTATCAGTGGCCATGACCGCTTGATCTTTACGGATGTGAATATGGACGAAGTCACTTTCTCCCAGAATTCGGGGAAGGATCTGATCATCACGCTGTCCAATGGGGAGACGGTGACGATCGTCGATCATTTTCTTAACTACAATTATGATGTTAGCTATATCGAGTTTGCCGACGGCACCGTGCTGGGTTTGCAGGGTATCCGGGATAAATCTGTTGCCGATCAGAAAATCAGCGGCATGATCCGCGGTTCGCTATTTGTTGAGAACTATCGGCATAGCCTGGGCGATGGGTCCTACTCGATCATTGAATACAGTATCAGTGGCCATGACCGCTTGATCTTTACGGATGTGAATATGGACGATGTCACTTTCTCCCAGAATACGGGGAAGGATCTGATCATCACGCTGTCCAATGGCGAGGCGGTGACGATCATCGATCATTTTCTTAACTACAATTATGATGTTAGCTATATCGAGTTTGCCGATGGCACCGTGCTGGGATCGCAGGGTATAAAGAATAAGCTTCTATTTGGCTCTAACGATAGCGATACGCTTGTTGGTTTCAATAGTTCCGACATACTCAATGGCAACAGTGGGGATGATTATCTAGAGGGCGGGAAGGGTAATGATACTCTGATAGGAGGTGAGGGTAATGATACTCTCTCAGGCGGGTTTGGAACTGATAGTTTTGATGGGGAAGGAGGTATCGATACAGCGGATTACAGCTACTCATCAGAAAACTGGAATATCGATTTAGCTACCGGGACGGCTGGTGCAGAAACACTTACCAGCATTGAAAACATAATTGCCGGTTCCGGAAATGATATGATTTTAGGAAATGCGGAAAATAATATTCTGGATGGAGGAGTTGGATCCGACACATTGTTTGGGGGCGGTGGCAATGATATTCTCATTGGTAATTTCGGATTTGATAGTTTTGACGGTGGAAGTGGCGTTGATACCGCGGACTTCAGTTACTCGTCAGAGAACTGGAACATTAACCTTGTATTTGGGCTGGCCACGGTAGCAGGTGGAGCTGAAAATCTGGTCAGTATCGAAAACATAATTGCCGGTTCTGGAAATGATATAATTGTAGGTAATGCCGTAAATAGTATCTTTAAAGGTGGTGATGGAGCGGACATATATCAGTTCGCGCGGGGTGGAGGACAGGATGTTATCGACGATTACGCTACGGATGGCGCCACAGACACCCTGGTCCTTGACATAGGTATCGATCATGACGAACTCTGGTTTGAGCAGACCGGCGATGACTTGCTGATCTCCGTGATCGGGACAAGCGATCAGATCACCGTCGAAAACTGGTATGCCTCTGCGGATAACAAGATCGAGAACATTGAAACCGGGGATGGCAAGGTCGCGGATTTCAGTAGTGTTGAAGCGCTTGTCTCGGCAATGGCCAGCTTCTCACCTCCGGGCGGTGCAGCAACAGATCTCTCTGACCCGATTTATGATCCGCTCGATAGTGTTCTTGCTGGCACCTGGCAGGCAAGCTTGTAGGCAGTGAGAAAAGCAATGCGTCCGTAGAATTGTCCTCCGGGATTGGTCGGAATATGGCTTGATACATCGGATTTAGCTAACGAACTAGCCAGCGAAATTTCAGCGTCAAAACCTGCTCCGAATTTAATGGCTGGATGTCGCAGAACGTAATTAAAAGAACGTCCAAATAACACTTCCAGGGCGTCTAGTTCTGTACGACGTGGAAGAACAAATTATTCATGTAAGAATTGGTGCCATTGTTATATTTTCTTAGATATGGTCTTGACTCAGTCGTTTCAATACTTCTACAAATTCTCTTTAATATATTGTTGAGTGGGGAAGTATGACGGAAGCAATGGGAGCGGGGGATGCGCAAATAACGGGCGCAAGTGATACTCCCGGTCTTGATACAGGGTTGGCTTCCTTGGTGCTGATGCTAAAGTTTCTGGGGATTGCTGTTGATCCTGAACAGATCCGGCATCAATACTCAAAATCAGGTAACTCACTGACATCAAACGATATTTTACGCTGCGCGAAACATATGGATGTGAAGGCGCGGGCCATATCGACCAAATGGAAGCGGCTGTCCAAGCTGCATCTGCCGGCGATTGCCGAGAATAAACAGGGTGAATATGTAATTCTCGGTAAGGTAGGCGACAATGAGGTGCTCATTCAGGATCCTTTGCAAGGTCGCCCTTCTACTTTAAGTCGCGCCGAGTTTGAGGCGGCCTGGTCGGGTCGTCTGATCCTGCTGACAACGCGGGCACGGGAGGCGGGCGAGAACCGGCGCTTTGACTTTACCTGGTTTATTCCCTCCGTCGTGCGCTTCCGGCGGTTATTGATGGAGGTGCTGATCGCCTCTTTCTTTATTCAGCTTTTTGCGTTGATTACGCCCCTGTTCTTTCAGGTCATCATTGACAAGGTGCTGGTGCACAAGGCGCTCACCACACTTGACGTCCTTGTTTTCGGCTTGATCGCCGTGACTGTGTTCGAAGTATTGCTGACGGCCCTTCGCACCTATGTTCTTGCCCATACAACAAATCGTATTGATGTGGAACTGGGTGCAAAGCTGTTCCGGCATGTGCTGGCGTTGCCCATCGCGTATTTCCAATCACGACGGGTCGGTCTGACCGTGGCCCGGGTTCGGGAACTTGAAAGCATTCGGGAATTCCTCACCGGGCAGGCGTTGACGCTTGTCATGGATCTGTTGTTCGCCTTCGTCTTTCTGGCCGTGATGTATTACTACTCGCCCATTTTGACATATGTGGTGCTGGCGTCTTTCCCGTTTTACCTGGCGATTACTCTGGCGGTGACACCGATCCTGCGCAAGCGTTTGCTGGAGAAATTCGCCCGCGGTGCGGAGAACCAGGCGTTTCTTGTGGAGAGCGTTACCGGGGTAGAGACCGTCAAATCCATGGCGGTCGAGCCGCAGATGCAGCGCCGCTGGGAAGAGCAGCTGGCAGGGTATGTGGGGGCCGGCTTCCGGGTTAATTTCCTGGCCAATATCGGCAGTCAGGGTATTCATCTGGTCAACAAGGTAACGACGGCGCTCACTCTGTGGTTTGGTGCGCAAGCGGTGATCAATGGCGATATAACGGTAGGACAGTTTATTGCCTTTAACATGCTGGCGAACCGGCTGACCCAACCGATCCTGCGGCTTTCGCAGATGTGGCAGGACTTCCAGCAGGTGCGTGTCTCCGTGGAACGGTTGGGGGATATCATCAATACGCCGGCAGAGCCCACTTATCGGCCGGGGCGCGTCCAGCTTCCCGGCATTGAGGGCCGGGTTGAGTTTGATCATGTGGGCTTTCGATATCGCCATGACGGCCCTGAAATCGTTGCCGATCTGTCTCTGAATGTTGAGGCGGGAGAGGTCATTGGAATTGTCGGACGCTCCGGATCCGGCAAGAGCACGCTCGCCAAGCTGCTGCAGCGCTTGTACGTGCCGGAGCGGGGCCGGGTATTGATAGATGGCACCGATGTGGCCATGGTTGACCCCAGCTGGCTGCGGCGGCAGGTGGGTGTGGTGCCGCAGGAGAGTGTGTTGTTCAGCCGCTCCGTGCGGGACAATATTGCCCTCAGCGATCCAACCATCCCCATGGAGCGGGTAATTGCGGCGGCCAAACTCGCCGGTGCCCATGATTTTATCCTTGAACTGAATGAGGGCTATGATAGCGATATCGAGGAGCGGGGGCTTAACCTGTCGGGCGGTCAACGTCAGCGGATCGCCATTGCCCGCGCCCTGGTCACCTCGCCGCGGATCCTGATCTTTGATGAAGCGACCAGTGCGCTTGATGCGGAGAGTGAAGAGCTGATCCAGCAGAACATGGCGCATATCGTCAAGGGCCGGACCACCTTTATTATTGCCCATCGCATGTCGGCGTTAAGAATAGCGGATCGTATCATCTCCATGGAAAATGGCCGCATTGTCGAGGATGGACCGCCGCGAGAATTGCTGAAACAAAAAGGCCTGTTCCGCCACCTCTATGACAAGCAGCTGGGGGGCCTTGAAGATGTTTGAGGGCATCCGCCGCATCGCAACGGTTTGGCGAGAAGCCAAGAAGGCGGATGACGCCCGTATCAAGATCAAGCGTCAACGGCAAGATTACGAGTTCCTGCCTGCGGTGATCGAGGTCATGGAGACACCGGCCTCTCCCGTTGGGCGGACGGTTATGCTCAGCATTGGCGCCTTTTTGTTGATCGCAGCCTTGTGGGCGTGGTTTGGCAAGATCGATGTGGTTGCCTCGGCCAGCGGCAAGGTCATCCCGACGGACTATGTCAAATATATTCAGTCCTCTGAAATCGGTGTGGTCCGGGCAATCCATGTGCGCAATGGCCAGTCGGTCGGCAAAGGCGATGTCCTGATCGAGCTTGACCCGACAGACAGCAGCGCCGATCTGGATCGCCTCCGCCAGGAGCGCATGACATCCGCCCTGGAAATCGCCCGTCTTGTTGCCTTGCTTAATCCGAAGAGTGATCCGGCAAAGCTGTTTGTTCCGCCAAAAGGCGCAACGGCAGACCAGATCTCCCTGCAACGCCGTCGCATCGACAACGAGATCACCGAGGACAAGACCCGTATCAGCTACTACAAACAGGAAGGGGCCCGGCTGAAAGCCCAGCTCCGGGTGGCCGAAGCGCGTATTGAAAAACTCCGCACCACCTTGCCCTATATCGAGCAGCAGGTAGAAGCCATTGCCACCCTGGAAAAGAAGGGCTTTGCCTCCAAGCTCCGGCTGCTGGAATTGCAGCAAGTACAGGTTGAATCAGAGCAGGATATCGCGACGGAGCTTGCCGGCATGCATGAGGCTCGCTCTGCTATTAAAGCGAGTGCGCAGGAACTGGCCCGCGAAGAGGCGGAAATCCGCTCGAACCGGCTGGATGAACTGGTTGAGGCGGAGCGCCAAATGAAGGCTGTCACCCAGGAGCTTCTGAAGGCGGAACGCCGCAGTTCCCTCCGTCTTCTAACGGCACCGGTGGCCGGCACGGTCCAGCAATTGTCCATCCATACGGTGGGCGGGGTGGTCGAGGCGGCGAAGCCGCTGATGATCATTGTCCCCAAGGATAGCAAGCTGGAAGTGGAAGCAAAAGTCCTCAACCGCGATATCGGTTTTGTCAAGGTCGGACAGAACGCCGAGATCAAATTGGAAGCCTTTCCCTATACCAAATATGGGGTGATAAATGGCAGAGTTCTGCATATCTCAGGCGATGCCATTGCCGACGAACAGCTCGGCCTCGTCTATGACGCCCGCATCGAAATGAGCGCGGATGCGATCCAGGTGCAGGATAAAATGGTCAATCTCACCGCCGGTATGGCAACCACCGTCGAAGTTAAAACCGGTGACCGGCGCGTGCTCGAATATATCCTAACGCCGTTGCTCCGGTATAAAGCAGAAGCGTTGCGGGAACGGTGATGATGAGTAACCTAGAAATCCATGGAAATAAGATTAAGCTTCGGACTCAAAAAAAAGCTACAATTGTTCCATTATCTGGCGGAATTGACAGCGTCTATGTTCTTGAAAAGCTACTAAAGGAAACGGACGATATTATTCTTGCACATCATATTCATTTATTGAATCAGGATGGTCGGCACAAAGTTGAAGCCGAGCGATGCCGAAAGATTGTCGATTGGTGCAGGAAAGAATACCGCCCCTTCGAATATTCCGAATCTGCAATTGATCATCGTGGTCTTTATCGGAAAGGTTTTGATATTATCGCTGTGGCATTTGAGGTGGGTATCGTTGGCCGATCCTACGCCTCGAAATTTGAGCGCGTGGCGGATCGATGGATTTTTGGTCTCTGCATGGAAGAAGAACAGGATATTAACCGTCGTCCGCATATCATAAATGCTTGTGCTGCAAGTAGTTTTCCGTATCCTTCGCCCGAGCTGTTTCGCCTCCCCATAATCTCCAAATCAGAGCAGATGAGATATATGCATGAAGACCTTGTAGATTTATGCTGGACATGTCGCGAGCCAATCTGGCGGGATGACGGTGGCTTTGATGAGTGCGAAAAATGTCCATCTTGCGACCTTATGACCAATGCACGTGATCAGCTCAAGGCAATTCCTGAGGGTAAGCCAATTACCGTAACCAGTCTTGAGAATGTCTTTAGGTAGGCTGGAGGGAGCACTAAAATGAGTGACGTATCATCAAAAAAAACGCGCCGCCCCAGAATTGAAGTATCGGGCCAGAAAATCAAGTTGGACCGATCAAAAAGAACGTCGACACTCGTCATGCTATCTGGTGGTATTGATAGTGTTTATGTGCTGGCAAAGTTACTTAAAGAAACGGATGATATTGTTATTGCTCATCACGTACATATGGTGAATGACGAAGGGCGATTTAAGGCTGAAGCGGAGTGTTGTAAAAAGATTGTAAAGTGGTGCCGTGACAATCTTAGGGATTTTGGTTACTCAGAATCAGCTATTGACCATCGGGGTCTTTTCGCTATGGGTTTTGATATTATTGCGATCGGGTTTGAGGCCGGTATCATCAACCGCTGTTTCGAGGGCAAATTTGGCAAGGCTGTGGACCGATGGGTTACGGGTTGGTGCGCTGAGGAAAAGGCGGTGCCGGGACGAGCGCCTCATATTGAAGCTATCTGCGCCGCCAGTAGTTACCCTCTGTCGGCGCCAGAATATTTTCATCTGCCAGTTATCCCCAAGGCTGATCAAATCAGATACCTGCCCGACGACCTACTTGATCTCTGCTGGACGTGTCGTCGTCCAATTTGGAATGAAGACGGCAGCTTTGATGAATGCGGAATATGCATAACTTGTGAACTCATGAAAGACGTTCGGCAGGAGCTTGCTGATACACAGTAATACAACCAATTGTGGTTATAATTTTTTTCATATTAATAACATTATAGGTTGCGGCGCGCGAATTGTTATGGTTTTATAATCGCATAAGAAACCACGCGTGTAAGGGGCAATTGTTACACGGCGTCGGGCAAAGGGGGAGTTCTTTTTAAGGTCAAGTAAGCAGGCCATTTTCACAATTATTAATTGATCACGGCTCGCAGCAAAAGAGCCTTTGGTTGAGCGTTATTGTGGTTTCTCAAGCTTTCTCTGATCCTGTATCCTGACGTCTGGACGTGCCCATCGCACGATTTTGTATATGTCTTGTCAGGAACCCGTATGTCTAAGTCTCCCCGAAAACCTTCCGCCAAATCCAGTGGTGCAACTAAACAGGACGAGCTCGCAGCTGCCGCGAACGTCTTAAAAGACAATTCCAAAATTGATGAAGCTTCCCTTCGCGCCGCCGCGCAGGAAGCCGCTTCCAAGGCGGCCGAGGCCGCCGCGACCACCGCCGGTGCGCCGCTCGGCGGTAATCCAAATTTAGGTGCCGCCCCGGGTGCGGGAGCGGGCGCAAATGGACCGGGTGGGACCACGGGCGGGGATGGCGGCAAGAGCTTGCCGGTGTCCGCCGAAAAAGTCACCGCCTTTGGTGCCGCGGCGTGGTTGATGATGCATTCCAAGCCCCATAAGCATCTGTTTATCACCGATATGGAATGGGCAATCGAGCCGCCCATCTCGCTGAACCAATGTTACTTCTGGCATCGCGGCCATGTGCCCGTCGGCTTCGCCAGCTGGGCGTACCTCTCCGATGACGCAGAGGCCCGCATGCTAAAAGGTGTGCGCAAACTCGGCCCCGCCGACTGGAAGTCCGGCGACAACCTCTGGCTGATGGACCTGATCATCCCCTTCGGCGGCATGGCCGAAGCCGCCAAAGAACTGCGTGAAGGTGTCTTGAAGGGCAAGAAAGTAAAAAGCTTTCAACCCGCACCGGATGGCAGCGGTATGGCGGTAGTTGAGTGGTGAGCAGGAAATGAATTTCGGGCTGAGGAGAATTGTATTATCTGTGACACTGGTTTTTCTAGCAGCCATAGCTTGTTCACCCTCGGATTACGCATTTAAAGGTTCGGTCCCGACGTATGAAACAGAGGATGGCGAGCCTCTATATCGCCTTTCTGTCAATAATCCCGCCCTTTCAGCCGATGGCCGTTATATGGCCTTCGACTTTCATGAATTTGCCAGGGATGGACGCGAAACCCTCCGTACTCATCTCAAAATGGGGATATACGACCTTGAGAAACAATCAATTGAAATATTAGCGCCGCCTATAAAGGAACTTCAATGGCATTCACCGAGTTTCGATCGGAGCGGAAAAAAACTAACCTTTGTTGCGACATGTAACTTAAAGACTTGCCCCGAAGAAGCCATTCGAACGCATATCATGGTCATGGATCTAGAAACGAAACAGGTCGAACAGCTTACGAATAACAAACAGGAAATTTTCGGCTGGGCCTATAGTTATGGCTCCGTTGGGGCTTATCGCATTGAACGTCCATGGCTTTCCAGGTCGATTGTGCGTGGATATCCGGTTTTTTCAGCGGATGGGAGCCGCATCTACTATGTTGCCAATAGCGGTGCTTTCACCTCAAGTATTTATTGGTGGGCGATTAATAGAGATCATTGGCTTGGCTATCTTGATTTGAATGAGCCGATTCCACCGTTTAAAGTTAGGGATGATACGCTTTTATCAAACGATCATGATGCTGTGATTTTTGGAGGTGGCGGGCAAATTTCAACTCTAGATGATGGTCGATTATTATTTGGCGGTATAGACGGAAAAGGTAATAATTCTAAGTATGTGCGAGATATGCAAGCCTCCGCATTTACGTATGACAACAATTCAGATGAGTTATCTGTGTTTTTCGATAAAACAGATATTCCCTTAGATCCCAATCGGCCTAAGAGCCACTTGTATTCATTGCAGTCTATTTTTTCATCGTTTGACGGCACCGATATTGCCCTTATTCGGGGCGAAAGGGATATCGTCTCTGTGTGGCACGCTGGGGACTTTAAAGACATAGTGACTGCGAAACAGCTAAATCTTACGCGAATTCAGCATGTGGCAATTTCTGGCGACGGAAATACTGTCGCCATTATCCCTCCATACTCCTATCCGGTTACGGATATAGATGTGTTCTGGGTAGCAGATTTGACCCGCAATAAATTGAAATCTTTTCCTATACGATCCGTTCTTCGTAGAGCCATTGAGGCTCATCGACCACCAGAGAGGGTGTAGTTATGACAAATGCTTTTGAAGACTTAATTTCACGATACGGACTTTGGACGGGAAGCAACTATACCGCAGGAATCTCAGTTACCCTCAATGCGAACGGTGACGCTGAGCAACGGTCGCTTTCAATAGCAGAGTATCAGTTACAGGGTGTGGATGCTTGGGATAGCTATGTAACTAAATTTCATGACATAAATGAATATGTCGCGATGGATTTGTTTCGCGAGAAATTGGCGAATTCTGCTGGGTTGACTGCATTGACGGCACTAACAGGAGACCCTGGTAGTGAGGTATATTCCGCACAACTCCTAATGTCAGATCGTTCTATCGACTTTGATCAATTGCAGGCGGATTATTTTGATGGATTGTCCATCACAGAACAAACAGTGGCTGTTCAGGGTTATGTTGATTATCTGAACCATCTTGAACAATCGAACCTGCAATTCGGCGTCGATTCCATCAGCAATTCGATTAATGTTTTTGCGGACGGATTGGGGAACGGGATAAAGGCTGCGTTTCTGTTCGCTGGCGGCCAGCATCTTTTTCTGGATGAGAACGCGAGAATATCCGCCAAAAAAACTGCAGTATTAAATGCTTACTCGCATCTCGACATTGACGCTGGTTCACAAGAATACATTAATGAAAATTTATTGACTTTAAGCAATTCATTTGTGAAGACCTCGCAAGGCAAGATCGACATAAACACCGGATCACGAGATGGCAGCGAGGCGGTAATTTTCTATTCTCACCTAGAAATGACCTATCTCAATCAACAGCAGGCGGCAATAACAGTGTCGACCGCCAATACCAATAATCACGAGGGGCGGCCGAATGATCCCGATGCCATACTGAAGTCTGTTGGTGCAAGCGTTATAGAAGTAGATCCTACGATAATAATCAATAATTCCTATGAGGAGTTCTTCGATATACAAGTTGTTTCACCTTTTGCGGCTATCCCTGATGGATATCATTTGGAAGAGGAAAGCTATAGCTCTTACTCAGACGAATTTGTTTTAGCGGATAATTTTAATTTCGAACAATTAGCGATATTTGATCCTCAAGCTGCTCTGGAATATGTGTATAACGAACTTCGATCCAATAAAACAATATCAGACTTGATTGATCAGGGGGTGGGTTTCGGATATGCGGTAGATGCCGCTTCGGTCGTTATCCAAAACGGTCAGATGACGATAGAGCAGCTGAAGCAACAGGCCTCTAATGCCATCGAAAACGATAAAGTAACTGCTGAAGAGCTGGAAAAATTACCTGGAATTTTACTTGAAGAGCTGGATGTAGGGGTGGTTGACGGCCAGCCTGTCAAACGGCTTGGCGCTGTTCGGTTAGGTGGCGCTATCGGTTCATCAATAGGAAGTAACCTCGCTGCGCAGTTTGCGGGTGACAAATTGGCTATTAGAATAGCCGCGACGTCTGTTGGAAGTGCTCTTGGCAAGGAAATTGGCCAATCAATAGCAGGCGGTGAATATGAATTTGATTTTAAGAACCTGGGTAAGGGAATTGTTACAAATACTTTTTCAAGCATCGGAAGTCTGATAGCAACTGCTTTATTTGATGAGTTATTTGGTCTCGAAGGACCTGTAGGTGATATTGCGTCCATTGTAGTTGGTGCAATTGGTGCAGAAGCAGGGGCGTATGCTTACGCAACTATATTCGCAGAAAGCAGTTCGGCAGCTGCAGGTGGAGCATCCGCCGGCGTAACCTTCGACTGGTCAAACGTTAGTGGCGGTTTCTGGAATGCAATTGGTGCGTATATCGGCAGCGCTTACGGCCGAGGAATAGCAGGCGATGGCAGTACTTTTGGAGGTAATCCGCAAGGTCAGCAAATTGGCGGGGCAATCGGAGGCGCCATTGGTGGATACCTCTACGGACCTTTTGGTGCTTTTTGGGGGGCCGCGATTGGGACAGTACTTGGCGGGGCATTCGGCGGTGATCCAGAGATACCAATAGCGGTAAGTTCTGTTGAACTCGGTTTTAGACTTGATGCACAAGGATTTTTTGTCGCTGATGCCTCTGCCGATAATGGGGGCAGCGTTACTGTTGCACGTAATATTGGTCAGGCGGGCTCGAACGCTTTGAACGCACTCCTTAGTGCCGTTGGAGGACGGGCGCTTGATTTCAACAAGACCATTGGTTTTGGCTATGTAGGCAACCAGTATGTTGGTTCGGGAGGGCTAAAGTTCGGCTCTGTCCAGGCGCTTCTTGATGCCGAGGTTACCGGTGTCTTCAAGGAAATCCAGATTGAAGGCGGCGATTTATATATGAAGCGTGCACTCGCCAATACAACGGCGAGTAATATTGATGACTTATCTGCGGATCTTGAGATTGCCGTGCGTTATGGCCAGTTTATGGATAATCAGGTGCTCTTCCTCGAAGAGCTCGCCGACTGGGAAGTTGATGACTGGAACGCGACTTTGATCACTGCCACGGACGTTCTTAATCTTGATGATGTACATGCCTCCGATACATATATGCGAGATGGCAATTTTGGGTATGACATTTATGTCGAGAGGAAAAAGTGGGTAGCAACATCCGAGTTTATTGGTTCCGGCGACGACAATCGGTACATTGAAGCAGGGTGGAAGGTCGTCATTGATGCTGAGGCGGTTAGCGCCTATCGCGAACTTAATATCGACGGTAAGGATATTTTGGTCATTGAGTTGGGTATTTATTCTTCTGACCTGAATTTTAGCCTAAGTGGCGATGATCTAACAATTACAGTTCTTAACCCGACCCCACCTGTGGGAGATGTCGCTGATTATACTGAGAAGTTTTTGATCAAAGATTGGGTTGTTACCTGGAACCAGGTGGATACGCTTCGGTTCTTGAGTGGTCAGGAATTTGATGTCACAACAGTACTCGCCTTGGAAAATGGCGAGAATACTGATCTGAGTGCGGTTGCGACGGATGTTTTCTCCTCTGCCACTGCGCCGATCTTTTATGAGCAAACAGCCGAAAGCCCGGGGGTACTGATTGAAGGTACTTCGGCGTCTGATCCGTTGAACGGATCCGCGTCGACCGAAGACACCTTGATGGGGGGAGGTGGCGATGACGTATACAGCTATGGCTCTAGTCATGGTGATGACCTGATTTTTGATACCCGCTGGGATCAAGTGCAAGAGCAAGTAGACGTAGAATATTGGGGTACCGTTGCGGATCAGATAACGCGAACGACAATTGCCTACGGCGGACCTGGCGATGAAGATGTTGTCACCGAAACTGTATTCAACGGTAACATAGATGCGCTGACTACAGAAACCGAAACATTCGCGTCCTATGTTGAGGTGGATGCAGGTACTGCGGACAAGGTGTTGTTTGAGGCGGGTGTTCTGGCAGAGCATGTGTCTTTCAGCCTGATCGGCAATGATCTGATTGTGACGGTTGGAAACTCCGTTGATGACGAGACAAGTACGCTGACCATTCGCGATTGGGGTGAAGAGAAAAACCGGATCGAGAGTTTTGAATTTACAGAGGCGGGTCAGGGGCCGTTTTCAGTCGATGACGTCTTGACGTTGCTGGCGCAAGGCGGTGGGGATAACAGTATTTTTGCCCTTGATCTGGGTCGTAATGGCCTGGAACTGGTGTCGCAGGAAGACAGCGGCATCCTTTTTGATATGGATAATGACGGGTTCAGGGAGCAAACGGGCTGGGTTGCTGCAACTGACGGTATTCTGGTGTTGGACCGCAACGATGATGGCAAAATTGATAATATAACCGAGATGTTCTCCGCCTATTACGATCTTACGGGCCTGAACGGCGCTGCTTGGTCGCTTGCCAGCCTAGACACTGTTAGCGACGGGGTATTCAATAGTTTGGACGCCGAGTTTGAAAATGTCCGCGTCTGGACAGACCTCAACCAGGATGGGATTACGGATATCGGCGAGCTCAAAAGCTTGCATCGTCACGGCATCACAGAAATAGATCTTGAAGGCGCCTATGGCAGCCGCTTTATGGCGGGGAATGAAGTTGTCGCCTATAGCGAGCTTACGCAAATCGGCGAGACTACGAATGCGAGCGGAGCGGCCTACGGGGTTTATCTAGATTACGGCTATGGCATGAAGCTGGACGAGACCATCGATGGGATCAGTGCCGGTTGGTCGCGCTTTGCGTTTGAAGGCAAGGATAATGTGCTCTTCACCAATGATGACTATAATTATCTTGGCGAAAGCCTTGTGATGACCGCCGATCTTGGCGGGTTTGTGACAGGTGGATTTGCGGATGACACGCTGTCTGTTGATGCCGCAGAAACACAGGGCTTTATGATCAACGGGGATGAAGGCGACGATCATATTACTGGTGGCGTCGGGAATGATACCCTGACCGGTGGAGATGGCGCGGATACGCTGCTCGGTGGCGATGGTGATGACTTGCTGAATATCGACGCTGATGATCTGGCAACAGGCCAGATAGATGCAGGTGCCGGCGACGATTTGATCTTGTATGAGGGGGATGAAGATCTCGATCTCGATATCTCGACGTATCAGGCGGAAGGGTTTGTTGGTGGCGGCGGAAATGACGACATTTATACGACTTCGGCAACGGATGCGGCGCTCTCCGGCGGTGCAGGTGATGACACACTGACTGGCGGTGCAGGCGACGATCAGCTTATTGGTGAAACAGGCGATGATCATCTGGTTGGCGGTATCGGTAATGACGTTCTGCAAGGCGGAGCAGGGGTAGATGTCCTTCACGGCGGAATAGGGGATGATACCCTTTATATTGATGTCGAAGATGACCTTGCTGGTATAGATGCAGGTGCCGGTACGGATACCATTATCATCGAAGGTATCGATGGCATTGATCTTGATGTGGATAGCGTAAACGCGGAGATTGCCATTGGTGGTTATGGCGACGATACCTTGTCGACAACCGGTGCGGCTGGTGTAGAGCTTTATGGCGGTGCCGGGAATGATACACTCATCAGTGGTGCTGGCGCCGATCTTCTGGATGGCAATACAGGTCAGGATACGGCAAGTTACGTGAGTTCCGATGCTGCCCTCACCGTCGATCTTGCTGCGGGCACTGTATCTGGTGGATACGGAGCCGGGGACACTCTGACAAGTGTTGAAAATATTATCGGCTCAGTATATGCCGATGACATTCTGGGTGATGAAAACGACAACCGGCTTGAAGGCGGCGCGGGAGCGGATACCCTTGACGGTGGCGATGGCATTGATACAGCTTCTTATGCGGGCTCAGCCACAGCTGTTTCCATTGATTTGGGAAATGCGACGGCAAGCGGCGGCGATGCGGCGGGCGATGTTCTTCTCAATACGGAAAACCTGATCGGCTCTGAATTTGCGGATACGCTGACGGGTGATGCAGGTGATAACGCCATCGCCGGTGAAAGTGGAGATGATCTGCTGAGCGGTGGTGCCGGCGATGATGGCCTGTTTGGCGGTGCCGGTGCAGACACGTTGCTGGGCGGTGACAACGACGATTTGTTGGAAGGCGGTGAGGGAGCCGACAGCCTTGATGGTGGTTTGGGCGTAAATACCCTATCCTATGTTGGGTCATCAGAAGCAGTAGATGTCAATCTGCAGGCGAATACAGCCTCCGGTGGTGATGCGAGCGGCGATACTATTAGCAACTTCTCCAATATTATCGGCTCTGCTCATGATGATACTTTGACCGGCGCTGATGATACTCTTTCCGGCAATGTGTTAAGCGGCGGCGGGGGAGATGATTTGATCTCAGGTGGCAGCGGACCTGATACGCTGGATGGCGGGACGGGTACGGATACGGTCAGTTTTGCAAACGAAGCGTCTGCGGTTGATGTTTCCCTTGCGGATGAGCAGGCGACAGACGGTAACGGCCAGATATCAGAGCTGTATAATTTTGAGAAAGTTATTGGCTCCGACCATGACGACACGCTGACCGGATCGGATGGCAATGATATTCTGGAAGGTGGCCTGGGAGCTGATATTCTCGACGGCGGGATCGGCGCGGATGCTGCGTCTTATGAAACATCGACCGCTGCTGTTGCGATCGATCTTGCCGCAGGTACAGCCAGCGGCGGCCATGCGGCCGGCGATACCCTCACAAATATTGAAAGTATTATCGGTTCCGATTACGGCGATACCCTGACAGGTGACGATAATAGTAATGAATTCGCGGCTGGCCAGGGCAATGACAGTGTTGATGGCGGATTAGGGGAAGACATACTCGATGGTGATATCGGCGATGATACGCTTCATGGTGGCGACAATAATGATCTAATTCTGGGCGGTGATGGTACCGATGAAATATACGGCGATCATGGCGATGATACGCTGATCGGTGGTATCGGGGATGACCTTCTGTATGGTGGTCTTGGCGGTGATATGTTCTTTGGCGGAACAGGTGTGGATACGGTTTACGGTGGCGACGGTGTTGACATCGTCGATTATTCCGCCATTGCCCAGATCGAAGAAGATGAAATTGGCGAGAATACCTACAGCCTAAACGTCGATTTGGCTGCAGGCACAGCAGCGCTCTCTGGTTATTACAATTTTACAGACAGTCTGGATCATGTTGAGGGTATAATCGCGAGCGATGGCAATGATACGCTTCTAGGTGATCAGTGGGACAATGTTTTTGAAGGTGGCGCCGGTGATGACTCGATTGAAGGATACTCCGGAGACGATAACCTGAGCGGTGGCGACGGATTTGACACGCTGATCGCAGGTGACGGGGATGATACCGTTGGTGGTGGCGAAGGTGACGATATAATCGACGGTGGTGACGGAGACGATATCCTGGAAGGCGGTAACGGCTATAACCTGCTGACAGGCGGTGCCGGCGATGATGTTTTGACGGCCGGTGCGGACAATGATGTTCTTGACGGTGGTGCGGGAGAAGATCAGCTTATCGGCGGCGGTGGCGATGATACTCTCAAAGGCGGAGGTGGTAATGATTCCTACTTCCTCTCTGTTGGATCGGGTTCGGATGTTCTTCTCGAAGAATATATGGGACCGAGCCCTGAAGTCGTGAGAAATTTTTCCTATGCTAAAGTTACCGGTTTTGCACCTACTTATATTCAGGACGGCGAGCAATTCTTTATTGATTGGAAGCCAAAAAGATCGGTTGCTTCCGAGCCTGTTACGATACCTGCAGGTGTGAGAACGGTTGTTTCAGATGCCGGAACCGAAGACGTGCTTTACGTTGGGTCGAATCTCGATATCGACGATTTAAAAATTGTACTTGATGGCGACAATCTGATTATTGGCATAATTGATCCTCGAATTCCAAACCAGCCGATAAATGAATTTTCTGACAGAGCGGTATTGAAAAACTGGACTGATGATTTTAGTCGGATAGAAAAGCTTCGATTTGAAGACGGGACTGAAATCGATCTGGAGAGCCGTCTGATTGCGGGAGAAGTTGCGGATACAGACGACGCTGTGACTATACTAGATGAGCATTTGTTCGCCGCACTTGGCAATGGAGATGATATTTATTCTGTTGCCCATAATTCGGGTCAAAAAGTTATTTTTGACGATGCGTGGATTAACCAACTGGGCACTGGTTTTGATTCAAAAACTTATGGCACATATGCAGCGTCTTATAATGCTGAAGGTGATCTTATAGGTTGGTATCCCCAGAGTAAGCCAATCGACGATTATTATAACACGGAAGAATTGATTCAGCTGGATGCCGGACAAGATATTTTGAATATCACCGGCGGGGTTAGCATCAATGACTTGTCTTTTGAGTTTGTCAGTGATGGCCTGGTTATTGGAATTGGGACAAGGCTGCCGGGCCAATCTGTATCCGAAATGGAAAATCGCGTTCTGCTTAAAGACTGGATGAATGATAATAACAAAATTGAGAAACTGCAGTTTGACGGCGCCAATGAAATCCTGATTAGTAGTGTTGTCTCGGATATCATAGGCAGCGCAGGAGATAACGATCTGGCCGGTACTGCCGACAGCGATTATATATCGGGTGGGGATGGAAATGATACGCTCGAGGGCAGTGGAGAATCTGACTTCTTAGCAGGTGGAAGTGGTAATGATATATATCGTTTCGGCATAGGGGACGGCGCGGATCAACTTTTTGATGACTATTGGATTGAGCAAACCGCCGTCAGTTATGACAGTCACGAATATACGGCTTCACAACTCATAGGAACAGATAATGATGGGAGCACTTATTACAATGAAGACCAAGAAATAGAAGAGGAGCTTCATACGACCAAATTGACACAGCAAGATGCGGGCGATGACAGAATACTATTCGGCAGTGGCATCACGCTCAGCGATCTTCTTTTTAAGCTCGATGGCGAAAACCTGATTATCGGTCTGCGTGATGCGAGCAACCCTGATGCTTCAGCTGATGAAGTTGATGACAGAATTATTATCCGCGATTGGCAGAATGAAATGAACCGGGTGGAAACATTGGAATTTTCTGATGGTTCCGAAGTAGATATATTGGCCACTGTTTTTGCGGATATTCCGGGGAAGGTTGTCATGGGCAAAGACTCAATTGCCAGTGGTCAGCTTACTGGTTTGAATGAGTATTTGATGACTGCCGAGACATCATTCAGGGCCAGTTCAAATCCGGCGCATGGCACTCTAATTGTCAACGTCGATGGCAGCTATGTTTATACGCCTGAGTCAGGATATGTAGGAATAGATAGTTTCTCTTATGAAGCTACCAATGCCGATGGATCGGCTCAGACTGCTACCGTGGCGATCGATGTTTTTGATACGATAAATCATGTGGCGACAGGATCAACCGGTAACGACGTGCTGAATGGGCATACCGGTAATGATGATCTCTCCGGCGGTGACGGTGCAGATGTTCTTATGGGCGGTGAGGGCGACGATACGCTTGACGGTGGAGATGGGGTCGATATCGTCCGATATAACGGCGCGCGGACCGACTATGATATCTCGGAAGATACTTTGAGCGGTGACTGGACGGTAACCCATTTGAACAACGGATTGGATGGCATTGATACCATTCGAAATATTGAAGAACTCGAATTTTCTGACGGATCCTATTCTATCGTTGGAAATACAGCCCCGGTTATCGCAGAGGGCCTATCGAACCAGTATGGATCTGCCGACGAATTTTTTAGTTTTGCTATCCCTGTTGATGCGTTTGCGGATGAAGATATTGGGGATGTTCTGAGTTATACGGCAACCTTGGCCGATGGCAGTGCTCTGCCGGGCTGGTTGAGCTTAACCGGAACCTCTTTCTCAGGTACACCTGCGAATGGTGATGTGGGCAGTGTGTCTGTTAAGGTGACGGCAACGGATACGAGTGGGGAGAGTATTGACACCAGCTTTGATGTTAATGTTGCCGCGGGCAATCAGTCTCCGACGACGGCTGGCGGGACGATTTCACTGCCGGTGAATGGGGCGGCAACGGGCCAGCTTCATGCCAGCGATGCGGAGACAGCGTCTTCGAGTTTGATTTATAGCCTGGGGACGGCTGCGGCCAATGGTGTGGCGGTCATAAATGCGGATGGAAGTTATACTTATACCCCGACAGCAAGCTACAGCGGGGCGGACAGCTTTACCTATACGGTTGCAGATGGTAATGGCGGAACGGTGACGGGGACCATTACGGTGGATATCTATCAGGGCGGCAGCGCCCAGTCGGAGAGCGACCTGCTGGCGGAAGCGGCAACGAACTTTGGCAGTGGAGTGGTCAATCTGGGTCGGGATCCCGGTTACTTCAATATGACGGATATGACTTTCAGTATGACGTTTGAACTTGATGACCTGACGACCAGTAGTCAGAGGATCTTTAATAATCATACCAATTTTATGATTGGCGTATCCAGCAACGATTTGAGCATGTATATCTCTGATGACAATGGAGACTTGCAGTGGCTGCCTGACATTAGTAACGTCTTCACACAAACGGGCTGGCAGGATGTGCAGGTTGTTCTGGACGGTGCGGCCCAGACCATGGAGATCTGGGTTAACGGTGTGAATGTTCATACTTATACCAATACAAATTATGCCATCCCGGATGTAGAATCCTGGGATGTTACAGCGGGCGGTACAGCTTGGGGGCATGAGATTAGTGGTCGTGTGGCGGACGTGACGGTTCTGAATTCTGTTCAGACCATTGACGGAACGCAGACGATTTATGAACGGATGGTGGCATTGGATGCCCTTGATACCCTGGTGCCATTGCAGGCGGCCAGTGGCGGCCTGGCGGATCAGACACTGACCGGGACGGCGGGCTATGATAACCTTGTGGGTTCCACCGGCGATGATACCCTCACCGGCGGTGCGGGGGATGATACATTGGTTGGTGGTGAGGGTTTGGATACGGCAATCTTTTCTGGCAATCAGTCTGAATATAGCATTGTGGAAGACACGCAATCGGGTGACTGGACGGTGACCCATCTTAATGACGGAGTCGATGGCACGGATATTGTTCGGGAAATAGAATTGTTTGAATTTGCCGATGGGGTGTTTGACCCGACAGCGGTCACCAACACGGCTCCGACGGTTGATGCGGGGATTGCGGGGCAGGCGGCGACGGAAGATGCGGCCTTCTCGTTTGCAATTCCGGCTGATGCATTTGCCGATGCGGATGTTGGCGATGTGCTGACATTTACGGCAACCCTTGCTGATGGCAGTGACTTGCCGAGCTGGTTGACACTTGTTGGAACGTCTTTCTCAGGCACTCCCACGAATGGTGATGTGGGTGCCTTGTCGGTTAAAGTGACGGCGACGGATACGAGCGGTGCCAGTATAGAGACGACTTTTGCCCTTGCTATCGGCAATACCAATGATGCGCCGACGGTTGATGCAGGGATTGCAGCTCAGGCAGCGACTGAAGATGCGGCCTTCACCTTTGCTATCCCGGTTGATGCGTTTGCGGATGAAGATATCGGGGATGTTTTGAGTTATGCGGCAACCTTGGCCGATGGCAGTGCATTACCGTCTTGGTTGACATTTGACGGAACCTCTTTCTCGGGCACACCGGCGAATGGGGATGCGGGCATTGTTTCCGTCAAGGTGACGGCAACGGATGGTTCTGGGGCCAGTATTGACACCAGCTTTGATGTTAATGTTGCCACAGGCAACCAATCCCCGACGACATCAGGCGGAACGATTTCGCTGCCGGTGAATGGGGCGGCAACGGGCCAGCTTCATGCCAGCGATGCGGAGACGGCATCAGCCAGTTTGACATATAGCCTGGGGACGGCTGCGGCCAATGGTGTGGCGGTCATAAATGCGGATGGAAGTTATACTTATACCCCGACAGCAAGCTACAGCGGGGCGGACGGCTTTACCTATACGGTTGCAGATGGTAATGGCGGAACGGTGACGGGGACCATTACGGTGGATGTCTATCAGGGCGGCAGCGCCCCGTCGGAGAGTGCGTTACTGGCGGAAGCGGCAACGAACTTTGGCAGCGGCGTGGTCAATCTGGGTCGGGATCCCGGCTTCTTTAATCTGACGGATATGACATTTAGTGCAACGTTCGAACTTAATGATCTGGTGACAACGGGTCAGAGGGTTTTTAATAATCATACCAATTTCCTGGTCGGTGTTTCGAACGACGATATGTATGTGTACATATCTGACGATAACAATGACATGCAGTTTTTACCAACCATTCAAAATGTCTTCACTCAGGCGGGGTGGCAGGATATCCAGGTTGTTCTGGACGGGACAGCCCAGACAATGGAGGTCTGGGTTAATGGTGCGAATGTCCACACCTATACCAATACCAACTACGCTATTCCAGATGTGGAAACATGGGATATCACTGCAGGCGGTACAGCTTGGGGGAATGAGCTCAATGGTCGTGTCGCGGATGTGACGGTTCTGAATAGCGTGCAGACCATTGACGGCTCGCAGACGATCTATGAGCGGATGGTGGCATTGGATGCCCTTGATACCTTGGTGCCCTTGCAGACGGAAGCGGATTTGCTGGCGGAAGCGGCAACGAACTTTGGCAGCGGCATGGTCAATCTGGGTCGGGATCCCGGCTTCTTCAATCTGACGGATATGACATTTAGTGCAACGTTCGAACTTAATGATCTGGTGACAACGGGTCAGAGGGTTTTTAATAATCACACAAAGATGTCATTACATATATCACAAGATGATCTTCGGGTTCGTGTTGAGGATGTGAATGGTGTTGAACAGGATTTCTGGGTTTATGATGTATTCACGGTTGCTGGCTGGCAAGATGTCCAGGTTGTCCTGGATAGTACCGCTCAGACCATTGATATTTGGGTGAATGGTGTTGTTGTGCGCAGTGATGTGAATACAAATCTGCAGATCAGTGATGTTGGCAATTGGGATCTAGCCGCTGGTGGATCCCAATTTGGTGGCTTGTTGTTAAATGGTCGTGTGGCGGATGTGACGATTCTGAACAGCGTCCAGACCATTGACGGCTCGCAGACGATTTATGAACGGATGGTGGCACTGGATGCCCTTGATACCTTGGTGCCGCTGCAGGCGGCCAGTGGTGGCTTGGCGGATCAGACACTGACCGGGACGGCGGGCCATGACAACCTTGTGGGCTCCACCGGTGATGATACCCTCACCGGCGCGGCAGGAGATGACACTCTGACCGGCGGCGATGGCGCCGATACTTATGAATTCACCCGGGGAGATGGACAAGATACCATCATCGATACATCAGCAGACGGCGCCTCCGACACCCTTGTCCTTGATACGGGTATCGATCATGACCAGCTGTGGTTTGAGCAGACCGGCGACGACTTGCTGATCTCGGTGATTGGCACCAGCGATCAGATCACTGTTGAAAACTGGTATGCTTCTGCGGACAACAAGATCGAGAATATTGAAACCGGCGATGGCAAGGTCGCAGATTTCAGCGGCGTTGAAGCGCTCGTCTCGGCAATGGCCAGCTTCTCACCGCCGGGCGGCGCAGCAACGGACCTCTCCGATCCCGCCTATGATCCATTGGATAGCGTTTTGACGACGAACTGGCAAGCTGGCATTTAAAAGTAAGTGGTGCGTTGAAGGACGGATGGAAGGGACCTTAAAAAGGATCTAAAATTCACATGAGGGAGCTCAACGTCCTCATTGATGGAAGAAGTTGAGCTCCAAATAGAAGGGATGCGCACTTTTGCTGCTGCATGTGCGGCGGATTGTGATTATCGGTGTTAACGGTAATTCCCGACAATGTCTTTGGTAGCCTGAAACGCAAAAGTAATCGTCTGAACGCAAACGATCAGTTGATATTGAAAAATTAGCCATGATTCCTTTGAATCAAATTAACTGTAAATTTGATTTTTTCTGATCCAATGAGAACATTTCGAAAACAAATATAAATTCGCTATATTTTACAACAGGATAAAAAAAGGTTGCCAGAGAGAACAAAACATGTACATTACTCGAGTTGCATCCGGCAATGACCTATGAAATAAGGGGATAGTAATGGTACAATCAGCTCTAAAACTCGTTGAAGCAGGTGGCATGGACAAGAAGAAAGCATTAGAAGCGGCGATGAGCCAGATTGATCGGGCCTTCGGCAAGGGATCGGTCATGAAACTGGGGCAACAGGAAGCTCTGGATATAGAAGCTGTTCCGACGGGATCCCTCGGACTGGATATTGGTCTTGGCATTGGTGGTTTGCCAAAAGGCCGGGTCATCGAGATTTACGGACCGGAAAGTTCCGGTAAAACAACCCTGGCACTGCATGTCCTGGCGGAAGCCCAGAAGCAGGGTGGTACTTGCGCCTTTATCGATGCGGAGCATGCGCTGGATCCGGTTTATGCCAAGAAGCTTGGTGTGGATGTGGATGAGCTATTGATTTCCCAGCCGGATACGGGAGAGCAATCACTGGAAATCACGGATACCCTTGTTCGTTCCGGGGCCATTGATGTTCTGGTGGTCGACAGTGTCGCGGCGTTGGTGCCGCAGGCTGAGCTTGAGGGGGAAATGGGGGACACCCATGTGGGCCTTCAGGCACGTCTCATGAGCCAGGCATTGCGTAAATTGACGGGATCAATTTCCCGCTCCAACTGCATGGTGATCTTTATCAATCAGATCCGGATGAAAATCGGTGTAATGTTTGGCAGCCCGGAAACCACGTCCGGCGGAAATGCCCTGAAATTTTACTCCTCGGTTCGTCTGGACATCCGTCGTATCGGCCAGATCAAGCAAAAAGATGATATTGTCGGTAATCAGACACGGGTCAAAGTTGTCAAAAACAAGGTTGCCCCGCCTTTCAAGGTCATTGAATTTGATATCATGTATGGGGAAGGTATTTCCAAAACAGGTGAAATTCTGGATCTTGGCGTGAAAGCCGAGATCGTGGAGAAATCAGGCTCCTGGTACTCCTATGACAGTGTGCGCATTGGTCAGGGGCGGGAACAGGCAAAAAGCTTCCTGAAAGAGCATCCGGACATGGCCAAGGAAATCGAAACGAAAATCCTCGCCAATGCCGGTGTTATCTCCGACGCGATCCAGGGGAGTCCGGAAGCGGATGACGAGGAAGTCCCGGCTGAATAGCTTCTGCTGACAGGAAGTTACGCGAACGCAAGCCAGCCGTTTTTCTGCTGGCTTGCTTTTTTATATATTGGATTGGTGAGTGTTTGGTAATAAAAAGGCCGGTAATTTACCGGCCTTTTCCGTAGCTGTTTCGCAGTCGATCAGGCCATCTGTTTCTGCAGATTTGAATCCAGTGCATCCAGGAACTGATTGGTGGTCAGCCAAGGCTGGTCCGGCCCCACCAATAAGGCCAGGTCTTTGGTCATGTCACCATTTTCGACCGTTGCGACACAAACCGATTCCAGTTTGGTTGCGAAGTCCATCAAGGTGTCATTGTTATCCAGTTTCGCCCGATGCATCAGTCCCCGTGACCAGGCAAAGATGGAGGCAATCGGATTAGTGGATGTTTCTTCCCCGCGCTGATGCATGCGATAATGCCGGGTAACGGTACCATGGGCGGCCTCAGCTTCAACGGTTTCCCCATCAGGGGTCATCAGCACAGAGGTCATCAGCCCGAGAGAGCCGAAGCCCTGGGCAACCGTATCGGACTGAACATCCCCATCATAGTTTTTACAGGCCCAGACATATTTGCCAGACCATTTCATGGCGCAGGCGACCATGTCATCGATCAGACGATGCTCGTAGGTCAGGCCCCGCTTATCGAATTCAGCCTTGAATTCACTTTGGAACACTTCTTCGAACAGATCCTTGAACCGCCCGTCATAGGCTTTCATGATTGTATTCTTCGTGGACAGGTAAACCGGCCAGTTTCTGTTCAAGCCATAATTCATGCAGGCCCGGGCGAAACCGCGAATGGATTCATCAAGGTTATACATGCCCATGGCGATGCCGCTGCTTTTGAAATCAAAGATCTCAAATTCCTGCGCCGCGCCGCCATCTGCAGGCTCGTATTTCATGGTCAATTTACCGGGCCCCGGAATAAGCATATCTGTTGCCCGGTACTGGTCACCAAAGGCATGACGGCCGATAACAATGGGATCTGTCCAGCCCGGAACAAGCCGGGGCACGTTGGAACAAATAATGGGCTCACGGAAAACTGTGCCGCCCAGAATATTCCGAATAGTGCCGTTGGGTGAGCGATACATTTTTTTCAGGCCGAATTCCTCGACGCGCTGCTCATCGGGAGTGATGGTTGCGCATTTGACACCAACGCCATATTTTTGAATGGCTTCCGCCGCATCGACAGTAATCTGGTCATCGGTTTGATCGCGGAATTCCATTCCCAGATCGTAATATTTCAAATCGATATCCAGGTACGGGAGGATAAGCTTGTTCTTAATGAACTCCCAGATAATCCGGGTCATTTCGTCGCCATCCAGTTCAACTACCGGATTTTGGACTTGAATCTTTGGCATATCGATTTCCTTCTTTGCCTATATGTTTTTCATTATCGGCAGCAAAATAGCATCGCTTGCAACAGGTGCAAGCTGTACTGACAAAAAGCGTGAATTTATCCTAGAATTTTGACACATCTGCGTTGATTTGTGTCTGTGGAACGGCATTTAGGGCTGGTAGGATGTCCTCGAGCCTCTCGACAACCTGAAAATAAGTCCAAACTTCGGGCTGAACGAATCCTGCATCGATCATGTGCTCGATCAATTTGAGGAAAGGGTCCCAGTATTTCTTGTAATTTACAAGGATAATGGGCTTGTCATGGAGATTGAGCTGTCGCCAGGTAATCATCTCGAAGGTTTCGTCCAAAGTACCCAGTCCGCCCGGCAAAATCGCGAAGGCATCAGATAGCTGAAACATCATTTCTTTGCGGACATGCATGCTGTCGACGACATGAAGTTCTGTCAATTTCTCGTGACTAACCTCGATATCATGTAGATGCGCAGGGATAATCCCGATAACCTGACCACCTGCGTCTAGCGTGGCATCGGCCGTGATCCCCATCAATCCGACATGGCCACCGCCATAAACAAGCTTTATGTTGCTTTGCCCCAATTGCTGGCCAAGCAGGCGTGCCGCTTCTTTATGGTCAGGGTCCGTTGGCATTCTGGAACCGCAATAAACACAAAGAGAAGTAATCTTGATCATATCGGGACCTGTAATAAGAAAGAGATTGAATGACTAGAAAATTGATTTGTACTGTTTGCGGTTTAATGGCGATGGCGTCAAGCCTGGTGTTTGCTGGTGAAGCCGAGGTACTGGGTGTTAATGTGTCAAAAGTGGAAGCGGACGTGTACCGTTTCAGCGTTACCGTGAAGCATGAAGATGAGGGGTGGGATCATTATGCGGATAAATGGGACGTATTGGATTTGCAGGGAAATATCCTGGGCACCCGTGTTCTAATGCATCCACATGTGAGCGAGCAACCCTTTACCCGGTCCATGACCCTGTCAATTCCCATGCATGTGAAGGAGGTTAAAGTCCGGGCCCATGACAAGATAGATGGCTATGGCGGTGAAGAAATAGTTGTCAAACTACCCTAGGTGATATTACGGTGCATATGGAATAATCATGCACGGCAAGTGTTGGCTTTAAAACAAACAATTAGGTGAGGAGGGTTCTACAAATGAGCAATAGACTTACGAAGACCGTTTTCGGTGTTATTCTGGGAAGTGGTATTATCTTGGGTGTGGCAAGTGCACATTCTGAAACAACGGGAAATGCGGAAGCCGATTACCGGATTGCCGAAATGAAAAAACTTGGAATGAATATGGGTGCTATTGGAAAAGTAGCAAAGGGTGAAGTAGCTTATTCCGATGCTTTAAACCAAAATGCCAAAGCAGTCGCACAACTTTCGGCGAATATGGGCAAATGGTTCCCTGCCGGTTCAGGCGTTGAAAAATCTCGTTCAAAACCGGATATCTGGGATGAAGCAAACAAGGATAAATTCGCCAAGGCAATCGAAGATTTGCAGGCTGCAAGTTTGCAATTGGTCGTTGCTGTACAGTCGGGAGATCAGGCAAAAATCGGTGCTGCCCTCAAGGCAACAGGTGCAACCTGTGGCGGTTGTCATAAACCGTTCCGCAAGCCAAAACAATAGAACGGACAGATAACGGACAAAGAGTGATGAGCGCCGAATATTCCATAAACTCAGTTGCAAGGATTTTCGGCGCGGCGCTAGCTGTAGCATTCATGGGAATGCTACAGCTTCCAGCCGCCACGGCGGATGAGACCACGGCGCGCGGTGAATATCTTACGGCAGCAGGGGGATGCTATGGCTGTCACACCCTGCCAGTAGAAGGCAGCCAGCCGTTTGCAGGTGGCAGGCCGCTAAAAACCCCTTTTGGGATATTCTACAGTCCAAATATTACAGCAGATGATGAAACCGGGATTGGCGGTTGGACTGACGAGCAGTTTCTGGATGCCCTGAAGCAGGGTATTAGCCCGTCAGGTCACCCTTATTTTCCCGTATTTCCCTATACCAGTTATACAAAGATTACGGATGAAGATGGTTTGGCTATAAAGGCTTACCTCGATAGTCTTCCTAAAATAGTTCAGGAGGATAAGCCCCACGAAGTCTCGTCTCCCTTCTCCTGGCGGTGGCTGCAATGGGGCTGGCGATTGCTGTTCTTTAAAGAGGGACCCTATGTTGCCCCGGAAGGCGCCTCTGTCGAAGTGGCGCGCGGCGGATATCTGGTCGATGCTTTGACCCATTGCGGAGAATGCCATACACCCAGAAATATGTTTGGGGGTGTTGATAACTCGCTTTATATGGCCGGGACACCGAACGGCGGTGAAGGGGAGTTTGTTCCAAACATTACCCCGGACCCTGAAACAGGAATTGGGGACTGGTCGAAAGGCGATATTGTCAGTTTTATGAAAACCGGGTTGAAGCCAGATTATGATGACGTCCAGGGGAGCATGGCGGAAGTCATCGATCATAGTCTTTCGAAACTAACGGATGAGGATCTCGCCGCTATTGCCGATTATCTGAAATCTATCAAACCCATAAATAATGTGGTGAAACGCGCTTCTGCCTCCTAAATTTATAGGTTCTGACCCTAGGCGTTGCGTGAAGCGTCCGGGCAGTACATAATGGCGCCACATTTAGTTTTGATAGCGAGGCTCTGGTGCGCGTATTTGGTATCCTGGCAGTTTTACTGCTCATCGTGGCAGGCGTATTTCTCTACATCAAGGGAGGCAATCTCTTTTCGTCCGATGAAGAAGGGGGCGTGCCCAAGCAAAGCGCTATTTCCTCTGAATCTCCGCAAGCTGATACTACCGCACCGGATCGTTCTAACGACACGACCACGGATACAAAGCCAGCGGACAAGAAGGCCTCCGCGACTGGATCGACATCCACGGCGCAGATTGTTGATAAGAAACTGGATACGTCCGAGGATGAAGCCGCACAGAAGATGGCGGCTGCCCGCCCGAGTTTTGATGTGGTCAGGGTCGATCAAAACTGTGAAATTCTGATTGCCGGCCGGGGCGTCCCCAATTCCATGGTAACAATTGTTGTTGGCGGGAATGATACAGGGGAGGTCAAGACATCGGCGCGCGGCGAATGGGTTTTCTCTTCAACTAAACCTTTACCTTCGGGCTCGCAAACCGTTAATCTAATTGCGAAAAACCCTGATGGTAGGGAGCTGGAATCCGGAAAATTGGTGGTTATGAATGTGCCCGATTGTACGAAACCTTTGACGGAACGCGCCCCGGCAATTGCGATGTTGGCACCGAAAGAAGGAAATGCCGAAACAGATGGGCAGGTAAAGCTGCTCCAGGTGCCGGCCCCGGTCGGAGATCTTTCTGAAGCCAAGGGATTGTCGCTTGGCGCTGTTAATTATGGAGATGCAGGCAATCTGGAGCTTTCCGGAAAAGGCAAGCCCGGCAATACCATACAGGTCTATGTAAATAATCGTGCTGTCGGTTCCGCCGTTGTTGATGCGGATGGAAACTGGTCAATGCGTCCCGATCACCCGGTACCGGCAGGCACCTACAAACTACGGATCGATCAGCTTGACCCAACAGGAACTGTTGTCTCACGTGTTGAACTCCCCTTCCAGCGCGCTCCGGCGAGTGACGTTATCCTGGCGCAGGAAAATGGTAAATTGAGTGCCATTGTTCAGCCCGGAAACAGTCTGTGGCGGATCGCCCGCCGGGTGTATGGGGAAGGGACGGAGTATACGGTTATCTATCAGGCCAATCAGGATCAGATTCGCAATCCGCATCTTATTTTTCCAGGTCAGATATTCAAACTGCCGAGCAAAGATTAATCCTTCACTTTCTTGGTTCCAAGCGCAGGTCTTCGGGCGAGTGAGGTGTGGTAAACATCACACTTTGTGCATCGGCCGAAGATATCGCTAAGAGAAACGCCGAAATTATCGTATTTTATTTGGCCGTTAAATTTCTATGGAACTTGTATGAGCGATACCAAATTCGACAGCCATTCCCATGACGCAAAACGTAGTCATTTTGGGACGATCCGGACACTTGGCACCTATTTATGGATTTCCGATCGGACAGATCTGAAAATCAGGGTGATTATTGCTGTCATTCTTTTGGTCCTGGCCGAAGTTGCGTCGGTTTATTCGCCTTATCTTCTCAAGTTTATTGTTGATGACATGACGGGGGATGTTAATCCGGTTATTGTTATGCCGCTTGGCCTGATTGTCGCCTATGGTGCCGCCCGGGTGCTGACGCAGGCATTTGCAGAGTTGCGAGATGCGGTTTTCGCGAAGGTCGGCCAGAACGCCATTCGCCAGGTCGGGCTATCCACTTTCCGGCATCTTCATAAATTGTCCCTCAGGTTCCATATGGATCGGCAGACCGGTGGCCTCAGCCGTGCTATTGAGCGGGGAACGAAGGGGATTGATTTCCTGCTTCGTTTTATGCTGTTCAACATCATTCCGACGCTTTTGAAAATCGTCTTTATCTGCGGGATATTACTGGTCGAATATGGCTGGCTGATCTCTCTTATCACGTTTTCAACCCTCGTCGGCTATATCTATTTCACGCTGGCTGTGACCGAATGGCGGTTGAAATTTCGCCGCACCATGAATGAAAAGGATAGCGAGGCGAATACCAAAGCCATCGACAGCTTACTCAACTTCGAAACGGTGAAATATTTCGGCAATGAAGAGCATGAAGCGCATCGCTTTGACAAGGCCCTTGCCGGATATGAGACGGCGGCTGTCAGAAGCAACACGACTTTGGCTTATTTGAATATCGGTCAGGGGCTTATCATCAGTATTGGTATGGTTGCAGTCTTGATCCTTTCGGCGCGCGGGGTTGTTGGCGGGCAATATACCGTTGGTGATTTTGTCGCTATACAGGCGTTTTTAATGCTTCTCATCCAGCCGCTTAATTTTCTGGGATTTGTCTATCGGGAAATCAAGCAGAGCCTTGTGGACATGGAGAAGATGTTTGAACTGTTATTGGTTTCCCGGGAAATTGACGACAAGGCAGACGCCCGGCCGCTGGTCGAAGGAGCTGGAGAGGTTGAGTTTCACAATGTGAATTTTGGCTATGATGCCAATCGCCAAATCCTTCATGATGTGTCGTTCAAGGTTGAACCGGGGAAGAAGATTGCCATTGTCGGTCCTTCCGGCGCCGGAAAGTCGACCATTTCGCGTATTCTGTTTCGGTTCTATGATGTGGATGAAGGGTATGTCACCATTGATGGGAACCGCATAGACGAAACCACCCAGGAATCGCTACGGGCTGCCATCGGCATTGTCCCGCAGGATACTGTACTGTTCAACGATACCATTCGATATAATATTGAATATGGACGTCCCGGTGCCAGCCGCGAGGAAGTGGAAGAGGCGGCGCGGCTTGCCAGTATAGATCATTTCCTCGAAAAGCTGCCGGAGGGCTATGACACCATGGTCGGTGAACGGGGCCTGAAGCTTTCGGGCGGTGAAAAACAGCGGGTAGCCATTGCCCGCACAATATTGAAGCGCCCGCGCATATTGCTGTTTGATGAAGCAACCTCGGCCCTTGATTCCCATACGGAAAAGGAAATCCAGGCCAGTCTGGCGGAAGTCTCGAAAGA
Organism: Sneathiella marina; assembly: GCF_023746535.1. Taxonomy (GTDB): domain Bacteria; phylum Pseudomonadota; class Alphaproteobacteria; order Sneathiellales; family Sneathiellaceae; genus Sneathiella; species Sneathiella marina. The sequence goes on along the minus strand of NZ_CP098747.1, from coordinate 2,319,537 downwards.
TCATACAACCCTGGTTATTGCGCACCGGCTTTCCACGGTTGTCGATGCCGATGAGATTATCGTTCTGGATGGTGGACATATTGTCGAAAGAGGGCGTCATCACGAGCTTCTCGAGCTTGACGGACAATATGCCGGCATGTGGGCCCGCCAACAAGAAGCTGCAAGCTATCAAGAGAAGCTTGAGCAGGTCATGGATTAAAGGCTACACTCTTTCTGACATCTTTTTGTTCTATTTCTCGAGTACCTGCGCTATAGGGCTAGGGATATATGGAACTTAGTGAGCCGAAAGAAAAAAATATGGATACGTTGAAGTCTGTTTTGGTACCGATTAATCCGGAAGGGCATCGGTTTATTGCTATTTTTGCAGCAGTGACCCTGGCCCTTTTTCTCTTTACCTGGTCCTTTTTGGGCTGGATTGGGGTCGTGCTAACGCTCTGGTGTGTTTACTTTTTTCGTGATCCGGACCGGAATGTGCCGACCCGGGAGGGATTGATTGTCAGCCCGGCTGACGGTGTTGTCCAGTTGATTGAACGGGCCGTCCCACCGGAAGAGCTGGGCATGGGCTCCGATGCCCTGTTGCGGGTCAGTGTATTCTTGAATGTGTTCAACGTGCATGTAAATCGTATCCCCATGGGCGGATCTATTGTCCGTCAGGTATATCGCCCGGGTAAGTTTCTCAATGCCGCCCTGGACAAGGCGTCGGAAGAAAATGAGCGCCATGCGGTTCATCTGCGGACAGATGATGGCAAGGATGTTGTATTTGTTCAGATCGCTGGATTGGTCGCCCGGCGCATCGTTTGCTACCTGACGGACGGACAACAGGTCCGAACGGGCGAGCGGTTTGGATTGATCCGCTTTGGAAGCCGGACGGATATCTATCTGCCTGAAGGGGTCGAGCCCCTGGTTGGTCTGGGCCAAAATATGGTTGGAGGTGAAACCATAATTGCCGACCTCAACGCCGAAAATTCCGGTCCAATGCCGGTGGAGGTCCGATAAATGCCATTTAATCGGCGTAACAGGTTTCGGGCTTTGCCGTTAAACTCTCTCATTCCCAACATGCTGACGACACTTGCGCTTTGCGCCGGTTTGACATCCGTCCGCTTTGCCTTGAACGAAAAATGGGAATTGGCTGTTATCGCCATTTTGGCAGCAGGGGTTCTCGACGGCCTTGATGGGCGGATGGCCCGATTGCTCAAAGGGACGTCACGGTTTGGCGCCGAATTGGATTCTCTCTCTGATTTTGTAAGCTTTGGTGTCGCTCCGGCACTGGTCCTGTTTTTATGGACACTGGATGCCGGTATGGGCGGCATCGGCTGGATTATTGCCTTGATTTACACGGTTTCCTGCGGATTGCGTCTGGCGCGGTTTAACTCAATGCTGGATGAGGATCAACCTGTATGGGCAGCCGGATATTTTACGGGGATTGCGGCGCCGGCGGGCGCGTCGATTTCCCTGCTGTTTATGGTCATGAGTTTTTTCACCGACAGCGATTTTTTCAGGTCGGACATTCTCAATGCCGCCTGGTTGTTGTTCATGGCCTTTTTAATGGCCAGCCGGATCCCGACTTATTCGATCAAGCGCATTAAAATTTCCCGACGCTTCATTATGCCGATGCTGATCCTTGTGGGGGGGATGGCGGCGATGATGGCCAGCTATCCCTGGCAGCTTTTGTCGCTTATTGCCCTTGCTTATCTGGCGACTATACCCTTTGCCGTGATTAGTCACCATCGATTGGAACGGCAGGAAGCGCAAAAAGCTGATGTTGAAAAAGCCGCGGAAGAAACCGCAGCGAATGGAGACAAATCCAAAAAAACAGAAAAGTAAATCGAGCGCGGGATCTGAACCCGCGCTCGACTTCGCTTGTTACTCTGCCGGAGCCGGATGATTTTTCATCAGTTTCCGTTCGGCTTTGCGCGCCCTCCGCCGATCAAAGAAGCTGCTGACATTGGCACCAACCATCAACAGGGACGGCGTCATCACCAACGTGAGGATCGTCGCGAAGGTCAGGCCAAAGGCAACTGCCGTGGATAGCTGAACCCACCATTGCGAGGAGGGGGCTCCGGTGACAATCTCGCGCGTGACGAAATCAATATTGATTTGCAGCGTCATTGGCAGCAACCCGAAAATCGTCGTGATTGTCGTCAACAGAACGGGACGTAGACGTTGCGCGCCGGTCCGCAAAATCGCTTCCATTGCTTCCATGCCCTGTTTTCGAAGATGGGCATAGGTATCAATAAGAACGATATTGTTATTCACAACAATTCCGGCGAGGGATATCACCCCAACGCCCGTCATGACGATGCCAAAGGGCTGTCCGGTAATAATCAGGCCAACGAACACGCCAATGGTTGACATGATGACCGCCGTCAGGATCAGGAACGCATGATAGAAGCTGTTGAACTGGGTGACCAGAATGATTGCCATAACAAACAGGGCAACGGCGAAAGCTTTCACCAGGAAGGCCATGGCTTTTTTCTGTTCTTCATCTTCACCTTTGAAGACATAGCTGACTTCCGGGTGAATATTAGCTTCATTTACAATCCAGTCCTGTATTTCCTGAACCTTTGTATCCACCAGAACATCACCGCCGACATTTGCCTTGACGGTCATGACCCGGCGGGCATCGACACGGTTTATCGTACCGACTTTTTGCTTGGCTTCCCGGGTGACGAAGTTTGACAAGGGAACCATGCCATTGGCTGTGGATACACGGAGGCTGTCCAACTGGTCGATGCTGCGTTTGTCATCCGGATACCGAACCCGGATATCCAGTTCTTCATCGGCGTCATCGGGGCGATACTCGCCGACCTTGATACCATTGGTGACAAGTTGAATGGTTTTACCGACGGTCAGGATATCGGCACCAAACCGACCCGCTTGCGCCCGATCAACCTTCACTTCCCATTCAATGCCGGGAATGGCCCGGCTATCTTCCAGGTCGAGAAGGTCCTTGACGTTGGTTTCAAGGTGATTACGAATTTTAGCGATTTCAGCGGGCAAGAGATCCGGGTTACGTGAAGATAACTGAATCTGGACATCTTTCCCGGTTGGCGGACCCGTATCCGGTTCGCGTGTTTCCACAGTTATCCCGGTTAAATGCGCGGTTCTGTCGCGGATATCCTCAAAGACCACTTTCGCCGGCCGGCGATCCTGCCAGTCCTTGAATTCCATCTGGATGGTGCCAATCACATCCTCGGCAATATCCTGGCCTTCACCGGGGCCACCGGTTCGGGTGTAAATCGACGAGAAATCGCCCAGCTTAAGAACTTCCTTTTCAACTTCGGCAACCAACACATCTTTTTCATCTGTCGACATATTGCCGCGGGCATGGACATAAAGAAGCGCCAATTCCGGCTCTACTTCGGGAAAGAACTCAACGCCGTTTCCGTGATTAGAGTAATAATATTGAACCCCAACCAGGGTAACCACGCCAACAACCATGATTTTTGCCGGATGCCGAAGACAGACAGACAACAACCTGACATAGCGTCCGGTAAACCCGCCAATCTCTCTGATATCACCAGATTCTGCCGCCGCCAGCGCTGCAAGTGTTTTCGAATTGGTTGAGCCAGCACGACCGAAAACGGATCCGAGTGTCGGCACAAAAATCAAGGCCATCAACAAAGAACCAGTTAGCGTTGTAATCAGGGTGATGGGCAGGAATTTCATGAACTCCCCGACAACGCCGGGCCAGAACAGCAGCGGCATGAAGACAGCCAATGTTGTCGCTGTGGAGGCGATGATAGGCCAGGCCATCCGTTTCGCCGCAAGGGCATAGGCATCTTTCTTGTGGATACCTTCCGCCATTTTCCGGTCGGCAAATTCGGTCACCACGATGGCGCCATCAACCAACATTCCAACGGCCAGGATCAATCCAAACAGAACAACAATATTGATGGTCAGTCCGAACAGGTACATATACAGGATGCCGATCAGGAAGGACCCCGGTATGGAAAGACCAACCAGGCCAGCCGTGCGAACCCCCAGGGCACTGATAACGACGATCATCACGAGGATGATGGCACTGATGATGTTATTCTGCAGGTCATTCAACATGGATCGGATATCTTCCGATTTGTCCTGACTGAAGGTAACCTCTACACCGGCAGGCCAATGGGCTTTCTCTGCCAGTACCAGGGCTTGCACATCCTCAATGGTTCCGATAATATTCTCACCGAGCCGTTTTTTCACTTCCAGCGCGACGGCTTGCTGACCGTTCAGGCGTGCGTAACTGTCCGCATCCTTAAAGGTTCGGCGAATATCCGTTACATCACGCAGCGTCACGACACCTTCATTAAACACCTTGATCGGGATATCAAGGACGTCTGAGGCGGTCTTGAACAGGCCAGGGACCTTAATGGAAAACCGCCCTTTACCCGTATCCATGGAACCCGCGGCAACAAGTTTATTGTTGAGTTCAACCGCATTGGCCAAATCCGTGTTGGAAATCTGGTAGCTTTCCAGCTTGACCGGATCAACAATCACCTCCAGCACTTCTTCGCGGTCGCCGCCGATATTGGCTTCGAGAACGCCCGGAAGCCCTTCAATCTCGTCCTGAAGGTCCTGCGCCAGCCGGATCAGGGACCGCAAGGGAACATCACCGGACAGGGTCACAATGAGAACGGGAAACAGTCCAACATTGACTTCATTGACGACCGGATCGTCAGTTTCCTGGGGCAGTTCAGTCTTGGCGACATCCACCTTTTCGCGCACATCTTCCAGGGCTTTTTCTGAGTCAAACCCCGCGTCGAATTCAAGGGTGACCGAGGCATGTCCTTCGCCCGCATTGGAGCGCATTTCCTTGACGCCCTCAATGGTCCGCAATTCCTGCTCCATGGGCCGGATGAGGAGGCGTTCACCGTCTTCGGGGGAAATACCCTCATGGGTCATCGATACATAGATGATCGGAATATTGATATCAGGATCAGCTTCCTTGGCGATATCAACATAAGCATAGATTCCGGCCACCAAAATGAGAACCAGCGCGGAAATTACCGTTCTTGATCGTTCAATCGCCGCATCAATAATTGCGTTCATTGGGAAGCCTCAGCCGTATAAAAATCTGGTTTCACCTGATCGCCCTCGCGGACGAAATCCTGACCGACGACAATCAAATTGACGGTTTCCGGCAAGCCGGCGATCCAAACGCCCTCGGGCGTATCAGCAAGAATTTTTACCGGGTAGAAAGCGACGATGTCACCCTCTCCAACCGCGCGTAATCCCAGAACACCGGTATCATCCAATGTCAGCAGGGCCGGGGAGATAAAATGTGCGTCCACCGATTTGGTCTTGATATTTATTTCTGCAGTGACACCATTACGGAGTTTGTTATCCTCATTAGGCACTTCCAGCTCAATTTTAAATGTCCGTGTTGCGGCTTCGGCCATATTGCTGATGAAGGTGATTTCGCCGGAAACCTCTTCTCCGGTGACCAGTTTCGCTGTTCCCTTGCCGCCAACTTCGATGTTGTTGACCTGAAGTTCAGAAATCTGTCCTGTTACCAATAGAGGGTTGCCATCGACGATCGTCGTGATTTCTGCGCCATCTTTAAAGAAATCCCCGACTTCTGCCGTCCGATGCTCGATATATCCGTCGAACGGGGCTGTTACCACAAGATCGTCAAGCCGGATACGCATACCGGTTGCCTGTGCTTTGGCACTATCGAGGAGTGCTTTTGCGCTTGCCAGGGTCGTGTTGGAACTGAACCCTTTTTTATTCAGGGCTTTCGCCGCTTTATATTCGATCTGGCGTTGGCGGACGAGGGCTTCGGCTTCCTGGAGCTTGGCCTTGTTATCCTTCACGTCAAAGCTGACAATTGGATCTCCCGCCTTGACGCGGTCCCCATCATCAACATGAACCTTCTTAACCCGGCCGGAGATCTCTGCTTTCAACTGAACAACGCGCGAGGCTTCGGTCTTGCCATGCACAATAACTTCCTGTTGGCGAGGTTGGGCGGTAAAGGTTTGGATGCGAACCCCCGCCAATTTCCGCTTTTCCTTCGGCTTTTCAGCATCGGAAGAGGCAAGGGCGCTGACCCCGTCTTTCTCGGTTGCCGCGGCAGCATCATTTCCCGTCGAGCCATTGAAATTATCCATTTGACCTGAGGCAATCCAGGCAACGACTGCTATGGCGATAATTATGGCAATAATTATAGAGCGGTTCACAACTGTACCTCTTTATTTTGTAGGGTGTCCAACTTGGTAATCATTCTGCAGCCCGGCGGCCCATCAGGGCATCCGCTTCGAGCAAATGTCTATATTCATTCAAGTAATCGATTTCAGCCTGATAAACAGCCTGGCCGTAGCCGCACATAAACTGCTCCGCATTTTCAGGTGAACCGGGGCATTGTGCGGTCATGTCCTTGATTTTCTCGGTTCTCTCAACAATACGTTGGTCAATCAATTCAGCGATTGTTCCCGCCGGCAGGAGATGTGAAAACATGATGGTTGCCAGATATTCGGATCGAAAACGATCCGGTGCCGGTTTTTTCATGATCTCTTCCAGAAAACTGTACCGGCCTTTCGCTGTAATCGAGTAGATTTTCTTGTCAGGTCTTTTCTCCTGAACAAATTCCTCGCAGGATACAAGACCTTCGTCCGTTAGTCTGTTGAGGGCCGGATAAATAGAGCCGTAACTGGCATGAAAGATCAAATCAAGGCGATCTTCGAAAATCTTCTTGATTTCATAACCCGTGGCGTCGCCCATTGTCAGGACACCAAGGCACAATGTTCTAATATCCATTAAACCAGCTCAATTCTCAGACGAAATCATTTATACAGGAGAAAGTATATATCACCCAATCGTACATATTACAAAATGTAATATATCGAACTGTTATACTTTACTGACTTAAATAGTGAGGGAACCATCATCACCTGTATGTGATACTGGTCACGCTTTAGTGACACGGCATGGAAATTATACTGAACAAATTATTAAGAAATATCGTATCTATTTAGAAAATAACGGTTTTTGGGAATTTTGCTCAATTGAATTTGAAATGTTTTAGAACGATCGTTACAAATTGAATTGCCATAATTTGGCCGCTTTTTCCCATGAACAGGGCTACCGGTAAAATATATGATTCCCAATTGTCGCCGTTTTGACAAGCTTTTTAGACCATTTCGGCGAGACATAATTCGCATGATAATGGGTGGCCATGCCGGAAATATCCCTTAGATTACCCGTGCGGACAATATTGGCGATGGAGACGGATTGGTTCCACGCTAAAACCTCCGTTGCGACATCGGATTTCCCATCGCAGGCAAAGGAAAACTGACAGGCATTTCGTCGATGGCTTCCTTCGAAAACAACGTCACAATAGGACTTGTCCCGAGTTGCAACACGGTTATGCACAACCTGGGCAACGGCGATCTGCCCGCTAAACGGTTCGCCGCGGGCCTCGAAATAGACCGCTTGGGCCAGGCATTTAATTTGCGGATCAGCGAGTGTTGCTGTCGTTGTCAATGTGGTTGCAGCCGGCATGAAATGACTCATGACAGCAAATAACACTGTCAGAAATGTCCCTGTTACAACGCTTAAAGTTTTTAAATACATCCGCCAAGCTTTCTGAAGGTGCCGTGTCCAGCATATCAGGAGAGTGCGGTATTAAGCGGTTTGAAATAGGCAAAAATAAGGCAAAATTTCTTAAGTTTTGGATTGAGCTCGGCGTATCCGGAGATTTTTGACAATATCAAGCTTCTCTTCATTGCTTAATGTTGCCCATCCTCCGATCTCAAGACGCGTGCGGAAACAGCCTTTGCAGTATTTGTTATCCATATCCATTGTACAGACGCCTGTGCAAGGGGAGGGTAAGTCAGGGATTTTTCTTATTTGAGGATTTTGTCTACGCATTTTTCGTTTGTGCTTCGCTTAAAACATTAATCAGGGCATCAAAGGGCAGGAGAACGCAAGCATGCCGGCTTTTGTGATGTGCAACGGGTGCAAAATTTTCAAGGGCATTCCATCCCGGTATCGCACTGAAGGCATTATTTTTTAGCATCCCATCGATGGTTCCCCGAAGGGCGGTAATATCATCATGTGAATGCCCGATCGCATTCTCCCCGACAACGGATGCAGCGGCCTGACACAACATGCAGGACCGATTTTCATGATTGAGGGCGGTAATTTTGCCGTCCGAGATCTTGATCTGAATTTTTATGCGATCGCCACAAGTCGGATTGTCGAGAACCGTTTCCGCATCCGGATCGCTCATGACACCTTCGCCTGTCGCGTCAGCTGCCAGCCGCATAAGCTGTTTTTGGTAAAGTTCCTGTATCACAATGCCACATCTTTTCTTTGTTGAAGATTTACAAGCGCCTCTGGGGTGTCGATATCGGTAAATATACTTTTTGCGTTGATGTCCAGGTTAAAAACCACATGCTCATTTTCCGCAATAAGTGATTTTGCGCCGATATCGCCGGTTACCCTGGTCACATCAGCTGCAAACAGGCTGGCAATCAGAACCGGATTACCGCGCTTGCCCTGATAAGTCGGCACGATGATTGAGCGGCCTTCTTCCACATCGAAGGCATTTATCAGCTGATTGAAGAGTTCCGCTTTTACGAAGGGCATATCGCCAAGGCAGACAAGTATGCCGTCATATTGCTTCGATAGCGCCCGGAACCCTGTTTTAAGGCTGCTGCTTAATCCTTCTGCGAAATCCGGATTATGGAAGGTCTTGATATCGAGATCCTCAATAACCTTCTCTATTTTATCCCGCTCATGTCCGGTCACTGCAAAAACACCAGAGGCCGTAGAGTTGAGCGCCTGTTCTGCGACATGCCGGAACATAGGTTTACCGTCGATCTCGGCAAGAAGTTTATTATCCCGGCCCATGCGTCTTGATTGCCCGGCTGCAAGGATAAGAATGGCGACGGACTTGTTCTCCAGCAGGGACGGGGCAATGTTACGGGGCTGCGGCCGGCTGCTGATTTCCTTGAGCAGTCCGCCTGACCCCATAGCCATGATATCAGACGCCGTCACATCGATGCGGGCCAACCTTCGTTGCAACACCCAGTCAAAACCGTTCAGCTTGGGTGACCGGGTGCATCCGGGCAGGCCAATGATATCAACGGGCCCGTTATGGCCAAGCAGCAGGAGATTTCCCGGATCCACCGGCATGCCAAAATGATCGATCACGCCGCCGGTTTCCAGAATGGCTGTCGGGACCACATCCTTACGATCGGTTATGGCGGACGCGCCGAATATCAGCACCATGTCACAGCCGGAATTCATCAGATGGGTTATGCCGCCGGCCAGTTCCGTCTCATGGTGATCCAGCGTCAGTCTCTCCTGTATCCGGTTTTGGCAACTGATCAATCGGTCTTCCAGGATTTTCTCGGATTTTGAGATAACGCTTGCCCGGGTCTGGGGTAATTTCGTGGAAATCACCCCGATTTTTCGCTGCTGAAAGGGGGCAATATCAATCAAGGGTTCAGCGGATTGCGCAATTATGTCCAGTATTTTATCAACGTTACGTTTTTCAGCAGCAAACGGAATGATCTTGATGGTCGCCAGCATCTGCTCCGGTGAAACCATGTCATGATTGGCCATAGTCGCGATCGTAAGAGATTCGTCTACATGGTTGATTTTATGTAATAAATCCTCATTCAGCCTGACAACACCATGATCGGAGGAAAAGAGATTGGCCCGGCCTGTAAAGGGGGGTTTGACGGTGATATGAGCGCCGGTCAAGGCATCGCCAATCGCCTTGGCTGCGTCATTTTCTGCCATATCCCCGGGTTCCAGTCGGGCCGCCAGGACATTTGCAATGTTATTGGCCTTTAAGCCTGCGATATCAGCGGCTGAGACGATATGGCCCTTGCGCAGTAATTTACCGTCCCCGGTATCGACGGCATGGGCCAGAATGGCACCTTCGGCTTCGTCAATGGGCAGGCGGCCAAATATCATTACACTGCTTTCTGACGCAGAACAGCCGTCATTTGCGCCATGATGGAAATGGCGATTTCAGCGGGCGACTTCGCGCCGATATCAAGGCCGATGGGGCCATGAATACGATCTATATCCTCGCCCTTAAAGCCTTTTTTCTCCAGTCGTAACTGTCGTTTTCCGTTGGTCCGGTTGCTGCCAAGCGCGCCAATGTAAAAGGCATCCGACCCCAAGGCGTAGACCAGGGCCGGATCATCCAGTTTTGAATCGTGAGTAAGCGTAACGATAGCGGACCGGCGATCCGCTTGCAGGTCGGCAAAGGCGTCGTCCGGCCAGCGGTCATCCAAGGTAACGTCAGGAAAGCGAAAGTCTGATCCGAAACTGCGGCGTGGATCTATGACGGTTACCTCATACCCGGCGCCAGCGGCCATGGGAACCAGATGCTGGGCAATATGAACGGCGCCGACCACGAACAAGCGGAGACGGGGGTTGAAGATATTGAGAAACACCGGACCTTCATCTGTTTCCAGACTGCCGGCCTTATCGCTGATCAGCGCGTTGCGGGCCCCGGTAAGAAGCTCGGAATTCTCGTCCGTCTCAAACGGGTATAACAGCTGTTCCTGGCCAGTTGACAGGTTGGTCGCGAGGACAACCTGTTGCTTTGCTTTGCGCGCCTGTTGCAGTTCTTTTAGTAAACCGAGATCCATGGATGTAAATCCTAGTTGAGTTTTTCGACAAACACGTTGATTTTACCGCCGCAGGCAAGCCCGACTTCCCAGGCTTCGTCATCACTGACACCAAATTCCAGTGTTTTGGAGATGCCAGTTTGCATGATATCCATGGCTTCCTGGATAACGGCACTTTCGACGCAGCCGCCACTGACGGACCCAATCATATTACCGCTCTCATCGATGGCCAACTGGCTGCCAGCCGGGCGAGGGGCCGAGCCCCAGGTGTTGATGACAGTGGCGATGGCAACATTTTTACCATCAAGTTTCCAGTTGAGGGCCTGCTCAAGAATATCATCAGCGGGAAGAACGGAGGAAAGTTCGGTCATGCGGCAAAACTCCTGCTTTCATTTAGATGCGGTTGTGGCTTGGACAGAATATCCGCCAATTGGATCAGACTATCAAGATTGTGGACTGTCCGAAACAGGTCCACATGGGGTAATATGGCTTTTACACCGCGAGAGCGGGGCTCAAATCCCTGATATCGCAGCAACGGGTTGAGCCAGATAAGCTGACGGCAGGATTTATGGAGGCGCTCCATCTCAATCCCCAACCCTTCGCCCGCATCCCGGTCCAGGCCGTCAGAAATGAGCAACGTCACGGCGCCCTGACCCAGGACCCGTCGCGACCAGTCCTTGTTGAACTCCTTGATGGTCGCCCCGATCCGGGTGCCGCCAGACCAATCCTCGACTTTTTCACTGACCGCATCCAGGGCGGCATCAACATCCTTATAGCGCATATATCGGGTTATATTGGTCAGGCGGGTGCCAAAAACAAAAGTATGAACGCGATCGCGGTCATTGGTCAGCGCATGCATGAAATGCAGAAACATGCGGCTATACTGGGTCATGGAGCCCGAAATATCGCATAAAATCACCAACGGGGGATGACGGGTGACCGGGGATTTGAACCGCATCGGGATTGTTGCGCCGCCAGACCGCAGGCTGGCCCGTAAAGTCCGCCGCATGTCAATGCTTCCCTTATGCAAATCAGCCCGCCGACGCCGGGTTTTGACTTTCATGATCGGCAGCCGGAGAGCGGAGAGCGCTTTTTTGGCGGCTTCCATTTCATCCGCACTCATGCTCTCGAAGTCCTTCGTCTGCAAAAGCTCTTTTTCCGAAGCCGTCAAAGTCGCATTGATCTCGACCTCTTCCTGCTCTTGTTCGCTGTCCTCGTTATTTTTCGATGCTGGCGGTGCAAGGGCTTCTGAAACCCGGCGATTCAGCTGATCTTCATCTTCGCCTTTAACGCTGTCGAGGAAGTTTGTCGGCAGCATCATATCCATCATTTTTTTCAATAGCTCAGGATTTCTCCAGAAAACATGAAAAGCCTGATCAAAAACATCCCATTGATCCCGGCGATTGACGAACACTGAATGGAGTGTCCAATAGAAATCATCGCGCCGACGAATACCTGCGGTTTCCACAGCCCGGATCGCTTCGATAACCCGGCCCGGACCGACGGGCAGTCCGGCCCGCCGCAAGGCGCGGGCGAAATGCATGATATTCTCGACAAAGGTGCCGTTATGATTTTCCCGGGTCAACATCAGTCCGGAACCCGTGAATTCAGTAATATCTGTTCAAAGGCTGCGTAATCCTCGAAATGATCGAGGACATCATGGGCGCCGGCTTCCAATAGGGTATCGCGAGATACCCAGGAGGAGATACCGATAAAGGGCAGGTTCAGATCGCGCGCCGCCGCAATATCCCACAGGCCATCCCCGACGGAGACAACATGATCAAAGCCATCGCGGTTATGGGTTTCTTTTGCCGCATCAATCGCACTTTGCACAAGCGTCAGCCGATCCGCATGGGCATCGCCAAAGGCTGTCGGGTAGGCATCGGCATCGATGCCCATTGAGGCAAGTTTATAAGTTGCCGATATCTCCCAGCCACCGGAGGCAAAACCGACAGCCCAGTCCGTATGGCCCGATAAGCTCTCGATGGCGTGAAGGGCGCCCAGCACCGGTGAGAAAATCTCCGGACGGGCGGTATGCGCGTCTTTTACCAGGGTAATAAATGTCGATTTTATGGCATTGAGCTCTTCATCCGTAGGCGCGCGCCCATGGACCCGGTCAAAAAACTCGTTGTTAATGGCATAGTCGGTCATCTGGCTGAAATTGCCCCAATGCGCTGTCATGCTGTCTTCGGGGATATGGCGCGCATGTGCTTCACGAAACAAGCTGACATCGTGACCGGCGGAATGCATGATTGTTCCGTCGATATCAAAAATAGCCAGATTTCGTTTCGTCCCGCTCATTTTACTGGTCAATTTCCTGGTTAATCTGATGGATGATCTCCGCCGCTTCACTGCCCTGGATCTTGGTAATATCGTCCTGGTACTTCAACAGGACACCCAAGGTGTCATTAATGACATCCGGATCAAGGGAAATGACATTTAGTTCTGTGAGCGCACTTGTCCAGTCCAGACTTTCGGCAATACCGGGGAGTTTGAACAGGTTTGGATCTTTTCGCAGGGCCTGAATAAATTCAACGATTTGTTCCGACAGCCGAACATCCGCCCCCGGGACTTTAAGCGCGATAATTTCCTTTTCCCGCTCTGCGTTGGGATAGTCAACCCAGTGATAAAGGCAGCGGCGTTTCAAGGCATCATGGATTTCGCGGGTTCTGTTGGACGTAATAATAACAATCGGCGTTTCATCGGCCTTGATGGTGCCCATCTCCGGTATTGTAACCTGAAAATCCGACAGTATTTCCAGCAAATAGGCTTCAAACGGTTCGTCCGTTCTGTCCAGTTCATCGATCAGCAACACCGGGGCTTTCCCGGCACTGCCTTCAAGGGCGTTGAGGAGAGGACGCTTGATCAGGAATTTTTCGGAAAAAATTTCGCTGACCAGATCATCCTTGTTGGCGTCATTGGCGGCCTCGGCCAGACGAATTTCAATCATTTGCCGGGCATAGTTCCATTCATAAACAGCAGAACTGACATCCAGCCCTTCATAACATTGCAGCCTTATGAGCGGGCGATCCAGCTGGTCTGCCAGAACTTTTGCAATTTCTGTTTTCCCGACACCGGCTTCCCCTTCCAGAAAAAGCGGGCGTCCCATTTTGAGAGACAGGAACAGGATCGTCGCAAGACTTCGATCGGCAACGTAATTGGCGTCCCGGAGCATGCTTTGTACATCATCGATGCTTTGCGGAAGGGTGTTTGACATTTTTTCGGGCATCCAATCGGTTAATTCAAGGTGACAATATCTGGCTGAGCTTATTTCGGCAATTCTAGCAACAAAGAAACTACAGGAATGGTACGGGCGTCACAAACAGCTAAGGGGAAGCCGAAGCTTCCCCTTGATCATTGTAATAAACTCAACACCAATCAGGCTGAGGCGACAGCCCGTGACGCCATAACCGAAATCAGGTTTGAACGATATTCCGCAGACGCATGAATATCCGAGTTTAATCCTGAGGCGTCGGTTGCTATACCTGAAACGGCGCCTGCCGAAAAGTCGGAGTCCAGAGCGGCTTCCATATCAGACTGACGGAACACGCAAGGCCCGGCGCCGGTTACGGCAACTTTGGTGCCATTGGCTGATTTAGCGACAAAAACACCAACCAGAGCATAGCGTGATGCCGGGTTCGGGAATTTCGCATAGGCAGCCTTCTCCGGGATCGGGAAAGAAACCTTTGTAACGATTTCATCCTCTTCCAAGGCGGTTTCAAACAAATCCACGAAAAAGTCTTCGGCAGAAATGCTGCGCTTGCTGGTATGGACGGTGGCGCCCAGAGCGACCAGAGCCGATGGATAATCAGCCGCCGGGTCATTGTTGGAAATTGATCCGCCAATTGTTCCCCGGTTTCTCACTTGCGCGTCGCCAATATGGGAGGCGAGGGAGGCGAGAGCCGGAATGCCGGATTTAACCTCAGCGGAGGAGGCCACGTCAACATGCGTCGTCATGGCACCAATGCTGAGTTCACTTCCGTTGGAGGAAATGCCCTTGAGCTCATCAATACCTGCCAAATCAACCAACTTGCCAACTTGCGCAAGACGAAGTTTCAACGTCGGTATCAGTGTCTGGCCACCGGCCAGCAACTTGTCATCCTCACCGAGGGAGGAAGCCGCGTCATTTACCCCAGAAGGGCGTTCATAATCGAAAGAGTACATTGAAGTTTTCCCTTCTTAATTGCTTTGAGCTGCGCGCCAGACCTTTTCAGGCGTCGCAGGCATATCGATGTCTTTACCAAGAGCATTGGTTATGGCGTTCATAAGAGCCGCAGGCGCCGCAATAGCTCCTGCTTCACCACATCCTTTAACTCCGAGTGGGTTACTGGGGCAGGGTGTACTTGTTGTATCAACCTTGAAGTTTGGTAAATCATCCGCCCGTGGCATGCAGTAATCCATGTAGGAGCCGGTCACCAGCTGTCCGGTGTCGTCATATACAACGCCTTCCAGCAGAGCCTGACCAATTCCTTGCGCAATACCGCCATGGACCTGACCTTCGACGATCATCGGGTTGATGATGTTTCCAAAGTCATCGGACGCGGCCCAATCGACGATATCCACAACCCCCGTATTCGGATCGATTTCCACTTCGGCAATATGAGTACCGGCCGGGAAGGTGAAGTTAAGCGGATCGTAAAAGGCGTTTTCGGCCATGCCGGGTTCAAGGTCCGCCGGATAATTATGGGGGACATATGCGGCGAAGGCAATTTCTCCCATGGTTAGGGACTTATCCGTCCCGGCGACTGAGAACACACCATGTTCATGCTCGATATCCTCGACCGCTGCCTCCATTAGATGAGCGGCGACTTTCTTGGATTTCTCGACAATCTTGTCAACAGCTTTGACAATAGCCGATCCGCCAACGGCCAAAGACCGCGAGCCATAGGTTCCCATACCGAAAGGCACCTTATCCGTATCGCCATGCACCACCTCGACACTTTCAATCGGAACCCCCAATTTGTCAGAGATAATCTGCGCGAATGTCGTTTCATGTCCCTGACCGTGGCTATGACTACCCGTGAAGACGGTGACACTTCCCGTGGGATTAAACCGGACTTCGGCAGATTCCCAAAGACCAACGCCAGCTCCCAAAGATCCGACAGCAGCGGACGGCGCGATACCACAGGCTTCAATATAAGCGGCGCAACCAATGCCCCTGATCTTGCCATTGGCTTCTGACTGGGCTTTTCTGGCGGCGAAGCCGTCATAGTCAATCAATGCCTTGGCGGCATTCATGTTAGCCGGATAGTCACCGCTGTCATACGTCATGATGACAGGCGTCTCGTAAGGATAGGCATCAGGCTGGATAAAGTTTTTCATCCTGAATTCTGTTGGATCCATATTGAGATCGCGCGCGGCGGTTTCAATAATACGCTCGACAATATAGGTGGCTTCCGGACGGCCGGCACCGCGATAGGCATCAACCGGTGTCGTGTTGGTAAATCCGGCCTGAACCTCAACATAGATGCAGGGTATTTTATATTGCCCGTTTAACAGCGTGCCATAAAGATATGTCGGAACAGCAGAGGCAAAGGTCGACAGATAGGCCCCCATATTGGCTTTGGTCGATACTTTAAAGCCTAGGATATGTCCGTCCGCATCCAAGGCCAACTCACCATGTGACGCATGATCCCGTCCATGGGCATCGGTCAGGAAGGCCTCCGAGCGATCAGCCGTCCATTTGATCGGGCGGTTGATTTTTCTCGCCGCCCAGACAGTGACTGTTTCTTCGGCATAAACGAAAATCTTGCTGCCAAAGCCGCCGCCGACATCCGGGGCAACGACGCGAAGCTTGTTTTCCGGTGCAATGGCCAGGAAGGCTGACATGATCAAACGCGCAACATGCGGATTTTGACTTGTCGTATACAGCGTCAGTTCATCTGTGCCCGCATCAAACTCACCAAGAGCGGCGCGTGGTTCCATTGGATTGGGTGCAACCCGGTTATTGATGAGATCAATTTTCGATACGGAATGGGCATTGGCAAAGGCGGCCTCAACAGCCTCTTTGTCCCCCAGTTCCCAGTCATAACACTGATTGCCCGGCGCTTCTTCGTGAATTTGCGGCGCACCGGCTGCCAACGCCTTGGAGATATCCGTGACGGCTGGCAATTCGGAATAATCGACGTCAATAAGCTCCGCGGCGTCTTTTGCCTGCTGCAAACTGTCCGCAATAACAAAAGCAACCTGGTCCCCCACGTGACGCACGGCATCAATCGCCATGCTGTTATGGGGCGGGGCGTTATGAGGGGTCCCGTCTTTACTGGTGATACCCCAACCGCAAATCAAGCCACCAATACCGTCCGCGGCCATGTCGGCGCCGACGAAAATATCAACAACGCCAGGCGCTGCTTTTGCGGCATCCAGATTGATGCTGTTGATTTTCGCATGGGCATGGGGCGAGCGCAGGAAATATCCATGTGCTTGTCCTACCCGGTTCATATCATCGAGATAATTCCCGTTACCGGTAATAAATCTCTGGTCTTCCTTACGCCTGACAGAGGCGCCAATACCATTTTCTACAGACATTGTTCACCCTCCCATGTTATCCGCTGCGGCTTTAACCGATTTGACAATATTGTGATATCCGGTGCATCGGCATATGTTGCCTTCCAGCTCAGATCTGATTGTCTCTTCAGAAGGATTAGGGTTGCGATTCACAAGATCAACCGCGCTCATGATCATGCCCGGTGTGCAGAATCCGCATTGCAGGCCGTGATTTTCCTTAAAGGAGGCTTGCATCGGATGGAGCTCACCGCCAGCGGAAAGCCCCTCGATTGTTGTGACATCCGCACCGTCGGCCTGAACAGCCAGCATTGTACAGGATTTCATGCTGTCGCCATTTACATGGACCGTACAGGCGCCACACTGGCTGGTATCACAGCCAACATGTGTTCCGGTCAGTCGTAGATGGTCTCTGATAAACTGAACGAGAAGTGTATTTGGCGCAATATCTGCCGATACGTTTTTCCCATTCACCGTCATGGAAACGGTTGTCATATTGTCTTCCTCCCTGAGTTTAATTCCCGACCGACCGAAATGTTAGCTGGTCGAACTTCCTGCAATTTTATTTAAGAACGATCGTTCTTTATGGAAAAGAGTTTCCACATGATGTAACGCGACGTCAAGGCTTGATAAGCCCAATCGCGAAATGATTTTAATCAGCCCGCCAGATAGTAGAGGATAATTGCCGCCACTATGCCCAACGGAATCAGGATAGATGGTTTCATCCAGCCCTGACTTGGCGTCTCTGGTTGCTGAGGCGCCGCTTTTTCTTCGGTGTCCTCGGCAATGATGGGTGCCTCTGACTGATCTGATGACGGCGCTGCCGTTGCCGGAACCTCGCCCTCATCGGAGGCTGCGTTACTGACCAGTTCGTTAAAGCTGGTAAAAAACTCACCGGCCAGCTTCTTGGCGGTGCCGTCGATGAGCCGTGAACCGATCTGCGCCATCTTCCCGCCAACCGACGCATTTACGTCATAGGCGAGAAGGGTGCCGTTATCGGCGTCCTTCAACGTGATATCGGCGCCCCCCTTACCGAAGCCGGCAGCTCCCCCTTTACCTTCACCAGTAATTGTGTAGCCATTGGGGGCATCAATGTTACTTAAGGTGACATCTCCTTTAAAGGTCGCTTTTACCGGACCAATTTTCACCTTGACCGTTGCGGCAAAGGCGTCGTCTCCTGTTTTCTCGACAGACTCGCAGCCGGGAATGGCTTGTCGTAATATTTCAGGATCGTTGAGCGCTTCCCAGACGCGCTCTCTGGACGCACTGATTAATTCTTCGCCGTTCATTTGCATAGTATTCTCCCGACAACAATTTTTATTATGTTGGGATAAACCTACTCTATTCAAGTCTTGCAGGGCAAGCGGATGATGAACTTAAGTTTTATACACTGGTCGGTCGAGGAGCTCCTGTTTGATATCGGCAAACTTTATGCCGACAATCAGTTTATCGACTGTACGTCCGTCGGTTGATGCCGGCAGAATTAATCTCTCATAACTTAACCGGATATTGGACGGCATATTGGCCGACCCCTGCATAAATGTGGGGACGCGAAATTTTACGGTATGCTCGTATTGCGGTAGGATTGTATCCAGGTCCTTCTGCGCCAGGATATGTTCCAGATACCGGCCGGAAATCGGTTCCAGATACGCCGGATTTACCGCGGATCCAGCCAGGCGAATATAATATGTCGGTGTTTGCTCCTTTACATCCAGTAAGACAATATATTTCAAACATTGCGGCACGGCCGCCGGATTGAATTGATCCCGCAAGGGGAGGGTCTGATCCTCTTTTATCTCTCTCCAGTACCTCAACAGGTCTGCGAGTTCCGTACTCTTGATATCGAAATCAACATCCGTATATTTCGTCATCAATTGCAAACTCGCAAGGTTGGGAACAGGAATGTATTATAACATATAAATATATTATATGCAAGTAAATAAATCTTGCTATGGTGGTGAACGGACCAACGGATGGCTTCCAAAGACCGGGCAGCCCATGGATATGCTGCGCGTCCGGATGTTAATAGTCACTTAACCAATAATTTGTAGATTGGTTTGCAATTCAAAATGAAGTGAGGCTCAGCATGCGTCCGGCAACAAGATCAACCTTTGATATTCTGTACTGGTTTAATCTCAAGGCAGCGGAAAGCGGCCGTCCTTTGGAAACTGCGTTTCTCATCAAGCTTCTGTATCTTTGCCAGGCGCTCCACGCGGCGTCCCATCAGCAACAGAAACTAATGCCTGCGACTTTTCTATCAACAGAAGCGGGCCCCATCGAGCCGGATGCCTTCCTGGCCCTGGAACATGGATTTGAATTAAGCACGGCCGTGGCACCGTCGGCCGATGTTGAAAAGACCTTGAATACCGTATGGCAAATCTGTCAGGACAAAAGCCTGACCGAGTTAGACTTCATCCTGTCCTTTGATTCAGCCCTCAAGTCGGCCTCCGCCCGGGGAAGAAACGCGGAAATTACAATTGGCGAGATGGCCGGCGCCTATAAAAATGGCGGACCCTTGTCGCGGAATGAAATTGCCTTTAACAAATTCCCCGACGGCTCCGAAGTTGCGACCAAAAGCTCAAACCTTGAAGCCGCGCCGAATGCCGGGCAGGAAGTACGGTTCACCGCCGATGGCCGCTCCGTGACGAAATGGGCGCCGACAAAGCGGGTGTCTGCAAAATCCTGACAGGGGTTGTTTAGCTCTCCCTCAGCGATACAGAAATACGACAATAAATCCCAGCAAGGCGACAATCAGCGTGACCGCAGCGCTTGATGAGGATGTTTTTGCCATAAATTTCCCATAGCCATGTGTATCTGCCGTTGCCGTAATGACTTTGCGCGCATAGTCAGTGCCGGTATCGGTGACCCAGGTCCAGATGATGGCAATAAGCCGGCCAATGGCCAAGGCCAGAGCTTTCAACGGCTTTCGATAGAACCAGTCGAAATCGAGATTGGTTGATCGCAGCTCCGGCGGATATATTTTGTAGCGCATCAATAATGCAAAGGCGAGAACGGCAAACATCAGGAGTTGGAGCGATGTCACCACATGGCTTGTCGTATAAGGTTGATATGTCGGCTCATAGGGTAGCAGGATATAGAGCGCGTCCGGGAAGACACCAATGGCGATACAGAAAAACGCCGCAATGCCCATGGCAAGCAGCATATTCATGGGGGCTTCTTTTACCCGGATACCACTGTCATGGGCGAAGAAGGTGAAATAGGGCACCTTGATGCCCGAATGATCCATGACACCGGCACTTGCAAACAACATGACCAGCCAGATGATGAGCATACCGGCATCGCCGGCGGCGGACTGGATCATGGCTTTCGAGACAAAGCCGCCGGTGAGCGGAAAAGCTGCGATCGACATGGCACCGATAATACAGAACACCATTGTAACCGGCATGGATTTATACAGCCCGCCAAGTTCTGATGCCTTGATGGTCCCTGTGCGGAAAAGGACCGCCCCCATGCTCATGAACAACAGGCTTTTATACATGATATGGGCAAAGGCATGGGCGGCTGTTCCGTTAATGGACAGTTCCGTCCCAATGCCGACACCGACGACCATAAAGCCGAGCTGGTTATTCAGTGAATAGGCCAGAACCCGGCGCAGGTCGTTTTCCAGAACCGCATAAAATATCGGGAACACGGTCATCACGCCGCCAATGGGGATCAGAATATCCGTGCCGGGATAGGCGCGGGCCAAGGCATATATCGCCAGCTTGGTTGTAAAGGCGGACAGGATAACCGTTCCGGTAACCGTTGCTTCCGGATAGGCATCCTGCATCCAGTTATGCAGAAACGGAAAGCAGGCCTTGATGCCGAAAGCAACGAGGATAAGGCCCGTTGCAATGCTGCTGAGACCGAGATACTCAAAGGCGATCGAGCCGGTATCCTGGTAATAGAGGATGAGGCCGCCAAGCAAGATGACACCCGAGGTCACCTGAATGATCAGATACCGCATGCCGGCCTTGTAGGCGCGTTCGGTTCGGCTTGCCCAGATCAGGAAGACGGAGGAAATGGCGGTCAGTTCCCAAAATATGAACAGGGTAACCAGATCACCGGCAAAAACGGCACCCAGGGCAGAGCCCATATAAATGAGCGCGACGAAATGCTGAATGGTGTCTTTGACATGCAGGGAATAGATCATGCCAATGAAAGAGGCGATACAGAAAATGGTCCCGAATATCCGGGACAGCGGATCGATCCGCGTCATTTCGATGGAAAGCCCTAAAAACTCATACTGTCCCCAGGTACCAAGTCCCAGATAATAGAGCTGCGTAAAGGCCAGTACTGGTAAAGCCAGGATGACGAATGAGCGGACAACACCTGAAGTGATCGGCACCAATAGCGCGCCGAAAATCAGGATGAAACCGGGATTTAGGCCTTCAATCATAATAATCCTCATCGCGCTTGAGGAGGACACGCAGCTTTTTGGCAATCAGGACCAATCCCACGTAACACACCAGACCATACAATGAGTAGAATTCGAAAATATTCTCAAACTCGAATTCCACATGCTTGTGGTAGACGATATTGAGCAGGGATAGGACATCGGGAATGGAGACCAGAACGGCTATCACCAGGACGCCGTAAAAAACCTTGTCATGATTTTTCGGGTCATCCAGCCAGTATTTCTTTTCGTCATCAGGGTTCGACATCTGTTCTGCCCCTATGGTGTCAATATGGGTTCGATCAAATTCATGATCGGATCCGCGAGGAAAAATAAAACAAAGCACATCAGTGCCGTTATAACGGGCGGTAGCACACAGAATAAAGGTGCTTCCTTGATTTGTGACCAGGAAAAGCTCGATTCTTCATACCCGACAGCAACCGGCGGGTCCGTCTGTCCCAAGGGCGGGTAAAAGAACCCGCGGGCGACAATCGGTAACAGGTAGGCAATGTTGAGAAGCGAGCTGATCAAAAGCACGGCCATGATGTATAATTCGCCGGTTTCGGCGGCACCGACCATCAGGTAAAATTTACTCCAGCTTCCGCCCAGCGGCGGCAGGCCGATGATACTCAAAGATCCAATCAGGAAGGCCATGAAGGTGATGGGCATTTGCCGTCCGAGCCCGCGCATATCACTGACTTCTGTTTTATGCACGGCGGTATAAATCGCCCCGGCGCAGAAGAACAAGGTAATCTTGCCAAACGCATGCATGACAATTTGCAAGGCGCCGCCGGCGACCGCCATGGAAGAGGCCATGGACGCGGCAAGAACCACATAAGCCAGCTGGCTAATGGTCGAATAGGCAAGCCGTGCCTTGAGATTGTCTTTGGTCAGCGCCACCACTGAGGCAGCAACCAACGTATAGGCGGCAACCCAGGTGAGCCATTCCGCCGAGCCGGTGGTTGCCAGGAAATCGATCCCGAACACATAAATAACGACTTTCAGGACGGAGAATACGCCGGCCTTGACCACGGCGACGGCATGCAGCAACGCGCTAACAGGTGTCGGCGCCACCATGGCCGCCGGAAGCCATCGGTGGATCGGCATCAGCGCGGCCTTGCCGATCCCATACATGAAGAGGAACAGCAGAACGCCCGTGACACCGGCGCTTGCATGACCTTGCAATATACCCCCTTTGACGAAATCGATCGTTCCCGTCAGGCTGTAAACCCAGATGATGGCCGGCAGAAACAGGCCAATCGAGGTACTGATCAAAATTCCCAGGTAAATACGGCCGCCCCGCAATGCATCTGCATTCCCTTTATGGGTAACAAGGGGATAAGTGGACAGCGTCAGGACTTCATAGAACACGAATAATGTAATCAGGTTGCCGGAAAAAGCCACCCCCATGGTCGCGGCGATGGCGATGGCAAAACAGATATAGAACCGGGTTTGTTTGGCTTCGTTATTGCCGCGCATATACCCGATTGAATAGATCGAATTTATGATCCATAAAGTGGAGGCAACAGCGGCAAATGTCATACCGAGCGGTTCGACTTTCAAAACCAGAGCAATCCCCGGCAACATTTCCGCCATTGTCACGACAGGTTCCACACCGTTCATAATCGACGGCAAGATGCTGAAAACATTGGCACAAAGGACCGCAGATGTCACAAGGGTGACGGTTTCTCTAACATTGGGAACTGAATGGGCTAGTGCAATGCCCACGGCGCCGATGAGGGGGATGAGCAGGGAAAGGGCAACATGGGTTTCCAGGGAAAATATCATTTCACGATCCCCCTAGAAGAAAGCTGGTCGCCGCTTCGGCAAAGCCCACGTTAATGGTGGTGTCGATGCCGAAATAAAAGCTGCCCAGAATAAAAATCCAGCATGGAACCAGCATGGATAACGGAGCTTCTGCTTTTTCCGTCCCCTCCGGTGGCGATCGGAAATAGGCGACTTCGACCACGCGCCAGATATAGATGACCGCCAGTAAACTTGAAACCAATACAGCGGTCACCAGGGCGTATCCGAGATAGGAGCCTTTTTCCAGCGCCGCCAGAATAAGATACCATTTGCTGATGAACCCGGGCGTCAGCGGCACGCCAATCAGGCCAAGCCCGCCCAGTACAAAGCCGAAAGTCGTAATCGGCATTCGCTGGCCAATACCTTCAAGATCCTTCAAGTAAACGGAACCGACCGCATAGAACATACAGCCGACGGACAGGAAGAGGCCGGTTTTAACGATAGCATGGTTGAACACATGAACCAGCGATGCTGTCAATCCGCTTTCACTGGCCAGGGAAATACCCAGAACCATATAGCCCAACTGGGCAACGCTGGAATAGGCAAGCAGGCGTTTGATGTTTTTCTGGAATATGGCCACGGCAGACATGGAAAGAAATCCGATGACCGCAAGCGGCAACAGAATGTCAGCCAGATCAATGATACCGAAACTGTAATCGCCGCCGAATACCGTATAAATGAACCGGATCAACAAATAGACGGAAACCTTGGTCGCCGTGCCTGCAAAAAACGCCGTAACGACGCTTGGTGCATAGGTATAGCCATTGGGCAGCCAGACATGGAACGGGAAAAGGGCCAGTTTGATGACAATTCCAACGACCAGGAAGCCGACGGCGGCCCGGATGGGGCGGGTATCCTCGATTTCGGAAAACCGCGAGGCAATATCCGCGAGGTTCAAAGTACCGGTCATCACATAGAGCAAGCCGACACCGATGAGGAAAAATGTCGCGCCCACGGTACCGATGATCAGATATTGATAGGCGGCCGTCAGGGCGCGTTTATCCTGCGGAGCACCGGCAGCGATAAGCACGTAAGACGACAATGACATAATCTCGAGGAAAACAAATATGTTAAACGCGTCGCCAGTAATACAAATGCCCAGCATTCCCGTGAGGGCCAGCAAATACGCCGCATAAAACAAGCCCTGTTGTTTTTCGGGAACTTCACTGGCGATACTGTCCCGCGCATAAAGCAGGACACCGGTACTGATACCGCTGATGATCAGCAACAAAAAAGCGTTTAACGGGTCAACAAGATACTCGATACCCCAAGGCGGCGCCCAGCTGCCCAGTTCATAAGAAATAGGGCCGGATACATTAACTTCCAGGAGGAGTTGAATGCTCATCAGGAATGAAATGGCACTGATGATCGTGGTCAGTGCCCAGGGCAGGTTTTTGCCTTTTAGCAAGGCGCAGACGGCTGCGGAAAGCAGGGGAATGACCACTGTGAGGATGGGGAGGTGGGTCGACAAGAAAACCATTCTACTTATCTTCCTCACTCTCAAGTTCGAGGATTTCATCTTCATCAATCGTCCCGAATGCTTCCTTAATCCGAACAACGAGAGATAATCCAAGTGCCGTGGTGGCGACGCCAACCACGATGGCCGTCAGGATTAGAACATGGGGCAGGGGATTGGAGTATACGGGTTCAGGCGCCCCTTCCAACGCTTCAACCACGATAGGAGCCGTGCCGCCACTGATTTTCCCCATGCTGATATAAAACAGGAAAACGGAAATCTGGAACAAAGAGAGCCCAATGAGTTTTTTGACCAGATTGCTTCTGCTCATGACCGTGTATAAACCGATCATCAGCAAAATGATGCAAATCCAGTAATTAAAGTAACTAAAATACATTTCTGGTCCCTAATCCGGCAGCTTTGAGACAGGATCTGCACGTCCGACAAACGCGTAATAAATCGCCAGCATGGCAGCGGCAACCGTAATGCCGACACCTAGTTCAATGAGCAGAATTCCCAAATGCTGGCCACTGACCGGATCGCTTGACAGGACGTTGTAGTCAAGGAAATTACCACCCAGGAGAATACCGACCACACCGACACCCCCATACAGCAGAACTCCAAAAGCAATCAAATACAGAACGGCATTCTGACTTAAGACACGCTGAGCAAGCTGCAGTCCGAATATGAGGGCATATAGAATGAACCCTGCCGCGAATATTACGCCTGCCTGAAATCCGCCGCCCGGGCCATAATCTCCATGGAACTGGACATATAGTGCGAATAAAAGAATGAATGGAATCAATAATTTAGCGATTACATGAGGGATAAGATCATGATCACTCCCGATCCCCAGTAAATTGCGGCCATGGCCGTTTCTCGCCGCGGGCTTTTCTTCTTCCTCGCCGGGTTTCCGGCGCCGACGCTGACTGAGGATGAGCAGAACGCCAATGCCCGCCGTAAAGACAACGGTTGTTTCGCCAAATGTATCAAAGCCCCGATAACTGGACAGCACGGACGTTACCATATTCGGAACGCCAATTTCGGTCGGACTGACCTGAATGTAGCGCGGTGCGACGTGGGTATGGACCGGGTTGTCCGCATTGCCATAACTGGGCATTTGATAAGTTGCGTAAACGAGCACGGCACCAACCGCCAGACAAATCGCCATTGGTGCAGGTGCGATCTTTATACCCGCTTTTTCCTCGGATCCGACCAGGGCCAATGTCCCAATGTATAGAACCGTACTGATACCCGCACCCACGGCTGCCTCCGTGAAGGCCACATCAACAGCGTCGAGACTGATAAAGACAAGTGCCATGACAAAACTGACAATACCAAGCATCATTGTTGCCACAAACAGATTGCGCACAGTCAGGACCGTAAGAGCCCCGGCAACCAGAAGAAACATCAAAAATATATCAATAAACTGAGCTATGACCATTCCCCCCAATCAAGCATCGCTATTTTTCCCTTCTGTCGGATCCTCTTTACTTGCCTTGAAACCGTCTAGTTTGGGTTTCAAACCTGCTACGAAGCTGGCATGGGCGAGGGCGTAGGATGCAGTTGGACTGGTAAAAAACACGAAGACAATGACCATGAGGAGTTTTACCGTAACGAGTGAAAAGCCGCTTTGAAAAGACAAGCCAACAAATATCAAAAATGTGGCCAGAGTATCTGCCATGCCGCCGGCATGGACACGCGTATACAGATCCGGAAGACGCAGTAATCCAAGACCGGTAACCAGAAGAAGAAGGCTTCCGGCAATCAGCAATACCCAAGTCGCAATATCCAGGACAATATCAATCATCATGAATCCTCAGACTTGGATAGCCGGCCACGCAAGGTACCGAATTTGAAATATTTCAAAACCGCGAGAGTGCCAATGAAATTTACTAGGGAGTAAACGAGCGCCAAATCCAGAAAATCCGGCCTCCCGGCGAGAAAACCGACAACACCAATAAGCAAAACGGTTTTTGTCCCGATTGCATTGACTGATAAAATGCGATCGTAGGAAGTAGGCCCAAGGATCGCGCGGCTGAGTGCGAAAGCAATACTCACAAGAATTGCGATTGCCGTTATGGCGTAAATGATCATGCTTCCCCCATGACTTTCGTGACCCTGCGATCCATATCACCATTTTTTACGCCCTCGGCGGACGTTTGCGTCAAAGCGTGGACTGTTACTTCGTCACCATCCAAATCGACAGTAACGGTTCCGGGTGTCAGCGTGATGGAGTTTGCATAAATTACTTTGCCGAGATCAGAAGTTTGCGTCACCTTCGTTGTAAACATGGAGGGGTTGAGATATGTCCCGGGGAAAAGGACACATTTGGCAACATCCAGGTTTGCCTTGAAAATTTCAACAAGCAGCCAGCCCCAATACATTACGATTTTCGGGCCGAGATGAAGCGGATGGCCTTCATGGTCAACAACATCCATGCGGCGGGCAATCAACGCTGTGAGCAAGCATGATGCAACACCAAAACCCGTAATCAGAGGTGTATAATGTCCGGATAAAAGTAGCCAAACTGCCATTAGCACAAGAAAAAGACTGATGGTTTTTAGCAAATTACAAATTTCCCCTGTTTGACGACAATCAATTTAAACCGATTGCTTTTATGGAACATCTTTCTTTTGTATATGCCATGGTAATTACCAGCCTGCAAGAGCGAACAAGACAGGACGTGCAGCAAAGGTGATTATTGATCCAAGCAAATGTAAATCCTGCGGTAATTGGTGTTTTGTCACCTTCACTACAGAGGAGCTTCCCAATTAAGGTCGACAAATCAGGCAGGAAACCGGCTTGTTTAATCCCCAGTTGCTTTTAGGAAGGCAGCTTGGCGCCACATATTGTTTTTTGACATCTTTTGAATGAGATAATGCGAATATTGAAATTATGATTAATAATATGCTAAACTATCTCTCTGGCAGGAAAGAGAAAAAGCGCGTCTGGTAGTTGTGGGAGTAATTTATGACGGCAAAAATCGAGCAGTTACATAGTAAAGATGAAATTCAAGCCTCAGCCGAGCCTCAGGAAGAATCCTTTGAATTAACCGGCCGGGTTAAGTGGTTTAACACGGCTAAAGGTTTTGGCTTTTTGACGCCTGCTAGCGAGCCTGGAGATATATTCCTGCATCTTTCTTGTCTACGTGAAGCCGGACATGAATTCGTTGCTGAAGGTGTTAGCATTAGCTGCGAAGTCGTCCGTCGTGCCAAAGGTCTGCAAGCAATCAAAGTTCTGGATATCGATACGTCCACTGCAGTGCCCTTTGAGCCCCTACCTGTGGCGAAAGATAACGTAACCGCGCATCCCGCTGTGCAAGGCGAGGGTGATTTCGTTGACGTGGAAGTGAAATGGTTCGATCCTGTAAAAGGATATGGCTTTTTGTCCCGCGGAGAGGGAACGCAAGATGTGTTTGTCCATATGGAAACCCTGCGCCGCGAAGGGGCCTTGCCAATACAGGCTGGCCAAAGATTTCGAGTGCGTATCGGAGACAGCGAAAAAGGTCCGCAAGTCGCAGAAATCGAACGCCTTGAGTCTTGATGTATCCAAGGCGTTCGAAAGTTCCTAATCTAATGCGATAGCGTAATCTTTGACCGGCACGGTGGTCTTGATTAACCCTTGATCCAGCATGAATTTTGCAAATCGGACATATCTGCCTGTATCCAATGCTGCCGGACGCAGCGCAAATCGTGGAAGTGTATCCGCCCAGGCTCGCTTGTTCAGCTCGTCATCCAGCTCTTTATGCTTTTTAATAAATAGCTTCCAGCTTTCATCGGGGTGATTGACAAGATATTGCACTGCTTCTTCAAGTGCCAACATAAAGGTTTTGTAACGGGGATCAGAAACCTTGCTATTGTTCGCTATGACGATAAGCTCATCATATGCAGGGACACCTTCTTCTTCGGGGAAAAACGCGCGACCAGGATATCCTTCAATATCCATTTGATTCAGCTCAAAATTCCTAAATGCACCGATTACGGCGTCAACCTGCCCAGAGAGTAAACTGGGCGACAAGGAAAAGTTCACATTGATAAGTTCAATATCTGAAAGACTTACGCCGTTTGGTTCCAGCATGGCTTTCAGCATGGCATCTTCAACGCCACTAACGGAATAACCAATCTTTTTGCCCTTTAAATCCGCAAGGCTTTTAATTGGCCCGTCTTTCAACACGACTAGGCTGTTGAGTGGTGTGGCAACCAGTGTGCCGACACGCGTGAGGGGCAGCCCCTCGGATACCTGCAAATGCAATTGCGGCTGATAAGAAATGGCAAGATCGGCTTTGCCTGCCGCAACAAGCTTCGGCGGGTCGCTTGGATCAGCTGGGGCAATGAGTTCAACTTCCAATCCGTGTTTCTTAAAATACCCTTTTTCCTGGGCAACGATGAGTGTTGCATGGTCGGGATTGACGAACCAGTCGAGAAGGACGGTAATTTTATCTGCGGCATTGGCTTGGCTGATCGGAATGAACAGCATAGCAGCAAAGAATAGTGATCTTAATTTCATAAAGTGACTCCAGGTCTTGGGTTAAGTTGATTTTTGATCTGGCTGCCAGGGCATAAGGCGGCGTAAAACATGGTCAACCAGGTAGTACAAAGAAATAGCCATAAGCGTAAGAACGAACAGGCTGGCGAATAGTAAGTCTGTTTGTATCCGGGCGTTTGCATGGAGCATCAGAAATCCTAGCCCGGCAGAGGAACCTACCCATTCGCCAACGATCGCCCCAATGGGGGCGACTGCTGCTGCGACACGGATGCCGGACGATAACGACGGTAATGCAAAGGGAATTTTGATGTATCTGTAAATATAATAGAGCTTGGCCATTTTTGACTTGTCACTACGTTGCTGTAAAAGCGATGCAAGATTAGTCCAGGCCGGGTCAGTTCTGTTCAATCCATCCAAAAAGCCAACGGCTACCGGAAAATAGATGATCAGAGCGCCGACAATGATTTTTGGGCCAATTCCGTATCCGAGCCATAAAACGAGAATTGGAGCAATGGCAAATACCGGAACCGCTTGACTGGCTATCAGAATTGGAAAAACCCACTGGCGCACAGGTTGGTATGCGGAAATCATCAAGGCTGAAAACATTCCAAATATCAGGCCCGCTGCAAATCCAAGTAAAATTTCTGTCGCCGTAATGACGGCGTGCCCGGCGATCAGATCTGCCTTGGTAACCAAAGCCTGCAAGACAAGGATCGGTGAGGGCAGGATAAATCTTGGCAAGTCAGTGATCGCTGTAATTGCACCCCACAGGAAAAGTAAACCGAATATGGTGATGGTCGGTCGTATGATCTTCATATAACCTCACTCTCTGTAAGAGCGAGCTGGCGCATGATTTCGGAATATTGGTGTTTCAGAGTTTCATCAGCCGGATCGCGCGGAATTTTTCCTTCAGGAACGATTTCAGGCGACAATGCTACGGGAGATCCGGATAATACGTGAATCACATCCCCCAAACGCAAAGCCTCCATGGGATCATGGGTTATAAGTAACACTGTTTTCTCTCGTAACAGATCTGCGGCCAATCCCTGTAACCGGAATTTGGTGATAGCATCAAGAGCAGAGAAAGGTTCATCCATGAGAACAATTGGGCAATTGTCCATCAATGTTCGGACGAGAGCGACCCGCTGGCGCATCCCCCCGGATAATGTATCTGGACGGGCTGTCTCGCGATCCTCCAAGCCGACATGCGTAAGTATTGCCCGGGCTTGCTCGAAATCAGGGGATTCCCCTCTCAACCGAGCACCAATAACAACATTTTCAATCACTGAAGCCCATGGCAGCAGTAAATCCTTTTGATCCATAAATGAAATCCGGTTGCTTAACGGGGTGTTGTCATTGCTGGTCAGTAAACTGCCAGCGGGCAAGGGTATAAATCCTGCAATAATTTTCAAGATACTGCTTTTACCGACGCCGCTTGGTCCCAGCAGACAGGTTACTTTCCCGGGCTTCAGTGAAAGCCGCAGATCACTCAGAACCTGAATCTCACCAAAGACCAAATTGGTAAGCTTCAAGTCCAAACCGACCGGCTCTATCGCTTGATTAGCTGCTCGTACCACGCTACCCTTTGCGGGTAATATGTTTTTTGTGTTGTCAGACGCCATGTTTAGCTCGTTCCTACGCAGGTATTAGCCTGATCAGGTACCGGGGTCGTTCCTGTATTGGAACCTCTCAGCCGACATGGCTCCCCCCGAGGATGGCTCACTATAGGGAAAATATTTTTCTCGGCAAAGGAAATTAAGGAGAATGCAGCAGAACGTTAGGCCATTTTTCAGAAATGTAATTACATTGGGTTTTTTTTGTCTTCTTTTTTTGACTCCTCCAACGATTGCAAATGAAATTAAAACGCGATCGATAATTTTGAAAACGACATCTCAGGAAATTAAATTAGTTGTGGAAGTGGCCGATAACCAGGCCGCCCGCGAAAAGGGTTTGATGCTTCGGGAAGCGCTGGCGCCAATGACCGGTATGCTTTTTGATTTTAATGACTTAAAACCCGTATTTATGTGGATGAAGAATACGCCCCTGTCATTGGATATAATGTTTATCGATGATCGGGGCGAAATTATATTTATCAAGGAGTATGCGCAGCCCGGTTCACTTGAAGTAATTTCAGCTCCGCAACCCGTTCGTGCTGTATTGGAGGTTGTCGCGGGCTTTGCTGAGAGGCATGATATTCGAATTGGTGATACCGTCGAGGATATCATTTTTAGTAATAATTAATGCAGTATGTAAGAGAGTGCCGACATAAAAATGAAAAAAAATATCGGAAAGACTGTAATTCCCGAAGGATTTGAGGAAGTTACAGGGGCTGCCCCTTTTGCCAATCGAAATGGGCCTTATTATGAAAAGAAGATCGATGATGAAACGTCCATTCGGGCCTTTCGGGCGGCTGAAAAGCATTTGAATGGTGTAAAGCTGGTTCATGGCGGCATGCTGATGTCTTTTGCGGATTCAGCCCTCGCCCGTGGCGTCATTCGCGCAACCGGCCGTCGGTGCGTCACTATCAAGATGAATTCGGAATTCCTTTCGCCGGCCAGAGAAGGAGATTGGATAGAGGCGTTTGTCGAAGTCACAAAAAGCACAAAAACAGTGGTTTTCGTTCGTGGAGAGCTCAAGGTAGGTCGGCGAACAATTTTTAAAGCCGATGCGATTTTTCACTATGTACATATTGGACGTGATTAAAATTAATCCTCCAATTTCCAGATGATCCGTGGTTGTAAAAAAAAGATGACGTTTTTTCTATCATTCACTTGCAGGGCGCCTCGCAATAGTATAGATCATCACCTCACGTTCGGGGCGTAGCACAGCCTGGTAGTGCGCTCGCTTTGGGAGCGAGAGGTCGCAAGTTCGAATCTTGCCGCCCCGACCAACATAAAAACGCTGTAAAACAATGTTTTGCAGCGTTTTTTTTATTTATTAGGTTATCATTTTCAAATTTGTTTTATGTTATCATGCTGATTGTCGTCTCGTTTCGATTGCTGTAATTGAAAATTTCTCTAAAATAGATATGGAATAAATTCATAAGGGAACAGCGTGCTATGTTTAAATTTAGTATGAAGTCAGATATTTTTAAAATTTTTGTCGCTGGATTTTTGGCGATGGGTGTAACGTTTACTGCATTTACAGCGTCGGCTGAACCGTTCACCGGGTTGAAGCCAGCCTCTCCGCAGCCTAATGCAGCAGAACTTAAACCAGGCCTCGCTGTCCAATATTATGGGGCGAAATTCAATAACCTGGAAGAATTAGACGACTGGATGAAATATGATGACGGGAAGCCGGGTATTCCGCTGCCGATGTTAAATTATCATGTCGGTACTGGCGATGTGCTGACAACCAAAAGCAATGATTTTGTTGGCGCCGATATCAAGGGCTTTATCAAGATGGATAAGCCGGGCCGCTATACATTTTTGGTTCATTCCAATGATGGTGTTTACTTGGCCATTGGAGACAAACTGATTTATGAATTCCCGACGGTTCATGCTGACACATTTTCAGATGAATTAGTGCTTGAGATTTCTGAGCCGGGCTGGTATCCGATCCACATAAAATATTTTGAAAAGAAGAATACATCCACTCTCGAACTTTATTGGGAAGCCCCCAGCGGGGGAGACATGGATTTTGTTCCAGCAGAAGCGTTTGCACATATAGGAAAGTAAGGCAGCATGAGCCTCAAGGCGAGAATTTTTCAACCGGCTAAAAATGCCATGCAATCGGGCCGTAAGGGCACGAAGCATTGGCGTTTGGAATATGCACCTGCGGCTCATAAATATGTAGAGCCATTGATGGGATGGACAGGTTCAACAGATACGACACAGCAAGTTGTCGTTGATTTCGATGACAAGGAAGCCGCTATCGAATTTTGCGAGGCAAATGACATCGCCTTTACAGTGTTCGAACCCAAAAAACGCAAGCTTCACTTAAAAGCCTATGCGGACAATTTTTCTTTTAGCCGTGTTAGAGGCTGATCCTGCAAGTTTGCCAGAGATAACGGCCCCGTAGCTCAGTTGGATAGAGCAATTGACTTCTAATCAATAGGTCGCACGTTCGAATCGTGCCGGGGTCGCCAGTTAAACCGTTGAAAATTTTATATTTTCAGCGGTTTTTTTTACATGTACTGAAAATTTGAGAGATACGCGTCTGGTTTGCTCTCAAATTCGACTTTTGTCAAAGAGAGGCGCGTAAGAGTCAATCAGGTACCAGGCGATCATTCGTTTCGCTTGGGACTTTCGACTGGCTCACTTCACGGTCATATTGTAGCTGCGATTGAGCGGCTTCTGCTTGGATCCACTCTCGAAAAGCTGTAATCCTTGGACGCGCTTGAGTTCCTTCCGGGCAAACAAGGTAATAGGCTGCCTCGGACGGGTAATGCACGTCGAACAATCGTACCAAGCCTGCTGCGTTCATGCCGCTGTCTACATGTGCGCTGCGGACCAGCGCCACTCCTTGGCCTGCAATTGCCGCCTGCAGGGCCATATTCGAGTTGGGGAAGCGCGGGCCCTGATCAAGAGGTAGATCTGGCACACCGGCGGCGCCAAGCCAGGTGTCCCAGCGTGGGCTCAGCATATCATCGTGGCGCAGTAACAGGGGAAAACGTGCCAGCTCAGCCGGAGATTTTGGTACGCCTAGGCGTTTCAATAATTGAGTGCTACATACCGGAAAGACATACTCACGCAACAATAGGCTGCTATGCAACCCAGGAAAGACACCGCGTCCAAGCCGGATTCCCAAGTCGACATCTTCAGCCGAAAAATCGATCAATCGATCAGTCGTTGATATCCAGACATCAATCTCTGGATGGCATTCGCGAAAATCACTGAGCCGTGGCACTAGCCAAGTTAATGAAAAGGATTCAAGCGCACTGATCTTAAGCGGTCCTTGCTTGTCTTCTACACGTAAGCTTTCCAATGTTGCTGACAATTTGGAGAAAAAGTCGCGCGCAATTGGGGCGAGAGCGGCGCCGCTTTTGGTCAGGGTAAGCGGCCGAGCATCACGGGCAAAGAGTTCAAGGCTCCAGATTTCCTCCAGATGGCGGATTTGGTGGCTTATCGCGCTCTGCGTCACGTTAAGTTCCGCCGCAGCACGAGTAAAGCTACCATGACGAGCTGCTGATTCAAGCGCTCTCAGCGCTGCTAATGGAGGAAGGTGATCGGACATTATAACATGAATTATACCTCATGATAGAGATGAATACAAATCCTTTGATTTAGCTTGTTATAGCAAATAATATTCTCCTTATTACATGATTAAATTTCACTTAATAATGATTGATTTGGAGGTGAATCATCCATGGATCCTCGATTTGGACGCCCGGTTATTCGGGATCGTTGGGGTGAACCGATTGAGCCTGAGCCACCTGATCCTAAACATTCGAAGCCAAAAAGCCGAATTCGTCGACTATATTGCTGGTGTCGGGGCAAGCTCACGGTTTTTGCCCGCGATAGAGAGTAGAGACTGTGCGGCTATAACCGTTAGCAAGTAAATATATGCATACCATCATTTAGGAGAGTGAATTTACAAGCCCCATATTCGCAATGAATGCTATTCAATCCTTCTTGCAACTGAACGAGATAACACTGATTGAGATTTAGTATTTAATGGCGTAATTGACAATAATCCGGTTTTCCACCGAATTATATGTTTCGCTGGATTTTACGTAGCCATTTATCCAGGAAAAGGACAAATCGGGCAGCATGGGTGGGCGGTAAGTGAGTACAAAGTCTCTTTCCCATTCCGATCCTCGTTGGCCATCGTTTCGTTTGATATTGTGGCCGGATGTATATCGGACCATTGAAGTGAGGCCTTCAATAAAATCCTTCAGGTCATAGTCGAGGCGGACAATATACGTGCGTTCGCCGCCGCGATCGAAATCAAGACGGGTTACACTATGCCATGTCTTGTAGCTATTTTCGTCATTGACGCCGCCATCCCATGAGACCTGGTGGCTGTCGCCACTTACATTCTGGAATCCAAGGGTGAAGCGTGCGTTATGAGCACTCAGGTGCCCGACAAGGCTGGTCAGGCTGGAGTAGTAGTCAGAACCGACATTCGCGACAGCACCTTCTCCATCGGCCCAACCGAAATATTGATGCGCATCAAGTTTAAGGGTGTAATCGTCATTAAGCGTAATGGGATATTGAACATCGAGATAGGCACGGTTCATGACATTATCCGCATGCCCGGCCGACGCTTCTATGAAGAGTGAATTTTCGAACTCATGCTTTGCCCCGGCAATGTAAACTATAAAATCGTCGCCATTATTATCCTGGTATTTGTTGAACTTGGTAACTGTTTTTGGCGACCCTCTATCCGATGCCAAGGCATATAAGGTTGTCCCACCGATGTCATAGGTGAGGACAGCCGCCTGGCTCGCGGCAGGGGTTGCCCGGTTATTTATATCGTTTTTGAGTGGATAGGTTAATTGTTTGCGGCCGATTATCAGATTTCCGTTTTTTGGCAATTTAAAATCCAGATTTAATTCACCGAGCTTCGCGTAAGACGTCTGGCTGCCATCAGGTTGAACCTGTAACAGTCCTGACCCACCTTTGCCGCTCTCGCCGACCAGCTTGAGGTTGGCGAATCCAGCGGCATTGAGATTTACGAAATCATTCAGATAAGGTGAATTATAATAGAGCATCAAACCTTGTGTAAAAGCGACAGAATCCGGGTTATCCTGATCCTTGTCCCGATTGAAATAGTAGGTTTTTAATTTGATTTCAAATTCGCCAACATCTGCTGCGAATGTCATTTGAGCCGGAAATATGAGTATTGACGGCAGCAAGAAAGCTGTTGCTAGTCGATGCGAAGTAAGCTGTTTTTTGGATTTTTTGTCTGCCACACACTCGCCCACTATCGACTAAATCTCGGATACTGGACATGATAGAACAAAGTTTGCTCACCAACGACATTATTTTTTTAGATTGTAGGAAAGTGGACAGGCATATGGTTCTGGACAAATTTCTAAAACAAAAAAGGCCCGGAATATCCGAGCCTTTTTATAGATAAAGAACGCTATCAGCTGTTGATCGCCGTTTCTACCGTTGTGTAGTCCAGATTGAGATCCCGTGCTACAGGTTCACAGGTAATTTGCCCATTCCAGACATTCAGGCCATTGGCAAGATGCGGATCTGCAGCCAAGGCACCCTTCCAGCCTTTGTTGGCGATCTTGATGGCATGGGGCAGGGTCACGTTATTCAAAGCATATGTGGAGGTTCTGGCCACACCACCGGGCATATTGGCGACGCAATAGTGAACAACGCCATCGACAACATATGTCGGATCCGCATGGGTTGTCGCTTTCGATGTTTCGAAGCAACCACCCTGATCAATGGCGACATCGACAATGACGGCGCCTTCCTGCATGGTAGAAAGCATTTCACGGGTTACCAGTTTTGGTGCCGCCGCACCTGGAATAAGAACTGCTCCGACAACCAGATCAGCCTCGGCGACCAGTTTCTCAAGAGCGGCAGCCGTCGAGTAGATAACTTTGGCTGACGATTCAAAATGGTTTTCGAGGCTTTCAAGTGTTGTTGGATTGCGATCCAGAATAGTAACATCGGCATGCATACCGACGGCCATTTGGGCTGCATTGAAACCAACAACTCCCCCGCCAATAATAACTACTTTACCAGGAGCAACGCCTGGAACGCCGCCCAATAGGACACCGCGACCACCATGTGCTTTTTCAAGGGCAGTTGCACCGGCTTGAACCGACATTCGGCCGGCAACCTGGCTCATGGGTTTGAGGAGGGGGAGGCCACCTTGGTTATCGGTTACCGTTTCGTAGGCAATACAAACAGCACCGGAAGCCATTAAGTCCTTGGTTTGCTCAGGATCTGGAGCAAGGTGCAGGTAGGTATAAAGAATCTGGCCTTCGCGAAGCTGTGCCCGCTCGGCTGGCTGAGGTTCCTTAACTTTAACCACCATTTCTGCAGTGGCGAAAATTTCTTCAGCTGTGGCAACGATTTTTGCGCCCGCTGCGATGTAGGAATCGTCAAAAGCCCCGATGCCACGACCGGCATCTTTCTCGACTATTACATCATGGCCATTGGCGATAAGTTCGCCGACGCTTTCCGGCGTCAGTCCAACACGATATTCGTGGTTTTTAATTTCCTTAGGTGCACCGATCAACATAGTAACAACTCCCAGTTACAAGATTAATTTCGAGGCTAATTATAATTGAAAACCGCATGTAATTTTTCCTGAATTTCTTTCAAATTATGAGAATTATGGTAAAATACGGTTGAAATTTTAAAAATATTAGGAAAAAACAGTATGGATTCCTTCGATCGTCGTATTTTGTCGGAATTACAAATTAATTCCAACAGGCCCATAATTGACATTGCGGCCGCGGTTAATCTGTCTTTATCTGCTTGTCATCGCCGAATTAAAAACCTGGAAGAAAGCGGCGTGATAATGAGCTATGCCGCACGTCTCGATAAAAAAAAGCTTGGGCTGGAAATGGACGTTTTCGTCGAGATATCGCTTATTTCTCAAAGTCAGGAAGCTTTGGAGTCTTTCGAAAAGGCAGTGGTCACGTATAACGAAATACTTGAATGCCATTTAACCACAGGGAATGCGGATTATATTATCCGGGTTGCCGCAAAGGAGGTTACCGATTTCGATCGGATACATCGAAACTGTCTGGCAAAGCTGCCTCATGTCTCCAGCATGAGGTCAACTTTTACACTGCGATCGATTAAACCCTGGACAGGGTATCCGGTTAATTAAGGGTTTTTGATCCTATAACCTAGAAAGCACCATGCCTGCCTTCCCCTGCAGCAAAACGTGCAGCGCCGGATTGCGCTTCTTGTTGCTTGGCTGCTTCGGCACATTTAGTTTCATAAGCGATAGCGTCGGATTCAGGGTGTCCGTTTTGAGCATAGAGGCTTTGCCGGTCAGACAGCATGGCGACTTGCGGAAAAGTTGCCATTTTCTGGGCGAGCTGTTCTGCATCTGCTACAACATTTTCACTCGTGCAGATACGTGTGATCAGGCCAAGCGACAGGGCTTCGGAGGCAGTTACAGCTTTTCCGGTTAGCATCATATCCATTGCCGGACCGGTGCCAATTACCCGTGGTAAACGAACCGTCGTTCCATCGCTCATGGGGACGCCCCAACGACGGGAAAAGACACCAAAAACAGCGGTTTCATCAGCAATTCGAATGTCACAATATAAAGCGAGACCCAATCCTCCGGCGCAGGCGTGGCCGGAAACTGCGGCAATAAGCGGCTTGGATAACGGCGCATGAAACGGCCCATCTGCATGACCGGCCCAGGCTATGTAGTCAACCCGGGTTGCGGTTTCCTTCAAGTCAGCGCCAGCACAGAATGCGCCGCCAGAACCTGTGACGACAGCTACACGTTGGCTGTCATCCGTATCAAATTCCCGAAACATTTCCGTCAGTAAATTTGCAGAGGACTGATCCAGGGCATTTCTAACTTCTGGTCGGTTAAGGGTGATTGTTGTTACAGGGCCATTTTTCTTCATTAAAATTTTTTCTTGGCTCATTCTCGGGCTTCCTTTTAGATCTGCATCTCGAAATGCTTGTTGGAGTCTTTGGTTTTTAGCCTATGGTAAAGGTAAGTGGGGGAGAATGGTATGATTTCATGTGATTTATTAGTTATTGGGAGCGGCCCTGCCGGGAAGCGGGCGGCAATTCAGGCCGCGAAATGGGGTAAAAAGGTTTATGTAATCGAGAAAAACTCGGAGGTTGGTGGTGTAACTGTGCATACCGGAACGATCCCAAGCAAAACCCTTCGGGAAACGGTCCTCAACCTGTCTGGATGGAGAGAACGGGCGTTCTATGGTCGATCTTATCGGGTAAAAAGCGACATCACGGCCAATGACTTACGTCAGCGCATGGATATAACCCTTAATCATGAAGTAGATACCCTTGAGCATCAATTCGCACGTAACAATGTGAATATTGTCTATGGGATTGCCCATTTTATCAGTCCCGATGTTATTGAAGTTGAGCTGGAAGAGGGGGAAAAGCAGCAATATCGCGCAAGCAGAATTTTAATCGCGACCGGCACCCATCCGTACCGTCCTGACGATATACCGTTTGACGACGAACGAATTATCGATAGCGATGATATACTCAAGATTAAACAGGTGCCAAAATCCATAACAATTATTGGGGCGGGTGTTATCGGGGTCGAGTATGCCACAATCTTCAGTGCGCTTGACGTCAAAGTGACATTGGTTGAGCCAAGAAACAGCATGTTGGATTTTATCGACCGTGAGTTGGTGGATGACCTCATGCATCAAATGCGGGATTGCGGCGTCAATATGCGATTTGGACAACAGGTGAAATCCGTGGGGCTGGAGGGGGGAGGTTCCGTCGTTGAGCTTGAAAACGGTCGTATGATCTATTCTGAAGTTACGATGTTTGCTGCGGGCCGTATTGGAAATACTAGTGGCCTAAAGCTCGATAATTGTGGTCTGGAGGCAGATAGCCGCGGACGGTTATCATTGGCCGACGCCAATAGTTTTCAAACCGTGGTGCCGCATATTTACGCTGCGGGTGATGTCATCGGTTTTCCAAGTCTTGCGTCTACTTCAATGGAGCAGGGACGGCTCGCGGTATTTCACGCATTTGATAAAGATGCGTTTGCTTACAGTGCGCCAGATTATTTTCCTTACGGTATTTATTCGGTTCCGGAACTTTCAACAGTTGGCATGTCTGAAGAAGAGGTTGTTGAACGGGGAATCGCTTTTGAAAGCGGTATATGCCGTTTTCGGGAGACTTCACGAGG
The DNA here is from genome assembly GCF_023746535.1 of Sneathiella marina. Classification (GTDB taxonomy): domain Bacteria; phylum Pseudomonadota; class Alphaproteobacteria; order Sneathiellales; family Sneathiellaceae; genus Sneathiella; species Sneathiella marina. Next base: position 2,279,531 of record NZ_CP098747.1, on the reverse strand, counting down.
GCAAATCATGGGGCTTGATCACGGCATGATGAAATTGATTTTCTCCATGAAAACCAGACGCTTGCTAGGAGCTCATATCTTGGGGGAAGGGGCGACGGAACTTATTCATATCGGACAAGCGGTTTTGAATTTGAAAGGTACGCTGGATTATTTTGTTGAGAATACATTCAACTATCCGACCTTAGCAGAAGCATATAAAGTTGCTGCGCTCGACGCTTGGAACAAAATGCCCCAAAGCGCAGCTGGGAAATCACAACAACAATCCAACTAAGGTACTAAACGTCGCTAGTTTTCAATTCGTTTAGTCACAAAGCCTTCTGCTGCCGGGTATTTTTTCTTAACGCAATCTTCGGCTGCTGTTGCACTATCTGCCTCTACTTCAAACATGCAAGGCGAAGCCCAGCGTTCTGAAATATGAGGATGTTCCTGATTGTCTTTAACAGCCTCACGAACTTTAGCGTTGTATACAGAAAAAATAAAAGCACTCATCTTACATTCTCTACTTTTCAGTTACGCGTCCAAATCCGCCACCACCGGGGGTTTCAATTACAATCATGTCTCCGGCCGACAGGTTGGATTCAGAGTTACCACTTAATGACACTACCTTACCATTGTTAAGAATTGCATAATTTATCCCTCTTTGGCCAGCGTTTCCTCCGGCCATGCCATAGGGGTCTGTATCTCGGTGTGATGAAAGGATCGTAACTGTCATGGGCTCCAGAAATTTCATTTTTCGAATTGCTCCGTTGCCACCTTTGAATGCGCCATTTCCACCGGAGTTTTGACGGATTGAGAATTCCTCAATTCGAACAGGAAACCGTTGCTCCAATACTTCCGGATCTGTCATTCTGGTGTTTGTCATATGACTGTGCACGGCATCCGCTCCATTATGATCAGAGCCGGCGCCGGTTCCGCCGCAGATAGTTTCGTAGTTTTGATGAATATCATTGCCATAGACGAAATTATTCATCGTGCCCTGACTGGACGCCAGAATCCCCAAAGCACCATACAAAGCATCGGTTATGGCTTGTGACACCTCGGTATTCCCTGCAATGACAGCGGCCGGGTATTGGGGATTTATCATGCTCCGTTCCGGCACAATAATCTTCAATGGCTTCATGCATCCTTCGTTGAGGGGAATATCATCGCCGACCAGTGTTCTGAAAACGTAAAGCACCGCTGCCTTGCAGATAGCGATAGGCGCATTGTAATTTCCTGCAATCTGATCCGATGTGCCAGTAAAATCGATGGTCGCATCCCGGTTAGCGCGATTGACGGAAATGTCGACTTTAATTTGTGTTCCGTTATCCAGAGGATATAAAAAGGATCCGTCCTTCAACACATCCAGCACACGACGGACGGATTCTTCGGCATTGTCCTGTACATGACGCATATAGGCTTCGACCACAGCAAACCCGAACTGACGGATCATTTTGCGAACTTCCTGCACGCCGGTTTCATTGGCGGCGATCTGGGCTGTTAGATCTGCAATATTATGATCCGGGTTACGACAAGGGTATTTGCCGGAGGCGAGCAGGGCACGTGTTTCGGTTTCGCGAAAGCGACCTTCTTCAACAAGTAGAAAATTATCGATAAGGACGCCTTCTTCTTCAATAACCTGGCTATCGGGAGGTGCGGAACCCGGTGTGCGGCCACCGATATCCGCATGGTGCCCTCGTGAGCCAACATAGAACAGGATTTTCTCCCCTTGCTGGTCGAAGACCGGTGTGATGACCGTGACATCAGGAAGATGTGTTCCTCCGTTATAGGGTGCGTTCAAGGCATAAACGTTCCCCGGTTTCATTTGTCCGGTGTTTTCCGTGATAACGGTTTTGATGGATTCACCCATAGAGCCCAAATGTACCGGTACATGTGGAGCGTTGGCGACCAGATTGCCTGCTTGATCGAAGATCGCGCAAGAGAAATCCAGCCGCTCCTTGATATTGACGGAATAAGCCGTATTGGAAAGTGTCGCGCCCATCTGCTCGGCAATGGACATAAATAGGTTATTGAACACTTCCAACATAACCGGGTCTGCGTCGGTCCCGATGGCTTTCAGCTGCGCCTTGTCCTTATATCGGCTAACAATCAAATGTAACCTTGTATTGAGTGTCGCACGCCATCCCTCTTCGACGACAATGGTTCCGGTAGATTCTGTAATAATGGCTGGCCCAGTGACGGTTTCACCGGGTCGAATTGCTTCGCGGTCATATAAGGAAACCTTTTGCCAATCCCCATTAACATACATATCGACATCATCCAGTGCTGTCGCTTCGCCTGAAGATTGTGGTAAATCCGATAGGGGATCGATTTCCGTTTCCGTAACACCTATAACCTCCACCGAAAGCGCTTCCGCAACCAACCCCCGGTTTTCCGCTATAAATCCAAAACGTTTGTGATGGGCTGCTTCAAATGCTTCTTTCATGCTTTCGACCGACCCAAGATCAATCAATATTGATGTATCTGTACCCTCATACCGCAGATGTACCTGCTGGATATAGCTCAAGTTTTCTTTGGGTATGCCTTGCGCCAGGACTTCAGCTTGTGCATCTTTCGTCAACGGGGCACTAACGGCAATCAATTGGTTTTGTAAGTCGGCGTTAAACGGCAGGTCAAGCTGGGCTTCACGCATGGCTCTCACGTCGGCAAGTCCCATTCCATACGCGGAAAGAACCCCGGCAAACGGATGGATAAAGACGCTTTTCATATCCAGAGCATCAGCCACCAGGCAGGCATGCTGACCGCCGGCACCGCCAAAGCAGTTCAGGGTATATTCCGTGATATCATACCCGCGTTGGACAGATATTTGCTTTACGGCATTTGCCATATTCTCCACGGCGATTTTCAAAAACCCTTCGGCCACTTCTTCTGGCGACGGTGCGGGTGAATTTGTTGACCCGGCTATCTGATCTGCCATTTCGATAAATCTGTTGCGGACTGCCTGGCTGTCCAAAGACTCATCGGCATCGGGTCCGAATACTTTCGGAAAATATTCCGGCTGTATTTTTCCAAGCATCACATTGCAATCGGTGACTGCCAGTCTGCCGCCGCGTCGGTAACAGGCCGGACCGGGATTGGCACCGGCAGATTCAGGGCCCACACGGTACCGCGATCCGTCAAACTGTAAAATGGATCCCCCGCCGGCTGCTACTGTATGTATATGCATCATCGGTGCGCGCATGCGTACGCCAGCGACTTCCGTTTCGAAACTGCGTTCGTAATTTCCTTCGTAATGGGTGACGTCCGTGGAGGTTCCGCCCATATCAAAGCCGATAAGTTTTGTCAGGTTACTCATAGCGGCAGTCCGGGTCATGCCGACGACACCGCCAGCCGGACCAGACAGGATGGCGTCTTTACCTTGAAACAGGCTGGCATCTGTCAGGCCGCCATTTGATTGCATGAACATCAATCTTGGATTGTTTTCGGACGCTTCCGACATGCCTAATTCATCTTTAACCTGATTTACGTAGCGCCGTAAAATGGGAGAAAGATACGCATCCACCATAGTGGTGTCACCTCGGGCAATTAGCTTGATCAACGGGCTTACAGCGTGGCTCGTTGAAATCTGAGTAAACCCGATTTGTTCAGCAATTTCTGCGGCTTGTACCTCATGTTCAGTATATTTATAACCATGCATAAAGGCGATCGCGATGGACCGAATACCTTGCTCATAAGCCGAAATCATCTTGGCTTTTAACGTCTTTTTATTGAGCGATACCAAGATGGTGCCATGCGCGTCTATGCGTTCTTCAGCCTCGATTACCTGTTCGTACAGAAGCTCCGGTAGTTTAATATCAAGGTCAAAAATACGGGGCCGACTTTGATACCCGATGCGGAGCGCATCGCCAAAACCCTGGCTGGTCACATAAAGGGTACGATCACCCTTGCGTTCCAAAAGGGCGTTAGTGGCGACGGTCGTACCCATCTTGATGTTTTCAATCTGTGTCGACGGGTCAAACAGATCGCTCTCTTGCGCCAGAAGGTCTTTTATACCCTGTACGGCAGCATCCTTATAACGCTCGGGATTTTCTGACAGCAATTTATGGGATACCAGACGTCCATCAGGGCGCTTTCCGACGATGTCCGTAAAGGTCCCGCCGCGGTCAATCCAGATTTGCCACATTCTCTTGTTCCTTAGATATATTTAACGTGAGTATACGAGTTCAGGGAGCCATAAGGCAATTTGTGGAAATGCCAGAAGCATACCGATCATCACAAACATGGTTAGAACGAAGGGCAGGGTACCGATCATCACGTCGTTTAGCCGCCCGGATTTCCGGATACCTTGAACCACATAGAGATTGATACCGATGGGCGGCGTGATCAAAGCTGTTTCCAAAAGGACCATGAGCAGGATGCCAAACCAGACCGGATCATAGCCAAGCTGAATAATAATCGGGGCCAATAATGGCGCGGTTGTCAGGAGCATGGATAATGTTTCCATAAAACAGCCAAGCAGGATTAGGAAACCGATGATCATGAGCATGGTTTCAAAGGGGCTTAAGCCAAGACTAATGATGAACTGGGTCAGGGCTTGTGTCAGGCCGATGGTGGCAAGAATGAAATTCAGGAATATTGCCGCAAGAATAATCAGCATGATCATAGCCGTTGTCCGCATTGTTCCTTCAATTGCGCCTTTCAGCATTTCAATTGTCAGTGATTTATTGGCGGCGGCGAGGGCCATAGCCGCAACAACACCCAACGACGCAGCTTCCGTAGGTGTTGCAAGACCAGCATATATGGAGCCAACGACGACGACAAATATTCCGAGGGGAGGCACCAGACCGGGTAAGCTTGCAATGCGAGAGGACCAAGTGACCTCTACTTTTGTGCCGCCCCAGCTTTTTTTGAAGGTACAGGCAATGATTACGGTCAACATAAACAGGCCGGCCAGTAACATGCCTGGTAAGAACCCGGCGAGATAAAGTTCGGGAACGGATGTGTCTGTAAGAAGCCCGTAGAGAATAAGATTGATCGACGGCGGGATCAGGATTCCGAGGGTACCGCCGGCAGCTAATGTGCCGAGAAATAATCTCTCGTTATATTTACGTTTGTTCACTTCCGGAAGGGCCACCGTACCAATGGTCGCGGCCGTTGCGACACTTGAGCCGGATGTTGCCGCAAATAAAGAGCAGGCGCCGATGTTTGAATGCATCAGCCCACCAGGTAACCAGCCAAGCCATTGGACCATGCCTTCGTACATTTTTGAGGCAATACCCGAGCGCAGGAGAATTTCGCCGAGCAGGACAAACATGGGAATGGCGACGAGCAGGAATTCAGTGCTATTCTGCCAGGCAATATCTCCCAGCGCCAAATAAAGGGGGCTGGAACTGAATGTGAAGTTTAGGGAAAGAGCAAGCCAGCCGAGTGCAGCTGCTATTGGAATTCCGAGAGCGACCAGGCCCATCAGGACTATTACTGCATGAATTAACATTTGATCATCCCCTTTATTCGACTGTTTCTTCAGTGATTTGTTCATCGACGGATTTTACGCCGACCAATCTTTGGATCGCGGTCCAGTCCTTTTGGAAAACAGCAACTAACGAGGCAATTAGGATCAATCCACCGGTGGCGAGGGCAAATGCCAGACCAAACCACCAAACGGTCTGTGGGATCGCGAGGGGGGTTCTTAAAGGTGTAATAGAACGAGACCCATGAAAATAGCTATCTGCCAACAGATTGAAGCCCAGATAAGCCATTAACCCCATAAACCCGAGGAGAAGGGCCAGTCCGATGATATCTGAGGCAATCCGCGCCCAATGGGGAAAGAGATGGTAGAAAGCGTCTACGCGAATATTGGATCGGGTGATTATTGCATAAGCGAAGGCCAAGCTGGTGGACATACCAAAAGCATATCCTGACAATTCATCAGAGCCCGCGAGGCTTATGTTGAACAATTTACGAACAAACACGTCAATTGTAACCAGAAAAGCGGCCCCGATAAGTAATATGCCACCGAGCCAGACAAGTCTTTTTGATATTCCTTCGCAGCCTGTCAAAAGCGTATTTAACATGAGAAATGCCCTTTTAGTAATTGAAAGGGTGGCGGCCGGTCTGGCTGCCACCCTGAGCAAACTTCTTTACTTTTTTGTGGCGTCCATACCGATGATCGTGCCAACGGATGCATTCCAGTTTTTCGCGCAATCATCACCACAGCGTTCTGCCCAACGAGCAAGAATGACATCTGAGGCTATCTGATCCCGAACTTTAAGATCGGCGTCACTTGGCGTAACCAACGTCATGTTTGCCTTTTCACCGATGTCACATTTTTTACCAGACAGGCAATCCAATGCGATCGCATCTTCTTTTGCTGTTTCGTCCCACATTGCGTCTGTGAGCTTATCCAGTTCGGTTTTCAACGCGGCCTGTTTTTCGGCGCCCAGATCGTTCCATTTGTCCATATTCATGGCGCCAAACGCCAAACCCCATCCAACACGCATGGTGTAGGCATGATCTGCAACTTGATACCATTTTGCTTTATATGCGGACATTGTCCCGGTGATGCCGCAATCGACAACGCCTTTTTCAAGCGCAGGAATGACTTCCGCAAATGGCACCGTGACGCTTGTGCCGCCAACACCTTCTACGAAATCACCAAGGGTTGTTGCATAAACACGAATTTTCTTACCCTTTAAGTCACCAATGTTATTGATGGCGCCTTTGCACCACAGCATCTGGCTTGGAAATGGGTAAAGCTGCAACAGTTTTGCGTTATAAGTTTCGGCCACGGCCTTTTCCAGAATTGGAAAATATGCTTCCGCTACTTTGCGCTGTGTCGCGATATCCTGAGTGACCGAGGAAAGATCGCCTCCTTCAAAAACCGGGTTTTCCGCGGCAACATACCCTGGCAGACCATAGGCGTAGTCATAGACACCTAGCTTTAACAGGCGCATAATTTCGAAGCCTTTCAAGCCGAGCTCGGTTTGCGGCTTGATGTCTCCGGTAATCATGCCATTAGTCGCGGCTGCAATTTTTTCGTTCCAGAAGGGCCCTTCATGCTTTTGATAATTGGTCAAGCTGCCCCAGGTGCCAACGCCCTTGATGACAATTGGATCATCTGCTTGCGCTGATAATCCGAAAAGGCTGACCGCTGCTAGCATGGCAGCGGCGGAGCCGAGTTTTACAAATGTTTTCATAGTGTTTCTCCCTGTTAGGATTAGAGGTTTGGTTAGTGGTTAAAGGTTCGGGTCTTGTAGCCGGGTGGTATCCCAGCTTTTTATGTCCGTGATCAGCATGTGCCCCGGTGCATGTGAAATGAAAATGGGTAGCTTTGCGGACCGGATTGCCGCTTGTGGCGTGACACCGCAGGCCCAGAAAACAGGAACCTCTCCGGCCTTGATTTCTGTCGCGTCCCCCCAATCCGGCGCATCGATATTTGATATGCCGATTGTTTTTGGATCTCCGACATGAACGGGCGATCCATGGGCCTGCGGAAAGCGGGATGTAATATTTACGGCCCGAATAGCGTCTATTTGCGACATCGGTCGCATGGACGCGACCAGCGGCCCGGTGAAAGGCCCTGCCGCTGTCGTTGCAATATTTGTACGATACATGGGAACCGTCTTGTTTTCTTCCATATGCCGTAACGGGATGCCTTCAGAAATCAACGCCTCCTCAAAGGAAAACGAGCAACCGAGAACGAATGCGACAAGATCATTTGTCCAGATGTTGCTGATATCGAGTGTAGTTTCAACGAGATCACCGTTGCGGTAAATGTTGTAGGCAGGGACGTCACTTCTGATATCTACGTCCTTACCAAGATCGTTCAGCAGGGAACTGCCCCCATCCGTGACGCCAATTAAAGGGCAAGGTTTCGGATTTCTCTGGCAAAACCGGAAGAAATCTAGTGCATTTTTTGAAGGAACAATCGCGACATTACCTTGCAGATACCCGAGCCCGAGCCCGGATGTCTGCCCGCAATAGTCGCCGCGCCGAATGGTGGAGCGGATTTCGTCAGGGGAGCAGTTTTTCAGTTGCTGGAAGAGTTCAGCAGCGTCACTTTTTGTCATGTTAGCTAATATCCCCAATTTTCCTTACTGAATTCCAGTTTTCAGAAATTTCAGCCTGTTCGTTGGGAATGTTATTTCACATCATCGAAATAAATTCTAATTCTTAAAATTTACTCGTTCTGATAAATAATTTTTATCAAAAAGTAGATTTTTAAATACATATTTAGAGAATTTGTTCAAATTCAACAAGTTGCGGCTTATTTTTAATAATTATTCTAAAATCAAAAATATGATTAAGAAGACAGATTTTGGTTCAGAAATTTTAAATTTAGCCCCTATTTTGGTAATTTTGAGTGATTTCCAATGCAAGACTGACAACTTTTTCAGTGATGGGATTATAAGGATCTGTTGGATAAGAGGCCGTGAATTTTAAGGCCGAAGGTACCCAGTCGGATTTAATTTCCTGTAATTTTCCAGTTTCCAATTCTCGTTTTATCATGGCCTTGGGAAGAGTTGCAATGCCAATGCCATCAAGGGTCATTCTTAGAATAGCGGCCAGAGAACTGGACGGGAAAATCCGGGTCGGCAGTTCTGTTGTTTGTCGCAGTTGACGTGTGATTTCTGCATAAGGCCGAGTGTTGCGTGCATAGGTTAAAAACGGGAATTTCGCCAACTCCGCCAAAGATAGCTGTTTTTCTATTGGAATCTGCAGTTCCGGTGAGGCGGCCCATATCAAGGAAAAATCCATAAGGTCATAGTTTTCAATGTGAAATTCTGAAACCGGTCCCATTAAAAAGGCGAAATCAAGTGAGCGTTCCGTCAATTCCCGCCTCAAGTTGATTGTTGCATCCACCATAATCTCGACATCCACATCCGGAAATCTATTGTGGAGACCCGAAATAAACTGCGGCAACCATGTATGAACGATGGTTTCAGATACTCCCAGTCGTAAAATCCCGGAAATAGTTGTCGTATCTCCGATACGATCTCGCAAAAGCGTGGAAGTGCGGAGCATTTTCTCAGCGTACGGTAAGAGTTCAAGTCCTTTGGCCGTCAGACGTATTTGACCTGTATCTCGTTCAAACAACCGAACACCCAAAATTTCTTCAAGTTTGGCGATGCGCGATGATATGGCAGGTTGCGTTGCATTCATTTTTTCCGCTGTTTTGCGAAAGCTTCTTAGAGAGGTCACCCATAAAAAGGTCTGCAATTGTATTAAACTGAGATTTTCCTGCACGATAAATTATTCCTATTGAATATGGTGATATTCAAAAAATAAATCTTGTACGCTCATTTGTAAACCGTTCAGGGCAAATAGTTCACGCAGCGCTGATCGATAAAATGATGCCGAGAGACAAACTAGCTCTTTCGCAGGTCACCTACATTGATTATGCTCATCGACAGATAAGAAAAACAAGGAAACAAGTATGAAAAGCTACCAATTTGAAGAATATGGCGCACCCCTCGTTGAAAATATTGGAGAGAACCCAACAGCATCGGGGGACGAGGTTCTTGTAAATGTAACGGCATGCGGTGTTTGCCACAGTGACATTCATATGTGGGAAGGCCATTTTGATTTGGGGCATGGTAAACAGCTGGATATTAAAGCTGGACGGGAATTGCCCTTCACACTGGGTCACGAGATTGTTGGAATAGTCACGGCAGTTGGAGAGAATGTTACGGATGTTGCAGTTGGTGACAAACGGGTTGTTTTCCCCTGGATCGGTTGCGATCAATGCAATATATGCGCATCGGGGAACGAGCATTTATGCAATCGCCCGCGCGCCTTGGGTATCAACGTAAATGGCGGCTATACGGATACGCTAGTGGTTCCGAACTCAAAATACCTCCTGGATTACGGTGACTTGTCAAAAGATCTTGCTTGTACCTACACCTGTTCTGGGTTGACGGCTTACGGAGCTCTTAAAAAAGTTAAATCCCGAGCAGATGGCGGTAAGCTGTTGGTTATTGGTGCCGGTGGTGTCGGACTTGCAGCCATGGCGATTGCCAAATCCGTAACCAATGCGGATATATATGTGGCAGATATCGACCCTGAAAAACGCCAGGCTGGTCTGGACGCGGGTGCTGTAGCTGCGATTGATCCGTCCGATCCTGCAACCTTTAAAAGCTTTATGGGTATGACCGGTGGCGGTGTGAACGCCACCATTGATTTTGTTGGTGCGGAAAGCAGTGCGGCCTTTGGTGCCAAAGTGCTGGCCAAAGGTGGCAAGCTCGTGATTGTCGGATTATTCGGCGGTAGTTTTTCCATGCCTATCCCCATGTTCCCTATCAAAGCCATGTCGGTGGAGGGAAGTTATGTGGGAAGTTTGTCTGAAATGCGTGAGCTGATGGATTTGGCGAAAGCAGGGAAGCTAAGTGAGCTGGCGATTACGCCGCGTCCAATGGCGGAAGCGAATGCGACACTGGAAGATTTAAGAGCTGGGAATATTGTTGGCCGCGTTGTGCTTCAAAGCTAAAGTTGCCCGGGATAATATGATGAAAAGGCGGCGTTAGCCGCCTTTTTTTTAGCTAGTGGATTGGGCCACCCATTTCCATGTCAATCAGTTCATTGACAACCCGTAGTAATTCCACGCAGGCGTACAGATCTTCTTCAGCCTGGTTCGTGTCCCGCAAATTCTGGGCTTCGCCATTTAGCAGGTCAATGGCATGCTCGCCTTGCTGCAATATCAGGTTATGGGCTGTACTATAGAGATCCACCGTTGTTTCCGGGTGAAGTTCAATAACATTCATCATGGCACTCTTCCTTACAGTGGCCGTCAATATTGGTTGCTAGGAAGAAGCTTAGAAAATTCGTCTTAACAGCGGGTTAAGAAGATGATTAAAGAAAGCAGGACGCTAAAAGGGCAAATCAACGGCATTTGTCAGGAAACGCATAAAAGGCACGGCTTTTTGAAAGGTTTCGTCGACTTCATCAATAAAACCAGGCGTCGTGATGCTGTCAATGGAAGCCAACGGTTTCATGATAAAAAAGGTTTTCCGGCGTAAATCGATAATATTGGGATGATCTATGTCATAGCCCTTAGGTGCGCGCTTCAGGCCATCCCCATTTACGTCAGTAAAAGCATTCATAAATTCGGGATCTTGCTTGATGGCATTCCATTTCGCACCTTGCTCGTGGATATTACGTCGAATTTCCGAAAGAACCGGGGCCGGGGGTAAATAAACACCACCCCCAAATCGCACGCCATTTGGGGCAATATGTACATAAAACCCCGGCGCATGAGCATCCCGGCCAGCCTGATGCCGGAACTGACAGGCACAATGCTCTTTGTAGGGGCGGGGATCCCGAGAGAAGCGGACATCACGATAGATGCGGAACATGGAGCCACCATTTGGGCGGGGATCCGCAATATACATGGGGGCAATGGCTTCCAGACGGGGCGCCATGGCTTCGATAAAGTCACTCATCGGGTAAACGACAGTATCCTTAAATCGCTGCTTGTTCTCGTTAAACCAGGGGCGATTATTATTTTCGATAAGTTCGGAGTAAAAGGCCAAAAGGTCTTTGGGAAATCCCGAAAATTGCGTAGACATAATGCTAAAACATTACCTTAATTAAATTTTACGAAGATCCAATACTCGTTTTGCCTTACCCAGCGATCTGTCGATCGATCCTGGTTCGCAAATGTCAATGGCAGCGCTGACCCCAAGCACTCCCTTTATTCTATGTTGCAGTTCTTTGGCTGTTGCGTCATCGGGTGTGGCAGATAAATCGCGTTCTACGCGGACTGTCAACGTATCCAACGCGCCCTCACGCCGTACTTCCAGAACATAATGTGCGGATAATCCGCCGGTCTGAACAACCAGTTCCTCAACTTGCGACGGAAATAGATTTACACCCCTGATTATCAACATATCGTCTGTCCGGCCGGTTATCTTTTCCATTCGGCGCATGGATCTGGAGGTTCCAGGCAGCAATCTTGATAAATCTCCCGTTCTGTAGCGTATGACGGGAAATGCTTCTTTCGTAAGAGAACTAAAAACGAGCTCACCTTGCTCTCCGTCAGGAAGAACCTCTCCGGTATCTGGATCTATGATTTCCGGATAAAAATGATCTTCCCAAATCACCGGGCCATCTTTGGATTCCAGACATTCAACAGCCACACCGGGGCCCATTACTTCAGATAGTCCGTAAATATCCAAAGCATCAATATCGAAACGGTCTTCAATTTGCTCCCTCATGGCGTTGGTCCAGGGTTCGGCTCCAAAAATACCGGCTTTTAAGGGGCTTTTTCTAGGATCAATTCCTTGACGTTCATATTCTTCTGCAATGGCGAGCATGTAGGAAGGGGTCACCATAATAATGTCCGCACCGAAGTCATTTATCACCTGCACCTGACGCTCTGTTTGGCCGCCAGACATGGGAACAACGGCGCAACCGAGACGCTCTGCCCCATAGTGTGCACCCAGACCGCCTGTGAAAAGGCCATATCCATAGGTTACATGGACTGTGTGATCTCGCGTTCCACCACATGCCCTGATTGATCTGGCTCCCAAATCTGCCCAGTTATCAATATCATTTTGCGTGTAGGCGACAACCGTCGCACGCCCCGTTGTACCGGAAGAAGCGTGAAAGCGAACAATGTCTGATTTTGGAACAGCGACCATTCCAAAAGGATAGTTATCGCGAAGGTCCTGTTTTTTACAAAATGGAAACTTCGCGAGATCTTCAAGGGAATGAAAGTCTTCAGGGTGAACACCAGCCGCATCAAACCTGTCTTTAAACAGCGGGACATTCGCATAACTATGCGCAAGACTGGTTTTTAAACGTTCAACCTGTAAGGCTGATATTTCATCGCGACTGGCTATTTCAATGGGATCCAGCTCCGCATGTGTCGGTGGTGTTAGACGCATCATTCCCTCATCTTAGTATGATTAGTGGTTATATCCGCTCAATTACAGTCGCGATACCCTGACCGACGCCGATGCACATGGTGCAAAGGGCATACCGTCCACCTGTCCGTTGCAGCTGATACATGGCCGTTGTGATCAAACGCGCGCCCGACATTCCCAAGGGATGGCCCAGGGCAATGGCGCCGCCTAAGGGATTGACCCTTGGATCGTCATCTTTCAAACCCAGTTCCCGCATGACAGCAAGACCTTGGGCAGCAAAAGCTTCATTCAGTTCAATAACATCCATTTCGTCAATACTGAGTCCCAAGCGCTCGAGAAGCTTCTTGCTGGCCGGGGCGGGACCCATCCCCATGATACGGGGAGGAACGCCGGCTGTGGCTGCGCCAACAACCCGTGCTTTTGCGGTCAGGCCGTATTTTTCGATGGCTTCTTCAGATGCCAGCAAAATAGCGCAGGCGCCATCATTGACACCGGATGCGTTACCGGCGGTCACCGACCCTCCAGCACGGAACGGTGCCTTCAGGGCAGCCAGTTTTTCGATACTCGTTGCCCGCGGATGTTCATCGCGATCAACAACAATGGGATCGCCTTTTCGTTGGGGAATATGAACCGGAGTGATTTCTTCCGCCAACATCCCATTTTCTTGAGCTGCAGCGGCTTTTTCCTGACTACGCAGGGCAAAAAGATCCTGATCTTCCCGTCGGACCTGATAATCCTCTGCGACATTTTCAGCGGTTTCAGGCATTGAATCAGTTCCAAAACCCTCATGCATTTTCTTATTAACGAAACGCCAGCCAATGGTTGTGTCATAGACTTCTGCATTGCGCGAAAATGCTGCTGTGGCTTTCCCCATAACAAATGGCGCTCGGCTCATGCTTTCCACACCGCCAGAAATTCCCAGCTCGGCTTCACCTGTCATAATTTGCCGGGCGACTGTTGCCGTGGCGTCCATGCCGGATCCGCATAAACGGTTGATGGTTGCACCGGACACTGTATCCGGCAATCCCGCCAATAAGGAGCTCATGCGGGCAACATTCCGATTGTCTTCTCCGGCTTGATTGGCATTACCAAAGATCACGTCGTCGACCTTCTCCCAGTCAACAGACGGGTTTCTCTCCATCAAAGCCTTGATGGGAATCGCACCGAGATCGTCGGGCCGGACGGCCGACAGGGAACCGCCATAGCGGCCAATTGGTGTTCTTGTCGCGTCACAAATATATGCATTTTTCATTTTTCTTCTTTCGATGTGAGACCCGGGATCATTTGACCCTTAATAGTGTGAGAGTTACCGCGGAAAAGAGCAACGATGTCATCCTGCTCATTGGTAACCGTAATGTCATACAAGCCCGTTCGACCGGTTCTTGATTGTTCTTCTGCCGTTGCTGTTAATAGAGTATCTGGAGCGACTGCTTTCAGGAAATTTATTTGTGCGGATTGAGCCACTGCATTTTGATTATACGCATTGCAGGCATAGGCGAAAGCGGTATCGGCAAGGGTAAAGACGTACCCGCCGTGACAGATATTGTGACCGTTCAACATGGTGTCTGTAACCCGCATTGTCATGACAGCCCGGCCCGGTCCGATTTCCTTAAGGGCAATCCCAAGATGTTGCGCAGCGATATCCTTTCGATACATGGTCTCCGCAACTGTTTTCGCTACATCTTCGGGTGAAAGGCTTTCATTATCCGCCATCTCAACGACCTTTAAATTTTGCCGGCCGTTTTTCCATGAAAGCTGAGACACCTTCCTGAAAATCTTCTGTGTGATGAGCAATTTGTTGGAAATCTCGCTCCACATCCAACTGGGCTTTAAGATTATTTCCTAGGCTGGCATTCATCGCCTGCTTGATCAGGGCATATCCCTTAGTCGGGCCGGAAGCCATACGTATTGCAAGGTTTTCGGCCGCCTCCATAAGCTCGTCATCCTCATAAACCTTCCAGATGAGGCCCATTCTCTCAGCTTCTTCTGCGGAAATCTTGTCACCCAGCATAGCAAGACCCATGGCCTTGCCTGATCCGATAAGCCGGGGCAGGAAATAAGTACTTCCAGCATCAGGGATGAGGCCAATATGGCAAAAAGCTTGCAAGAAATAGGCTGAATGGGCAGCAAGAACAATATCGCTTGCAAGGGCCAGACTCATGCTGGCGCCAGCGGCAATTCCATTTACAGCGGCAATGACCGGCTTGTCCAGTTCGCGAAGGAAAAGGATTAATGGATTATATTGTTTCTCCAGCGCCTCACCAGCGGTGAGGCGGGGATTTTCAGCATCCCCTTCATCAGACAGATCGGCGCCTGCTCCAAATGCTCGGCCAGCGCCGGTTATCAGGACACATCGGACGCTATCGCTTTCCAACTCGGGCCGGATATCTTTCAATTCCCGATGCATTAGGCTGCTGAAACTGTTTAATTTCTCAGGGCGGTTAAGAGTAAGTTTTGCTACTCCATCCTGAATATCAAGTAAAATGGTCGAATAAGACATAGTACAGATTTTCCCGTTTTTTTTATCTAAGTGTATCATTAACCGTTTTCGGAAAAATGATAAAGGAAAGATTACCTACTTATGCGTAAGATGCCGAGAAAATAAATGAGGCAAAAAAAAGCGATTGTCGAAGACAACCGCTTTGAGGGTGAGGAATTATGACTTTAGCCTGTCTGCGCCAGGCCGCTCTGCAAGTGTTTCACTTGGTTGCGGCCAGCATTTTTAGCCGCGTAAAGCGCTTCGTCTGCACGATTAATATATGTTAAGGCGTCTTCGCGGGGGGTATAGAGCGCCACCCCGAATGACATGGTGATTTTTCCGACATCTTCTCCAGTTGACCGTTTTACCAGCTTTTTCGAAGAAACGGCGGTTCGTAAGTCATTGGCGAGGTCGACGGCTTCATCCAATTCTGTATTGGGCAGGATTATCCCGAATTCTTCGCCTCCATACCGAGCTGCTGTTGCCGTCCTGCCAATGCCGCCGGTCAGTGTTTTGGCAACCAGTTTTAAGACCTGATCCCCAAAGGGGTGCCCGTGGGTATCATTGAATTTCTTAAAATGATCAATATCAGAAAGAAGAAGGCAAGTCGGTGTGTTTGTCTCAAGAGACATAGAAGTGGCTTTCGCCAACGCAGCGTCAAAGCTCTTCCGATTTGCGATACCTGTTAAACCATCAGTTAATGCCTCTTCCTGCACTTCAGCCAATAACTTGCGTAAATTGGATATTTCCTTCGACGCGCTATCCAGACTGTCATTCAACTTCATTGCATTGTCGGACATGGTTGAAGTTTGACTGACAATTTCACCAATAACATCTTGCAACTCAGTGACACTGAGGCTGTCCGCCTTGGTAGCAAAATCGGAAAGCTGTTCGCCATAATTGGAAAAATCGCCAGTAGTTGCGTTGAGGTTCACCATTACGCTGTCCATCGATTTCTGAACAATGCGGTTTGATTCCTGAATGGCTTTGTTTTCTTTTTCAAACGTGAAAAAGTCGCGATAGATTTCACTGGCGATTTTATCCGTGAATTTCCCATCCGTTTCCATGAGTTCGTTGACGCGGCGCACCAGATCAGGATTAGATTCCGTCAGGTACTCATACCAAATAGTATAATTCCTTGGGAGTTGACGAATACTCTGATCTTTGAGTAATGCCATGGTGTTTTTGGCATTGGCCTCTATAGTCTTAAATGAGTTACTTTGTGCCACGCGCTTGTTTCCTAAAAAGATTAAGGTTTTGTTACACTTCTGAACTCTATTGCTGCAAGAAACCACAAATTGGTTACCAAGATATTAAAGCCGATCAAAGTAATAAAAAATTAGGTCACTTTGGCTGAAAATTTACCCAAAAATGCCGTTAAATCCCTAAATACTTGTATTTTACTTCATCATCCTCAACTAGAGAGGTTGAGTTGCCTTCCCAAACCACTTGTCCTTTTTCCATGATATAGTGGCGATCCGCGAATTTACTGAGAGCCTGAACGTTCTTGTCAATCACCAGAATTGACTGGCCTTCTTGTTTCAGACCGGCGAGGCAGGTCCAAATTTCTTCACGGATTAGCGGGGCTAATCCTTCAGTGGCCTCATCGAGAATGAGCAATTCCGGGTTGGTCATTAGGGCGCGGGCAATGGCCAGCATTTGCTGTTCACCCCCCGACAACTGATTTCCCATGCTGGTTTTACGTTCGCGAAGCCGGGGAAATAGCTCGAGAACCCGATCGAGGCTCCAGTTACCTTTTCCATCGCGGCCGACATAGGCAGTTGCCACCAGATTTTCCAAAACATCCAAATTGGGGGAAATCAGGCGCCCCTCCGGGACAAGACCGATGCCAAGTCTGGCGATCTTATAGGAAGGCAGTGCCGTGATGTTGGTTCCTTCAAACAGGATCTCACCGGATTGGGCTGCGGTCAGCCCCATAATGGAACGCACTGTGGTGGTTTTTCCCATGCCGTTGCGGCCCATCAGGGTCACCACTTCCCCGGCGGCTATTTTCAAGGACATGCCGAACAGCACCTGACTTTGGCCATAGAATGTATTTATGGAATTGACTTCAAGCATATTTACGCATCCTCGCCGAGATAGGCCTGGCGGACTTCCGGATTCTGACGAATTTCTTCCGGCGTGCCGGTGGCAATAGCCTTGCCATACACCAGAACTGTGATCCGATCAGCAAGACTGAAGACGGCGTCCATATCATGCTCAATCAAAAGAATGGAATATTGCTCCTTTAGGGATTTCAGGATCGTGACCAGATTGGCGCTGTCTTCCACGGACATCCCCGCCATGGGTTCATCGAGTAGCAGCATTTTCGGATTAGTGGCCAGGGCGACGGCCAGTTCAAGCTGGCGTTGCTCACCGTGGCTGAGAGCAGAAACAATGGTGTCCTTCTTGTTTTCCAGGCCCATCTGCCGAAGGGTTTTAAGCGCAGGCTCGACAAGCGAGGGCGTTTTATTTGCCGGGCGCCAGAAGCGGAAGGAATGGCCCTGATGGGCTTGAACGGCAAGTGTAATATTCTCCAGGACCGAGAAATTCTGGAACAACGACGTGATCTGAAACGACCGCGCGAGCCCAAGGTGGGAGCGCGCAGGTTCTGACATTCGGCGGATTTGCCGTCCGGCGAAGGTTACCGAACCAGCATCGGACTGGATCTCGCCGGTCAGCTGCTTGATGAGGGTTGTCTTGCCAGCACCATTAGGACCGATAATGGCGTGAAGCTCTCCTTGCCGGACAGTGAGTGACAGGGTATCGGTTGCCAGTAACCCGCCATAGCGTTTGACCATATTTTCGATGATGAGAAGATCTGTACTCATGAGCGTTTATCTTTTCCGGGCAGGAAGCTGTCGATGCCGTTGCGGGCATAAAGGACAATGATGATGAGGAGAGGGCCAAACAAAAGTTGCCAATATTCCCCGACACGCAATCCACCGATCGTCAACGGGATTGAGGACAGGAGTTCTTCGAGCATGAGAAAGGCGACTGCCCCATATAAAGGGCCGAACAAGTTGCCGATACCGCCAAGAACAATCATGATGATCAAATCACCGGATCGGGTCCAATGCATCATGTCGGGGCTGACAAAATCATTCAGGTTGGCCATCAGAAACCCGGCATATCCTGCGATGGTGCCAGCGATGACAAAGGCGACCAGACGATATTTATATGGGGAAAAACCAATGGATCGCATGCGGGCTTCATTGGATTTACTACCGCGGATCACATTTCCGAACTGCGAACCGACTAATCGGTGCATGAGGTAAAGCAGAATGAGCAAGGAGAAGAAGACCAGATAATACAGGCTGTTTTCATTGCTCATATCGATCAGACCCAACATATCGCTGCGTGAATAGATGCTGAGGCCATCATCGGCGCCATAGGTTTCCACCCCGACTGCAGTGAAATACAGCATCTGGGAAAAGGCCATGGTGATCATAATAAAGTAAACACCGCGGGTTCGAAGGCTGATGGCACCAATGACCAGCGCGATGACCGCTGAGCCAAAGATTGCACCGAATAGCTGAACATAGCCGTTCAGCATCCAGTCAACACCGTCTTCAAAGGCATGAAAGGCACCAATCCCAACCATATAGGCACCAACGCCAATATAGGCAGCGTGGCCAAAACTGACCATTCCGCCATATCCGATTAACAGATTGAGGCTAAGGGCGGCGATGGCCAGAATGAGGATGCGAGTGGTCAGGCCCACATAGAAACTGTCATCGATCATCTCGGCAATAAAGGGGACCAGGGCCAGTAAAAGGATCAAGGCGCTGTTGATCAGAACGCGGGGGGACATACTCATCGGCCAACTCCCTTCGGTGGGAACAGGCCTTGCGGCCGGACGGCAAGTACAAGTGCCATCAGGATATAGATAAGCATGGAGGAAATGGCGGGTGCCGCTGTAGCGGCGCTATCCTCGGCAACCATAAGCTTTAGTATTTCGGGCAAAAACGACCGGCCGACCGTATCAATCAGTCCGACAATGATGGCCGCAATAAATGCCCCCTTGATAGAACCGATCCCACCGATCACGATAACAACAAGTGTCAGGATAAGAATACCATCTCCCATTCCGATTTCAACAGAGAGGATTGGTCCAGCCATCAGGCCTGCGAGCGCCGCCAAAGCCGCGCCCAACCCGAACACCAGTGTAAAGAGGAGCTTGATATTAATCCCGAGTGCGCCGATCATTTCCCGGTTACTGGCTCCAGCGCGGATTAACATGCCCATGCGGGTTTTGGACACAATGGCGTAAAGCAATCCGGCAACGAAGAAACCGATCAGGATAATGGCGACCCGATAAGTCGGGTAGGGCACGCCCGGTATAACCTCGACCGTGGAATTGAGGAAAGCCGGTAGCGGAATATCCAGTCCGATAGGGCCCCAGACAAGACGGACGAATTCGTTGAAAAACAGGATCAGGCCAAATGTTGCCAGAACCTGATCAAGGTGATCGCGTGCATACAAGTTCCTAAGGGCTATGACCTCGACCAGGATGCCCAAAATAAACGTCGCCGGTATAGCCAGAAGCGCCCCTAACAGGAAGGAATCTGTCCAACCTGTGAATGTCGCGCAGAAATAGGCCCCCATCATATACAGGGAACCATGGGCCAGATTAACCAGATCCATTATCCCGAAAACAAGAGTCAATCCTGCTGCGAGCAAAAACAACAATATACCGAGTTGGAACCCGTTCAATACTTGTTCCAGCAAAAGCAACCAGTTCATAGAGAAGCCTTAAAAGGTGGGTACGAAGTTAATGAAGAAAAAAGCGCGCAGCATCGGCTGCAGCTGCGCGCTTGAATGTTTCCGAAGAAACGTGACCGGTAAATCTACCAGGACAATTTGCAGTCTTTTACATATGTGTCCTGATGATCGACATATACGGTATCAACAACTTTTGTTGTATAAACGCCTTCTGGATCTTTACCAACTTGACGCAGGTAGAAGTTCTGGATGGGCATATGATTCTGGCCGAACTTGAAATTACCGCGAATACTGTCGAATTCAGCAAGCCGTAGGGCGTTACGCGTATCGTCTCGATTGCTCAAGTCACCCTTTACTTTTTCAACAGCACTATTTATCAGCATGATTGAATCATATGACTGAGCAGCGTAATGGCTTGGATAATGGCCGTATTTGGCCTTGAAATCCGCCACGAATTTCTTGTTTGCCGGTACGTCAAGGTCCGGAGACCAGAATTGTGTCATCAAGCTGCCATCAGCCAATTCACCAATACGCGGCAGGCTGATACTGTCCACTGTAAACACTGTATAAAGCGGTACGGAGGCAGCCAGAGCGGCTTGTGAATACTGCTTCATGAATTGTGCGCCATGTTTCCCAGGATAGAAAACAAAGAGTGCATCAGGCTTGGCTGCCCGGACTTTTGCCAATTCGGCGGAGAAATCGAGCTGTGCCGGGAATTTTGTCATGTCCTTGCCGACGATTTTTCCTTTAAATGTCCGCTCGACGCCGGTGACCATGTTTTTACCCGCAGCATAGTTAGGCGCCATGATATACAGGTTCTTGATACCCCGCTGATTAAGAACTTCACCCATTGCCATAGGTGTCTGGTCATTCTGCCAGGAGGTGGAGAAGAAATTCTCATGGCAGAGCTTGCCAGCAACCGGGCTTGGGCCGGCATTTGAGCTGATCAAGAAAGTATCGCTGTCGACAACGCTTTTATAGGAGGCCATAAGAACATGGCTCCAGATATATCCGGCGACAAAGTCGACTTTGTCTTTTTTGACAAGCTTGTCGGTTTTTTGTTTTCCGATTTCCGGCTTGAAACCGTCATCTTCATAAATGATCTCGATATCTTTACCGGCCATTTTACCGCCGAGATGATCCACGGCAAGATCTACGGCTTCGCGCATGTCTTTACCAATTGCACCGGCACCCGTTGACAATGTTGTCACGAAACCGATTTTCACACTGTCTGCCGCAACCGACAAAGCTGGTGTGCCAAGCAACGCGATAGCGGAGACAAGGCCAATAAATTTCTTGTTCACGATATAACTCCCTGTGCTGTGTGGAAACAAGCCCTTTACCTGTTTCGACCAATTAAGCAGCTGATAGATTAGGTATTTTTTGAGAGAGCGCAAAGAATTTGTTTAAAATTGCTATTCACTTTTGTTATTATCACGAATTCTTGTATTGATATGATGCTTCCGCGGCTTGGCCTAGTTGAATGCCTTGAAGGTAATCATCGTAAAAGTATCTTTAATATTTCCCAGGGTCTGGATTTGCTCATTGACGAAATGGCCAATATCCTGCTCATCAGAGAGGTAGCATTTCATCATCAGGTCATATTGGCCGGAAATCGAATAGACTTCGGATACCTGCTCTACATTTTCAACGGCTTCCGCCGCGACGTCATAGGCTTTTCCAAGCTCACACTTTACCATGATAAAGATTGTTTTCATTGGCGGGTCCTCTTTGAAGCCTGGAAATAAAAATCACGAGATTTTTATAACACAAAACAATGAATTTTGGGAATGACAGAGCACGGGAAAATAAAAAAAAGCGGATTTGTCTAAACCCGCTTTTATGGGAATTTTATTCTGAAGCGGATTTCCGGAAAGGGATATTGAAGAAAGCGGGAACATTGTCACCAAGACCCAGGACCGGAACGCCATCATCGTCGTTTGAATAGCGGGAACGTCTTGATTTATTCTGCGATTTCCGGGGTTTGGCGGCAGCGACTTCCTTTTGTGCTGACCCGGTCGGGGTCGCTTCTGTTTTTTCGGCAGTTTTATTCTCTGAAACTGAATTGGCGGTTTCAGTGGCGGTCGCACCTTTTGAAGATTTTCCGGGCGTCCGGGAACGGCTGCGTGCCGGAGTTTTTGACTGGCGCTTTTCACGGGTGGAAATTTCTGACGCTTCCGCGGCGATATCGTCCATACCATCAAGTGCGAGCGGAGGAATTTCCTTACCCACCAGTTTATTGATGGCCTCAAGATATTTGCCATCGCTTTTGGTTGCGATGGTATAGGCATGGCCTTCCTGACCTGCTCTGCCTGTCCGGCCGATGCGATGGATATAATCTTCTGCATGGGATGGGACGTCGAAATTGAAGACATGGCTGACAGAGCTGACATCAATACCGCGTGCAGCAACGTCGGAACAGACCAACAGCGATATTTCGCCGGATTTAAACTTGGCCAGTGTTTCCATGCGGTGGCTCTGGCTCATATCGCCATGCATTGCGCCGGCACTGAAGCCGTGCTTTTCCAAAGAGCCGAACAGGATGTCCACGTCTTTTTTCCGGTTACAGAAAATAAAGGCGTTTTTCACATCTTCGTTTTTAAGCAATTTACGAATGGCAGGGCGTTTTTCGGATCGTTGAACAGTTACCAGACCCTGTGTCACGGTTTTGGCTGTATCTGTGGGGGCGGAAACTTCGACTTCTTTAGGGTTCATCAGGAATTTGTCAGCCAGTTTGCGCATGTCCTTGGACATGGTGGCCGAGAAGAACAAGGTTTGGCGTAAAGGAGGCATCAACGAGACGATACGCTCTACATCCGGAATAAAGCCCATATCCATCATTCGGTCAGCTTCATCGATCACCAGCGTCTTGACACCGTTTAGCAGAACCTTGCCGCGCTCAAAATGATCCAGCAGGCGCCCAGGTGTCGCGATTAAGACATCGACGCCCTTGTCAAGTTTGGCTTCCTGGTCAGCAAAGGAGACACCGCCAATCAACAGGGCCATGGACAGGTTGCTGTATTTTCCGTAATTTTCGAAATTATCCGCTACCTGGGCGGCCAACTCACGTGTTGGTTCTAGGATCAGGGAACGTGGCATTCTGGATTTTGCTTGACCGGAGGCCAGGATATCAATCATCGGCAGCGTAAAACTTGCTGTCTTACCAGTACCAGTTTGCGCCGTACCAAGCACATCCCGCCCCATAAGAACATAAGGGATGGCTTTTTCTTGGATGGGAGTAGGGGTGTCGTATCCGGAATCCCCGACTGCTTTCAAAACTTCAGGGCTTAAGCCGAGATCTGCAAAATTCATATATTAAGAACTGCCGTATAAAAATGGTGTAAAGTCTGTAAAACATTGCGCAATTTAGTGAAAAGGGGCGCTCTGTCAAACGTTTCCTGCGTATTTTCTAATAATACCGGTGTAAAACGGTTAAATTCCGCCTAAATGGCACATTTTAAAGAATTTTGTTCTCAGGCGACACCAGCCGTTGTACAGGTGATAACAACAAAATTGGCAGAATCATCCATTATATTACAACAAATTAGACGAAAATGACAGAAAAACCTTCGTTAGTCCTCGTTCCCGGCCTGTTATGCACTGCTGATTTATGGCGTGAACAGATTTCGGCATTTGAAAATCAGTACTCTATTATGGTTGCTGATCACACCAAAGATGATCGGATGCCTGCCATTGCCGCCCGGTTTCTGGCGTCGGCGCCTCCGACTTTTGCTCTCGCCGGATTGTCCATGGGCGGTTATATCGCCCTCGAAATCGTGCGACAGGCACCGGAACGGGTGACCCATCTGGCGATAATGGATAGTCGGCCCATTAATGACACCCCCATTGAGCGGCAGCGCCGACAGGACTTTATTAAACTGGTGGAACGGGGGAAGACCTTCAAGGGGGTCACGGAAACCCTGCTGCCCATGCTGATACATCCGTCGCGGCTGACCGACGATATTTTAACTGAACGCATTTATAAAATGGCCGAAGATATTGGAAAAGAAGCCTTTATTCGACAGGAAAAGGCGTTGCTGGAACGCGAGGAGCTGACCGGTATACTGAAGGATATCCAGTGCCCAACCTTGGTTCTGGCGGGTGCCCAGGATGCACTGATCCCGCCGCAAATCCAGCGGGAGATGGCCATTGAGATCCCAACCGCTGTATATACTGAAATTCCCGATTGCGGACATCTGCCGACCATGGAGAGGCCGGAGAAGACGACGGAAATCATGCGGATCTGGCTGGCTCGATAAGGCAAATAGGTTGTTGCGTATTTTCGGCGGTTACAGGTTTAAACGTCGATGTCTTCAACGAAACGGGCATTCTCCTGAATAAAGGAAAACCGCAGTTCTGGCTTTTTCCCCATTAGGCTTTCAACCCGGTCGGCGGTTTCGCCAAACTCTTCAAGGGGAACATCGACTTTCAACAAGACGCGCTTGTCCGGGTTCATGGTTGTTTCTTTAAGTTGTGCGGGAGGCATTTCTCCCAACCCCTTGAAGCGGCTGATATCTATTTTTCCGCGGCCGGTAAATTCTGTTTCCATCAGCTTGTCTTTATCTGCATCATCCATGGCATAGAGTGTCTTGCCGCCTTGCGAGATACGGAACAAGGGCGGTTGCGCCAGATAAAGATGTCCATCGGTGATCAATTGCCGCATTTCCCGGTAAAAGAATGTCATGAGCAAGGAAGCGATATGTGCCCCGTCCACATCGGCGTCAGTCATGATGATGACTTTCTCATAGCGCAAATCTTCATCGCGATATTTATCACGTAGTCCACATCCCAGCGCCTGAATAAGATCTTTCAGCTCCTGATTGGCCTTGATTTTGTCAGCCCCGGCTGAGGCGACGTTCAGGATCTTGCCGCGCAATGGCAGGATTGCCTGTGTTTTCCGGTTGCGCCCCTGCTTTGCTGAGCCGCCCGCGGAATCACCCTCGACGATGAATATCTCCGTACCTTCCTTGCCGCTTTGACTACAGTCGGCAAGCTTTCCGGGCAGGCGTAAGCGACTGGTCGCGGTCTTGCGGCTGGTTTCCTTTTCCTGACGCCGGCGCAGGCGCTCCTCCGACTTCTCTATCACCCAGCCTAACAGATTATTGGCTTGATCCGGCGCGGCGGCGAGCCAGTTGTCAAAATGATCCTTGATGGCCAAATCAACAATCCGGGTTGCTTCAGTTGTTGTAAGCTTTTCCTTGGTCTGGCCCTGAAATTGCGGATCAGGAATAAAGACAGAGAGCACACTACAGGCACCGGCGAGAATATCTTCGGCGGTAATTTGCGCAGCCTTCTTGTTATTGATCAGGTCTCCATAGGCCTTAAGGCCCCGCATCATGGCGCCGCGAAATCCCAGTTCATGGGTTCCACCTTCGGGGGTTGGCACCGTATTACAATAAGAGTTGAGGAAAGACTGATTATCGGCAGGCCAGGCGATAGCCCATTCCACGCGGCCCCGGTCGCCTTCGATTTCAACACGACCGGCAAAGGGTTCGGTGGTTACGGTTTGCCGTTTATCCAAAGAGGCGTCGAGAAAATCCCGAAGGCCGCCTGGGAAATGCAAAACCGCTTCTTCCGGGGTTTCATCCTTGATCAGCTCGGGTGCTGCTTTCCAGCGAATTTCCACACCGCGGAACAGATAGGCCTTGGAACGCACCAGTTTATAAAGTTTGCCGGGGCGCAAGGCCGTTCCCGCCTCAAAGATTTCAGGATCGGGATGAAAATGGATGCTTGTGCCGCGGCGATTAGGCGCGGCGCCGATTTTTTCCAGCTTGGTTTGCGGGATCCCGCGCGAATATTCTTGGCGCCAGAGCTCCTTGTCACGGGCCACTTCCACGGTCATACGATCGGACAGTGCATTAACCACAGACACACCCACACCATGCAGGCCGCCAGCGGTATGATAAACCTTGTTGGAGAACTTGCCACCTGAATGGAGAGTTGTCAGGATAACTTCCAACGCTGATTTATCCTTGTATTTGGGATGCCGGTCGATGGGAATACCGCGGCCATTATCGCGAATGGCCAGCGATCCGTCCGCCATCAGCTCCACATCAATCCGTGAAGCAAACCCCGCGACAGCTTCGTCCATGGAGTTATCCAGTACTTCCGCAGCCAAATGATGGCGCGCCCGCTCATCGGTGCCTCCAATATACATCCCCGGGCGCATGCGAACCGGCTCAAGCCCTTCAAGGACTTCAATGTCTTTCGCGGAGTAATCGGTGCTTTCGGATTTCGGTTGCTGAAAAAGATCGGACATACAGGCAATTCACTGACTAAATGGATAACAAATGGTTATGTAAAATTCTATTCTCTCATCAGGATGAAAGTGTATAAGTTATACTCTGAATTTGTCGAAATTAGGAAGCTTAAAGATCATGACACCTGAATTCCGTGACCCAGTTATACGTACCGCACCGCAACCGAGCGATTGCAACAGTAACGGTGATATTTTCGGCGGCTGGGTGCTGTCGCAAATGGATATCGCCGGCGGCATCATGGCAGCACGGCAGGTTAAAGGACGGGCGGTCACGGTCGCAGTCGAGGCAATGACATTTCATCAACCGATTAAAGTTGGGGATATCGTCAGTATTTATGGGGAAATAGAGCGTGTCGGCCGCACATCCGTGGCCGTCAAACTAACAACCATTGTCGCCCGTAAGCTGGATTCAGAGGAAATAAAAGTTACGGAAGGGACCTATGTTTTTGTCGCCATTGACGATGAGGGTCGTCCCCGCGTGATTGAATAATAAAATACGGGTTGTGTTTCTTGAAGGCGATTTCAAAGAAAACGTCTTTCGGACAAAAAAAGGCCGCATACTGAATGCGGCCTCTTCTTTGTTATAGGTATTTGTGACTAGACACTGAAATACATGTCGAACTCAACCGGGTGCGGTGCATGTTCGAAGGCGAAAACTTCTTCCCATTTCATGGCTAGATACGCGTCGATCATGTCTTCTGTGAAGACGCCGCCCTTTTTCAGGAATTCCCGGTCGGCATCAAGGGATTCCAATGCTTCGCGAAGCGATCCGCAAACTGTTGGAATGTCTTTGAGTTCCTCCGGCGGCAGATCATACAAATCCTTGTCCATGGCATCGCCCGGGTGGATTTTATTCTGGATGCCATCCATGCCTGCCATCATCATGGCCGCGAAAGCCAGATAAGGATTTGCCGTGCAATCGGGGAAGCGGATTTCAACGCGCTTGCCGTTCGGGCTTGGGGAGTAGGGGATCCGGCAAGAGGCGGACCGGTTGCGGGCGGAATATGCCAGAAGCACAGGCGCTTCAAATCCCGGGATCAAACGCTTGTAGGAGTTTGTTCCAGCATTTGTGAAGGCGTTGATCGCTTTCGCATGCTTGATGATCCCGCCGATATAAAACAGGGCAGTTTCGGACAGGTCCGCATATCCGGAACCGGCGAAGACGGGTTTGCCGTCTTTCCAGATTGACTGATGGGTATGCATGCCGGAGCCGTTATCACCTGAGACAGGTTTTGGCATAAAGGTTGCCGTCTTGCCATATGCATGGGCTACATTATGCACGACATATTTCTGAATTTGGATTTCATCGGCAGCAGATACCAAGGTGTTGAATTTCATACCCAGTTCATGCTGGCTTGGGGCAACTTCGTGATGGTGTTTTTCAACGCCGATGCCCATTTCCTTACAGACAGAAACCATTTCACCGCGAATGTCAGCGCCACTATCAACAGGCTGTACTGGGAAATACCCGCCTTTTACGCGCGGACGGTGACCATGATTGCCACCTTCCATGTCTTCGCCGGTCATATGTGGTGCTTCGCTGTCGCCCAATTTGTAGAAAGTATGGTGACTGTCATTTGCAAACTGGACATCATCAAACATGAAGAATTCCATTTCCGGGCCCATGTTGATGGTGTCCCCAACGCCGGTGCTGGCGAGGAAAGCTTCTGCTTTCTTGGCGACAGAGCGCGGGTCGCGTTCGTAACTTTCGCCGCTCAAAGGGTCCAGAATGTCGCAAAAAACAATGAGTGTTGAACGTGCCGCGAAGGCATCCATGACAGCAGAGGAGGCGTCAGGCATCAATGTCATGTCAGATTCGTTAATGGCTTTCCAGCCGGTGATGGACGATCCATCAAACATAACACCGTCTTCAAACATGTCTTCGTCGACAACATCAACATGCATGGCAAGATGCTGCCATTTTCCTTTAGGGTCGGTAAAACGAAGGTCTACATATTCGACTTCGTTTTCCTTGATCATTTCCAATACTTTAGCAACCATGACAATGTCTCTCTGTTTAACCGTTAAAACTTAATTTATTTGCCTGTCCGTATAAGGATGCGGCGTTTAGATAGCTTCTGCACCTTTTTCGCCGGTGCGAATTCGAATAACCTCTTCGACGGTGGAGACGAAAATCTTTCCATCTCCAATACGCCCCGTCCGGGCGGCTTGTTGAATAGCTTCCAGGGCGCGTTCAACCAGTGTATCCTCGAGGACGATTTCTATTTTTACCTTCGGCAGAAAATCGACCACATATTCGGCGCCACGATAAAGTTCCGTATGTCCTTTCTGGCGGCCAAACCCTTTGGCTTCTGTCACGGTGATGCCTTGCAGTCCAACTTCATGAAGAGCTTCCTTCACTTCATCGAGCTTAAAGGGTTTGATGATGGCTTCGATTTTTTTCATAAGGCAGATCTCATCTTCTAAAAACAGGGTCTAAGATATCTTTGACTTCTCTATAGCATGAGCTGTGCCAGAATTGGGGGCATGCAAAACAGTCTCGGGAACTCCCGGAAATATGGCTGTTTCAGCTCATCTGACTATAAAGGAAACAAATGTGGTTAAAAAATGTGCGCTTAAAATTTAGGCAGTTGCCTATTGTTTAATCACCTATATTTTGCGAAGCTTATACAGTCCTTTAAAATCATTGGGATCGGCAACTTTGCCTTTACGGATAATCAACAGTCGTTCCTTGCGGGCGAGGGATATGGACTGTTGGCGTACTGCGGTCATATATTTCCGCCAAATATCTGCAGGCGCTGTATCCTTCGCCCGGTCGGCAGCTATTTGCTTAGCGATATCCTGGGGCGAGACATCTTTTCCTTCGCTTACCGCATTCAGGATATAGGTTGCCACGGGATCATCTTCGACAATGACGGCTTCGGGCGCGTCGGTGGCTTGTTCATTCTCGTCTGTCATTTTTTCACCATTGCGAACAGAAAGACATCGGGTCCTTCTTTAAAAGCTGGTTGTAGGTAGCCTTGCACAAAAAGGCAAGCATCCTGATGCTCTGCGTCAGTAGTGGGGTGGTTTTTCGACAGGCGCTCCATCAGGTAGAGCTTCCTCCAGGGTCTCAATACGATCTCCCGCGCGCGAGAGCTGTCGCTGCAGTTTTTCAATCTCTTCCCATTGTTTGTTGACGATATCACTGAGATCGTTCAGAGACTGCTCCTGTTCCATGAACTTAAGTTCAAGATCGTTGAGGCGTTGGTCGGTCATGGTTACTTGCCTTGTTGAAGGAATTGTTCAAAGCGATCCATGGCCTGCTCGATATTTTTTACGGAGCTGGCATAGGAAAATCGGATATATCCTTCACCCTCCGCTCCGAAACTGGTCCCGGCTATGGCTGCCACGCCTTTACTTGAGAGCAGCTGGTCCTGCAGCTCCTTCGACGTGAAACCGGTGCCGCTGATGTTCGGAAAAGCGTAGAAAGCGCCATTGGGCATGATACAGGAAACCCCGGGAAGGGCATTGAGACGGCGGTGGATGATATGACGACGTTCGTCGAAAGCAGACATCATTATGTCAACCGGGCTTTGATCCCCAATTAGGGCCTCGATACCCGCATATTGTGCTGCGGCATTGACACAGGAATGGTAATTGACACAGAGCCGTTGTGCGTGGGGAGTCAGCTCATCGGGCCAGAGACCCCAACCCATGCGCCAACCGGTCATAGCGTAGGTTTTTGACCAGCCATCCAAAACGATCAGGCGATCCCTTATGTTATCGAAGGCGAGCATGCTGGTATGGCCTTCACCGTCATAGGTCATGCGGCTGTAGATCTCGTCGGACAGAACATGCACATGGGGGAAAGCCTCCAGCCCCTCGGCCAGCTTCTGCAGCTGGTCAACAGGCACCACGCCGCCCGTCGGGTTAGCCGGTGTGTTAAGGATGATCAGCCTGGTTCTGTCGGTGATCTGCCCCAGCACCGTCTGTGCATCGAAGGAAAAACCGTTTTCCTCAATCAGGCGGATTGGAACAGGTGTCGCGCCGGAGTAGCGGATCATGCTTTCATATATTGGAAAGCCGGGGTTGGGATACATGATTTCCGCACCGGCCTCGCCAAACATTTCAATTGCGAAGGCCATCGTTACTTTACCGCCGGGGACAACGACGATGTTGTCAGGATTAACCGAGACATGACGGTATTTTGCTATATCTGCAGCGACGATCGCGCGAAGCTCTGGGATACCATTGGCTGCGGTGTAGCCATGATGGCCGTCGCGTAATGCCTTGACACCGGCCTCGACGATATTATCCGGTGTCGGGAAATCCGGTTGGCCAATCCCGAGATTGATTACATCCATTCCTTCAGCCGCCAGGGAGTTAGCCCGAGCCAACACATCAAATGCGGTTTCTGTCCCAAGGCGGAACATTTTTGTCGAGACTGTCATCCGTATTCCTTTGATCAGGAGATCTTCTTTTTCAGATATGCCTTTGTTCAGTCCATTGGGCAAGCAAAAGAACGAAACGGAACAGAATTCAAATGGTTTCACTTGTATTCTGGAGGCGTCGATGCATAACTTACCGCCGGGATAGTATGTTTAGCTGAGGAAAGCAGGCGCCGTGAAAAATTCAAGTGACGTGTTGGGGGAATTCGGGACGACAATTTTTGAAGTCATGTCCAAACTGGCGATTGACCATGAAGCGATCAATCTTGGACAGGGTTTTCCCGATGAAGACGGCCCAGCGGATATTCTTGCCAAAGCAGCCGAGGCGGTAAAGGATGGACCCAACCAGTATCCACCCATGATGGGCCTGCCAGAACTGCGCGTTGCCGTTGCCGAGCATGACTTTCGTTTCTACGGCATCAGCGGTAACTGGCAAACAGATACTTTGGTTACGTCCGGCGCTACTGAAGCCATCGCCGCAAGCCTGTTTGGACTGATTAATCCGGGTGATGAAGTTGTCCTGTTCGAGCCGCTATATGATTGCTATCTCCCCTTGGTGAAGCTGGCCGGCGGTATCCCGAAATATGTTCGGCTGGATCCGCCGCACTGGGAACTTGATGAAGATCGGCTTAACGCAGCGTTTAGCGAGAAAACCAAACTCGTGTTGTTGAATAGCCCCATGAACCCGACAGGCAAGGTTTTTACAGTGGAAGAGCTGGAGAAAATCGCAGCTCTGGTTCTGAAGTACGATGCTTATGCCATCTGCGATGAAGTCTATGAGCATATTGTCTTTGGTGACAAAAAACATGTCTCGTTGTTGACCTTCCCGGAAATGGGAGAGCGGACGGCCCGTATTGCCTCTGCTGGTAAAACTTTTTCCCTGACGGGTTGGAAAGTCGGTTATGTGACAGCAGCTGCACCCATGATCGCGCGGATCGCTAAAGCGCATCAATTCCTGGTATTCACGACACCGCCGAACCTGCAAAAAGGCGTCGCTTATGGTTTGAAGCAGGATGACAGGTTTTTTGAAGACCTTAAATATTCCATGCAATCAAAACGTGATCTGTTCAGGGACGGCCTGCAAGGTATCGGATTTTCCACAGCACAATGCGACGGGACCTATTTCCTCAACGCGGATATCAACTCAATTGGTTTCGACGGCACAGATGAAGAATTCTGCCGCCTTATTACAACGGAAGCGGGGGTTGCGGCGGTTCCAGTCAGTGCCTTCTACCAGTCTGAGGGAGCAATGACAAATTTCGCTCGCTTCTGTTTTTGCAAGAAGCCGGAAGTCCTTGAAGCGGCCATTGAAAAGCTGGGACGATTTTTTTCGTAAAATAGGATAAAGTTTCCTTGACCGGTTTGGAGAGGATCGCTAAACAGGTCGCCTCTTATGGCGAACGTAGCTCAGTTGGTTAGAGCGCCTGACTGTGACTCAGGAGGTCGGGGGTTCAAGACCCCTCGTTCGCCCCAAATTATAAAAGCCTCGGGATCTGGGATTCCGGGGCTTTTTCTTTGTCCGTGTCTGCAATTTGACAATTACCCCCCAACGGTAAAAAATGCTTGTAAGAAATAAAGATAAATAATCGCCGTCAGATCATCAAAAGGAATAATAACAATGACTGTGCAGCAAACTTCAGAAACTCTCTCCGCCGACGAGCATGCTCGCGAAATGGCCGACTATATTGCCAAGGGCGAGAAGCTGGCCCATGGCCTGGAAAACCGCGGGCCCATCAGGCTTGATGAAAATGGAAAACTCGCAGCGGATATCCTGCAAGCCTATGAGACATATGGGTTTTATGTATTCGAGAGCGTTATCGATGATAAAGAACTTGAGGAGCTTCGGTCGGATGTGGAGCAGGTTCTGTCCCGTGCACCCGTAACACCGGAAGCTACAAAAGACAGTCAAGGTCGGGCAGCACTTGGTCCTGAGTATAGTCGATACCCCTTTCGCTTTGCCAAACCACTGAGTGATCCGTTGGGCGGCACGGATAAGAATAAGGGGCGTCATCCAGTAAAGATGCGCAATCCGGCACCGAATAAATCAGCGCCAGACTGGACCATCGAATTACTACTGG
Source organism: Sneathiella marina (assembly GCF_023746535.1). Classification (GTDB taxonomy): domain Bacteria; phylum Pseudomonadota; class Alphaproteobacteria; order Sneathiellales; family Sneathiellaceae; genus Sneathiella; species Sneathiella marina. Next base: position 2,246,796 of record NZ_CP098747.1, on the reverse strand, counting down.
GCAATTTGCATCTTATGGATTCGTGTCTTCGCTTATATGGCCACCCCAAACTTCTGGCCGCAGCTGAAGCTGTAAATGGACCTGATTTTGTGCCCTATAATGAAGTCACATTTATCAAGGAACCGGGACTAGGACCGTCAGTGGCCTGGCATCAGGATGGGACGACACATTGGGACGCGCCTGATTGGGATCAATTTGCACATGGCTTTAATTTTATGGCTCAACTTTACCCGAGTACGCCGGGCAATGGCGTTTGGGTGCTTCCGGGGAGCCAGAAATCAGGAAAAGTCAATATCAGCAAGCTTGTGGAAGAAAGCGGCTCAGAAAGAATTGACGGTGCCGTCCCACTGGTTTGTAAAGCAGGAGATGTTTTTATGGTCAATCGGCAAATGGTTCATGGATCTTTTGCCAACTCTTCTGCGGATCGTCGCATAACATTGAATGCCGGATTTTTCCCAAGGCGCAGGGTCCTGGGCGTAAAAACCAGCCAGCTTGATGGAACGGAAGAGGCATATGATGCTGATCGGATTAATGAAAGAAGCCGGACAATCGCCATTGCAAGTGATGCGCGCCAGCAGAAATTTCCGCAAGAGCATCGGTATTCATATCAGCCACTGAAAGGTGCGGAGTTAGAAAATAGCTGGTCCGAAGATACGAGGCGCAATTGTCTCCTAAATTATAATTTGCGAGACATTTACATATAGGAGCGCGCGGAGGCGCTTTTGACAATACATGTCCTTAATCGGTTTTAACCTAGCCCTATTACTTAACTGAACCAGTGGCTTTTTTTCTTCGCTTCCGGCCTATCCAGACTTCCACTCGTCGGCGGAGTCGTCTCATATAAGGGCTGTCTGCGGACAGGATTATGACACCGAGTGGTATCATCCAGAAGCCGAGAACAGGCAAAAAACCGAATATCCCACCAACAACCAGGGACCAGCCAAGAAGCTGACGCCCTATCTTGCTTTTCGGCACGCGGAATATTTTTTTTGGCATGTAGTCGTCCTTGAATTGAGCAAACTGCCTGCTTCATATGGCCGGTGATACAGCTCGCGTCAATTAAAAGTCAGAGCTGTCTGGTTGTGCTGCCGACATATTTGCGATGGCTGAATATTGATTGTTGCTCCTTCGATGAGGAAATCCTAGTCTGGAAAAAAATAAATGGAGAGGTAAGGCGGTAATGAGCGAAGATCTGGTTTATGCATCAGCACTTGATTTGCTGAAATGGTATCGGGAAAAAGCGATCTCTCCGGTTGAAGTCACACAGGCGGCTCTCGATCAAATAGAAAAATATGATGGTGTCTTGAATGCTTTCGTCCTGGTAGATGAAAAATCTGCCCTTGAACAGGCGCGTGCCTCCGAAGCACGGTGGCAGGCCGGTACGCCCATGGGGCTTGTCGATGGTGTGCCAACAACAGTGAAGGATATCCTTCTCACGAAAGGCTGGCCAACATTGCGGGGTTCGAAATCTGTCGATGCGGCGGGACCCTGGGAAGATGATGCACCAGTGGTTGCGCGCTTGAAAGAAAATGGCGCGGTTCTACTTGGTAAAACAACGACACCGGAATTTGGCTGGAAAGGGGTGACAGATAGCCCGCGTACCGGCATTACCCGTAATCCCTGGAACCCCGGCATGACTTCTGGCGGATCCAGTGGCGGCGCGTCATCGGCCTGTGCGGCGGGAATGGGGGCGTTGCATCTTGGTACTGATGGCGGTGGGTCTATTCGAATTCCCTCTGGCTTTACCGGTATATTTGGCCATAAACCAAGCTTTGGCCGGGTGCCAGCTTGGCCGTTATCGCCCTTTGGGACGGTTGCGCATATTGGCCCCATGACACGAAGCGTTGGCGACGCAGCATTGATGCTGCAGGTTCTGTCCGGAAGTGATTCACGTGATTGGGCTGCACTCCCGCCGTCCAGCGTGGATTATCTTGAGGCTTTAACCCAATCCATCAAGGGAAAGAGGATCGCCTATAGTCCCAACCTTGGCTATGCCAGCGTCCATCCGGAAGTCGCGGCGGCGGTTCAAAAGGCGGTTCAGCAATTGGAGGCATTGGGTGCCATCATTGATGAAGTTGACCCGGGTTTCGAGAATCCGTTGCCCATATTTAATACCTTATGGTGGTCCGGCGCACATTTCGCCTTACGTAATTTTACGGACAAACAAATCAATGAGCTTGATCCTGGTCTTCGTGATGTCTTTATCGAAGGTGCGAAAATTACACTCACAGACTATATGGAAGCAACGCAGGCCCGCGGCGAGCTTGGAATACGCATGAACAAATTTCATGAGCAATATGATTTCCTTGTAACTCCAACATTGTCGGTCCCGGCCTTTGAGGTTGGCAAGCTAGCTCCCAAGGAGATGGAAGAGGTTGGGGCCTGGGTGGATTGGACTCCCTTCTCATACCCCTTCAATCTCACGCAACAGCCGGCCTGTTCAATTCCCTGCGGATTGACGGAAGACGGTCTGCCTATTGGACTTCAGATTGTAGGGGCAATGCATGATGATGAAGGTGTTCTGATGGCGGCCAATGCCTATGAAAGCGTATCGCCGGTTGCGACGGCCCGGCCGGATTTATCGAAGCTGGTTTAGGTATAGAGGTAACAGACAAGCAGGAACAATGACGGCGGGCATCGAACTTCTAACAACAACGCAGATGTATCAGGCGGATCGCCTGGCGATTGAGGGCGGGGTTCCGGGTATTATCTTGATGGAGGCTGCTGGCCGCGGTGTTGCCGAGACAATTCAAGATTATTGGGAGACCGGCTCCTGCCTGGTGATCTGCGGCCCGGGCAATAACGGTGGCGATGGCTATGTCATCGCCCGGCACCTTCAGGAAGAAGGCTGGAGAGTCATTCTTTTGTCCACATGCGATCCTGAGAAACTGTCAGGAGATGCAGCAATTATGAGATCGCGCTGGGAAGGGCCAACTCAATCAATTGCAGCGGACCCGCTAAAGATCGATCTCGTCGTGGATGCCGTCTTTGGCGCGGGATTTTCCGGTACTCTGGCGCCGGACATCGTTTCCCTGTTTGCCACAGTTAAGGCAGCGAAAATTCCAGTGGTTGCTGTTGATGTTCCAAGCGGGGTTAATGGTAATACCGGTGCGATCGATCCGGGATCATTGAACGCGGCCATGACGGTGACTTTCTATCGTGCGAAACCGGGGCACTATCTCTATCCCGCACGGGCGTCGTGCGGGCAACTTGAAGTCATCGATATTGGTATCAAGGATGAATATCTGGAAACTATTTCTCCTGATATCTTTACGAATACGCCGGAAATCTGGAAAAGCAATTTACACATCTTGCAACCATCAGATCACAAGTACAGCCGAGGGCATCTGGTCGTTGTTGGAGGTGGCATTGCGTCGACAGGGGCCGCTCGAATTGCCTCACGTTGCAGTTTGCGCGCGGGAGCAGGGGCGGTGACCGTAATCAGTCCACCATCGGCACTTACCACATACGCCGTGGCGTTGGAGGCGGTTATGGTACGCGCCTGTTCCACTGCTGAAGAATTTTTGGAATGGGTTGAGGGAAAACGGATTGGCACAATTTTGATCGGGCCTGGGTGCGGGCTTTCCGATCGAACGGTTGAGCTTGTAATAGCGGCGCTGAACAGCCCGGCAGATGTCATTTTGGATGCGGATGCGCTAACAGTCTTTAAAGATAACCCGGACTCACTGTTTGAGTTGATAAGAAACAAGAAGCACGGCAATTGTATCATGACGCCGCATGAAGCAGAATTCGCCAGACTATTCTCTTTCGATGGGTCAAAAATGGACAGAGCGCGTCAGGCGGCCGATCGGTCAAATGCAATCATTTTGTTGAAAGGTGCTGATACCGTCATTGCATCACCTCACGGACAAGTGGTTATTAATCACAATGCCCCGGCTAATCTCGCCACAGCAGGATCAGGTGATGCGCTTGCAGGGATAATTGCCGGGTTGGTGTCCGCAAAAATGTCAGTATTCTATGCCGCCGCCGCCGCTGCATGGATGCATGGCGAAGCCGGGACATCGGTCGGTCCAGGACTTATTGCAGAAGATATCGAAGAAGTCATTCCAGCCATATTGTCTGACCTCCATGATTTGCTGTAAATTGCCTAAAATGCGAGATATTATTCAACAGTTTTTTTACGAATTAGCGTTAAAAGGGGAACAGCTAGGAATATAAAATTTATTACTCAGGTGAAAAATGTTCTTTAAAAAAGAAAGTCTACGGGACACAGTTGTGTCGGGCGATGTATTTTACCGCCATTTGATGCTGAGCTTGCAAGAACAAGCGAAAGTCCTTCGGGTTGAAGATGATGACCAGGGAATTCCCCATGTTCATTATGAAAAAACAGTTCTTCGGACCGGATACCAGGAACATGCTGGCCCCCATGTTCTTGCTCTCGCGATATTTGCACGCGACTTTAATCTTGCCCACTAAAACTCAGATTTTCCGCGTGTCTTGAGCTCAAACTCATTCAGGTTTGTGGTGACTTGTGTTCCCAAGCCTTACGCCAAATCAGGCTGTCCTTAAAACTGATTTCGCCGAACTATTTCTCCCTTCTCCATTTTTCTTCATTTTTATTGGTAATTCCCCTATGCATATTGAGAAGTCATATGCTATAGACAGCCGCTCCATGTCGACTAGACCGCCTTTTTATACGGTTGGCAGGGGGATTGCGGGTGTGGCGGAATTGGTAGACGCGCTGGTTTTAGGTACCAGTTTCTTATGAAGTGGGGGTTCGATTCCCTCCACCCGCACCAATTTTTAAGGATGGCTTAACAGCTATGGCATTTCGGCGAGAGGTATCGTCGGGATGAAATCAATGAATTACTACAATTGACGGACAATCGTTCATGCAAATAACTCAAACAAACTCTGATGGATTAAAGCGCGATTTTACAGTTGTCGTTGACGCCGCTGAAATCGAAACAAGAGTGACAGACAGACTGACGACAGTTGGTGCCGATATCAAACTTCCAGGATTCCGCCCCGGTAAAGTACCAATGGGTATTCTGCGTCAGCGGTTTGGCAAATCTGTCATGGGCGAGGTTCTCGAGCAGACAGTTAATGAAACAAGTCAGAAAGCGCTTGATGAAAACGATCTGCGTCCGGCCCAGCAACCTAAAATCGAGATCACTAAATTTGATGAAGGCGAGGATCTGGAATTCACGCTCGAAGTCGAAATTATGCCAGATATCGAACCAATGGATTTTACCAAACTAAAGCTGGAAAAACTGGTTGCCGAAGTCGAAGAAGACAAGGTTGCTGAAGCCTTGGGGCAGATAGCCAGCCAGCAAAAATCCTTCGAAAAGATTAGTGGTAGCCGTAAGTCAAAATCCGGAGATGCCTTGCTAATTGATTTCCTGGGCAAGGTGGATGGCGTGGCCTTTGACGGAGGTGCCGCAGAAGGCCATCAGTTAGAGTTGGGCTCCAATACCTTTATTCCAGGTTTCGAAGAGCAACTCATCGAGACAAAAGCCGGTGACGAAATCGCAGTCAAAGTTACATTCCCGGAAAATTACGGTTCTTCGGAACTTGCTGGAAAAGACGCTGTCTTCGACGTTAAGGTTCATGAAATCCAGGAGGCTGCGCCCGTCAAGATTGACGATGATTTCGCCGCCAAACTCGGATTGGAAAACCTGGATGCGTTGAAAGAAGCAGTTCGCGGCCGGATTACGGACGAATATACGCAGATGTCACGTCAATCAATGAAACGCAGCATGCTGGATGCCTTGGCTGATGAACACCATTTCGAAATTCCTCCGGGAATGAAGGAAGGTGAGTTCAACAGCATTTGGGAACAGTTCGTCAAAGAATTGGAGCAGTCTGACCAGAAGCTGGAAGACCAGGATCAGTCAGAAGAAGAGTTACGGTCTGAATATGGAGACATAGCTGACCGTCGGGTCCGTTTGGGTCTCCTGTTGGCGGAAGTCGGACGGATTAATAATATTGAGGTATCGCAAGACGAGGTGAACCAGGCGATGCTGACGCAAGCTCGGGCTTATCCAGGTCAGGAACAGCAAATTTTCCAAATGTTCCAGGAACGTCCTGAAATGCAAGCCCAGCTTCGTGCGCCAATCTTCGAAGATAAGGTCGTTGATTTTATTGCAGAACTTGCAACGGTCACTGAGAAAACAGTCAGTGTCGATGATCTGATGAAAGATCCTGACGAAGAGGAAACAGAAAAACCGAAGAAAAAAGCGGCAGCAAAGAAGGCTCCGGCAAAAAAAGCAGCCGCGAAAAAGGCGGCTCCTAAAAAGCCGGCCGCGAAAAAACCTGCTGCAAAGAAACCAGCGGCCAAGAAAAAAGACTGATTCCAGATTTACGGGTTTGAAGTTGCGGCATGGGATCATATATGCTGACAGACACCAAACGCTTTTGTATGAGGAAAACTAAGAATGGTTGATGTAATCGACACCTATATGAACAATCTGGTTCCGATGGTCGTGGAACAGACTGCACGGGGAGAACGGTCATATGACATTTTCTCCCGTCTTCTGAAAGAACGCATTATCTTTGTGACCGGACAGGTTCAGGACGGTATGGCTGGACTGATTACAGCGCAACTCTTGTTTCTGGAAGCTGAAAATCCAAATAAGCCAATTTCCATGTACATCAATTCGCCGGGTGGTGTCGTAACTTCCGGATTGGCAATTTACGATACAATGCAATATGTGAAGCCTGATATTGCAACCGTGTGCGTCGGGCAGGCGGCATCGATGGGATCTTTCCTGCTGGCGGCAGGTTCAGCCGGTCATCGTTACGCATTGCCAAATGCGCGTATAATGATCCATCAACCTTCTGGCGGTGCACAAGGACAGGCGACTGACATACAAATTCAGGCTGAGGAAATACTGAAGGTCCGGTCTCGTCTAAATGAAATTTATGCTCGGCACACAGGTAAGACTCTTAAAGTCATAGAGGCGTCCATGGAGCGGGATAACTTTATGACGGCGGACGAGGCAAAAGATTTTGGTCTTGTTGATAATGTTGTTGATAAGCGTCCATCTGACCTGGATCCAGACGTCGAATAAACATCCGATGGGTATAAATTCTTGAGTTTTTTGTAAAGAGTGTTCGTAACTGGCGCAGGAAATGCGTCATGTTAACGAAAAGTTGAGTCCATATCGCTATTTTACATGCTCAAAGCGCATAAATTTGATTTGCGTGAATTATGGGCGATTTGGATAACATTCTTGTTGTCGGCTGTTGCCTCGGTCGCTAATATGCGATGTCGAACGGATTATTGGAGTATTTATGACCAAATTGAGTGGCGGAGATTCGAAAAATACCCTGTATTGCTCCTTCTGCGGTAAGAGCCAGCATGAAGTCAGGAAGCTAATTGCAGGTCCAACAGTTTTCATCTGTGATGAATGCGTTGAACTCTGCATGGATATTATTCGAGAAGAGCATAAAAGCACTCTGGTAAAAACAAATGACGGTGTGCCAACACCGATGGAAATTTGTAATGTTCTTGATGACTATGTCATTGGACAGTTTCATGCAAAGCGTGTTCTGTCCGTTGCAGTGCATAACCATTACAAAAGATTGCACCACAGTACGAAATCCGACGATGTGGAATTGGCCAAATCGAATATATTGCTTGTCGGTCCGACCGGCTGCGGTAAGACACTGTTGGCACAAACACTGGCACGTATTCTCGATGTTCCCTTCACGATGGCTGATGCAACGACACTGACCGAAGCCGGTTATGTTGGGGAAGATGTTGAAAACATCATTCTTAAACTGCTTCAATCAGCTGATTATAATGTCGAACGTGCACAGCGCGGAATTGTTTATATCGATGAAGTCGACAAAATTAGCCGAAAATCAGACAACCCATCCATAACACGGGATGTCTCGGGTGAAGGTGTCCAGCAAGCACTATTGAAAATCATGGAAGGGACTGTCGCGTCAGTTCCCCCGCAAGGTGGACGGAAGCATCCTCAGCAGGAATTCCTGCAAGTAGATACAACAAACATCCTGTTTATTTGCGGGGGTGCATTTGCAGGCCTTGATAAGATTATTGCCTCACGTGGTAAAGATACCTCTATCGGCTTTGGTGCTGATGTTCAGGCTGAGGAAGATCGTAAGATTGGTGAGTTGCTGAAAGATGTCGAACCTGAGGATTTGCTGAAGTTTGGTCTCATTCCTGAGTTTGTCGGCCGGCTTCCCGTTGTCGCAACGCTGGAAGATCTGGATGAAGATGCGCTCATCGAAATTCTAACATCGCCAAAAAATGCGTTGGTGAAGCAGTATCAGCGGTTATTCGACATGGAAGAAGTTGGTCTGACTTTCACGGATGATGCTTTGTCAGCCATCGCGAAAAAAGCAATTGAGCGCAAAACCGGTGCTCGGGGCCTAAGATCCATCATGGAAGGCATACTTCTTGACTCCATGTATGATCTTCCTGCTCTTGAAGGCGTGGAAGAGATAGTAATTAACGGTGAGGTGGTTGACGGCGGCACTCAGCCTCTCCATATCTATTCTGATCGTCAAGACGCAACGAGCAGCGCTTAATTCTAATATGAAAGGGCGGCTATTGATCGCCCGCAGATATTTACTATGTCAGGATCTGAACCCCTCCCGCTTACCTAAGGGGAGTGCGTTTAGTTGGTCCAAAAAGGCTTATACATGATTGATACACCTCGTACCCAAGTTTTCCCAGTTCTTCCCCTTCGGGATATTGTGGTTTTTCCGCATATGATTGTTCCCCTGTTCGTTGGTCGGGATAAGTCCGTACGGGCATTGGAAGATGTCATGAAGGATGACAAGCAAATTCTCTTGGTTGCTCAAAAGGATGCGGGACAGGATGATCCTGGTGAAGAAGATATTCATCGCGTGGGTACAATTGCCTCCGTTCTTCAGCTTCTAAAACTTCCAGACGGGACCGTTAAGGTTCTTGTTGAGGGCAGCGAGCGGGCGAAAATCGAAGAATTTGTTGATAATCCTGACTTCTTCCAGGCTCATGCCGAAGTTATGGAAGAAGCGGAAACGGAAACTCCTGAATTGGAGGCGTTGGCAAGATCCGTCATTGCGCAGTTTGAACAATATGTGAAACTGAACAGAAAAGTTCCGCCGGAAGTTCTGGTTTCGCTTAATCAGATAGACGAGCCTTCCAAGCTCGCGGATACAATGGCGTCTCATATGGCGCTCAAAATTTCCGAGAAGCAGGAACTGCTTGAAATCGAAACCGCAACGGATCGATTGGAGCGTGTTTATGCTCTTATGGAAGATGAAATTGGTGTTCTTCAAGTAGAGAAGAAAATCCGCAGCCGTGTTAAGCGGCAAATGGAGAAAACTCAACGCGAGTATTATTTGAATGAGCAAATGAAAGCTATTCAAAAAGAACTCGGTGAAGGTGAAGACGGCAAAGACGAACTCGGCGAACTTGAAGAAAAGATCGCGGAAACCAAGCTGTCCAAAGAGGCACTTGAAAAATGTAATCAGGAGATGAAAAAACTCCGGAACATGAGTCCGATGTCAGCAGAGGCGACAGTCGTCCGAAATTATCTCGACTGGATTTTAAGTCTGCCATGGAATAAACGGACCCGGATCAAGAAAGACCTTGTCCTTGCCGAAAAAATCCTGAATGACGATCATTATGGACTCGAGAAAGTAAAAGAGCGGATTCTTGAATATCTTGCCGTTCAGCAACGGATGAAGAAAATTCGCGGCTCTATTTTATGCCTTGTTGGACCTCCAGGCGTCGGCAAAACCTCGCTGGGTCAATCTGTTGCTCGGGCGACAGGCCGACATTTTGTGCGCGTTGCCTTAGGTGGTGTACGTGACGAAGCCGAAATCCGAGGACATCGCCGTACATATATCGGATCCATGCCCGGTAAAGTCGTTCAATCCATGAAAAAGGCTAAGTCGATTAACCCTTTGTTTTTATTCGATGAAATCGACAAGCTTGGTAATGATTTCCGCGGGGATCCGTCTTCTGCCTTGCTCGAAGTCCTGGATCCGGAGCAGAACACCACATTTGCCGATCACTATCTTGAAGTTGAGTATGATCTTTCCGAGGTTATGTTCATTTGCACGGCAAACTCCTTGAATATGCCGGGCCCCTTGCGGGATCGTATGGAAATAATCCATCTGTCCGGCTACACCGAAGATGAAAAGGTTGAGATCGCGAAACGTCACTTGGTCGCCAAGCAAATGAAATCCCATGGATTGAAGAAAGAGGAATGGTCCGTTACGGATGAAGCGATCCGGGACTTGATCCGGTATTATTGCCGTGAGGCTGGTGTTCGTAGCCTGGAACGCGAGATTGCGAAACTTGCACGGAAATCCGTAAAGGAAATTATTACAGATGGTGTAACAACCATTTCAATTACCTCAGAAAATCTTGAAGATTACGCCGGTGTAAGGCGTCATCGCTTCGGAGAAGTTGAAGAAGAGGACCAGATTGGTTTGACAACAGGTCTGGCCTGGACTGAAGTTGGCGGTGAATTGCTGACCATTGAAGCTGTTAAACTATATGGCAAGGGTCGGATGAAAATTACCGGTAAGCTAGGAGATGTCATGCAGGAATCAGTGCAGGCAGCCCGTAGCTTTGTTCAATCGCGTTGTTTGGATATGGGTGTTAAACCTTCCGACTTTGATAAACATGATATCCATATTCATGTTCCCGAGGGAGCGACACCTAAAGACGGCCCATCTGCTGGTGTGGCTATGGTTACATCTATTATTTCTGTTTTAACAGACATTCCGGTGCGAAAGGATGTCGCAATGACAGGAGAAGTAACCTTGCGAGGTCGGGTTCTCCCGATTGGCGGCTTGAAAGAGAAATTGCTGGCAGCGCTCCGGGGCGGAATCACCACAGTTCTTATTCCAAAAGAAAATGAAAAAGATCTGGCCGAGATTCCCGACAATGTGAAATCAGGCATGGAAATTATACCAGTTTCCGAGGTTACAGAGGTGTTGGAAATCGCCTTGACCAAGCCTCTCGTTGCCCTTGACTGGACGGAAGAAGAGCTTGCAAAAGAACTTTCCGGGGCTTCATCTTCGCAAAAAGTAGAAGATGGAGTGACGACTCACTAAAATTTTGGGAAAACTAGCTCAAACCCGCAGAAAAGTTGGGGATATCTTCATTTTTCCCTTTGACCGGAAGCCGCTGACAATCTAGACTTCGAACGTCTTAAACGAAATTTCTGAAAAGATATGTGCAAGTCTAAATTGAAGGGGGCTTATAGTGAATAAGAACGATCTCGTTGCCGCAGTAGCTGACATTTCAGGTCTGGGGAAATCCGAAGCAGGTAAAAGTGTCGACGCAGTTTTAGAAGCTGTTTCAAATGCGTTGAGCGGTGGCGATGAAGTTCGTCTTGTCGGTTTTGGAACGTTCAGTGTTGCTGATCGTAAGGCTTCTGAAGGCCGTAATCCACGTACGGGCGAAACTATCCAAATCAAGGCTTCCAAGCAGCCAAAATTCAAGGCTGGTAAAGCATTGAAAGACTCTGTGAACAAATAATCACGGACGTTTTTAAATTATTTCGAAGCCAGGTTCAAAAAAATGAATCTGGCTTCGTTTTTGTCTTCCCTTTGCCGGTGGAGATTGATATACACGGGCTCCACTGAAATACGGGTGATTAGCTCAGCTGGTTAGAGCATCTCGTTTACACCGAGAGGGTCGGGAGTTCGAATCTCTCATCACCCACCATTTTCAATGTCAAATCCCGGTTACGGGATTTTTTTGTATCTATAGCCTTTATGTGATCTCCAACGAACGTTCAGGCTTTGAAAATGGAAATACCACCATCGGCCAAATGGGCAGTCCCCGTTACAAAGCTCGACGCATCAGAGGCAAGATATAAAGCAGATTGAGCAATCTCAATCGGCATTGCTTGTCGCTTGAGTGAATGTAGACCATCGAAATAGGATTTTATCTCCGTCGTTGTCATGACAACATCTCCCATTGGCGTTTCAGTACCACCTGGTAGGAGTGCGTTGACACGTAACCCTTGGGCCCCGTATTCCGCCGCTAAAGTCTGGGTGAGGCCTATGAGGCCGGCTTTGCTGGCCGCATAGGCTGCCATCCCGGAAATGCCGGTTGTATAGCCGACGAAACTGGACGTAAATATCATTGATGAAGCGGGTTGCTCCAGCAATGCAGGAATTTGATACTTCGCGCCAAAAAAAGCCGCCGTCAGATTCGTTTTTATGACAGCTTCCCATCCTTCCGTGGATAATTCAGTAATTGAGCCCAGGTCCCCCAAAATTCCGGCATTGTTAAAACTACCGTCAAGTTTCCCAAATCTTTCCATTGCGGTGTCGACCAGTTTTTTCGCGTACTCTTCCTCCCCGACATCACCTGGTACTGAAACTGCGCGACCACCTGCATTATTGATACTTTCACATATTGCGTTCAGTTCTGGCTGGCGTCTGGCGCCCAATATTAATGCTGCGCCTTGCTGGGCAAAAAGCCGGGCAGCCGATAGGCCAATCCCTGACGTTGCTCCGGTAATCAGGATAGTTTTATTTTCGAGTTGCATGGTTCATTTCCTTCATTTTTACAGTCTGTGCCGAATGTTGGCTGAAATGAACAAAGCAGACTAAGAGCATATAATTCCTTCCGTTTTCTGTTGTCGTATTTTTACGTTTGACTATTTGTCTGTATATTTTGATTCTCGATTATTTAAGATGATGACCCAATTTCTGGCGATCTGTAATATTGAGAGATGTAAAATGTAAGGAGCTGGAAGAGCACGGGCTTTGAAGGCGGCTTTACCTGGCAGGCCAAATTTCAATGCTGGTTACTGCTCGACACGGTCAAGCAAGGCAGAATTTCTGTTTTTTTAAGCTATGTGGATGTATTCAGGCGAGATTCTCAAGAACAATAATCCCCTTAAAAAACTGATTTGGGCTGCGAGTTTCTGACCCGGCGAATTTAATTGCGAAAAACTATTTATGTTGCTTGACAGGGCAGGGTACGTCCAATAAAACACGGCCTCACAGCGGGGGTGTAGCTCAGTTGGTTAGAGCGCCGGCCTGTCACGCCGGAGGCCGCGGGTTCGAGTCCCGTCACTCCCGCCATTTTCCTGCAAATATTATCTGCCACAAAGGGTCATGCCGCCAGAGTTAGCGCCGTGAGAACCCTTATTGAAATTATGGCGGAATTTTGTTGCTAAATAGGTTTTCTTCCTTATAACCCGACACTATAATGTGTTCTATACAAAGTAGGAGGGGATGCTGAATTTTGACTATTCGTTATTTTGTTGAAATTTGGTAAGCGTCAGTATTATGGAAGCCTTACTCATAGAATATTTACCCATCCTGATTTTCTTGGGATTGGCGGTTGGCCTATCGGCAGTAATTGTCATTGCCTCGATTATCGTCGCTGCCCAGCATCCGGATGCCGAAAAGCTATCTCCGTATGAATGCGGATTTGAACCTTTTGACGATGCACGAAACCAGTTCGATGTTCGATTTTATCTGGTTGCAATTCTATTTATCATTTTTGATCTTGAAGTGGCATTCCTCTTTCCTTGGTCCATTTCACTGGGAGATGTCGGTGTATACGGATTTTGGTCAATGATGGTGTTCCTGGGAATTCTAACCATCGGCTTTATCTATGAATGGAAAAAGGGAGCCCTGGAATGGGAGTAAATCCGGAACCATCTGTTAAGGCGATGAATGTCGATGGAAATCAAGATGACTTTTTCCGTGATCTTGGTGAAGAACTTGATGACAAGGGTTTTGTTGTCACGAATGTTGATAAGCTCGTTAATTGGGCGCGTACCGGGTCGCTATGGCCGATGACCTTTGGCTTGGCCTGTTGTGCCGTCGAGATGATGCATGCCTGGCAGCCCCGGTACGATATGGAGCGGCTAGGTGTTGTGCCTCGGGGGTCACCCCGTCAGTCCGACGTCATGATTGTTGCGGGGACCCTTACAAATAAAATGGCACCTGCTTTACGCAAGGTTTATGATCAGATGGCAGAGCCACGCTATGTTATCTCCATGGGATCCTGTGCTAATGGCGGTGGCTATTACCACTATTCCTACTCAGTTGTCCGTGGGTGCGATCGAATCGTCCCCGTGGACATCTATGTTCCTGGATGTCCACCAACAGCTGAAGCGCTGATTTATGGCGTTTTCCAGTTGCAGAAAAAAATCCGCCGCACCGGCACATTTTTGCGCTAGGGAGAAGGTAGTCAGTAAAATGGATGAAGCGCTTATAGAGCTGGGCGAGCATATCACTGCGGAACTCTCAACGGCTGTTCTGTCAACCAAAGTTGCGCTGAACGAGCTTACGGTAGATGTCCGAGCGGAGTCTGTTGATGACGTTCTGTTGTTCCTGCGAAATGATTCTAACTGTAAATTCCAAGTCCTTTGCGACGTGTGCGGGGTTGACTATCCTGGCCGCGCTAAAAGATTTGATGTGATTTATAACCTTCTCAGCTTGAAACATAACCATCGGATTATTGTAAAGGCGCAAACGGATGAACGAACACCGGTTCCATCGGTTGTTTCTATTTTTCCGGCGGCAAACTGGTTTGAGCGTGAAGCCTGGGATATGTATGGCATTATGTTCGCCGGCCATCCGGATTTACGCCGGATGCTGACTGATTATGGCTTTGAAGGTCATCCATTGAGAAAAGATTTTCCACTTACAGGCTACGTCGAAGTACGCTACAGCGAAGACGAAAAGCGGGTCATGTACGAACCCGTAAACTTGACACAAGAATTCCGCAAATTTGATTTCGAGAGCCCTTGGGAGGGAACAGAATATATCCTGCCCGGCGATGAAAAAGCGGAGGGGCAAAGCTAATGGCTGAAGTCCAGATTAAAAATTATACCTTGAATTTTGGTCCGCAGCATCCGGCTGCCCATGGTGTTCTTCGCATGGTCATGGAGCTTGACGGAGAGATTGTTGAGCGGATCGATCCACATATCGGATTGTTGCATCGTGGTACTGAAAAACTGATCGAGCATAAAACCTATATGCAGGCGATGCCATATTTTGACCGGCTCGACTATGTCGCAGCGATGAGCCAGGAGCATGCTTTCGTGCTGGCTGCTGAAAAATTACTAGGCTGTGAAGTACCCGAACGTGCTCAGTATATCCGCGTCTTGTTTTGCGAGATTTCGCGCATTCTCAATCATATCATGAATGTCTGTGCTCAGGCGATGGATGTTGGCGCAACAACACCGATGCTTTGGGCGTTTGTTGAACGTGAAACACTTATGGAGTTTTACGAGCGTGCCAGTGGCGCGCGGATGCACGCGGCTTATTTTCGTATTGGCGGCGTTCATCAGGATATTACTCCGGAACTCGAAAGAGATATTCGGGCCTTCATTGAGCATTTGCCTTCGGTTCTTGATGACGTTGAGGCACTGTTGACTGATAACAGGATTTTCAAGCAACGAAATGTTGATATTGGGATTGTCAGTCAGGAAGACGCAATGGCTTGGGGCTTTTCCGGTGTTATGTTGCGCTCCACCGGTCTGGCTTGGGATTTACGAAAATCAGAGCCCTATGATGTTTACGCAAAAATGGATTTTGATATCCCTGTTGGCTTGAACGGAGATTGTTATGATCGGTATTTGATGCGCCTTGAAGAGATGCATCAATCCTTGAAGATTATGACACAATGTCTCGACCAGATGCCGAAAGGACCGGTATTGTCGAAGGACCCGAAAATTGCGCCGCCTCGCAGATCCGAAATGAAAACATCAATGGAAGCGCTGATTAATCATTTCAAGCATTATACAGAAGGCGTGAAGATTCCAGCTGGTGAGACTTATACAGCGGTGGAAGCACCGAAGGGGGAGTTTGGCGTTTATTTGGTTTCAGATGGATCCAGCAAGCCTTATCGCTGTAAAATACGGGCCCCTGGTTTTGCCCATCTTCAGGGAATGGATTTTCTGACAAAGGGTCATATGCTCGCAGATGCGTCGGCTATTTTAGGCAGTTTGGATATCGTTTTTGGTGAGGTAGATCGGTGAGTCAGGTCATAGAAACAGGCAAGGCGTTTGAATTTACGCCCGAGAATACTGAAAAAGCGAAGATGTATATCGCGCGGTACCCTGAAGGTCGCCAGCAAAGTGCAGTGATGCCTTTGCTGGATTTAGCCCAGCGACAACACGAAAACTGGTTATCCAGGGAATGCCTGGAATATGTCGGCAATTTGTTAAGCGTTCCGTATATGCGGGTTTTGGAAGTTGCGACATTTTATACGATGTATAATTTGAAGCCTGTGGGGAAACATTTTCTACAGCTGTGCCGGACGACGCCCTGTTGGCTGCGCGGAAGCGATGATCTTGAGGCAGTCTGCAAGAGCAAACTTGGGATTGGCAACGGCGAGACGACAGAAGACGGCCAATTCAGTCTTTTGGAAGTCGAATGCCTGGGCGCATGTGTGAATGCTCCCGTAGTCCAGATCAATGACGATTTTTATGAAGATCTCGATGCCGAAAATTTTGAGGTTGTCCTTGATGCCCTGGCGAAAGGGGAGACGCCGGCCAAGGGACCGCAAATTGACCGTGTCAATTCGGCGCCTGAAGGTGGTGCGACCACATTACTAGAAAAAGCGGGGGGCGCGTGATGCTGAAAGATCAAGATCGTATTTTCACGAACCTCTATGGTCTCCATGATTGGAAGCTTGCCGGCGCAAAAAGCCGCGGTGTTTGGGATAACACGAAAGCCCTTATCGAAATGGGGAATGACGGCCTAATTGACGGTATGAAAGAAAGTGGTTTGCGGGGCCGGGGCGGCGCCGGTTTTCCAACCGGCCTTAAATGGTCCTTTATGCCGAAGGAATCAGATGGCCGTCCGAGCTATCTTGTTGTGAATGCGGACGAATCAGAACCTGGCACTTGTAAAGACCGTGAAATTATGCGCTTTGATCCGCATCGGTTGCTCGAAGGGTGCCTGGTTGCAGGGTTCGCCATGCGGGCAATTGCGGCTTACATTTATATTCGCGGTGAGTTTGTCCAAGAAGCAATTAATCTCGAAATCGCGATCAAGGAAGCCTATGACGACGGTCTGATTGGCAAGAATGCGGCCGGTTCCGGATATGATTTTGATATTTATCTGCATCGCGGTGCCGGCGCATATATTTGCGGCGAGGAAACGGCGCTGATCGAAAGCCTTGAAGGCAACAAAGGGCAGCCACGGCTGAAACCGCCCTTTCCGGCGAATGTCGGCGTATGGGGTTGTCCCTCGACAGTCAACAATGTTGAAAGCATTGCCGTCGCACCGGAAATTCTGCGTCGCGGCGAAGGCTGGTTTTCAGGCCTGGGTCGTCCGAATAATACGGGTACGAAGCTTTTCTGCATTTCAGGGCATGTAAATAAACCCTGCAATGTTGAAGAAGAAATGGGTATACCGCTCAAAGAACTGATTGAGAAACATGCCGGCGGCGTACGGGGTGGCTGGGATAACCTGCTTGCGATTATTCCAGGCGGCTCTTCAGTACCGCTTCTGCCAAAAAATATTTGCGATACAGTTCTCATGGATTTTGACAGCTTGCGTGACGTGCAAAGTGGCCTGGGAACGGCTGCGGTAATCGTCATGGATAAATCTACAGACGTTATTCGCGCCATTGAACGGCTTTCGCATTTCTATAAGCATGAAAGTTGTGGCCAATGCACACCGTGCCGTGAGGGAACGGGTTGGATGTGGCGCGTTATGCAGCGCATGGTATCAGGTGAAGCTGAAATCGAAGAAATCGACATGCTGATCAATGTGTCAAAACGGATTGAAGGACATACCATTTGTGCCCTTGGGGATGCGGCCGCATGGCCGATACAGGGGTTGGTACGTCATTTCCGTCCAGTTATCGAAGAACGAATTAAATCACGGAAGGCCGACAAGGCAGCCTAAGGGATGTCTCGCACGGGGAGCGAAGAATGCCGACACTTAACGTAGATGGTGTAGAAGTTACTGTCGATCCGGGGACAACGGTTCTGCAGGCCTGTGAAGAGGCCGGAGCCGAAATTCCGCGTTTCTGCTATCATGAACGGCTTTCTATCGCAGGAAATTGCCGCATGTGTCTCGTGGAGATGGAAAAAGCACCGAAATTGATTGCTTCTTGTGCGATGCCCGCAGCCGATGGAATGGTTATCCATACCAATTCTGAGATTGTGAAGCAGGGACGAGAAGGAGCGATGGAGTTTCTTCTGATCAATCACCCGCTCGATTGCCCGATTTGCGATCAGGGCGGTGAGTGCGATTTGCAAGACCAATCCATGGCATATGGATCCGGCAGCAGCCGGTATGACGAATTAAAACGCGCCGTTGCCGAGAAAAACATGGGGCCCTTGATCAAGACAACAATGACCCGTTGTATTCACTGTACGCGCTGCGTTCGTTTCGCCACGGAAGTGGCGGGGGTCGATGATCTTGGCGCCTTGAACCGCGGTGAGAATATGGAAATAGCAACCTATCTCGAGCAGGCGTTAGATAGTGAATTATCGGGTAATATCATTGACTTATGCCCTGTTGGCGCTTTGACGTCTAAGCCTTATGCCTTTACGGCACGCCCCTGGGAACTCAGCAAAACTGAAAGCATCGATGTTCTGGACGCCGTTGGCGCGAATATTCGTATCGATAGCCGGGGACAGGAAGTCATGCGGATATTGCCGCGCCTGCATGAAGATGTGAACGAAGAATGGCTGTCTGACCGGTCGCGTTTTTCATATGACGGATTGAAAACACAACGGCTTGATACGCCCTACATCCGCAAAGACGGAAATTTGGTTGCTGTTGGCTGGACGGAGGCTTTTGATGCAATCGCCGAAAAGCTTCAAGACATGGATGGCGCGAAAGTCGGTGCAATTGCTGGAGATTTGGCTTGCGCTGAAAGCCAGAAAGCTCTTAAAGATTTGATGGGTTTACTGGGCTCTGTTAATCTGGATTGTCGTCAGGATGGCGCAGCTTTGACAACAGAGGCACGGAGTAACTATCTCTTCAACTCCGGGATCGCCGGGATTGAAGAGGCGGACGCCCTGCTCATTATTGGCAGTAATCCTCGCCACGAAGCCGCACTTATCAACGCCCGTATTCGTAAACGCTGGAAAATGGGAAATTTCCCAATCGCGCTTATTGGTGAGCAAGTGGATCTCGGCTATGACCATGATTATCTTGGCGCCGGTCCGGCAACATTGAAGGATGTGGCAGAGGGGAATAATTCTTTTGCCGATGTTCTGAAAAAGGCCGAGCGGCCAATGATTATTGTGGGGCAGGGCGCATTGACGCGAACCGATGGCTCGGCTGTGATGGATCTGGCGCGGAAAATTTCTGCTGATTTTGGCCTGGTGACCGAAGACTGGAATGGTTTCAATATTCTTCATACTGCAGCCGGTCGTGTTGCAGGATTGGATCTGGGCTTGGTTCCGGGTGAAAGCGGCTTGGATACAGCTTCAATGCTTTCCGGCTCGCTCGATGTTCTATTCCTGTTGGGGGCTGATGAAATTGATACATCAAATCTTGGAAACAGCTTTGTTGTGTATCAGGGGAGCCATGGAGATGTCGGCGCAGCGGCCGCAGACGTAATATTGCCGGGCGCCGCCTATACGGAAAAAGACGCGATTTGGGTTAATACCGAGGGACGTCCTCAGTTGGGTCGACGGGCAATCTTCCCTCCCGGAGAGGCGAAAGAAGACTGGACAATCTTACGGGCACTTTCTGAGAGACTGGGAAACACGTTACCTTATAATTCCCTGCAAGAATTGCGTACGAAAATGGTAGAGGATGCACCGCATTTTGCAGATATTGATGTTATTGCAAATACGCCTTGGGGTGAAAGCAGTGCCGGTGGATCTGTGGATGAGACAGCTTTCATTAATCCCATCACGGACTATTATTTAACCAATGTCATTTCAAGATCCAGTAAGATCATGGCGGAATGCAGTGGCACTTTTTCTCAGGTAAAGGTTGAGGGAACTGGTACAAATGGCTGAATTTTGGAATATATACCTTCTGCCGGCC
The DNA here is from genome assembly GCF_023746535.1 of Sneathiella marina. Lineage (GTDB taxonomy): Bacteria > Pseudomonadota > Alphaproteobacteria > Sneathiellales > Sneathiellaceae > Sneathiella > Sneathiella marina. The sequence goes on along the minus strand of NZ_CP098747.1, from coordinate 2,226,861 downwards.
TTGATAATTATTGGCTATATTTTGCTGATAGTCGTTCCCTTGTTGGTCGCTGTTGCCTATCTCACTCTCTATGAGCGAAAAGTCATGGCGGTGATGCAGCTGCGCAAGGGACCAAATGTCGTCGGTCCGTTTGGCCTGTTGCAGCCTCTTGCGGATGGCGCAAAGCTTTTCTTTAAGGAAACAGTCGTTCCCTCCGGCGCAAATAAGACGCTTTTCTTGTTGGCGCCAATGGTAACCTTTATATTGAGCTTGATTGCCTGGGCCGTTATTCCTTTTGATGAGAATATGGTGCTGGCGAATATCAACGTAGGCGGCTTGTATCTGTTCGCAATTTCATCGCTTGGTGTTTATGGCATTATTGTCGCTGGCTGGGCGTCGAATTCTCGATATCCGTTCCTGGGAGCGCTTCGCTCTGCAGCGCAGATGGTTTCATATGAGGTGTCCATTGGGTTTGTCATCGTCACGGTGTTGCTGTGCGCGGGAACCTTAAACCTGTCTGGTATCGTGATGGCGCAAAAGGGCGATCTGGGTATGTTCAGCTGGTATTTTGTGCCTCTGTTTCCCATGTTTATCATCTTTTTCATTTCCATACTGGCGGAAACAAACCGTCATCCCTTCGATTTGCCGGAAGCAGAAGCTGAGCTGGTTGCCGGATATCAAACGGAATATTCATCCATGGCCTTCGCGCTCTTCTTTCTGGGTGAATATGCGAACATGATCCTGATGAGTGCGATTTGTACTATTTTGTTTCTCGGCGGATGGCTGCCGCCAGCGGATATTGCAATTTTTACCTGGATACCTGGAATTATCTGGTTCGGAATTAAAATTGCCATTTTGCTGTTCGTATTCATTTGGGTTCGGGCGACACTGCCTCGCTACCGATATGATCAGTTGATGCGGTTGGGTTGGAAAGTATTTTTGCCCTTCTCCTTGTTGTGGGTTGTGGTAACAGCGGGTTTCTTGGTCTATTTCGACAAGATACCGGCATAAGACAAGTAAGTTTACGCGATTAGGTTGCCAATATGGCAGCGACAAAGAATTGGAATAGGTAAAAGGCTGTTTCACTATGGGTTACATTGATAAACAAGCGCGAAGTCTGCTGCTGACGGAGATTGTTACCGGTCTGGCGACAACTTTTCGTTATATGTTCAAGACCAAAGCCACTATCAATTACCCTTATGAAAAAGGGCCGTTGAGCCCGCGCTTTCGGGGGGAACATGTCTTGCGCCGATACCCGAACGGGGAAGAACGTTGTATAGCCTGTAAGCTTTGTGAAGCTGCTTGTCCAGCCCTTGCCATTACAATCGAAGCGGAACCGCGCGGAGATGATAACAGCCGCAGGACAACGCGCTATGACATTGATATGACAAAGTGCATTTATTGTGGATTTTGTCAGGAAGCCTGTCCGGTTGATGCCATTGTACAGGGGCCGAATTTCGAGTTTGCGACTGAAACTCGTGAAGAGCTATTTTATGACAAAGCTAAGTTACTTGATAACGGTGATCGTTGGGAGCAAGAAATTGCTCAGAACCTCGTAGCCGACGCGCCTTATAGATAATTGGGAATTGTGATTGTGAAGCCCATGCAGAAACAGATTTTGAGCTTGGTAGAAGGACAGACGCGATGATTATTGCGACGATCTCTTTTTACGTGTTCGCGGCGATGACTATCGCGTCCGCCTTCATGGTAATATCGGCTAGGAACCCGGTTCATTCCGTTCTTTATCTGATCCTCGCGTTTTTTAATTCCGCGGCATTGTTCGTTTTGCTAGGTGCTGAATTCCTGGCGATGATCCTAATCGTCGTTTATGTGGGGGCAGTTGCTGTACTGTTCCTGTTCGTCGTTATGATGCTCGATATTAATTTTGCCGAGCTTCGTCAGGGGTTTTTGCAGTATCTACCAATTGGTGGCCTCGTTGGGATAATCCTGTTGATCGAGCTTATTCTTGTTGTCAGTGGCTGGGTTCTGTCGCCGGACGCCATCATGGTTGGAAAGCAAGCGGCACCTGTTGTTGAAGGCGTCACGAATACGGAACAATTGGGGCAGGTAATTTATACTCAATATGCCTATTTGTTCCAGATTGCAGGCATGATCCTGCTGGTCGCGATGATTGGCGCAATTGTTCTGACCCATCGGCAGCGGCCAGGTGTCAAGAAGCAGGTTATTGCAACTCAGGTATATCGGACCCGTGAAGAATCAATGGAAGTTCGTAAAGTTGAACCAGGACAGGGAGTGTAGGGGGAACAGATGGAAATTGGTCTCGCACATTACCTGACAGTTTCAGCTATTTTGCTGACGTTAGGTATTTTCGGCATTTTCCTGAACCGGAAGAATGTCATCGTTATTTTAATGTCCGTTGAGCTGATGCTACTCGCCGTGAATATTAATCTTGTTGCGTTTTCATCGTTCCTAGGTGATCTCGTAGGTCAGGTTTTCGCGCTCTTTGTGTTGACGGTCGCTGCAGGCGAAGCGGCAATTGGCTTGGCAATACTTGTCGTTTATTTCCGAAACCGCGGGTCCATCGCGGTTGAGGACATTCATCACATGAAGGGTTAACGCAAAAATCATGATGTACGTCCTCCTTGTATTTTTACCGCTACTCGCCGCATTAATTGCCGGCTTGTTTGGCCGGTTCATTGGTGATCGAGGGAGCCAGTTGGTGACTTCCGGTGCTGTGATTTTCAGCGCCATCCTTTCATGGGTCTCGCTCTATCAGGTTGCCTTCAATCAGTCACCGGAAATGGTTGAGCTTTTTACCTGGATCTCTTCAGGAAGTTTTGATGTTTCCTGGGCGCTTCGCATAGATAGTTTGACAGCAGTTATGCTGGTGGTGGTCAATACTGTTTCAGCGGTTGTCCATGTATATTCCATTGGCTATATGGCGCATGACCCGCATAAACAGCGCTTTATGGCCTATTTGTCACTTTTCACCTTCGCCATGTTGATGCTTGTTACATCCGATAACTTTGTTCAGCTTTATTTTGGCTGGGAAGGCGTCGGGCTGGCCAGCTACCTCCTCATCGGGTTCTGGTACAAGAAACCGTCTGCCAACGCCGCTGCAATCAAGGCTTTTGTTGTCAACCGTGTGGGCGACTTTGGGTTTGCGCTCGGTATCATGGCAATATATCTGGTGTTCGACTCGGTCAGCTTCAGCGTGGTTTTTGCAGCTGCTCCCGATCAGGTTGGCCAATCCTTCGAATTCCTTGGCTATCAAGTTGATATACTCACGACCATCTGCCTTCTACTGTTCGTTGGTGCCATGGGTAAATCGGCGCAAATCGGATTGCATACCTGGCTCCCTGATGCCATGGAAGGCCCCACACCTGTTTCCGCATTAATCCATGCGGCGACCATGGTGACGGCCGGGGTATTTATGGTTGCCCGTTGCTCCCCAATTTTTGAGTATTCACCGACGGCCCTGATGGTTGTGACCGTCGTCGGCGGGACAACCTGCTTCTTCGCGGCAACGATTGGGCTGGTTCAGAATGATATCAAGCGGGTGATTGCCTATTCAACCTGTTCGCAGCTCGGCTATATGTTCTTTGCCCTTGGCATTGGTGCGTACCCGGTTGCGATATTTCACCTCTTCACACATGCCTTCTTCAAGGCACTTCTTTTCTTAGGTTCTGGTTCAGTCATTCATGCTGTAGGTGATGAGCAGGATATGAGAAAAATGGGCGGTTTGGCGCCACATATTAAAATTACTTATGCGATGATGTGGATTGGATCACTGGCTCTCGCCGGGATACCCTTCTTTGCCGGTTATTACTCCAAGGACCTGATCATTGAAAGCGCATATGCGGCGGGAACTGGTGCCGGAATGTATGCCTTCTGGGCTGGTGTGGCGGCCGCCGCGTTGACAGCATTTTATTCTGGACGCCTCATCTTCATGACATTCCACGGCAAACCTCGAGCGCCAAAAGAAGTGATGGCACATATTCATGAAAGCCCACCGGTAATGCTTATTCCCTTGGGCGTACTGGCATTAGGTGCCATTTTTGCGGGAATGCTTTTTGTCGGACCGATGACCGGTGAAAACTACAAGGATTTCTGGGGAGATTCCGTTCTTCTTCTGGAAAATAGCCGGTCCATGTTTGATGCGCATCACGTGCCAACCTGGGTCGTATTGCTCCCACTTATCCTGGCTGTCGGCGGTTTGCTGCTGACCGTTCAAATGTATATTCGCCGTACCGATATCCCGGTTACTTTGGCGAAAACACATTCTGCCTTGTATCAGTTCCTGCTCAATAAATGGTATTTTGACGAACTTTACGACTTTTTGTTCGTTCGCCCGGCGAAACGGATCGGATCCTTCCTCTGGACCTTTGGGGATGGAAAGATCATTGACGGCCTTGGACCGGATGGTATTTCCGCGCGGGTGATTGCTTTGGCGCAGCGTGCCTCGCAATTGCAAAGCGGTTATGTCTATCATTATGCGTTTGCCATGTTGTTAGGCGTGGCAGCGTTCGTATCTTATTTCTTCTTTGCGGGTGGACAGTAAGTCATGCTTGATTGGCCAATCTTATCAACGGTGACATTTCTACCTCTTGTCGGGGTGTTGCTGATCCTGTTGACCAGTGGGAAAGAAGAGTCCTCTGCACGTAATGCCCGGTGGGTTGCGATCTGGACGACATTATTCACTTTCATTGTGTCCTTGTTTATCTGGATTAATTTTGACAACAGTACAGCTGCTTTTCAGTTCGTTGAAAAGGATGAATGGTTAGGCGGTGGCATCAATTACCATATGGGTGTCGATGGCATTTCCGTGCTGTTTATAATTCTGACCACATTCCTGATGCCGCTTTGTATTCTGGCGAGTTGGGAAGCTATTACTGTACGTGTTCGGGAATATATGATCGCCTTCCTGATTATGGAAACACTGATGATAGGTGTCTTCTGTGCTCTGGATATGGTGTTGTTCTACCTATTCTTCGAAGCGGGCCTTATCCCGATGTTCCTGATTATCGGGATCTGGGGCGGTGCACAGCGGGTCTATGCCAGCTTTAAGTTTTTCCTGTACACCTTGATCGGCTCAGTTCTGATGCTGGCGGCAATGATCGCCATGTACTTGATTGCCGGTACAACCGATATCCCGACCTTACTCGCCTATGATTTCGATGTCAGTTTGCAATATTGGCTGTGGCTTGCATTTTTTGCATCCTTCGCCGTGAAAGTTCCAATGTGGCCTGTTCATACATGGCTACCCGATGCCCATGTGCAGGCACCGACGGCGGGCTCAGTGATCCTTGCCGGTGTCTTGCTGAAAATGGGCGGATACGGATTTTTGCGCTTCTCAATTCCCATGTTTCCGGCGGCGTCAGATTATTTTGCGCCATTGGTATTCGGCCTGAGTGTTGTTGCAATTATCTATACGTCATTGGTCGCCCTTGTTCAAAAAGATATGAAAAAGCTAATCGCTTATTCCTCAGTCGCACATATGGGCTTTATTACCATTGGTATTTTCACCTTTACTTCACAAGGCTTGGAAGGCGGGATCCTGCAAATGCTGAGTCACGGGATCGTCTCCGGTGCGCTCTTCCTGTGCGTAGGTGTCATATATGATCGTATCCATACGCGGGAAATTGCCCGCTATGGCGGCCTTGTCCATCGCATGCCACGCTATGCTGTTATTTTCATGGTTTTCACCATGGCAACTATTGGCTTGCCGGGAACCAGCGGATTTGTCGGCGAATTCCTTATCCTCGTCGGTGCATATCAAGTCAGCACGTTCGTTGCCTTCTTTGCCACCATTGGGGTGATATTGGGCGCAGCTTATAGTTTGTGGCTCTATCGACGGGTTGTCTTTGGCGAGTTGGTGAAAGATGATCTGAAAAATATTATGGATGTGGGAAAGCGGGAAATCGCTATTTTCGCTCCGCTTATTGTCATCGCTCTATGGATGGGGGTTTATCCCACACCATTCCTGGATGTTATGCATGCTTCTGTCACGAATTTGATGGATCAACATCAGGCGGCAATGGAAGCAACTAAATCAATTCTAAACGCGGCTAAGTAGGTAGGTTCTAAGATATGGTAATGCCTGATTTTTCAATCGCACTTGCGGAAATTTTCTTAGCCTGTGCCGCTATGGCTTTATTGATGATTGGTGCCTTTCGTGGCAATAAGTCAACGACACTGGTATCCTGGCTGGCAGTCATTTCCCTGATTGTGGCAGCCTTGATGATACAATATGAGGCGCGGGAGACATTCGTCACGTTTAACGGATTGTACCGGGATGACGCCTTTGGCGTTTTCATGAAAACACTGTGTCTTGGCGCCTCCGCTCTCGCGATTATCATGTCGCTTGATTTTAACAAGCGGGAGAAGCTGGATCGCTTTGAATTTCCGATCCTGATCGTCATTGCGACTTTGGGTATGTTGGTAATGATATCAGCCAATGACCTGATGTCACTTTATCTGGGCATCGAGCTGATGAGCCTCTCGCTCTATGTCACTGCAGCTTTCCGGCGGGATAGTGTGCGATCGACAGAAGCAGGGTTGAAGTATTTTGTGCTGGGAGCCCTTTCATCGGGCATGCTGTTATATGGCGCTTCGTTGATTTACGGATTTACGGGCACAACGAATTTCGATTTGCTGGCACAGATATTCACAACCGGTGAAGCTCATTCCGAAATTGGCTTGTTAATCGGCCTAGTCTTCTTGATTGCCGGGCTGGCATTTAAAGTGTCTGCGGTACCGTTTCATATGTGGGCGCCAGATGTCTATGAAGGGGTTCCAACGCCTGTTACAGCTTTTTTTGCAGCAGCTCCCAAGGTTGCAGCGATCGCCTTGTTCCTCCGTGTCTTCATTACACCCTTTGGTGAGTTGGTTGATCAATGGCAGCAGATCATTGTCTTTATTTCCATAGCCTCAATGGTTCTCGGTGCCTTTGCGGCGATCAATCAGAAAAACATTAAGCGTTTGATGGCCTATTCTTCAATTGGTCATATTGGCTATGCCCTTGTCGGGCTGGCTGCGGGAACCGAGGAGGGGGTCCGCGGCGTCCTTATTTACATGACCATATATGTGATCATGAATATCGGAACCTTCGCATGTATTCTGTCTATGCGTCAGCGGGACGGTATGGTTGAAGATATTTCGGAACTTGCCGGTCTGAGTAAAAGCCGCCCCTGGATGGCCTTTTTCTTGCTGGTGTTCATGTTCAGTCTTGCTGGTGTTCCGCCACTTGCTGGTTTCTTCGGCAAGTTTTACATATTTGTTGCTGCTATTAACGCTGGTCTGGTCCCCTTGGCAGTTATCGGGTTGGTAACTTCGGTAATAGGTGCGGTTTACTATCTTCGCATCGTCAAAATCATGTATTTCGATGATGAAGCGGAAGGCTTTGAGCCGACGAGCAGGACATTGTCTGTCATCATGACATTATCTGCGATCTTTGTTGCCTTCTTTGTGATTTTCCCGGGCCCCTTACTGGACGGTGCGAAAGCGGCGGCGGCTGTTCTCTTTTCGTGATGTCTGTTGGTGGCGGGTTAAATCTACCTCCGTTTTTTGATGTTACGGTTTTCGAGACAATCGGAAGCACGAATATCGAAGCCAGAAGACTTGCGGAAGAAGGAAATCTCGAAGGACGGGTTGTCTGGTCCAAGCGTCAGGAACAAGGTGTGGGTAGGCGGGGACGTGATTGGTCAAGCCCAACCGGAAATTTGTACTGCTCGCTGTTGCTTCGCCCTGAATGCGACCCTCTGGCCGGAGCCCGGCTTTCCTTCCTGATTGCTGTTGCATTGCAAAAAGCCATTGCGGCGGAATTACCAACAGATTCGGATGTCAAAGTCAAATGGCCCAATGATGTTCTTGTCAAGGGGCATAAAATATCCGGTATATTGCTCGAAAGTAAAACGCGTCCCGACGGCATACTCGATTACGTAATTGTTGGCACGGGTGTGAATGTGGTGTCCTTCCCGGATATTACGGACGGTTTGCCTGCGACGTCATTGAAATATCAAGGAGCTCAGCCCAAGCTTGAAACACTTCTGTCCGCATATCTTCATAATTTCCTTGAGCTATACATGATATGGAAACACTCAGGATTTGCTCCAATTCGAGAGCAGTGGCTTGAAAGAGCCGTAGGAATTGGTCAACAAATTACAGTTAAATTAAGTGATCAGATGCTAATGGGTATATTTTCCGATTTGGATATGGACGGAGCGCTTGTTCTTCGGTTGGACACTGGAGAAGAAAAACTGATAACTGCGGGAGAAGTGTTTATAGTCCCGTGAGCGTTATGGATTGGAGACAGAGATGTTACTGGCAGTGGATGTTGGAAACACAAATATTACCTGCGCGGCATATAGTGGCCGTGACTTAGTAAACGAGTGGCGGATCGCGACATCCAGCTCTCGAACAGCAGAAGAATATGGTGTCTGGCTCAGTCAGGCCATGGCACTTGATGGTCTTGTGCTGAGTGAAATCAAGAATGTCATTGTGGCCACTGTTGTTCCCGAGGCAACGTTTAATATCAAGGGTTTCTGTCGACGATATTTTGGCGTTTCCCCTATGGTAATTGGGGAAGAGGGTGTGGATCTTGGCATGAAGCCGCTAATCGACAATCCTAAAGAAGCCGGTGCGGATCGGCTAGTGAACGCGGTCGGCGCCCATGTAATTTATGGCGGACCGTTAGTGGTGATTGATTTTGGTACGGCCACAAATTTTGATGTTGTCGACGGTGAAGGGAACTATATTGGCGGTGTTATTGCGCCGGGTGTTAATCTGAGCCTCGATGCTTTACATAAGGCCGCAGCAAAATTACCGCGTATTGCAATTGACCGCCCCGAACGGGTGATAGGTAAAAATACAGTGGAATGTATGCAAGCTGGTATTTATTGCGGCTATTTAGCAATGACTGAAGGTCTAGTAATGCGCATCCGTTCGGAATATGGACAGAACATTAAAACCGTCGCAACAGGTGGATTGGCACCATTGTACCACAAAGGAACTGACATTATTGATCATGTGGACGGCGATTTAACGCTAACTGGTCTGGTCGAAATATTTTACAGGAATAACTGAACCCGCTGATGACTGATTTTGAAAGTGATTTGAAAGACTCCCTCATATTCTTACCGTTAGGGGGTAGCGGGGAGATTGGCATGAATCTCAATTTATATTGCTGCAACGGCAAATGGTTGATGGTTGATTGCGGTATATCATTCGCAGATGATCGTGCCCCCGGAATTGATGTAATTGTTCCCGATGCCTCCTGGATTGCCGAACGAAAAGAGGATCTCCTCGCGATAATTGTGACCCATGCTCATGAAGATCACGTTGGCGCAGTTGCGCGCCTTTGGCCATCCTTTCAATGTCCTGTATATACCAGTCCATTCACAGCAGAGATTCTATCTTTAAAGTTAGCGGAAGAGGGGCTTGAGAAGGACGTTGAGGTCAATGTCGTTGCCGCGGGAAGTTCTGTCTCGATTGGTGAATTTCACATCGATTTTGTCGATTTGACTCATTCGATACCGGAAATGCAGGCGCTGATGATTACAACTCCCCATGGCCGCGTTCTTCATAGTGGGGATTGGAAACTGGATCCAGATCCCGTTGTTGGCCCTGCGAGCAACTTGACAAAGATGGCGGCTGTTTCGAAGCAAGGCGTTCTTGCGATGATCTGCGATTCAACCAATGTTTTTAAGGAAGGCGTGTCCGGTTCAGAGCTGGATGTTCAGGTTAATCTGGATAAATTGCTTGGAACCATCACTTCTGGTCGCATCGCCGTGACGACATTTGCATCCAATATCGCCCGGCTAATGACCATTGCCAGTGTAGCTGAGCGACATGACAGACATGTTGTGCTTGTTGGCCGATCGTTGCACAGGATGACGCAGGCGGCTAAAAAAGCGGGTTACCTTAATGATTTACCACCTTTTCTTGATGAAAAAGATGCGGGCCATATTCCGCGAGATAAAATTTTGCTTTTATGCACTGGAAGTCAAGGCGAGCCTCGTGGGGCAATGGCGCGTATAGCCCGTGATGAGCATTCTCATATCTCGCTTTCCTCCGGTGATACTGTTATTTTTTCATCGAAGGTCATACCCGGCAATGAGAAAACACTCTATGCCTTACATAATAAACTGACTGAATCCGGTGTTAATGTTGTTACGGAAGCTGATGAATTTGTTCATGTTTCGGGTCATCCGGCACGTGGTGAATTGACGGATATGTATAATATTGTAAAACCGGAAATAGCTGTTCCGGTGCATGGCGAGGCTCGGCACATAAGATCTCATTGTGATCTTGCCCTGTCTTTAGGCGTAAAATCAGCTATCGAGATTACAAACGGTAATTTGCTGAAACTGGCACCGGGAGATGCAAAAATTATTGGATCGGTCCCTTTCGGTCGATTTGCAGTGGATGCCGGTGGTCTAACGGCACTTGACGGTGATTTTTTGAGCACCCGGCGCCGGCTTGTCTATAATGGTGCAATCAGTGGGATCGTTATTGTCAATGAAGAGGGGAAAATAACGGAAGATCCGGAAATTCGTTTGCGTGGCGTGGTAGATGAAGGTCTTTTTCCCAAGTTGCAAACGGAGTTGCGCCGGGAAATTTTCGACAAACATGCTAAACTGACGAAAAAACAGCGTTTGTCGGATGGAGACATAGAAGAGTCAGCACGGCAGGCTGTACGTCGTGTTTTCCGACGAATTGCTGGGCGCCGGCCGATAACCGATATTTATGTGATTAGATTTGAAGATGAATAGGAAAGATTAAGAAGATGATAGGACGGTTAAACCATGTGGCTATCGCAGTACCGGATTTGGAAGCTGCCGCCACCGTATACAAAGATACATTGGGAGCGACAGTCAGCGCACCGCAAGATGAGCCTGACAATGGTGTCACAGTGGTGTTCGTTGAGTTGGACAATACTAAAATTGAATTACTGTATCCATTGGGTGAAAATTCACCTATTGCAGGGTTTCTTGCAAAAAACACCTCAGGGGGCATGCATCATGTTTGTTATGAGGTTGAAGATATTATTGCGGCGCGAGACCAGCTGGTTGAAAAAGGCGCCCGGATTCTCGGAGATGGAGAGCCGAAAATTGGTGCTCACAAGAAACCTGTTTTATTCCTACATCCCAAAGACTTCTCGGGAACACTTGTCGAGCTGGAACAAGTATAAAGGCTGACTTATATGTCTATCGTAGGCGGAATTGTAATTTTTGTCGTGACCTGGCTACTCGTCCTATTCATGGTGCTGCCTTGGGGGGTGCGGACGCAGGAGGAATCAGATGAAGGCGTGGAACCAGGAACCGTTGAAAGTGCCCCGGTAAATCCGCGGATATGGATGAAATTTGCTATAACAACCGGGATTACAGTTTGTCTTTTTGTTATAATATGGACGATAATTGAGCTTGAACTTATTGATTTAAGGGCATTTTTCCAAAACACATAAGGAAGAGGAGTGAGGTTTGATATTCTTGCGGATGACAATTGTTTCAGCATTTTTTTTAGTGGCATTTCAGGCATATGCAGAAGATGTTGAACTGGAAGTATCCAAAGAGAATTGTTCCCGCATTACGAAATATGTCGCAGAGCAGGATGTGAATTTCAAGCCGGGTGTCGATGTTCATGGTAAACCTGTCGTTCCTGCTGATCTCGATGGAACTCAGGTCAAGATACCGGATACGATATTTATAAATTTAGCGTTACCATTCAAAGATTTGCTCAACAATTATAACCCTAAACTTAAAAATGCAGAAGTATATGTTGGGCTGATCGAGTATAATATCAGCAGTGGTAAAATGCTCTATAATGGACAGGAGCTCTCTGATCCGGCGCTAAATGCAATTGCACAGGAATGTCAGAAAAGATACCAATGACCGGCTATTCCTTGCAATCTGCGGGAATCCCGTTAAAAGTCTGGAAAATACTTCGCCAGTAACCTATCTGAGGCTTAGTCCTCGCGTATAACAGTTTTAAGGCTTTATCCATGCGCCTATCACAGTTTTTTTTACCTACCCTTAAAGAAGATCCCAAGGAAGCGCAGATTGTCTCGCATCGGTTAATGCTGCGTGCCGGTATGATCCAGCAGTCCTCCGCGGGTATCTATTCCTGGTTACCACTTGGCCATAGGGTTTTGAAAAATATCGAAAATATAGTCCGTGAAGAGCAAAATCGCGCCGGAGCCTTGGAGATCCTGATGCCGACATTGCAGCCGGCAGATTTATGGCGTGAGTCCGGGCGGTATGACGATTACGGTAAAGAAATGCTGCGGATTACGGATCGTCACGACCGGGATATGCTATATGGCCCGACCAATGAGGAACAGGTTACGGATATTTTCAGATCCCATGTGAAAAGCTATAAAAACCTGCCTCTAAATCTCTATCATATCCAATGGAAGTTTCGAGATGAAGTTCGCCCTAGGTTTGGTATTATGAGGGGGCGTGAATTTCTGATGAAGGATGCCTATTCCTTTGATCTGGATTATGAAGGCGCTAAAATCGCTTACAACAATATGTTCGTTGCCTATTTGAAGACCTTTGCACGGCTTGGTGTGAAAGCAATTCCACTTCGTGCGGATACGGGCCCCATAGGCGGGGACCTGTCCCATGAATTTATCGTGTTAGCGGATACAGGCGAAAGTGAAGTTTTCTATCATAAAGATTTACTTGGCTTGGAAACACCCACGCAAGCCGAATATTCGCCAGAACAATTGCAATCCATTGTCGATGAATGGACGGGATATTACGCTGCGGCCGACGATATGCATGACGCGGAGGCTTGTGACGTCGCGGAGAGTGACCTGATAACCCGGCGGGGTATTGAAGTCGGCCATATATTCCATTTTGGGGATAAATATTCGAAACCCTTGGGCGCCTCTGTTGCGGGCCCAGATGGGAAAGAAGCCGTTGTTTCAATGGGGTCATATGGAATTGGGGTGTCTCGGCTGGTTGGCGGGATCATTGAAGCAAGTCATGACGAAAACGGTATTATATGGCCAGCTTCCGTGGCGCCATTTGATGTTGGCTTGATTAACCTGAAAAGTGGGGATGAGGCTTGCGATACAGCATGTACGGAATTTTATGGAAAACTCACCAATGCGGGTGTTGATGTATTGTATGATGACACTTCCGGACGAGCTGGTGAAAAATTTGCGAAGATGGACCTGATTGGACTGCCCTGGCAGGCAACAATCGGCCCGCGTGGGGTAAAATCAGGGGTTGTCGAAGTTAAAAATCGTGCTTCCGGCGAAAAACAGGAACTTTCCCTTGATGACGCATTAAAACTGTTGGTGGGCTAGGCTCAGTGTTTTCCCGATTTGAATGGACAATGGCATTGCGGTATTTGAGAGCCCGCCGGCAAGAAGGGTTTATCTCGGTTATTGCTCTGTTCTCTTTGTTGGGCATTGGCCTGGGCGTTGCAACCTTGATCATTGTGATGTCTGTCATGAACGGTTTTCGGGCAGAGCTTCTGGACAGAATACTCGGGCTGAATGGACATTATGAAATTCGAGCTCCTGAAGAAGCACCACTTGTTGATTTTGATGGCGTTATTGCCCGGCTGAAAGATGTTCCCGAAGTTGTGCGGGTTGCGCCTATTGTTGAAGGGCAGGTTATGGCTTCGGGCAAACAGGCCAGCGGAGCATTGGTGCGCGGCATGGCGCCAGAACAGTTGGAAAACCTGGATGTCCTGTCCTCGAATATCATAGATGGATCTCTGGATAGCTTCAGTGACAATAACTCGTTGTTAATTGGGTATCGCTTGGCCCGTACATTAGGGGTCAAAGCCGGAGATAAGCTGAAACTCATTTCGGCGCAGGGAACAGCGACCGCCTTCGGGACAATGCCGCGGGTAAAAACCTTCATTGTTGGTGGCTTGTTTGAAACAGGCATGTATGAATACGACAATGGCTATATTTACATGTCGCTCAATGCGGCCCAGACCTATTTTCGATTGGGCGACGGCGTCACGGCACTTGAGGTATTTGCGTCTGATCCGGATAGTGCACTCGAGGCGCGACGCGAGATCATTAATGCGGTCAATATAAGGGCGTATATTTACGATTGGCAGCAATCGCGGGCAAGTTTCTTCAATGCACTGCAAGTCGAACGGAACGTTATGTTTTTGATCCTGACATTGATCATCCTCGTTGCCGCTTTCAATATTATTTCCAGCCTTATTATGCTTGTTAAAGACAAGGGTAGGGATGTTGCCATTTTACGCACCATGGGAGCGACGCGTGGAATGATAATGCGGGTATTCTTTATTGCAGGGGCCAGTATCGGGGTTATCGGTACTGCGTTTGGTTTTGCCCTTGGACTAGGCTTCTGTGCGAACATAGATCGTATTAAAGGGCTGATAGAGGGATTAACGGGGGCAGAGCTATTCTCTGCCGAGATTTATTTCCTTTCCAACTTACCAGCTAAAATTGATCCCACTGAAGTGACAACTGTTGTGCTGATGGCGCTTGCGCTTTCTTTACTCGCGACAATTTATCCTTCTTGGCGGGCGGCTCGTCTCGATCCAGTAGAGGCGCTTCGTTATGAGTGATGCTGTCTTGAAACTTGTTGACGTTGGGCGCGTGTTCTCACAAGGGCATGAAGACCTTCTGGTGCTTGATCATGTGGCATTGGAAATTGCACCCGGAGAAATCGTTGCACTGTTGGGCCAATCCGGCTCAGGAAAATCTACCTTGCTTCAGATTGCCGGCCTGTTAGAACCGCCGACGACAGGATCTGTCTGGATTACTGGTGTTGATTGCAGCAACTCCAATGACAGTAAACGTACAGAAGTGAGACGCAATCAAATTGGGTTCGTATATCAGTTTCATCATTTGCTGCCCGAGTTTTCCGCCCTTGAAAATGTCATGATGCCAAACCTGATTGCCGGAGTGCCTAAATCGCTCGCTCGGGAAAAAGGGACGAAGCTGCTGACCCGCATGGGGTTACAGGACAGATTATCTCATCGTCCCGCAAAGCTGTCTGGTGGAGAGCAACAACGTGTTGCTATTGCACGTGCGTTAGCAAACGACCCTGTGCTCCTGCTCGCTGATGAGCCAACGGGAAATCTTGATGAGCAAACAGCGGAGTTAGTATTTCAGCAATTCTTAGATTTGGTACGGGATCAAAATGTCGGGGCCTTGGTTGCAACCCATAATACTGAACTGGCTGCGCGAATGGATAGAGTTATCCATGTTCGGGATCATCATCTTATTGAAGACGAATCTTCGATCTCATAGACAGAATTCAAGCTCATAAAAATAGTAGGTTTTCTTGCTCGAATAAAAAATATTATTCTGCTCATTGACAAAAGAACAAAACAAGAACATTATAAGCTCAACCATAAAGGAGCGAGTGATGAACATATACCAGATGATAAAAAGCGGATTTGAAACGGCAGCATTTGGTAGTGCTCTAGGCACGATGTTTTTTTGGGCGGAAATCGTTTCGAGTTTTACGAGCTGAAATACGGCGATGCAAAATTCCATGGCAGGAAGTTATCCACAAGATTTTGAGGTAAGGCGCATGTGAGGCCCTGACCTTTGGTGAAGGGTGTGCAATAGTGGGACGGCTGAAATCACTACTGGAGAATTTGCCCGTGCCTCAAACTGGGTCTGCACCCAATGCTCCTCACAATTTTGTTCATTTGCGATTGCATTCCGCGTATTCTCTCTCGGAAGGGGCTGTGCCGGTAAAAGATATTGTTAAGCTGTGCAAAACGAACAATATGCCCGCCGCTGCAATAACGGACACCAACAATATGTTTGGGGCATTGGAGTTTTCACTGGCAATGCAAGCGGGGGGTGTTCAGCCCATTCTTGGATGCCAAATCGCTCTTACCCGAAAGGATGCGGCAGATAGATCTGGTCGTAGACCAGAACCGGATCCGGTTGTTTTGTTGGCGCAAAACGAAACGGGTTATCATAATCTTCTGAAATTAACGTCTCATGCTTTTTTGAAAACTGATGCGGGCGATACAGCACAAGTCGACATTTCAGTATTAACCAGGCATGCAGAAGGCGTCATCTGTCTTACAGGCGGTGCTGAAGGCCCAATTGGGCGGCTTCTGGCAAACGATCAAATCGAAGATGCCGAGAAATATGTTGGCAACTTACAGGACATCTTCGATAACCGCTTATACGTTGAAATTCAACGCCACGGTTTAGCCGTTGAGCGGAAGACGGAGCCGGGTTTTCTGAAATTGGCCTACGAAATGGATATCCCGTTAGTTGCAACAAACGAGGTGTTTTTCCCAAATAAGGAAATGTACAGCGCCCATGATGCATTGATATGTATTGCTGACGGAAAATATGTCGGTGATTCAGATCGTATCAAAAGAACACCTGAACATTTCTTTAAGTCACAGGCTGATATGGCGTCCTTGTTCGAGGATTTACCTGAAGCTGTTTATAACACAATTGTTATTGCACAAAGATGTGCCGTTGCGTCGAAAAGGCATGATCCCATTCTGCCGACTTTTTCGTCTGCGGATGGACGCGATGAGGCAGCGGAGCTGGAGGCCCTTGCCAATAAGGGATTGCACATTCGGATGGAAAACGAAGTTTTTACAGCCGAAATGTCGGAAGATGAAAGGGCCGAGAAGAGTACGGAATATTTTGATCGTTTGAATTACGAAATTGGTGTCATCAATGAGATGGGGTTTCCGGGATATTTCCTTATTGTTTCGGACTTTATCCAATGGTCTAAGGAACATAATGTCCCGGTTGGGCCGGGGCGTGGTTCGGGTGCTGGCTCTGTTGTCGCATGGGCACTTACCATCACTGATCTTGACCCTTTAAGATTTGGATTGCTGTTTGAACGGTTTCTAAACCCTGAACGGGTGTCCATGCCGGATTTTGATATCGATTTCTGTCAGGACAAGCGGGAAAAAGTTATCCGTTATGTTCAGGATAAATACGGTCACCAGCAAGTGGCTCAAATTATCACATTCGGAAAGTTGCAGGCGAAAGCCGCTATCCGGGATGTTGGGCGTGTCCTGCAGATGCCCTATGGCCAGGTTGACAGGATTAGTAAGATGATTCCTGCCAATCCTGCAAACCCTGTCACATTGCAAGAAGCATTGGATACGGAACCCCGCCTGCGTGAAGAGCGTGCTGGAGATCCGGAAGTTGCCCGCTTGATCGAAATTGCTTTGCAGCTGGAAGGCTTGTACCGGCATGCCTCCACGCATGCGGCGGGCGTGGTCATTGGGGATCGGGAACTGGATGAGCTGGTACCGCTTTATCGGGATCCGCGTTCCGATATGCCGGTGACACAGTTTTCCATGAAATACGCAGAAGCGGCCGGATTGGTTAAGTTTGACTTCCTGGGCCTGAAGACACTGACCGTCCTGGATAGGGCGAAGGATTTGCTGGCCAAGCGGGGTATTGAAATTGATTATGCCAAAGTCCCGCTGGATGACCCGGCAACCTTTGATCTACTTTCAACCGGAAATACAATCGGCGTTTTCCAGCTTGAAAGTTCGGGCATGCGCGACATGCTGCGTAAAATGCGCCCTGACGCTTTCGAGGATATCATTGCGATCGTCGCACTCTATCGTCCGGGACCGATGGAGAACATTCCAACTTATATCCGCCGGAAACATGGGGAAGAAAAGCCGGATTACTTACATCCGCAGCTCAAATCCGTATTGGAAGAAACTTATGGTGTCATCATCTATCAGGAACAGGTGATGGAAATTGCCAGGACCCTGGCAGGATATAGTCTTGGCGATGCAGATTTGCTGCGCCGGGCCATGGGTAAGAAAATCCAATCCGAAATGGATGAGCAACGTTCTATTTTTGCCAAAGGCGCGAAAGAAAAGGGTGTGACGACGAAGGATGCCAGTCATATCTTTGATCTCGTGGCGAAATTTGCCAATTATGGTTTCAATAAATCCCACGCAGCGGCCTATGCACTTGTCTCTTATCACACTGCATATTTGAAGGCGAATTATCCGGTGGAATTCATGGCGGCGTCCATGAGTCTGGATTTAAACAATACCGACAAACTGAATATATTCCGGCAAGATCTGGATCGCATGAAGATCCCGGTGCATCCCCCTTGCCTGAATAACTCTGAGGTTGAATTTTCTGTGGAGTTTGAAGGCGACGTCGGCGCAGTGCGTTACGCTTTGGCGGCTGTCAAGAATGTTGGCCGTGAAGCCATGGCGGGTATTATTAGTGATCGTCAGAAAAACGGGCAGTACAAAGATCTGTTCGATTTTTCGAACCGTCTTAACCCGAGACATATGAATAAACGACAGGCAGAAAACTTATGCCGGGCAGGGGCGTTTGATGCACTGTCCGGTGATCGGGCACAGGTATTTGCGTCAATAGAAATGCTGCTTCGGCAAGCACAGCAAGCGGAACAGGAACGAGATTCCGGCCAAGTTAATTTATTTGGCGGCGAGACTGAAAGCGTTGTGGCGACACCGTTACTCCCAATTGTGTCACGCTGGACCACCATGGAACAGTTAAAGCAGGAGTTCGATGCGGTTGGCTTTTACTTATCCGGTCACCCCCTGGATGCCTGGGCGAAGACATTGGATAAAGTAGGTGTACGAAATTCTGCGGCATATGTTGCAAGTTTGGGCGTTTCGGAAAGTGCGGCTAAGCTCGCTGGCACAGTAATGGGAAAACGAGAATTACGAACCCGCAAGGGCAAACCTCTCGCTTTTGTTCAATTATCCGACAGCAGCGGAGCTTATGAAGTAACAATGTTTGCTGAAACGCTGGAAAGAAGCCGTGAACTTTTGGTTGTTGGGCAGTCTCTGGTTCTGAATGTGACAGGTAACCTTGATAACGAACAACCGAGACTTACAGTTCAGGGTATCCAGCGGCTTGAAACGATGGCCGCCAATATAACAGATGGTGTTCGGATTTTCGTGGATGACGATAAACCCATTGAACAGCTTGCTTCAGTTTTAAATGAAGGGGGCAAGGGACGAGGACGCGTGGCCATAGTGCTAAATATTGAGGCTGAAGCACGGGAGATTGAAATCGATCTTTCCAGTCACTTTAATATTTCTCCCGAGGTGAGGCAGGCATTGAAATTTGTGCCGGGAGTCATTGATGTTCATGATATTTAGGGAAATTTTCTGAATTGCTCTAATTTCCGTACGTTTTCGCTTGCAATCCCTGTTTTAGAAGCGTAATCACCATTCTGTTAAATTCGCACGTGGGTTCGGGTATTATTGTGTTGATAATTCCCATCCGGTGTTCGGGCAATGATGCTCAGGACCACTACTCACGGAGGCTCAACCGGAAAAGGAGATAGCAGAATGGCTCTGCCTACTTTTACTATGCGTCAGCTTTTGGAAGCTGGTGTACATTTTGGTCACCAATCCCGTCGCTGGAATCCGAAAATGGGTCCCTATATTTTCGGGTCTCGTAATAAAATCCACATTCTCGATTTGCAGCAAACAGTCCCCTTGTTGTATCAGGCGCTTAAAGTCGTTCGTGATACGGTTGCTGGCGGCGGCCGTGTGTTGTTTGTTGGTACGAAACGCCAGGCATCAGAAATTGTTGCAGACAGCGCAAAACAATGCGCCCAGTTCTATGTCAATCACCGCTGGCTCGGCGGCATGTTGACCAACTGGAAAACTGTTTCAAACTCAATCAAACAGCTTCGGAAGCTGGAAGAGCAGCTCTCTGGCGACGCCAGTGGGTTGACCAAAAAAGAAATCCTGAGGATGACACGTCAGCGCGACAAACTTGAACGCGCGTTGGGTGGTATTAAGGAAATGGGCGGCTTGCCGAATGTTATCGTCGTGATCGATACCAATAAGGAAGAGCTCGCGGTTCAGGAAGCAAACAAACTCGGTATACCGGTAATTGGCATTCTGGATAGCAATTCAAATCCTGATGGCATTACGTACCCGATCCCGGGAAATGACGACGCTTTGCGGGCGATCAACTTGTACTGCGATCTGTTTAAGCAAGCTGTAATCGATGGAATTTCTGTCGAAATGGCTGATCAAGGTGAAGATCTTGGCGCTGCTGAGACACCGATCATGGAAGAAGAAATTCCGGCGGAAGAAGCTGCAACTGAAGAAGTGGCAGCGGAAGAAGTTGTTGTCGCGGCAGCCGAGGAAACGGAAGCCGTTGAAACGGACGCAAAAGCTTCCTAAATAATCTGTTGCTCCGGACCCGTCATGGGATCGGGGCAATTGCCTTTATCACATTCTTATTACGTGAGGACTGAGTTATGGCTGCTATTACAGCTGGACTAGTGAAAGAACTCCGCATCAAGTCAGGTGCGGGCATGATGGATTGTAAAAAAGCACTGACTGAAACAGACGGCGATGTTGATGCTGCCATTGATTGGCTACGGACCAAAGGTCTGGCAACGGCTGCCAAGAAATCTGGCCGCGTCGCGGCTGAAGGGCTTGTCGCGGTTGTCTCCAGCGGAGCATCAGGCGCTGTAGTTGAAGTGAATGCAGAAACAGACTTTGTTGGCCGGAATGAGGACTTTCAGAGCCTTGTTACGAATATTGCACAAGTAGCTGCTGATACCGGAAGCGACATCGATGCGATTAAAGCTGCGAATTACCCAGGATCTTCAAACACTGTTGAAGAAAAACTGACATCTGCCATCTCAACAATTGGCGAAAACATGAATCTGCGCCGTGCAGAAAGGCTTTCTGTCGAAAGCGGTATTGTGGCGTCTTATGTGCACAATTCAGTTGCGGACGGATTAGGGAAAATCGGTATTTTGGTGGCCCTGGAAAGTGCTGGCGATTCGGCAGCTCTTGCGGTGCTGGGAAAACAGATAGCCATGCATGTAGCGGCAACAAGCCCGCAGTCAATCAGTGTTAATGACCTTGACCCGGCAGCTGTTGAGCGTGAGCGGGCTGTGCTATCTCAACAGGCACGGGAATCAGGAAAGCCGGAAGAAATTATCGGCAAAATGGTTGAAGGCCGTTTGAGCAAATTCTACAAAGACGTTGTTCTTCTGGAACAGACTTTTGTCGTTGATGGCGAAAATTCTGTGAAAGCAGCAATTGATCTTGTCGCCAAGGAAATTGGTAGCCCGATCGAAGTTGCCGGAATGGTTCGCTACTCTGTGGGCGAAGGCATTGAGAAGGAAGAAACTGATTTTGCAGCAGAAGTGGCCGCAGCAGTCAGCTAAAACCGAAAGCAGTATTGATATGGCGGCCCCGACCACGAGGCCGCCATATTTTTATGTCTAAATGAATGAGTGCGACCGAATTTTGAAGATAAAATCGTTCGCCTTTTAAAATTCTACTTTTTCTGTATGCTGTCATTCCGACGCCAGATTACCAACAGTATTCTTTGGGGAATAAAATGTCGAACACACCTCAGTATCGCCGGGTTTTGCTAAAATGTTCAGGAGAAGCGCTTTTAGGAAATCAGCAATACGGGATTGATGTAGAGACAGTTACACGGATTGCTGCAGATATAAAAGAAGCCCATGATATGGGTGTGGAGGTTTGTGTCGTAGTCGGGGGTGGTAATATCTTTCGCGGTGTGTCCGGTACAGCACAAGGTATGGATCGCTCAAGTGCCGACTACATGGGAATGATGGCGACGGTAATGAATGCTCTTGCGCTGCAAAATGCTATTGAACAGCAAGGCATGGATAGCCGGGTACTTTCAGCTATTCCTATGTCCGCTGTCTGCGAACCTTACATCCGTAGACGGGCAGAACGGCACCTCGAAAAAGGACGTGTTGTTATCTTTGCAGCTGGTACGGGAAACCCTTATTTCACAACGGACACTGCGGCGGCACTTCGCGCGGCCGAGATGAAATGCAATGCATTGCTAAAGGGGACAAATGTTGATGGTGTATATGACAAAGACCCGCAAAAACATGAAGATGCGAAAAGGTATGAGACACTTTCTCATCTTGAAGTTCTCGCGCAGGATCTTAAGGTAATGGACGCCGCTGCAATTTCGCTCGCCCGGGAAAATGCTATTCCTATTCTGGTTTTTTCCATTCAGGAAGAGGGATCTTTTGCGCGGGTCTTGAAAAAAGAAGGTTGTTTCACTGAAGTGATCTAAAGGGTATAAAGTCTGCCAGACGAAGAAGCGTTTTATTGAAGATTGTTCTTCAATAGTGAGGGAGAAAAAATATGGCCGCTGCAAATATGAAAGATTTGGAAAAACGCATGCAAGGTGCGTTAGACGCGTTAAAGCATGAATTTGCAGGCCTGCGAACGGGCCGCGCCCATGTGAGCTTGCTTGATTCCGTGATGGTCGAAAGCTATGGCGCGCAAATGCCAATTATTCAAATTGCTACTGTTAGTGCCCCAGAACCTCGCTCGTTATCGGTTCAGGTTTGGGATAAATCGAACGTAAAAGCCGCTGAAAAAGGCATTCGAAATGCAGGGCTTGGCTTGAACCCGGTAGTGGATGGTACAACGGTGCGTGTCCCCATTCCCGAACTCACCGAAGAAAGGCGTGCGGATTTGGCTAAAGTTGCCGGTACTTACTCGGAAAACGCAAAAATTGCTATTAGAAACGTTCGTCGTCACGGCATGGATGATGCGAAAAAAGCGGAAAAAGATGGGGAAGTTTCTAAGGACGAACTTAAAAAATCCGAAGACGAAATCCAAAAACTAACTGACGACTATGTCGCCTCTGCAGATAGCCTGCTCAGCGAAAAACAAGCGGAAATTATGCAGGTCTGATAAATGGACGCCGCAACCACCCAACAAATAGCCGACCCCAAGGTTCCGACTCACGTTGCCATTATCATGGATGGCAATGGGCGATGGGCGAAAAAAAGAGCACTTGGTCGGTTAAAAGGCCACGAAAAAGGTGCGGAAGCTGTTCGTGAAGCCCTGAAAGGCTGCAAGGATCTCGGGATACAATACCTTACTCTATTTGCATTCTCTTCAGAGAACTGGAGCAGGCCTCCCGAAGAAATAAGCCATTTGATGGGGCTGTTTCGGTATTTTTTCAAAAAAGAATTAAAGACGCTGCTGGAAACCGGTATTCGTGTAAAATTTATCGGTAATATTCAAAAATTACCCGAAGATATTCAACAACTTGCTAACCAGGTTGTGGAAGATAGCAAGTTGAATACAGAGCTTGTCCTAACAATCGCTCTGAGTTACGGCAGCCAGTCTGAGATAGCCGCCGCTGTTCGGAAAATTTCTGAAAGAGTGGAGGCGGGCGAGTTGAAGCCTGCCGACGTTACGGAAGATCTGATCCATCAAAATCTGGATACAGCTGATACTCCTGATCCAGATTTGCTCATTCGGACAAGCGGTGAGAAAAGACTGAGTAACTTTTTATTGTGGCAGAGTGCTTATACTGAGTTGATATTCCTCGATGTGCTATGGCCGGATTTTACGCGAAGTGATCTTGAAGACGCTGTCGCCGAATATGCAGGCCGCTGTCGTCGTTTCGGGGCGCTGTAGTGCCCGATAGCAGATATTCTTCATTGCAGCTGCGGGTGATGTCTGCGTGTGTTCTGGCGCCAATTGCAATTGGCGCTCTTTACTTTGGTGGATTATATTTTGCTGTTTTTCTAGGATTGGCGTCGATTGCCATGAGCTATGAGTGGTGCATGGCATCAATATCAGCACGGCAGGTTCTTTTTACTATTGTAATGGTCATAACGGTGTTGGTGTCACTCTGGTTCTCCTACTATTCCGCTTTATCTCAAGCGATTACGGCACTTATTTGCGGTGCGGCTGTAATGGCGCTTATGGGGTCAGTATTCAAACAAGGTGCAGATCTGATATGGCTCTCTTTAGGCCCTTTTTGTATTGGCCTGCCGGTGGCGTCACTTCTAATCATACGTAATGAACCAGATGTGGGCTTTGCGCTTGCAATGACATTGTTTTTTGTTATTTGGGCAACTGATATTGGAGCCTACTTTTCTGGAAAAACCATTGGTGGTCCGAAAATCGCGCCTTCGATCAGCCCTAATAAAACTTGGGCGGGCCTCTTCGGCGGAATGATAGCGGCCATGATAACGGCCTACGGAATGGTGTATTTCTTGATTAATGCCGAAATTGCCCCATTTGGAATATTATTACTTGGAGGCGCTTCCGCTATTCTTGCCCAAGCCGGAGATTTTTCCGAGTCAGCGTGGAAAAGGAAATTTGGGATAAAGGATGCGAGCAACTTAATTCCAGGCCATGGCGGCGTTCTCGATCGGCTGGATGGTGTTTTGTTCGTTGCGCCTGGCCTGATGATATTGTTGCTTCTTACGAGTGGAAATTAAAATGATCTCAAGTATGAGTGCCAAGGAATTCTCTCGAAAGCCAAAAAATGGGCCTCGGCGTGTAAGTATATTTGGCTCGACAGGGTCCGTAGGGATTAACACACTTGAATTAATATCGGATTCTATTGAAGAATTTCAGGTGGAAGTACTTACCGCGAATGAAAACGTTTCCTTACTAGCAGAGCAAGCAAGAGCAGTGGGAGCAAAATTAGCAGTCGTTGCTAACGAAGCTTACTATGGGCAATTGAAAGATCTGCTGGACGACACTGAGATTGAAATTGCGGCGGGACAAGATGCACTAACTTTGGCTGGGTCCAGAGAAGTGGACTGGGTAATGGCCGCCATCGTTGGTGCCGCAGGGCTGGCGCCGACCTTAGCTGCTATTCAAACAGGAGCCATTATCGCGCTTGCAAATAAGGAATCATTGGTTTGCGGTGGTGCGCTTGTTCTGGATAATGTTAGAAAATATGGAGCGACACTCCTACCTGTAGATAGTGAACATAACGCGATATTCCAGGTTCTTGATTTTAATCAACTCAATAATGTCAGTCGGCTAATTTTGACTGCTTCTGGCGGTCCTTTTCTCGATCTCGATTATGAAGAGATGAGGCTTGTTTCCCGGGAACAGGCTCTGGCACATCCAAATTGGGATATGGGAGCGAAAATTTCAATTGATAGCGCTACGATGATGAACAAAGGTCTTGAGCTCATAGAGGCTGCCCATTTATTTCCCATTCCGCCAGATCAGATTGACATATTGGTGCACCCTCAATCAATTATCCATAGCATGGTAGAATATAAAGATGGATCCGTTTTGTCTCAAATGGGCTCACCCGATATGAAGACACCAATCTCTTACACTTTAGGTTGGCCGGACCGCCATCCATTCACAGCAGATCGGCTAGATCTCGCAAAAATAGGGTCTTTAACTTTTCTTAATCCAGATCCAATAAGATTTCCAGCATTGAATCTGGCAAGAAATGCGTTGAAAACTGGAAAATCTGCACCAACGATACTAAATGCAGCTAACGAGTTAGCAGTAGAGGGGTTTCTTGAGGGAAAACTTGGGTTTTTGGATATTTGTTCCGTGGTCGAAGAAACTTTGCAACAAAGTAAGATTATTGAGCTTAATTCCATTGAAGAAATAATTGACGCTGATCGATCAGGCAGGGCACTGGCGCGCTCGATTGTCAAACAATTTGCGTAATAAACGAACGGATACACGGTAAAGCATTATGAATTTCATCATTGATAATTGGATTTATATTCCGGCCTTTGTTGTCGTGATAACAGTTCTCGTTTTCGTTCATGAATATGGCCATTATAAAATTGCGCGCATTTGCGGCGTCAAAGTAGACGAATTTTCGATCGGTTTTGGCCCTGAAATATTTGGCAGAGTTGATAAAAATGGATGTCGCTGGAAGGTTGGCTACATCCCGTTTGGTGGGTATGTCAAATTTCATGGTGATGCGGGTGTTGCAAGCAACGCCGCATCTGATGTTGAAGAAATTTCTGAAGAAGAAAAGAATGTAAGTTTTCACCATAAGCCACTCTATCAAAGGGCCGCTGTTGTAATCGCCGGACCTGCCGCGAATTTTCTTTTCGCTATCGCCGCTCTTGCAATTCTCTTTATGGCTTTAGGTCAGGCCCAAACGCCGCCCGTTGCCGGCGAAATCGTACCAGATAGCGCAGCAGCAGCAGCAGGTATGGAGCCCGGTGATAGAGTAATTTCTGTTGATGGAGTCGAAATTGACAGCTTCGAACAGCTTCGACGCACGGTTGTCATTGGATTGGATGAACCACTACAGATGAAGATTGATCGTGACGGCACAATTATTCCGATCCCGATTACGCCTAAAATTGTGTTGCAGACAGATGCAGATGGAAATGTTCAGAAAATCGGACAGCTTGGAATTAAATCCACGGGACGCGAATTTGTAAGGCATGGTCCAATAAGTGCGCTTGTCAGTGCGGTTGATCAAACCTTGTTTATTACGACGGCGACATTCAAGGGTGTCGGTCAGATGATTAGCGGGACACGGGACGTTGCTGAACTTAGTGGACCATTGGGCATTCTCAAAATGTCTGGCGATGCCGCAAAACGTGGTGAAGACATTACAGATAAAGCGCTATCTCTTTTTAACTTCATGATTTTTGTTTCCATCAGCCTTGGGCTGATTAATTTGTTCCCGATTCCCATGTTGGATGGTGGTCATTTGGTTTTCTACATTTATGAAGCGATTGTAGGGAAGCCAATGAATCCGAAAGCCATGGATTATAGCTTCAGGATTGGCTTGTCACTCGTGCTAATGCTGATGGTTTTTGCGACCTGGAATGATATTAACAAACCTTGGGTAAAAGATTTTTTCACCGGCCTGTTTTCCTAGAGGCAAAGGTCTGATAAAACATATGCAAAATTAGTCTAGAGTTTCCTCTCCGGGGTTAAGAATTTGCGTGTGATCTTATTAATTGCGCTGTTTGCGTTGACGACGTTGACGGTTGCAGCAACAACGGGAAAAGTGACGCACGCTCAATCGTCTTCTATCATCTCTGAAATTCGTATAAATGGTAACCAGCGAATAGAAGACAGCACCGTGAAGTCCTATCTTTTAGTGACAGAAGGAAACCCTTATGACCGGGGGCGTGTGGATAAGTCCTTAAAGTCTCTGTTTAATACTGGCTTGTTTGCTGATGTCTCCATTCGGCAAGAAGGCTCGGTATTGATTGTGGATGTTGTTGAAAACCCCATTATTAATCGTCTGGCGTTCGAGGGAAACCGAAGTCTTGAAGACGATGTGCTTTCTGCGGAAATCCAGCTTAGGCCACGTATAGTATATACCCGCGCGCGCGTCCAAAATGATGTTCAGCGACTTATCACGGTATATCGTCGGAGCGGTCGATTTGCAGCGACAGTTGAGCCAAAAGTGATTTTACTTCCGGAAAATCGCGTTGATTTGGTTTTTGAGATAAATGAAGGGGAACAGACGGGCATTAAGAAAATACGGTTCCTGGGTAACAAGATTTATAGCGATAGCAAACTTCTAAGTCAGATTTCGACGGAAGAAACACGCTGGTATAATTTTCTTTCAGATTCCGATACGTATGACCCTGATCGCTTGACTTTTGATAGGGAGTTGCTCCGGAAATATTATCTGTCGAAAGGATATGCAGATTTTAGAGTTGTTTCTGCTATTGCCGAACTTACTCCTGATCGGGATGGATTCTTCATTACTTTCGCGGTTGAAGAGGGCCCTAGATATGATTTTGGCAAAATTGAAATCAAATCTGAAATCAAGGACATACAGCCGGAAATTTTGATGGAGTTTGTCACAACCATTGAAGGCGAGTCTTACAATGCCGACAAAATTGAAACCAGTGTCCAGAAACTCAGTTTTGAACTCGGAAAACTTGGTTATGCCTTTGTAAATGTACGTCCACAGGTTTCGCGCAATCGAGAAGCGCTAACAATTGGACTTGTGTATGAAATTCGAAAAAGCCCGCGTGTTTACGTCGAAAAAATAAACATCACAGGCAATGTACGTACTCTTGACTATGTTATTCGTCGGGAGTTTGAACTGGCGGAAGGGGATGCCTTTAACACAGCTTTGTTGCAAAAGTCGCGTTCGCGCATTCGAGGCTTGAATTTCTTTGAAAAAGCGGAAGTTTCGCAAGAAGAAGGGTCCGCGCCAGACAAGACCATCATTAATGTAGATGTTCAGGAAAAATCGACAGGTGAGCTTAGTGTTGGTGCGGGTTTCTCGACCACGGATTCCGTCTCTGCTGATTTGCAAATTCGCGAGCGAAACTTGCTAGGTAAAGGTCAGGATTTGCGACTGGGTATTTCGTTCGGCGCCTCCAGTCAACAAATTGACCTTGGGTTTACAGAACCCTATTTTCTTGATCGTGATTTAAGCGCGGGATTCGATATATTCAGTACTAAGCGAGATCTACAGGATGAAAGTGGCTATGATCTTGAAAGGCTTGGACTCATCCTGCGCACAGGTTTTCCAATAAAAGAAAATATTCGAGGTAATATCAGTTACAGCCTGGTAAATGAGAAAATTGATAATTTGACCGGCGGAGCATCGACTGTAATTCGAAAATCAGAAGGTGAATATCTTATCTCCTCCATCGGGTATGATATAACAATAAGTGATTTGGATGATACATTGTTTCCAACGACTGGTAGCAAGTGGGTATTCGGCAATAGGCTTTCTGGACTCGGTGGGGATGTACGTTCACTCGAGACAACGGCAAGTTACATACGATTTTTCCCGGTCTATGAAAATGATGTCGTATTTAGCACTGGGGTGAGTGGTGGCCACATTGTAGGCTTGGGTGAAGACGTTATAATTTTGCAGCGATTTAACGCCGGTGGACGAAATTTTAGAGGGTTTGAAAACCGCGGTATTGGACCTCGTGATTTAGCAAGTAGTGATGCCCTCGGAGGAAATATATATGTCATCGGGTCAGCAGAGCTTCGCTTTCCGCTCGGTCTCCCACAGGAATATGGTGTTTTAGGTAGAACTTTTGTTGATGTGGGAACGTTAACCGGAATCGATGATAATGACCCAGGAATTGCGGACAGTGGGAGCATCCGCGCTTCGGCCGGCTTTGGCCTGAACTGGGTATCACCTTTCGGTCCGATTCAAATTAATATTGCCTATCCATTCCTGAAAGAAGAGTATGATAAAGACGAAATTTTCGCACTTGATTTTGGAACTCGGTTTTAGGAGATCAAAAGATGAAAGCAAAAATAGTTCGCTTGTTTCTTTTCAGCGCAATCATGAGCATATTTTTCGTACAATATGCAAGTAGTCAATCGACCCGGAATGATGTCATCGGTATTATTGATATTCGTCTTATCATGCAAAAACTTTCTGTTGTTCAGGACATCAACGTTCAAGTTAAATCTCTCGAAGAAAAAATTAAAGCTGAGTTCAAAGAAAGAGAAAGTAAATTAAAAACCGAAAAAGATCAGATTGAACGGCAAAAGGTTCTTGTTACTCCCAAAATTTATGCGCAAAAACAAAAAGAATTTAATCTGAAAGCCAAAGGTTTCCGCCGCGAGATTGACGAGAAATCCCGGCGTTTGCAACAAGCGCGTGCAATTGCATTGACGGATGTTCGCGAGAGTATGATTCCACTAGCTCAGGTTATTATGAATAAATACGGTGCGACAGTCGTGTTTGATCAAAACGAAATTTTATTTGCAGACCAGTCCTTGGACCTTACGCCAGAAGTTATTGAAGAGCTGAACAAGAAATTAAGTAAGGTGGTTGTTAAGATGCTGCCTTTAAAGAAAAGCTAATGCCAGATCCAGTTTTTTTTAAGTCAGAGGGCCCGTTCTCGCTCGGGGAACTTGCGCAGTTGCCGGGAATCGAATTGGATCCTGACGCAGACCCGAATACGATGATAATGGATGTAAAACCTCTTGATCTGGCTGGTGAAGGAGATTTGACCTTTCTAAGCAATCCTAAATACGGACAGGCATTCCTGGAAACCAATGCAACTGCTTGTGTGGCGCCGGAAAAAGCGCGGGGAACCCACCCTAAGGGAATGTCGTTATTAATTTCCCAGGATCCGTATAAAGCCTATGCGCATATTGCTACCAAATTTTATCCACCAGTTCCAGGATCTGGAAAAGTTGATTCAACAGCTATTATATCGCCCTCCGCCAAGCTCGGGGTAAATGTTTCTGTTGGCCCATATAGCATCATAGAAGAAAATGTCGAAATAGGTGATAACGGGGTTATTGGACCGCTTTGTCATCTTGGGAAAAACATCAAGGTCGGGAATGACTGCAGACTTGGAACGGGCGCAGTGTTAAGCCATTGCTTTCTAGGGGATAATGTTTCCATTTACAATGGTGTAAAAATTGGACAGGACGGTTTCGGGTTTGCTCCAGATGCAGTGGGCCATGTAAAAGTGCCGCAATTGGGTCGGGTTATTATCGGCTCAAGCGTTGAAATCGGCGCCAATTCTACGATAGATCGAGGTGCCGGCCCGGATACAGTGATTGGGGACAATACCTGGATCGATAACCTTGTTCAGATTGGCCATAATGTTGTTATTGGAAAAGGCTGTATTTTAGTTGCCCAAGTCGGAATTGCTGGAAGCTCCAAAATCGGTGACTATGTCATATTTGGCGGTCAGGCCGGAATGGCAGGGCATGCAACGGTTGGAACAGGCGCTAAGATATCTGCAAGAGCCGGTGTGACGACAGATGTACCTGCTGGTGAGGTATTTGCGGGATTTCCGGCGCGGCCAATTAAGCAGTTTTTCCGCCAGCTGGCGACTTTAAACAAATTATCGAAAGGTAAAGGGGCAAA
This sequence comes from Sneathiella marina, assembly GCF_023746535.1. Lineage (GTDB taxonomy): Bacteria > Pseudomonadota > Alphaproteobacteria > Sneathiellales > Sneathiellaceae > Sneathiella > Sneathiella marina. Next base: position 2,196,374 of record NZ_CP098747.1, on the reverse strand, counting down.
GAAATGACTGATGAATCTCAGACTGAAACGGTCGAAGCCCTTGATATTCAAGATATACTGGAAATGATACCGCATAGATATCCATTACTGTTGGTGGATAGACTCATAAACATCATTCCCGGTAAGTCGGCGACTGGCGTAAAAAATGTCACCATGAACGAGCCGCAATTTCAGGGCCATTTTCCCGGTAGGCCAATTATGCCCGGCGTAATGATTGTTGAATCAATGGCGCAGACAGCGGGCGTATTGGTCATTAAAACACTTGGCGCTGAATCCCAGGGTAAACATGTTTTATTTATGTCCATTGATAACGCGAAATTCCGCAAACCCGTGGTTCCAGGCGACACAATGCATGTAAATGTTGAAATTATGCAGCAAAGAGGACCTGTCTGGCGGTTTTCCGGTGTTGTTTTGGTCGACGGGAAAAAAGTTGCGGAAGCAGATTTTTCCGCAATGATTGTCGATTAGGGCCGGTAACCCGCTGTAACATAGCTTGATTTGAGCATTCTTACGTTCCTTGTTAGCTATAGAAAATTAAATCAGTAGTAATATTTGCAGGTAGCAAGGTGTTTTATGACCAGGATTCATGAGACTTCGATCATTGAAGACGGAGCTGTCGTTCACCCTGAAGCGACGGTTGGTCCTTTTTGCGTAGTCGGAAAAGATGTAACTCTTGCAGCCAGCGTAACGCTTAAATCTCATGTAGCCGTGTCTGGAAATACGTCAGTAGGCAGCGGAACAACCATTTTCCCTTTTGCATCTGTAGGTCATGCGCCACAGGATTTGAAGTATCAAGGCGAAAATTCAGAATTGGTTATCGGAAAGAACTGCACGATCCGCGAACATGTAACAATCAATCCCGGGACAACGAGTGGCGGAATGTTGACGCGCATAGGGGACAATTGCTTGTTTATGATTGGAGCCCATGTCGCCCATGATTGTTTAATTGGAAATGACGTTATCCTTGTTAATAATGCCACATTGGGTGGACATGTAGAAATAGGAAACTATGCCATCATTGGTGGTTTGTCTGCCGTGCACCAATTTGTCCGCATTGGCGAGCATGCGATGATAGGAGGGGCGTCAGGCGTAGAAACGGACGTTATTCCATTCGGTTCGGCGACAGGAAATCGGGCAAACATCAATGGTTTGAACCTGACCGGTATGAAGCGGCGTGGTTTTGAGCGCGAAGACATTCATATTTTACGTAGCGCTTACAAGTACTTGTTTTCGGAAGACGGGACCTTCTCTGAGCGTGCAAGTGAATTGGCTGACAAATATCAAGACTCAGCTTCCGTAAAAATTGTTCACAAGTTTTTAAATGAAGAATCAAAACGTGGATTCTGCCAAGCAAACTAAGATACAGACACGTCGCATCGGCATTATTGCAGGACGTGGAAATTTGCCAATAGCCTTGGCAAGGTCTTTACGTGCAGACGGAGAGACGCCCTTTTTGCTTTTAATAGAAGGCGAGGCGGATCCGGATCACTACCTTGATTTCCCGCATAAAGTCATCAGAATTGCCAAAATCGGACAGTTTTTAAAAACTCTGGCTGCGGAAAAATGTACGCATATAACTTTAGCCGGACCAGTTAATCGTCCGGACTTTAAAAAGCTTGTCCCTGATTTTGAAGGTATAAAACTTTTAGCGAAGATAAGTGGTGCATTGAGCAAAGGTGATGATGGACTGATGACGGCCATTACAACCTTTATCAAGGACAAGGGCTTTGACATTATTGGCGCTCATGAAATAACCGGCAGTATGTCCATAGGTAAAGAACAGCTCGGGAATTCAAGCCCATCGGAACAGGATCGACAGGATATCAAAGAAGGTATCCGCATCGTCAAGGCTATAGGCGAGTTGGATATCGGGCAGGCGGCAATTATCCGGGATGGCTACGTGTTAGCTGTGGAAGCTGCAGAAGGAACTGATGGCCTGCTCCAGCGCGCCAATAGTTTTTCCTGGAGCAAGCCGGCGGGCGTTCTGGTTAAGTTGTCCAAACCTGGGCAGGATCTTCAGGCAGATATGCCGACAATCGGCCCGGAAACCGTCACTGAAGCCATTAACGCCAATTTGCGGGGCATTGCTGTAGAAGCCGGACTAACGCTTGTTCTCGACAAGACAGAGGTCACTCGTCGTGCAGATGAAGGAGGTATCTTTATCGTGGGTGTCAGCGACAGTTTTACACCGTGATTGAGATCAAAAAGAAATATAGAATATTCCTGACTGCTGGTGAACCATCAGGCGATGCCCTGGGTGTCAAACTTATGCAGGGTTTGAAGGAAAAACTGCCCGATCAAGTGGAGTTTTATGGTGTGGGCGGACCTTTAATGTGTGCAGAAGGCTTGCATACATTATTTCCCATGGACGAACTGACTGTCATGGGGATTTTTGAAGTCCTTCCAAGACTCCGGCGTATCCTGAAGCGAATTTCCGAAACTGCAAAAAAAGTTTCGGAATTGAAATCCGATATCTTTATTTCCATAGATGCCCCGGACTTTAGTTTTCGTGTGGCCAAAAAACTGCATGGATCTACGATCCCGAAGGTTCACTATGTGGCGCCGTCTGTGTGGGTATGGCGGCCAGGCCGGGCGCAAAAAATTGCAGGTTTATACGATCATCTACTAACCGTCCTGCCCTTCGAACCACCGTATTTTACTGCTGTTGGCCTGCCTGCAACATTTGTCGGCCATTCAGTGGTGGAAACGGGTGCGGATACTGGAAACGCGGATGCTTTCAAAGCCGCTCATCAGATCTCGCCGGAAGAGAAAATACTTCTTCTTCTTGCTGGCAGCCGCCGCGGCGAAGTAACCCGACATTTGCCTATTTTTGAAAAAGCGTTGGAAAAGGTAAAGACGGATGTCGGGGATTTTACGGTTGTGGCTCCTGTTATCGGTCCATCTGGGTCTATTGTTGGCGAAGCCCTGAAATCTTGGCCTTTCAAATGTATTGTCGTCGACGGCAATCAAGAGAAGTATGACGCCATGGCGGCAGCGGACGTCGCACTTGCCGCGTCCGGAACCGTTGGCTTGGAATTGGCGCTTGCCGGTTTGCCAAATGTCATAGGATATAAAATGAACCCACTAACATCATGGGTTGCGCGACGGTTGATTAAAATCAGGCATGTGAATCTGATTAATATCCTTCTGAAGAAAGATATTGTACCTGAACATATTCTGGAATTCTGCACGGTCGAAAATTTGCATCGGTCCTTAACCGAACTATTCAGCTCAGATCAAAAAAGACAGGCGCAGATTGATCAATTTCATGAGGCTATGATACTACTGGGACAAGGCGGTGAAGCTCCAGGGGCGCGGGCAGCAGACGTAATATTGAAACTAATCACTGAGAAAGAATAAAATGAACGAGGAAAATGTCAGTAATTTCAGAATGTTACACACGATGATTCGCGTAAAAGATTTGGATAAATCAATAGATTTCTATGTGAATAATCTGGAAATGAAACTTTTGCGGAAAACCGATTTTCCGGGTGGAAAATTTACATTGGCCTTTGTTGGCTATGGAGATGAAAAAGACACGACAGTCATTGAACTTACCCACAATTGGGATCAGGCAGAACCTTACGATCTTGGCAATGGGTTTGGGCATCTCGCATTGGGTGTGAAAGATATCTATGGAATTTGCGAAAAACTAGAAGCACAAGGTGTTGACATACCCCGCCCTGCCGGGCCCATGAAACATGGAAAATCCGTCATTGCGTTCATTAAAGATCCAGATGGATACCTGATAGAACTGGTAGAGCGCTAGCCTATCCCAGGTACCACGCGCCAGCGAAAAAAAGTAATCCGGCAAGAGGTAACCCCCAGGCGAAAATCCTTTTCAAGCGAAACGCAAAGGGTGCCCCATTGTCATTCGCAGCACGAAGATACAATTTTGTTGGGCGCGCGCCCTCTTCGGAATGAACCGAAGGGGGCGTTTTTATTTTTATGTTGGATTCGGACGCCACGATACTATCGCTTGTTCAAGTCAACATAAGGCCGCTCATCATACCCTGTATAGAGTTGGCGAGGACGGCCAATCTTTTGTGATGGATCTTCCATCATTTCATTCCATTGAGCTACCCAGCCAACGGTTCTGGCAAGAGCAAACAGCACGGTGAACATACTTGTAGGGAAGCCCAGGGCCTGCAAAATAATACCGGAATAAAAATCCACATTCGGGAAAAGTTTCTTTTCAACGAAATAAGGATCTTCAAGCGCAATGCGCTCCAGCTCGATGGCTAGTTTAAGCATGGGTTCATCACGAATACCGAGTTCATCCAGAACCTCATGACAGGTTTGTTGCATGACTTTCGCCCGCGGATCGTAGTTTTTGTATACGCGATGGCCGAAACCCATCAGCCGGAAAGGATCGTTTTTATCCTTGGCCTTTGCAATATATTCCTGGACCCGATCAACGGAACCAATTTCGTGCAGCATTGTCAGAACGGCTTCATTGGCACCGCCATGGGCCGGGCCCCAGAGGCAGGCAATACCAGCTGCAATACAGGCAAAAGGGTTCGCCCCGGAGGAGCCCGCCAGCCGAACCGTTGAAGTAGAGGCATTCTGTTCATGATCTGCATGCAGGATGAAAATACGATCCATTGCACGTGAAATCGTCGGTGACATTTTATATTGCTCAGCCGGGACGCTAAAGGTCATATGCAAGAAGTTTTCAGCATAAGACAAATCGTTGCTGGGATAAATAAATGGCTGTCCGACCGAGTATTTATAAGCCATTGCCGCAATTGTCGGCATCTTCGCCACCAGGCGATAACTGGCGATCATCCGCTGCTTTGGATCGTTGATATCGGTACTGTCATGATAGAAGGCGGAAAGGGCGCCAACGACACCAACCATGATGGCCATGGGATGCGCGTCACGACGGAAGCCTTTGAAGAACTGAATGAGTTGTTCATGCAGCATTGTATGATAGGTAATATCGTGGGAGAATTTGTCCTTCTGGGCAGAATCAGGCAATTCGCCTTTCAATAGCAAATAGCAAACTTCCATAAAATCGCTATGTTCTGCTAATTCTTCTATTTTGTACCCACGATGCATCAAAACGCCTTCGTCGCCGTCGATATACGTAATGGCGGACTCACATGAGGCTGTCGATGTAAAACCCGGATCATATGTGAAATGCCCGGTTTGAGCGTAGAGTTTGCGAACGTCAACGACGGAGGGACCAACACTTCCAGATAACAACGGTAAATCCGTAGCGCTATCAAGGGTTTCTTCACTTAGTTTTACATTTCCTGTGACAGTTGAGCTGCTCATTAATTCCCTATCCTTCGTTAAGCAGGCATCAATTTGCCTGCGTCAGGTTACTAAAACTCCAACCAGAGTTTCTTTTCATACCATTATAAGAGACTAGTCCGGATATGTCTAAATAGACATCTGAATATCGCGGCTATGGTGTGGACACCGCGTCTCGGATTCGTCCAACCGACTCTTCTTGACCAAGAACTTCGAGGATTTCAAATATTCCGGGCGAAACAGTAGTGCCCGTCAACGCCGCCCGTAAAGGCTGCGCAATTTTCCCCAGTTTTAGCTCTTCTGATTCCGCTGCTGCCCGTACAGCAGATTCTGCAGATTCTAGCGTCCACTCACTCTGGCTTTCCAACCGATCGGCTAATCGAGAAAGAACTCCTTTTGCAACATCATCCAATAGTTTACTGGCTTTGTCGTCTGGTGCCAAAGGTCGTTCAGCAATCAGAAAGAGTGAGCTGTCTGCGAGGGATATTACTGATTTTGCCCGTTCTTTCAAGCCGTTCATGGACTTTTCTATTAAATTTCGACCATTGGCTGTTACGGTTTTGCCGGTTTTCTGCGCTATTAAGGGGCAAATCAGTTCGGTCAAATATTGGTTATCCGCCTCTCGAAGGTAGATTCCATTTAGATTTTCCAGCTTGGTAAAATCAAACCGAGACGCAGATTTACCTATATTCTCGAGATTAAACCATTCGATTGCTTGTTCCGTGGAGATAATTTCGTCGTCACCATGAGACCAGCCCAGTCTCAGTAAATAATTCCGCAGCGCTTCCGGAAGGTATCCCATATCCCGGTAAGCTTCAACGCCCAGAGCACCGTGCCGTTTTGAGAGCTTTGCACCATCTGCTCCGTGAATCAGCGGAATGTGGGCAACTTTCGGAATACGCCAGCCAATGGCTTCAATCAGTTGTTGCTGCCGGGCGGCGTTGGTTAAATGGTCGTCACCGCGAATAATATCCGTGACGCCCATATCATAATCATCGACAACAACAGAAAGCATATAAGTGGGCGTCCCATCGGCGCGCAGGAGTATCATGTCGTCCAGTTGGCTGTTAGAGAAGGTGACAGGTCCCTGTACGGCGTCCTCAACGGTTATTGTCCCGGTTTCGGGTGATCGGAACCTTACGACCGGGTTGACGCCCTCAGGAGCTTCTGACGGGTCTCTGTCGCGCCACCGGCCATCATAAATCGGGGGGCGGCCCTCAGCCTTGGCGGTTTCCCTCATTTCCGTCAATTCTTCTTTCGAGGCGTAGCAATGATAGGCTTTACCCTGACGTAAAAGATCATTGGCTACTTCTGCATGTCGGTCACGGCGGGAAAATTGAAAAACCGGATCTTCATCCCAATCCAGGCCGAGCCAGGCCATGCCATCCAAAATAGCCTGAATTGCTTCATCGGTAGAGCGTTGGCGATCCGTATCCTCAATACGCAAAAGGAACTTCCCCTTATTATGTCGCGCATATAGCCAATTGAATAATGCTGTACGGGCGCCACCGATATGGAGAAATCCAGTAGGCGAGGGGGCAAATCGTGTTACAACTTCCATGAGTATTCACTTCGTATTTAATTCTTGTTTATGATTGGTAAGAATTTAGGTTGTTAGGTTTAGGCTTTTTGTACTCTGTGTATCGCCGCAGAGCAAGTAGAGCGTGACAGATGGGTGTTACGAAATTTGGGATCAGATTTGGGATGTCCGGCATTTTAACTCAGATTGAACGTGATCGATCACGGTGGTTTTTCTGGTTCCCTGTCGCCTTGGCTTTTGGAATTGCGCTTTACTTTAATTTAACATGGCATCCTTCTGTGATCTGGTTGCTAACGACACCAGCGATGGCGATCGTATCAGTTTTAGCCAGAAACATTTGCTATCAATTGATCCGTTTGATCCTGTTTACTGGCTTAGCGGTAAGTTTGGGGTTCTCTGCCTGTATTGTTCGGGAACATATTGTTTCAGCGCCTGTGCTGCAAAAGAAACAGGTAACTGAAGTGACGGGCGTTCTCTTGGAAAAATCATCGGGCATATCAGCAAGGCGTTTATTGTTAGGTGATCTGGAATTTGAGCAGGGCAGCAATATTCCAAATCTGAAATATCTGCGACTCACCGCGCGAATGTCCGTGGCACATCTGCATCCTGGGCAAATTTTAAAGGCGCGGGCAGTTCTGTTGCCGCCGCCTGCGCCGGCGTATCCCGGTGGCTTTGATTTTCAACGGCATTCGTTTTTTCAATCCATTGGTGCCGTGGGATATAGCATCAGTGATTTTCAGATTGTCGGAGAAATTTCGGGCTTTATCGACAATTTACGGCGCCTTTCCTCCCGCTTTCGTTCGGCAATTGCCAGTAATGTAAAACAGCTGGCGCCAACCGTTGCAGCCGGATTTATCACAGCCATCTCAACTGGGGATAAGGGGGCAATACCGCGCGAGCAGATCAACAATATGCGTCATTCAGGCTTGGCGCATTTGCTGGCGATTTCAGGGTTGCATATGGGAATGATTGGTGGGTTAATCTTCTTTATAACGCGCCTTCTACTAGCATTTTGGCCATATGTCGCGCTCAACTATCCCATCAAGAAAGTAGCAGCGCTCGTCGCTCTTCTGGGGCTTACGGGGTATCTTTTCGTGAGTGGCATGAGTGTTTCCGCCATTCGGGCTTATATCATGATTTCGGCCCTGTTTTTGGCCATTTGCTTTGATCGCACGGCATTGTCTTTTAGGATGGTTGTGGTGGCGGCCTTGATCATCCTTCTATTGTTTCCGGAAAGCTTGACGTCAGCAAGCTTTCAGATGTCTTTTGCAGCTGTTTTCGCGCTTATTTCGCTATATGAAACAGTGGGACAAAAATTGGGTCAGTTTACCCGAAGCGGGGGTCTGTTCAGGCATCTTGCTGGATATATCCTCGGCATAATACTGACATCCTTTGTTGCAGGTCTGGCAACTGCACCCTTTGCCATCTTTCATTTCGGGCAAGTAGCCGCATATAGTTTGGTTGCCAATTTGTTTGCGGTACCAATTATGGGTCTTTGGGTTATGCCATGGGGTATCGTTGCATTTCTCTTCATGCCGCTCCAGGTATCATTTCCATTTGAAATGATGGCAGTCGGGATAAATGTTATTCTCTGGATTGCCGACAAAACATCCCACTGGCCTTTTTCTGTACAATATCTAGGGACATTTTCAACTTTAAAACTATCTCTTATCACCCTGTTATCCATGTGGTTTATGATCTGGAAAACGTCAATTCGGTGGGCGTCGGTTCCCTTCCTCTTTATGCTCATATTCCTATATAGACCGTCTTTGGCTCCCGATATTCTGGTTTCCGAGACAGGAAATCTGTACGCAGCCAGGATATCTGATGAAAAAATATATTTGTCATCGAAAAAAGTTGAGAAGTTTGAAGCAAAACGTTGGCAATTGCTGTTTGGAGCGGTACCCAACGTCACGTCCTCAAACCTCGTGGATTGTGATCCATATGGCTGCCTCTATTTAAAAGAGTCTCAAGTGATTGCTTTTCCAAAGGTTAATCAATCACTTACAATGGATTGCGAAAGGGCTACATTAATAATCAGCCGAATGCCGGTTGCACGGAATTGTTCCGGGCCATGGGTGATCGATAAATTTGATCTCTGGAGAAAAGGGGCCCATAGCATTTGGCTGGAAAATTCAGGTGATTTTCGCATAGAAACCGTGAATGATCTTCGTGGCAGCCGTCCTTGGGTGCCGCATCGCTACTCTATGCCAAAAAATTGATATATATCAGGTAAATTCAGGCACTTAGAGTATATTTTAAAAACTAGTATTTCCGGAAAAGACCCACTAATTGACCCTGAACCTTAACCTGATCCGGTCCAAAAATGCGAGTTTCATAGTCTGGATTAGCGGCTTCCAGTGCAACGGAACCACCTTTACGACGTAATCGCTTCAGTGTCACTTCGCCATCATCGATCAAAGCAACAACAATTTTGCCATTCTCCGCCGTATTGCTTTCACAAATAACGACGGTATCCCCATCATGGATACCCGCATCAACCATTGAATCTCCGGCAACTTCGAGGCAATAATGCTTACCACCGCCAATCATACCCGCCGGTACATTCACAAAATTACTGGGATCCGCCAATGCTTCGATAGGCGTACCAGCAGCAATCCGGCCATAAAGTGGGAGAGAAATGCTGTTTGCATCCGGCTCCACCGCATCTAACAATGGTTCTTTGGCGGATTTGCCGGTACTTCCGAAATCACCCTGAATCAGGCTTAAAGTAACCGGAGAAGCGTTTGTATCTGTTGTTGCCGTATTCATGGAAACAACATCATCCGGTAATTTCAAAATCTCCAACGCACGAGCGCGGTGGGGAAGGCGACGGATAAATCCCCGTTCCGTCAGCCCTGTAATCAACCGATGAATTCCGGATTTCGATTTTAAATCAAGCGCTTCCTTCATTTCGTCAAACGACGGTGAAACCCCTCGTGTTTCAAGGCATTTATGAATATACATCAGAAGTTGGTGTTGTTTATTGGTAAGCATGGCCATTTCCACCATCAAGAACAAAACGAAAACAATACCTAATGTTCTACAAAGGTTCTCATGTTACGTCAAGCTCTAATATTGGATGTTTTTCAAACGTCTGGGTAGCCGGCTTTAAGGTGTATAATCTCTACTTGTGACTGCGCCGGGAGGGAAGAGGCGAACGGGCCCCGTAATACAAGGCAATCAGCAGCCGCCAGAGGTGACAACATGGAGCTATCTTGTTTGTCAAACAGTTCTACGACAGGCAATCCGTCTGATTTGCCGATAATTCTGGCCCGTAAATAGTCTTCGCGTTGGTCATTCTCTTTAACCGAATGGGCTATAACCGCTGTCGAAAGCGGCGGGCGACGCGGGGGAAGGCCCAGCAAGGCGTCTATCGCCGGTATGAGGAACAGAAAACTGCAAATCATGCTTGATACCGGATTGCCCGGCATTCCCAACATGGGAGTCCCATTCAAATCACCAGACATCAGCGGTTTTCCGGGCCGCATGGCGATCCGCCAGAAATCGACAGATAATCCTTCTTTACCCAATACAGATTGCACCAAATCATGATCTCCGACAGAGGCACCGCCCAATGTCACCAGCATATCGGCGGATTTGGCACCGGCGGCCATCTGCCGCAAAGAGTCTTCATTATCTTTGGCAATACCCAAATCAATCGCTTCGCCGCCCGATTGTTGAATGAGGGCGGCGACTAACAGGCTATTGGAGGAGATAATTTGGTTGGGACCGACGGGCTCGCCGGGGCGTACGAGTTCGTCACCGGTTGACAACAGGGCTATGCGAGGTTTGCGGCAAACGGTAACCCAGGGCACGTTCATGGCGGCGAGTAGCCCTATATCCCGTGCAGACAGCCGCCTGTTTGCCGTCAGGCCGATTGTCCCGTCCTGGAAGTCGAGACCCGCCGGGCGGACATAATGACCCACGGGTGTTGTTTCACGGATTTCAACATATCCGTCTTTTTGACTGTCTTCGCCGAGATTGGTGTCTTCCTGGATCACGATACTGTCCGTACCCTCCGGTAACGGGCCACCGGTGAAGATACGAACGGTTTCTCCCGTCCGAACAATTCCCTCAAAGCTTCCACCGGCCGGTGCGTCGCCAATAATCTTGAGATTTGCTGGTATCGACTGGGTATCAGCAGCTTTTACAGCAAAACCATCCATGGCAGACATATGAGAAGGCGGCTGGGTACGCCGGGCCATAACATCTTCTGTCAACACCCGCCCGAGTGCTTTATCCAGGGAAACGACTTCCGTATCAACTATAGATAATTCTTTGAGAATTTGAAATCTGGCTTCATCTACCGATATCATGACGCTTTATAACTTCCTGATTTACCGCCACTTTTTTCCAAAAGCCTTGTATTGGAAATGATCATGCCGCGATCCACTGCCTTGCACATATCATAAATCGTCAAAACGCTGATACTTGCTGCTGTCAAGGCCTCCATTTCCACGCCTGTTCGGCCTTTGAGTTTACAAGTTGCCAGGGCCTCGATTGTATTATCAGAGTTATGTACCGTAAATTCCACCCCGACATGGGTTAAGGCAAGGGGATGGCATAGGGGAATAAGATCTGCAGTTTTTTTGGCTGCCATTATACCGGCGAGACGGGCAACCCCAAGGACATCGCCTTTTTTCGCGGTCCCATCCTGAATTAACTTCAGGGTTTCCGGTTGCATGGTAATGCTCGCAACAGCTTTCGCAATACGCTCGGTTATGTCCTTTTCGCCGACATCAACCATATGGGCATCGCCTTTATCATCGAAATGAGTAAAGTCTCCCATCCTATTAATATCCTTATTCTTTTCCGAGTAACTGACGAACTGCGGCTACCACATCCTGTTGCCGCATCAGGGATTCACCAACCAGGAAACATCCACAGCCGGCTTTTTCCATCCGGGAGAGATCTGCCGTTGTATACAGGCCGCTTTCACTAACAGGCAGGCATCCATCGGGAAGGCCAGCCGAAAGTTCTTCCGTTGTAGCAATATCAACGGTCAGTGTTTTCAGGTTTCTGTTGTTAATGCCAATCAGTGGGCTCTTCAAGATAGCGGTCCGTTCCAGCTCGGCTCGGTCATGCACCTCCACCAATACGTCCATGCCCCAATCAAGGGCGCATTGCTCAAGCTCTTGCGCCTGATCATCGTCGAGTGCCGCCATGATCAGAAGGATACAATCCGCACCCAAAGCGCGCGCTTCGGTTACCTGATAGGGATCGAGCATAAAATCCTTGCGCAGAACGGGAAGGGAAGTCGCCTTGCGTGCTGCCACAAGATAGTCATCACTTCCTTGAAAATAGGGCTTGTCGGTCAGGACGGAAATACAGGTTGCCCCGCCTGCCTCGTAGGCCTTGGCAAGGCTTGGCGGATCAAAATCCTCGCGGATTAACCCCTTGGAAGGAGACGCCTTTTTGATTTCCGCGATTAGCCCATATTCTCCTGCCTCGCGCCGGGATCGCAAGGCTTTGATAAATCCCCGTGGGGCCGTCGCGCCTTTTGCCAGCTTGTCTAGTTCTGACAGGGACGTCTGGTTTTTGCAGGATTGGATATGGTCGCGCTTATCGTCACAGATTTTTGCTAATATGCTCATAATCAGGCCGCTGTTTCATTGGTTATGCGTTTCATATTTTCAAAAGCGGCAAGTGCCTTCCCGTCGTCAATGGAGGCCGCAGCAAGGGAAATACCCTCTTCAACTGTGTCACATTTTCCGCCGATCATAATCGCTGCACCGGCATTCAGGAGTGTCACATCTCGATACGGGCCTTTTTCACCGGTTAGCAGGGCAATCATGGCTTTGGCATTTTCTTCGGGCAAACCGCCTTTAAGATCATCCAGGGTTACTTTTGCTAATCCAAATTGCTCGGGCGTGATCTCAAACTCACTGATGTCGCCATTTTTCATCTCGACAACCTGGGACGGGCCGGTGGTTGTCAGTTCGTCCAATCCGTCGGATCCATACATGACCCAGATATGTTCAGAACCTAGTTCGCGGAGCGTTTCAGCCATGGGGCGCATCCAGCGTGGATCATAAACCCCGATCAATTGACGTTTTACGGCGGCCGGGTTTGACATGACACCCAACAGATTAAAGATGGTTCGAATGCCCAGTTCAATTCGCGTCGGGCCCACATGGCGCATGGCACCATGATGCCGATAGGCGACCATAAAGCCAATGCCAGCCTCGTCCAGGGCCCGCTGTGTCAGGGAAAAATCACATTCTGTATTGATCCCGAGGACGGCCTGGACATCTGCCGTCCCGGATCGGGAGGAGGCGGCTTTATTTCCATGCTTCGCCACAGGGACGCCGGCACCGGCAGTGACAAATGCCGAAGAGGTTGAAATATTGAGCGTGCCATGGCCATCCCCGCCGGTACCAACTACATCGACGGCCCCTTCCGGGGCTTTGAGATAGATGGCTTTTTCCCGCATTATACTGGTCGCACCGATAAGCTCGTCAACGGTTTCTCCGCGGACATGAAGACCCATGAGAAAGGCGCCCATTTGTGATGGTGTCGCGTCGCCGGATAAAATAATACTGAAAGCCTGACGGGTTTCATCAATGCTCAAGCTTTGTCCGGCGGCAATCTTTGAGACCAACGCCTTGAAATTCGCCATATTGTCGGTCATGCAGCAGCCTTCGCGTCAGGCTTTGTCAGGTTTAAAAAATTCTGCAGGAGCGCATGACCATGTTCAGAGGCTATGCTCTCCGGGTGGAATTGCACCCCATGAAGGGGCAGGTCCTTATGGCTTAATCCCATTATGACACCATCAGAGGTCGTGGCGGTAATTTCAAGGGTATTTGGAATTGTTGAGGGATCGATTGTCAGCGAGTGATATCTCGTTGCAATAAAATCATCCGGTAACCCCGTGAAAACACTTGTACCTGAGTGTTTTATCCGGGAGGTCTTGCCATGCATCAACTGATCTGCGCGAACGACCTTGCCGCCAAATACCTGCCCGATTGTCTGATGCCCAAGACAGACGCCAAGCACCGGAATATTCTCAACGGCTGCTCTTTTGACCAGGTCAAGGCAAATTCCGGCTCGATCAGGATCGCAAGGTCCCGGGGAGAGAACAATGCCCGATGGTTCTTCGGCCATAACTTCTTCGACTGTGACGACATTATTCCGATATACCTTGACGTCCGCTCCCAATTCTCCAAGGAAATGCACGAGGTTATAGGTAAAACTATCGTAATTATCTATTAGTGTAATCATATCAATATCTTATACGGTTTTATCGCTTGCTGGGCTTAAAGAATTGTCTGTCAACTCAAAGCCGGATATCCATCTTAGCAGTTTCTATTATTTTACGATATGGTCAAGTCGTGAAATGAGTGCTTGCCATAATTAAACCTCAGTCTTTATATCTTGTTAACCATAGTGTTATAGCGTCTCTGATTGTGATATCGGATAATGACGTCAGGGGGAATTTAGGGTGCAGAAACAATCCCGGGAATCGGGAAATAGAAAGTCCGCGGATCGACAAAAATATTCATCCGACCGATTACTCGATTCCCCGCCACGCCTAATTATCCTGTGCCTGGCGGTGTTGGTGATAAGCGGCAGTGGCGGAATTCTACTCGGAAAAATCCTGACCCATTATGAAGTCAGCTATGAAATTTCTTCTGTAAGCGCCTTTTTCGGCCCCGCCGAAACCGACGAGATTACCACGGAAAGCCCGTTTTCATCGAACGACTATCCGTTTGAAAGCCCTTATACCAATAATGATTATCCGCTTCCCGATGCCAAAGAAAAACAACTGGCCGCATTGAGTCCCGGGCAGATTGATAATCTTTCGGCTGATAAGCCCGGCGCGGCAGCAAAATTAGCTGGTGAAAGTGCCGAAAGCAATGACCAGCCACCCTGGAAGAAATATGCGGTTCTTGCACCACCTTCCAATGGCCGACCCATAATTGCCCTGATTATCGATGATGTCGGTTTGAGCCGGGATCGCGTCCAGGCTCTGGTTGATTTGCCGGAAGTGCTTACGCTTGCCTACCTGCCATATGCCCCTGCCGTGCAAAGCAAGGTGGAAATGGCACGGCTACGGGGTCATGAGGTGATGCTGCATTTGCCCATGCAGCCCTCGGACGATCATACGGACCCGGGACCGAATGCCCTGCTTGTCGGGCTGTCCGATGAAGAAATACGCCGCCGGACCCACAAGAATCTGGACAGTTTTGAAGGCTATGTCGGCGTCAATAATCACATGGGCAGCCGGTTTACTGCTGATGGCAGACTGATGGCTATCGTTATGGATATCATGGCAAAGCGCCGCTTGCTTTTCCTGGATAGTAAAACAACACCGCGATCCACCGGGTACAAGTTGGCGGTTCAACGGGGAATGCCTTCGGCGAAACGTGACATATTCATTGATAATGTTATCGAGGAGGGCGCAATTCTGAAGCAACTTGCTAAAGTAGAGAAAATTGCCAATCAGAAAGGCGTTGCAATTGCCATCGGGCATCCTCACAAGCAAACAATATCAGCTTTGAGAAAATGGCTTCCTGCGGCGGCTGATAAAGGGTTTATCTTTCTTCCGGTAAGTGCCATTACCTCACTGACCTTCAACGGATAACGTCTAGCGGTTTCGACTTGTATCTGACGCGTAACGAACGGCTTCCTGCGCTGCACGAACCAGGGCCTTGGCCTTGTTAACCGTCTCCTGATACTCAGCTTCCGGATCACTGTCGGCGACCACGCCGCCGCCAGCTTGAATATAGACTTTATTGTCCTTCACAACCGCCGTGCGCAACGCAATACAGGTATCCATGGATCCATTTGCCGAAATATAACCGACAGCACCGCCATATATTCCGCGACGGCTTTTTTCCAGCTCGTCAATAATTTCCATCGCCCGTACTTTTGGGGCACCTGAAACTGTTCCTGCGGGAAAACCTGCTTTCAAGGCGTCGATGGCGGTTAATCCATCCGCGATATCCCCCTCAACATTTGAGACAATATGCATGACATGGGAATAATTCTCGATTTCCATTTTTTCCGTCACGGTTACAGTGCCGATCCTGGCAACCCGGCCAACGTCATTCCGTCCGAGATCCAACAGCATCAGGTGCTCCGCCAGCTCTTTGGGGTCCGACAACAAATCTTCTGCAAGTGCCGTATCTTCCGCGGCAGTCGCGCCCCGTGGCCGTGTCCCGGCAATGGGGCGGATCGTGACTTTACCGTCGCGCAGTCGAACCAGTATTTCTGGGCTGGAACCGACAACTGAAAACGCGCCAAAATTCAAGTAGAACATGAACGGTGATGGATTGGTCCGCCGAAGGGCTCGATACAGAGAGAGGGATGTCAGGTTAAACGGTAATTCGAAACGCTGCGAAGGGACAACCTGGAAGATATCGCCGGCACGGATATACTCTTTGGCCTTTTCAACCATATCGAAATACTCATCCTTTGAGGTATTTGATGTGGGCTCAGGTAAATCAAGGGTGCCGCTGTCCAATGTCGCCGTATGGGGCAAGCTACGCTCGAAATCATGCACAGCGTCGGAAAGCCGTTCTGCGGCCTGATTATAGGCATTTTGCGCGGATCGATCATCATTGGCCCAAACCGGCGTAACGATTGTGACCAGGTCGAGGATAGAATCGAAGATAGCCATGACCGTCGGCCGGATAAACATGCCATCGGGAACACCGAGCTCATTCTCATTCCCGTCCGGGATATTTTCCATCAGCCGAACCGTGTCATAGGACATATAGCCGACCAGGCCAGCGGCCATGGGCGGCAGGTTTTCCGGCAGGTCAATATGGCTTTCATCAATCAGCGCCTGAAGGCTGTCCAAAACGGATGTTCCACAGGAAACAAACGCGTCCGGGTCGAACCGGGCGGTCCGGTTAATGCGCGCCTCTGTGCCGTCACAGCGCCAGATCAAATCCGGCTTCAAGCCAATAATCGAGTAACGGCCCCGAACAGCGCCGCCCTCGACAGATTCAAGCAAAAAGGAGTTCGGCTGACCTTCCGCCAGCTTCATCATGGCTGAGACAGGGGTTTCCAGGTCGGCAACCAAGGTTGTCCAGAGAATTTGCGACCCCCCTTGACTATGGGTCTCTTTAAACTCCGCGAAGGAGGGCTGAATAGACATGCCTAGAAATATTCCCGGATCAAGTCTTCTTTGACGGAAATACCAATCTCTTGTTGCAGATAATTTTCATATTGCGTCAAGATGCTTGCCCGAATGCTGGACCCAACTTGCGTTGCCATCTGTTCAGCCGCGTCCTTATCCGCGGCAGCGTCGGCAGGAATGATATCCGCTATACCGTAAATGACATACCCGTTTCCGGACGCATTGGCGCCAACACCATATGCCGCAGGCTGCAGGTCAAATAATCCGGCTTGAACGGAGGGTGCCAGTTCCGAAGATTGTCCGGTTCTCAGGACGGGAGCGGTAGACTTAACGGAAACTTTCTCCTGGCTGGCAATTTGCGCAAGCGTTGCACCCCCATTGATCTTGACGAGCAAGTCATCGGCTTTTTTCCTGGCCTGTTCATTGCGCCAGTTATTCTGCCAATCTTTCGTGGCCGCTGTCTTTACATCCGCCAAAGGCTTAACAGCCGCTTCGGCAATTTCATCAACGAGTACAGAATAATAACCCGCAGGCCGGCTGTCTGAAAGCTCAGCTTCGCTGTCCGTGGGTTTCGCAAATGCTTCGACCAGAAATGCCTCACCACCTGGAAGTCCTGCGACCGGCTGACCCTGTTTATCTAGTCCCTGACTATCAATCCAGTCCGTTGTGACAACATTAATCCCGATTGTCTTGCCAGCTTCTGCAAGGGTTGCGCCGCCCGCAAACTCGTCTTCCAATTTGGTCGCTTCTTGATACATAACATCGAAGGCTTTACGTAACTGAATGTCCTTTTTCAGCTGTTCCCGGACCTGCTCTTTGGTTTTTATGGTTTCCGGGGATACTTCTGTCACCTGAACCAGGTGCCATCCCAAAACCGTTTTGACAGGCGCAGAAATGCCATCTTTCTGTAAATCAAAAACCGGCCCCTGGAGTTCCGGGAGTAAATCCTGCTGCGTCATCAAACCCAGATCAATATCTTCCGGAGTTAGTTGAAGGTCGGAAAGGGCGATTTCAGCGAAAGTCGTACCGCCGCCAATTTTCGCAAGCGCCGCTTTGGCCTGGTCTTCATTTTCGAAGATCATCTGTGAAACGCCGCGTTGTTCCGGCACATTGAATTCACTGATCCGGCCTTCATATTCCTCGGTCAGATCGGCATCACTGATGTCACCTTCTTCCGTGAAATTTTCCGGTGTCAAAGTGATATAGCTCAGTTTGCGGTATTCAGGCGCCGAAAACCGCTCGGGGTTATTGGCGATATATTCCTTTAATTCATCATCGGAGGGGATTGCGGCGAATTCAATGGTGCTATCGAGAATTTCGACATAATTGGCAGACCGTTTTTCTGCCTGATAGGCATAGAGCGTGTCGACCAGAATTTTAGGGGTCGCGGCGGCAGGAATGGCCATGGAATTAATCAGCTGCTGACCCGCGATGTCATGGCGCACGATTTCCACATATTCCCCTTCGCTATAACCGTTCTGGCGAAGGAACTGTTCGAACCGGAATCGGTCAAACTGATTGAACTCGTTTTGAAAGGTCGGCTGAGAACGGATCATTTCGCGAATAGCAGTGTCATCGGCGCTCAGACCCATGCTCTTGGTTTTCTCTTCAATGAGGGCGCGGGAGGCGATTTGATTAACTGTCATTTGCGCCAGGCCGAATTGCCGGGCCTGCTCTGCCGTTAGCTGTGTCTGAAAGCGCTGCGACAGGATATTCAGATTGCGTTGATAATCCCGCTGAAACTCCCCAATGGAAACAGTTTTATCACCAACCTCAATTACATTGCTACCGACAGAGCTTGAAAGCATGTCACCGCCAATTCCCCAGACACCAAAACTGGCGACAAGAAGAAGTAACAAACCTTTTGCGAGCCATCCGCTGGCTCCTTTACGCATTGCATGAAGCATATTATCGGTTACCAAATATTGTTATGAACAAAATTACTGTTTTCTTGGGCTACGCGTCGCAGCGGGCTGATTATAGAGGGCACTGAGGCCGGAGCAACATTGAATTTCGCAAAGCAGTATCTTTCTGGCGTAAAAAGTGGCATACGATCCTAATTTAGGACAAATAGACAAATTTCAATGAAGATTTGAGGAAGAATATGCCGGAAACAAGACGTCCCCTTATTGCTGGAAACTGGAAAATGAATGGTTTGGCAGATGAATCGCTTCTGCAAATCAAGGATTTGGCGGCTCGCGCCAGCAAAATTTCCGATCCGGCATGCGATGTTTTGATTTGCCCGCCAGCAACGTTACTGCGTGATCTGGCGAAAGCTGCCATGGATAGTCCCGTTGCCGTTGGTGGTCAGGATTGCCATGCAAATGAAAAGGGTGCACATACCGGGGATATCAGCGCGACGATGTTAAAGGATTCCGGTGCGCATTACTGTATTGTTGGCCATTCCGAACGTCGTACGGATCATGGTGAAACAAATGCTGACGTGAAATCCAAAGCGGAAGCCGTGCTTCGCGAAGGATTGATTGCCATTGTATGCGTTGGCGAAACACTGTCCGAGCGTGAGGCGGGCACAACCCTGGACGTTATTTCAGATCAGGTTAGAAATTCCCTGCCCAGCGGCGCGACTGCTGCCAATACAGTCATTGCGTACGAGCCTGTCTGGGCGATCGGGACAGGAAAAACGCCAACGGTACTGGATGTCCAGACTGTTCATGCCCATATACGTACTGAGCTGAACGAATTGATGAATGACGCAAACCGCGTTCGGCTGCTGTATGGCGGATCCGTTAAGGGAAGCAATGCCGGTGAATTGATGGCTGTGGAAAATGTCGACGGAGCATTGGTCGGTGGTGCGAGTTTAACGGCAGAAGATTTCTGGCCGATTGTTAACGTCTGTATATGAAAACTTGTGACTGGTAATCTGATTAACTTTGGTGTAGAAGCCCAGCAATCGTAATTCTCTTGTGGCGGCCTTGGTCGCCTGATGTCCGGGATTGAATGTAAAATGCAAACTGTTCTTTTGGTGATTCATGTTTTAATCGCCATATTCTTGATTGCAGTCGTACTGTTGCAACGCTCAGAAGGCGGCGCACTCGGTATCGGCGGCGGTGGCGGCGCCATGAGTAGTCGGGGGGCGGCGAATCTGTTGACCCGGACCACGGCTGGTTTGGCGGGTGCTTTTATGGTCACCAGTATTTTGCTGGCCATTGTGAGCGGAGCCCATACGGCGCCAGCTTCTATTTTGGATTCTCCTTTAACAGTGCCGGCACCAGCGGGATCAACCGCTCCAGCTACCACTGAGACGGCGCCAGCCGTGCCTGCAACGCCGGCGGAGCCTTCGGCTCCGATCTCGGAATAACGAGCAGATCAAAAAAAAATCACGAGGCGGCAGATTTGCCGCCTCTTTTACTTCACGGCTCTGATTTAATTGGTTATAACGTAACTCCATGACACGGTTTATTTTCATTACCGGTGGTGTGGTTTCCTCTCTTGGCAAGGGTCTTGCCGGGGCAGCATTAGCTTCCCTGTTGCAGGCGCGTGGCTATAAAGTTCGACTTCGGAAACTGGACCCCTATATTAACGTCGATCCTGGCACGATGAACCCATATGAGCATGGGGAGTGCTATGTTACCGACGATGGCGCCGAGACAGATTTGGATCTCGGTCACTATGAACGCTTCACCGGCGTTCCCTCCAAACAGAGTGATAACGTCACGACAGGGCGTATTTATCAAACCGTTATTCGTAAAGAACGGCGGGGGGATTATCTGGGCGGGACGGTTCAGGTTATTCCGCATATTACAAATGCCATCAAGGAATTTGCGACAGCAGATCTGGAAGATGAGGATTTTGTCCTTGTGGAGATTGGCGGAACTGTCGGTGATATTGAAAGCCTTCCCTTTTTGGAAGCTATCCGGCAACTCGGCTACGAATTGCGCGATAATGCGATTTTTGTGCATTTGACGCTGGTGCCCTACATTGCCGCAGCCGGTGAGTTGAAAACCAAGCCAACACAGCATTCCGTCAAGGAACTCAGGTCTATCGGTATCCAGCCGAACATTCTGCTTTGCCGGAGTGAGCAGCCCATTCCTCCGGGACAGCGCCGGAAAATCGGCTTGTTCTGTAATGTGCCGGAGGAAGCGGTGATCCAGGCGCTTGATGTTCGCAGTATCTATGAAGTGCCGTTGAGCTATCATAAAGAAGGCTTTGATGTTGAAGTTCTGAAAGCGTTCCACATTGAGGATGCCCCGGACCCGGATTTATCCAAATGGGAAGATATCATGGACCGGGTTGTCCATCCGGAAGGGGAAGTGAATATTGCCGTCGTTGGTAAATATATCGAGCTGCAGGACGCCTATAAATCGCTGACTGAATCCCTGGTTCACGGGGGTATTGCCAATCGGGTGAAGGTCAATATCAAGTGGCTGGAATCCTCGATTTTTGACGATGAGGAAATTACCCCTGCCAGTAAGTTTGACTCCATTCATGCCATTTTGGTTCCCGGCGGTTTTGGCGAACGCGGGGCGGAAGGCAAAATCAAGGCGGCTCAATATGCCCGTGAACATAACATTCCGTATTTTGGAATTTGTTATGGCATGCAGATGGCTGTTATTGAAGGCTGCCGCAACCTGGCGAACATGCCCAATGCCGGTACTTCCGAATTTGGATCGTATGATCCCAATGTCGTCGGCCTGATGACGGAATGGACCCGTGGCAATAAAACGGAAACCCGGTCCGAAGATGGCGATCTGGGCGGAACAATGCGATTGGGAGCATATCCTTGCGATTTGCTTGAAGGAACGCAGGTCCGCGAAATTTACGGACAGGACCATATCCAGGAGCGTCATCGGCATCGGTTTGAGGTAAATATCGCCTACCGGGATGTGCTGGAGAAGGTGGGCTATAAATTCTCCGGATTATCGCCCCATGGCGACCTGCCTGAAATCGTGGAGCTTGTTGATCATCCCTGGTTTATTGGCGTGCAATTTCATCCGGAATTAAAATCCAAGCCGTTTGATCCACATCCCTTGTTCAGCAGTTTTATCGAGGCTGCGCTGAATAAATCACGATTGGTATAGATATGACTGAAAATCGTCACGTTCAAATCGGCAATCTCAAAGTCGGAAATGACTTGCCCCTCGCCATTATCGCGGGACCCTGCCAAATGGAAAGCATGGTACATGCTATGGACATGGCGGGCCGGCTTTTCGAGATGTCCCAAAAACTGGGAATCGGCCTCGTTTATAAAACCTCTTTCGATAAGGCCAACAGAACATCCATCGCCACGGAACGCGGTCTGGGACTGGAGGCGGCAATTCCGGTGTTTGAGCGCATTCGAAGCGAGTTTGGCATCCCTGTGCTTACAGATGTTCATGTGGCAGAGCATTGCGCCGCCTTGGGCGATGCCGTCGATGTTTTGCAGATACCCGCGTTTTTGTGTCGGCAGACGGATCTTCTGGTTGCAGCGGCAAAAACCGGGAAAGTGATAAATGTCAAAAAAGGCCAGTTCCTGGCGCCTTGGGACATGAAAAATGTTGCCAATAAAATTGTGGAAAGCGGCAATAATAAAGTTCTTCTGACCGATCGCGGTACCAGCTTCGGCTATAATACCCTTGTCTCCGATTTGCGCGGACTGCCGATCATGGCAGAGCAAACGGGATGTCCCATTGTCTTCGATGCAACCCATTCCGTGCAACAGCCGGGCGGGCAGGGTGCCACTTCCGGCGGCCAGAGAGAATTTGTGCCAGTGCTGGCCCGCGCCGCGGTCAGTGTCGGTGTCTCCATGGTGTTTATGGAAACCCATCAGGATCCGGATAATGCACCATCCGATGGCCCCAACATGGTGCCAATCGACGAAATGGAAAGTTTGTTACGTACCCTTCAGAAATTCGATACCCTTGCCAAAAACCTTTGAGAAATAGGACCTAATCCCATGAGTGCAATTGTTGATATTATCGGCCGTGAAATTCTTGATAGCCGGGGCAACCCGACGGTTGAAGTGGATGTTCTTCTGGAATCAGGCGCCTTCGGACGCGCTGCCGTGCCGTCCGGAGCCTCAACCGGTGCGCATGAAGCGGTGGAACTGCGGGACGGTGATAAAAGCCGCTATGGGGGCAAGGGCGTCCTGAAAGCAATTGAAAGTGTCAATGGAGAGATCTTTGACGTTCTTTCCGGACGGGATGCGGATAACCAGATTGCCCTGGACCGGGCGATGATCGAGCTTGATGGCACCGCCAATAAAGGCCGGCTCGGCGCCAACGCCATTCTGGGGATCAGCATGGCCATTGCCAAGGCCTCCGCTGAAGATTGCGGCTTACCGCTCTATCGGTATGTTGGCGGCGCGTCCGCGCGTACACTGCCGGTTCCCATGATGAACATCATCAATGGCGGCGAGCATGCGGATAACCCCATCGATGTGCAGGAATTCATGATCATGCCGGTCTCGGCGGATAGCCTGAGCGATGCGGTTCGTATGGGATCGGAAGTCTTCCAGACATTGAAACAACAGCTCAGCAACGCTGGCCATAATACCAATGTGGGGGACGAGGGCGGTTTCGCGCCGAATATCGCCAGCACCCGTGATGCCCTGGATTTTGTTATGAAATCAATCGAGGTCGCCGGCTATAAACCCGGCGAGGAAATTTTTCTGGCGCTTGATTCCGCTTCCACCGAGTTTTTCGCCGACGGGAAATATCATCTTAAAGGGGAGAACAAGGTTCTGGAACCCGGCGAGATGGTCGATTACTACGCGGCGCTTGTCGGTGACTATCCGATCATTTCCATTGAAGATGGCATGAGCGAGGATGACTGGGCGGGCTGGAAGCTGCTGACGGATAAAATCGGTGATAAAGTCCAGCTGGTCGGCGACGATTTGTTCGTCACCAACCCGGTTCGCTTGAAAGATGGGATCGAGCAGGGCGTCGCCAATTCCATCCTGGTCAAGGTCAACCAGATCGGCTCCCTGACGGAAACCATGGAAGCCGTCGAAATGGCCCATAAAGCAAGTTACACGGCCGTGATGTCCCATCGCAGCGGCGAAACTGAAGATGCCACCATCGCCGATCTCGCCGTCGCCACCAATTGCGGCCAGATCAAAACCGGCAGCTTGTCCCGCTCTGACCGCCTGGCAAAATACAACCAGCTGATCCGCATCGAGCAAGAGCTTGGCGATGCGGCTGAATATGCAGGGCGGGGGATTTTGCGAGGGTAGATTGACGGATGTGATTGAAGAAGCAGCGTTAATGTTGTTTTTCCAATATTTACGTTGACCTGAGCCGTAGGATTTGATTCACTGGTAAAATGAGTATTGGTATAGAAATACGCAAGCGGGCGAAGGCCGGGGCGGGGCCTATTTTGGGGATCCTCGCGGTGGCCTATTTCAGTTACCATCTGATCGAGGGGGATCGGGGGCTGTTCGCCTATCTCAAGCTTCAGCATAAAATCGATAAGGCGGAGGCGGTCTACCTGGTTACGGAAGATGAAAAGCAGGCGTTGCAAAAACGTGTTTCGCTTCTCCGGCCGGAGAATCTGGATACGGATATGCTCGAAGAACGCAGCCGGGATGTTCTGGGGCTGGCGCATCCGGACGAAATTGTCATTTACCGCAAATAGAAGAATAAACCCTGTTTCTTTCGGTTTATGTCGTTTACCGCCTCTCCTGAATGTCGAATATTACGTAATATGCAATAAACAGATGGCATTTATGTCGGTGCTGCAGGCTTGTTACTTGCGTATGAATTTCCGACAGCAAAACCGATAATTAACGTAATTAACCGTAATTCAGTTAATTATCGTGATATTTCTTGTTTATTAACACCTGATCCGCCACATTCCAGTTAGTCAGACACGCGGCGGTGATCCGATACAGGGTTCCGGTTGCGTTAATCAACGGGAGGTGATATGGCACGACAAGCCGCAAAGACATCCAAAAAATCGACAACCGCAGCAAAGAAAACGACGCGAAAATCAGCGCCCAAGTTTGCCGCGGACTCCATCCTTAAATTTTACCGCGACATGCTTCTGATCCGGCGCTTTGAAGAAAAGGCCGGGCAGCTTTATGGCATGGGGCTGATCGGTGGCTTCTGTCATTTATATATCGGTCAGGAAGCGGTTGTTGTCGGCATGAAATCGGCGATCACCGAAAATGATGCGGTCATTACCTCTTACCGGGATCACGGCCATATGCTGGCGTCGGGCATGGACGCCAAGGGCGTTATGGCGGAACTGACCGGGCGGGAAGGCGGCTATTCCAAAGGCAAGGGCGGTTCCATGCATATGTTCAGCAAGGACGCCAACTTTTATGGCGGCCACGGGATTGTCGGCGCCTGCGTCCCCTTGGGAACCGGGCTGGCGTTCAGCCAGAAATACCAGGGCACCAACGACGTCACGCTCTGTTATATGGGCGACGGCACGGCCAACCAGGGCCAGGTCTATGAAAGCTTCAATATGGCGGAGCTTTGGGGCTTGCCGGTGGTCTATGTTATCGAGAATAACGAATATGCCATGGGCACCTCGGTCAAGCGATCATCGGCCCAGACGCAGCTATATCGCCGCGGTGAAAGCTTTAATGTTCCAGGCGAGCAGGTGGACGGCATGGATGTGCTGGCCGTCGCCGAAGCCGGACGCAAAGCGGTGGAATGGGTAAGATCCGGCAAGGGTCCGTTTATCCTGGAGATGAAAACCTATCGATATCGCGGCCATTCCATGTCTGACCCGGCCAAATACCGGTCCAAGGAAGAGGTCAACAAGAAGCGCGCGGAACATGACCCCATTGAGCAAATCCGCCAGAAAATCATCTCCGACAAGATCAACACCGAAGATGAGTTGAAGGAAATCGACCGGGAGGTGAAAGCGATTGTCGCCAGCGCCGTGGAATTTGCGCAGAACAGCCCGGAACCGCAACCCGAAGAGCTTTATACGGATGTTGTGGCGTAACGCCGCGCGACAGGTTTAAAAGGACGATAAACAATGCCAACAGAAATTTTAATGCCGGCCCTCTCGCCGACCATGACCGAAGGCAAACTGGCCCGGTGGATGGTAAAAGAAGGCGACGATGTCAGCTCCGGCGATGTGCTTGCTGAAATTGAAACAGACAAGGCCACCATGGAAGTGGAAGCCGTCGATGAAGGGAAAATCGGCAAGATCCTGATTGCCGGGGATACGGATAATGTCGCCGTCAATACCCCCATCGCGGTGTTGCTTGAAGATGGTGAGGATGCGGCCAGCATGGACGCCATGGCCGCTGCGCCCGTTGCCGCGCCTGCGCCCCTCAATGATGTCCCCGCCGCCGCGGCACCGGCGGCACCCGTTGCGACAACCACACAAACCCATGATGCCTATGACGCCAGCGGGGAGATCCCGGCGGGCACCGAGATGGTGTCAACCACGGTCCGTGAAGCCCTCCGTGATGCCATGGCCGAGGAAATGCGCCTGGACGAGCGGGTTTTCGTCATGGGAGAGGAAGTGGCGGAATATCAGGGCGCGTATAAGGTCACGCAAGGGCTGCTGGATGAATTTGGCGCCCGGCGGGTGATTGATACCCCCATTACCGAGCATGGCTTTGCCGGGATCGGTGTGGGCGCGGCCTATCATGGCCTGCGTCCCATCGTCGAGTTCATGACCTTTAACTTCGCCATGCAGGCCATTGACCAGATCGTCAATTCCGCCGCGAAAACCCGTTATATGTCCGGCGGCCAGATGGAAAGCCCGATCGTGTTTCGCGGGCCCAACGGCGCTGCCTCCCGGGTGGGGGCGCAGCATTCGCAATGTTATGCGTCCTGGTATTCCCATGTGCCGGGCCTGATTGTTATTGCACCGCATTCCGCCGCCGATGCCAAAGGTTTGCTTAAAGCGGCCATCCGAAATCCCAACCCGGTAATTTTCCTGGAAAACGAGTTGCTCTACGGTCAAAGCTTTGAGGTGCCGGTCCTCGATGATTTCGTCCTGCCCATCGGCAAGGCAAAAATCGATCGTGTTGGCGAGGATGTGAGCATCGTCTCCTTCGGGATGGGGATGGAATATGCCAATGCCGCGGCAACTGCCCTGGCCGAGGACGGGATCAGCGCCGAGGTGATTGACCTGCGGACCATCCGGCCCATGGATATGGAAACGGTTCTGGCCTCTGTCCGCAAGACCAATCGTTGCATAACAGTGGAGGAAGGCTGGTCGCAAAGCGGTGTGGGCGCCGAGATTTCGGCCCAGATCATGGAGCAGGCCTTCGATTATCTGGATGCACCGGTGATCCGGGTGACGGGCAAGAACGTGCCCATGCCCTATGCCGCTAATCTCGAAAAGCTGGCCCTGCCACATGCCGATGATGTGATCAGCGCCGCTAAATCAGTCTGTTACCGCACTTAACAAGGGGGCGACCATGCCAATTACCATTACGATGCCAGCCCTCTCGCCAACCATGACCGAAGGTACTTTGGCCAACTGGCAGGCTAAAGAAGGCGATAGCATTTCTTCCGGCGACGTGCTGGCGGAAATCGAGACCGACAAAGCTACCATGGAAGTGGAAGCAATTGACGAAGGGACCCTGGCCAAAATTCTTGTCGCCGGGGGCACCGAAAATGTTGCCGTCAATACGCCGATTGCCGTCATGCTTGAAGATGGCGAGGATGCCTCGGCTCTCGATGGATTCAACGCGGGATCAGCACCGGCCGCGGCCGCAGAAACGCCCGCAGCAGAAGAAGCGCCAGCAGCGGCTCCCGCAGCTACAGCTCCTACAGCATCTGCTACGCCTGTCGCCACAGCGGCTAGCGATGGCACCCGAATATTCGCCAGCCCGCTGGCCCGGCGCATTGCTGGAAATGCCGGTCTGGATATCAGCGCCATTGCCGGCACTGGTCCCAGAGGCCGGATCGTCAAGGCGGATGTGGAACAGGCCATTGCCTCCGGCGGGGCGCAAGCAGCCGCTCCGGCCGCGGCCGCGCCGGTTGCGACGGCCGCTCCGGCGGCGATCACACCACCGGCTGACGGCAATTATGAGGAAATTCCGCTGACCAGCATGCGCAAGACCATTGCCCGCCGGCTCTCGGAAGCCAAGCAGACCATTCCGCATTTCTATCTGACGGTGGAATGCGAGATGGACAACCTGATGGCCCTGCGTAAAGAGCTCAATGGCCGGTCCGATGACTATAAAATCTCGGTCAATGATTTCATCATCCGGGCATCCGGACTGGCTCTCAAGAAACTGCCCGAAGCCAATGCCAGCTGGGGCGGGGACAAGATCCTGCAATATAAGGATTTTGATATTTCCGTGGCCGTCGCCATTGAGGGCGGTTTGATTACCCCGGTTATTCGCAACGCGGACCAGAAGGGCCTGGCCAGTATCTCCAATGAGATGAAGGAATTAGCCGGGAAGGCCAAGGCCGGGAAACTGATGCCTGAAGAATATCAGGGGGGCTGTTTCTCCATCTCCAATCTGGGCATGTTCGGGATCAAGGAATTCTCCGCCGTGATCAACCCACCGCAAGCGGCCATTCTGGCGATCGGTGCCGGTGAACAACGACCCGTTGTCAAGGACGGCGCTCTGGCCGTTGCGACCATGATGAGCGTGACCCTGTCCTGTGATCACCGGGTGATAGACGGGGCCATGGGCGCAGAACTTCTTAAATATTTCAAGGGCTTCATTCAGGAACCTTTGACCATGATGCTGTAAGGGGCGGGATATGAGCGATACAGATTTTGATGTTGTGGTCGTCGGCACTGGTCCCGGCGGCTATGTAGCCGCCATCCGCGCAGCACAACTGGGACTGAAAGCGGCGGTTGTCGAGCGCGAACATTTCGGGGGGATCTGCCTGAATTGGGGCTGTATTCCGACAAAAGCCCTGTTGAGGACAGCCGACGTGCTGGACTTGATCAATCATGCGGATTCTTTCGGGATCAAGGTGGAAGGTGTCTCCGTTGATCTTGAAAAAGTCGTCAAGCGCTCCCGTCAGGTCGCCGCACAGCTTTCGGGCGGTGTGCAGCATCTGCTGAAGAAAAACAAGGTCACGACCATTGATGGGCATGGCAAGCTGACCGGTGCCGGAAAGCTGGAGATTTCCAAGGACGGAAAGGTTACCTCCACTGTCACGGCCAAGCATATCATTCTGGCAACCGGTGCCCGGGCTCGGGTGCTGCCGGGGCTGGAACCGGACGGAAAGCTGATCTGGACTTACAAGGAAGCGCTTGTTCCCGATGTGATGCCGAAGAAATTGCTGGTCGTCGGTTCCGGTGCCATTGGTATCGAATTTGCCAGCTTCTTCAATGCGTTAGGCGCTGACGTTACAGTGGTTGAGGTGATGGACAGGGTTCTACCCGTTGAAGATGCTGAAATTTCCGCCATGGCCGAGAAAGCCTTTAAAAAGCTCGGTATGAAAATTCATAAAGGCACCACGGTGTCGGAGCTGAAGAAATTAGCCAGCAACGTCACGGCAACCTTTACCGACAAGAAGGGGAAGACGTCCTCCGACAGCTTTGACCGGGTTATTCTGGCGGTGGGGATTGTCGGCAATGTGGAAGATATCGGTCTGGAAGGCACGAAAATCAAGGTCGACCGCACCCATGTTGAGGTGGATGAATATTCGCGCACCGCAGAGCCTGGTGTGTATGCCATCGGCGATTTGACAGGTCCGCCCTGGCTCGCCCATAAGGCCTCTCATGAAGGGGTGATTTGTGTGGAGAAGATCGCCGGTGAAAAAGACGTGCATCCGCTCAATACCAAGAATATTCCGGGCTGTACCTATTGCCATCCGCAAGTGGCCTCCGTTGGCCTGACGGAAGAGGCGGCGAAAGAGGCGGGCTATGAGCTGAAAGTCGGGCGGTTTCCCTTTATCGGCAATGGCAAGGCCGTCGCCCTTGGCGAGCCCGAGGGCATGATCAAGACCATCTTTGATGCAAAAACCGGCGAAATGCTCGGTGCCCATATGATCGGCACGGAAGTGACCGAGCTTATTCAGGGCTACGGCATCGCCAAAACACTGGAAACCACCGAGATTGACCTGATGCACACAGTCTTTCCGCATCCAACCCTCTCGGAAATGATGCATGAATCAGTCCTTGACGCGTATGGAAAGGCAATCCATTTCTAGACATTTGGACTTTATGACAAAGTTGAAAAACTGATATGTTGGAAATGTACGGCTTGCTGGCCGTGAATTTGGTGGGTCTCTGGATCTTTATTTATCTGGAGAAAAAGTATAATTGGTTTGGTTTTATCGATAAGATCCCTAACTGGCTTATAGCGACGGTATTAGTCGCGTTTTTTGGGCTTATCGTGGTCGCCGTATTTATGTACTAGGAGCGGGGAATCGCTTCATGGAGAGAATGGCAGAGAGATTATGACAGAGATTACACCGCTGGAACGTGTTCGCCATCCGGAAAAAGCCAATCGGCCGGACAATCCCATTCAGCGTAAACCGGCCTGGATCCGCGTCAAGGCGCCGGTCTCCAAGACGTATAACGAGACGCGGGAGCTGATGCGCGGGCTCAACCTGACCACGGTTTGCGAGGAGGCGGCGTGCCCGAATATCGGTGAATGCTGGTCGAAAAAACATGCGACCATGATGATCATGGGGGAGATTTGTACCCGGGCCTGTGCCTTTTGCAATGTCTCCACCGGCAAGCCCAATGCCCTCGATCCGTTTGAACCGACCAATGTGGCGACGGCCGTCAAGACCATGGGCCTCAACCATATTGTCATAACCTCGGTTGATCGGGACGATCTGGCCGATGGCGGGGCGCAGCATTTCGCCGATGTGATCACCGCCATCCGCGAAGCGGCGCCCGCGACGACCATCGAGATACTGACCCCGGATTTTCTTAAAAAACCCGGCGCGTTGGAAATTGTTGTGGCGGCGAAACCGGATGTGTTCAATCACAATCTGGAAACCGTGCCCAAACTCTATACGACCGTGCGCCCCGGCGCGCGCTATTACCATTCATTGCGGCTTCTCGATCGGGTGAAGGAACTGGACCCGACCATTTTTACCAAATCGGGCCTGATGGTCGGGCTGGGGGAGGAAAAAGACGAGGTCCTGCAGGTGATGGATGACATGCGCATGGCCGATATCGATTTTATCACCATCGGCCAGTATCTGCAGCCGACGGTCAAGCATCATGCCATTGACCGCTTTGTTACGCCTGACGAATTTTCTGTACTGGAAAAGCAAGCTTATGCTAAAGGGTTTCTCATGGTCTCGGCATCTCCCTTGACGCGGTCAAGCCATCATGCGGGGGAGGATTTCGCGAAATTGAAAATCGCTAGAGACAAAATCGCCGGCCGGGGGTAAAGCCGTGCTAGAGTACAGGTAAAGTAGAGCGTATGCCGACACATTCAGATGAACGGGTTCTTCCCTATACACCGAAACAGCTATTTGATCTGGTGGCGGCCATCGATTTATATCCTGAATTCCTCCCCTGGTGCGTTGGGGCGCGGATCAATGAGCGCAAGGAGAATGTGGTCTATGCGGATCTGGTCATCGGCTTCAAGCTGTTCCGCGAAAAATTTACCTCCAAGGTGACGCTGGATGAGGGAAACCATGTCATTGACGTGGAATATCTGGATGGTCCGTTTCGCTATTTGAACAATCACTGGGGATTTCATGATCATCCGGACGGCTGCCGGATTACCTTTTTCGTCGATTTTGAATTTCGCTCGATGTTGCTGCAAAAAACCATTGGCATGCTGTTCAATGAGGCGGTGACGCGGATGATTTCCGCCTTTGAAAAACGGGCGCAGGATTTATATGATATGCCCGAAAGCTCCGAAAACCAGTCGGTTACGAACTGATCTCGTCAAGCATTTCAAGGGCTGTCATCACCGTCGCCATACGCACTTCTGATCGTCCGATATCCCCATAATCCATTTTCCGGTGGACGGTCTTGCCGTCAATATTGGTCGCTGCCAGATGCACCCGGCCCACCGGTTTTTCGTCCGATCCGCCCCCCGGGCCGGCAATGCCGGTAACCGCAACGGCGATTTGCACGGCGGCGGTTTTAAGCGCACCCGCCGCCATGGCCCGCGCCACTTCTTCAGATACGGCACCATGGGCGCGTAAGATATCGATTTCGACTCCGATGACCTTGTGTTTTGCCTTGTTGGTATAGGTGATAAATCCGCGGTCGAACACATCGCTGGATCCGGCAATCTCCGTCAGGGCACCACCGATCAATCCGCCAGTACAGGATTCGGCCGTCGCCAGCAGCCATTTGTGGTTGCGGCAGTTTTCCAGGACCTTTGTGGATAGTGATACGATTTCTCTATTAAAAACGCTCATTAATCAGAATTCCCTATTAATCAATTTGGAAGAAGGCCAGCTGGGCCAGCAGCAGGACGGCGGCGGCGGCGAAGATGCCGGCCAGGATATCGTCGATCATGACGCCAAACGCGCCTTTGACATGCTGATCCAGCCAGCGGATGGGCCAGGGTTTCCAGATATCAAACAGCCGGAAAAACAAAAAAGCCGCCAAACACAGAATTAAATCCCCACCGGTCACCAAAAGAGCAATCCATAATCCCGCCACCTCATCGATGACCACTTCGCCGGGGTCGCTTTTGCCGGTTTCACGCACATAAATATGACAGCTCCACCAGCCGCTGAAAAAAACCAGAAGGGTCGCGGCGGCAAGACTGACCGGTCCGAAATACAGGAAAATCACATAGCCCACCGGCAGCGCGGCGAGGGAACCCATGGTGCCGGGCGCCTTGGGCGATAACCCCGACCAGAACCAGGTCGACCAGATCACGGCGGGATGCCAGCGGGTGAGGGGGGACAGGTTCATTCGGGTAACCTGACGGTGGCAATGGCCTGCGCGGCGATGCCTTCACGGCGCCCGGTAAATCCGAGCTTTTCCGTCGTTGTCCCTTTAACACTGACCCGATCTTCAACGATTCCGAGGATTTCAGAAATGCGGGCACTCATGGCCGCACGATAGGGGTTTATCTTCGGCTCCTCGCAGATAATGGTCAGGTCAATATGGCTGATGCGCCCGCCTTTCGCCGCGATCAGATCGCCGGCATGGGACAGAAACACATGGGATTGCACATTGCGCCAGCGATCGTCGGAAGGCGGGAAATGCACACCGATATCCCCTGCAGCGATGGCACCGAGCAAGGCGTCGGTGACCGCATGCAAGGCGACATCCGCATCGGAATGGCCTTTTAATCCCCGATCATGGGGGATTTTCACGCCGCCAAGCCATAAGTCCCGACCGGCGACAAAGGCATGCACGTCAAACCCTTGTCCCGTGCGCGTATCGGTAAGCTGCTCTGTTATCATTTTCTCGGCCCTGGCCACGTCATCGGCTGTGGTGATCTTAAAATTCCCCGGCTCCCCCGCGACGGTTTGAACGGGAATATCCGCCAGTTCCGCCAGTCCAACATCATCGGTGACAGCCATCTTCGAAAACGCCCGGTGGGCGGCCAGAATGGGATCGAACCTGAAGGATTGCGGGGTCTGCGCAGCCATAATTTTATCCCGATCCAGGGCCCCGGTCACCCGATCCTCCGCCACGAATTTAAGACTGTCGGTAAGCGGCACGGCGGGAAGCACGGCATCACAGGCTTCAAGTGCCAGAATGCATCGATCTATTAAGTACTTACTAACAAAGGGGCGCGCAGCATCATGAATAAGGACCCGGCTTGGCTGCAAGGCTGTCAGTGCTTCCAACCCGTTTTTGACGGAGGCCTGCCGGCTTTCTCCGCCCGTAACCCAGGGCAGGACATCGCGATCCGCAAGGGCAGCCGCGTAAAGCGCCGCATCATCGGCATGAATAACCACACAGACCTTATCAATTCCACTATGGTTTAAGAAGGTATCGACGGTCCGCGCCAGTACAGTTTTCCCCGCAATATCAATATATTGCTTGGGCAAATCCCGTCCGGTGCGATGGCCGCGGCCGGCGGCAACAATAAGGGCGATGGTTGTCATGGGCTGACAATAGGTCGCCAGGGCGATCCGTTCAATGAATTTGATGAAATGCAATGAATGTATTGCCATTTGGCAGACGACCGGATATGTTGCCTAAATATTAGTCAAAAAAATAATTGCATAAAAAATGATCATTCAGCTTGGATCCATCACAATTGACACACCGGTTTTCCTGGCCCCCATGGCCGGAATAACCGATTTGCCGTTTCGCCGTATTGTCTCGCGGTTTGGTGCCGGCCTGGTGTTTTCCGAGATGGTGGCGAGCAAGGCAATGGTCGCCGAAACCCGCCGTTCCCTGCGCCTGGTAAAAACCGAAAAAGACGATGGCCCCCTGGCCGTGCAACTGGCAGGCTGCGATCCGGCCATCATGGCGGAGGCGGCCAAACTGAACGAGGATCTTGGTGCCCAGATCATTGATATTAATATGGGCTGCCCGGTCAAAAAAGTAACCTCCGGCATGGCCGGTTCCTCGCTGATGCGCGACCTGGATCAGGCAGCCGAGATCTTGAAGGCAACCGTTGAAGCGGTCAGCATTCCGGTAACCTTGAAAATGCGGACGGGCTGGGATGACGACAGCCGCAACGCGCCGTTGCTGGCGAAAATAGCGGAAGATGTCGGGATCAAGATGTTGACCGTCCACGGCCGGACGCGGTGCCAGTTCTTTAAAGGGGAAGCAGACTGGCGATTTATTCGCAAAGTCAAGCAAGCGGTTTCCCTGCCGGTTTTTGCCAATGGGGATATCCTGAGCGTTGAAAATGCCAAGGAAGCCCTTGCCCAGTCGGGCGCGGACGGCGTGATGATCGGGCGCGGCAGTTACGGTAGGCCCTGGTTTGTCTCACAGGTTGCCGCCTATCTGGCAAATGGTGAGAAACTTCCCGATCCTGATTATGCTGTTCAAAAGGCTGTCGTTCTTGAACATTACCGGGCCTTGATCGAATTATATGGCGAGGAGGTGGGAACCCGTGTCGCCCGCAAGCATTTAAGCTGGTATTCGGAAAGATTGCCCGGTGGCAGTGTCTTCCGCAGCAAGGTAATCCGGATGACCGACTGGCGCGCGGTCGAACAAGAGATTATCGCCTTTTATGATGAGTTTTCGTTGCGGGAAAGTGCCTAGGATGGATAGATCAGCGGAAAAAAACCAGGAATCCAAGGGCGGACCGGAGATGATGGCCAGCTCCGTCCTCAATGCCATTCCCGATCCCATTGTCGTCATTGACGAGAAGGACTGCATCAGTCTGGCAAACCCCGCCGGTGAGGCGTTCTTTGGATCCTCACTTTCCATCTTGAAGCGGACCAACCTGACGGAGCTTGTTCCCTTTGGGAGTCCATTATTTGGACTGGTCGAGCAGGTTCGGCAAACCCGTGATTGTGTTTCAGAATATAGTGTGGATCTTGGAACCCCGAAAACCGGCATTAAAAATGTCAATCTACAGGTATCGTCGCTATATGACACGTCCAGTGTGGTTGTCCAGATTGAGGAGCGGACCATTGCCCATAAAATGGACCGGCAGCTCACCCATCGCGGCGCCGCCCGTTCCGTAACGGCCATGGCCACCATGCTGGCCCATGAAGTGAAAAACCCGCTCTCGGGAATTCGCGGATCTGCGCAGCTTCTGGAAATGAATGTCTCGGACGGGGACCGGGCGCTAACCCAGCTCATATGTGATGAAACGGACCGGATCTGCGCTCTTGTCGACCGGATGGAGGCTTTCTCAGATGACCGGCCCATTGCCCGTGATGCCGTGAATATTCACGAGGTTCTGGAGCATGTCCGCATGGTATCCGCCGCCGGGTTTGGCAAAAAAATCCTCTTTCGCGAAAATTACGACCCGTCCTTGCCTTTCGTTTACGGCAACCGCGACCAGCTGGTTCAGGTATTGCTCAATCTGGTCAAGAATGCCGCCGAAGCCGTGCCCGATGATGGGGGGGAAATTACCCTGACCACGGCATACCGGCATGGCATCCGGCTGGCGGTTCCCGGCAGCAAGGACAAGGTTCAACTGCCGCTGGAGGTTGGCATTCTCGATAACGGATCCGGGATATCTGAAGAAATCGTCCCGCATATTTTTGATCCCTTCGTTACCACCAAAACCGGGGGCAGCGGTCTCGGACTGGCACTTGTGGCCAAGATCGTCGGTGATCACGGCGGGATCATCGAATATGACAACCGTCAAACCGGGGGGCATTTCCTCATCCGGCTCCCGATTTACAATTTCACCAGAATGGAAACGTAACCCATGGCAGGCACAATTCTCGTCGCTGATGATGACCAGAGTATTCGCACCGTTCTGGATCAGGCACTTTCCCGGGCAAATTATGTGGTTCGCTCCACCGGGAATGCGGCAACCCTGTATAACTGGGTGCTTGAAGGGGCCGGCGATATCATTTTGACAGATGTGGTGATGCCAGACGAAAACGGCCTTGATCTGCTACCGCGGATCAAGAAAATCAGACCCGATGTGCCGGTGATTGTCATGAGTGCGCAAAATACCCTGCTGACCGCCATCAAGGCGACGGAACGGGGCGCCTATGACTATTTGCCGAAACCCTTTGACCTGAAAGAACTTTTGCAGGTTGTTGAGCGGGCTTTATCCAAGCCTAAAAAGTCCTACCGTCGCGGCGGACAGGATGACGAGGATGACACGAAAATTCCCCTGATCGGCCGGTCTCCGGCCATGCAGGAGATTTACCGCGTGTTGGCGCGCTTGATGGGAACAGATCTCACCGTGCTGATTTCCGGGGAAAGCGGGACGGGGAAAGAGCTTGTCGCGCGGGCCCTGCATGAATATGGCAAACGGAAAAACGGTCCCTTTGTGCCGATTAATATGGCGGCAATCCCCAAGGAACTGATTGAATCCGAGCTGTTTGGTCATGAAAAAGGGGCCTTTACCGGCGCCGATACGCGGGCGATCGGGCGGTTTGAGCAAGCACAGGGCGGGACTTTATTCCTGGATGAAATCGGCGATATGCCGGTTGAAGCCCAGACAAGGCTTCTTCGGGTATTGCAGCAGGGTGAATATACGACGGTTGGCGGCCGTACCGCCATCAAGACGGATGTGCGTATTGTGGCGGCGACAAATCGCGATTTGCGGCAATTCGTCCGGCAAGGCCTGTTTCGGGAGGATTTATATTATCGTCTCAATGTGGTTCCCTTGCGGTTGCCGCCGTTGCGCGAACGGGCCGAGGATATTCCTGACCTTGCGCGGCATTTCCTGACTCAAACGCAGGAAGAGGGCTTGCCGGTCAAGAGTATCGGAAGTGAGGCCCTGGATAGGCTCAAGAAGCATAAATGGCCTGGAAATGTCCGGGAGCTGGAGAATTTGGTCCGGCGGCTTGCCGCGCTCTATTCGGATGATGTGATCGACACCTCCATTATTGATCAGGAACTTGCCCCGCAAGTTGCCAATGGTGCTGGCGATGTGAATATTGAGGATGAAAATCTTGGAACGGCGGTGGAACGACATTTGTCGAAATATTTTGCTGCTCATTCAGGGAATCTACCGCCGACGGGATTATATGACCGTATTTTGCGCGAAATTGAACGTCCCCTGATCAGTCTTTCATTGGAGGCAACCAATGGAAATCAGATAAAAGCTGCAGATTTGTTGGGGGTCAACCGAAACACCCTGCGGAAAAAGATACGTGAGCTGGATATTCAAGTTGTGCGCGGCCTTAAGTGATGCTTAAATACCACAATGTGGTATATTGATAACCTGACCTTATTTCTCGAAGAAAGAGCTATTTTCAGCCCTTCTGACGTCTTGTCCTTGGAACAGTAGCGTGACACAAACACAACAGGTTAAAATGAAATCCGGGTTTCCGTTGCTGCGATGGGCGAGCAAGATAGGTCTTGGCCCGAAGACGTCCTTCTTCGTGGCCATGCTGGCCATTGCCAGTGGCATAGCCACTTACCAGTCCCTGACCATCGAAAACCCGGTTTACACGCGTCTTTTGCTGATTGCCGATATTGTATTTGTCGTCTTGCTGGCTGTTGTGATCTGTCACCGGTTGATCCGCATGTGGCGTAAAGGGCAGGTAGGCGGATCGGGCAGCCAGATGCATCGCCGGATTGTTCGGCTTTTTTCTCTGATCGCGGTGGCGCCGGCGCTGATGGTGGCGCTGTTTTCCGCCTTGTTCTTTAACATCTATTTTCAGAAACATTTCTCGGACCCGGTGAATACGGCGGTTTCGGAATCGCTCGTGGTTGCCGATGCCTATATTAAGGAACATATTCAGAATATCCGCTCCGATGTGTTTGCCATGGCCGCACAGATTAACCGGGCGCCGCCTCAGATTTTGGAAAACAGAGCCCGTTTCGGCGCCTATTTGAGCGATCAGGTAATTGCCCGCAATCTAAGCGAGGCTGTGGTTATTGACGGTGCGCAAACTGTCATTGCCCAGTCTGAATTGAGCTTTGCCCTGGAATTTGATGAAATTTCTCCCGCGACCTTTAATGACGCGCGCGAACAGGATGTGGTTATCACGACCACCGGGAATGATGACCAGGTGCGGGCTTTGATCCGGTTGGATCGCTTGCTGGACGGGTATTTGTATGTAAGCCGTTTTATTGAGCCCCGGGTTCTGGGACATCTGGAACGCACCCGGGCCGCCGCCGCCGAGTACCGGGAACTGAAAGATGAAGGCTTTGGTATTCAAATTCAGTTCGCAGCGGTTTTCTTTATTATTTCGCTGATGGTGGTCCTGGCGGCAGTGTGGTTCGGCCTGGTGATCGCCTCCCGCCTGGTGGGTCCGATCGAGGATCTGGTTAAAGCGGCGGAACGGGTTCGGGCGGGTGACTTGATGACCAAGGTGGATGAACATCGGGCCTATGATGAAATGGCGACTTTGTCACGGGCCTTTAACCGGATGACCGGGCAGCTGCTGACCCAGCGCAAAGAGCTTGAAGAGACCAACGACAAACTGGATGAAAGGCGCCGGTTTATGGAGGCTGTGCTCTCCGGTGTTTCAGCAGGAGTGATCGGTGTCGATAAAAACGGGTTGATCAATTTACCGAACCGAACCGCAACGGAACTTCTCGGCCTCAAATCCCAGGAGCTCATTGGTCAGCCTTTCGCCGATGTGGTACCGCAAATGGGCTTTCTACTGGATGAGATCAGGGACCGGCCCTACCGTGTTGCGGAAAGTCAGGTGCAATTGCAGACGGGGGGCATTCACCGGCATTTGCTCGTTCGTGTGGCCGCCGAGATTTCCGGCAGTGGACTGCAGGGATTTGTCGTCACGCTGGATGAGATCACCGATCTGGTCTCCGCCCAGCGAATGGCCGCCTGGGGAGATATTGCCCGCCGCATTGCCCATGAAATCAAGAACCCGCTTACGCCCATTCAACTCTCTGCCGAACGAATTAAACGTAAATATGGCAAGCAGATCGTCGATGATATTGATGTTTTTAATCAATGTACCGATACGATTATCCGGCAAGTTGGCGATATCGGTCAGATGGTGGATGAGTTTTCGTCCTTCGCCCGAATGCCGACCCCAAAATTCAGCCCGGAAAATCTGGTCGAGCTTGCCGGGCAAGCCGTCTTTTTACAAAAAGTTGCCCATCCTGAAATCGACTATGTTTTCAATGACGTTTCCATACCCATGACCTATGACTGTGATGCATCGCAAATTAACCGGGTTATTACAAACCTGCTGCAAAATAGCGCCGATGCCATTGCCGGTCGGGACGGTCCGGCAGACAATCTTGAAAGAGGCTCGATCACGGTCGAAATTTTTCGGAAAAACGACAATTTCGTCCTTCAGGTTACGGATAATGGACGCGGCCTGCCGGAAAAAGACCGCAGTCGCTTGACCGAGCCTTATGTTACGCACCGTGACAAGGGAACCGGGCTGGGCCTGGCGATCGTTACCAAAATTATCGAAGAACATGGGGGCACGCTCACCATGATGGATGCACCGAACGGGAAGGGCGCGCAAGTCCAAGCCGCCTTTCCTACCAATGAAATAAGATTAAGAACAGGGAATGACTGATTATGTCTGCGGACATTTTAATAATCGACGACGAATCCGATATCCGGGAACTCATTGCCGGAATCCTTGATGATGAAGGATATGAAGCCAGGACGGCAGGAAATAGTGATGAATGCTTCGCCGAAGTTTCTCATCGCAGGCCCAATCTAGTTATTCTGGATATCTGGCTGCGGGGCAGCAAGCTGGATGGTATCGAGATTTTGCAGCAATTGGTGAAAGATCACCCGAATTTACCGATCCTCATGATCTCCGGCCATGGAAATATCGAGACAGCGGTGCAGACCATAAAGCTCGGGGCCTATGATTTTATCGAGAAACCGTTCAAAGCCGAGCGTCTTATCCAGCTTGTCGAAAGATCACTGGAGGCCGTGCGATTGCGTCGGCAAGTCAAGGAGCTAAAACACAAAGCCGGTGAAGTCCTGACCGATTTGGTCTGCCGCTCCAATGTGATGGTACAGCTGCAGCAAACCATCGAAAAAGTGGCACCAACGGGAAGCCGGGTCCTGATTGCCGGCCCGTCCGGGTCGGGCAAGGAAGTCGTCGCCCGCCTTATTCACGAACAATCAACAAGAAGCAACGGACCTTTCGTGGTCCTCAATGCGGCCACCATGGCGCCGGAACGGATTGAAATTCAATTGTTCGGGGTTGAGGAAGGCCGCATGAGTTCAACAAAAGGGGGACGGCGCGGCTTGCTTGAAAAAGCCCATGGCGGGACATTGTTTCTCGATGAAATCGCTGATATGCCCATGGAAACACAGGGCAAGATCCTGCGTGTTCTCGTCGATC
Source organism: Sneathiella marina (assembly GCF_023746535.1). Classification (GTDB taxonomy): domain Bacteria; phylum Pseudomonadota; class Alphaproteobacteria; order Sneathiellales; family Sneathiellaceae; genus Sneathiella; species Sneathiella marina. The sequence continues at coordinate 2,155,831 of NZ_CP098747.1, read as the reverse complement.
AGTCCTTTCAGCGTGTCGGCGGGAGCGAGAAAATCAAGGTGGATGTACGGGTTATCTCTTCGTCCAGCCAGGATTTGCAGGATGCCATGCAAAAAGGAAAGCTGCGCGAAGACCTGTATCACCGCCTGGGTGTTGTCCCCATTTCGGTGCCACCCTTGAAGGAAAGGCCCGAGGATATCGGGCCGTTGGCGCGGTTTTTTATCGAACGCTTCGCCTCCAGCTCTGGCCTTCCCATCAGAAAAATAGGCGAAGATGCCGTGGCGACCTTGCAGGCGTCCTCCTGGCCCGGCAATGTACGGCAACTCAAAAATGTCATCGAACAGATTATGATCCTGGCGACAGGAGATAAATCGGCGCCGATAACCGTGGAGATGGTTCCTGCAGATGCCGGGTCCGCACAATCCGTCATGGTAGGACAAAATGATAATACGGAAATTATGGCGTTACCTTTACGGGAAGCCAGGGAGCGTTTCGAGAAGGAATATCTGGAAGCGCAAATAAACCGGTTCGGTGGAAATATTTCGCGTACCGCCGCTTTTGTTGGTATGGAGAGATCCGCTTTACATCGTAAATTGAAATCGCTTGGTGTGAGCAATGGCGAGCGAAAGAAATTTGCGGAGTAAGGCCTGCATGTAGGGTAGCGACGATGACTTATGGGGAGTATTTACCGCAATGAAGGTAATTGTTTGTGGTGCAGGGCAGGTTGGATCGAATATTGCGCGTCAGCTCGCCCGGGAAAGAAATGATGTCACGTTGGTGGATCAGTCGGCGGAACTGGTCCGTAAAATCGGTGACGAGCTTGATGTTCGGGCCATGGTAGGGCATGCCTCCCATCCAAATGTCCTTGAGCGGGCCGGCGCCCGTGATGCGGATATGCTGATTGCGGTCACGTATAGTGATGAGGTCAATATGGTGGCCTGTCAGATCGCCCATTCGCTGTTTGATATCCCGAAAAAAGTCGCCCGTATTCGCTCCCAACAATATCTGGAGCCTATCTGGTCTCACCTGTTCAGCAGAGACAACCTCCCCATTGACGTAATCACATCTCCGGAAATCGAGGTTGCGCAAGCGATTGAACGGCGCCTGAAAGTGCCCGGGGCCATCGATACTGTTTCATTCGCCGAAGGCCGGGTTCAGGTAATTGGGGTCCGTCTGGATGAACGATGCCCAATCGTCAATACACCCTTGCGGCAATTGACTGAATTATTCCCGGATTTGAATGTCGTCGTTGTCGCAATTTACCGTGAAGGCAACATGATTGTTCCCTCAAGCGTTGACCAGATGTACCCCGGGGATGAAGTTTATTTTGCGGCAGATAGCAAACATGTCTCCCGCGCAATGCCCCTATTTGGACATGAGGAGCAGGAAGCCAGAAGTATCGTCGTTGTCGGCGGCGGGAATATTGGCCTTCATTTGGCTCAGTTCATAGAAAAGAACATGCGGAATGTTTCGTTGAAGATTATTGAGCATAATCGAAAGCGTGCCGAGGATATTCTGGAGCATCTGGAGAATACGGTTGTGCTGCATGGTGATGCGCTTGATCCGGATTTGCTGCAAGAGGCCAATGTTGCCCGAGCAGAAACAATTGTTGCCCTGACAAATGATGACGAGGTCAACATCCTGTCATCTTTGCTGGCAAAGGGGCAGGGATGTGAAACAGCCATTACGCTGATCAATAACCCGGTTTTCGGTAACCTTGTGACAACGCTGGGGATAGATGTTGTCGTCGACCCCCGTGCCACCACGGTATCTGAAATTCTCCAGCATATTCGTCGTGGCCGTATTCGGGGACTGCATTCGTTTCGGGATGGGGCGGCAGAAGTTGTCGAGGGCGAGGCCCTCGAGACCTCACAGCTTGTCGGCAAGCCATTGAGAGAGATAAATCTCCCGGCAGGGACAATTGTTGGTGCGATCATTCGAGGCGACAAAGTCGAAATTCCAAGAGGAGATACGATCATTAAAACCAATGACCGGGTGGTTATGTTGGGATTACGCAATGCTGTACGTAAAGTCGAAGAAATGTTTACTGTCAGTTTGGAGTTTTTCTAAGCCTTATGCTGCTCGCTCCCGCCTTCATGATCCTGGGTTGGTCACTGGTTTTCCTGTCGGGATTAATGGTGCTGCCACTTCTGTTTGCGTTGCTGGTGTCGCAGATTTTTGTGGCGACAAGTTTTTTCATGTCTGCAATCATCACGGTTTTTCTGGGCGGAGGGTTGGTGTTTGCTACGCGAACGGAAACCGCCAGTCTTGGTCGGCGAGAAACCTTTCTTTCGGCGACGTTGATATGGGTAATTGTGCCGTTATTTGCGGCATTACCGCTTTACCTGAGTGACGCCATCCCGTCTGCAACCAATGCTTATTTTGAAGCTTTATCCGGATTTACAACCAATGGCGCGTCGATTATCGAAAACCTGGATGAGCAGGCACCCAGTGTATTGCTATGGCGTAGCCTCATCCAATGGGTTGGTGGATTTACTTTAATCGTGTTTGTCTCGCTCCTTGCGTCGGCCTTCAATATTCCTGGAAATAACCCGCTCACACGGGCGATCGCGAAAAGTACGCGTCGCCGATTGTCGCGGCGGATCAGGTTCGCAGTTCTGTCCATATTGAAGATTTATGCCCTTCTGACGGCCGTTTGCATTGTTGCACTTTGGGCGGTAGGGATGCCGGCTTTCGATGCAATTTGCTATGCTTTCAGCACAATTTCTACAGGCGGATTTACGACGTCAGACGATACCGGTGAGATATTCAGCAGCCGGTCCATCGAAATCGTCCTGATGGTTTTCATGGTGATCGGCGCCCTCAATTTCTCACTCCACTGGTCCTTCTTCAACGGCGATAGAAAGGCCTATTTCAAGGATCCTGAATATCGGTATCTTTTCCTGGCCATTGCATTGGGGAGTTTTGCCGTGTTCTGGTTGATGATGGCTGAAACGGACATGGGAGTATTTGATACCATCCGATACGCTATTTTCAATTCAGTTTCAGCTATTACCACAACGGGATATAATTTGCCCCTGGTGTCCAGCACCGGGCAATATTACTGGCCAATCGGGGCACTTTTTCTGATTTTGTTTTTAATCACCATTGGCGGGTCAACCGGATCGACGGCTGGCGGCATCAAGCTGATGCGGGTGTTCGTTTTGTTTAAGCTTTCAGGGGCGGAGATTAAGCGACTCAGCTTCCCCAGCGGCGTTTTTTCCTTGCTTTACGGGGGACGGCGGCTCTCCCGCGAGCAAATCATGTCGGCCTGGACATTTTTCGTTATCTATTGCTTTGCCTTGGTGCTGGTAACTTTACTATTGGCGTTCAACGGGCTCGATTTTCAATCATCGCTGTCCTTGGCCGTCACCAATCTCGCAAATGCAGGTTCGGCAGCTCAGCCCTTGATTACAGATGTACAAATTGGTACAGAAAATTTTATTAGTTATAATCAGTTACCAAATGCTTCCAAATGGATATTGTGTATAACCATGTTGGTCGGACGGCTTGAATTTTTTGCCGTACTTTCGCTTTTTAATCCGGCTTTATGGCGACGCTAAAAACAGGAAACCAAATGTCTCGAATTGCTTATGTAAATGGTCAGTATCTGCCTCACCGCCATGCAAGTATCCATATTGAAGACCGGGGATATCAGTTCGCGGACGGTGTCTATGAGGTCGTAACAATCGTAAACGGTAAAATGATTGACGAAGAAGGTCATATGGAAAGGTTATGGCGGAGTCTGGGCGAACTTCAGATTGATGCGCCCATGAAAGCCGGACCGCTCAAAATGATTATGCGCGAGGTCGTTCGCCGGAACGGTGTAGTAAATGGCATTATCTATTTACAAATCACCCGAGGTGTTGCGCCGCGGGATCATCCTTTTCCAAAAAATACGACACCTGCGTTGGTCATGACAGCCAAACGGCTTTCCATGGATAAATCGGAGAGGACAGCACAAGCGGGGGTGAATGTCGTCACTGTTCCGGATATTCGCTGGGATCGTTGCGATATTAAATCGGTATCCCTGCTTCCCAATGTTTTGGCAAAACAAGCCGCAAAGGACAAGAACGCCTATGAGGCCTTTCAGGTCGATAAGAACGGCATGGTAACTGAAGGCAGTTCAACCAACGCTTGGATTGTCAATCAAGATGGAAAAGTTATTACCCGGCCGACCAGTAATGAAATTCTGGCGGGAATCACGCGCGCTTCCTTACTTCGGGAACTCGAGAAGAAGGGAGTGGAGTTCGAATTGCGAAGTTTCACGGTCGAGGAGCTTCATAACGCCCGTGAAGTTTTCCTGACCAGCAGCACATCCTATGTTTTACCGGTGGTTAAGGTCGATGAACATGTAATTGGAAATGGTAATCCGGGTAGTATTTCTGTGACTTTACGACAGATTTATCGTGATTTTATGGAAGATGCTTCCTAGAGTTTAGGCATGATTTCACAACATTTTGTTGTTTTTTTGCCAAAAGCTATATTTCTGGCCATTTTTTCGTTATTATGCTTGTGTTTAGTTCAATAAATCCTTATGTCAGGGAAACTTTTTTGCCTATTGCATTAGATTTTGGTTTTGTATAAACCACGCGGACTAAAAAGTTAGCAAGATAACTCGATGACTGAAGGATGATTGAACCAAATGGCCGCAGAAAAATCACAGAACGTGCAGGATGTATTCCTGAACAAAGTACGGAAAGACAAAGTCCCTGTGACTGTATTTCTAGTTAATGGTGTGAAACTTCAAGGCGTGATTAGCTGGTTTGATAATTTCAGCGTATTGTTGCGTCGTGATGACCACGAACAGCTGGTCTATAAACATGCTATTTCCACCGTAATGCCTTCAGGCCCAATCAAGCTGTTTGACCCGGCAGCAGGCGAGGTATAAATTTCTAATTTTATTGGATATTTATTATAGCAGAAATTGATCCCAATGCAGAGCGTGACGGCTTACGCTCTGGAGAATCAGCATTAGTCCTCCATCCTTTCGTAAAGAGAAACGAAAAAGGTAAGCTTCGCAATCCGGAAGGATGCCTGTCAGAGGCTGTGTCTTTGACGGCTGCTATTTCCTTGGACGTCGTTCATTCTGAAGTTGTTCCCCTCAATAAACCCAAACCGGGGACGTTGTTTGGGGAGGGAAAAATTGATGAACTCGGCCACTTTATAAAAAACCTTCATATTGATGTTGTCATAATTGATGGCGCCGTAACCCCGGTCCAGCAGCGCAATCTGGAACGGCGATGGCAAGTGAAGATCGTCGATCGAACCGGTTTGATTCTTGAAATATTCGGTGAACGGGCACAAACCAAAGAGGGAACACTGCAAGTTGAACTGGCCCATCTCAGTTATCAGCGAACCCGTCTTGTCCGGTCCTGGACCCATTTGGAGCGACAGAGAGGGTCTTTAAGCTTTATTGGCGGACCGGGTGAATCCCAACTTGAAATTGACCGACGGCTTATTGATGACCGGATCGTCAAAATTAAACGCCAGCTTGAATCGGTGGTAAGAACTCGTGAACTCCATCGTGCAAAGCGCAAAAAAATCCCCTATCCGATTGTTGCCCTTGTCGGTTATACGAATGCCGGTAAATCAACCTTATTCAATCGGTTGACGGCATCAAAAGTGTTTGCTGAAGATCTTCTCTTTGCAACGCTTGACCCGACAATGCGTAAAATTGACCTGCCCGGCGGACAAACCGTTATTCTTTCTGATACGGTTGGGTTTATTTCAGATCTGCCGACGGAACTGGTCGCTGCATTCCGGGCAACCTTGGAAGAGGTGCTTGAAGCAGATTTGATTGTCCATGTTCGAGATATCACCCATGAAGATACAGAAGCACAGAAGAAAGACGTCTTCGATGTGCTGAAGCGCCTTGGTGTTGATATAGATGATGAGCATGGTTATCTGGAAGTGCTTAACAAGATTGACCTGCTGGAACCGGAAAATACCGAGATAACCCTCAACGGTGTCGGGCGTGACGGCAGTCTGGCGGCAATTTCGGCGGTGACAGGTGAGGGGACGGAATCCCTTCTGTCTATAATCGAAACCAAATTGACGGCACGTCAGAAGGTATTGTCTCTCGATTTACCAGCTTCAGATGGCGCGACATTGTCCTGGATTTACCGGAACGGGACGGTATTGGACCGCGAGGACCGGGAGGAAATAGTGCATATTGACGTGAAACTTTCTTCTGAGAATGTTGGGAGACTTGAAAAAATGATAAATATAACGGTTTAACCAGTTGTTTTATTTGGCATTTTTCACTCTGTTCCAAAGATCATCCATTTCTTCCAGCGTGCTGTCAGATGGTTCTTTCCCCCTGTCGGCCAGGAGGGATTCGACCGCCTGAAACCGGCCTGTAAATTTTTGATTTGCTTGTCGCAATATTGTTTCAGGTTCCAGATCAAGATGACGGCCTAAGTTAGCAAGAACAAACAATAAATCTCCATATTCTTCCGCAATTCTTTGTTTTGACCCGCCTTTGTTGATTTCATCTTTCAATTCCGCCATTTCTTCGTCGATTTTATCGAAAACCGGATTTATGTCCGGCCAGTCAAAGCCAACTCGAGCCGCCCGTTTTTGAAGCTTAACAGCGCGTGTAAGGGCAGGAAGGCCGTTTGCAACGCCATCCAGTGCAGAAGGCGGCTTGGCGCGTTTTTTTGCTTTTAACGCACGTTCCTGCGCTTTGGTTTCCTCCCAGGCCAGGGTTTGCGCTTCCGCGGAGCCGATATCCGTTGTTCCGAACACATGCGGGTGCCGGCGGATCATTTTGTCGGAAATTGCGTCAATAACCCCGTTAAAATCGAAATCTCCTTGTTCCTTGGCCATTTGCGCATAAAAGACCACCTGAAACATTAAGTCACCAAGCTCGTCTTTCAGATCGTCCATATCACCTTCTGAAATTGCATCTGCGACTTCATAGGCTTCTTCGATGGTATGGGGGGCAATGGTTGAAAAATCCTGCTCCAGATCCCACGGGCAACCGCCTTGCGGATTACGAAGCCGGGACATGATATCGAGGAGACGGTTGATCGGCGAACTTGTATCAAGATTTTCCAAGGCAGGGACCTCATGGGCAAAATTTACGAATTGTAGTTTAATGTATTTCTTTTGCCATATGCCAGTCGTAACATTGGGAATGGTTTAAAAACAAAGTGATCCCATGGAAGACAGCGAGCAACAACAGATCAGAAAAAAGCGAAAGCCAAAGGAGCCGACGCCAAGATGGATACGAGAACAAGCCTTGAGATATCTGGATCGGTTCGCAACAACGACCCATAAAATGCGCACCCATCTGTATAAAAAAGCTGAGCCTGCACTGGCTTTGTTTGAGCTGGATGAGGCCGAGCTTCGCGCGACCATAGATACTGAAATCTCCAAATTAGTGGCGTCCGGCTTTATGAATGACAGTGAATACGCTGCCAGCAAAGCGCGACTGATGGCGAAACAGGGAAAATCCTTGAACCAAATTCGCCGTAAGCTGATGGAGCTTGAACTTTCAGAGGATATTCAGGAATCTGCCCTTTCCGGATTGGGAGAGGACCAAGAGAAAATAGACATGGCTGCCGCAGCACTCTATGTACGGAAACGAAAATTTGGCCCGTACAAACCCGAGGAAACTCGGAAGGCAAGATGGGAAAAGGAAATGGGATCCCTGGCGCGGAATGGCTTTTCCTACCGGATTGCAAATCGTATTTTAGCGATGGATACCGTTGAAGGTATCGAAGACCTGATTTTCGGGATTCCGGGGTTAGGTGAGGGGTAAGGGACAGGATGAAATGCGACGGGTCACCGTTAGACAGTAACTTGTGAAAGGATTAAAAATAACAGGCCGCATTAAAGGGCCTGTTAATATCAGGGGCAAAAAGATGGAGCTTCGCACCGAACGAAAAGAAGATATCGAGACCATCCGGCAACTTACGAATGCCGCCTTTAAAGACATGCCATTTAGTAACCAAACCGAGGCCGCAATTGTTGATGCTTTGCGCTATCATGACGCCTTAACTATTTCGCTGGTAGGTGTAGACGGTGATAATATAGTCGGCCATATAGCCTTTTCACCAGTCACCATAAATAATTTGGAAGATGGTTGGTATGGGCTAGGCCCGGTATCAGTATGGCCGGATCGTCAAAAGCAGGGCATAGGATCAGCGCTGATACGCGAGGGGTTACAAAAATTGAAAGATTTGGGAGCAAAAGGCTGTGTTTTGTTGGGGGATCCAAATTACTATAGTCGCTTTGGCTTTGAATGTGATCCGGAGCTAAAATATACAGATGCTCCCGCAGAATATTTTCAGCGACTTGTTTTCATAACGCCAGCACCGAAGGGAGCGGTCAAATATCATTCCGCATTCGAGCAGGGCTAACTGGCGCTTTAATTTTAAGAGATGATTATAAAATTATTCCATAGTCGAATGACATTTTAAAAGCCCGAAAGGGCACAAGCTAACAAGTATCGCACGTCATAAATGAGTTTATCAGTCGATGATATTTTACGCATAATATATATTATGGAAAATAACGATATGTCGTTTTATGGGCTTTTCGATGGCCCCTATAAGCATTTCCCGATCGCTTGATGATATAACATGGTTAGAAACTTCCCTGTTGGGCCTTTAAACTCCATGTAGAGTATGAAATATCTATCGGGGCAATTGAAGCCATTCATTGTTGCCGCTTGATAAGTGCTCTCCCCAATTCATTTGAGCAGCGGATTTGGTATCGTTGGACATATTGTCAGCGAAATTTCCAGTCACTTAAATTCAAGCGACTGGATCCTAATGAGAAATCTAAAACCCGATTTTCAGCGAGCTCAGCATGAGATCAGTGTACTTTGGTGCCTGATCGCCACGTAAAACAATGATATGGACCGCGTCATAACCAATGTCGCAAATTTTCATATCTTCATCTTGTAGCCGATGTGGCTGGCTGTGAAATCAAGATTGTCGTAAAACCGATGAGCGTCATCCCGGGTCTTATCCGTTGTCAGCTGCACCAGTTGACAGTTTGATTTTTTGGCTCGGTCGATTGCATCCAGCATCATCTTACGGCCTATACCGGAACCCCGTAGTGACTGATCTACTCGAACACTTTCGATTTGCGCACGTGGTGCGCCACCGCGCGAAATGCCGTAAATGAGCGTAAATTGGTAGCATCCGACAATTCTATCGCCTTGCAGGGCGATGATAAAATTATTGTCTTTTTGTGACTGCATGTCCTTGAAAGCATCAATATATGCTTTTGAGGGTGGATTTGAGAGCGTTTCGCGTTTGGATCCCAGTTGATCCTGGGCAATGAGCCTTAAAATGTCATAAAGATCCCTCTCCTGCGCAATTCTAAATTGGAGCGTATCTGACATCTAAACCTCGATTTCCATCCCGTCATAGGCAGGTTCAACGCCATCAGGTAAGTCATTGATAAGAGTTTGGTAATCCAGGTCAACATGCATATTCGTCAGAATTGCCCGTCGAGGTTTTAACCGGTCAATCCATTCAAGGGCCGTTTCCAGATTAACATGAGTTGGATGCGGCTTGTAGCGCATTGCATCGACGATCCAGGTATCAATACCGCTCAAAATATCGAAGCCATTATCATCGAGATTTACCAGATCATTGGAATATCCAATTTTTCCCATTCTGAATCCCAAACTGGTGATTGAACCGTGATCCTGATCGAACGGAATAAAATCAATATTACCGATATTAAACGGGCCATCAATAAGATGGTCTGTTAATATGGCAGGATAAGAATTTCCGTTAAGCTGCTCAAAACAGTAATCAAAACGTTTTTTCAAAATAGAAAGTGTTTTGTGATCACTCCAGACATCTACGCGTCGCCGATTATGGATTGCGAGCACCCGAAGCTCGTCAATTCCATGGCATTGATCTGCATGTTCATGGGTCCAAACAACAGCATCTAGATCATCAACCTCTGCATCCAGCAACTGTTGCCGTATATCCGGTGACGTATCGATGAGAACACGCGTATCCTTTTCTTCGACCAATATGGAGCAACGTCGCCGACGGTTCCGCGGCTCGTTCGGATCGCATGCCCCCCATTCATTACCAATTCGCGGAACACCGCCAGATGTCCCACATCCCAGAATCGTAACTTTCATTTAGCTGTCCGTTCTATTTTATTGAACAATTTGAAGAAGTTATCTGTTGTTACCGAAGACAATTCCTCAAAGGTTATTTCTTTTAATACGGCGACTTTTGCAGCTGTATGCGCAACAAAGGATGGTTCGTTGGATTTCCCGCGCTTTGGAACGGGCGCTAAATATGGCGCATCGGTTTCAACAAGAAGTTTTTCCAGTGGAAGCTTGCGAACATGATCTTGTAATTCTGTTGCCGTCTTAAATGTCACAATCCCTGAAATCGAAACATAAAAACCAATTTCCATTGATTTTTCAGCAACTTCCCAGCCAGAACTAAAGCAATGAATAACGCCGGTAAAAGGCCCTTTTTCATATTCTTCACGCAAAATGTCAATTGTATCGTTATCGGCGTTCCGAGTATGAACAATCAGGGGAAGTCCGGTTTCGCGAGCTGCATCGATATGAATTCTGAAGGACTTCTTTTGCAGCTCCCTTGGCGCATGTTCGTAAAAGTAATCCAGGCCCGTTTCACCAATGGCAACTACATTCTGATTTTGGGATAATTGAATTAGTTTTTCCGTCGTGACTTCGTCACCTTCGGTTTCAGCCTCATGCGGATGGACACCGACCGAGCAGTGAATGTTATCATATGCCTCTGCTATACCAAGAACGTGATCAAATTCACGTAACTTGGTGCCGATTGTCAGCATATGCCCGACACCGGCATCCCCTGCCCTGGCGACCACGTTGTCAAGCTGGCTTGATAGCTGTTCAAAATTTAAGTGACAATGGCTGTCGACGAGCATACCTAATCCTGTTTTATTTTTTCGGCAACATGCGTTCTACATTTAAAAACAGATTGAGAACAACTTGTTTTCGGTCAAGGTTAATGGAATCGGCTTTTGCCATAAGGCGATTTCCTTTCTCCCACAAGTCGACCCAATGTACCAGTGAATTGCCGGATATCATTTTCCGCATGATATCCGTTTCCTCTGCTGACAAATCGTTCATATTGAAATCGTTACTGGCGGCACGAACAAGCCGAGATATCCACCATGGATACAGGTCACAGATTGTTCTGTATACATTTTCGCCATCTTTACGCGCAGAAATATCCGCTAGCCCATGTAGCTTTTCAGCGTCAAGTCGCGGGTAGTTACGAAAAATCTGTAGAAAACCGGCGAAGATATCGAGGCCTCCAGTTTCCAATAATTGCATTGCTTTGCCGGGGCTGCCTTCTGCAAGCGAAACAAGCATTGCTGCTTGCGCGCTGTCCAATTCCATCATGTAAGGCGTAAGTACCTGGCGGAGATCTTCTGTTTTAAGTGGCTTTAGCGGAAGTAACCGACAGCGAGACCGAATAGTCGGCAAAAGGTCCGCTGGCGTGTGTGAAAGCAGCAGAAAAACTGTTTTTTCGGGCGGTTCTTCAAGTATCTTCAATATGGCGTTGGCCGCATTATTGTTCATGTCGTCAATTGTATCAATAATGACTACCCGCCAGCTTCCTTCAGCTGCCGTCATTCTAAAGAAATTGGTGAGCGACCGAACATCATCGACACGGATAACGCTGAATAGTTTTTTGCCCTTTGCGTCATATTGTCGTTTGAGGATCGCAAGATTCGGATGGGCTCCCGACTTGATCAGTGAAATGGCTGGGTCTGCAGGATCGCTTTCCAACGTTTCAGGAGGTCCAAACAAACCACCTGATGACGCTGAGCTTAAGAGGAATTTTGCTGCCCGATAAGCGAATGTTGCTTTCCCTACCCCCTTCGCTCCGGTGACGAGCCATGCATGGTGAAATCGGCCGCTGGTGAAATTCTCCACAAAATTCTTTTCCGCTTGAACGTGCCCGACAAGCTCTGTTGAATTTTGGGGGTGTGGGTAATTATCCAGCACATCCGAGGCCGGAATTTCCGTCACGCCAATAGCCTTTCAAGAGTTATCCGCCGCAGCTCTGACTGCACCGCGTCAATCGATTTTGTCGCATCAATTACTACGCACCGATCAGGGTTTTTCTGCGCAATGTCAAGAAAACCATCTCTCAGTCGTTCATGAAATGCAATATCCATTTTTTCAAAGCGATCCTCATCGTGAAGTCGATCATCGGTCCTGCGAAGCCCCTCTTCCGCTGGCATATCAAAGACAAAAGTTAAGTCTGGTTTGAAATTACCAACAGCAAAATCATGTACTTTGCTTACAACATCTTCACCCAATTGGTTACCATAGCCTTGATACGCCATTGTCGAGTCTGCAAAGCGATCGGAAATTACCCATTGACCCTTCTCAAGCGCCGGCCAGACAGTCAGGCGCAAATGATTTCTTCTTGATGCATAGAATAGCAATGTTTCCCCTACGGCGTCCCAGCGATCTGGCTCACCGGTTAGGATAAGTTCGCGAATTTCGTCAGCCCCTGGGGCGCCGCCAGGTTCTCTTGTCAACAAAACATCAATCGATTTAGTTTTAAGAAAATCACTCAGCAGACGAGCTTGCGTGGATTTCCCACTGCCATCGCCACCTTCAAGAGTTATAAATCTGCCTGGAAACTGCTCACCATCCTGCATATTGATAAATTCACCTTATTGCGCTGAAGGCCCAAAAATAAGGTACTCCACGGCAGATGTTAGCCGCCGGACGACACCAGGCCGGGCAATATTTTCCGTTGCAATCAACGGTACAGTAATTACTTCTTTATCAGGAATTTCGATAAGAAGTTGGGCAACCGGTGTGCCTTTTAAGATCGGTGCGGGTATAGGTTCGTTATAAGCAACTTTCACCACCATAGACTTTCTTTCCTGACGGGAAAGAGTGATGGTCACGCCCTCTTCAACAGTCAAAGGGACTGTATCTGTTTCACCGAGCCAGACGCGCGCATTGTCGACAATATCACCGGGCTTAAAAAGGCTATAATTGCCAAATTCCCGGAAACCCCATTCCAGCAGGCGCTCGCCCTCCCGGCTTCGTTCCTTTGCACTGGTTAAGCCGTTAAGAACAACAATTAGGCGGCGATCATCGCGTTTTGCAGATCCGACAAGACCATATCCAGATTCTTCTGTATGGCCTGTTTTAAGTCCGTCAGCCCCTGTACTTTTATACAGAAGCGGATTTCGATTTCCTTGTTTGATGTCACTAAATGTAAAATCAATTTCACTGAATATCCCGTAATACTCCGGAAAGTTTTCAATAATATATTTCGCTAATATTCCCAATTCGCGGGCCGTCATGCGATGCTCAGGATGTGGCCATCCGGTTGCATTCTTGAAAACGCTTTTTTCCATACCCAGTTCGCGTGCCCGGGCTGTCATTGCATCGCCAAAGGCTTCTTCAGATCCGGCCAATCCTTCAGCGATCACAATACAGGCATCATTTCCTGATTGGATGATGACACCGCGCAAAAGGTCCGATATTTTTACCCGAGTATCAACCCGCACAAACATTTTCGAGCCGCCTTTTTTCCAGGCAGCTTCGCTGACCGGAAGGGTATCCTCCATTTTGAGTGACCCTTCTTTGAGACGCTCCAAGACCATTGTCACGGTCATCAGCTTGCTCATGGATGCCGGCGGCATCAGTTCGTCGGCGTTCTTTTCCATTAACACGGTTCCGGTATTCATATCGAATACGAACGCTTCCCGGGCTGGTGTGTCAAGGGCCTGAGCAGTCCCGGCAGTGAAGCCAAGACAAACAGCCCATACTACAATATTCCGGCGTATTATCGATAATCTCTGTGACATGATCTTGTTTCCAGTTGGTTGCAAGCGCTACATTTGAGGTCGGGTCAGCTAACCTTTTCCCATCCGGGATTGTAACGGTTATTCAATTATGATGCGCGCCCCTGTATGACCAGCATTTATCAGATTTGCAAGCAGTTGATCTGCTTGTTCGATATCATATACAGGACCAACACGGACGCGGTAAAAATCCTGACCATTGACCAAGACCTGACTGACTTTGGACGGGCCCATGGTTGAAAGCCGTGCGCTCAGTTTATTGGCATTACTAAAGTCAACAAACGCACCTGCCTGAATAAAAATCTCAGAATTCCTGACGGGTTCTACAGAGACAATTGTTGTGCTGGTAGCAGGCGTACTAACAGCTACCACTTGCACCGGCCGTTCCGCCACCGGCGCAGGAAGAGGTTCTACGCTTGGGCCTGTAGCAGTCTTGACATTCGAAGGGGGCGCCAGAGCATCTGTTGTGATGGTTGCACGGGGAGCAGCGGTTACATTGTTCTTTTCATTTAGCGGGGTGACCGGCTTTGCAACAACCTGTGAATTTGCTGTAGCGGTCGTATTTCCGTCACTATCGAGTACCTGAACCCGAACCTTCGCTGTCCCCTTCTGTATGATCCCCAGAAGTTCGGCAGATCTTTTAGACAAATCAATTATGCGAGAATGGGCAAAGGGGCCGCGGTCATTTACGGTGACGACAATTGAACGGCCATTTTCAAGATTTGTAACCCGCACATCTGTTGGCAAAGGTAATGTTTTATGAGCCGCCGTCATTTTGTTCATGTCATAGACAGCTCCATTTGCTGTTTTCCGACCATGAAATGGCTCTCCGTACCATGAAGCAATGCCTGTTTCATCATATGTCAGGTCTTCGGCCGGATAATACCAGATGCCGTCAATCTGATAGGGTTTTCCGATCTTTGCCGTTCCTCTGTCAACGCCTGTATTGTTTGTCGCAACAGGGGCTGGTTTTGCTGCATCATCACCTGCAAAAGTTTTTGCGCCATAACTGAGCAAATTAACTTCCGAACATCCGGCGAGCACAACAAGAGCAGCCATTGCCGTCACCAGTTTCAAATTTGGACCAAAACACATGATCTAGTACGCACCCATTTTAAAATGAACCTATTTAGTATACTAACCGTCACCGATAAGATCGGCAAGCTGTCCGACAGACATTGCAAAATACGTCGACCGGTTCCATTTCAGAATTGTCCGGTAATTGTTATAAACAAGGAATGTCTGCCCATTGCCACCTTTTGGCTGAACCAGGGAACCCTTAAGCTGCCGGGACGGCAAATTCTGGCCAGACGCTTTTCTAACGCCCAAATCCTGCCAGTCCTGCATGGGTTTGGACACTTTCAGGCTAACCAGCGACACATCAAATCCTTCGGGAAGAGTGACCTCCCTGCCCCAAGTCTGGTCGCCTTTCCACCCCGATTTTGATAGGTAATTGGCAGCGGAGGCAAAGACATCCGCCTTTGTCGTCCAGATATCGGTTCTGCCGTCTTCGTCATGATCTTCAGCAAAATTCACGAAACTGGAGGGCATAAACTGTGATTGACCCATCGCGCCGGCCCAAGAGCCCTTCATGTCAGCTGCGGCAATATGCTTTTCTTCCAAGATTTGTAAGGCAAGAAAAAGTTCTTTTCGGAAATAGGCTGCGCGTCGGTTGTCATACGCAAGCGTTGTCAAGGCGTCGATTACACTAAATCCACCAGTATACTTGCCAAAGCGTGTTTCCACGCCCCATAAAGCGACGATAAATCTCGGCTGCACGCCATATTTTCTGCCAACTTCCTCAAGAACCTCCCGGTTTTCGTTCAGTCTCGCCTTGCCTGTGTCAACAAGTGATTTAGGAAGTCGTTTTTTCATGTATTGCTGAAAGGTCTCAACAGTTTCGGGTTGTTTGCGATCTAGCGCCACAACCCGTTCAAGGATTTTCACATTTGCAAATGCAGCATCGATAGTCGGTTGGGATATGCCCTTTGCAAGGGCTTCTGTTTTGACATTGGCCAGCCAAACATCAAATTTTTCTTTGGCCGCAAATCCCGGCTTTGCGAAAGCCAGAAAACAAATGCATAACAAAGACGAAAAAATAAAACGCGTCGATTGCTTTGCCATTGGAACTCCATTTTACTAATCGTTCCTTTTTGCCACAGGTTTGGCTCTTTCGCAACGATAAGCGACCATGTCTGGTGATTTTCTAACCTGCGACTTTTTGCCTGTTTAATATTTATCCTGTTTTGCCGATCAATTATATTGACACCGGCAAAGGGGAACTTTAAACGATCAAGACCATTCGGTATCCGTTATCGATCCCGTGGCATGAGATCTTCATAATTTCAGGATCTCCCACATTGCGGAGGGTTGGCAGAGCGGTTGAATGCACTGGTCTTGAAAACCAGCAAGGGTGCAAGCCCTTCCGGGGTTCGAATCCCCGACCCTCCGCCATTATTGCTTCAGGAGTTAAGCTCCGGTAACCATCCGTGAAATAACATTTACGCGAGCCCTTGATTTTCCAGAGCATTATTTATACATCTAGTATCGTTCACCAATCTTCGTCAGTCGCGCAAGGATTTGTTTTGATAATAGATCGACCGAAAATAGATAACCGCAGAAGATTAATGAGCGTTGTTATCGCTCTGATTTTTGCGTTCAATATTTTTGCGGTCGTTCCAATGGCGGAAAATCATGCAAACGAAGAGGGTGTCGCCCACTATATGGTTGCTGCTGCGGACGATTTATCAAACACTGCAGATAAAAAACGTCACGGCCACATTGAAAAATGCGGCGTTGCGTCCTGCTCCATTTCATCTCCGGAATTCCAAACCGGTACAATTGCGAAATCCGGGACGAAAACATCCTTTTCTACATTGTCAAAACAACTTGGCTCTGTAAGCCTTTTCCCTCCTGAACGACCTCCAAAAGCTTAGTTTTTTCCAAGGCCCCCGTTCCCTCCCTCCTGCACAGGTCCTGTCAGGATTAAGGATGCGGTCGCCTGACTTCTAACTTTTAAAAGTAACCCTTTCTCTGCAGTAATATCGGCAAGGATATGCCTGCGCGTATGCGGAGATATGTTTAGGAATAAAACGATGAAAATCAGACGTAACTTTTTATCCGGCGTTGCCGGAGCGACACTCACTGTAACCCTCGCATTAGGCTCTGCCATTGCTCTAGCGGCCGGTAATCATCATGGTGGACACCATGGCGATAAAGCGGTCATTGGCGTCCCTGGCGAGGCTTCTGAGGTCACCCGTACAATCGAAATCAAAATGTTCGACAACTATTACGAACCAGAGGAGATTTCGGTGAAAAAAGGTGAAACCATCCTTTTCAAGGTTGTCAATGCAGGTGAGCTTGTCCATGAGTTCAATATTGGCACCGCCGCGACCCATGCAGCTCATCAGGAAGAAATGATGATGATGATGGAGCATGGTGTCCTTGAGGCCGATAAAATCAATCATGAAATGATGAAAATGGATATGGGAAATGGCAAGACCATGGACCATAACGATCCGAACAGTGCACTGCTGGCACCGGCGGATTCCGCTGAAATCATCTGGAAGTTCGCCGACGGAGGTGAACTGGAGTTTGCTTGCAATGTCCCGGGTCATTATGACGCCGGCATGATGGGCGAATTCAGCATTGAATAGGAAAATTGCGCGGCTTGAAACAGGCCGCGCATCATTTCATCGAAATTCTAGAGGAATAGAAAATGACAAAAACGCTTATGCGCGCACTCTCGCTTGGTCTGATGACCAACATGGGAGCAACGTTACTCCCGGTACTGGTTTATGCTGGAACATATGATCTGACCGTCGACAAGGTTTTGATCGATACAGGCGAATTCACCAAGGAAGGGATCGGCTATAACGGCAAGTCGCCGGGGCCGGTTCTGCGCTTCAAAGAAGGGGAAGAGGTTACAATCAACGTGGCCAACAATCTGGATGAGACAACGTCTATTCACTGGCATGGCCTTATCCTACCCTATCAAATGGATGGTGTCCCCAAAATCAGTTTTCCCGGGATCAAACCCGGTGAGACATTTACCTACAAATTCCCGATTGTTCAGTCCGGTACCCACTGGTTTCATAGCCATTCAGAGTTTCAGGAGCCGGATGGTGCCTACGGATCGATTGTCATCGAGCCCAAGAAAAAGGAGCCATTTCGGTTTGACCGGGACTATGTCGTGCAGTTTACGGATAAACATCCCCACTCCGGAAAGCGGATTATGCGGAACCTGAAAATGGCCGCAGATTACTATAATCGCAAGCAACAAACTCTGAGTGATTTCTTTTCCGATGTTAAGAAAAACGGTTTTGGAGAAACGGTAACAGGTCGGATGGACTGGGGCGGCATGCGCATGATGGCCTCGGATATCGAAGATGTTCAAGGTTTCACACCGCTGATCAATGGTATGGGGCCGGACCAAAACTGGACAGGGATTTTTACGCCCAAGGAACGGGTTCGGTTGCGATTTATTAACTCCTCCGCCATGACCTATTTTGATGTCCGCATTCCCGGGTTGAAAATGACGGTAGTGGCAGGTGACGGAAACTATGTCCAGCCCGTTACCGTTGATGAACTCAGGATTGGTGTTGCAGAAACCTATGACGTGATTGTCAGGCCTAAAGAAGATAAAGCCTATACCATCTTCGGCGCCAGCATGGGCCGGACGGCTTATGCTAGGGGCACACTCGCCCCCCGGGAGGGTATGGTTGCAGCCATTCCAGAAATGACGGAACGGCCACTTCTGACCATGGCAGATATGGGGATGGATCATGGCAATATGGTTGGTATGGATCACTCATCAATGAAAAAGATGGACCATTCCAATATGAAAGGTATGGACCATTCGAACATGAAGGGAATGGGTTCTGAGGAAGATGCATTCTATGCCGTTGGAAGTGGTCTCGCTCCTGCAGCCGCTAACGGCGGGAAGTTTCTTTCCTATTCTGATTTAAAGGCTCAAAAGCCGATCTATGAACACCGGAAGGCAACACGTGAAATTGAACTGCGCCTCACCGGAAATATGGAACGGTATATCTGGTCGATCAATGGTGTGAAATATGAGGATGCGGAGCCACTCAAACTGCAATATGGCGAAAGGGTTCGCTTTAAATTCGTCAATGAAACCATGATGACCCACCCCATGCATCTGCATGGCATGTGGAGCATTCTGGATGTTGGTGCCGGTAAATGGAACCCTGCCAAGCATACCATTAGTGTCGCGCCTGGCACCACGGTCTATTCTGAAACCGAAGTAGACGCAGAGGGTCAATGGGCCTTTCACTGCCATCTTTCCTATCATGCAGATGCAGGCATGTTTCGCAAAGTTGTAGTAGAAGGTGGCCCGAAATCTGCCAGCTTGAACAGCTCTGAAGAAGGAGTATTGCAATGACGCATATGCTGAAACTCCTTCCTGCGACGCTGACGGCGTTTACTTTGCTGGCACCAGTTACCAGTCTGGCAGAAGACCCTGCCAATATTTACTATGGCCTTCAAATAGAAGAATTTGAGTATCGCTACGGAGAAGGTGGAGAAGAGCTCTTCGCCTATGATGCAGATGCCTTTATTGGCACTGACGAGCTCAAACTGCGTTGGGAAGGAGACGGAGAATATGACATCAATGTCAAAAAGTTCGAGTCCCTCTCCAACCAGCTTGCCTTGCAAACTCCTATCTCCGATTTCTGGGATATCAAGGGCGGGGTAAGATACACAAGCCCAGAGGGTCCGGATCGTTGGTATGGTGTAATTGGCTTAAGCGGCCTAGCTCCACAATGGATAGAGGTGGACAGCCATCTTTTCTTGAGTGAGAAGGGCAAACTTTCCGCTGATCTGGACATGGAATATCAAATCCTGCTTTCGAATTACCTAATCCTGACGCCGTCTGCTTCTGTGGATGTTGCCTTCTCCAGTGACCGGGAGATTGGTGTTGGGTCCGGGGTCAATAGCGTCGAAGCGGGTTTGCGGCTGAGCTATGACGTTTGGGACAGAGCTTTCTCCCCTTATGTCGGAGTTGTCTATGAGCGAAAGTTCGGTCAGACCGCCAACTTTATTGAGGCGGAAGGCGAAAGCGCAGATATCTGGTATGCCGTTATCG
Source organism: Sneathiella marina (assembly GCF_023746535.1). Taxonomy (GTDB): domain Bacteria; phylum Pseudomonadota; class Alphaproteobacteria; order Sneathiellales; family Sneathiellaceae; genus Sneathiella; species Sneathiella marina. The sequence goes on along the minus strand of NZ_CP098747.1, from coordinate 2,135,922 downwards.
GCGCCAAGTTCATGTTCTGACCTGCGCGATATTTCCTCAATCACCCGGAAGGATAAAGGATTCTATCCTTCCGGGCATCTTCCTAATTCTTAGTTTGGAAAGTTCATGAAAAATCTGATTTCTCTATACCTCAGCTTCTTCCTATTAATCGTATCAACAGTCGGTGCTTTGGCTAATGATACAGATAACCTGTACCAATCCGCAGAGATTGAAGAGGCATCTCTCACACTATCTGACGACAACGAAACGGCGGTGCTGCGGTTCAAAATTACCAATCAAACTCTCAGCAATCTGATAATACTGGGGGTAATAGGGCCATATAATGTAAAATCACAAATATTGGTGAAAGTTGACGACACAAAATACGTGGAATTGGGATCCATTTCAATTGAACCAGAGGAAAGCCTCGACCTGACAACATCACATATGTTCATTCGGCTATCAGATCTGCCAGATGGCTTTCAGAAAACTGGAAAAGTTGAATTGAATATTATTCTTTCGGCAGGGAAGTTACCGTTTATGGCGCATATCACAAACGGTTCCTAATTTATCTCATTTGCTCGTTGTAGCTCCCGAACGTACAGAATTATATTTTGAATTTCAGTGCCGGTTATGCCGTCCACAGGCGGCATATTCCCAAAGGGCCAATGATGGGCTCGCACCCCATTTTTGACAGCTCTTTCAAAAGCCAAATCGCCATGATGGCTAGGCTCGTATATTCGATGCACAAGCGGCGGCGCCTTGCCTTCCAACCCGGCAGCGTTATCGCCGTGGCAAGAAGCGCAGTTTTTCAGAAATGCCTGCTCGCCAGACCGTGCAACAATCGATAACTCGGGAATTTCAACGACAACTATGGGTCGCCCGATTTGATTTTCCGGTTCATCTGAAGTGAGCCAAAGGTAAGCCCCGACAGCGATCAAGGCCAAAGCGATAAAGAGTATACCCTTGTTTTTATCTGATAGGTTCATCTGTTCGCCCTCAGTGACACGCTTTACCTAACGCTTTTAGGCGCCAGTAATTGTAAGGAAGCGGCGTAATAAACCCGGCGAACCACATCAGAGGCAGGACCCACAATGTCAATCTGGCCCCACCAGTAAAAAGATAGTCTATGTAGTTCATGGCAACCTCCATCGATATCATCGAAATCAGGGACATGCCAATGGCAGTTTTAAATGCCAATTTGAAAACCATCTGACGCGATAAAACTATTGTCTCCAAGGCAATGGAGGTCAATAGCCCATTGACAATGGCAAGCGCCATTATTGCCAAAGTCGGCCAAGGAATGCCTGTAAGCTGAAAGAATAGTATGGTTCCCATATCACCGATCGAGCACCCGACCAGACACCATAAAGTATTGACCGAGGCACGCCGCCAAGTTGGTCGACAGGCCCAGTTAATTCCGACAACAGTTTCTGTGAAGCTCATGTTTTCCTCATGTACAAAGTGAATTGACTCGTCTGAAAGAATTTGTAAGGCTTCCAGTAACTGGAAGGTCAAGAGGAAAAGATGTACACAATTGGGGATGCTGCTAAGGCAACAAACTTACCGACGAAAACTGTCCGCTACTATGCAGACATCAATCTCGTAACCCCAAGTGGCCGTTCCGATAACGGCTATCGCCTCTATAGCGATAAAGAGATAAATAAACTTATCTTCACACGGCGAGCCAGAAGCTTCGGGTTTTCCGTTCAGGAATGCCGGGAATTACTTGACCTATATGAAAATCGAGATCGATCAAGTCGGGATGTAAAGGCTATAGCCCTACACCGGATTACGGTGATCGAAGAAAAGCTACAGGAACTTCAATCCCTTCACGACGAACTTTCTCATCTTGCTGAGACTTGCAATGGAGATGATCGGCCCGACTGCCCGATTATTGATGGATTGGTAAAATAGAAAGCAATGAGTTTTAAACTGGACTGATACAAGCAACTGGTACAGAATCTAGCCAAGCAAAGAGGCTCACTAGCTTTAACCCATTGATACCCTTATACGAAAGAAGGCGGTGGTTTCTCCCCCACCCTCCGCCACCCGAATGATCGAAGCCTTTCTTTTTTAGTAATTTAAAAAAGTGGACCTCCTTACGGATCAAAAGGATTGCCAGCATGTGACCCAGTGCGAATATTTACCTTTCAAAACATTCGCGAGTTTATACTAAAACTGCTTACTCGAAGGTTAGGGTAACCGTTCCGAACGGGCCGTAATCAGCTTCATAAATCTCACCTGTTTTAGGTCGAATCATGCCGGTTAGGGTTCCGGTACTGACAAATTGACCTGCCTTCATGCCAATTCCTGTTTTCGAGAGTTCATTAGCTAGCCAAGTCAGAGGCTTTATCGGGTGACCAAGCGCCTTCCCTGCCGATCCGGAACGCCGTTTTTCATTGTTGCAAAGCAAATTGACTTCTTGCCCGGCAATATTTTTTTCTCGCCAATCGATAATCGCCGGGCCATATATGATTGTGCCACTGCCTGCGCCATCGGCAAGAATGGCCGATAATGGGGGAAATTGTTCGTCGTGAATAAATCGACATTCGGCAAGTTCGATGCCTGGATGCAATGACGCAACCGCTGCCGCAACTTCCTCAGAGGAATAGGGTTTATGGCGAGGCGGCAAATCCCTTCCCAGGCATGCTTGAAATTCCACTTCAGGGATTGGACTACAAAACGATTTGACGTCAACGCAGATCGGTGTTGTTCGAACATTGGGTGCGTAAACCCTGCCATAAATCGGTGAATTTGAGCGAAGTGCTTTTTGCATTGCCTGGTTGGTCGCTGCTATTTTCCAGCCGGCAACCTGCCATCCCAGTTTTTCCTCCACTGCTCCGGCAATGCGGTAGGCCGTTTCATTATCCGGAGGTATCAAGGCTGGATCAAGACCACTTTGCTGGCGACCGCTTCGACGGAGACTTACCAACAATTCAACTAACTCTTGCTGCTTTTCAGAATCCATTATTCACCTATGAAAAAATTGAAATCAAGGCATCTAAATTGATGTTTGCGGTAATAAAACAGCCCATCAAAGCTTGAAAACACGTTTTGCGTTGCCGCCCAGGAATAGGGCTTTGACCTCATCTTCGAGCTCCCACTGATCCAGATCTTTTAAAGCATGTGCAGCTTCAATCATTTGATAGTTGGTACCAAAAAGAACTTTAGATCTACCATGCCGCTGCATATATTCCACCAACTCTGGAGGATAGCGACGCGCGGTGTAAGCAGAGGTATCTATGTACACGTTCTCGTGTTTTGTGGCGACAGCAATCGCTTCCTCGGTCCATGGGTATCCAATATGTCCGGCGACGATTGTCAGTTCCGGAAAATCAAGTGCGACTTGATCCAAATAAATGGGCCGCCCAACTTCCGACGGCATCAATGGACCGGTATGACCGATTTGAGTGCAGAACGGTACGCCTTCTTCGACGCAAGCTGCAAAAACAGGATAAAATCTCCGGTCGGTCGGAGGAACTTCCCAAAGCCACGGTAGAACACGTATGGCCTTAAACCCAAGTTCGTTCACACAACGCCGGACTTCCCGGATCGCATCCATTGGCCTTGAGATATCAACTGATCCAACACCGACCAGCCTGCCTTTTGCTTCATCAACAAACCCGGAAACTTCGTCATTTGAAATCATCACGTTACGCGGGGCAACCCAGGCACTGGTCAGCATTACATCAACGCCACCTTGGTCCATTACGTCAATCGTTGCGGAAACGGGCAACTGTTCTTTTGACGGCCGTCGTTTAGTCCAACGGCGCAGTGATTCAAAAATCGGGTCATGGCTGTGACGAACTGTCGGGTGCTGGCCCCAAGCATCAATGATCATTTCTCTTGCTCTCAATCTATAAAGTCGAATAATATTGTAGAGTAATACTCTAGAGTGTTACTCTTGAAAAGGCAAATGATGGGAGACAATCTGTTGAGTACAAGAGACAAAATCGCAAATTCGGCATTGGAGCTTTTTGAACAGAAAGGCGTCGACGCAACGTCAGTAGCGGATATCTGCGTACATGCGAAAATTTCGAATGGAAGTTTTTTCCACGCCTTTCAGAGCAGGCAAGATCTGTTCAAGACACTCTACCTCTCTGCGCTTATGAGCTATCACACAGCAATGTGCGCCGCTCTTGGCCCGGAAATTGGAGGCGAAAAAGGCTTGGCCAACCTCATCCAGACACATATCGAATGGGTAATTTACAATACAAAGCAGGCGCGATTTCTGTTCGAACAGTCAACTGAAGACTGGTGGAAAGGTGAGGAAATTAGACAGGAGCTGGAGAGGGAAAATGCGCAATTCGCGCAGTCAATTGCGCAGTGGCGTATTCACTTGACCAAGAAACGGGTATTGCGAGATGTGGACGGTAAGGTGTTTTTCGCTCAGGTTATTGGACCGGCTCAAATATTCTGCCGCAGTTGGCTTTCCGGAAGATCGAAAAGCAACCCACTCGATCATTGCAATGAATTGATCGAATGCGCTCAAAGTGCCCTTGTTGTAAAAACACCTTGAGCCACAAAGAGTGGTGTTTTTTCGGTAAAGGGGCATATCAGGCTCGAAAGCGGAATGTCTTTTTTTCAAAGAGAGGACGCTTGAACATTATCATCCCTTTTTTGCCGCCTGGCCTGCCCTATCACAAACTCAAAAACCAACCTGGTGTTTTTACGCATTGCCCTCGCTCGAGGATATGCTAGGCAATAGCTAAACCGGCTTAGTAATGAGTCTTGACTGAGGCAACATAACTGCCCGGACCGAAGTTCTCTCTCAATTAAGGAAACACTTGCCAAAGCTACGCCTTCACCGTTCAATGCACGGCCTATGGTTTGTGCATAGGTTGCGTACTCTTTCTTTGGCCATGTGGCAGTTTCTTCAAGATCAAGTTGTTCAGTCCATGTATCCCAGTTGTTCGATTCCGGTCCAATTCGTGGATAATTCAAGAGCGTTGGTTTTTCACAACTTCCAAAACCCAGTAGGCTGATCTGTGGGACGAGCTTTAGTCGCTCCAACAATGAAGGCGCAACCACAGGAACAAGACGTTCCTCAAGAATTGGAGTACAGTGCCAGCCTGGTACATTCTCATCACTGTAAATGATTGCCAGATCAGATTCTGTTGAAAGTTGGTCATTCGTCCTGTCAGTGGTGATCAGGTTTACCGCACAAGCTTCATCACTGAGACCAAATATCTTCATTCGGGGCTGCAGCCAGAACATGGATACTGCACTGTTGGCAGAAATACTCACAGCACTTACGGCCTCGCCTGAAATAGACTGAAACGTCATATCAAGATAATCCAACGCAAGGGTCGCATTACCCTGTAACCTCTCACCCTCCGCCGTCAGCGAAAGATTAGGCCCCAACCGATGAAACAGGGCGACACCGAGCCGGCTTTCCAATTGGCCAACCCGCTTGCTGACTGCAGCCTGTGTGACAAACAGCTCAGATGCCGCCTGGGTGAAGTTGAGGTGACGCGATGCCGCCTCAAAAAACACGAGACAATCAAGGGAAGGCATTTTCCGGCGATAATGTTTCATAACTTCTAGTTATCATGAATAGGAACAATTAGTGCTGTTTACACATGATAATGGCCCAGTTTAACGTTTACAATGAAAACTCTTACTAATGGGGATTTGGTATGAATAATTCAGGCCCACAGTTGGATCTAAATGGGCTCGTTGATCTGCATGCAGCAAAGAAAGCACTGGCTGCGTTACCTGTTGTTGATGAGAAAACGCTCCGCCTTGATCGCCTGGAGAGGCTTCAAATTGAACTCCAGAAGCGTGATTTGGGCGGAATCCTGTTGTATGATCCCATCAATATTCGATATGCGACCGATTGCCGTAATATGCAAATCTGGACGATGCATAACTCGGCGCGCTACTGCCTGGTTCCGGCAGAAGGAAAGGCAACGCTGTTTGACTTTGTCAATTGCACACATCTTTCTGCAGGCAAGGAAACGATCGAGGAATCCCGACCTGGCACTTTATGGTACAACCACACAGCCGGTTCCAAACGAGCCGACCTGATTGAGTCCTGGGCGGATGAGTTGGCCGACGTCATCAGGCAAAGATGTGGAAATACCCGCATTGCCATAGATCGGCTGGATTCTGACGGTCGCATTGCACTGGAAAATAGACAGATTTCCGTCGGCTTCGGCCAGGATGTAATTGAATATGCGCGCTGTATCAAGACACCAGAAGAACTGAAGGCACAAAAACATTCGGCTTTGGTATGCGAGACTGCCTTAAGTGCCATGCGCAAGCAGACCGTCCCGGGGGTGTCAGAGAATGAACTATGGTCGATGCTTGTTTCTATCAACGCCAATTTAGGTGGTGATTACATTGAAACGCGATTGGTGGTTTCCGGCACAAATACTAATCCATGGTATACAGAAGCAGGTGAGCGAAAAATTCAGGCAGGAGAACTTCTCGGCATCGACACTGATATGATCGGACCGTTTGGCTATAATACAGATATCTCCCGAACCTGGCTATGTCATCCGGCTAAACCGACAGAAGAGCAGAGAACCATTTACAAGTTGTCGTATGAACAAATTCATCACAACATGGCCCTGTTGAAGGCAGGCCTTTCATTTCGGGAGTTTTCGGAAAAGGCGTGGAAAATGCCAGAGCGATACGCCGAACTGGATTGTGGTGTTCTGGTTCATGGTACCGGCATGTGTAATGAATACCCACAGCTTACACCCCTGCATCTGTTTGAGCGCACGGGATATGATGGAAATTTCAAAGAAAACATGACTGTTTCAGTCGAAAGTTATATTGGAGAGCCGGGTCGCAAGGATGGTGTAAAGCTCGAGCAAATGGTGAGGATCACAGAGTCTGGTTGCGAACTTATCGTCAATTTCCCGTTCGAAGATGAACTTTTGAACTAGCGATGGAATGTCTTGTTGGGTTTTACGTCAAGTCCTCAAGATTCAGAATATGCTGAAAGGCGGCTCTTTAGTTTTTTTAAATAGCGTGAAAGTTTATATGTCGAGCTGCATATGTAATCGGCAGGTTATAAACTTCTGAAAGCGTCTCTGCGTTTATGACCTCTTTGCTATCGCCAAAATTGTGAACATGGCCATCTCTAAGAAAATAACTTTTGTCCGTACTTTGATAAGCAATATTTAGATCGTGCATGACCATGATGACAGTCAGGTATTTGTTGGCACATTGTTGGCGAATTAACTCCATCACCTGGTATTGATGCTTAAGATCCAAAGCAGACGTGGGTTCATCCAAAAACAGATATGCCTTTTCCCGGTCCCATATCTGCGAGAGCACTCTTGCGAATTGGACCCGTTGCTGCTCCCCACCAGATAATGTTGGGAATGACCGCTCCCGCAGATGCCATGCATCCATTAAATCCAATGTTTCATGAACGATTTCGGTATCGGTGGCGTTATTTTTTTTTAGCGCGTAAGGGTTTCGACCCATGAATACGATTTCCTCCGCAGTAAAGGGGAAACTAATGGGAGTATTTTGAGAAAGTACGGCTCTCTTCATCGAAAGCTCCTCAAGAGAGTACTCCTCCAGTTTTCGCCCCTCAATCGAGATGGCACCGTGATCTACGGCCAACGACCCGGTAATGCACTTGAGTAATGTTGTTTTCCCCGCCCCGTTAGGCCCAAGTATGGCACTCACTTTCCCGGCTTCAAAAGTCGCACTGACATTGTCGAGGATGAGTTGCCGGCCAACACGAAAGCTTACATTACTAACAGCAATCATAATCCAAACCTTCCAGAGTATTGTTTTACGAGAAGCCAGAGAAAAAACGGGCCACCGATCAGACTGGTCAAGATTCCCACAGGCATTTCCGCAGGTGCGACGATCGTTCGGGCAAGGGTATCTGCAACCAAAAGCAAGGCAGCACCCAAAATACCGGAGGCTGGAATTAGCAATCTATGGTCAGGTCCTAACAGCAACCTCACCAGGTGGGGAACAACGAGCCCGACGAAACCTATAATGCCGCTAACAGCTATCCCCGCACCTACTGTCAGCGCCGTGGCAATTATAATCAAACGCTTTAGTTTCTCTTCATCAACGCCAAGGTACCGCGCTTCGTTTTCTCCCAAAAGCAGAAGATTTAACTCACGGGCGCTTCGGATCAGTATAAAACTGGCTGGCAGGACTATTGTCGAAGCAACAATTACTGACGGCCATAATGCGCCACCAAGGCTGCCCATTGTCCAAAATGTTAACGTCCTGAGCTGCTCGTCGTTACTCAGGAAAGTCAAAAAGCCAACACCTGCCGCACAAAGTGCATTGAGTGCTATCCCGGTTAGCAACAAATAAGTAACGGAAAACTTCCCTGTCAATTTAGCGAAACGGAAAATAACCAGGCAGGCAATCGTTGCCCCTAAAAATGCTGCGATACTTAGGCTGTAGAGTCCCAGAAGACCTGTTAGAGGGCCTGCAAAAACAATAACAATTGCAACGGCTAATGCCGAACTGGTGGAAATGCCTATTAGGCCAGGGTCGGCTAAAGGATTTCGGAAAAGCCCCTGTAAAGCTGCTCCGGAAACAGCAAGGGCAATGCCAACAATTACGGCTAGCAATACTCGTGGGAGACGGATTGAAAATAATACTGCCTGCTGCTGCGACGTCAGATCGGAGGTAATTAGCTTTGAAAGCGGAATAGATACGGCACCGATAGATGAGGCCAGTACTAAAGCCAGTAAGAGTAAAAAGCTTAGTATTAATAATGCCGGGAATTTAAGCCGGAAGAAAGGGAGTGAAACTGTTACCTGTTTGGTTAAAAGGTTCATAAATCATTAGTCCGGCGATTAAGTTCTATCGCTGCATCAGCCGTACGCGGACCAAACCCTAGCAGTAACAAGGCGTCCATGGCGATCACTTTGCCTCGCTTCGCAGCCGGGGTCAGATTGATGCCAGGTATATTCAAAAGTGCGGGTTTACCTCCCACCTGCTCAAGGCCCTGCGTTGTTACTAATATGATATCCGGGGCAATGGCTGTCGCGGCTTCAGGAGAAAGCGGTTTATATCCCCTGTACTCACTGACAGCATTCTCGGCACCGGAAAGTTCAATGACACTACTGGCTGCGGTATCCAGGCCCGCAACCATTGGTGCCCCGCCGCTATGTTGAAGGATAAACATGATGCGCTTTTTATCCTTTTGCGCCGCTATTGCTTTGTTCAACTTGGTGGATGCCAATTCCAGGCTTGATATCAAAAAATTGGATTGCTCTGTTTTGTCCAAAGCCACTGCAATCACCTGAATGCTTTCCTTTACATCGGATAGAGAACGCCCCGCTCCCACCTGCAAGATATCGACCCCGGCCGTCTTTAACTGTTCAAGCACTGCAGGTGGCCCCGCTTCATCAGATAAAATTACAAGATCCGGAGTTAGCGATAGAATGCCCTCGGCCGATAACGTACGTTGATAACCGACTTTTGGCAGTTGGGCGGCTTTTGCAGGGAAATAGCTTGTCGTGTCACTTCCAACAAGAAGGTTGCCAGCGTCCAGCCCATAGACAATTTCCGTTAAGGCTCCCCCGACGGAAACAACACGTTTCGGGGTTTCTGCAAGGACCGTAGAAGTCATGAAAACAAGTGACAGGCTAAACAGAAATTTGATCATTTCTTTGTTTCCTTCCGCATAAGTATATTTGCTGCTTCAATCCCCTGGGATTGCAGATATGTCAGCACTTCAAGTAATTTTTCGATCGCAATTCGTTTGTCACTGGCGACGATTAATTCATGGTCAGGCTTATCCAAAAAGGTGGATTTGAGAGTATCTTTCAGCCCTTCAAAGCTGTTGATCATTTCACCATCAACAGCATAGGAATCGCTCCGAATTTCCAGCATGATATGCTGCGGGGCGTTTACTAAATTGATTTCATCTTCAACGCTGGACGGCAATTTAAGATCCAGCGACTGGAACACTGCCCCAGCTGTGAGCAGAAAAAACACAAGAAGGATAAAAAGAATATCCAGCATCGGAGTTAAGTCAGGTGCCAGGTCCCGTAAAGTTCCACTATGAGGATCCTCCGCTTGTAATCTGATCATTAACGTCTTGCCCCAACATTGAAATCGACAACTTCAGACGCCTCGGTTGCTTTCTCTAACTCGAAGGACAAGGAAAGCCGATTAAGTTCCAGGCAATAACCTGCCAACAGCCGTTCACTAAAACCGCTAAAAAAATGAGCCATTATCAGCGCCGGAAGCGCAATCAGCAAACCGACTGCCGTGGTCAGCATGGCCTCCCACAATCCGTCGGCTATCAACGCCGGCGAAACCGGGCCAGTTTGTACGGCGATCACCTGAAATGCAGCGATGATACCTAAAATAGTCCCTAGTAGTCCAAGAATCGGGCTGATCGTTCCAATCATTCTCAGAAGCTTTACGCCGGCGAAGTAAGGCCGGTGTAGCTCATTGAGCAAAATTCCAGCCAATTCATCTCGTATTACTTTTGGATGCCGACGGTTCGCCCTCAATGTCTCTGCAAGACGTCTGCATTCGGATTTTGAATTGATGCTGGTCTTGAGAACAAAAACAAATCGCTCAAATCCAATGGTAAGAGTGATGAGAGAACATGCTGCAAGCGGCCATCCCATGAGACCTAATTGGGAGAACCACGCCGGCAATAACTCCAGTTCAACGCCATCAAGCGACATTGGCAACTTCCTTGGCAGGTAATTTCGCGACAATTTCCCGCCAGAGTTCCAACTCAGGATCACCTGGTTTGCGCTTACCAAAGAATGTAACAATCAGTTCGCCTGTGGTATCGAATATTTCAACCGCCGTTACAATACCGTCTTCCGTTGGTTTTCGCGTAACCCAGCTTCGCGCGATGTCTTCTTCATTCAAATGCAAATTGAATTTTGGATCGAGGACATTATACCAGGAGCCATGTTCAACCAGTTTTTTGACGATGCCCGTATGTATCTGGATACATCCACGATTTCCGACAAAGACCATGATTTCACACTCTGAAGCCATTGCGAGATCGAGTACATTTCGTGCGGCGCTGTTGTCCAGCTCTAATGCCAGATGGGGTCCGACATTCCGAAAGGCCTGCTCGCGATCGACGTTGAATTTTCTAAGTAAAGGAAAGAAGTCGTGGGTATCCTTGAGATTTTCCCAACTTGCCCTGAAGGTGTCCCAGTCAATTTCGGAATCCGGTTTTTCCTCCGATTTTGGCGGATAAGATTCAATTTCAATTGTCGTTGTCTGCGTCGCATGGCGATGTTTTGCAACCAGATCATCATAAGCTACCTCGTTGGATTTATTGGTCAGGTAAATTTTGTGGATTGCCTGCCCGGATTTATCGAAAAATTGTAAGCTTTTTCTAATGCCGAGTTTACTTGGCTCAGCTACTGCAAATCCATATGCCCAATGGGACATGAAGAGGCGAAGATCAATATCCGGGTTTACAAAAAGCCCGGTTTTCATGGACCCATGTTGAAAAAAGCTTGGATTTTCATAGATGCCCATACGCTCATGCACACAATGTTCATTGCGGGTAAGCGCCATTACCTCATCTAGATCGGCTATTTCCCTTAATATTTTTTCAGGGTCATCGGACAGTCGGGTAACTTCCTGTCCGACTTTTGCGGCCAGTAATTCTCCTTCGGAAATACCAATCTCAGCGGCTGCGTTACGAGCACGTATTTCAGGTTGATCGCTTTTCAATCGGGCAAGCCATGTATTTATTTCCTCCGCCGACAGAGACGGTTTCAATTGCAAGGATTTGTTCATCTGATTTTCCTTCAAATTACTGTATGACAAAATTCACGGGTACACGGACCCAACTGACAATGGCGGAACCATCCACCCGAGTGGGCTCGAATTTCCATTTCTTCACTGCCGACAAAGCGGCCCGGTCAAGCAGTCGATGCCCCGAGGATTGCGCAACTTTCAGCTCACCGGGCTCCCCATTCGTCAGCACCTTCGCATGCAAGGTCACGGTTCCTTGCTGACCCATATCGAGCGCCCGGCGCGGGTAAGTAGGTGATGTTTGATGTCGATACCTGGCTTCGTTTAAAACAGTAGATGCATCCTGTCCGGCAACTCCTGAGCCATTTGCTCGGGCTGTTTCCTTACTCTTAGGCTGATCTAACTTTTCTTTGTTTGGCAGGACTTTGACGTCTACAGCCTTTTCTACCTTCTGCTCTGCCTGTTGAACCGGTAATTTTACAGGTTCGACAATCGGTTTTTTAAAGGCGGTATTTTCGGGAACTGGTTTAGAAAGTGTTGGCTTTCGACGAGGCATTGGAACTGCGGCAGTAGAAATTATTTTTTCTGTTGCCTTGGCCTGCGTAACAATTGGTATCGGCGCTGATGGAACAGGTACTGGCGCTGCAATCTCCCTAACCGGTTCAATTTTTGCTGTTACTACCGGCTTTGCAAGCGTCATCAAATTTACTTGAAGAACGGGAATTTCGAACACAGGAATTTCTGGCCTGGTAATCGTGATGTGAGAGATTATGAGCCCGTTCACACAGACGGCCAAGAGGAGGTAGATATACCACCTCCCCCCCGCGTCTGTCCTGTGCTGTAGGATTGCCGTTACCATTTATAGGCAACCCTTAAATTGTAACTGCGTCCTTCCTCGAGCAAGCTGGCAAAGCGTTTCGTGTAAGCTTTGTCAAATATATTCGAGATACCAACGTCTACCGTCAGGGTATCGATCCCTGCCTGCTGTGGCGCCCACCGATAATATACATCATAGACAGAATATCCGGGCGTCTCTGTATCACCAGACCCCACTTTATCATTGGCGGCCGCAAACCGGCCGCGAACGCCAAAAATACTGTCGATTTCGTCTACCTGATAACCAAGGTCTGTTACAAAAGTTAGCGGAACATTGTTCGACAGATATTCTCCAGTATCCCGGTTTTCGGCTTCAACATAAGAAAGACCGACCTTTGCGCTAACAGGATGTAATCGATATTCGCCATCCACTTCAAAACCGGTTAGCCGGGCATTGGAAATATTGACAAATTCAGTCGTTCCCGCGACGACATCTACGTCTTGGGAGATGAAATCATCGCCTTCACTGATGAACCATGATCCTTTGACCTGTATTTGATCCTGTTGCGCAACAACACTGTCGAAATTGACGCCTGCACCTATTTCAAACGTTGTTACGGTTTCCGGTCTCAAATTAGGGTTTGGGACAAAGAAGTTATCAGGTGGAAACGGAAATGAACCTGGAAAATGTAATCCCGATGCGTAAAGCTCCGTCAGGTTCGGCGCACGGAATGCATTTGAAATGCTGCTGAAAAACATCAGGTTATCATTGGGTAGGTAGCTAATTGCAAGCTTCGGGGATACCTGTTGCTCACTTTGCGAATTACCGTCGACATCGCTGCTTCTATAGGAGTCAAATCGGGCAGCCGGAATGATTAAGAACTTCCCGGCTGATGTATCTACAGCAATCTCATCCTGCAAATAAAAACCGTAATTCGTGGCATCTGCATTCGGTACTCCCGGGCGGGTTCCGCCATTTGTCGTCGTGCCGGTTTGCTTGTCATGGTATATTTCAAATCCGTATGACAAGGTATGAAGCTGACTATCACTCGCCGTTAGTCTTGTTTGGTTATCAATTGTGAAACCAAGCGTGTTGATATCTCTCGTTTGAACCCTGCCGGCGTTGGTTCCGGTAATATCCTCTTCACGAACACTCGTATCATTGTAGTAAAGATGTAACTTCGGATTGAGCCAGTTATTGTCTACATCTTCAAATTCATACTTCAGTCCAAACTGGTTATCCGTCACTTTCTTCTCGACAACAGGGTTGGAAGGCGAGATCACGCCGGCACTGTTATTTGGCTCTTTACCGTCGTTAGAAAACCCCTGATAGAGAAACTTCACTGTATTGTAGTTGTCAATACTATATCCAACCTTGAAGGTGCCGGAGAGGAGCCGGTCTTTCGTAATCAAGTCACTCCCGTCCCCTAATTCTATATCGTCAGAATGACGCAGTGCCGCAATACCGATAACGTCAAGAGCGCCTGTCCGTCCGTAAGCAGAGATCACAGGCGCATATTCTTCGTTGGCGGTCCGGTAGCCCATGGCCGTATAAACACCGAAATTCTCGCCTGGTTTCAGGAGGTCTGCGGCATCTTTTGTTTCAAAGGCAATGACACCGCCAACGGCCCCGCCCCCGTAGATAGACGATGACGATCCTTTTACGATTTCAACACGTTTCAGCAATGAAGGATCAATGAAAAATCTACCGTCATGGGCAGATTCAAAATTTTGCCGACGACCATCCATTAACGTAAGAATGGCTTCATCATCAAAGCCTCGAATAGATACAGTTTGCCCATTGCGTCTTGGGCCATTCTCAACTTCGACCCCCGGGGTAAACTCCAGTAAATCCCCGATATCTCCTGCGGTCGCATTTCCCGGTGCATCTGGATCAACATTGGATGTCATTGCCGGCACCTCGAACGAAGATTGCGGACTTCGCGTGGCATAAACCGTAACGGTATCAAGCGACACAGCCGGTGCCGGTTCCTTTTCCTGTGAGTAAACCGGAGACAATATGGTGGTGGAGAGAAGCGCGCTTAGAAAAGCACGCGGCAGCAACTGTCGCATAACAAACAACTTTCTTTGAGGTGAATTGCGTTTGCTAGCTGCCTGGCTACCGTCAATTGGTTGGCTGGGTGGCGGGCTATTTGCTTACTTCGTTAATATCAACTTCCCGTTTCCGGTAAGTCGTAGCTTATATTCTTCACTATCATGCAGAATTTTCAGTTCCCGGCCTTGTGAAAATAGATCAACGCTACGCATGGTATTGTCTTCAAGCGAGATCATTCGCTTGTGACTCTTGCGCTCACTATCATTTTTCAGCATTGAGTGACCATTCTACGGCTAAGGGAAATTCCCGAACTGCATTTTCTATTTAGGAATGATTATCAATTGCGAAAAGAGGAGTCAAGAAAGTTTTTACGAATAATTGTCAATAATTGTAGCGGGATATAAGGCTAATTTCCCAACAGTGAGTATATTAAAACCCTTGTTGTCTGCACTGAACTACTTGTTTCCTCACAGGTATGAAATAAATTTCACAGATGCCGATTTAACTCTGAAAGCCAGGAGACAAGCTAGAGACCTTTCACCGTTAGATAATGCTAATCAAAATGGCAATACAGCCGCTGCCAATTTATTGAAGGATCACAAAAATATAGGCTCCTTGCCGAAATATACTGTGAGAAATTTAAACCGGCACATTCTTAGGTGCCGTTTTAGGGATGAGTAGAACCAAAATAGCGGCACTGACGGCAAGCCAAATGGATCCGACCCACAACAAATCATAGTTGCCGGAGGTATCAAAGATATAGCCGCCTAGGAAAGCTCCCAATGCTCCCCCCATGGCATGACCTGCAGAGACCATTCCCATGGCAAGCCCCATCACTTTTAAACCGACATGGCTGGCGACCAGGCTAGCCGTAACCGGCACTGTCGAGTAATCAACAACCCCAAAAAACAGAGCGAAGACAAACAACATCTCAACAGATGTCCCTGGAAGGTTGGCAAGTAAAATGAATGAGAGGCTTCTGAGGATATAGATTATGGCGAGCAACAAGGGCCGATTAGCCCGATCAGTAAGCCAGCCGGCAACTATCATTCCTATCAAATTTACGCCGGATAAAACACCATATGCTGTTGCGCTTGGAATCGGCGGGAACCCGCAATATGAAGCGAAAGGCAGCAGATGGGTTTCGATAACCCCGGTTGTCGTAAAACCACAAATTAGAAAACTCCAGAATAATGCATGGAATACAGGATTACGGACAATAAGGGAGAAATCGTGAGCGATACCGGAATGGCGAGCCGATTGAAGGGGGGCCTTTTCATTGTCATTTTTCTTAAGCCTCAAACTGGACAGGATACAAGGTATCAGCAAAAGGCTGGCAATGCTCAAGGCTCCAAAACTCCACCGCCAGCTTACAAAAGCCAGGAGGCTGGCAATCAGAGGAACAATAAGAAACTGCCCGCCAGTTGCTCCTGAAGTTGCAATACCGGTAGCAAGACCGGTGTTAGCCGTATAGGTTCGCGCGACTGCTGTTGCAACAACATGTGTAGCAACGATCCCAAACCCGACCGCAGCAAATCCTGCGAAGCCTATGACAAACATCAACTTGCCGTTCATGGTCGCAACCAGTGCGCAGCCGATACCCAGTAATCCCATTCCCAAATTCAGGGTAAAGCGTGGGCCTTTCCTGTCTACTAGACGGCCTGCAAAGGGAGCAACAATTGCCATTACAATAAGGGCTGACGCCCCTACTCCAGATATATAACTGCTCGACCAGCCAAACTCTCCTTGCCAAATTGGCATAACCAACCCAAGGGCGGCCCTTCCGGAGAAAGCAAGGGAAAGGGCTAAAAAACCAAAGATAACAACGGACCAGTGCCGCCTGTTTGGTGTGGCTAGGGTATTTTTCATTAATATGCCTCCATAACCACATGATGGCCTGTAGTCTGAGCTGGCATATAACGAATTAATTGTAAATAAACTTTAGCTGTACTAAAGTTAAAATATGACATTACGTATCCAGGATCTTTACACCTTCTTTGTTGTTGCCCGCGCCGGGGCGATGCAACAAGCAGCGAATGAGCTGAGGGTAACACCCGGGGCGATCAGCCAACGAATTGCTAGCATTGAAGATAGATATGGTAAGAGACTATTTTCACGAAGCCGTAAAGGCGTAGAGCTTACAAAGGCTGGGCAGGATTTATGGTCTGATATCGACGCGAGCTTTTCAAAGATTGAAAAAGCAAATAACGCGCATTTCGGTCGGAATTCTGAGCAACAAATTCGGATCAGCGCCACCCCCACTTTCGCGTATTCATGTCTCGTTCCGCGGCTCGGAGAATTTACCGACAAGTACCCAAAATTAAACATTACAATTGAAACCGATAAACGACTTGTAGACTTGCGCAGCGAACCTATTGATCTTGCCATTCGTCACGGCCTTGGAGATTATGTGGGATACCAGTCTGAATGGCTTAGCTCGCCCGAACTCATTGTTGTCGGTAGTCCGTCCCTTTTGCAACGTGGCAGGCCTATCAATGATGCTATCGATTGCCTTGGTTACAGGTTGCTGCGGGATACCACCGCAATTTGTTCTGACTGGCAGCTTTGGTGTGAAGCGCGGGGTATAGATGAGCGAAAAGCATTGTACGGGCCGTCCTTCGAAGATGATTATCTTATTGTCAAAGCGGCTGTTGAGGGTCAGGGACTGGCACTTTTGAGCGACGTTTATGTATCCGAACAGTTAAAAACCAAACAACTGGTCAAAGCTTGTGATGCGGCTTGGCCGACACATTTTGCCTATTATGCTGTGGCTTTGCCAGTCACCTTTGAAAGACCGGCAGTCAAGATATTTGTTCAATGGTTGAAAGCAATCGCAGCCGAGGACATCTCATCCATCAGGTAACATTCGCATACAGCTAAAACGCGAGAAAAAGAAAATCACGAGATTTTCTCAGCTGGTATTCCGGGCCTTTCTTTCATTTTTCCCTGAATAAGGATAGAATGCCAGCGAGCATATGGATGCACTATATGATCGGAAACAATTTAGGTCATTCAGCTCCATTAGGTGAAATGGAAATGAGGATGAACAAACTCACTTTAGTCTTCATATTGATTTTGGGGGCATGTACCTCGTTTGGTCCATCCCCAAAAGACGAAGATTATACAAAGGCTTTAAAGAACGTTCCTGACGCCAATGAAACCATGTTCATCGCATCTGTCCGTTTTGTTCAGCCCGATGGTGAGCCAACATTATACAAGGGTCAGTTGGTGACACCTACAGAGGTTTTCTTCGGACGGTTACTTGTCACACCCAGTAAACTTATCATTGTCATTTATGATGAAGAAAGTAGTGAATATATCACTATTTTCAAAATCAGATATTCTGAAATCGACAATTTTTCAGCAATCCGGGAACCGGATAAATCCATCACTTTTCACTTAGAAGTGGAGGAGGAAATTTATTGGATTTCAGGGACTTTTCCTTTGGATAGAAATGGCGAGGAAGTTGAAAGTGGTGAGGTACGCGAGTATATCCATAAACGCCTTCCTGAATCGACGGGTGAGTTTAATCCTTTCATAAAAAAATGCTATGCCTGTAAAAAATCCTGAACGGCGATACTCCCAATAGTGAGGTGCATTTGACGGTGCCGGTCGCATTAGTTAATCTGAATTGCATTCTGCTGATAAAACAGCATCGCTTTGTCTGGTACAGGCTTAATTATCTGGGAGAATAAAATGGCCCTTCCCTTCGGTGTAATCGCTATTTATGTCGCATTAGCCGCTTGGGCATTAATATTAATCCGAGATTTGAAAAGAGGATCATTTGGACCTTTTTTATGGGTTGGCATTGCGTTGTTACTGGTGCTCAATATCCGGTATTTCATAGAAGGTGCGCCGGATGCGATAGCGTTCTTTATCGGTATTTATGATGTCCTTGACAATTTAGGAGTATCGGCAACGGGAGGGGCCGCCGCACTCGCCCCTTGTCCTGATAATGCCTGCACCGTATGGGGGGATCGATTTGTAAACCACCCCTCCTGGGGGGTGGCATTTCACGACCGTTTTCTGAACGGGTCAAATTTCCGCAATACTCTATTATATGTACATCTGGGTCTAAATTCGATTGTATTTGTGCTAATGCATATTCAATTGGCCAGAACCGGTTCTGGTGACCACAAGACCATGCATAAGTTACTCGGTCGCATTTCCTTTATTTGCCTAACGTTGGGTACAATCGCAGCTGTATGGCTTGCCTCACAACATGGCGATGTTAGTGAATATGGCGGAAATCTGTCAGTCTATGGGTTCTGGTTCATGTCATTTTGCGTTTACGGTTGTGCAGTGATGGGTGTTCTCGCCATTCGAAAAGGGGATTCTGTATCTCATCGTATATGGATGATCCGGTTTGTCGGGTCCATGTGGGGCGCGTTTTGGCTGTTTCGGGCAATGCTTCTGGTTACGGGTCCGCTAATGAGAAACTGGGAATCTGCGTCAATACTAACCTGCATCTGGTTTTCTGCACCGTTGGGTATTCTTATCGCTGAGATTTTCCGCAGACGGCTGGATCGCAGAGCAACTGTAGCCTTGAATACCAATTAACCGAACGATTGAAAGTCTTCGACTTAAATGGCATGCCACCGGGCGCACATAGTGCTTAATGAGGCAGGGAAAATTCGAGTATCTCCCCTGCCCGATAATTAGTCTTTGAATAATGTTAGAACGGTTTCACCGGATGCCCCATGAAGATGTTGTTTCAATTCGATAAAACCATATCCGTCATAAAATCGCCGACCTATCATATTTTTCTCAAATACTTCCACTTTTAACGGACCTTTCAATTCAAAAGCGTGATCGACTAATGCCCGGCCAAAGCCCTGTCCATGAAAAGCGGGATTAAGAAATAACCCCCCTATTTCATTTCCGATAAGGGCTGTGAAACCAATGTTGGTTCCATTATTCTCAAGAACCCAGGTCTCTGCATTGGGTAAATACAGGCTTCGCATATCATTCTCTACTCTTTTGACAAAGGCAGTCGGTAGAAACGGATGGGCGATGGCGTTGGCCATCCTCCAAATATTGATGAGGTTGTCAGTATCCTCTGGCTTAAAATGTCTGATCATGAGGAATATTTTCCTTAGCGATTATTTAACTGTGAACGGGCAGATGTAATTCCTAGTCGCGATGCGCGATATGGCTGGCCGTTTCTGGATTGAATGAAGCGTCTTTTCTTGAGGCGTTGAAAAATTTCAAACGTGCAGTCAGACAAGATATGTCCGTCCCGTGTGAAGCAGGTAATTTTATGCACTTTACCATTTTTACTTCTTTCGTGAAAAATGGCGCCACCTTGAGCAAGAGCGTGCAAAACGCGCTGCTCGTACTTTGATATATTCAATGGATTAACTCGATTTTAGTTGAGAAAACAACAAAGACTCCGCCAAGCTCATGGCTCGGGCGTCGCTTCGGTTTTAATTGTTCCTATGGGCTGGAACTAGCGGCTTACCGCAATCTCTAACATAAAATCTCCATAACCTGAGAGGAGTTGACCTCAGGCATTTCCCATATAACAATTTCTCGTATTTGGGGCAAGTGTAATATCTGATGCCGATAAATTTACGATTTTTCAATTGGCTATATATAGACTCATCCGATGGCAAGATATGTGTTTCTATTAATCGTCGTCCTGACCGGGACCTATTACTTTTACTCTGAGTACATTTCAGTACCAAAGCAGAAAACACGCGTTTTGTTTATCGGGAACAGCCTGACCTATACGAACGATTTACCGAAAATGATTTCCGAAATTGCCGATACGGGCGAGCGCAAGATGGACTACCAATCAATTACACCCGGCGGCAGTCGCTTAATTCAACATGCGCAAAACAAGAAAGTCTTGGATGAGCTGATGGAGGGCACTTGGGATTTCATTGTTTTGCAGGAGCAAAGCCAATATCCCGGATTTGCAGAGAAACAGCTTAAAAAATACGTTTACGCTCCGGCTAAAAAACTTGTTGAATTAGCCCGAAAAAGTAATCCATCTGCTGTAATTGTATTTTATATGACCATGGCCCGAAAAAAAGGTGATCCTGGAAACGCCCATATTTCATCTGACCTTAACAGCTATGGTGGGATGCAAAAAAGGGTCAATAGAGCATATCTAAGATTGGCGAAAATCAATAAATCCGATGTTGCGCCTGTTGGGGAAGCGTGGGAGTTTTTTCGGCTAAAACATCCCGGGATCGAGATATATTCCGATGATATTCACCCAAACGTCATCGGGACCTATCTCGCGGCCTGTGTATTTTACTCGACTTTTTTTGCACGACCCTGTACCGACACCAAAGTCCCCAAAACAGTCCCGCTTTCAATTGCGAAAGAGATCCAAAGCATTACAGACAAGGTCGTGTTGTCCACCAGCAACAAATGGCGTTGGACGCAACGGGATACTCTTCAGTCAATGGCTGACTGATGCCCTATTTTCCTTCTCCCGTCTCAGGTAAATCAGGTGATTTCTTTCCAATGGACTTCACGCGCTCTCGCGTTGTCTGGAACAGGTAATAAAGGATCGGAATATAGATTATACCGATGAGTGTTGCCGCCAACATACCGGTAAAAACGATCACACCAAGAGAAACCCGGCCCGCGGCCCCTGCCCCCGTTGCAAACACCAAAGGCAATACACCGAGGATAAAGGAGAAGGCAGTCATCATCACCGCGCGGAACCGCAATTTGGAGGCTTCGACAGTTGCATCAAAAATGCTGTGTCCGTCTTCTCTGAGTTCTTTGGCAAATTCAACAATAAGAATGGCATTCTTGCTGGCCAGGCCAATCAGTAACACCAGCCCGATTTGTGCATATATATTGAGCGGCAACCCGACAATTGTCGCTCCCAGCATTGCACCGACAATTGCCACGGAAACCGAAAGGATGACCGGTGCAGGTATGGACCAGCTTTCATATTGCGCAACGAGAAATAAATATACGAACAAGATCGCAAGGCCAAAAATCGACGCGGTTTGCCCGGCTGACTTGATTTCCTGAAACGTTGTGCCGGTCCATGACACGCCGTAGCCTTCAGGAAGTGTTTCCGAAGCCAGTTTTTCCATAGCTTGAATGGCCTGGCCAGAGCTGTATCCTGGAGAGCTGGATCCGCTAACGCTGGCGGACGGATAAAGATTATAACGGCTGATAGAGGGTGGGCCGACGCTCGGCTCCACGTCAATGAGCGAAGTAATCGGAACCATGTTACCGGTGTCCGAGCGCACATAGAGCTTATCGATATCCTCAATATCACTCCGGTCCGCTGCTTCAGCTTGAATCATTACGCGATATACACGACCGAACAAATTGAAATCGTTGACATAAAGCGAGCCCAAATTTGCCTGCAATGTCATAAAGACTTCCGAAATTGGAACGCCCAGAGCTTCTGTTTTATCGCGATTTACATCGATAAAGAGCTGCGGAGAGTTGGCGTTATACCGACTAAACACCCGCGAAACGACGGGGTCTTGGTTTGAGGCGATTAACAATCCGCCCAAGGCCGATTGAAGTTCTTGCGGCGATCGTGCTGCAAGATCCTGCAGTTCCATTTCAAAGCCACCAGACGTACCAAGCCCTGGAATCGGTGGCACGTTAAATGCCACAGCATTTGCATTTGGAATAGCGGCGAACTGTTGATTTATAGAGGTCAGAATAGTTTTCAGGCTTTTCTCGTCACCTTCCCGTTCATCCCAGTCTTCCAGGATACCGATGGCTAACGCGCCGTTGGAACCGGCCCCGGCAAGGAGACTAAAACCACTTACATATAGAACGTTGGTCACACCCGGTGTATCCAGGATTATCTTACGCACGTCTTCCATCACCTCTTCCGTTCGGTTGAGGGAGGCACCCGCAGGCAGCTGGATGTCCGCCATAAAAGCACCTTGATCTTCGGATGGAACAAATCCGGTTGGAAGGCTGGTGCCGAGCTTGTAACCAAGCGCAAGGGTCAAGCCCATGAGAATGATCGTTAGAATGATCCGTCGGGCGATTAAGGAAACCAGAGATCCGTATTTTTCCCGGCAATAGTCGATGATCTTGAAAAACCAGCCGATAAATCCTTTAGGGGGACCAAGCCTTTTCCGCAGGAGCAACGAACACAGAGCGGGGCTTAACGTAAGAGCATTGATAGATGAAATAAGTACGGCAACAGATATGGTTACCGCAAATTGTAAATATAAAACGCCGGTTATACCCGGAAGAAAACCCGTTGGAACAAACACGGCGAGCAACACTAAGGTGGTTGCAACAACTGGCCCGGTAATTTGCAGCATCGCTTTGCGGGTCGCCTCTGGCGGCGACATGTTTTCATCGTCAATCAATCGTTGGGTATTCTCAACAACAACAATGGCGTCATCAACGACCAGTCCGATTGCCAGAATTAGGGCAAACAGAGTGATAGTGTTAATGGTCATTCCGAAGAGTAAAAGGAAGGCAAAAGTACCGACCAGTGACACAGGTATGGCAATAAGCGGGATGAGTGCTGCGCGCCAATCACCGAGGAAAAGGAAGGTTACGATGGAGACAAGTGCCAGAGCCTGGAACAATGTCACAACCACTTCCTTGATTGAAACGCGGACATAATCTGTCGTGTCATAAAGGATCTCGTATTCTAAATCCTCCGGGAACCTCTCTGCCAGTAAATCCATTTCCTTGTAAATAGCATCTGCTGTTCCAAGTGCATTAGAACCAGGTGACTGGTATATGCCAATCATCGCTGTCGGCTGAGCATCATCCACCAGTGCGGTAGAGGTAAAATACTGTGCCGATATTTCTGTTCTCGCAACATCCTTGATACGCACGGTTGAGCCGTTTAAATTGGCTCGAATAATAATATTTTCAAATTCCTCTACCGAATTGAGCCGGCCTTTCGCTTCAAGGGTATATTGCCGCTGCTGAGGTCCATCAAAAGGCGGTGCACCGATTTGGCCGGCC
The DNA here is from genome assembly GCF_023746535.1 of Sneathiella marina. Taxonomy (GTDB): domain Bacteria; phylum Pseudomonadota; class Alphaproteobacteria; order Sneathiellales; family Sneathiellaceae; genus Sneathiella; species Sneathiella marina. Next base: position 2,112,452 of record NZ_CP098747.1, on the reverse strand, counting down.
GATGCCTGTATATTCTGACTTCTAATTGCATTGGCAACATCTGTTGCCGTTAACCCAAATCCGACTAAGCGATTGGTGTCTAACCAAATCCGCATGCTGTAATCAAGTTGGCCGAACTGACTGACATCTCCGACGCCATTGGTCCGTTTCAATGGGTCTTCAACGTTGATGGCCGCATAATTTGACAAAAACAACCGATCATAGGTCCCTTTGGGTGACACCAGATTGACCACCAACAGCATACTGGTCGACTGCTTTTGCGTTACCACGCCTTGCCTGGTGACATCTTCGGGCAATGAAGAGAGAGCTTGTGCCACACGGTTTTGGACATTCACTGTGTTAATGTCCGGATCAGTGCCAATTTCAAAACTTACAGTTAGAGAATACCCCCCGTTATTGTCACTTGTGGACGACATATAGATCATGTTGTCGACGCCATTTACCTCTCTTTCAATAACTGAGGCGACAGTATCGATCACGACTTGTGCATTGGCTCCGGGATAGCTGGTCGTAACTTGCACAACGGGTGGCGTAATGTTCGGAAATTGCTCAATCGGTAATGCCTTGAGGCCGATCAAGCCTACAATGGTCAACACAATAGAAATAACAAATGCAAACTTTGGGCGGGTTATAAAGAAGGCTGAAAACACGGCTTAATCCTTAGATGTATCTGTGGATGGAGCGTTTTTTGCCGCTACTTTTTGTCCTGGCCTCACCTTTTGAAGCCCTTCAACAATTACTTTATCACCTTCGGCAAGCCCGTTCTTAACTGTAAAATCCTCGCCAACTTTTCGGCCTATCTGTATATTTTTTACCGCTACCAGGTCCTCATCACCAACAACAAGGACATAACGTCCTGCCTGATTTTCAAGCACTGCAACTTGAGGAACCAGTAACTCCTCTTGTGATTCAAGAGTATCCCAGCTCATCGTTACATATTGGTTCGGAAATAAAATTCTGTCCGGATTAGGAAAGGTCGCTCGAACCGTAATTGTATCCGTTGTCGGATCAACCTTGTTGTCAACGAAATTGATTGTCCCCGTATGGTCATACTCATCACCATCAGACATCTGGAGGGTAATTTTCAGCTGTTCCGCGCTCCCTTCGGAATGGGTTTTCCGATATTCCAATAAATCCTTTTCACTGACCGCAATAGAGACATAAATTGGGTCAAAGCGGTAAACCTGCGCTAATAATCCGCTGGAAGAATTTACCAGGTTACCGATCGTTATTTCGGTTTTACCTATCCGGCCGGGTATTGGTGTAGAAATTGTCGTGTAGGAAAGATTTAGCTCCGCCTGACTGAGATCCGCTTTAAGCTTTTTAATATTTGCCGTCGCGTTAGTTGCAGTCGCAAGATACTCATCCCGCTTCGCCTCGCTGATATTTCCTCGTTTTATCAACTCATTGGCACGAGCCAAATTCTGCTGCGCTTCTTTTAGCGTGCCCTTGGCGCCCTCTATTTCTGCCTTTATTCTATCAATATCATTTTGATATTGTGCAGTTTCAATTTGAAAGAGTTTTGTTCCAGCTTCAACGTATTCGCCATCGGTGAAGTTCTTTTCTGTAATAAAACCTTCCACCCGGCTAACCGCATCAAATCGATCAATAGCCTCAACCCTGGCAACAAAAGTGATGTTCTGCGTCGTTTCTTTCTTCGATATTACCTGTGTGGTTACACCGACAAGTGGCGCTGATTTCTGAGTGGTTGCTGCTTTGTCATCGCAGGCAGAGATTAACAAAAGCAAGAGTGCTGCGAAGGGGAAGAAAAGAAAGTGTTTTGTAAGCATTTTTGTTCTCTGCAAGAAATTTTTGTCAGGGTCGAGTATCAATATTACTGCTAGGCTAACCTAATTCTCCGATCATGGTAAGTGACATTATCCATAACATTAGTATTACTTTATTTTAATCACAGAGAATGGCTGGATTTTTAATTTTGGATTTTATTCATTTCCAGGCATTTACGTAAATACTACGAAATATTCCCAGGTTTCGATGTCAAACAACCTTAGTATTAGAAAAGAAAACTTTACTGTCGAACAATTCATTGCAGAATTATTGGAACCTCTTAGAATATTGGATCCAGCTGTGTCTGATGTAATTTGGAGTAGATAAGATGGGCGACCAGATTGACGAGATTACTATTGTTGGCGGTGGAACTGCGGGCTGGCTAACGGCAGCATTCCTTGTTCGATATATGAATCTAAGGTCAGAAGAAAAACCAACGAAAATAACACTCATTGAATCTCCAAATGTGCCGACCATCGGTGTCGGTGAAGCCACAGTGCCAACCATGGTATCGCTTTTGGCAAGCCTGGGTATTTCTGAAAAAGAGTTTTTTAAGAGATGTAATACGACCTTCAAGCTTGGCGTTCGGTTTACCAATTGGAATCATGATGCCAATGGACAAGCAACGTCGTTTTATCACCCGTTTGAAACAACTGATTCACAATTAGCAGGTCAAAATCCAGCTTATCATTTTCACAAATATGGCGGTCCACCCGGCAGGGAAAATATTGACCAATGTTTTTCCGTCTGCGTTGCAGCCATTGAGAAGAAGCTCGGACCAAAGGGTTTGGATCACGGCGATTATGAAAAACACCTAAATTATGCTTACCATCTCGACGCTGGGCGTTTTGCAGAATTTTTAAAAGAAGTATCCATTGAACGTGGCGTAAATCACGTGCTCGATGATGTTGATGATGTTGAGCAAGATGACCGTGGTTTCATCTCGGCACTGCAATTGCAGCGTCAAGGGCGCCGTCCGGTAGAACTTGTGATCGATTGCACGGGCTTTCGCGGCGTCATCATAAACCAGGTATTGAAAGTCCCTTTTCACGATTACAGCAAATATCTATTGAACAATCGAGCCCTTGCTGTTCAAATTCCACATCGAGACTTGGAGAATATCGAGCCCTGCACGACGTCAACTGCCTTGGGCGCAGGATGGGTGTGGCGAGTCCCGCTCTATAATAGAATTGGTACAGGCTATGTCTTTTCCAATAATTTCAGAACAGATGAAGAAGCAACGGTGGAATTTCTATCTCACCTTGGTGAAGATGGAAAAGATGCAGAACCGAGGGCCATTCCTATTCGTGTTGGACGATTGGATCGGGCCTGGGAGAAAAACTGTGTTGCAATTGGATTGTCCGCCGGCTTCATCGAGCCATTGGAATCCACAGCCATTTATATGATTGATAATTTCGTGAAACTGCTGATGGTCAATTTCCCCGATAAAAATTTCGCTCCGGGCCTGGCCAAACGATTTAATGATGATACTGAAAGGATGATGGAAGATATTCGAGATTTCATCATCCTGCACTATTGCGCCAACAACCGACAAGATAGCGAGTATTGGAGGGTTGCGCGAGAAGAGATGGTCATCCCTGACAGCTTGCGGACCAGACTTGATGATTTCAAGCACACGATGCCTGTCACGACGGATTTTGACCGTTCATTTTTATTTGAAAATTCCAGTTATCTTCTGGTCCTGGGTTCGAAAGGCTATTTTGACGGCGTTAAATTTCCGGCCGAACGGTTTATCTCTAAACCTGATTGGGACCGCAGAATGGCGGAAACTGATGTTCATGAAAATCGAATATTGTCGAAATTACCAAATCACTATGAATTATTGCGAAGTTTTCGAGGTGAGACACCGGAACCCATTGCGAGTACTGGTGTATCATTCGGCGGTTTCCAAGGATATCAGCCAACTGTCGGAACGCCTGGATCTCAGGCAACTGTAAATTTTGGTACCGCCGCAATGAAACCGACTATTAAGTTTGCGAAAAAAGACAAGGATGATGAGGATTTATCAGGCTCGAATATATTGTAGGGCTTTCAACGCGACACTATTCTGGTTTAACGGTGTATCGAAAATCGCAATGGGATGCGCCCTGCATAATCGTTTGGGTGCGTTCAAGATTGATTTTCGGATCATAGCCATTGCAAAAAGTGCCATCCCGACCACAGGATAAAAGATGTCCAATTTCGGATAGGCCCATTTCTTTATACATTTCGGCGTAGCGACACCTGGTCACATTATAATCGATGGCATCTTCCGTTTCTTTTAATATATCAAGTTCCAACGCGCCGCCGGCAGTCCATTGGGGTAACAACGAGTGAAAGCTTGACAAGGATGTTGGCTCTGCCTGGCTTTCGGCATAAGCTTTGCCTTGCTTCACGGCATCTTTTCGAATGGCAGTTCCCAAAATGTCTTTTGCCTTATCCGCGCCGAGTTCAGCAACCATCTCCTCGAATATTGGTTTAATTATATTAGCTTCAATTCTGCGCTGCTCCAGGATAGGAAGATCAGTTTTACTCATAGTTTCCTCATTTGTTTTTGCTCTTTAATATTACTTTGATATCGAAAGTAATGCCAGGCTCGCTTAGTTACTACTATAGTAGAATGTAAAATCGTCTCAATGTTTTGTCTGTTTGGAGAGGTCCATGACTGCCACTAAAATTGGTATTATAATAGGAAGTAACCGTAAAATATCACAATCTGGTAGAATAGCCGAGTTTGTTCACTCTCTTATAAATAACCTGCAAGCTAATGTTTCCGTTGATTTATTTTCTGTTCGGGATATGAATTTGCCATTATGGAGCGAGGAAAAATGGCAATCTAACAGTAGCTTGGTTGACTTATGGAAACCGTTTTCCAGTCGGCTGAAGGAATGTGATGGCTTTATCGTGATTTCTCCGGAATGGGCGGGCATGGCCCCTCCCCACTTAAAGAATTTCCTGCTTATGTGCGATGGCGGAGAACTAGCCCATAAACCCGGCCTTCTGATTGGCGTGAGTTCAGGGTTCGGCGGAGCCTACCCGGTCGCGGAACTTCGCATGAGCGGCTATAAAAACAATTTTCTGTGGTGGCTGCCTGATCATGTGATTTTACGCCATGTTGAAAGCCTTTTCGTCGAAGAGCCCCCGACGAAACTGGACGTCAACATGACCAATAGATTGAACTATTCCTTGGAGTTTCTAGTTGAAACAGCGATAGCCATGGCGCCAGTCAGGGAAAAAGTGCAAAATCTCGCGACTTACAAACATGGAATGTAACATTACTTTGACGGCGCTAAACTTTGCCGATCAAATCCCGCTAGTTTTTTATACTTCAAAGCGACATCTTCCAAAATAGTTCGTGAAATACAGGAATGCACAGGTCCGCAATGCCCCGAACATGTTTCATGAACCATCTGCATGACTTGCTCCGGCCCTGTTTGCCGGTTTGCCAATATAATTTTTGATGTTGGTTCCAGACGCGCTCTTTCATATGCTTGCAATGCCTCCGTAATATTTGAAGAGGAGGCTAAAATATCAGTAAAGGTTAAGGCATCCAGCACGCCTTGCGATACTCCGTTTGAACCGTTGGGATACATGGCATGGGCCGCATCCCCCATTAATGTTACTCTCTCAAAACTCCATTTCGGCAAAGGGTCTCGATCAATCATCGGAAATTTGTGAATTGATATTGCGTTTTCAAATAGCTCTTGAATATCCAGCCAGCCCAAATCCCAATCGGAAAATTCACCTTGAAATTCACCGAGTAAGCCAAGTTCATTCCAGTCTCCTTGCCGTTCAGCAAGATCAGAAGGCATACGCCGCTCGGCAATCCAGTTAATATACGATTTTCCGCGGGTGGCACTTTCTTTCCTGATTGGATATGCCACTAACTTCAAATCATTGTGACCAGCCATAAACATGGACCGGCCATCAAGAAATGGGTCCATCTCAGTAACACCGCGCCAGAGCATTTGGCCGGAATATTTTGGGGCGCCTTCGGTGGGGTAGTAATGCTGACGAAGAGTCGAGTTTATTCCATCTGCCCCGATCAGGAAATCGCCAGTTACTCGTGCTTTTTCATCGCCAGATTTTCGATCGATAAAAGTTGCTGTTACATTCTCGTTCGATTGCGATAAATCGGCGAAATGATGCCCCGATTTTATGTTTTCCGCCCCCAAACGTTGCCGTGCATGCTCAAGCAATATCATGTGGAAATCGCCCCGATGAATGGAAAATTGCGGCACTTCATATCCCGCAGCCAATCCCCGCGGTTCCTTCCAGATCGTTTTTCCGTCAGCACTAAAGTAAGCCAGGCTAGACGTCTCGATCGCTACTTTTCTCAAATCATCCAGCAAACCCAATTTGGAAAGATTAACGACAGAATGCGGTAACAGGTTTATCCCTACACCGAGGGGTTTAATTTCTTCAACACTTTCAAATACTTGAGCAGCTATGCCTTTTTGATGGAGTGCAAGCGCTGCAGTCAGGCCAACCAAGCCACCTCCGACGATTATGCCGTTCTTTTCACCCTGTTTCATAAGCCGACTCTCTCAATGTTCTCAAAATCCTGAAACTGTCAAACCGTCATCGACTTCCAGAATGGAGCCATTCATAAAATCTGACCCTGAACCGGCGAGCAATAACAAAGCTCCGTCCAGCACGTTCGGCTCGCCGACCCGCCGTCCAGGGAGTTTACTGATGAGTCGTTTCCCGGAATCAGTTTCCCAGTAGTCCTGGTTGAGGCCGGTCACGATATATCCCGGGTTGATGCAATTAACACGAATTTTATATCTTCCCCACTCATCTGCGAGGGCTTTCGTCATGTGTTTAACAGCAGCTTTGGACATACAATAAGCGATGTTTTGTTTAAGAACACGGTTCGCAGCGACAGATGCAATATTGATTATCTTGCCCCCTTCTCCGCGTTTTATCATGCTTTTACCAACGGCTTGTGCGACAAAAAAAGTACCTTTGGCATTGGTATCCATGACGAAATCGAAATCTGTTTCTGTAACTTTCTCTGACGGACTCTGAGCACTCACGCCGGAATTATTAACCAGAATATCAATGGGCCCCAATTCAGTTTCTGAAACAGCAACGCCAGCATTTATACTGTCGACATCTGTTACATCCATCCGAACCGGCAAAGCTCGACCATCGAATGACTGGATATCCCTCGCGAGTGATTCAAGCTTGTCCACACTTCGCGCTGCCAGCGAGACCTTGGCCCCGGCTCTTGCCAAAGTTAATGCAAATTGCCATCCGAGGCCTGATGACGCACCGGTTACAAGGGCATGTTTACCCGCCAATTGATGTTGGGAAGTCATGGACGCCTCCATTAATTACTGGATTTATAATTGTTGTTGTTTGCATGATTTATGCTCTTGTCACCAAAATCAAGGTTCATTTTACGATATGCTTATGCCAGGTACCGTTTAGTCCTTACAAATTGTTAATTTTTTTCAGGTTTACTGGGCGTTCGACAAAATCGGAGACACGATTAATGCCTTATATCGCTAATTTGCTGATTGTAACAGACAATGACCAATCTGAACTATGCCCGGCTTTGAGCAAAGCTGGGTATTTGTGTCGTTACATTTCTTTTTCGAAAATGCTTGATGGAAAAATCGGCGAAGAAGCTTTTGATCTGCTCATTGTTGATAGCGAACATAATACCGCAAATGTTAATATTGAACATATTGCAAGTTTCGCCGATTTAAACGGCTTTTCCATACTGGTAATTGGGGAAACGGATGTTCAGTGCCATGCATCCACATTGTCCCCTGGATATTGTGACCTGGAACTCCTCTCTCGTGTTTCGTCGCTCGTCAGGCTTGAAAATATGCAGCAAGAACTGCATCGGCGCATCCTCTCGACAGAAACTTATGGCATTGATCTTAGCGACTTAGAGAAACCCTATGACGACATTTCCGATACACATATTCTGATAATCGGAAACAAAAGTCTAATTCTGGGCAATATACTTCTTAGATTGGATTGCCGGGCGAAAATTCAGATTTTGAAAGACCCGGAAACAGCCATTGAAGAGCTACGAAAACAAGAGTTTGATGCTGTGATATTGTCTGGCACCGGTCACGGAGATCGAAACTTACGGCTTGCCAACGAAATTAGAAGCGATAGTCGATTTTATAACTTACCCATGATCATGGTCCTTGAAAACGCTGAGAATAGAGAAGCTGCCTATATACACGGTGTTTCCGACATAGTTCTTCATGAAACTGAAATGGATACGCTGATCAACCGTGCGACTGTCCAGATTTTGCAATATAGATATCGATCAGCCATGCAGAAATTATTCCGTGTAACCAAGCCGCATCCTCTTGCTGATGGACCGACAGATATGTACTCGTTTGGGTTCATGAAGACACATCTTCCGAAAATGATGGCAGAGCATGATCAGCGGAAGAAAACTATGTCTGTCGCCAGCTTGAAAATCACTAATCTGGAAGCGGTCAATTCCAGTTACGGATTCTCCTCTGGTGATCAACTCTTGCGACAAGTAGGATCGGCGATTTTTTACCTGGTTCGAGGTGAAGATTTTTGTGGACGATATGAGAACGGTCATTTTGTCGTGGCACTCCCGGGTACGCGGGAGAAAGAGGCGAATATTGCACTGCGGCGCCTTGTCGGTGTAATCCGGAATACTGAATTTGCCCTCAAAGGTGCCTCTGTTCCGATAAAAGTGGAACTAGAATTTGGTCTTGCTGAAGCAGAGCCAAATGAAGCACTGGAAGAAATCCTGACCCGGGGTTTCCTGTATGAACAAAAAGACGAACAAGCGGCTTAAGATTCAATTTAGACTGATCATTCCAATTTAAGCTTGTTTATGGGTCTGAGCTTTCCTATGTTAGTTCTATGAAAATTGACATAGTCTCAGATACGGTTTGCCCATGGTGTTTTATCGGCAAGCGTAAATTGGAAAAAGCATTGGCTCAGCGTCCGGATATGGATGTCGAGATTACCTGGCGACCTTTCCAACTTCACCCCGATATGCCTCTTGAAGGCGCAGATCGTAAAGAATTCATCGCACAAAAATTTGGCAGTCATGAGCGGGCCAAGGAACTATATGCCAATGTAAAAATGGCGGGTGATGCGGTCGATATTCCCTTTAATTTTGATAAAATCGAACGATCTCCCAATACCTTGGATTCTCATCGACTGCTGCGTTGGTCCGAGTCGGCTGGTTGCCAGGATGCTATGGCGGAAATCCTCTTTAGGCGGTTTTTTATTGATGGAGAAGATCTTGGGGATCGAGCGGTTTTAATCGCGGCGGCAACCGAAGCTGGTATGGACCAGGATTTGGTGAAAGACCTTTTGGAAAAAGATGCTGATCTTGAAACCGTTCGTCAAGAGGATCAGATGGCGCGCCAGATGGGAGTTTCAGGCGTTCCCTTCTTTATAATCAATGACAAATATGCCCTTTCAGGAGCGCAAGACCCCGCGGCCTTTCTGGCTGCCTTTGATCAAGTAGAAGCTGATCAGGCCAAGGATGGCAGCTAGAATTTCGGATTAAGCGGCATTAGCAATTTTCGCTAGGTTTTGAGCAAGCCACAAGACACCTTTGAGCCTGTCGTCCGGGTGTTTCCAATCCCGCGTATGGACGAGCTTATGATCTCCCCTGATTTTTGTCGCTCCAGGCTGCTTTGAAATAAAGGCAACCAGACCACCGGGATTACCAAAGTTATTCTCACGGAAGGACAAAACGGCCCCTTTTGGTCCCGCTTCAATCTTTTCAATATTTGCCGTCCGACAAAAATGTTTGATTGTCATGATTTCTATCAGGTGATTGACTTCATCAGGCAACGGTCCAAAACGATCTACAAGCTCGACAGCAAAAGCGTTAATTTCCTCCGCCGTTTCCTGAGCTGCAATTCGTCGATACAATTCCATTCGCAAGCTAAGATCAGCAACATAATGCTCGGGAATCAAAACCGATGTACCGATATTGATACTGGGTGACCATTTGTCATCAGCTTGACTGACATCGTGACCAAGCTCGGTTTCCCGGGCGGCAGCCACTGCTTCTTCCAGCATTTGCTGATACAATTCAAAGCCAACTTCCTTAATATGCCCTGATTGTTCATCTCCCAGTAGATTGCCGGCACCCCGAATATCAAGATCATGGCTTGCAAGTGTAAATCCGGCGCCCAGGGTATCCAGCGATTGCAATACGCGTAGCCGTTTTTCAGCCGCATCCGTCAATCGTTTGCGGGGCGGAAGCGTTAGATAGGCATAGGCACGTGTTTTAGACCGCCCGATACGCCCCCTGATTTGGTAGAGCTGCGCAAGGCCGAACATGTCCGCCCGATAGGTAATCAAAGTATTGGCGGAGGGTATATCAAGGCCGGATTCAACGATGTTTGTGGCAACAAGTACGTCGTAAGCACCCTCATAGAAGGCGTTCATGACTGTATCGAGCTCTTTTGCAGGCAATTGTCCGTGAGCCGTAACGTATTTCACTTCAGGTACATGTTCGCGGAGATATTCGCCAACCTCTTTCAAATCACTTAATCGGGGGCATACAAAAAAACTTTGGCCGCCTCTATAATGCTCTCTCAATAAAGCTTCACGGATTACTACCGGGTCAAACGGAAGGACAAATGTGCGAATTGCCAAACGGTCAACCGGAGGAGTTGCAATAATCGATAAATCACGAATACCTGTCATTGCTTGTTGAAGAGTACGAGGAATTGGCGTGGCAGTCAGGGTAAGTACATGCAGGTCTGCCCGCATTTCCTTCAGGCGTTCTTTATGGACAACACCAAAATGCTGTTCTTCGTCAACAATGACCAAACCCAGATTCTTAAACTTCACGGAATTACCAAGCAATGCATGAGTGCCGATAACAATGTCGACAGTTCCAGCAGACAAGCCGGCCTTGGTGAGGTTCGCTTCTTTTGTCGTGACCATCCTTGACAATTGGCCAATATTTACGGGGAGGTTCTTGAACCTGTCCACAAATCCCTTGTAATGCTGTCGTGACAAAAGTGTGGTCGGCGCAACAATAGCAACTTGCTTGCCGGCCATTGCGGCGGTGAACGCTGCCCGCAGGGCAACTTCCGTTTTTCCAAACCCAACATCGCCGCAAATGAGGCGGTCCATGGCTTTGGCTGTCCCCATGTCGGTCAGGGTATCATCAATCGCTTTAAGTTGATCATCGGTTTCCTCGAATGGAAATCCGGCGCAAAATTCGGCGTATAATCCTTCAGCGGGTATTAGTTTCTCAGCTTTACGAAGTTGACGTGCCGCCGCGATTTTGATCAATTGATCAGCCATTTCCATGACTTTTTTCTTCAACTTTGCCTTGCGTGCCTGCCACCCGGATCCACCAAGTTTATCAAGCGTCGCCGACATATCACTGCCGCCATAACGCGACAGCATTTCGATATTTTCCACGGGCAGGTATATTTTATCACCGCCAGCGTAAAGCAACGTTACGCAATCATGGGGAGCGCCTGAGATATCGATTGTCGTCAGGCCCTCATATTGTGCAATTCCATGATCCATATGGACGACGTAATCGCCGGGAGAAAGCTGCGAGGCTTCAGCAATAAAATTTTCGTTTCGGCGTGAAAGTTTGCGGGGTCGAACTAGCCGATCACCAAGTACATCCTGCTCGCCAATGATTGTTAGTTCAGGTGTCTCAAATCCCTTTTCCAACCCGAGAACAGATAAAACCGGAATGTTGGGGCCCGACTGAATTTGAGAAAAATTGTCGGCCTTTTGAACCGGCTCTATTCCATGGTCAGCCAGAACCGTGAGATTTCTAGCTCTGGATCCTTCGGAAAAATGCGTAAGGATAACGAGTTTGTTCTCCCCAATCTTTTCAATAATATGCTTTTTTACATGTTCATAAATATTGGTGTCAGGCAAATTTCGTTCCGGGCCAAAATCCCGCCCGAGACTGCCATTTGCGTCAATAACGTCGTTCGCTATTGTGCCTGATCTGAAAGGAGTGAACTGGCATAAACTTTTTTGGCCAATATTTTCCTTCCATTCTTCCGCATCCAAATAAAGAGTATTTGGGAGCAAAGGTTTATAATCCGCTCCCATGGTTGGCGCGGCGTCTCTCCTACTCTCGAAATAATCCGAAATTGTATCCAGACGAGCCTCGAGGGCTTCCTCGACTAAATGATCCAGATAAATCTGTGCGTCCGGCAAATAATCAAAAACAGTTGCCATGCCCTCATGAAACAATGGCAACCAATGTTCCATGCCCGCATGCCGCCGTTTTTCACTGACGGCTTCATACAATGGATCTTCTTGTGTAACCGTACCAAAATGCGACCGATATTCGGTGCGAAAACGGCTGACCGCGTCATCATTTAGCAAAAACTCCGATGCGGCAGTGAATTCAAGCGATACAATCTTTTCCGTCGAACGCTGGGACAAGGCATCAAAGGTTCTGATGGAGTCCACTTTTTCACCGAAAAGATCCAAACGTACCGGGTTTTCTCTTCCTGGCGGAAAAATGTCGATTAAACCACCGCGAACGGCAAATTCACCGGGCTCCATGACTGTCCCGATGCGAGAGAACCCGTTTGAAATCAAGTAAGATGTCAAGTCCGGCAGGCTTACTCTATCACCAATTTTAATATTCAGAAGGCTGTTCACAACCATCTCAATTGGCGGTACGCGTTGCAGGATCGCATTGATTGTCGTGAGAAAAACCCGAGGACCCCTGTCAATTTCTCGCATTTGCCCCAAAGTCGTCATCCGATGCGCGACAATTTCCGGATTAGGAGAGACCCGGTCATATGGCAGGCAATCCCATGCCGGGAAAGTGACGACTTCGACAGTTGGATTAAAGAACTTGAGGGCGGCCTCTGTCGAAGCCATACGAACATCTTCTCTCAACACATAGAGGATATCTTTTTCAGAGGATTCAATGAGTTTGGACAGCAAATAGGCATCATAACCTTCCGGAACAGATTCAACAGAAAAACTGTTTTTCTGAGAAGCAAGTTCGGAAATTCGGGAGCAGATCTGCGAAAACAAAGGCGAGGTCATTAAATTACGGCGTAACCCTATGGTCAAACTGGCTGAATTTTTTAAGTAAAGTCATGACATTAGTATCATATTCTACCGGAACAGGCTCTCTCCCCACGGCCCAGACATAAATATTAGGGTCACCGGCAGCTAAAAGTGCCTCATAAATATCCAGTTCTTTATCTGAAAATTCATCCACATATTTGTTGGCAAATCCCCCTAAGAGAATATCTGTCTCTTTCATCCCTGTATATCGGGATCGATGGATGAGTCGTCTGCGGCGAATGCTAATATCTTCGATCATATGGTGAACTCTTATTGAATGATTAAATGGATATAGCCTGTCTTTTTCTTACTGTCAGCAGGAAGTGACAAAATTCAATATTTTTTGACTGTTGCATTGACCTCCCCCTTCCCGCATTTCACAATATATAAAATACAAGTTAGGAATATACATTGCGGCCAGAAATTTTATTCAGCTTGTTCAATCCAGTGAACAAATTAGCCGGAATTGGCCCGCGGCTTAGTAAACTTATTGAAAAGGCCGCCGGACCGAACTTAATTGATCTGACGTGGCATTTACCAACAGGATTGGTTACGCGCGAAAATCTTGAAATGCTATCTCCGGAATTTGTGGACCGGGAAGTTCTCTTGGTTGTCGATGTCCTGAAACATATCCCATCACGTAATCGCCGGGCGCCCTATCGGATAAACTGTTTAATCGGTGAGGAAAACCTGACACTGGTTTTCTTCAATGGACGAGAAGACTATTTAAGACGGCAACTACCCGAGGGTGAGAAACGCAAGATAAGTGGTAAATTGGAGGATTTTAACGGCGCGTACCAAATGACTCATCCTGATCACATTGCGACTCTGGCCGAAGAGAGCTCCATTCCATTGTTTGAGCCTGTTTATCCACTGACGGCAGGGTTGACGAACCAAACATTCATAAAAGCTAACCGCCAGATTTTTCCATCTCTGCCTGATTTACCCGAATGGAACGATCAGCCGCTATTATTGCGGGAAGATTGGTCGGAATGGAAAGAGAGTATTGTTAAAGCACATTCGCCGACATCCGAAGCGGATTTTGACCGAACAAACCCCGCCCGAGAACGGTTAGCTTATGATGAGCTTCTTGCCAATCAATTGGCACTTGAACTGGTTCGAAGAAGTATGAAACGTAAACCGGGCAGAGCTCTTCATGGCGATGGCGCTTTGCTCAAGGAAGTAAGAAAAGCTTTGTCCTTCTCGCTAACTTCGGCGCAAGAATCGGCATTAGATGAAATCATTTCTGATATGGGGGCTCCCCATAGAATGCTTCGCCTTTTACAGGGAGATGTCGGAAGCGGGAAAACAGCCGTTGCTTTGCTTGCCATGATACGCGCGGTCGAAGCAGGCGCTCAGGCAACTATTATGGCCCCTACTGAAATACTGGCGCGTCAGCATTTTGCTTCGATAGAACCGTTGGCAACCCAGATAGGCTTAAATTGTGTTCTCATTACAGGACGCCTAAAGGGAAAAAAGAGGGATGTAATACTTGCTGATTTGGCCAGTGGCACTGTTAATTTGGTTATTGGAACCCATGCGCTATTTCAGGAAGATGTTGCGTTTTACGATTTAGGCCTTGCGATCATTGATGAACAGCACCGTTTCGGGGTCCACCAAAGATTGGCTTTAAGTGATAAAGGGCGAAAGGAGAACGGCGGTGTAGACGTTCTCGTTATGACGGCGACACCCATTCCACGAACGCTGGCCCTAACGGCTTATGGTGATATGGATGTTTCCATTATTGCAGAGAAGCCACCAGGCCGGAAGCCAATTGATACGCGCGCGTTGAGTATTGAAAGACTGGATTCTGTTGCAGAAGGCTTAAGCCGGAAGCTACAAACAGGTGAAAGAATTTACTGGGTATGTCCGTTAGTGGAGGAATCGGAAGTACTGGAAGTGGCTGCCGCTGAAGAACGATTTGAATATCTAAAACATCTCTATGGTGATCAAGTCGGCCTAATCCATGGGCGCATGAAATCCGATCTCAAAGACGAAACAATGCACTCCTTTATGTCCGGAGAGATAAAAATACTTGTAGCGACCACAGTAATTGAAGTTGGTGTGGATGTGCCAGAAGCAACAGTAATGATCATTGAGCATTCGGAACGGTTTGGCTTGGCACAATTGCACCAACTGCGAGGCCGCGTGGGCCGTGGCGGGCTTCCCGGGAGTTGCCTGCTGTTATATGTGTCACCACTAGGCGAAACGCAAAAAGCCCGGCTTGCTATTATGCGTGAAACAGAAGACGGATTTCAAATTGCCGAAGAAGACCTAAGATTG
The DNA here is from genome assembly GCF_023746535.1 of Sneathiella marina. Taxonomy (GTDB): domain Bacteria; phylum Pseudomonadota; class Alphaproteobacteria; order Sneathiellales; family Sneathiellaceae; genus Sneathiella; species Sneathiella marina. Next base: position 2,097,329 of record NZ_CP098747.1, on the reverse strand, counting down.
CGCGGTGCCGGTGAATTGCTAGGTACACGGCAAAGCGGGCTCCCGGTCTTTAGGCTCGCAGATTTACAATCGCATTCTCGCCTATTGTCGATTGCTCGGGATGATGCGCGCCTGATATTAGAAAAAGATGAAACCTTATCAACAGACCGGGGTCAGGCGCTACGGGTTCTGCTGTATCTATTTGAAAGAGACAACGCTATTAAATATTTGAATTCAGGATAACAATTTATCCTGACCACTTTGGTTCTTTTGTGTTTCTTTGTTCTTGCTCGGTAAATCCTCCGGCCAGATCATACCAGCTGAGATGACCAGCTTAACACCCTCTTCCACCGTCATATCAAGGTATTTCAAGTCACTTTTAGGCACGAAAAGAAGAAAGCCGGATGTCGGATTGGGTGTTGTCGGCATAAATATACTAATCATGTCTTCGTCTCTTGTGGCGTCGACTTCACCTTTAGCCTGGCTCGTCACAAAAGCAACTGCCCATATACCCTTTCGCGGGTACTCAAGAAGCACGACATCGCGAAATGATGTACTTGATTGGGCAAGGACGGTTTCCATAATTTGCTTCAAGGCATTATATATGGAACGTACTATGGGCATCCGGCCGACAATTCGCTCGCCAAAAACAAGAAATGCCCTACCTAAATAGTTTGCCGTTAGAAAGCCAATTAAAACGAGAACAAAAACGGCAATAAAAACACCTAAACCCGGAATACTGAACGGCAAATAGGTTTCCGGATTGTATTTAACCGGAACTAACGGTGTTACGTTTGCATCCACGAATGAGACAAAAACATATGTCAGGTATATGGTGATCGCGATCGGAGCAGTAACTACAATACCTGTTAAAAAATATGTACGTAGCCGCGCAAACAAGCCAACTTTCGGTGCCGGAGCAACCAGAATCGGCTTTTTTTCCGCGTCAAGATCATCTGTATCAGTCGTTTTTTTCTTCATAGCCTTGTCTTCATTCCTCATTCACCCGGAACCGAACTCTCGCTTATATAAGCAGTTTAAGCGCGCGGACAATAACATTAACAGGCCCGGTCGTCTTACGAATTCTTTAAACTTGATAAAATCGTCTCGTAAACCTCCTATTAACAATGTTTTTCTATGATTGGAGCCAGTTAAAGTTATCAACTTCTGAGAAAATTTTCGTTTGATATGACAACCACAAATGTAAATAGGCTGATCTGGCCAGGATTGTTATTTTCGCTTTTCATACTCTCATTTTCGATGGGTTGGATTGCCCCTTCAGTTGCAGTTTTCCTGCTTCTTGGAGTATTGATAGCAACACTGTTCTACAGTCTTATTTTCTGGGAGAAAATGACTACTCTTGTCGTTCCTGAAAAATCATCTGGCACTCTATTCGATATAGTAATGGAAAACCTGCCTATTGGAATATGTGTTTTTGACGAAAACTTGAATCTTTTGAGATGGAATGAAAATTACCTCGACATTATGGAAATTGAAAAGAGCCAGGTTACCGGCCCCATTCATTTTCGAGACTTGCTGGCAATAAACTATGACAAGTATCGGTCGGCAGGCTCCAGTAAAGATAAATTTATTGATCTGTGTTTAAAAGATGCACAATCGGGCACCACAAGAAAGATTGATCGCACCTTTAAAAATGGCAAGATCGTAGAAATTACATTTAATCCAAGTCCCCAAGGTGGCTTTATATCTACATCAACAGATGTCACGTCCAGTCGCTTGTCTGAAAAAGCGATGAGGGAGAATGAGGATCGCTATCGCAGAATGGTTGAGCTGTCGCCAGATTCAATTGTTGCACATCAAGATGGTATTATTCTGTACGTAAACAATACAGCTGTTAAAATGTTCAAAGCTGAAAGTCAGCACGATTTAATAGGCACACATATACGGCCCTTTTTTCCTTTCTCAGACATGGAGAGATTATCTGCCTATTTTGGCAGTGCTGAAAAAATGACGTCTGGGGAAACATTGACGGCGGAGAAAACAAAAGTAATTGTTAAAAACGGTGACCAAACTGACGTGGAAGTAGAAGCTTCTGTATTGATGTATGGCGAACGACAAGCTCTTCAATTGATTATACGTGATATTTCATCACAGGTTCAAATCGAAGAATTTCTCGAACATGCAAAAGAAGAAGCAGAGTATGCTTCCCAGCTCAAAGGAACGTTCCTCGCCAATATGAGCCATGAACTCCGAACGCCCTTGAACGCGGTAATAGGCTTTTCCGAGGTGATTAAGAGCCAGTTATTCGGAGAGGTAGGATCACCCAAGTATCTTGAATACGCCCAGGATATTCATGACAGTGGTAATCACCTGCTTGAACTGATTAATGACATTCTCGATTTCTCGAAAATTGAGTCTGGAGAACAAGGCATTAATGAAGAAGACATTGAAATAGATATGCTGGTTACAGAATGTGTTCGTTTGACCCAGCAGCGCGCTATCGATAACGATATCAATATTAAACTCGAGTTTGATCCGTTGTTGCCGCAGGTTTTTGGCGATCGAAGAATGCTTAAGCAGATTCTTATAAATCTACTTTCCAATGCGATAAAATTTACACCGTCTGGTGGACGTATTATCACTTCAGTCAAAATACCCGATGAATCAGGTCTTGAAATCAGCGTCACGGATAACGGTATCGGTATTAAACATGATGATATTGTAAAAGCGCTAACACCTTTTGTACAAATCGACAGCGAGCATAATCGAAAATATCAAGGCACGGGCTTGGGGTTACCGTTATCAAAGAATCTTGCGGAAATGCACGACGGCAAACTTGAACTACAAAGTGAATATGGTTCAGGTACTATTGTGTGCCTTACCTTGCCAAAATCACGCGTTCGGCAAAAAGCAGCATAAACATAGCCCAATTTTGATATTCGCCCTGTATCCCTGACATACCTATTGCCATTTAATGCCATTCAGCCGAATATCCTTTTCAAAAATAAGGGGAAGAAAGTATGAGGCTACAAGATAAAGTTGCTATCGTAACAGGCGCGGGTTCAGGATTTGGTGAAGCAATGGCAACATTGTTTGCCGCAGAGGGTGCCAAGGTCGTCGTAAGCGATATTAACGCTCAAGCGGCCGCAAAAGTCGCGAAGGCAATAACGGACCAGGGAAATATTGCCGTAAGCAATACAGCAGATGTTACCAACGCAAGTGATGTTGAAGAGCTCGCGCAGCAAACACTACGTAATTTTCAAAAGATTGATATTTTAGTCAATAACGCTGGAATGCCGCAACGCGCCGGATCCATGTTTGATGTCGATGACGATACTTTTCAAAAGATCTTCGACGTAAATGTGAGAAGTATCTTTCTTACAACTAAGGCAATCGTTCCCCATATGCTAGCTAACGGGGGGAACATAATAAATATTGCCTCAACCGCAGCCCTAAGTCCCCGCCCTGGTCTAACTTGGTACAATGCCAGTAAAGGTGCTGTCGTAACAATGTCCAAATCGATGGCCATTGAACTTGCTCCGCAACAGGTAAGGGTGAATTCACTCTGTCCGGTATTTGCGCATACGCCAATGGCCGTGGAATTTATGGGCGGAACGGACACTCAGGAAATTCGGGACAAGTTTGTCTCAAGTATTCCGCTAGGCAGAGAAAACACGCCAAGAGATCTTTCTCACGCGGCATTATGGCTCGCCTCTGACGATGCTTCTTTCATTACAGGTGTCGCACTTGAAGTCGATGGAGGGCGTTGTATCTAGGCTTCGACAGAATGGATACCGGGTGCCTTGGCACCCGGTATAGATGTTATTTCACATCTGCAGCAACTTGCATTTGAACAATAATATCAGGATCACGGACAATTCCGCTTTTTCCAATACCTTTCTTGATCATATCAACAAATTCCATCCCCTCGGTCACCTGTCCCCAAACCGTATATTTTCCATCCAGAAAATGCGATTGGGCGGTAACAATAAAGAACTGGCTGTCTGCGCTATGCGGAGATTGGGATCGTGCCATGGAAACGACACCCCTTTCGTGGGGTATGTTTGAGAATTCTGATCGTAATTTTCGACCGGAGCCTCCTCTACCCGTTCCAGTGGGGTCTCCTGTTTGCGCCATAAAATCTTCTATGACGCGATGAAATTTGATTCCATCGTAAAATTTTTCTCTCGTTAGTTCTTTTATTCGCGCGACATGCTGCGGGGCAATGTCTGGCAGCAACTCTATAACGACGCGGCCATATTTTAAATCAAGATATAAGGTATTTTCCAAGTCAGCTGCCTGGCTTGATTTCTGTGGGATCATCAGAATACCTATAAACGCAAGGATCAATGAAATTTTTGAGAATTTGTTCAACAACATACTATTCCTCATATTTACGCGTAGCACGGGGTTATTCCCATTTTGACCAATAAAAGCATGGTTGTAGTATACTGACTATTTAGCAAATTAACGTCTTTTTTTATAGCAGATAAAAAAAACAAAAACGAAGCTTGACCATATTGTTCTGGGTGCCTATGTTGCAGCCGCATTGCGACGGTTCTTTTTATATTAAGGTCTTTGTTGGCAATGAACTTCTCACATTGTGGGCCCGTAGCTCAGTTGGTAGAGCAGCTGACTTTTAATCAGCGGGTCACAGGTTCGAATCCTGTCGGGCTCACCATTTCATTTCCATAGAAGTAAAATGTTTTCCAATAAGGGAAACAAGCGAATTTAGCGTAAACCGGTATTTCATACCGACGGGATTACGTTATTTTTTCTTTTTAAAGTTTTCAGCCAATGCCTCAGCTTTTTGAATTTTTTCCGCGTCCATTCTGGCGCGAAAATATTCTTCCTTCTGAATTGCACCTTTAATTCCGCTCCTGGCGGCAAGAATAGCCCATTTTAAAGCTTGTACGTCATCTCGTGTGACGCCTTGGCCCATTCCGTACTTGCTGGAAATACTGTTTTGCGCTTTGCTGTAGCCGCGATCGGCGGCCATCTCAAACCAAAGGGCTGAGGCGGTGTCATCGACATTGATGCCATAGCCGTCTCGATACATTTTTCCAAGATTGTATTGTGCTTTTACCAAACCGGATTTAGCTGCCTTCTCAATATATTGAAATGCAAGATCCGGGTTTTCAGGGACTCCGATTCCAAATTGATGTATTTTACCGAGTGTATATTGAGAGGCTGCAAAGTTCTTTTCTGCGGCTTGGCGTAGATAGTTTATTGCTTCAACATTCCTCTTTTCAGCCAAAAGTGACAAAGCAAAATTATGAAGAGCTGGAGGATATTCTGATTCAACAGCACGGGTGTTCCAATATGCCGCTTTGCTGGGATCTGCATCCACCCCTCGCCCTTCCTCATACAGAACAGCCAGATTGAACTGGGCTTGGGCATTCCCTGCATCAGCCAACGGTTCCCATATTTCAAACGCCTCGACAAACCGTCCTTGTTGGTAATGGGACCATCCGGCCTCAAAATCCAGTTGTCTGGCCAACGTCGATGACAGCATCATAAATGTAACGGCACAAGCGACAGCAACCCCCGCTATAGCCCTATTAAAGCCGGTGGCATGATATCCATGGATTTTACTGCTCATAACTCAGAATTCCTAATAGAGAGGCTGCGCAGACAATCTTTCAGCCCGGATAGTCAATAAAGTAATGACGCCTTCGATCCCGTCGTCCTTCAACACGCCATCAAAATGCTCCCGATGGCTCAATGCAACACTAATATCGTCAATCACTAAATCAATAATGTAAGGTTTTCCCTCAAATTCACGTACCCGCCATAGAAGCGTAACAGAGGTTCGCTTAGGGCGGTTCAATTTCGTTTTAACAAAACTGTCTCGAGATCCGTTTTCAGATGAGGATAGAATATCAAATCTATCTCCAGGATATCCACCCAGCTGGCTCCCATAAGCCTGAAGATAAAAATCACTAAACAGGTCAATGAATAAATTTCGTTGGGTGCTGCTCAATGTTTGCCAGGTTGGACCGATGACAATCTCGCTGATAACATCAAACCTAAAGTCGCCCTCAATCGCCTTGACAAAATGAATTTCGCGTTCTGACAATGTGTCTTCAGTCGTGGAAAGAATTAATTTTGCTTGTTCAGATAAGTCCAGAATAAGCTGTTCAGCGCGGTCAGATCTATCTCCTGCGATTGCAACCACAGTCGATACCTGAACAAGGAGCAAACTGAAAGTACAAAAGAATACGGTACGAAAAACGGTCAACAACTGTTCCCTCGTTAGGACACGTGAACCAAAAATAATTTCCTGAACTGCATTTTGAAGCTAATAATGAAAATTGCCAAGTAGTTCTGTTAATTTGGCCTCTGTTTCAACATTTTTTGTTCTAGTTTGGCCAGCCGCTCTTCAATTTCAAAGATCCGCTCATCGCGTTTCGCTATTATTTTTTCAAGGTCACCATTTTTGAGATTTGCAAAACCAGATAACCATTTTTCCAGATCTTCAACGCGTTCACCATTGCCATCATCTCGCAATATATCCAGTACTTTGGATAAAACATCTTTTTGCCCAATTGTGACACGTACATTCATTTGGATTTTGTCAGTCATCTGCTTTCCTTTGATTTATGCCGTATCGCCCAAGCGGGCGGATGTAGCAACGCATAGCGTTAGCTATACAAGAAAAGCGTAACTAGACTCCTAACGAGACTAAAATATTCTAGTCGATATTGCAGATGGTGCTCGCACCCAGCAACACAAATTTTAGATAAGGCAATGATCTTAATGAGAAGGTGACCCACGACAGCAGAAAACCACTATGCTGCTTTCAATTACATCTATGCAGCAAGAATATTTAGGCAACATTGTACCTTGACAGTACTACTAATTCCCATGCTACGGGGATGGATGACCAAAATAAAAAACACGGAAAATAAAGGCTGTCACCTAAATATCAAAGCAACGATCTGATTTGCCACCAACAGCGCGATTGTCGAATGTACGTTAAAAATATTCGTCGTGAGGAAATGATTAAAATATTTGGAGAAATAGATTGGAGAAATAGACTGGATGGAGTTTAGACGGAGATCTGTTTGCCCTCATTGCAAGAGAGCTGGATGGGACAGGAATATTGGTTTTATTTGGCCCGGGTACGGAGCGGGCTAACAGGCAGTGAAGGCAATCAACTCACTATTTTTCTCTTTTTTTTAAAACCGCCAAGGCGGAAACAAGTCACAAAAAAAACGGAGCGCCGTTTAGGGGCACCCCGTTTCTCTTGTTATCTAAAACAGGAGTAGGTTCCTGTATCACCTGATATTTGACTCTGTTGATATAAACAAGTAAACACTATTTACGTGTTTTTAAATAAAATGGATACTATTAATGGTAAGATTCTTTTCACTCTTTTTGCTGTTTGCCCTTTCTGCCTGTGCGTCACCCTTACCCGAAGAAGCCCGATTTCCGCATTTTACGGATCCTATTGGCGATAAAGAAATATCAATTGCAATTGTGGACCATCGGACCTTTATCTTGAACGGCGATAAGGAGCCATGGTTTGAAGGAATTTTTCGGGGCGAATTTGGAATTCCTTTTTCTCACGCCCGCCCAGTGCCTGACACTGCACAAGGGACAGATAAAACGCAGCCTTTTGCATTATATCTTTCGAAAATGATCAAGGAAGCTGTTGAAGAAGCGGGCGCCAAAGGGGAAATAATTGAGATTGCCGCGGGGACTAATTTAGAAGAAACCCGGAATATTTTGGCCACAGAAAAGAACCCCGCCTTGTTGGGTATAATGCGCCATTCCCGTTTTGATTCCGGTTTTTCAGCAGATTACCGATATGATTTTCAGTTTGTTGTTTTGGATTCGGAAAATAACATTCTCGCGGATAAAACTTTTGCCGCTTGGGATGAGACAATTCCACTGAGCGACAAATATAATTTATTCGACATGTTCACGGAAATTTACAGTCAAAAACTAACACTCATGTTAAATGATCCTGAAATAAGCAATGCGCTAAAAAACCTGCAAATTAGTTTAACAGACGGATAGGCACAAAAAAAACGGGGCGCAGGTGAAGGCGCCCCGTCCCTATTAATGAATGTATGGTACTGGGAGTATTATTCCTGTTTTTCCTTCCAGACACGGCTAGTGTTGAACATTGGAAATTAGCTAAGGATGCCGCGCACATTTTGCAAGATATGGAATGACAATGTGTCCCACGGTGGTTTACCGCGTGGGACACGACACCATATAAGCTATTGAAAAAACTATAATAAATTTTTGGATGTGGTGCCCGCACCCGGACTTGAACCGGGAAGCCCTTACGAGCGGCAGATTTTAAGTCTACTGTGTTTACCAATTTCACCATGCGGGCAGCGGGGAACAACCTAATGCCAGCCGCGTACGGAAACAAGTGGATATTGTTGCAAAAGTGAAATTTTTTAGAAATCGAACTGCTATGTTTTAAAGTAGAGAGGTCTTATGTAGTTTCAACAATTTCTACTTTCATATCTTGTAATATTTTCTTCAATTTTTCGAAGGCTCGATCAAGGTCCAATTGATTGATGGATCTTAAGACCAGATTGGTTCCAACTTCTCCTTGTCTGAAAAACGGATAGGAACCCATGGATACATCCGGGAATTCATTTTGCAATGCCCCTAATTCACCGGCAATCTTTCCTTCCGGCAGTCCAGCACCAATTGTCCTGCTCAACATACGGGCGCCGCCGCTGATCCGCGAAATTATTCCTTCAAACATTGCTTGCATTATTATTGGCACACCCGCCATAACAAACACATTTTCAACTTGAAAACCTGGTGCTTTGCTGACGGGATTGTCTATCAACAAAGCACCTTCTGGAATACGAGCCATTCGCATGCGGGCCTCATTGAACTCTATGCCACTATTTTCATAATGTCGGGTCAGTATATTCATGGCTTCAGGGTGATAGCCAATTTCAATATTGAAAGCGGCTGCGATAGAATCAGCCGTAATATCGTCATGTGTGGGGCCGATACCACCAGTCGTAAAAACATAGTCAAACTTCTTCCGCAGAGAATTAACGGCATTAATGATTTCATTTTCTATGTCTGGAATTACCCGTACTTCGCGTAGCTGGACACCCTGCTCAATCAACTGTTCAGCCAGATAGACCATGTTCTTATCTTTTGTGCGCCCCGACAATATTTCGTCGCCAATGACGATGACTGCAGCAGTCACGATCTTTAAGTCTGACGGTTTCTGTTCAGAGACACTCATCCTCAACTCCTAAATTTCTACCTGTTCTTAAAAGTATTTTTTCTTGAAGATAAACAGTTTAAAATGAATGTATATAGTGTAAATCCAGCCAACTACGCCAAAGGTCCACATGCAGTTTCCATTCCCCCTGTTAAGAGGTCAATTGATCAAGCGATATAAGAGATTTCTATGCGATGTAGAGCTGGAAAACGGAGGGATTGTTACAGCGCATGTTGCAAATTCCGGGTCAATGATGGGATTGAAGGAGCCCGGGCTTACGGTTTGGCTGTCTCCAGCAAATAATCCCAAGCGAAAGCTTCAATATAGCTGGGAGCTTGTAGAGATTGATAACGGATTGGTTGGTATAAATACATCCTTGCCAAACGGAATTGTAGCCGAGTCAATCTCTGCTTCAAAAATACCTTCCCTAACCGGATATGATACGCTTCGCCGTGAGGTTAAATACGGGGAAAACTCACGGATCGATATTCTGCTGTCCGACAGTGATAAACCCGATTGTTATGTTGAAGTAAAAAATGTCACATTAAAACGCGAGGAAGATTTTGCTGAATTTCCCGATGCTGTAACGTCTCGCGGGACAAAGCATTTGAAAGAATTGGGAAACATGGTCAAAGATGGCCATAGAGCGGTGATGTTTTATTTGATTCAAAGACAAGATTGCAAAGGTTTCGCCCTCGCCCATGATATTGATCCAGCTTATGCCGAAGCTTTTACAGTTGCGCGAAAAATGGGCGTTGAAATATTATGCTATGACTGTCATATAACGACCCATAAAATTGAACTTGGAACAGCCCAGCCGTTAATAGATTAGCTTTTTTTCGCGGTAAAATAGGGTAATATTCTAAAAAAGATGAACCATTATGAAATATGTTAATAGTAAAGACACACCTGAACGTAACACTGGCGTTATAAAACTTCATGGTCCCGAAGGGTTTGAAGGAATGCGAAAAGCCGGTCAGCTTGCCGCCGAAACATTGGATATGATCACAGAACATGTTTTACCGGGGGTTACGACCGACCATCTCAATACTCTTTGCCACGATTTTATTACGGAGCGTGGGGGTGTTTGCGCACCCTTGAATTATAGAGGGTTTCCAAAATCAATTTGCACATCGATTAATCACGTAGTGTGTCACGGAATACCTGGCCCTAAAAAACTAAAAGAAGGCGATGTGTTGAATATCGACGTGACCCCTACCCTGGATGGTTGGCACGGAGATACCAGCCGAATGTTTACGGTTGGAAAAGTCAATGTCAAATCCTCGCGTCTTATTGATATTACATATAAATGCTTGATGAAAGGCATAGAAGTGGTCAAACCTGGTGCTACAACAGGCGATATTGGGTATGCCATTCAAAATTATGCTGAAGGCAAAAGATGTTCCGTAGTCCGGGATTTTTGCGGTCATGGTCTTGGTCAGGTTTTCCACGATGTCCCGAACATTGTTCATTATGGCACTCCGGGTGAAGGAACTGAATTGCGAGCAGGAATGATTTTTACGATTGAACCCATGATCAATCTGGGAACTTGGCAAGTAAAAGTTCTTGAGGACGGCTGGACTGCCGTAACGAAAGACCGCAAATTGTCTGCTCAGTTTGAACATTCGTTAGGTGTTACAGATACGGGCTATGAGATTTTTACAAAATCACCGCGTGGCCTTGATTGTCCACCCTATGCCATCTAAACGGAAATCGACTGAAGAAAAATTCCGCCTCAAGGAACTTGAGCCAACGCATTATGTTTTTGGGCTAGAGGAAAATAACTCGGCTGCGTTAAAAAATAGCTCTGACAAAATTGGCCACCGGGAGCGGATGCGAACCCGAATTTTAACTTCTGGCGCGAACAGTCTTGCCGACTACGAAATTCTCGAAATGCTGCTGTATGCCGCAATTCCCCGCCGTGATACAAAACCGCTGGCTAAACTCCTCATTTCTGAGTTTGGAAATCTTGCAAATGTTTTGTCCGCAGAACCACAGGTTCTTCGAAAAATAGACAAAGTTGGGGATGCCGTTATCGCCACTTTAAAAGTAGCTGAGACATTGGGACAAAAATTGCTTCGTAGTAAAGTGGAAAAGAAAAATGTCCTCAGTTCATGGCAAGCGCTACAAGATTATTGTCAGGCCGTTATGGGAGATAAAAAAATTGAGCATTTCAGAATACTCTTCCTGAATAACAAGAACCATTTGATATCAGACGAGGTACAACAATCCGGAACCGTAAATCATACCGCCGTATATCCCCGTGAAGTTGTAAAGCGGGCTCTGGAACTCTGTGCAACATCCTTAATACTTGTCCATAATCATCCGTCAGGAGACACAACCCCCTCCAAAGCAGATATTGAAATGACAAAAGAAATTCTCGTTGCTGCAAAGGCTCTAAATATCAAAATTCATGATCATTTAATCGTTAGTAGCGAAGAACAAACAAGCATGAAATCTTTAGGTCTTTTTTAAATTTACTTAGTTGTTGGAATTTAACTACTCCAAAATTTAAAGAGAAGGTGTTGAGCTTCCAAAGCATCTCTGCTAGTCAGTCTTCGAATAATCCAAACCATCGAAAAGGCGCTTTTTGCTTTTTCCCTTCATAAGGTACCTCATTATGATTCCCCGTTATGCCCGACCCGAAATGACTGCCATTTGGGAACCTGAAAGCAAGTTCCGCATTTGGTTTGAAATTGAGGCTCATGCCTGTGATGCACAAGCGAAATTAGGTGTTATACCTGAAACTGCCGCAAAAGCAGTCTGGGAACGTGGACAATTTGATATTGATAGAATTGATGAAATCGAGCGGGAAACGAAACACGATGTAATCGCATTCCTAACCAATCTTGCGGAATATGTCGGTGATGACGCGCGTTTCGTGCATCAGGGCATGACCTCTTCTGACGTTCTGGACACCTGCCTCTCTGTTCAGCTGACAAAGGCGACAGACATCCTTCTTGAGGATATGGATAGACTTCTTGAAACATTGAAAGCTAAGGCAATTAAACATCAGGATGATGTATGTGTCGGTCGTTCCCACGGTATCCATGCTGAACCGATTACATTTGGCCTTAAAATGGCCCAAGCCTATGCAGAATTTAACCGAAACCGCACCCGTTTATTACATGCGCGTGAAGACATAGCCACATGTGCGATCTCCGGAGCGGTGGGTACTTTTGCCAACATAGATCCCTTTGTAGAAGAGCATGTTGCAAAAGCACTCGGGTTAACCGCTGAACCAGCTTCCACACAGGTTATTCCCCGTGATCGGCATGCGATGTTCTTCGCGACCCTCGGTGTGATAGCCAGTTCCGTTGAACGGTTGGCAGTTGAAATTAGACATTTACAGCGGACGGAAGTATTGGAAGCTGAAGAATATTTTGCGCCTGGCCAAAAAGGTTCTTCCGCAATGCCTCATAAACGTAACCCAATTCTCACTGAAAACCTGACGGGACTTGCCCGACTGGTTCGTATGGCAACCATTCCGGCCATGGAAAACGTCGCGTTATGGCATGAACGCGACATCTCTCATTCATCTGTAGAGCGAGGCATCGGCCCGGATGCGACTATTACCCTGGATTTTGCTCTCGCCCGTCTGACTTCTGTAATTGAGAAGCTGGTGATCTACCCTGAAAACATGATGGCAAATATGAATAAGCTGGGCGGCCTCATTCATTCTCAGCGTGTTTTGTTGGCCTTAACCCAAGCAGGCATTAGCCGTGAAGATGCTTATCGGTTGGTACAACGAAACGCCATGCGGGTTTGGCGCGAGGGAGCAGATTTCATGGAGCTGCTTAAAGGCGATGAAGAAGTTATGGCCGCATTATCTGCTGAGGATATAGAAGGTGTTTTTGATTTGGAATATCACACCAAACATGTATCAACTATTTTCAAGCGTGTGTTTGGCGACTAAAAATGAAGGAGCGCAGGAATACTGCGCTCCTCGCTCATTTTGACGTTTTAGCTTTCGTTCATGAGTTGGTCCCGGGCCGTCCCCATCAATTCTTCCATTTGCCGCCGAATTCTGTGATCGGACATTTCGACACCTTTATCTGTCAAATCACCGCGTACTTTTCGAAATACATCATCGTCGCCTTTTTCTTCCAAATCAGAAATAACAACTTCCTTGGCATAGGCATCTGCGGCATCACCCTGAAGATCCATTAAATCTGCGGCCCATAAGCCCAACAGTTTGTTGCGGCGCGCCATGATTTTGAATTCCAGATCCTGATCATGAGCAAATTTGCTTTCGTGGCCTTTTTTGAGATCGTCTAAACCTGCCATAACTTCATTCCTAGCATTTCAATAATTCTGTAAACTTAATTAATTTCAACCTGTTAACTATCCTTATACCTAAGATGGCGTTCAACGCCTAGTGCTACAAGATTTTTTTTAAAAATAATCATGCTTTTCACGCCCGGGAATGGTTGTATTTACGGGATATCTGAATTATGTTCCGCTTGCTTGAAACGAAGGTTTTGGGCAAGACAAAGACGAGATACCTCTGAAGGTTTCATATTGACGATGTCTTAACCGTAATACAGGCGCAAACCCGCCTCTTCAATAAGTTGGAGTTACATCCATGACCCGACGTAGACGTGTCTACGAAGGCAAGGCAAAGGTTCTTTTTGAAGGACCGGAACCTGGCACACTTGTTCAGTATTTTAAAGACGATGCCACTGCATTTAATGGTGAGAAAAAATCGACGGTAACCGGTAAGGGAGTTTTGAATAATCGTATTTCAGAACATCTGATGACAAAGCTGTCTGATATCGGCATTCATAATCATTTCATTCGACGTCTTAATATGCGCGAACAGCTGATTAAGGAAGTAGATATCATACCCGTCGAGGTTATTGTCAGGAATGTTGCAGCCGGTTCCATATGCAAAAGACTGGGAATAGCAGAGGGAACACCCCTTCCCCGGACGATCGTGGAATATTGTTTTAAATCCGATGAATTGAATGATCCAATTGTATCGGAAGAGCATATTACGGCATTTGGCTGGGCGAACCCGCTTGAGCTGGACGATATTATGAGCCAAACACTTCGCGTAAACGATTTTCTGCTGGGGTTATTTACGGCAATTGGTATCCGGCTTATCGATTTTAAGCTGGAATTCGGACGCCTTTATGATGGCGAAGAAGTTCAAATTATACTGGCCGATGAAATCAGCCCTGACAATTGCCGGCTTTGGGATGCCACGACGGACAAGAAGCTGGATAAAGATAGATTTCGCCGTGATCTAGGCGGAGTTGAAGACGCATATCAGGAAGTCGCTCGCCGGCTCGGAATTATGCCGGAAAGTGGCCCCGGAGATTTAAAAGGTTCAACTGCAATCCAATAGGCGCGTCAAAGCGCCTTTTCTTTTTAGGTGAGTATGAAATGAAAGCACGAGTCCATATTTCATTAAAAAATGGTGTTTTAGATCCGCAAGGAAAAGCCATTTCCAATTCTCTTCATGGCCTGGGTTTCGAGTCTGTTCTCGATGTACGGCAAGGGAAAACGATTGAGCTGGATCTGACTGATATGAGCAAGGAAACCGCTGAGACGGAAATTGACAAAATGTGTCAGCAGCTCCTTGCAAATACTGTCATTGAAAATTATTCCATTGAACTGATTGATTGAAGAAAGAGGACCTTCCTGCCATGAAAGCTTCTGTTATCGTTTTTCCTGGTTCAAATTGCGATCGTGATTTAAAAGTTGCCCTTGCCGCTTCCATGGATGCTGAACCCGATATGGTCTGGCATGGAGACAGCGAGCTTCCCGAAACAGATCTAATTGCGATTCCCGGTGGATTTTCCTACGGTGACTATCTTAGATGCGGTGCCATGGCTGCCAATTCTCCTGTTATGCGGGAGGTGGTCAAAAAAGCACAGAATGGAACCCCGGTTGTGGCCATCTGTAACGGATTTCAAATCGCGACGGAAACCGGAATGTTACCGGGTGCCCTCCTCCGTAACGCTGATCAGAGTTTCGTCTGCAAAGATGTGGACTTATTGGTTACGTCGGAAAACAATCGATTTGTCGGTTCGTTCAAACAGGGTCAGGTTGTTCGGTTTCCAATTGCTCATCATGACGGTAATTATTTCGCCGATCAGGAAACTCTGGATGAACTCGAGGGTGAAGGACAGATTGCCTTTAAATATGCAACGCAAAGCGGTGAGCTTACTGAAGATGCAAATCCCAACGGTTCATTGGGGAATATCGCGGGCATATATAATAAAGCAGGGAATGTTCTAGGTTTAATGCCGCATCCGGAACGATTAATAAGCGATGCTCTCGGGGGAACCGACGGCAAGAGCTTTTTCGATAATCTCGTGAATTCTATCGCCTGAGTAAAAACATGAATGAAATCACCCAAGATATTGTTGCTGAGCATGGTTTGACAGAGGGCGAGTATGAAGAAGTCCTTTCCATATTAGGTCGAACGCCCAACCTGACGGAACTCGGGATTTTTTCTGTTATGTGGAGTGAACATTGCTCCTATAAATCGTCCAAGAAATGGCTAAAAACACTTCCAACAGATGCGCCGTGGGTGATTTGCGGACCCGGTGAAAATGCTGGTGTTATCGATATCGGAGACGGACAGGCGGCCATATTCAAAATGGAAAGCCATAATCACCCCTCATTCATCGAACCCTATCAAGGAGCGGCTACGGGTGTCGGCGGGATTATGAGAGATGTTTTCACCATGGGCGCCCGGCCGATAGCAAATATGAATGCGCTGCGATTTGGAAGCGCCGATCACTCAAAGACCCGGCATTTATTGGCGGGAGTTGTTGCCGGTATCGGCGGTTATGGGAACTGCATGGGCGTTCCAACCGTTGGAGGAGAAACAAATTTTCACCCCTCTTATGATGGAAATATCCTCGTGAATGCCATGACAGTTGGTTTGGCGGATACTGACAATATATTCTATTCGGCAGCTGCCGGCGTTGGAAATCCAGTTGTCTATGTCGGATCGAAGACGGGCCGCGATGGAATTCATGGTGCCACCATGGCGTCAGCAGAATTTGATGATGACAGTGATGAGAAGCGGCCAACAGTTCAAGTCGGCGATCCATTTACGGAAAAACTCCTGCTGGAAGCCTGCCTTGAACTGATGGCAACTGATGCCATTGTTGCGATTCAGGATATGGGGGCTGCCGGTCTGACGTCCTCATCCTTTGAAATGGCTGATAAAGGCGGCGTCGGAATTGAGCTAAATCTTGATTTAGTACCGATGCGTGAAGAAGCCATGACACCCTATGAAATTATGCTGTCGGAAAGCCAGGAGCGAATGCTCATGGTCCTGAAACCAGGCCGTGAGGAAGAAGCCCGCAAGATTTTTGAGAAATGGGAGCTGGATTTTTCAGTTATTGGGAAAGTCACCGATACAGGACGAATGGTCCTGACAATGCATGGCGGGACCGTTGCGGACCTTCCCGTTGCACCTCTCGCGGACGCAGCCCCTGAATATGACCGGCCCTGGGTAAAAACTGAGGCTCCCGCTGTCATTACTGCTGAAGATGTAGCCGCTCCCAATGATTTGGGGCAGGTATTGCTCAAGATTATGGGCTCCTCTGAAATCGCCAGCCGAAAATGGATTTGGGAACAATATGATCACATGGTCATGGGGGATACTATCCAACGTCCGGGCGGGGATGCTGCTGTTGTCCGAATTCATGATACAGAAAAGGCGCTTGCCATCACAACTGATTGTACGCCCCGATATTGTTTCGCCGACCCACAATCTGGCGGCGCGCAAGCTGTTGCTGAAGTTTGGCGCAATATTACGGCAACCGGTGCCCAACCCCTTGCCATAACCGATTGCTTAAATTTCGGAAACCCGGAACGCCCGGATATCATGGGCCAGTTCGTCGGTTGCATCGATGGCATGCGGGACGCCTGTGAAACACTGGATTTTCCGGTAATTTCAGGCAATGTCTCCCTCTATAATGAAACAAACGGTCAGGGCATTCACCCTACTCCGGCAATAGGCGGTGTCGGGTTGCTTCAAGACACATCCAAAATGACAACATTGGCGTTTAAAAGCGCAGGTGATGTGGTTCTTTTGCTCGGAACCCAAACAGGTCATATGGGGCAGTCAATTTACTTACGGGAGATCGAAGGCCGGGAGGCCGGCGCACCGCCCGTCGTTAATTTGTCTGATGAGCGAAAAAATGGCGATTTCCTGAGAAATATTATCAACTCAGATTTAGTGACCGCGGCTCATGACGTTTCTGATGGCGGCCTTGCTGTGGCGCTGTCTGAAATGGCCTTATCTGGAAATTTGGGTGCAGATATCACGCTTTCAGGTGATTTACCGCCTCATGCCGCGCTTTTTGCTGAAGATCAAGGCTGTTATGTGATAACCATAAGCCCTGAGAAATGTGATGATGTTCTCAAAATGGCCGAAAAAGCGGAGGTTTCACTTCAACGACTTGGAACGATCGGTCATAATGAATTGAAAATTGCTGGTGCTTTGACCATATCCCTTGATATGTTGAGGCAAGAACATGCAAACTGGTTGCCTTCATTAATGGCAGTTCAGACACGTAAATAGGAGTTTTTGTCCATGGCAATGGATGCAAGTGAAATAGAACGTTTGATAAAACAAGGTATCCCCGATGCCGATGTTGAAATTACAGATCTACGCGGCGATGGTGATCACTACGCTGCGATGGTCGTTTCAGCCAGTTTTGAGGGCCTGCCAAGGGTTCGACAACATCAAATGGTTTATGAAGCTTTGCAGGGAAATATGGGCGAAGCTCTCCATGCCCTCGCGTTGCAGACATCTGCGCCAAAGGCATAATTAAGATTTAACATTAAAAAGGATTATCAAATGCTTGATGAAGTTACTAAAGATCGCATTAGCCAGGAAGTTGCTAATGGTGATGTCGTCCTCTTCATGAAGGGGTCTGCCGTTTTTCCACAATGCGGTTTTTCTGCTACTGCCGTTCAAATTTTGTCGCATTTGAATATTAAATTCAGAGGTATAGATGTTCTGAGTGACCCAGCCATTCGTGAAGGCATTAAAGAATACAGCCAATGGCCGACAATTCCGCAGCTATACGTTAAGGGTGAGTTTGTTGGCGGATGCGACATTATGAGAGAAATGTTCGAGACTGGTGAATTGCAAGAAATTTTCACTGACAAACAGGTTGCTTTGGCTTCAGCGGGGCGTGAAGTAGGATAATTACTGACGTTATCAGTAGTTAGGCGCCGCTTTTAATTGGATCGCTCCGGATTCATAAAATAATTTTGTCAGAATATGATTCAAGGTCTTCTTATAAAACTGATTATAAGCCTGCCCACAGGTATTTTTGATCTGTTTTATATTTTTAGGCGTCGCCGAATTGACGGTCTTGTACTCGACAACAAAGCCCGTTTCCTGTGCTTACTGGATTCTTTGTCTTCAAAACCAGTCAATCTGGAAACCTTGAATGACAACAGGGTTGGCATGGAAAAGCTTGCATTGGCTCTAGGCGGACCAGTCCCACATGTTCATCTAGTTGAGAATTTTTCCGTTCCCTGTAGCTCCGGCCCGATAAATGTTCGTTGTTACAAACCAAACACTGATCTCCCCTTGCCTGTTCTTATTTACTTTCATGGCGGTGGGTATATTCGTGGATCCTTGGATAGCCATCACGATTTATGCGCAAGATTAGCGGCATACGGTGACTTTGCGGTTCTTTCTGTGGACTATCGGCTGGCCCCGGAAAATAAATTTCCGGCAGCGATTGATGATTCCATAGCAGTTTTTAAATGGGTGCAGTCTCACGGGGCTGAATATGGCTTTATGCAAGACAAAATCGCCGTTGGGGGCGACAGCTCAGGTGGATGCCTTGCTATTGTAACGGCACAGGAAGCAAAACGGCAACAACTGCCTTTACCAGTATTCCAGTTACTTTTTTATCCAACGACAACCGCATATTTTGATAGCCGAAGTCACAAACTATTCTCAAAAGGCTTTTTTTTAAGCACAGAGCGAATGGAGAATTATCGCGACTTATATCTGAACTCCGTGGCAGAGCGTGACGATTATCGAGCCTCTCCCCTGCTCAACCCGGATCTTGCGAACTTGCCGTCCGCCTTGGTGATCACAGCTGGCTTTGATCCGTTACGGGATGAAGCAGAAGAATATGCAAAAGCACTAGGCAACTGTGAAGTACCTGTTGGTGTTATCCGCTATGACGGGATGGTCCACGGGTTCGTGTCGCTTACTGCGGTCCTGCCGGCTGCAGACAAAGCTCTCCGGCAGGCAGCAGATGCATTACGGCATTGTTTTTCTGCTTAATACAGGATGAGGCCCAGGGCTGCTTTTCTATCCAAATCTGGCCAATCAATGGATGGAATTCATTAAGCGAGCTGAAAATCTTATTGGACGTCTTCACCGCCAATTTTTTGTGCCAGAGCTGCCGCCAGATAGTCATCCAGATCGCCATCCAGAACACCTTGTGCATTACCTTTTTCGACACCGGTTCGAAGATCTTTCACCATCTGATAAGGATGAAGCACGTAAGAGCGAATTTGATGCCCCCAACCGATATCGGTTTGCCCATCGCGAGTTTCCTGGGCCTCCGCCTCCCGTTTCTGCAATTCCAGTTCATATAACCTGGATTTTAGCATCTTCATGGCTTCGGCCCGGTTCTTATGTTGTGATCGGTCGTTTTGACATTGCACGACAACGTTCGTTGGAACATGGGTAATACGAATAGCAGATTCTGTTCGATTGACATGCTGACCGCCTGCACCTGACGCCCGGTATGTATCAATTCGCAAATCTTTTTCATCAATATCGATGTCAATTTCATCATCAATAACAGGATAAACCCCTACAGATGAAAAACTTGTATGTCGCCGCGCGTTGGAATCGAAAGGTGATATCCTGACCAAGCGATGTACACCTGATTCAGTCTTGAGCCATCCATATGAATTTGCTCCTGAAATCTCAATGGTTACGGATTTCAAGCCAGCTTCTTCTCCGCTGCTTTCTTCTAGAATTTTTACTTTGCACCCATGTTGATCCGCCCACCGCATATACATGCGTAAAAGCATTTGGGTCCAGTCCTGCGACTCTGTCCCTCCGGCACCTGCATGGATTTCAACGTAACAATCATTTGCGTCAACCTCCCCTGACAACATGCTCTCTAACCGCCTGCGATTTACTTCGATTTGCAGGTTCGACAAGGAAAGTTCAGCATCCTTGACGGTTTCTTCGTCCTCTTCCTCCTCCGCCATTTCGATGAGGTCGATATTATCCTGGAGGTCTTGCTGGATTCGATTATACGCATTCAACGCATTTTCAAGGCTGGTCCGTTCCCGCATTAGGTTTTGAGCTTTAGATGCGTTATCCCATAGCGTTGGGTCTTCCACGAGGGAGTTCAGTTCTTCCAATCGGCGGGTTGCTTTATCCCAGTCAAAGATACCTCCTCAGCAGGGCCATGCCCTGCTGGATTTCGTCAACGGTAGATTGATGTTCGGCCCGCATGTCATTACTCCACTCTACTGAATTACTTTTTGAGGAAAATAGGGGCAATTAAGTAATCAGTAAAGGCCACCTGTGCCTGAACGAATAGACTTTTTCGATTTCCCTGTGGATACGGAGGAAAATCCACTGTCTGAACCATCAAGAACGGTACGCTTTCGCTTGTTTCCTGTGGATGTCTTGAAGGCTTCCAGGATGACTTTGTCGCCGCGGCGTGCCAACGCGCCGGTTTGGGCATTAATGCGAACGAGTCGAATCCCCTCAGGCACACGGAACGGTGTTGCAGGTTGGTCAGCAAGTGCCTCCATCATAAAATCCCTGAAAATCGGTACGGCGACAGATGGCCCGCTTTCCTTTTTACCCAAACTTTTAGGATTATCGAATCCCACATAAACCCCCACCGTCAAGTCTGCAGAAAAACCGACAAACCAGGCATCCTGGCTATTATTTGTGGTGCCTGTTTTCCCGCCAATCGGCTTTCCAACTTCTCGAATGCGAACGCCTGTGCCGCGACTGACAACACCTTCAAGCATCGAGACAATCTGATATGCTGTTGTTGCAGGCAGTATTTGCTCGCGATTATCAGGTAGTGTCGGTTCTTCCTGATCGTTCCACTCTTCGACATTACAATTTTCACAAGGACGGTCATCATGTCGGTAAACAGTTGTACCGCGGCGGTCCTGTATGCGGTCAATCAGTGTCGGTGTTATTTTTTTACCGCCATTCACCAATTCCGCATAGGCTGTTGTCAGTTTCAAAAGTGTCGTTTCTCCCGCCCCTAATGACATAGAGAGGGTTGGCAGAAGGTCTTCATTAATCCCAAACCGTGCTGCATAATCTACAATTGGATCCATTCCGATGGCCCTGGCAAGTCTTACGGTCATGAGGTTTCTGGATTTTTCAATCCCTAACCGGAGTGTGCTAGGTCCATAAAACTTCTTCGAATAGTTAGACGGTTTCCAGCGTTCTCCATTGGGTTGGTTGAGTACGAACGGTCCGTCCATTACTTTATCTGCTGGGGTAAAACCATTGTCCAGTGCCGCGGCATAGACGAAAGGTTTAAATGCAGAGCCCGTTTGCCTGTTGGCCTGGACAGCACGATTAAATTCCGAAATTTCAGGGCTCCAGCCGCCGACAATCGCGTAAACCCGACCGGTATGTGGATCCATAGCAACAAGTCCACCGGATACTTCAGGTATTTGTTCCAATCGATAATGATTTTCGCCGGCATTTTCACTCGTGTCAGGATCTGCAGCGATTACATCCCCTACTTTAAGAACGTCGGAGGCCTTCTCGATTGGCGGACCCTTTTTATCGGTGTCAATTTGTTCTCGCGCCCATTTCAGGTTTTCAAGTGGAATAATTCCTTTTTCGCCGTCAACGAAACCAATTTCTACTGAGGCCTTGTTCACAGCCAATACAACAACAACCTGCCAAACGCCAAGCCCCTTCGGCCGAGGAAACTGGGCTAAAGCTGTAGTCCAGTCATCGGTGACTTCCATTGTCCCCAACGCGCCCCGCCATCCGTGGCGGCGATCATAGGTGCGCAAACCTTTTTTCAGAATTTTCTCGCCAATTTTCTGCATCGACGTTTGCATGGTGGTTCTAACCGATAACCCGCCATCATACAGGGCGGTTTCACCATAAATGTTATAGAGTTCCCGGCGAACCTGCTCAACAAACCACTCTGCCTTGATGACCTCTGCATCGCCGCCTTCTTGGGCCAACAGCGGTGAATTGGTTGCTTCTTCCGCTTGCTCCGGTGAGATGTATCGCTCTTCCAGCATCCTGCCGATAACCCAGTTCCGTCGTGCCATGGCTTTTTCATATTTGCGGAATGGATTGTAATTGTTAGGTGCCTTTGGCAGAGCTCCAAGATAAGCGGCTTCGGCGATGGTCAATTTATCCAATGGCTTGTCAAAATAATAAAGCGCGGCGGCGGCTACACCATACGCGCGGTGGCCCAGGTAAATTTCATTGAGATAAAGCTCCAGAATTCTGTCTTTTGACAAGGCCTTGTTTAGTCGTAACGCTAAGATCGCCTCTTTCGCTTTTCGCTCGTAGGAAACTTCATTTGTTAGCAGCATGTTTTTCGCGACCTGCTGGGTAATGGTTGATGCTCCTACAAGCCGCCTACCTTTTCCTAGATTCTTGACATTTGTAACGAAAGCTCTTGTTATGCCTTGATAATCAATTCCCGGATGCTCATAAAAATTTTGATCTTCAGCGGCTAGAAACGCCTGTTTGACAAAAACCGGTATCGTGTCAATGGGTACGAAAAGACGTCTTTGATGAGCATATTCCGCAATCAGACTACCGTCTGCCGCATGCACCCGGGTCATGACCGGCGGTTCATACTCTGCCAATTGGTTAAATTCCGGCAGCCCTTTACCAAAATGATAAAAGCCATACATTACCGCTCCGATGCCAACAACTCCGAAGAATAGTAACAACGCAAACGTAAACGACAAGAATTTGAAAAAACGTCTCATATGACAATATTTCTCAAAATAAGATTACCAGCGGGTAAATGATCAGCGAACTATAACAGAATTAAAGGCGAAAATGGCATTCTTCATAAATAATGCAATAGACATATGTCAAAATTATGGGTTTTGGGCTTTAAAATAGGCGTCAATGGCATTTGCGATTGAAGTTGCAAGCCGAGTTTGGCCCTTGCTAGATTTTAGTATTTTTTCGTCCTGTCGATTTGATAAATACCCTAGTTCAACAAGCACTGAAGGTACATCCGGTGCCTTTAATACCCGAAATCCAGCAAACCGGTGCGATCTTCCACTTGTTTTCAATCCAGATTTTGTTATCTCCGGAATCAGTGTTTTTGCAAATTTTACCGAGAAATTCATGGTTTCACGCTGCGCAAGATCAACCAGTATCCCCTGAACGGTATCGTCTTGCTCTTCCAGATCGACACCGGCAATCAAATCTGATTTATTCTCCCTTCGCGCTATTTCTGCCGCTTCATCATCCGATGCGGTTTCTGAAAGAGTATAGACAGTTGCCCCCCGAAAATCGGACCGACTGATGGAATCTGCATGAATCGAAATAAACAGGTCAGCTCCTGCTTCTCTTCCAACATTAACACGCTCCCTCAAACTTAGAAAATTATCGGACGATCTCGTCATTATTGGAGTGTAAATCGGATTTTTATTCAAAATTCTGTAGAGTTTTTTGGCGACTTCCAATGTTAATTTCTTTTCGTACACGCCGCTTTTACCGATTGCACCAGGATCTATGCCGCCATGGCCGGCATCAATAACGATTGTATATTTTTGCTGCACGGGTTTCGGCAATTTTGGCGGTGTCAAAACAACCACTTCGGTTGTATTCTTTTTCTTACGTCGTTTTTCTACTTCCGCCATAAAACCGGCCGCGTCGGTTTTCTGAATATCAATATAAAACCTATAGGGTTTCCCGGAAGTTGGAGGAAGAAGAACCGTATTCAAAATGCGAACCGGACCTTTGACATCAAGCACAACCCGAGAGGTATTATGCTTGTACAAACCGAACCGATAATTCTCAACAACACCTTTTTTCCGTGCGGTAGCGTCGTCTGCCTGCCAGTTTAGCTCGGGCATATCAATGACAATTCGATAGGGATCCGGCAGCAAGAATACGTCAAAGGTGGGCTTCTTACTTAACTCCATTACAAATCTTGTTTTATCTTTGTGTATCCCCAAACGCGTCGAAAAAACGTCAATAACTTCCTTGGATTGCACAGAGTTTATTGGTGTAAGGACTGTCAATATGGGTATTGCCAGAAAGCAAATTCGGAAAAAGCGATATAACATATCCATACCCGGTATCACGTAACTTTGAAGTTGCCAGCAATCGCGCTATTTCTAATTCTGGATTGCCTTAACCTAACTGTTTCAACACGTTCAATCAATCCGCACATTGATTTGGAATCGAAATTATTTTTTTGTTGTGTCATTATTCGTTTGGTAAGTGACAAAGAAAGAAGCTATTATAAACTCGTGAGTTACTGTGGTCAGTCCCGAGATCTTAAATTTGGTCAGGGCGGCGCCGTTTTCGACAGCTTTTTGCAGGCATTGGATATATATTTCAATCCCCGGAGCGTCTGGAAGCAGCGCTTAAGACAATGCAGTGAATTAAGTGAAACAGAAATCGTTCTCTTTGTCGATTCTGACAGAGAGCTCCGGCAGCCAAATGGCCAGGTAAACTAAAACAAAGCTTGGCATGTCTCTCATTTCCGAGGGATTTGGAGCGCCGACGGTTTCCACAAAAATAGACTGTCTATTCCTTTCTCACATGGGGATCCCGCAGTCACGGAGCTAGTATATGGCTACGCGTATGTTAGTCGACGCGTCTCATGAAGAAGAGACTCGTGTCGTCATTGTTAAAGGTACCCGTCTCGAAGAATTTGATTACGAGACGGCATCACGAAAACAGCTTAAAGGGAATATTTATCTCGCAAAAGTGACTCGGGTAGAGCCGTCGTTACAAGCAGCGTTTGTTGAGTATGGCGGTAATCGCCATGGATTCCTTCCCTTTAGTGAAATCCATCCGGATTATTATCAGGTTCCCGTGTCAGATCGCGAAGTTCTTCTGGAGCAAGAGGTAGCGGCTGAAAAAGAAGCACATGCTCAAGAAGAAGCCGAAGATGATGCCAAATCTATCGATGATGATAATTTGGATACTGCTGAAGTCGTACTTGCTGCTGAAGCCATGGCTGATGCTGAAGTTGTCGAATCTGATGACGAAGAAGGTATCGTTGATGATGTCGACGATACAATCGGCGGCCTTGAAACTGTTGGTGAAGACGGCGAAGAAAACTTTGTTGAAAATCTTGGCGGAGAAGATGACGTCGAGCCTCGGCGCAAGGCCCCTTCCCGCCGGCATTACAAAATTCAGGAAGTTATCAAACGCCGTCAAATACTGCTTATTCAAGTTGTCAAAGAGGAACGAGGAAATAAGGGCGCAGCCTTAACAACTTATATTTCTCTCCCTGGGCGATACAGTGTTCTTATGCCTAATACAGGCCGTGGTGGCGGAATTAGCCGAAAAATAGCTAATCCAGCAGATCGCAAGAGACTCAAGAAAATTGCAAATGAACTTGATGTTCCAGAAGGCGTCGGCGTCATCATTCGTACCGCTGGTATGAGTCGAACGAAAGTAGAAATCAAGCGTGATTATGAATTTTTGATGCGTGTTTGGGACGATATTCGCGAGCTCACGTTAAAGTCGATGGCACCCTATTGCGTTTACGAAGAAGCCAATCTGATTAAACGCAGTATTCGCGATCTATATACAAAAGAAATCAGCGAAATACTCATTGAAGGTGATGACGGTTATAAGCTTGCGAAAGAGTTCATGCGCAAGCTAATGCCCAGCCATGCCAAGAAAGTTCAGCCTTATAAGGACAAAATACCGCTTTTTCATCGCTTCCAGGTAGAGCAGCAATTTGCATCTATGTATAATCCTGAAGTTCAACTGAAGTCTGGTGGATATATTGTCATAAATCCAACGGAAGCGTTGGTCTCCATCGATGTAAACTCCGGTAAGGCGACGAAAGAACGCAATGTCGAAGACACTGCAACCAAAACCAATCTGGAAGCAGCAGAAGAAATTGCCCGGCAACTAAGATTGCGTGATCTGGCCGGTTTGATTGTCATTGATTTCATCGATATGGATGACAATCGGAATAATAAGGCCGTTGAACGCCGTATGAAAGATTGCCTTAAATCTGATCGTGCCCGTATTCAGGTTGGCCGTATTAGTCCATTTGGACTGATGGAAATGTCGCGCCAGCGTCTACGCCCGAGCTTTCTGGAAACCAGTACAAATATTTGCCATACTTGCGGCGGATCTGGCTTCGTACGATCGATTGAATCTACAGCACTCCTTATTATTCGAACACTTGAAGAAGAAGGTGTTCGTGAAAGAAGCGCTAAAATCACGATTACTGTTCACACTGATGTCGCGATTTATCTTCTCAATCAAAAGCGTTCTGTCATTCAGGAATTGGAAAATATTTATGGAATGACAATCCTGATCCTTGCCGACCCGACAACTAATCTAAATGATCATGAGATCCTTCGTGAAAAAGGAAAACCCGGTGATTTGACGCCTGTTGTTCGGGAAGCTGTCAGCACTGAGATTTCCGGATTAGATGATGAAACTGCCGATACCTCGGAATCGGCTGAGGAAGAGCAGGAAAGTAACTCATCCAAACGGCGGCGGCGGCGGCGGCGCAGGAAGCCTCGTGAAGACAATGCTACCCAGACAAACGAAGACCAGGCAGAAGATACTGCGTCCAGTAACGATGCTTCCGGCGCCTCGGAAACATCTGCAGATGATGACGAAGGCAATGAGCCGAAACGCCGTCGCAGAGGTCGTAGAGGAGGTCGCCGTAGATCTCGGTCAAATGCAAGTGAAGAGAACTCCTTAGATGAAAATGCGGGTTCTTCGGAATCTTCAGATTCGAATGAGAATGTTCAGCCATCTTCTGAAAGTGACGCGGTTGTCATCCCCATTACAACCGCCGAGAGCTCGACGGCAGTCGATGCGAAAGAAGAGAATGTTGCGGAAGAGCCTAAAAAACGCACACGCCGGACCCGAAAGAAACAAACAGATACTGCTAGTGGTGATGCAAATACAGCTGAATCTGCAGAGCAAGCTGGGGACCTGGACGTTCCTTCACCCTCGGAAGGCTCTGAAGAAAAACAGGTGCGCCCCAGAAGGCGTAGAGCAACCCAAAAGAAAACTGAAGATACTGTTCAAGTCGCTGAAAAGGTTGATACTGTAGTTAAAGCGGCAGATGCGGTCGAAGCTCCCACAGAAAAGAAAGCTGAACCCGAGGCACCGCCTGTTGTTGAAGCTGTCATTGATGAAAAGCCAAAAGCTAAGCGTAGTGGTTGGTGGCGACGCGGTAGCTAGAAACATATTAAGAAAGGGTGCTTTACAAGCTCCCTTTCTTTATTTTAGCCAGCGAGCAAGGCTCTTCACCGCAGCTTCAATGGTTGTCGTTGGCCCAGCAAAAGAAAACCGGACATAACAAGAACCGCGATGTGGATCAAAGTCGAGCCCTGGAGTAGCTGCTATACCTGTTTCAGCTAGCATTCTTAGGCAAAATTCCATGGAATCATTGGTCAGATGTCGAACATCCGCATAAATATAGAACGCGCCTTCTGCGGCCGCCAATTTGGTGAGCCCCATTTTGGGAAGTTCTCTTAGCAATATTTCACGATTACGAGCATATACATCCACATAACCGTTCAACTCGTCAATGCAATCAAACGCAGCCAGTGCCGCATATTGGCTAATGGCCGGTGGGGATATAAAGAGGTTTTGCGCCAGTTTTTCTACCAAGGAGACGAGTCTCTCTGGTAAGACCAGCCAACCCAGTCTCCAGCCTGTCATCGAGAAGAACTTTGAAAAGGAATTGATGACGACGGCTTCATCATCCAGTGAAAGAGCGGTTGTCGCCGGGTCACCGTAAACAACCCCATGATAAATTTCATCGGATATAAACTGCATCCTGCGGTCCTGGCAGTAGTTAAGGAGAGCTTGAAGCTCGTCTCTACTTGTCATGGTACCCGTAGGGTTTGAAGGATTCGCGACCAGAAGTCCGTGTAACTCCCCTTCTAAGCCATCCAATAGTTCCGGTGTTGGTTGAAAATTCGTGTCAAAGTCGCAAGGCAGACCTACCGGATCCATATGCAGCGACTTAAGGATGTTGCGGTAAGCCGGGTAGCCAGGCTCAGCCAGTACAACCCTGTCACCTTTGTTGAAAGCAGCCAAAAACGACAGCAGAAACCCTCCAGAAGACCCAGTAGTTATTACAATCCGTGATGGGGGAACATCAACGTTATAAGTCGTTCCGTAATAATCAGATATTGCCTTTCTCAAGGGCGGAATACCGAGGGCATCCGTATATCCGATCTTTTCACGAAGCAAGGTTTCCTGAGCTCGCTCAATAACCTTGGATGGTGCGGATTGTGCCGGCTGCCCCACTTCCATATGGAAGACAGGCGCACCGCTTAATTCCCGCTCATTCGCAGCTTTCATAATTTCCATCGCGATGAAAGGTTGAATGTCGTTACTTGAAGAAATTGTCAAAACTTCACCTGATACATTGCTGTAGTAAGAAATCTAATTTTCTATTAAAGAAAGTCCAAAGCCTCTGGGATCATGACGTGAGACGCAATATTCGACTTTGCCATTTCTGCAATAAATGGAATTTACAACTGCTAATCGATCGACTTCAACCAATATTGGAA
The DNA here is from genome assembly GCF_023746535.1 of Sneathiella marina. Taxonomy (GTDB): domain Bacteria; phylum Pseudomonadota; class Alphaproteobacteria; order Sneathiellales; family Sneathiellaceae; genus Sneathiella; species Sneathiella marina. Next base: position 2,068,438 of record NZ_CP098747.1, on the reverse strand, counting down.
AGCTGCTATTCAAGGCGGAGATATCTTCCTCTGGCATGGTCGATTCATACAGTAATGGAGCTGCCGGCCCCATCGTGAAAAGGCGTGGACGGTTCATTGCTGCATCTAGAGTTACATCATTTCCAAAGATATTTATTGCAGCACCAATTGAAGCTGTTGTTCCGGCGGCGCCACCGGAAACAGCGCTGGCGTAATAGAAATCCTTATTAGGTAAATTCACTACTAATAGTGGGGAGCTCAGAAATTCACTCTGGTTTTCCGGGATAATAGGCGCAAGAACAATCCCGGTTATGTTTCCAATTTTTCCACTTCCAAAGGGCTTCTTCATACTGACAATGCAGGCCACGGCATTTCCCAGGTTATCTGTTGTAACAAAAGACGTAGAACCATGGCTTGAAAATGCGGAAACAGAACTCAAATTGGTGAAAACACTTGCCGTTGCGTTGGCAACTTCCAATTGCGGAACTTCCACACGTGTTCTTAAAATATTTTTACCTTCACCAAAAACCTGCGCCCATAACTGCGCATATAAATCCCCCTGGGCATTGGCAGAAACACCAGCCATATTGTCGTCAATGCGAAATAACTGTGCATCGACCCAAATGGGCCTGTAATTGACTAGATCCGCAACAGTAACTTTTCCTCCAGCATTACTCGCATCTTCGACGAAGGTGCGAGCCCAATTACCGCTGTAAAAGGCAGCACCACCTTCGGAACGTAACGCAGATATCAGGCTCCCAAGCCTGATTTGCTGAATACGTGTTCCTTCCGCCACAAACTCACCACTATTTTCCTTAAAAATGTTGGTCAATGTATAATCAAGAGACAGTTGATCTTCATTTAGAATCATTGCCAGATGTTGAGCACGCGAGAGAGGCTCCCCGAATGTCGCTATTTTTTCTGCTGCGGTTAATACGGACCTCCACTCCATTTTGCCATAACGGGCTTGCAAGGCCGCCATTCCTCGAATATTGCCAGGAATTGCTATGTCTCCGCCAGCCGCCGGAACTGCGTTGGGAAATTGCAGGTTTTCAAGCTTATTGTTTTCCGGACTATAGACAATGCATTCACCGCCACCGCCAAGAGACGCGGCAATTGGGTAAGTCACCGATAGCGCAAAATATAAACCAACAGCAGCATCAGCGGCGGTACCACCGGCAGACAGGATATCTTCGGCCACCAGCACGGCTCTCGGTTCGTCTGCAGCAACGCCACCCAATGGCCCTTCAACATTACCAATTGAACCAAAGGGTACTTCTGGTCCACCACAGGCACCCAAAAATACTACGGGTGCTGTTATTAGCGACAGGAGACGAAGCCTCCATTGACGATTGGCTAAACTGTTCTTACGTTTACGGTGCAACAAAAGGATATCTTTCTTGAAAAAACGCTGCCTCACGCTTGGTTCCATGCTTTTAGTCTTACTTCTGCCTTTTCACTGGGCATATGCTAAACAGACGGGGCCCTCTTTCATTCGTGACGCCGAAATTGAACATACACTTCGTTCATACGCTATTCCCATATTCAATGCCGCAGGCCTGAACGGGAAGGATGTGGCAATATATATCATCAATGACCGCTCTTTAAACGCCTTTGTTGCCGGAGGGCAAAGATTGTTTATGTTTACCGGTTTATTAGAGCGTGTTGAAACCCCAAATCAGCTAAAAGGCGTGATAGCCCATGAAACCGGACATATAGCTGGCGGGCATCTGGCACGAACTCAAGAGGCTCTTGAAAATGCGACTGTTCGTTCGATTATCGGCATTTTATTAGGAGCAGTTGCGATCGCAGCAGGTGGTGGTGCTGCTGGCGGCGCAGTTATTGCTGGGTCCGGTAGCATAGCCACCAAATCATTTTTGGAATACAGCAGAACACAAGAATCTTCTGCGGATCAGGCGTCAATTACTTACCTGGATAGTACGGGGCAATCTGGACGGGGCATGGTAGAGTTTCTAGAAATTCTCGATCAGACTTATCGAAGCTATAACACAGGGCTTTCCTACTATCGCAGCCACCCCATTACCAGTGAACGTATCGCAGCGCTAAGGCAGAGAGTTGAAAAATCTCCTTACCGAGACACGTTAGATTCACCAGAATCAGTTGTCGAACTCAATCGCATGCAAGCCAAACTATTCGGCTACACAAGAACCTTAGCGCAAACGCTTCGAAAATACCCTGTAACAGACCAGAGCATACCTGGGCGATATGCGAGGGCAATTGCATATTTCAGATACCCTGACTTGGATAAGGCTTTAAAAGAGGTCGATAGCCTTCTAGATGAAATTCCAACAGATCCCTATTTTCATGAACTAAAAGGGCAATCTCTATATGAAAATGGAGATCCGCAAGGTGCATTACCTTCCCTTGAAACGGCAGTAGAGTTAGCTCCTCGAGAACCCTTGATACTTACCTTGTACGGACGTGTGTTGAACGCGACCGGAAACATTGCAGATAATAATAAAGCAATTGAAGTTCTAACAGAGAGCCTTGCACTGGATCCCAATAATGCCGCGAGCTGGGATCAATTGGCGATTGCGTATAGTCGAAACGGAAATACGGGCATGCTAGCCCTGGCGAGTGCTGAACGTTATTTGTTAGGCGGTAATTATCAGAAAGCAATTTTCCACGCCAAACGCGCTCAAGATCTTTTCAATGCCGGGACACCAGCCAATCTTCGGGCCGAAGATATCATTACCCTGGCTGGCGAAGCCTCCCGAAAAAATAGATAAAATTGCTAGACGCATTCCTTCACTATTTCAAACAGTTCCTGATTACCCCAAGCAACGTTTCTTTGCATAGTGACCCTGCCGGTGAAATCTACATTGCCATGAGATTTGGATAGTGCCACAGAATTTTCGGCAATACAGGAAAGTCCTATTGTATTCCGTCTCATCAAGCTTACTTCACATTAAAGTTCCTTGATAAAATTCGATTAACTATCATAATCGCGCTCGATATTTAAAGGAAAGAAACTCAATGGCAGGTAACAGCAAATTAAGCGTTCTCAGTATCGGATCAATCATCGCGCTCGTTGGATTGATAGGATTTGGAATTTACCAATATGGTCTAAAAGCAACATCTACACCTGTTGCCGATAAAGAATTTGGTGAAAAAGTCCGAGGGTACTTAATGGCTAACCCGTATGTTCTTCGTGATGTAATTGAAGAATTAAAAGCGCAGGAGCAACTTGCAGCGTCGCAACAGCAAAGCGCAACCCTTGCTTCCCTGTCCGATGAATTGAAAAATGACCCCTCAAGCTTTGTTGCGGGAAATCCCGATGGAGATGTGACAATTGTCGAGTTTTTTGATTATCGTTGCGGTTATTGCAAGAGAAATTTCCCTGACCTGATGAAAACAGTGGAGGACGATGGCAATATCCGTCTTGTTTTGAAGGAATTTCCGATCTTGGGTGAAGATTCTGTATTGGCGTCACAAGCGGCGATAGCTTCGATTTCTCAAGGAAAATATATGGAATTTCACACAGCCCTGATGGCAGTTCGTGGTGGATTAACAAAGGATCGTATCCTAAACATTGCCTCTGATGTCGGGCTGGATGTCCAAAAGCTGGAAGAGGATATGCAAGGAGAGGCTGTCCAGAATATCATTCGGAAAAACTACTCCCTCGCCCAGCAACTTGGTGTCAATGGAACACCGGCCTTTGTTATTGAGGATACATTCTATCCTGGTGCCGCAACAGCTGAGCAGATGGAGAAGTTGATAGTGGCGGCCCGTGAAAAAAAGAAAACGACAGCCACTAACTAGGGTTGCGTGATCCTTCAAATAACGCCGCGCCGAATCTGATCTAGTTCAATTGATTCAAATAGGGCTTGGAAATTTCCTTCGCCAAAGCCTTCATTGCCCTTGCGCTGAATTATTTCAAAGAAAATAGGACCAATTACATTTTGCGTAAATATTTGCAGTAATAAACCCTGATCTTCCGTCGGCGCGCCATCAACCAATATCTGTAAGTCTTTTAGCTTCTCGATATCCTCACCATGGCCTTTTACGCGCTCATTCAGCTGCTCATAATACGTATCTGGCGTGTTTTGAAAAACAGACCCGGTTTTCAGCATTGACTGAACCGTTTCATAGATGTCACCGGTACCAAGAGCAATATGTTGTATTCCCTCACCCCGATATGCATTTAGGTACTCTTGAATCTGTGATTTGTCATCCGAACTTTCATTTATTGGAATGCGAATCTTACCGCAGGGGCTGGTCATCGCCTTACTTTTCAGGCCGGTAAGCTTACCCTCTATATCAAAATATCGAATTTCTTTGAAATTGAATAGACGTTCATAGAACTCTGACCATTCATCCATTCTACCGCGGTGAACATTATGCGTAAGATGGTCAATATATGTCAGGCCGGTGCCAACAGGATGACGGTCTTCGCCTTCAATTGGAAGAAAATCCACGTCATAAATAGACCCTTTGTCGCCATATCTATCGACAAGATAAATTAATGAATCCCCTATTCCCTTAATAGCTGGAATATTGAGCTCCATGGGACCTGCGTTTGATGGGACAACCCAGGCTCCCAGTTCTTCAGCTTTCTGTATTGCCTTGGCTGAATCTTTTACTCGAAATGCCATTGCACAGGCGCAGGGTCCGTGAATTCTTGCAAAAGACTGCGCGAAACTATCCGGTTCGGCATTGACGATAAAATTGACATCACCCTGCCTGTAAAGAGTGACATCTTTGGAGCGGTGTTTTGAAACCGGGCGAAATCCCATCGAGACAAATAAATCACCCAATGCCCTTGGATCAGGTGCAGCATATTCCACGAATTCGAACCCGTCTGTCTCCATCGGATTTTCCCAAAGATCAGTCATAATATCCTCTTGAATTTATAAAGTAGTTACAATTGCAACTATATTGCTGTAAGATGGCTTTCAGCGCCCATAAAGTCAAGCCCGAAAACGGATTTAAAATGTTAAATTTACCACGGTTTCTACCCTATCGCTTAACGAAGCTATCTGGATTTATTAGCCGGAACCTGGGGAATATCTATTCAGAACGATTCAATTTAACCATTCCAGAATGGCGTATTATTGCTCTCCTAGGATCCGAGGAGGGTCTAACAGCGCAGGCTATAGGTATACAGGCTTCACTGGATAAGGTGCGGATGAGTCGTGCTGTTGACCGGCTCGTAAAGTCCGGACGTATAACAAAGCAAGCCCATAAAACTGATAGACGATCATCGTTATTGTATTTGACAGAATCAGGGCGTGAAGTATTGGAAAAAATCGTCCCTCTGGCACAGCAATATGAAGACAGGTTACTGAAGGATTTTAATGCCGAAGAAATTGAGTTGCTGGACAGTTTTTTGAACCGACTTGATTCTAAAGCGGAAAGTCTCCAGGAAGATAAAATCTTCTAATTGAGGCTTACTCGTCCTAGCCCAGGCAACTTCAAGTCCTGATCTTCAAAATCATATCCCAAAGTTAAACCCAGTAAATGGAGTTCAGCTCCTTCGTTCGGACCTATTGCAAAACCTCCATATCCAAAAAGGGATAACTGGACCCCTTGCCCGCTCACAGGTGTGCTTATTAAATCACCATCAACAATATAATCCTTGCCGATCGCCGTAGGTGGCAACTCCAGCCCAAGCTCTGGTATATTCCGTCCGATATGGGCAACAAAACTGTTTGAATTTGGTCCAGGCCATAAGACATAGTCGCTTTTATGCGGATAAGTATCGATAAGCTTGTCAATTTTCTCAATTATGGATTCCGCCATGGAACCTCTAACGTCAGACAGCAACTCAGGGGGATTTCCGTGCCAGAAATTATCTGGGGCACCCGTCCGATACGATAAGGCTTGTCCACCGTTATACGCGCGCCATCCAATAATCTCGTACCTTTCGTATGTTTGCGCATTTTGTCTTTTCAAGGCAATCCAAGTATGAACTGCAAAATTACCGCGCCAGCCCCAGGTGCGAGCCCCAAAAACCTGCACGATGGCATCGGGATAGATTTTGGGAGAAGGAGATAAATCCGCACTGTCCCTTCTGGCCTCCCACCAGGAATTTTTTTGATTCCCTATGTTTTCTGCAAAAGCCAGCATTTGCGGAAAAGCAAATAAAACAAACAGGATTAGCAAGGCAAATAGACTATTTCGGAACAACCTGGTCACATCCCTTTCCAATAGTACAGAAGCTCAATCATACTCAATTTAGCTAGAAATCCGGATCACTCTTGCGCGAGGGAGGCACATTTCCTTCTTAAATCGCACTGTTACTTGATACCTATAATGGAGCGAAATTATGCTTTCTTTGTGTTTTATTACCTAATACCTTTCATTAAAATATCTGTATCACTGCTTTTACATCTTGATAAAGTTCATTATAAGGAGGTCTGTCGAGAAATACGTATGTCAATCAGGATCAAACATGGCGGCGTCGGTTTTAGTTATTAATGGCCCAAACTTGAATCTTCTAGGAACGAGGGAACCAGACGTTTATGGTTCAATAACTTTGAAAGATATTGAGGATACCGTTAGAACGTACGGCGATAGACTGACCATTAAAACAGATTTCTTTCAGAGCAATGTCGAAGGTGAGCTTGTTGCCGCAATTCAGAATGCTGCCGGTGAGTTTGACGGAATTATTTTGAACGCTGCGGCATATACACATACTTCAATTGCGCTCATGGATGCCATAAAGGCAACAGGAATACCAACTATTGAAGTTCATTTATCCAATGTGTTTGCTCGAGAAGAATTTCGACATCACAGTTACATTTCACCGGTTGCTACTGGTGTCATCTGCGGTTTTGGCGCGAAGGGTTATGTTTTAGCCATGGACGCGCTTGCCGACATTTTTGACGTGTAAACAAGAGAAACTAGATCATTATGAGTAAACTAGACATCGATAAAAAAGCCATCCGCGAGCTTGCAGAGATCATGAATGAAACAGGCTTGGGTGAAATTGAAATAGAAACAGAAGATCACCGTCTTCGTGTTTCGAGATCAACTTCCGTTACGGCTCCTGCTCCACTCGTTCATGCAGCTGTTAGCACTCCTGTTGCGACACCAACGCCTGTCGAAGCGCCTGTTGTTGCTACAGATGCCACCAGCCATCCAGGAGCCGTTAAATCACCGATGGTAGGTACTGCCTATATGTCACCTGAACCTACTGCTCCCGCCTTTATTAAGGTTGGCGACTCTGTTTCAGAAGGGCAAACTCTGCTTATTGTAGAGGCAATGAAAACCATGAACCCCATCGCAGCACCAAAAAATGGAAAAGTGCTGGAAATACTGGTTTCTGATAAAGAGCCTGTAGAATTCGGCCAACCTCTCGTAATTGTTGAATAGGCGACTGAAATTTTATGTTCGAAAAAATTCTGATTGCTAATCGCGGCGAAATCGCCTTGAGAGTGCATCGCGCTTGCCGCGAAATGGGTATCAAAACAGTTGCTGTACATTCAACGGCCGATGCTGATGCCATGGATGTTCGTTTGGCTGACGAAAGTGTCTGTATTGGACCACCGAGCTCGACAGAAAGTTACCTCAATATTCCGTCAATCATCGCAGCGGCAGAAGTAACCAATTCCGATGCGATACATCCGGGTTATGGGTTTTTATCGGAGAATGCAAATTTTGTTGATATCGTTACAGCCCACGGTATTAAATTTATTGGGCCAACCGCAGATCATATCCGCTTGATGGGCGACAAAATTGCCGCCAAGGAGACCATGATCAAACTCGGCGTGCCCTGTGTGCCCGGCTCGGAAGGCGAAATCACTACATTAGCTGATGCAGAACAGGTTGCTGCCGATATCGGATATCCAGTAATCATTAAAGCCTCTGCTGGCGGTGGCGGTCGCGGTATGAAAGTCGCAACCGGACCTGATACAATATCGGAAGCATTTTCTTCCGCGCGATCTGAAGCGAACCTCGCATTCGGAAATGATGCCGTCTATATCGAAAAATATTTAAGCGGTCCCCGCCATATCGAAATTCAGATTTTGGCGGATGGTAAGGGCAATGTTGTCCATTTGGGAGAACGTGACTGTTCTCTTCAAAGACGGCATCAGAAAGCCCTGGAAGAATCGCCCTCACCGGCACTCAGTGATGATGCCCGCGTCCGCATAGGTGAGACAGTGTCAAAGGCGATTGGAGATATGAAATATGAAGGCGTCGGAACGATTGAGTTTCTTTATGAAAATGATGAGTTCTATTTCATTGAAATGAATACACGGTTGCAAGTCGAACACCCCGTAACCGAAATGGTTACAGGCATCGATCTTGTTCAGGCGCAAATAAATGTTGCGGCCGGATTACCCTTAACACTTACGCAAAAGGACATTACTTTTTCCGGACATGCGATAGAATGCCGGATAACAGCAGAAGATCCTGTTACTTTTGCCGCAAGCCCAGGTCCTGTAAATGAATTTCATGTTCCAGGCGGATTGGGTGTGCGTGTGGATTCCGGTTTATATGCGGGTTATATGGTCCCCCCCTACTATGACAGTTTGATCGCAAAGCTGATTGTTCATGCCGATAGCCGTGAAGAATGCTTGTTGCGTTTAAACAGAGCATTGGAAGAGTTTGTTGTAAGCGGCATCAAGACGACACTACCTCTGCATCAGGAGCTTCTGCAAAATGAGGAGTTTCAAAAGGGCGACTACAACATTCATTGGCTGGAAAAATTCATCGAGAATAGGTAGACTTATCGACTACCATGATGCCCCTCACTGCTGATATTGTCCTCAATGCCTATGCCAATGGCATTTTCCCTATGTCTGATGACCGGAATGACCCGGAGTTGTTTTGGGTTGACCCTGAGCGGCGCGGAATTTTCCCGCTGGAGGCTTTTCACGTTCCCAGAAGCCTGGCAAAAACCATACGGAAGATGCCCTTTAAGGTAACCGTCGATCAGAATTTCGGGCAAGTGATGCGGGAATGTGCTGAATCGACAACCGAAAGAAATACGACATGGATCAATCAGACCATACTTGATTTATACGCGGAACTACATGACCGGGGATTTGCACATTCCGTTGAATGCTGGCATGAAGGAAAATTGGCAGGCGGGCTATATGGCGTCTCGTTTGCTGGTGTATTTTGCGGTGAAAGCATGTTCACGCGCGTTACAGATGCCAGTAAAATTGCACTCACTTATCTTGTTGCACGACTGAAATACGGTGGATTTACGCTTCTTGACGCCCAGTTTATGACGGAGCATCTCGCTAAATTCGGTGCGATCGAAATTGATAGGGCCGAGTATCACAAACGCCTGGATCAGGCCCTAAAAGTAAAATCGAATTTTTACTCTTTACCAGCGGATGCGTCCGGTTCGGATATCCTGCAATCGATCACCCAAACGTCATAAACCGGATGTTCTAGTGCATTGATGGCTGGGCTTGAAGCAAACATCCAGCCGCTAAATAATCGTATGGGATCCACACCCTCATTCACTTCCGTAATAACAAGAAAAGTTGATGTCTCTGGTGGTTCTTCAGGGGGGCGTTTCAGACATTTACGAGGATGAATGGACAGGCTTCCAAATTCTGCCATTTCGTCAATCGGCACATATAAGTCAAGAGTACGGGCCGTAACTTTGTCCAGAGCTCGGAGGACAACAATATCTCCTTCTATTGAGTCTTCGCTCTTTGCTGTCGATGTTGCAATAAAAGCCACCAGAACAATCGCAAGCAGGGGAAAGCTTTTTTTCACAGACGTCATACCCTTACTGAAAAACCTCAAAATTATCGAATAAAATCAGAGCTGACCATTTGCTATTTTTTGTTACTGCTAAAAATAGCTTGCCCGATAAGGTCCTGAAGGTTCACCGCCCCTTGTGTATAGGAAATTGTTCCACCATCTTTGAGCATATCATCCGACCCGCCGGGTTGCAGCGCTAGATAATTGCTTCCAAGCAAACCGTCTGACGTTATTTTTGCAGAACTGTCTTCGGGTAATTGGATATCCTCATTCAGGCTTATATTGATAACCGCACGATATGTTTTCAAGTCAAGCATCTGAGATGTAATTGCCCCAACCTTTATGCCACTCATCCTCACGTCACTACCGACGTTCAGGCCATCTACGTTGTCAAAGGCCGCGGTAACGTTTATTCCCCCACTACGCGGCCCCACATCAGCGGTACGATAAGCAAATACTAGAAAAATTGCAGCAAAAGCCAGAACCACGGCCCCAATTACAGTTTCTACTATATTACTGCTCATACTTTATCTCCTGCGACATTCCATATACCTGTAATGGACAATTCACCTTATTTCGGTTTCCAGGCTTCGTAATCCCCTGACCCCTTTTGCCGATGGCCAGCTTGATTAATCGCGCCTCCCGGACGATAGGCGAAATCCGTTCCGGTTAAATTTGGCAAATGCTCTTCCTGCCAAGTATTTTGTTCAAGCTGCTGCTGGTCTGGCAGATCGTCCGTCGTATAATGCAGCCAAATATGCCATGCGGGTGGTACCTTGGATGCTTCCGGCCTTCCTTTATAGATAACCCAGCGGCGTGCGCGACCAACAGGGCCTGTAGCTTTGCCCTTTTCCCTATAGTAGCGGTTGCCGAACATGTCTTCTCCAACTTGCTCGCCGTTCCACCATGTAAACAACCGTGTCCCTATCGTTGCCATGTGTCACTCTCTCGCCGACTCAACTTAATCAATTGCCCGGAATATGGCATTCTGCACCCGTTTCGTCCAGTGTAACTTTCATTCGACACAACATAAGAAACAGTATTCAGGTTCACCGTTAAACAGATTTGATTCTATTCGTGGAACCAGAGGAATGAACGCCTGTTGTTTTTGTGCAACCCTTCAAGAACAATAATCAAAAAGCCATTTCACAAAATTACCATAAAACTGCCACATATCGATTAGTCAAGTCAAAATACTACAATATATTGTGCCTGCTCCCTTGACTTCAATTTTCTGTCACGGCACGATCCTAGCGCCCAGGGGGGAAGTAGCTACTATATGTAGTATTTGGAAGCGATCCGGAATTGTAAATTAACCATAATTCTGGCTATTGATTTTCTCCTCCCAAAGCCAGTAACAGTGATTAGCATGTGATTGGAAGGTAGTTAGAAATGCGTATTGAGCGGCGATTTACAGATGAAAATTCTTCACCTTACGCCAACATAGAATTCAGACAGACAACAAGTGAAATACGAAACCCTGATGGGTCGATCGTGTTTAAGCTGGAAAACATAGATGTCCCTGCCAGCTGGTCACAAGTAGCCTGCGATATTATTGCTCAAAAGTACTTCCGAAAAGCTGGTGTTCCCGCAAAGCTGAAACCTGTTTCTGAATCTGATGTCCCTGAGTGGTTATGGCGCCAAACAGCTGATATTGATGCGCTCGATACTCTTGATGAAGAAGACCGCATCGTTGGTGAAAATTCCGCTACGCAAGTTTTTGATCGCCTAGCTGGCACCTGGACCTATTGGGGCTGGAAAGGTGGTTATTTTGATACGGAGAATGACGCCCAGGCATATTTTGATGAGATGCGGTTTATGCTGGCTAACCAGATGGGGGCTCCAAATTCACCACAATGGTTCAATACCGGCCTGCATTGGGCTTACGGTATTGAGGGACCGGCACAAGGACATTCCTATGTCGATTTTAAAACGGGAAAACTCAAAAAATCCGTTAATTCCTATGAACATCCACAACCGCACGCGTGCTTTATTCAGTCAGTCAGTGATGATTTGGTGAATGAAGGTGGCATAATGGACCTTTGGGTGCGTGAAGCACGGCTCTTCAAATACGGCTCAGGAACCGGTACGAACTTTTCAAATTTACGGAGTGAGGGTGAAAGCCTTTCAGGTGGCGGGAAGTCTTCAGGTTTGATGAGTTTCCTTAAAATTGGTGACAGAGCTGCCGGCGCCATTAAATCAGGCGGCACAACGCGTCGCGCTGCGAAAATGGTAACTTTGGATATCGACCATCCGGATATCGAAGAATATATCGGCTGGAAAGCGATAGAAGAGCAAAAAGTAGCGTCCCTGGTGTCGGGCTCGAAGCTCTGCAACCTCCATCTCAATAACGTGATTAAAGCCTGTACCGAACTCGATGGTGACGAAGCCTTTAATCCTTCTGAAAATCCAGCATTGCGGAAATCGATTATTGGCGCACGGAAAGCCATGGTCCCGGAAAACTATATCCAGCGGGTCATCCAGTTTGCGCGGCAGGGTTATACCGAGATCGATTTTCCAACTTATGATACGGATTGGGATTCAGATGCATATTTGAGTGTCTCCGGTCAGAATTCCAATAATTCGGTTCGGATTACGAATGAGTTTGTGCAAGCAGTTTTGAAAGATGGCGATTGGAATCTGATCCGTCGTACGGATGGAAAGGTTGCTAAATCAATTAAAGCCAGAGATTTGTGGGAAATGATTGGTGAAAGTGCTTGGCAATCCGCCGATCCGGGATTGCAATATGACACAACCATTAATGATTGGCACACCTGCCCCCAGGATGGGCGAATTAATGCCTCCAACCCCTGTTCTGAGTACATGTTCCTTGATGACACGGCATGTAACCTCGCGTCCTTGAACCTGATGACATTTCGCCGCAAAGACAAGAGCTTTGACGTCGAGGCTTATGAACATGCAGTTCGTATTTGGACTATTACACTTGAAATTTCCGTCCTGATGGCGCAATTTCCATCAGAAGAAATTGCCAAACTAAGCTATAAATTCAGAACACTCGGGCTCGGATTTGCCAATATTGGCGGTCTTCTGATGGCTCAGGGTCTGTCTTACGATTCTGACGAGGGACGCGCCCTTTGTGGTGCCATTTCAGCTGTAATGACAGGCGTTTCATATAAGACAAGCGCAGAAATGGCCTCGGAGTTAGGTGCATTTCCAGGATACAAGAAAAATTCCAAAGACATGCTGCGGGTTATTCGTAATCACAGGAATGCCTGTTATAGCATGACGGAGGGATATGAATCTCTATCCGTAACTCCTGTCCCGCTTGATACTGAAAATTGCCCGGAAGCCGGATTAATCTCATCCGCGCGGAACGCATGGGATCAGGCTTTGGAGTTGGGAAAAGCTCACGGATTCCGAAACGCCCAAACAACTGTAATTGCGCCGACGGGAACCATTGGCCTCGTAATGGATTGTGATACGACAGGAATTGAACCTGATTTCGCTATCGTAAAATTCAAGAAATTGGCGGGCGGCGGCTATTTCAAGATTATTAACCGCACGGTCCCCGAAGCTTTGGCGCATTTGGGCTATAATAAGCTGGAAGCCAAGGCAATCGTCGATTATGCCGTAGGTCACGGTACCCTGGAGTCATCTCCGGGAGTGAATCACGACGCTTTAAGGGAAAAGGGTTTTACAGACGAAATCCTGATGCGCATTGAGGCAGACCTCGCCACCAGTTTTGATATCAAGTTTGCTTTTAATAAATTCTCGATTGGTGAAGATTTTTGCCGACATACTTTGGGCCTTAAAGAAGATGACCTGAATGACTATAATTTTGATATGTTGGCCGCCCTTGGATTTAGCAAGACTGATATAGAGGCTGCCAATAATTACTGTTGTGGTGCCATGACATTAGAAGGCGCACCTAAACTAAAAGATGAGCATCTTGCGGTCTTTGATTGCGCCAACCCTTGCGGAAGGATCGGCAAGCGATTACTCTCTGTCGACAGTCATATCCGGATGATGGCGGCGTCGCAACCGTTCATCTCAGGCGCCATTTCCAAGACAATTAATATGGCCAATAGTTCTACTGTCGAAGATTGCAAGGACGCGTATTTACTTTCCTGGAAGCTTGGATTGAAAGCAAATGCATTATATCGAGACGGTTCCAAATTGAGCCAACCTTTGAGCGCGCTGTCATTCGATGAAGACGATCTGGAGGATTTGAATGATGAAGTAAGATCTGCACCAGTTGCAGCGAGTAACGTCGTTGCAGAGCGTATCGTCGAGCGGTTGGTTTCAGAACGTAAAAAGCTGCCAACCCGTCGCAAGGGATATACCCAAAAAGCTGTCGTTGGCGGTCACAAAGTATATCTACGAACCGGTGAATATGATGACGGTGGCGTAGGTGAAATCTTTATCGATATGCATAAGGAAGGCGCCGCTTTCCGCAGCTTAATGAATAATTTTGCAATCGCGATATCCATAGGCCTGCAATATGGCGTTCCTCTAGAAGAATTCGTTGAAGCTTATACTTTTACGAGATTTGAGCCTTCAGGAATTGTGGAAGGAAATGATGCCATTAAGATGTCTACCTCCATCCTTGACTATCTCTTCCGCGAGTTGGCTATTTCTTACCTCGGCCGGAATGATTTGGCTCATGTCTCTGTTGATGATTTATATACGGACAGTCTCGGCACCGGAGATGCACAAGCGAAAATTACCGAAGATGAAATCTCTCAAGCTCAAATGCCCTTGGATAACGTTATCAATTTGGCATCTACGGGATATGTTCGGTCCAACAATTTTGAAGTGCTGCAAGGCGGATTATCCTCAATGTCCATGAACATGGCGCAGGCGGCAAGCGGTGCACCGGTTTCTGCAGCGGAGACCATGCCGTCGCCTACTCCCTCCTCACCGCAGGCCTCACGATCAAATACTGGTGCCAGTAAAGCCGATAAGGTTATGGAAGCCAGGATGAAAGGATATGAAGGAGATAGTTGCGGCGAATGCGGAAACTTCACATTGGTTAGAAATGGAACCTGTATGAAATGCGACACCTGCGGCTCAACAAGCGGATGTTCGTAAGGAGCAGCTAAGTTAAGTCAATTTCTTCTTGCAAGTAATTGAAATATAAGAGTTTTGTAGCGTACCCAGTAGCGTAAAAGAGTAGCGTAACCAGTAGCGTAAATTTGCGTAAGAGTATCAAGTGGAATAGAAGAATGATCTGCAAGTCATTTTGACATTCCAAACCTGTTTATTGTACTCCCTTAGAAAAGAGCATGTGTCCGGAAACATGCTCTTTTTTTCGTTACGACCAGGTCGTCGCAAATCCTTTTCTCTTGATATTCATTGAGATACCGCGAGATTTCCGCTTCGTTTCTATGTCTTTTTGAGGCTTGCCGAAGTACCAGCCTTGTCCATAATTGACCCCAAGAACTTTCAGAATATGCAATTGCTCCTTCGTTTCAACCATTTCGGCGATTGTCCCTATATCAAGCTCCTGACAAAGGCGCGACATGGATTTCAATATTGCGGCATCTTTCTTGTTCGTCTGCACTTCCTTGATATAAGTTCCGTCAATCTTGATGTAATCAACGGTCAAAGCACGAATATATTGAAATGAAGAAGATCCCGCTCCCATATCATCAAGGCTGATTTCCATCCCGTTTTTACGAATTGTTTGCAGAATACGCTCCGCCCGCTCCAAATCTCCAACCCGCGCTGTTTCAGTAATTTCCAAACTGATGTTTTCGCGAATTTCAGTGTCATCTTCGTAAAGAGCCAGCAGATTGTCGACAAAGCTATCAGATTCTAGCGACAATCCTGAAATATTGATTGCGAGCTTTGGAAGAATATCGCCTCGCTTTTGATATTCGGTGAGTTTGTCTTTCGCTTTTTTAGCGACAGCGAGATCAAGGTCATAAATTATGCCGGTTTCTTCCGCAAAGACGATCGTTTCATAAGGTGATTCCCCATCCTTAAAACGGGAGAGAGCCTCATAATGATGAACTTCTCCATCGCCTATCTGAACTATTGGTTGATAAACCAGATTGAATTTGTAATTTTGAAACACGGACTTGAGAGCCAGCATCCGATTCATTGTCGTTTCTAACCGATTTTCCATACCATCAGCCAGGGTTTTTATGTCAAATGCTTCGGTTTCACTATCAACAAATCGATTGATGACATACATCAGAGCCTGCGTTGCATTGTTGGCAGACATTTCATTCTTCTCAAGTTCCAGAGAATTATGAGTAACATCCAAGTCGCTTTTTGGATCAGATTTCTTGGATAGTGCCGATATTTGTTCTTCAAGAATTTTGCCGTCAATTGATGGGCTATGTACAACGCCGTATTTGTCTGAATCCAAGCGACCCGCAGAATCTCCGCCAACCGAATATCTTCGTAGGATCGTCCCAACCTGGCTCAGAAACTCTTCCATCTCAGTTTCATCAATCCGACCTTCCATATCGGCGATGCCGTTAAGATGTAACAGCGTAAGTTCAACTTTTTGACCGGTTTCAGCAGTCAATTGCATCTGTTCGTCAGCAAGTTTGAGAAAATCATTTCTGTCTAACAGGCCCGTATCTCCATCACGATGCTCCGTAATTGACTTAACTGCCGTTGTACCAGATACATTAAGAGCCAGAAAGATATGCCCGTGTGTACGGGGCAACTTACAGGCGCCAACCACAACAGTAATACTTGTTTTATCCATTTGTGCCGCAACAGGTGTTATGCGATCCCCTTCTTTCATGGACTCCAGCACATAGGCAACGACCCGGCGATCTTTCGACGCCACAAGATCGATAAATGTTGTTTGTTTAAGTTCACTGGCATCCAATCCAACAAGCCCTTTAGCGGCGCCGGAGATATAACAAATCTTGCCTTGAGCATCCAATTCGATCAATAAATCAGCTGCCGCAAAGGAAAACGCTACGAAGCGTTCTTTCTCTGTCCGAAGGTTTTCAAGTTTATTATCTTGTGCCAATGTCACACCTCTACAATTGAAGTTTGAGAATACGATGGCATTTATTAACAAATTCGAAAAAAAGCACAAAAAGCTCGTAAAAAAATAACAAAAAAGCCCGTATCGCTACGGGCTTTTGGAATTATAAAAAATTTTCAGGTCAATCACTCTTTCTTTGGCTCTGGCGTGACTGTCCGAATATGCAATTCGCGTAGGTTCTTTAAAGGCACTTCAGCCGGCGCCTGCATCATTAGATCCTGGGCTTGTTGATTCATGGGGAATAGAATTACTTCCCTGATATTTGGTTCATCTGCGAGAAGCATAACGATCCGGTCGACACCGGGAGCAATACCACCATGGGGTGGCGCGCCATAACGAAACGCGCTCAACATGCCGCCGAAACGATCTTCGACAACCTGAGGTTCATAACCTGCTATTTCGAAGGCTTTCATCATAATATCGGGTCGATGGTTTCTAATGGCACCTGACGACAATTCGATACCATTACAGACTATGTCATACTGATAGCCCTTAATTTCAAGCGGATCCATGGTCTCGAGCGCTTCCAGCCCTCCTTGTGGCATGGAGAAAGGGTTATGACTGAAGTCAATTTTCTTTTCATTTTCGTCATATTCGAACATTGGAAAGTCGATAACCCAACAAAACCGGAAAACGTCTTTTTCACAAATATCCAGATCATTTCCAATTTTGACCCTGGCCTTGCCCGCCAAATCGGCAGCACCTGCTTCTTTGTCGCAGGCAAAAAATACAGCGTCACCATCTGCAACGCCCGTCATCTCCTGAATTTTGGCAATTCGGGCTTCATCCAAATTCTTCGCAATTGGACCTTTAGCCTCACCGTCTTTGAAAATTATATATCCTAAACCGCCTGCGCCTTCTTTTCGCGCCCAATCATTCATTTTATCAAAAAAGCTTCTGGGCCGATCTCCAGCTCCGGGTGCCGGTATTGCCCGTACTGTGGATCCGGATTCAATCGACCGCGCAAACAATCCAAATCCTGATCCGGTAAAAGGCTCTGTAACGTCAACCAATAATATTGGATTGCGCAGATCCGGTTTGTCTGTGCCGTATTTGAGCATAGCTTCATCGAATGGAATTCGTTCAAATGGCTCGACAACCTTTCTATCACCGGCAAAATCTTTAAATACATTTGTCAAGACGGGCTCAACTGCCTGAAATACATCCTCTTGCGTAACGAAAGCCATTTCGATATCGAGTTGGTAGAATTCGCCCGGGCTTCGGTCAGCACGGGCATCCTCATCGCGAAAACAGGGTGCAATTTGGAAGTAACGATCAAAACCCGACATCATGATGAGTTGCTTAAATTGCTGTGGTGCTTGTGGAAGGGCGTAAAACTGGCCAGGATGGATACGGCTGGGCACCAAGAAATCGCGCGCGCCTTCCGGTGAAGACGCTGTCAGGATTGGCGTTTGAAACTCCATAAACCCTTGCGCCCGCATCTGATCGCGCAACGCACCAATAATCTGCGACCTTAGAACGATATTGTTATGCAGACGTTCCCGTCGTAGATCCAGATATCGATGACGCAAGCGAATGTCTTCCGGATATTCCTGCTCACCAAAAACAGGCATTGGCAATTCATCGGCTGCAGATTGAAGCTCGAAACTTTCAATATCAACTTCAATCTTACCAGTAGGAAGATTGCTGTTGATAGTTTCGTCACTCCGTGCAACCACTTTCCCGGTAATTGTAATCACACTTTCAGAGCGGACATTTTCAACCAGTTCAAAATTTTCAACATCCGTTTCGATAACACATTGCGTTATGCCGTAATGGTCCCGTAGGTCCAAGAAAAGTAGATTTCCGTGATCGCGCTTACGATGAACCCAGCCAGAAAGGCGGACGGTTTCTCCAACATCGCTATCGCGCAATTGCGCGCAAGTATGGGATCGGTAGCTGTGCATGGGTGCTCTCTTACATTATTTACGGTTAATCTTGACCTACTAGGTTTTGAAACGCTTGTATTACATGGTTTTTCACCGCGCGCCAACCTTCCTTTCCTCTGAAAAATCGACTAGTCTGCAATTAGTTAAATGAATGTGTATCCGTAACTGAAATTTGGACAGTCAATGTGGCCATTTTTCCTCTTAAGTGGCTTTATGAACAATGCAAATAATCACGACAACTTCCGATCTCTCTGCCCTTGTATCGCGACTGAAACAATTTCCCCATATTACGATCGATACAGAGTTTTTGAGGGAAAGTACGTTTTGGCCTGTTCTGTGTCTTATTCAGATCGCCAGTGAGGATGAATCTGCAATAATTGATCCATTGGCAGATGGAATAGATCTTAAGCCGCTCTTTGAGTTAATGCAGGATGAAACGGTCCTAAAGATCTTTCATGCAGGTCGCCAGGATCTGGAAATTTTCTATCATTTAAACGGCATGGTTCCAACGCCAATATTTGACACGCAAGTCGCCGCCATGGTCTGCGGTTTCGGCGAGTCTGTTGGATATGACACATTGGTGTCAAAAATTGTAGGTAAATCAATCGATAAATCGTCTCGTTTTACTGATTGGTCAAGGCGCCCTCTTTCCGAGAAGCAACTAACCTATGCCGAAGCCGATGTCACGTATCTGAGGGACGTTTATAAATTTCTGGCAGCAGAATTGACGAAATCAGGGCGCGAAGAGTGGGTTCAGTCGGAAATGGAGATCCTGCGATCGGCCGACACCTATTTCACACCTCCGGAAAATGCCTGGAAGCGCATAAAGTCCCGCAATTCGCATCCGAAATTTTTGGGAATACTGCAATCTGTTGCTGGATGGCGAGAGGAACAGGCACATAAACAGAATATACCGCGAAACAGGGTATTGAAGGATGAGGCCCTTCTGGAAATCGCCTCAAACCCTCCCTCCTCGCCTGAAAAATTATCTCATGTACGTGGAATTGGGCAAAGATTTTCCAATGGAAATATGGGACATGGCTTGCTTGAAGCCATAAAAAAGGGTGTGAACCTGCCTGCGGAACAATGCCCGAAGATAACAAAAAAGGAAGCGTTACCAAAAGGTACCGGCCCTCTCATGGATTTATTAAGAGTGGTTTTGAAGCAATGTTGCGAAGAAAATGACGTAGCACAGAAACTTATCTGCAATACGGCGGATTTGGAAAAAATCGCTATTGACGACAATGCAGATGTCCCTGCCCTTAAAGGCTGGCGTAGAAAAGTTTTTGGTGATCTAGCCCTTCAACTTAAAAAAGGGAAAATTGCGCTCGCATCGGAATCCGGAAAAATAAAGATTATTCACCTGTAATAACATCAATCCTGGATGTTTTTCCAAAGGCATCCGCCAGGATTCTCAGTCGACTGGATACATGGACTCCAAGTAAATTTGACAAATCCTCCGGGACTTCCAAAATTAGCTCTGTGGGTAAGACACGAAGATTTGTACGACTTAAAATGCCCATTGTACCGCCGCTTAGAGTATGAGAAAGACGCAGAGCTAGGCCGAGCGTCAAAGCGTCCTTGGCTTCAGATTCACTTAACAATGCCAGACTGTTATCCGGCGCACTGCCTGAAAAATTACCTCGATATCGTGCATATACCGCAAGAGCGACAATTGCGCGTCCACGATGTCCAATCCCATTGAACGGTGCCCGAAATATTCTTCTGAAGGCTTGTGCTGCACGATAATCAGGGCTTACCCACCACGCGATATCACTTAACGTTGCCGCGGCCAAAGCCAAATAGTTTCCTTTTACATCAGCATGTTCAACTAGATCCTTAATCCATTCATAAATCTCTTCACCATGCTCTGCGAACCGGCCTTCCCGGGCTGCCATATCCCGGCACGCTTCCATAAGTGGATCGCGTTTTCGAACAGATTTTTTCAATTCTGAAAAAAGCATACCTTCGCGGAGGCCATTTCCTGAGAAAATGACATGTTTTGGTGTGATTTTATTCAAAATAATTTGCATGATAAGGGCGGAGGTTTTCAATGTTCCTGCACGGCTCTTGGCTATGCCTGGCGTGGACACCATCATGTCATCATCCATAGCGAGCACTTCATCCAGCAGATCAAGAATATCGGGTAAAGACAATCTGTAATTATGCACAATATTCAGGGGATACCCTGTTTTCGCAATATGGTATTTCGCCAGACTTCGCCAACCACCACCAACCACATAAAAATTCTTGGTTGGAATGGGCTCCAGCCAATCAACGGCGGTGATTTTTTTAGTGATCTCTTTTCTCAGTCTCTTTTCTGACATATGCATATTTGACAAGCGCAGTGCACCCAGGGGCAAAGTGGCAGTTTCCGAAATATGACTGTCAGATAAGCCGACAAGTTCTAAACTACCCCCGCCCAAATCACCAACGATGCCATTGGCATGAGGTATCCCGGACAAGACACCCAATCCAGCATATCTTGCTTCTTGTTTACCGCTGAGAACCTGAACGTTAAGGTCGCATTCTTGCTCAATTTCCGATACAAATTCTGATCCATTTTGAGCCTCCCGCACGGCGGCCGTAGCAGCAACCATAACCCGTTCTATACCCATTTGGTTGACCAAGGCTGAATATCGACGAAGGGCAGTTATTGCATCATCCATGGCTCCCTGACCGAGAAGCCCGGTCGTTCCCAGATCCTGCCCCAGCCCGCAAAGTACTTTTTCATTAAATTTGGGTAGAGGTACCCTCTTTGGCCCATCGAAGACCACTAACCGAACAGAGTTTGAACCAATATCAATGACCGCAGTTGATCTATCCGACTGTTTTACAGCCGGATCTAAGTCTCTGTCCCGATCTTCCATTTTCATCAGCACCTAAAGCATAACAAGGGTCAATATCAACTTGGGGGAACAAGTTTGGGTACAGGTTCCTTTACCCGCAATGCCTTACCGCGTCCAGACAAAGACGGGTTGGTCATAAAATAATTATGAGCTGAAAAAGGCTTTTTCCCGCCCTCAACCCGCTGATAGTCGCCATTTTTGGTCAAACGCCAACTTTGAGCTGTGTCTTTTAAGCAAGCAACCATGATTTGATCCAAGACTTGCAGATGCACGGTTGTATTGGTAACTGGGACCAGAGTCTCTACCCGTCGATCAAAATTTCTTTGCATCCAGTCTGCGGAGGAAATAAACACTTTTGCCTCCGGTGATGGCAGTTTGCGCCCGGCTCCAAAGCAAACAATACGAGAATGTTCAAGAAACCTTCCAACAATACTTGTTACATAGATATTTTCAGACAATCCTTTTATACCAGGTCTCAGGCAACAAATACCGCGAATGACCAATCTGATCTCTACTCCGGCATTGCTCGCTTTATATAACGTGTCGATTATTTTCGGGTCGACAAGCGAATTTAGTTTCGCCCAAACACTGGCCGGTTTCCCTTGTTTGGCAAATTCAATTTCATCCTCAATCATTTCAATCAAAGAATCGCGCAGACTGTATGGCGATAGAACGAGTTTGGTGAGTCCTTTTGGTTTTGCATATCCCGTAATGTAGTTAAACATCAATGAAACATCTTTCGCCAACTGAGCGTCTGCTGTAAAAAGCGACAGATCGGAATACACAAGCGCATTGACCGGATGATAGTTTCCAGTCCCAAAATGCATATAAGTTTTAAGGGCTTTACCCTCTCTTCTTACTACCGCCGAAACCTTCGAATGTGTTTTAAGATCTATAAAACCGTATATGACCTGTGCCCCAGCACGCTCCAAATCCCGCGCCCATTTAATATTCGCTGCTTCATCAAATCGTGCTTTCAACTCAATCAGAACTGTTACAGATTTTCCTGTTTCGGCCGCTTCTATCAATGCACTCACGACAGGGCTGTTTGTGGACGTGCGGTAAAGCGTATGCTTAATGGCAATTACATCAGGGTCGGCTGCTGCCTGACGAATGAAATGAACGACGGCATCAAAACTTTCATAGGGATGATGCACAATAATATCTTTGTTGCTTATCGCTGCAAAAATATCTCCGCCGGTTTGGCGTACGCGCTCAGGATATCGCGGTGTATGTGGTGTGAAACAAAGGTCTGGTCGCTCGTCTGTAATTAAATTTGCTGTGTCTGACAATCCCAACAACCCATCAACAACAACAATCGCCCGACGGTCCAAATCCAGCTCAGCAACCAGGAAATCAATAAAGGACTGAGGCATTTCCACGTCTACTTTAAGCCTTATAACACTTCCCCTTCGCCGGCGTTTAAGGGCCGTCTCGAACAGACGAACCAAATCCTCTGCCTCTTCTTCAACTTCGATATCGCTGTCTCGTACCAGACGGAACAGGCCTTGACCGGCAACAGTATATCCAGGGAAGAAATGACCCAAAAACAGTGTCACAATATTTTCAACACTTATGTATCTAACCTCTTCTCCGGGTAATCGAGTAAATCTGTCCAGCGTTTGTGGTAACAAGAGTAGAGCCTTGAGTTTACGCTCGTCATTTTTCCGGACCAGTTCCAGAAACATTCCAAAGCCTAAATTTTGAATAAAGGGGAACGGATGCGCTGGATCCAGTGCCATAGGTGTCAGGATAGGATATATCTGGGTTTCGAAATGCCCTTTAAGCCACTGCAGGTCTTCTTTATTAAGCTCATCTGGTGTTATGACAGAAACACCGGCATTGCGAAGTTCGACAAGCAAATTCTTCCATTGAACTTGTTGCTCTTTGATTAGAGTTTTTGCCTTCTGGTCCACTTTCTCCAGTTGCTGGATCGGCGTCAGTCCATCGTCACTGAGTGTTTTGACATGCGCTCTGATTTGGCCCCAAAGGCCAGCGACGCGCACCATATAAAATTCATCAAGATTTGCCGCAGAAATAGATAAAAACCGTAGTCTTTCCAATAAAGGATGAGCCGTGTTCGCGCCCTCTTGAAGGACGCGGTCATTGAAGGAAAGCCACGATAATTCACGGTTAATAAACCGCTCTTTACTTTCCATCAAAATTTCCGGCTCAGGACTTTCTGATGCCATATCGACCGATGAAGCCATTCCCATTTCCCGTAAAAACTGCTCTTCCCATACGATACCAATCAATATGTCACAGTTTTATGACAATTCAGCTGTTTCCTTCTGGTTCAATATCCAGGATAGAACAAAAAGGTAAAAATTCACTCTACCTTTTTCCAAACCTGCGTTTTACATATAAACAGCACACAACCTTCGACTTCAAGCTCCCCCGATTTTGCTATTGTCAAAGTCGAGCTATATGTTTTTCCATCTTCCGGATTGTAAATGGTACCGTCATCCCATTCCGTTTTTGATTCAGGTGAAAAACCGTTCAATAACTCCATTCCGAGAATTGGCCTGCCCCTCAGGGCTTCATCTGTATTATTTATATCTTTTTTTGGTTTTCCTTCTGCGTTGTTTGGTTCTTTTAACCAAACTATCTTACCGCAAAACTTGTCTCCACACGGCTCAATCTTAACGTGGCTCTTACCTTCTACCGTTGACCAGGTTCCAGTAACATCCGCATAGGCTTTCGATGCCAACAATGAAAGAGAAACAACAGCAGCGAAAAATAATCCTTTGTTAAGCAACATCTCAATTTCTCCCTTAGGTAATCCCATTTACAAGGTGCCTGGAAAAGCGCCCCCATCCAATAGTAGGTTCTGTCCGGTAATAAACCCGGCTTTATCACTGCATAAAAAAGCACATGCAGCCCCGAATTCTTCAGCTGTCCCAAATCGACCGGCCGGATTTCCTGCCGCACGTTCTTTACGCAGTTGCTCCAGGGGCATTCCTGTAGACTTTGCAACGGTTTCAAAGTTACTTTTTAGGCGATCCGTATCAAACGGTCCGGGAAGTAGCGCATTTATTGTCACATTGTCGATTACTGTTTTTCTCGCGATGCCCGCTACAAACCCGGTGAGGCCCGCCCTTGCGCCATTCGACAAGCCCAGAATATCGATGGGTGCTTTTACAGCAGCCGATGTAATATTTACAATGCGACCGAATTTTCGCTCCCGCATACCATTGACTGTTGCCTTGATCAGTTCAATTGGCGTGAGCATGTTGGCGTTAAGCGCTTTCATCCAATCGTCTGTCGACCAGTCTTGAAAGTCTCCCGGAGGTGGTCCGCCGGCATTATTTACCAGGATATCAGGATTGGGACAGGCCCGAAGGACATCCGCCCGCCCTTCCGGCGTCGTTATGTCACCCGCAAGCGCTTTAACCTCGACGCCCCATTTATCTCGAATAAAATCAGCCGTTTCATTCAGGGTCGATGCTGTTCGCGCTGTGATAACAAGATTTACCCCCTCTTCCGCCAAAGCTTCGGCGCATCCGCGACCCAAACCCTTACTTGAAGCACAAACGATTGCCCACTTACCTGATAATCCTAAATCCATTTCAATTTTCCTGTTCTTCCATCAAGACGTCCCGTACGAGGGGAATATTTATTTTTCTTTTCTGTGCGAGCGCCCGCTTATCCAGGATTGATACCATTCTTGCAATTTCAGCAAAAGAACGCTCAATCCGATTAAGTAAATATTGAACGACATCCGGTGTTACCGCAAGCTGTCGGTCTGAAAAATGTTTGACAACCAATGCCGCAAATAACTGATCGTCCGGTTCCTCAATCGCTGCAATTGGAATAGTTCCCAACCGCGATGCCAAATCGGGCAACGTAAGGTTCCACTGTTTTGGTGCCATTTCAGCCGTGATAAGCATGCTGTTTTTATTCTCCACCATTAAATTAAACAAGTGAAACATCTCAGTTTCAGCTACTCCGGGTTTAATGTCCTCACATAAAACAGGAGTGGTCGCTATCTCTGCAAGGGCCTCTATTGATAATCCCGCCAAATCTGACGACTGGATAAGTATGGCGTTGGACATCGTTTGCCAGACTCCAGCAAGATGCGACTTACCGCACCCCCTCGGTCCTGTTAAGATCAAAAAGCCGCTCTGCCAGGCTGGCCATTTATCAATCCAGCCAACCGCAATCTCATTGGCCTGTGCAACAAGGAAATCTTCACGACCATCCGCCGACCGAAACGTGAAGTTCATTGGAATTTGAGAAGCTTCCATAGAGTACATTCTTTTATCGAATTGAAATGGGTAAGTTACTTTTCGTCTTCTTCCGGGGGCGGTACAGGGGCACCATATAGAGGGCTTTCAAGATACTGCCGAATAGAGAAGCGACTAAGTACACCTACAACGGCGGCCATCGGAACTGCAATCAAAACACCCACAAATCCGAACAGACTACCACCTGCCAGCAAACCGAACATGACCCAAACAGGATGGAGACCAACTCGTTCGCCGACTAGATTTGGTGTCAGTACATATCCCTCCAGAACCTGCCCGACGACAAAAATAACGCCAACTATACCGATCATGACAAAATCCGGCCAAAATTGCACAAGTGCCACACCAATGGACGCAACTGCCCCGATAATTGCACCGACAAATGGAATAAATGAAATCATTCCCGTTATGATTCCGATTGTTAGGCCAAATTCCAGGCCTGAAGCCATGAGCGCAATACCATAATAAAGAGACAATATTAGACAGACAGTTGCCTGCCCCCGCACAAACCCGGCGAGAACGTCATCAATCTCGCTGGCCAGGCGACGCACCTCATGGGCATTTTTGACAGGAAGCCAACTATTCACCTTCTCGACGATATGATCCCAGTCCCGCAACAGATAGAATGCAACGACGGGTGTAATGACCAGCAGTGTAATGATATTAACTAAAGCGAGACCGCCACCAATTATGTTCTTAGACAACGCCCCGAGACTTTTGACGGCCTCCGCCGCATACAGAGCAAGAGATTTTTTAACTTCCCCGTTCTGTTGCAAATCACTTACATCAACAAACCGCTCAACAATTGGCATGAGAAACGCGTGTAGTTTCGTGATATAGCCGGGCAACCTATTCAAGAAACCCAATAATTGCTCTATCAAAACCGGAACCAATAGGATTGTCAGCAAAATTACAAGCAGGACAAAAACTCCAATGATAATTGTCGTTGCCAAAGACCTGTTCAGGCCGAGATCTTCTAGTTTATCAGCAACGGGGTCCAGAAAATAAGCAACGGCCATTCCCAATATAAAGGGCAGCAGGATATTGCTTAATAGCACAAGAAAGAGAATGAATAGCGCGACAAAAAAAGCCCAAAATTTCATATGTTGTTTTAGCGACATCTCAGGGTTTCTCCAGGTTGGGTTGCCAGCGGGTTTACTTCTAACTATTTTGCCGCGACCATTGCAAAATGTAATTATGTCCGGAAAGGACAGTTGTTACGGCAACCGCGTAGATACACATGACGATAAAAAAATTATCATCAATATTTAATCCACGATCACCCAAAATCAAAGCAGCTAAACTGATTTGAAAGAATGTATTGAATTTACTGATTTTCGAAGGAGCAATTTCAAGGTTCAGCTCCATAAGAAAGGTCAGCAATATTCCACCTACGATCAGGATATCTCGACTGACCACCAAAATAACCAGCCAGCTTGGTAAAAATTCCTGAATTCCCAAGGTTACGTATATCGATACCAACAATACTTTATCAGCCAATGGATCCAAATACGTCCCGAGCGGTGTTACCAGATCAAATTGCTTTGCTATCAAGCCATCGAGAGCATCCGTCACACCGGCGATCAAAAAAACAATAAATGCTGCCAACATCTGCTCACGCAAGATAAGCCAGACGATTAGGGGCACGAGCATCATGCGAAATAGTGTAATGCTATTGGGGATATTCACAGTATATCCAATTCACGAAATTAAAAATCAAACATCTGTCAGTTCCGAACGGGGTCAAGTGTCCAGTAACCGCTATTATCAACTAATTGCAAATCCTGCTGAGCAAGCGAAATCCTGAGTTGATCAATGCTCCCGAGGAAAGTGACATGCCAAAAAGCTTTTGCCACCGACAAATCAATTGTCCGCGTACCACTCACAGATGAGAGGCTCTTCACCTGCTCCTGTATATGGAGCCAATCCTCTAGACCTGTAATAGTTGTGGTAACAGCAAGAGTATTCTCCACACTAAAATCAATGATATTTTGCTGTTTCCAGTCATCCTGTTGTTTTTGCAGGATATCAAGAATGGCACTTTGCATTAGAAATTCCGGATCATCAGTTCCTATATACGAATCGATGACAGTTGTGGAAAACTGTCCACTGCGTTGTCGCGAAATTTCAAGAACCAGGCGACCGTCCTGATCTTCACGGAGCCTGGCGCTAATAATCAGCGTACCTGGAGTTTCATAAATGTCTTCAATAACACCAAGTGCGTCTTCATCGAGTGATACGGCCTGCTGAACGTCGATAGCCTGAATATCCGCAAAGTCGCCGGCAGGAACAATAACTGGTTGAGAGAGTGTTTGTGCGGCGTCATCCAGATTGGATTCAGCGATTTCCGGTCTTACACCAAAATCGATGACGTCGACCCAGGCGGTACGCCATGGATTTGGCTCTTCCCAGAGTACTTTAGTTTCACCATTATTAAATACGGGAAGAACCAAAAGAGGTTTGGCAACCGCTTCGGCAAATGGCAGCCCCGCGTTTCGTAGCACATCCCGAATCTCCTGACGCTTAAATTCGAATGTCAGGTCAGCGAGATACCGCTGCGGCGCTGTACGCTCGTTCGCAACCTGAAATCCGGCGACCAGGGGTGTGATTTCCTCATCCTGAAGTACGGGAATATCCAAATGATATGCCACGGGTACAAGTTTTCGCAGCAAGGTGTAGAAAGCGCGTCTCTGCCCGACCCTGATAGCTTTAGTCTGGGCCTGCGGTATAGTTGCCGCTGTCGTATCAACCGAGATATCTCTCACTGTATACTGGTCATTTTCAACAGCATGGGCCGGGACTGTCGTGAGAAATGAAATAAACAGGACGCAAATAACCTGATGCGTGACATTACTTAGAATTCGTTTTGTATCCGTCATTGCAAACCACTGGAAAAAAAGTATGTTGAGCCGAGCATAAACTACTGGTTGGGTGTAGCATATCTTATGAACAACGATAGCTCCAAAAAAAGTTACAGTTACAAAGACGCAGGTGTTGACATTGATGCAGGAAACTCTCTTGTTGATGCAATAAAACCACTCGCAGCAGCCACAAAACGATTGGGCGCGAATGCTGACCTTGGTGGATTTGGCGCAATTTTCGATCCAAAGGCTGCCGGGTTTAAAGATCCCTTGCTGGTTTCAGCCACAGATGGCGTTGGCACAAAATTAAAAGTAGCGATTGATATGGGCCGTCACGATACAGTCGGAATTGATCTGGTGGCAATGTGCGTCAATGATCTGGTTGTTCAAGGCGCGGAGCCCTTATTCTTCCTTGATTACTTTGCAACGGGTGGTCTTGAAGTTTCCGCAGCGCGCACAATTATTTCTGGGATTGCCGAAGGATGTAAGCAAGCCGGCTGCGCTCTGATTGGCGGTGAAACGGCTGAGATGCCGGGAATGTATGCCGCAGGTGATTACGACCTTGCTGGCTTTACCGTGGGTGCCGTCGAGCGGGATCAATTGCTACAAGCTGATCAGCTAAATGACGGTGATGTTCTTTTGGGGTTAGCGTCTTCTGGGGTTCATTCCAATGGTTTTTCGCTTATTCGCAAACTTGTCAGCGATTTTAACCTGAATTATTCTGACAAGGCACCTTTTGATTCGCAACAATCACTGGGAGATGCGCTAATCGCACCAACCCGAATCTATGTCAAAAGTTGTCTTCAAGCAATTCGGGCAGGACACATAAAAGCACTATCCCATATTACCGGTGGCGGCCTGTTCGAGAATATTCCCCGTATTTTACCCGAGACACTTGTTGCTGAGCTTGACGTCACTTCCTGGCCTTTACCCCCCCTCTTCAATTGGTTAGCCGATGTCGGAAACATAGCCCCGCGGGAATTGGCAACAACATTTAACTGCGGCTTGGGGATGGTGGTTGCGGTTTCTCCGGAAAATGAAAAGCTGGCAATTGATATGCTGACTAATGCAGGAGAAACGGTCTATTCCGTTGGCCGGCTCCGTAATCGCATTGGCAATGAAGAGCAAGTGAACATAAACGAGTTGGAAATGGCGTGGCAAAGTTAAGGGTTGCGGTTCTCATTTCATCCCGCGGGAGTAATATGCAATCTCTCGTAAAGGCGTGCGCCGTTGAAAATTTTCCAGCGGAAATTGTTACGGTTGTCTCAAATAACCTGGAAGCAGCCGGCCTCAAATTTGCCGCAGAGAACAGTATCTCGACGCGTGTCATTGATCATCGTGATTTCGACGACCGGGAATCTTTTGAAACCCAACTCACAGAATATCTTGCAGAACTTGACGTAGATCTTATATGCCTTGCGGGCTTCATGCGCCTATTAACAGCAGATTTCGTAAATCGCTGGCGGGATCGAATCCTGAACATCCACCCTTCCCTGCTTCCGGCTTTCAAGGGGTTGCATGTCCATGAAAGAGCCATCGAATCCGGCGCCCGTTTCACCGGTTGCACCGTACATTTCGTTCGTCCGGAAATGGATGACGGACCCATTATTGCGCAGGCTGCGGTGCCCATTTTACAGGATGACACAGTAGACATCCTCGCTGCCCGTATCCTGGAGCAGGAGCATCTTATTTACCCGCTTGCCCTACGGTTAGTCGCGGACAAACAGATCCGGATCAGTGGTCCAATTGCTATTTTAAACGAAGCCGATCAACCAACCCGATCCCTTGTTAACCCAAAACTGGATATGTAAAAGTAATTTATTTTCGTTGTGCTGTGATTATGATTTCAAAATGTATTTTTAAATCAGCAATTTTACTTGTTATCCTGCTGATAGCAGCTTGTCAGGAAAGTGAGCAGAAAATGAATATTGGCGCAATTTATAATTTGACCGGAGACCAGAAAAATCTGGACATCCCATCTTCGCAGGGCGCATTACTTGCTGTTGAAGAATTAAACAGCAATGGTGGTGTTTTAGGGCGGAAAGTTAATCTTATACTTGAGGATGGCGAAACGAATCCTGCCGCCATTACCCGTAAAACAGAAGCCATGATCGACGCCAATTCAGATATGCCTGTCCTTATCGGCATGTCTGATACAGATGTTGTCCTCGCGGCAGCGCATGTTGCGGCAAAACATAAGCGTTTGTTCATTACATCTGGCGCTACTTCCCCACTTTTGCCTGAACATGTACCAGACTATCTGTTTCTCGCCTGTTACGGCGACAATGTGCAAGCGGCGGCGGCGGCGGAATGGGCTGTCCACAACCTGAAGATTTCAAAAGTCGCAGTCCTGTACAAACAAGGCATGTCTTATACAGAGCTCCTCAGAAAATATTTTGTTTCGCGATACACAGAGCTTGGCGGAACAATTACCTTTGATAAGGCATATACGGCAGACAGCTTTGCAGAACTGTTCGGTGAACTTGGTGATGCTGAATTGATTTTTCTTTCTGCGTCTCCTGATGAGGTTATCTCAGAAGTTTCCCAACTTCGAAATGCGGGGATAGCAGTCCCAATCCTGAGCGGTGATGGATTTGATATCGGTGAAGGATGGCAACAGCTTCCCGATGAAGACAATAGTTACTTCACCACCCATGCAGATGTAGGCGCAGATAACACATCCCCGGCCGTCGTTGCCTTCCGTGCAGCGTTTATGGAAAAATACCCCGGGCATGAGCCAGATGCCTTCACGGCATTGGGCTATGATACAGTCAAGCTGGTTGCTGCAGCTATCGAAAAAGCTGGCAGCACGGATGTCGAGGCGGTAAGAAAGGCGCTTTCAACATTACAAGATTTCCCGGGGATTACGGGAAATATCAGCTTTTCCGCTGGTAATCCCATTCCGGTAAAATCCGTTGCCTTGGTCAAAGCTGATAAAGGTTCCGAAAAGCTCGTAGAGGAAATTTTACCGACAAATATACCCGCTCCATAACATTAGATACACTTGCCCCTTGTCTTGCGGGGTTCAAATTTGTTTAACTAAGCTGCATGATGTCAAGGAGGGTACAAAATTACTCAGCAGGACAAGCGCAATATAGACACTTTTAAGCTCGCGGTTCATAGAACCGAGCTGGCGAACCGACGCACCCTTATGGCCTATGTGAAGACGGCAATTGCCTTATGTGCTGCGAGTGTCGCTTTAATTCAATTGCTAGATGACAAATTGCTCGGATTTTTAGGATGGATACTGCTGCCCTTATCCCTCACCGTATTATTGATCGGTATTTTTGATTATCAACGGGTCAAGAAGTCCATCAATGAAGAAAAACGCGACGGTGGATTATGAGGCGCCGCTCTTCAGACGCAAAAAAAGCCGGGGGATAAATCCACCGGCTTTTCTGTGTCCGCTAATATCTTAGCGAGAATAGAATTCGACGATCAGGTTCGGTTCCATCACAACCGGGTATGGAACGTCTGACAGGTTAGGAATATTATTAAACGTTCCCTTCAATTTCTTTTGATCCACGTCAAGATATTCTGGAATGTCACGTTCCGGGCTGTCAGCAGCTTCTAGAACCAGAGCCATCTGTTTGGATTTCTCACGAACTTCAACAACGTCACCCACTTTTACCTGATAAGAAGAAATATTCACTTTCTTACCATTAACCAGGACATGGCCGTGATTGACAAACTGGCGTGCTGCAAAAACCGTCGGCACGAATTTCATGCGGTAAACAACAGCGTCCAGCCGACGTTCCAGAAGACCAATAAGATTTTCGGACGTATCACCTTTCAGGCGAACGGCTTCGGCATAAAGACGACGGAAGCTTTTTTCCGTGATGTTACCGTAATATCCTTTGAGTTTCTGTTTGGCACGAAGATGGATACCAAAATCAGAAATTTTACCGCGGCGACCCTGACCATGTTGGCCCGGTCCATATTCCCGGCGGTTTACGGGGCTTTTAGGACGGCCCCAGAGGTTTTCGCCCATGCGGCGGTCAATTTTGTATTTCGCTTGAATGCGCTTGCTCATAAACTTAATCCAGTTCTATCGATTTAGGAAAAAGGCATGCCGACGAGGCTTGCTCAAGCGGCGCACTATACTGATGATAAAAACCTTGTCAATCCTTATGTGGACTGAGATTGTCCCGCCAGCTTATCGACAAATGACAAGATCTCTTTTGAGACTATTTCCGGCGCTTCATGGGTGACCCAATGGGTTACATTCGGCAATCTGACGATCTCAAGATCAGGCACCAATTCCGCTAATCCATCCAGGTTTTCAGGGACCAATGCGTGATCCTCTTCTCCCCATATAACCAGGGTCGGTACCTTCACGACGAAATCAGCAGGATTAAGACCAAATCCTTTTCCCTTATTCTCAGCTGTTGCCGGTGTTAAAGGCGATGCCCGATAATAATTCAGCATGGATTTTAACGCATTCGGCCGTGTCCAGGCGGTCAAATAGGCCTGCCTGTCTTCTTCGGTCATCTGTCCTGTTGCTAAATGTTCCTTAAACGTCCATTTCAACAGCCATTCGCAGTCATTTGCCAACATATCATCTTCTATCCCCTCATTGCGGAAATAGGCCATATACTGGCTTTGCTCGATTTGCGTCTCATTTTTTGATAATAGCTCTGAAAAGATAAACGGGTGTGGACCATTCATGATGACCAGTCCCTTGATCTTTTCCGGATGCGCAATAGCCATGGCCCAGGCAACACCAGCCCCCCAGTCATGAGCAACAAGGTAGAATTTTTCATGTCCCAGTTGCTCAACCAAGCGAAACATATCGGCCATTAAATGGTTGATACGATAGGATTTAATGCCTTCAGGCTTATCTGAAAGATTATAGCCGCGCATATCCGGTGCGACCGCATGATACCTTTCGCCAATATCCGGGAGCTGTTGCCGCCATGTGTACCAAAATTCCGGGAAACCATGTAGCAACAGGACCAGGTCCTGCTTGTCCCTACCGCTTTCAGCATAATGAATTTTGATATCGCTGATTGCCGTTATGTTATGAGTGATTTCCGTCATTTTTTTTATCTTTCACCTTCATGCTCAGACCCTTTACCCCACCCTGAAAGGCTCGCACATCAGATTCCATCAACCCCAGCCGCTGAAACATTGTCCGCATATTCCGCAAAATAACAGGTTTTCTATTAATTATCGGATCAAAAAAACCGCGCGCATCCAATTCACGCTCGATACGGTCGAACAGATATGACAATTCCGCCTTGGTAGCTGGCCGTTCCTTATTCAGTATTTGATGATCAGGCGTGTCGTCTGCCGCCTGAAACCATTCGTACCCTAACAGCAGAACAGCTTGGGCCAAATTAATCGATGAAAATTCCGGATTTAACGGAACTGAAATCAGGCTATCGGCCAGAGTCACATCATCGGCAGACAGTCCGACACTTTCTTTTCCGAACAAAATCCCTGTTGCAATACCCGTTTGAGATTGATGTCGAAGATCAGTAGCAGCCCCGTTGGGTGTCGATGTTTTCTTGATCACATCCCGTTGTCGGGCTGTCGTCGCATAAACATATTGCAGATCCGCTACGGCCTCGGCTGTGGTGTCAAAAATCCTGGCGTTCTCCAGCACCCGATCCGCCCGCGAAGCCATCGCCACGGCGCGCTCATTGGGCCAGCCGTCTCTGGGTTTGACGATACGTAATTCTGTTAGACCAAAATTCAGCATGGCACGGGCAGAGGCACCAATATTCTCCCCCATCTGGGGCTCCACCAGAATTATTACCGGTTGGTTCGTCTTAGACACAGCGCGCCTATTGCAAACTAGCCGGTGCGCCGGCCTTATAGAGCTTATAAGTTATGCTGTCTATCATGGCGGCAAAGGACGCATCGACGATATTGGGCGAAACACCAACTGTGAACCAGCGTTT
Source organism: Sneathiella marina (assembly GCF_023746535.1). Lineage (GTDB taxonomy): Bacteria > Pseudomonadota > Alphaproteobacteria > Sneathiellales > Sneathiellaceae > Sneathiella > Sneathiella marina. The sequence continues at coordinate 2,034,041 of NZ_CP098747.1, read as the reverse complement.
ATTGGACTTGTCCGTGCTTTCGATCAAAACCCGCGTCACCGCTTCTGTACCTGACGTCAAAATACGCACTTTAAAATCCACCAGACGAAGATCATCTATATAGTCCGAGTATTTCCCCAAATCCTTACGCAAGGCCGCATCAAGCGCATTAACCGGACCATTTCCTTCGCCAACTGACAAATAACGCTCGCCATCCACCATCACCTTGACGACCGCATCGGTGACTGAAACTATCTCGCCACGCGCATTGTGGCGCCGCTCAACTTGCACCCGAAAACTTTCCACATCAAAATATTTGGGAACAAGACCCATTCGCCGTCGCGCCATAAGCTCAAAACTGGCAAGGGCACCATCATAGCTAAAGCCCTTGAATTCCCGTTCCTTTACTTCCTCCAGCATACGATCGACTTTCGGATCCTTTGGATCCAGTTCCAGTCCGAATTCGCGAAGTTGAGCCAGAATATTTGACCGGCCTGCCTGATCGGAAACCAGCAAATGCCGCTTATTCCCGACTATCTGCGGTTCGATATGCTCATAGGTACGCGGGTCTTTTTCTACCGCAGAGACATGCAGGCCGCCTTTATGGGCGAACGCAGCATCCCCTACATAAGCTTGATGCAAATTGGGGGAGCGATTGAGAATGTCGTCGAGAAGTCGGGATACAAGCGTTACCGATTTAAGCCCTTCTTCTGTAATCCCGGTATCAACCATGGATTTAAACGGCTCTTTAAGGACCAGTGACGGTATCAGGGACATCATGTTTGCATTACCGCAACGCTCACCCAGACCATTCAAGGTACCTTGCACCTGCCGAACACCGGCTTTAACAGCCATCAGAGTGTTGGCAACCGCGTTTTCTGTATCATTATGTGTATGAATACCGAGATGGCTACCGGGAATATGTTCTAAAACCTCCGTAACGATACGCTCGACCTCATCAGGTAACGTACCGCCGTTGGTATCGCACAGCACCATCCATCGCGCTCCCGCGCCGTACGCTGCCTTCAAACAGGCCAGGGCAAATTCCGGATTTGCTTTATACCCATCAAAGAAATGCTCTGCATCATACATAGCTTCTCGGCCTTGACGGACAGATTCAGCGATGCTGTCGGAAATAAGCTCCAAATTTTCCTCAATGGTGATGCCCAGTGCAACGTCAACATGAAAATCCCAGCTTTTACCCACAAGGCAAACTGCGGGCGTCTTGGCGTCCAGAATTGCGCTTAGTCCAGGATCGTTGGAAACGCTGCGACCTGGTCGACGGGTCATGCCAAAAGCGGTTAATGTTGCATTCTGCAATTCCGGCGGATTGTTGAAGAATGCCGTATCTCCGGGATTGGCACCGGGCCAGCCACCTTCAATATAGTCAATCCCGAGTTTGTCGAGCGCTTTAGCAATATTGGTTTTATCTTCTACACTGAAATCCACGCCTTGCGTTTGCGCCCCATCGCGCAACGTTGTGTCAAATAGATAAAGTCTTTCCCGTTCCATTACGCCCTCTTCCAACTGGTCCCGTCAGGGCCATCCTCCAGGATGACGCCTTTGTTTGCCAACTCCGTACGTACCGCGTCTGCTGTCGCGAAGTCTTTGTTGGACTTTGCCTTTTTTCGTTTTTCTATTAGGTTTTCGATTTCCTGCACATCCATATCGCCTTCACCCGCTGATTTAAACCAGTCTTCGGGGTTCTGATTGAGTAAACCAAGTAGCTGACCACTCCCCAGTAATTGTCCCTTTATCCTCGCCTTTTCCGCATCATCGGTGGCCTTGTTTGCAGCGCCTGCAAGGGAATATAACGCAGACAGGGCAAGCGGTGTATTCAGGTCATCATTGAGGGCAGAGACAACGTCCGGTGCAATCTCAGTGTCTGTTGTGGTTACATTTTCCAAGTTCTTCAGCGCTGTATAGAGCCGATCCAGGTTGGTTTTCGACCGCTTGACACCTTCCGATGTCCAATCCAGAGGCTGGCGATAATGAGCTGACAGCATATTCAATCGCAAGGCTTCTCCCGGTGCCTCGGCAAGTAATTCCCGGACTGTGCGGAAGTTACCAAGGGATTTTGACATCTTGTCGCCTTCGACCGTCAGAAAGCCATTATGGACCCAATAGCGCGCGAATTCCGCACCATCATGTGCGCAGCAACTTTGGGCAACTTCATTTTCATGATGTGGGAATATCAGGTCCCGTCCGCCGCCATGGATATCAAACGTGATCCCCAACGTGGCCTTGGACATGACCGAACATTCAATATGCCAACCGGGACGGCCCCGGCCCCATGGACTATCCCACCCCGGCATGTCATCCGTAGAGGGTTTCCACAACACAAAATCGGCAGGGTCTTTTTTATACGGCGCCACTTCAACCCGGGCCCCGGCGATCATGTCATCGCGATTGCGCCCCGACAGCTTGCCATAATCGGGCATGCTGGGAACATCAAACAGGACATGCCCTTCTGCTGCATAAGCGTTCCCTTTGTCGATCAGAGTTTGAATCATCTCAACCATGCCTTCGATATGCTCCGTTGCCCTTGGCTCCAGATCCGGGGCTTCGGCATTCAGGGCGGCCATATCTGCATGATAGGCGTCGGTGGTACGTTTCGTCAGCTCATCGATGCTTTCATTATTGGCTTCCGCTGCTGTGATGATTTTGTCCTCGACATCCGTAATATTCCTCACATAGGTAAGGTCATAATCCAAATGCCGCAAAAGACGTGCAAGCACGTCAAAAATCACCACCGGGCGTGCGTTGCCAATATGTGCCAAGTCATACACCGTGGGACCGCAAACATACATGCCGACTTTGCCCGGTGTTATGGGCACGAATTCCTGCTTTTTGCGAACCGCAGTATTATAAAGATGCAACGTCACGATAGATCCTTTGATTCAGGCGCCATTCCCGGTGAGACGCGCCATGATTTGATCCCGTCCGATAAGCGGGAGAAGACTGTTCATTTCCGGTCCTCGGGGCTTTCCTGTCAGGGCCAAACGAAGAGGCATAAAGAGCGCTTTACCTTTCGCTCCTGTTTTCTCTTTCACTGCCGTTGTCCAGACTTTCCAGCTGTCAATTGTCAACTCTCCGTCGGGAAGAACTTCCGCCGCGGACAATAGAAATTCTTCATCCTCGATTGCTGGCGTCATGGGGCCAGAAACAATCTGCCACCATTCTCTGGCTTCAGCCAGTGTTGTCAGGTTGCCGCGAACGGCATTCCAGAAAGTCTCGTCCGCGCCGTCTACATCTATGCGGTCTTTCACATCCTGCCAATTTGTTTCATGGAGAAGCTTTGCATTTAAATTTGCAAGCTCCGCCGGATCGAATTTAGCGGCAGCGCGGCTGAAATGCGAAATGTCATATCCGTCAACCACGTCAGCCAATGTATGGCGAATTTCAACATTATCCGATGTGCCTAGCCGCGCCAAAAGGCTGTTTACAGTCATGGGTTCAATGCCGCTCTCTCGTAACTCGCGCAAGCTCTGACTGCCTTCACGTTTTGACAGAGGTCCGCCATCAGGACCCATCAGAAGCGGTAAATGCGCGAATTCCGGCACATCTGCACCAAGCGCCTTGAAAACCTGAATATGAAGCGCGGTATTGCTCACATGGTCTTCACCGCGAATAACATGGCTAATCTCAAAATCAATATCATCAACCACAGAGGGCAAATGATAAAGCGGGCGACCGTCAGAACGGATTAATACCGGATCCGACATGCTGGCTCCGTCAACCTCGACTTTCCCGCGCACCAGATCAATCCAGCTAATCAGTTCTTGATCCAGCTTGAACCGCCAATGGGGTTTCCTCCCCTCAGCTTCAAAGGCAGCGACGTCTTCGGCCTTCAAATCCAACGCAGCACGGTCATAAACCGGCGGCAATTTACGCGCCAATTGACGTTTACGCTTGTAATCCAACTCTTCGCCAGTTTCATAGCAAGGATACAAACGGCCGGCATCGCGCAGCATTTCAAATGCCTTGGTATAAGCTGCGGACCGATCAGATTGCTTTTTCAACTCAGACCATTCAAGACCAAGCCACAATAAATCTTCCTTGATGCCTTCGGCATATTCCTCGGTTGAGCGTTCCTGATCGGTGTCATCCAGGCGCAGCACCATACCGCCGCCCTGCTTACGGGCAGAAAGCCAGTTGATCAACGCCAATCGGGCGTTGCCCACATGCAGGTATCCTGTCGGGCTGGGCGCAAAGCGAAATTTTACAGTCATCTGTTGTCTCTAAATCCATTCGTGATGGGATACCGTCTGTCCCGGCCAAAATTGCGCGTCGAAATTTTGACACCGGGTGGCGATTGTCGGCGCTTATACTCTGCAATATACAGTAAATTCTGAATTCGGCTAATAGTTGATGCTTCATACCCGTCTGCCACAAGCTCGGCAAAAGATTTTTCCTCTTCCACCAGCCCGCTCAAAATACCGTCGAGTATGTCATAAGGCGGCAAACTATCTTCATCTTTCTGGTTTTCACGCAACTCTGCAGTAGGCGGTTTGGAAATCACATTTTGCGGCATCACAGCGCCATCCGGACCCTTGAAAACCGGTGAATAATGCGTGTTCCGCCAGTCAGACAAATCAAAACAAATTGTCTTGTAAACATCTTTCAAAACAGAATACCCGCCGCACATGTCACCATATAACGTTGCATAGCCAACAGACATTTCGGATTTGTTTCCTGTGGTCAGCACCATGCTTCCCAGTTTATTGGACAAAGCCATCAACGCCATACCGCGTGCCCGCGACTGGATATTCTCTTCCGTGATATCTGGCTCCTGCCCTTCAAAAACATCCTTTAGCATCACATCAAATGCGTCAACCGCCGGAACGATGGAAATTGTATCAAGGCGGGTTCCAAGAAGCCGTGCACATTCTGCCGCATCATCCAGACTTTCCGGGGATGTATATTTAGACGGCATCATGACGCAATGAACCCGATCAGGGCCCAAGGCATCAACGGCGACTGCGGCGCTCAAGGCGCTGTCAATTCCTCCAGAAAGACCAAGAACAACACCTGGAAAGCGGTTCTTCTCCACATAATCTTTCAATCCAAGAACCATTGCGTGATACATCCGTTCGAGCGAAGTACCCGGGTCAATGATCTCCGTGGTAGCACAGGACCAGCCATCACTCTCATCCCGCTGCCAGTCAGTGACAACTAATCCTTCTTTCCAGCTTGCCATCTGTACAGGCAGGGATCGATCCGTGTTCAGTACAAAAGACGCACCATCAAATACCAGCTCGTCTTGGCCACCAATCTGATTAACATATATCAAGGGCAGCCCTGTTTCGGATACTCGTTCAACCGCATAATTCAGCCGTTCATCAGACTTGTTATGATCATATGGGCTGCCATTGGGAACGATGAGAATTTCCGCGCCGGTTTCCTCGAGGCATTCCGCAACATCGGAAAACCACATATCTTCACAAATCATCACACCCAGGCGTACGCCTTTAAAAGGGATGGGTCCGGGTAGCGGGCCGGATTCGAATACCCGCATTTCATCGAATACCCCGTAATTGGGTAATTTATTCTTGAACCGCATGGCACTGACTTTCCCGTCTTCCAACAGGCAGACAGCATTATACAGTTTGCTATCCTCCATCAGGGGGGCAGACATCAACATGGCCGGCCCTCCATCAAGGGTTAATTCGGCGAGTTCATTGATGGCGGCTTGTGCAGCCCGCTGGAAGGCTGGTTTCAACACCAGGTCCTCCGGCGGGTAGCCGGATAAAAACAGCTCGGGATAAACAACTAGGTCAGCGCCAAGAGATTCAGCTTCCTCACGGAATTCTTTAGCCAACTGGATGTTCCCGGCAATATTTCCCAATATCGGGTTGGCTTGCGCGAGGGCGATTTTCAATTGATCAGTCATGGAGGATTTCTAACCCGACTTTCACCGCTCAGCAATGATTAGATGGGTTTACAGGCCGCATTCGACCGAAAAAATTGAAATTCAGGGATTAGGGGTCCCTAAAGCAGGGCCATCATCCATCAATTCGGGAACTTCCTCCTCATCTTCGGGCTGTTCCGGCAAAAGCTCCTCTTCTTCGGGCTCTTCTTCCCATTCTTCCGTTTCCGGGTTCATGGCGGCAGCTGCATGACCAGCACGCATGGGCATTGCAACAAAGTCACTTTGATATTCAAGCGGCGCAGAAGTATTTATCATCATCCGCATTAGAGCGAAAACGCCGATTCCAAGATGACCGGCCGCAATCAAGCCGAAGAATATATAGGTTCCTACAGTGGACATCAGTTGCCCGACAATAATAGGTCCGAATACCGCGCCGATACCATTTACCAACATCAGTCCGCTACTGGCTGCAACCATATCGGAAGGTTCCAGGTAATCATTTGTGTGGGCGATACAAAGCGAGTAAAGCGGTACTGAAAATCCGCCAAACAGTCCGGCCCCCAACAGGAAATACAACAACAAGTCATTTTCAGCGGCAAGCATGGCAAAAATAGCTGCCGCACCGCTTAACACCGTTGTGACAAGAATAACCTGACGGCGATCAAATTTGTCAGACAGCTTTCCGATCGGCCATTGCAGCAGCACACCGGAAAAAACGACGATACTGATAAAAGTCGAAATCTGGACGATTGAAAGGCCAATTTTATCGCCGTAAACCGCAGCCATCCCATAAAATGCACCTGCGATGGTTCCCTGCGCTGTCATTCCAACAACTCCGAGGGGTGAGATTTTATAAAGTTTACGGAGGCTTAGCCGCGTAATCTGCATAAAGTTGGGGGCCGGTGCGGCAGTCAGGGCAAGCGGAATTAACGCTAAAGACACAAGAACAGAAATCACCACGAATAAGGTAAAACCGCCCGGATCCGCGATATTGAGGAAAAACTGCCCAAAGGCCAAGCCGGCCATCATGATGATCATGTAGACAGACAGCAGCTGGCCTCGCGTCTCGTTGGTTGCCACATCATTGAGCCAACTTTCGCAAACAATATATAATCCCGCATAGGAAAAACCGGTAATCAGCCGCATAAACCCCCAAACGATGGGATCAACGAACACCACATAAAGCAGGGCCGCAGAAGATGCCAGCGATGCCAGAGCGGCGAATACCCGCACATGCCCGACATTTATAAGAATTTTAGGGGTAATATAGGACCCAAATAGGAAGCCCGCATAGTAACCGGACATGATAAATCCAGTGGTCGCCGACGGAAAGCCTTCCAAAGACGCGCGGATTCCCACAAGACTGCCTTGCAGGCCGTTCCCTAGCATGAGAAGGCCGATCCCCAAAAGGAGTGGCCACGAATTTATAACTGCGGAGTACATGGCCAACTAATCCCGAATTGGTGTCTCTCTCGCTCTTATACCCATGGGCATAAGATACTAGCGAAAAACCGACCAAATCTATCCGATTTTAGTCAGCTATTTATCTTTTCTGAGGAGGAATTCTCGACCAAGTTTTACTGTCGGCACCTTATCATAAGAAATGATGTCTGCCGTCGCATAGGTTTCGGACCAGTTTGCCGGCAGAAACGATCCCGTTCCAACCACATCGATGGGCGCCTTGATACTCCCCATGACCCGGCATTTTTCATGGGAAAAACCTGATGATGCTACTATTTTCACCTTGTCAAAACCGGCTTTATCCAGTTCATCGCGCAAATAATATATAGCGGCCGCAGACACACCTGTACCGACAAGCCACTTCAATTCCTGTTCCGACCGGTATTGACGAATCCCCCGGGGAATATGGTGTTCCAACACAGCGTAGGATGTCGCTGGATCAAGCCCCTCAATAAACCGGCCGCCGTGAGTATCCATGCGCACGGAAATATTACCTGCCGCCGCCATTTCCGGGAATTTCTGGCAAACGGCCAAAGCATCGGTGATTTCTGCGCCGTAATAATCAACGAGCACGGTAAATGGCTCGTTCGGAAAGCTTTCCGCAAACATTTCAGCGGCCCGAAGGGTGCTGCCCGCATATCCAATCAAAGCATGAGGCATCGTCCCCAAGCCTTTGTTTTGATTGAAGAAATAAGAGGTAGAATTGTTTGCATTTCCAACAAACCCAACCGCATCATGTTCTTTTTGCGCCGCCTCACTACCAACCGACGCCGCATAAGCCATCATTTCCGCCATCTCAGAGCCCGCGCAATGCCGGGCATCCATTGCCATAAATTGGACCTTAGGCAGGTAGGAACACATGGTATAGGCATTGTAGGCTGCCACACAGGCGGACCCTAGTTTTTGCAGGTACAGTGTTTCCAGATCCACCAGGTTCTGGAAACTTCCCGTAATATAAATGAGGGGCTCTCCGGCGCCGACCCACTCACCTTCCTCAAAGCAGGGTTCAATTTTGAAACTATGCCCTCGAATCTCGCAGATATTTTCAAGCCAATCGACCATCAGCTTAGGGCAAAAGATTACAGGTCGTCTCATAAAAACAGCGTAAGTTACCGTTTTATCGCCAAATTGCCTGACTATTTTTTTTGTTTTATTAAAGTACTGATCTGTATGATCGGCAATCGAATGATCGATTGCCTCTCTCTCAGGCGTTGGCTTTTTTTGGGTCATGACGACAGGTTATGAAGCAGCCGCAATGGCGCCTCGACCGCCCCTTTCCTTTTTGATCATTTCCGAGATAAGGAAAGCAAGCTCAAGAGCCTGATTTGCATTCAGCCGCGGATCACAAGCTGTGTGATAGCGATCGCTCAACCGTTCTTCTGTCACTTCAAAAGCACCGCCGATACATTCCGTTACATCTTGGCCTGTCATTTCAAAATGGACGCCGCCCGCATAAGTTCCCTCTGCCTGATGGACATCAAAGAACTGACTGACTTCCGTCATAATCCGATCGACAGGACGTGTCTTATATCCAGTCGAAGATTTGATGGTATTGCCATGCATTGGATCACAGGACCAGACCACAGAACGGCCCTCCTGCTCCACTTTACGGATCAACGCCGGTAAATGCTTATCCACATTGTCCGCTCCGAAGCGACAGATGACGGTCATACGTCCAGCTTCATTGGTTGGATTTAACGTATCTATCAGACGGATGAGTGTATCCGGGTCCTGAGACGGTCCCGCCTTGACACCAATCGGGTTGGCAACACCGGACAGGAACTCTACATGCGCCTCGTCCGGGTCCCGTGTCCGATCACCGATCCAAAGCATATGAGCAGATGTGTCATAATAATCACCGGAAGTGCTATCAACGCGGGTCAGGCTCTGTTCATATTGCAGCAGTAAAGCTTCGTGGGATGTATAGAAATCTGTCCGACCCATTTCCGGCGTATTTTCCGAAGTAACACCACAAGCTTCCATGAAGGCCAGTGCATCATGGATACGATCTGCCATTTCCTGATACCGGGCGCCTTGCTCACCACTTGCCACAAATCCCATGTTCCAGCGGTGAACCTGATGCAAATCAGCGTAACCGCCTTGCGAGAAAGCCCGCAGCAGATTAAGAGTTGACGCGGCTTGAGAATAGGCTTTGAGCATCCGTTCCGGATCTGGGATACGGGCTTCCGGTGTAAAATCAAAACCGTTGATGATATCACCGCGGTAACTCGGGAGTTCGACACCATCGATTGTTTCCGTATCAGCAGACCGTGGCTTGGCGAACTGACCCGCGAGGCGGCCGACCTTGACTACGGGAACATTGGATCCAAAAGTCAGGACGACGGCCATCTGCAACAACACTTTAAAAGTGTCACGAATATTGTTGGGATGAAATTCCGCAAAGCTTTCTGCGCAATCGCCCCCTTGAAGAAGAAAACCACGGCCTGCGGCCACTTCGCCGAGTTTCGCTTTCAAGCTTCTGGCCTCACCGGCAAAAACCAGCGGTGGAAAATTTTTCAAATCCCCTTCTACCGCCTGAAGTCGTGCCGCATCCAAATATGTCGGCACCTGGCGGATAGATTTTTGTCTCCAGCTCTCAGGTGTCCAATTCTTCGACATTTTTCTTATCCTCAATATCCACTTAACGTTCTAAAAAGCTATTATCTACAACCTTTTTGCAATTTCGCAATCGATAACCCGCGAAATAATGGTTAAAACCCATAAATATAAGGTTTTTTTGTTAAATCAGCCTGTTTTTGACGATTTATGCCGGCGTAAATTTTTCACGCATGGTCACAATTTCCTCGGCAAGACTTGGATGAACACCGACGGTTTGATCAAATTGAGCCTTTGTGGCACCGCATTTCAGGGCAATTCCAACCGCCTGGATAATCTCAGCCGCATCAGATCCAATAATATGCGCGCCAACCACGACATCCGTTTTCGCATCGACGATCAATTTAACAAATGCCTGCTCAGATCCACCGGTCAACGTATGCTTCATGGGCCGGAACTGGGACTTGTAGATATCCACTTCACCATATTTGGCCCTGGCGTCTGCTTCTGAAAGACCGACCGATCCGACTTGCGGTTGCGAAAACACGGCTGACGGCACATTGTCGTGGTCTGCCGCACTGGGCCGTCCACCAAAAACCGTCTCTGCAAAAGCCATTCCTTCATGTATTGCAACGGGCGTTAGCGCTATGCGGTCTGTTACATCGCCGACGGAATATATGTTATCTATGTTTGTCTGCGATCCCGGTGTGACTTTCACCGCACCATTGGCTTTCAACTCAACCCCGACATTTTCAAGCCCGATACCATCTGTATTCGGTTTACGACCCGTGGCATACATGATGGCATCTGTTTCGAGAACCTCCCCGTTTTCCAGGGTTACCGTCAAACCGGAGGCTGTCTTTTCAATTGAAGCTGGATTGGCATGGGTTCGCAGATCTATTCCCTTCTTCTGGATTTCACCGGCGAGGACATTCTGAACATCATGATCAAATCCGCGTAGTATCTGTTCACCACGATATAATTGAATAACGTCAGCACCCAATCCATTAAAAATTCCGGCAAACTCCACAGCGATATATCCCCCACCAACGACAATGACCCGCTTGGGCATTTCTTTTAAGTGAAAGGCTTCATTGGACGAGATGGCATGTTCAATCCCGGGCACATCCGGCATTACCGGCGTCCCGCCCGTGGCAATAAGGATATATTTGGCAGTAATTTTTTTATCGCCAACCTGAACTGTATTCCTATCGATCAACGTGGCCCGATCCTGATACAGTTCCACATTATTATTGGCCAGAATATTATGGTAGATCCCGTTTAATCGATCAATTTCACGATCTTTATTCTCAATAAGCTTGGTCCAGGAATGAGACGCTTTTGGTACTGTCCAGCCATAGGCCTCGGCATCCTCGAAATCTTCAGAGTAATGGCTCGCATAAACCAGTAATTTTTTAGGGACGCAGCCCCGAATAACACAGGTTCCACCAACACGGTATTCTTCCGCGATGGCAACTTTAGCCCCAAGGCTAGAAGAAATTCTGGAAGCGCGAACGCCACCGGAGCCCGCCCCGATGACGAATAAATCGTAATCAAATTCCACGTTACTTTTCCTATACTGGACGCTTAGATAAACGTCAGATTATGCTGCCCCTGACACATATGACATTAGCTATTAATTCCGCCAATGCACATGTATTTGATTTCTAGATAGTCATCGATACCGTATTTTGAACCCTCGCGTCCGATTCCCGACTGCTTAACACCTCCGAAAGGAGCAACTTCCGTGGATATGATACCTGTGTTGATACCGACGATGCCATATTCAAGCGCCTCGCTTACCCGCCAAATTCTGCCAATATCACGGGCACAGAGATACGCCGCCAAGCCAAACTCTGTGTCATTGGCCAGAGTAATCACTTCTTGTTCATCGTCGAATTTAAAGACAGCCGCCATTGGGCCAAATGTCTCTTCACTGGCAACCGTCATTTCCTGAGTAACACCTGTCAGGATCGTCGGTTCAAAGAAAGTCTGTCCCAGCGAATGTCGTTTCCCACCTAAACTAATTTTCGCACCCTTAGCAACAGCATCTTCAATATGCCGTTCAACCTTCTGTACTGCTGCCTCGACAATGAGCGGTCCCTGCATGACACCGTCGTCAAGGCCATTACCAACTTTCAATTTCTTTACTTGTTCAGAAAATTTTTCAATGAAGGCGTCATGGATTCCAGACTGGATATACATGCGGTTTGCACAAACACAGGTTTGACCGGAATTTCTGTACTTAGAGGCAATCGCTGCCTCGACGGCTTCGTCAAGATTGGCGTCATCAAACACGATAAAGGGCGCATTTCCCCCCAACTCCATTGATGTTTTCTTAACGGTCCCGGCGCATTGTTCCATCAGCAATTTGCCAACAGGTGTTGAACCGGTGAAAGTCAGTTTCTGGACAATCGGATTGGACGTCATTTCCTGACCAATTGCCGGCGCATCTCCGGTCACAACTCCAAGAATCCCAGCCGGTATCCCAGCCCGCTCTGCGATAACAGCCATGGCAAAGGCCGAATAAGGTGTTAGTTCAGCAGGCTTAATAACCATCGGGCATCCAGCCGCCAATGCCGGGGCTGCTTTTCGGGTAATCATGGCAACCGGGAAATTCCAAGGTGTAATAGCGACAGTAACGCCGATAGGCTGTTTTATCACGACAATGCGCTTGTCGTTTTGGTGTTCGGGGATCGTATCGCCGTAAATTCGCTTACCTTCTTCGGCAAACCATTCAATGAAGGAAGCGGCATAGGCCACCTCACCGCGAGCTTCTGCAAGCGGCTTACCCATTTCTATGGTCATGATGCGGGCTAGATCCTCTGTGTTCTCCAGCATCAGATCATGCCATTTCCGCAATATATTCGCCCGCTCCTTCGCAGTTTTTCCGGCCCAGGCGGGCATTGCAGCACTGGCTGCTTCAATTGCCCGGCGGGTTTCTGCTTCGCCCATAAATGGAGTTGTTCCAATAATTTCGCCGGTCGCAGGGTTTTTCACTTCAAGCGTTTCGCCACTGTCAGCATCACACCAAGCGCCACCAATAAGTCCCTGCATCCGCAGCAGATCGGGGTCATTCAAATTTAGCGGGTTATCATTCATCTCTAACATTTTCCGTTTCCTTGGCCTGTTAACAGCGCCCTGTTAAGTCGTTGTCACAAAAAAATTGATCGCAGAGTTTATGCCATATCCCTGATGGGTTCAATCTTCCTTCTTTGAGTAACGTCACAAATATTTTTGACGAAAAATACAAAGACTGTTGAATTCAGAAAAAAGGAACCGTAATCTTTCTTCGAATAAAGTCGTTTGAAAAGATTGGGAGCGTGAAAAGCTGCCATGGGGGGTTAAGTGTCGAGTGGATCAAAGAAAGTTATCTATGCGGCACTGATTGGAAACGGCCTTATAGCTATCTCCAAATTTACAGCAGCAGCCTTTACCGGAAGCTCGGCTATGTTGAGTGAAGGTGTTCATTCGCTCGTAGATACCGGCAACCAAGTACTCATGTTGCATGGCTTGCGTAAAGCGAACAGGAAAGCCGACAGCAAACATCCTTTTGGGTATGGTATGGAGTTGTATTTCTGGGCTTTTGTTGTTGCGATTTTAATTTTTGCCCTAGGCTCGGGTATTTCCCTGTATGAGGGCATAAAGCATATCCGCCATCCGGAAACGATTTCTGATCCGACCTGGAACTACGTGGTTCTGGGCCTGAGCATGTTGTTTGAGGGCTGGGCTTGGACTGTCGCTTATAAGGAATTCCAAAGCACTAAAACAGAAAAAGGCCTCTGGCGCTCCATCATACGGAGTAAAGATCCAACAATATTTACCGTCCTTTTGGAAGACACGGCGGCAATGCTAGGGTTAATCGCTGCATTTGTCGGCATATTCCTGGCGCAATGGCTCGGTATACCGGAATTGGATGGTGCCGCCTCAGTGGTAATTGCAATTATTCTTGGAGTTGTTGCTATCGTTCTGGCGTTTGAATGTAAAGGCTTACTAATTGGTGAAAGCGCCAGCGATGATGTTGTTGACGGTATATATGCCATTGTCGCAGAAGACCCACGAATTACCGGTGTAAATGAGCTTTTGACAATGCATATGGGCCCCAGGGATATTCTCGTGAATGTCAGCCTCGATTTTGCCGATAACCTGCAAGCAGCAGAAGTTGAAAATGCCATTTCCGCCTTTGAAACCCAGATAAAAAACAGATTCTCTGAAGTAAAACGTGTTTTTATCGAAGCTCAGAGTTTAATTGGACATCGTGAATCAATAAAATCAAAAACTTAGGACAAACCTTTGAAAATCAGCGACTTTGAATTCGAAAACAGATCAGATAATTTTAAAAAAATATCCCGCAGAGCTGTTCTTTCGGCGGACGAAATTTTGTCTGACAGCGTCAGGGCACTTTACACCTGGTGGGCTAAATTCCACCCTGACATGCCAAAACGAAGCAATTTTGACATTGCTGAACATTGGAAAATTGCGCCGCATATTCACATCCTGCAATTTATCAAACCGGGCCATTATCTATATCGCCTGAATGGTGAAAAAGTAGTCGATATTGTGGGCGTGTCGCGAAGAGGTGACACCATTACGGTGGAGAATCCGCTTCCCGAAGACCGGCTTTTTGCATCTTATCTCGACGATATTGTTTCGGAAGCCAAACCTAAGCGTTGTGTTGGTACTTTAGGCCTTTTTGACAAAACACATTCCCAGTTTGAATCCGTGGATTGTCCTGTAAAGAATGAGGCAGGCGAGATCGAATTTATCATCGGTGCCATAACCACATTGGAAAACCATGACGCAACACTAGATTGAATTATTGATCAATCAACCTAAAAGACGCTTGATTTCGTCATAATTAGGTTTCAAAATATAATGCGAAGTGAAAATGCAGATGTTCGCATTTGAAAATACAGATCCGGTCAGCCAAAGGCGACGAGAAGGAAATATAGTGTAGTTGCAAATCAGTTAGTATTGCCTTTGTAGAAAGCAACTCAATCGGCCGGAAAAGACAGGAGTTAAAATGATACTTTTACCTCAAATCTTAACGCGTCTGATTAAACAAGGAACCCTAACTGTAATCGATTGTGAAAACCGGGTAAGAGTCTATAAAGGCGAACCCGGACCGATCGTTACGATGAAGCTGCATAACCATGCTGTCGCCCGCAAGCTTGCTATTTATCCTAAGCTTTATCTTGGAGAGGCTTACATGGATGGTTCTATGACCGTCCAGGACGGTACTATCTATGATTTGCTGGATTTATTTTCCCTCAATACCGGATGGGGTATCAAGCATCCGTTAGCAAGTATTGGGGATTTTGTTTATAAGCTCATCTGGTTTCTTATTCGATATAATCCAAAAGGACGGTCTGTCCAGAATGTTGCCCACCATTACGACCTTTCCGACGAGTTTTACGATTTGTTTCTGGATGAAAATAGGCAATATTCCTGCGCTTACTTTAAAGATCCTGACGATAGTCTGGAACAAGCCCAACTTCAGAAAATGGCTCACATAGAAGCAAAACTTGCCTTGGAAGATGGGCATAAGATATTGGATATTGGATGCGGTTGGGGCGGCATGGCGCGTTTCCTGGCTGATAGCAAGGATGTAACGGTCAAAGGTATCACCCTTTCCAAAAACCAGCTGTCCTACGCACTGGATAAGGCAAAAGAGGTCGGCTTGTCAGATAGAGTTGACTATATAATGAAGGACTATCGTGATCTTAGCGAAACATTCGATCGAATTGTTTCTGTTGGTATGTTCGAACATGTTGGCAAGCCCCACTACCGGAATTTCTTCGAAAAAGTAAAATCAACGCTTACCGAAGATGGGGTCGCTTTACTACATACCATCGGAACTGCCGACCGTCCGACGGCAACAAATCCATGGATCCAAAAATACATTTTCCCGGGTGGCTATATCCCTCCGCTTTCTGAAATTACACCGGAAATAGAAAAAGCTGGGCTTTATGTGACAGATATTGAAATTTTACGCGTGCATTATGCCGATACACTTCGTGCCTGGCGGCAGCGGTTCCTGGATAAAATGGATGTGGTGCTGGATATCTATGATGCGCGTTTCAGTCGGATGTGGGAGTTCTATCTTGCCGCCAGCGAAGTCGCGTTTCGCCATAATGGACTTGTTGTTTTTCAGATCCAGATGTCAAAACAGCTTGAAACACTGCCCTTGACCCGTGGTTACATCTCAAAAGCTGAGAAACAACATTCCTTTGACACTCAAATTGCCGCGGAATAATAAATTGTAAGCTATTCCACCGTCACCGATTTAGCCAGGTTTCGGGGCTGATCCACGTCCGTTCCTTTAAGAACGGCCACGTAATAAGCCAACAGCTGTACAGGAAGCGCATAGAGGATTGGGGCTACAAATGGATCGACAGAGGGCAATTCAATTGAACCCACCGCATGCTCTCCTAATTGTTCAATCCCGGCGGCATCAGATAAAAAGATTACGCGGGCTTTGCGGGCCATGACTTCCTGCATGTTTGAGGCGGTCTTCTCAAAATAGGGATCAGATGGCGCTACAACAATAACCGGAACCGTATCATCAATCAATGCGATAGGACCGTGTTTCAACTCCCCCGCCGCATAGCCTTCCGCGTGAATATAGGAAAGTTCTTTGAGCTTTAAGGCACCCTCCAGAGCAACCGGGTAGCCGGTCCCCCGCCCGATATAAAGAATGTCATTGGCTTCAAATATTTTCTCAGCCAGGTTCTTGATATTGACGTGACTTTCCAGGATTTCAGCTGCCCGCGCCGGGACTTCAGAAATTGCCGCGCAGAGCCGGGCTTCTTCTTCATGGTCAATAACACCTCGTTGTACGCCCGCATCTATGGCAATACAAGCCAAGGTCACCAATTGACAGGTGAATGCCTTTGTTGAAGCCACACCGATTTCCGGTCCAGCTTGCGTATGAAATACAAAATCCGACTCACGCCCCATGGAGCTTTCTTCTACATTTATGATAGAGCCGATATGCTGGCCATTTTCCTTGGCATATTTCAGAGCAGCCAGGGTATCGGCTGTCTCGCCAGATTGAGATATGAACATCGCGAGCCCCCCCTCACGAAGCGGCATATTGCGATATCGAAATTCCGACGCGATATCGACTTCCACGGATAAATCCGCAACTTTTTCAAACCAGTATTTGGCGATCATCGCTGCATAAAATGAGGTTCCGCAGGCGACAATTGTAATCTTGGGAAGATCCTTCCAGTCGAATGGTAGGTCTGGAAGCGTGATGGTTCTGCTGCGCGGATTAAAAAAGCTGCTCAGGGTCTCACCGATAACCGCCGGCTGCTCGACAATTTCCTTCATCATGAAATGCCGATGGTTGCCCTTACCGATCATAGCCCCGGAAAGTTGTGTCTGTTTTACTTCCCGTGTTACTTCCTGATTATTCTTGTCATAGAAAACGGCACCGTCACGTGTCAGAACGACCCAGTCATCTTCTTCCAAATAGGAAATACTACTGGTCAATGGTGCGAGCGCCAAGGCGTCCGACCCCAGGAACATCTCACCTTTGCCCCATCCCACGGCCAGCGGCGCTCCGCGGCGGGCGCCGATCATCAGGTCGTCGTGTTTTTTGAAGATTACAGCGATTGAAAAAGCGCCTTGTAACCGTTGCAGAGATTGCGCCATGGCGTCCTTGGGAGAAGCACCGTCGTCAAGATAACTGCTGATAAGCTGTGCGGCGATTTCCGTATCGGTTTCCGATTCAAACGCATATCCTTTTGCAACCAGCTCTTCCGCTAGTTCTCTGTAATTCTCGATAATACCATTATGGACCAGAGCGATTTGTGTGGTCATATGGGGGTGAGCGTTCGTTTCATTTGGCACCCCGTGGGTTGCCCAGCGAGTATGACCAATCCCAGCAAGCCCTGAAAGATTATTTCCATCCAACACGGCTTCAAGATTGACCAGTTTGCCTTCCGCCCGGCGACGATCTATGCCGTCCGATGTCAAAGTCGCAATGCCAGCACTGTCATATCCACGATATTCAAGGCGCTTCAATCCATCAACCAACGACGGCACCACATCCTGCTTACCAAGGACTCCAATTATCCCACACATCGTCTATCTAATCCTTAAAAAAACAATTTGAACAATATGATAGTCTTATTTTCTGATTTTTTTCTTAAGGGAACGAAAACGTTCCGCCCAGCCAGGCTTTTGATTTTCGTCGCCACGCTCAATGGCCAGGGCATCTGCCTCTACATTTCGTGTAATTGTACTGCCGGCACCAACTATTGCACCCTCCCCGACGGTCACTGGCGCAACCAACGCCGTATTTGAGCCAATAAATGACCCAGCCCCGATTTTAGTGGCGAATTTGTCAAATCCGTCGTAATTGCAGGTAATGGTTCCGGCGCCGATATTAGCTTCGGACCCGATTTCCGCATCACCGATATAGGATAAGTGGCTGATTTTCGCCCCTGTCTCAATCATGGATTTCTTGATTTCGACGAAATTGCCGACTCTCACGTCGCTGGCCAGGTTCGCTCCGGGACGCAGCCGCGCAAATGGTCCTATTTGCGCCCGTTCACCAATTGTCGTGCCTTCCAAATGGCTATGGGCCTTGACACGGACATTGTCGCGGATAATGACATTGGTTCCAATGAATACATTGGGCTCAATCACCACGTCCTGTCCGATTTTCGTATCGTAACTGAGCCAGACAGAGGCCGGGTCAATCAAGGTTGCACCACCCTCCATTACTTGTTGCCGCCACTGCGATTGAACCACCTGCTCGGCTTGCGACAGCTGTACCCGGTTGTTTATCCCCAGTAATTCCAGCTCATCGCCGATCACATAGGTACATGTCAGGCCCTGGCTATTGGCAATCTCGACCACGTCGGTCAGGTAGAATTCACCTTTTGAGTTATTGTCTGTAATGGCCCCGATCAAGGACGCCAGTTTACTGCCGTCAAAGACCATGACACCGGAATTACAGATACCAATCGCCCGGGTTTTTGCATCGGCATCGGCAAATTCGACGATTGCCTCCAACTCACCGGCTGTATTTGTAACCAGTCGTCCATATTCAGCAGCATCCTCAGGCTCAAACCCCAGAACAGCAACTGCAGCGCTCTGTTCCCGGCGCTTTTCGACCATTGCGCGCAATGTTTCGAGCTTGATCAACGGGCAATCACCAAACAGAACTAGAACATCTCCCTCAAAACCGTCCAGTGCGTCGAGGGAAGACAGGACCGCATGCCCGGTGCCTTTTGCCTGGTGCTGGATTGCGATGGTGGCCGGCGCCACTTGTCTCTGCACAGCATCCATATTTGGCGCTGTCACCACAACTACCCGCTCGGTTCCCAGCTGATTTACCGTATCGAGCAAATGAGACACCATCGGACGGCCGCCAATTTCATGCAATACCTTGGGTTTTGAAGAATTCATCCGGGTACCGGCCCCGGCGGCAAGAACGACAGCAGCAATAGCAGACATTTGTTCACTCATATCGAAGTATTTTAAAATGTTGGACTTTACAATTCGGATGCACTCTTGCACAAGGAAGAACAGAAATATAATCAAACAATGTTACCGGATTTTTCACCCATGCAGGATTTATACGTACTTTTTGACCTTGACGGAACCCTCGTTGATTCTGCGCCGGACCTGCACGGAGCGCTCAATCACTCCCTCACTCGGGCCGGTCGGGATCTGATTGATATTGCGCAAGTCCGTCATATGGTTGGTCAAGGTGCGCGAGTGCTGCTGGAAAGAGGCTTAACAGCAACCGGCGGTATGCCGTCCGCGGAAATATTCGAAGAGCTTGTAGAAGAATTCTTTGATTATTACGAAGACCACCTCATCGATCACAGCGTCCCTTATGAAGGCGTCGTAACATCGCTGGAGTTGTTTAAAAAAGCCGGGGTGACCATGGGCGTCTGTACCAACAAACCCATGCGGTTCGCTGTTCCGCTCTTACAGCAGATGGGCTTGTCGAAATTTTTCACGGCAACCACCGGCGGCGATAGTTTCGAAGTACGAAAGCCCGATGCTGGACATATCAACGGTACACTAGAGGAAATGAACTTCACCAAAGGTACAGCCTTGATGGTGGGCGATTCAGACAGCGATATTTCCGCAGCCCGAAACGCCGGAATCCCCAGTATCGCCGTTACCTTCGGCTATACGGAGATTCCCGTATCCGACCTCAACCCGACCCATATTATTGATCATTTCGACGAGTTGTATCCATTGGTAACCAAGATAACAAGGAGCTGACTATTCTTTCGCTTGCTCGCGTAAAACCTGTATATCCCGCAAGGCATTCTTTTCGGTCATTTCATCAGAAATAAACACGGCGGATACCATACGAAGATAGTAATTGTCATAAACCGTAAATTTTACATAATATATTTCGCCGGGTTTCATGGAAATATGGGCTTTCCTGCCTTTTTCACCCGTTTCATCTGTATAAATTATATGGTCGCCGGGATCCGTATCGTAAATACCAACCTCGCCGATATTCAAAGTCCCCATCTCCTTCCCATTATCCAAAACAGACATGCTGTCATCCGACAAGGCGTTCTGCGTGGAACGGTAAACGACAACGCGGCTTTTATCTGAAGAAACAGGCAGTTTATCAGCTGTCTCCGAGAATTTCTTGCCAGAAGTCGTGCACCCAACCAATAAAACAAATGCCAAAACAATGGATATAAAACGCATAAAATAATACCTTGAAAGAAATCTATTTGCCCTGATACCTAGTTAATTTAAGTTGCGGCAAAGCTGTGGTTTCCGGGATGACATTTGTTGTGAAAGTACCGGTCCATGTACCCGGGTTATAATCTATTCTTAAGTAATAAACCTCACCAGCCGCCATTTCTAAGTGAAAGAGCTTATCAATACCCGGCGTTTCCGTAAGAAGTGCATGATATCCGGGTTTCGCCGTGTAAGTAATATAGCCACCGACATTTATGGATCCTTTATCCACTCCGTCGTCCAAAAATTTAACAGACCCGCCAGATCCGATGATCGTATCAACTCGATACACAAATACCCGGCTTTCACCGGCAATCGGCGTAACTTGCTGCCCTTTTTCAGTAAATAGAGGGCCTGAAGCTGTACAGCCAACCAACAACGCAAACGCGAGGCAAACGAATACTATCCGCATAAATAAAACACCTTTTAAGGAAATTGGAATATATTGTATATCGCAAAAATGGCATTTTAGATGAATAGCGTCAATCGAAAGGCAGTCTGTATATGGAGATTGCAGTGGCTCTGTTGCACAAAAACACAGTGTTGAAACCTGTAAAAGGAATCTAATCGCAGGTTCCTTTTACAGGCCATTGTCAGCCCGAACGAACAGTTATACCACGAGCCGTTCCTTAAGCGGTGGCACGGACCATAGTGTGGGGTGTGCGGGAGCGGAACAGCATAATGCTCAGCAACAAAGCAAGCGCTTCGGCAATGGGCAGGGCGTAGAACGCCCCCATATAGCCAAATTGCTGCCAGAACAGGTAAATCAGGGTAACCGGCAGCACAAGTGACCGTGCCATAGCAATCATCGCTGATTGCTTTGCGCAATGCATGCCTGTGAAGTACGTGGACACAGCAATATTTGCGCCGTTGAACAGGAACATCGGCCAGACGATTGCAATAATGCTGACGGCAAGCAGCTGTATATCCGTTTCATCGGCGTTCAGGAAGACACCGACCAACTCACCGGACCAAATCAGCATTGTCGCGGCGATCAGCCCGCCAACGAACAAGTTAAACCCGATCCCCATAAACAGGAACGTGGATATCCGCTGTGCTTGACGCGCGCCAAAATTGACGCTGATCAAGGGCACAATGCCTTCAGCCACCCCGTAGAAAACCAGAAGACCAATGAAAAACACATAATTGACAATCGTAAACGCGGCGACACCGGATGCGCCCACATGGATCATTAGTATCCAGTTCAGGATAAACAGCACAATACCGGCAGAGGTTTCATTCAGAAACTCCGAAAATCCATTGATCGCGGCGCGCGGAATGACGGACCATGATCCCCGCGGACGGACGAATTTAAGGACAGCCTTTGATCCCAGGAAATGAACTAGGATCACAGCAGCACCCGTGACATATGCCAATCCCGTGGCAAGGGCGGCACCAAACAAGCCCCATCCAAGCCATCCAACCAAAAGCGCATCGAGCCCGATATTGGATACCGTAATACCAATCATCCCATAAAGTGAAAAGCTCGGCCGGCCATCAACGCGGGCAAATTGGCTCAATAGCACTACCACAGCCAAAACTGGATAAAACCAGGCGAGAACTCTTAGATATTCTGCACTTAAAGAAACAGTCGTTCCCATAGCTCCTAGCCCACGCGCGATCATCTCAGGAAATACGAACATCACGAGGACGCTTACAAGGGACATCAATAAGACAGTTATGCCGGTTTTGGAAAAAACATCCGATGCAGCCGGTACGTTTTTCTCGCCCAAATATTTTCCGGCAATCACCGAGGATCCAACCGTCATCATAATCATGAGCCCGTAAATCAAGGCCAGTAGCGGCATAACGAGGTTGACGGATGCAAGCGCATCCGCTCCAACGAAATTACCGATAAAGATACCATCGACAATTACTGCAGAGGAAATTGCGAGCATGCCGAAAACCGACGGGAAAACGAACCGAAAAAACTCGTTTATCGGTGTGCCCGTGATCATTTTTTGCTCAGCGCTCACGACTGACATGGCCTCTATCTCTCTAAATTGAATATTACGTGTTGGCGAACGGAGTTTTTCGGGTCAATATTGGGGGAATACTGAAACTGAACATCCGTTCAAGTTGGACATATGGCCAAATTCAATATATGTCAACAGTGGAGAAGAAATATTTTGAGATCCGGGAAGGAAATGCTTGGCTTATTTAGCAAAAGAAGAACGTCGTGAAACCATTTTCAAGGCTGTTCTTGATGTCGTCGCACAAAAGGGATTCGGCGGTATAACAGCGCGCGGTGTGGCAGCTGAACTTGGTGCCGCGACCGGCATCATTCACCATCATTTCGACTCCTTGACTGAACTGAAATGCTCATCCCTGCTCTATGCCGCGCAGCAGGATCTTGAAGCCAATGACTTGCTTGTGGCGCAATATCCCATTGGCGAAGCCTTGATACGGGTTCTCGACTGGCGCAAGGTGCCGAACAGCACCAGTATCTCCCGCATTTGGATCAGCGCCGCCGATGAGGCAACACGCTCAGCGGAATTTGATACTGTTTATGGCAAAGCGGTAAATGATTTTCACGCACAATTATCGGGATATATACGCGACGGCCTTAAATCCGGCGCCTTGAAATCCAAAATGGATCCCGATGTTCTCGCCTGGAAACTTGTAGCCTTATCCGCCAGTCTGTCGGACTTTCTGGCGTCTGATCATATCGCTGTTACCGGTGATCAGGTCAGTCAGATTATCCTACAGGAACTGCACGCTTGCCTGGGAATACAGATCTGACGCTCCATAGGGATAACGCGGGATTATTCGTTCTTAGGAAAAAGCGGCAGGCCGTTGATTTTGTTTCCAGAGGATATATTCCGCTCGAAAATCCAATCGGCAATATCACGCCATACCACGGGCCCTTGTAAATCCCGCATAAGCATATGCCAGCCGTTCTCATACAGCACAATGTCAACATCCTCAGGCAAACGTGCGGCCATGGCGTCCACCGATGATTTCGGGACAAGCTCGTCTTTTTCCCCGTATAGCAGTAAAATGGGTGGCAACAGATCGTCTGCCGCTTCATAGGCATTATCCATCAAATCGACGAGGCCGTAAATCGCGTCAATACGGGTTGCCTTTATAAACAAAGGATCCGCCCCCAGATTGCGCAAGACGGATATGTTATCCGATGCCTGTACACCAAGTCCCCTGCCCGTCAATTTTGTCTCAGGAAAGGTATGGGCTGCTGTCCATAGAACTGTTTTGTAGAAAATATTAAGCGATTGCCATCCCCATACGGCTGGTGCAGACAGGATTGCCCCAGAGACCTCGGGGAACTCCGGGTCGCCGACAGCAGTCATGACAACTGCACCCCCCATGCTTTCACCCAGCAGGTAAATCGGTACGGTCGGGTATTTCTGCTTGGCTTGCTCGACAAGACTGGCCAGGTCCCGCACCATAAGGTCCTGTCCGGGCCAAACTCCAGTCTCGGGAGTTGCGCCAAATCCTCGCTGATCATAGGCAATTGTTGTTATGCCCTGCGTCGACCACCAGCTTCCGGGAAAAGCGAAGGCATTGCTGTAATCATTAATGCCATGAACAGCAATGATCACTGCCCGGGTTCCTTCCGTCGCTTCCCAGATCTTTACCGGTAATTCCTTATCATCGAAAGTCGTCAAAGTCGTAGCGGTCAGCTCGGGATCTACCCGCGACTCCCCGGCCTGCTGTACGACAGGGGTGCAGGCGGAACTGAGAACAACAAGCATCATCGCCAAAAAGACATGATGGGCCCGTTTTCGGAATTTAAATTTAACCGTCATGGAATCACAGATTTAACAAACGCCGTGTTTCGGCTTGCAGGATCGGGACGATCTCGGTTTCATACCAGGGGTTCTTCTTCATCCAGCCGGTCACCCGCCAACTCGGATGCGGGAGCGGGAGTAAATCGGGGGCGAATTCCTCATACGCCTGAACCGTCGCCGTCAGGGTTTTCTTCCGGCGCGGACCCAAATGGTATTTATGGGCATATTGGCCAACGGCCAGGGTCAGTTTCACGTTCGGCAATAAAGGAATCAGGTTGGGGTGCCAGGTTTGTGCGCATTCCGGTCGCGGTGGGCTGTCGCCACCTTTTTCAAGGCGTCCCGGATAACAAAAACCTTGTGGAATTATGGCGAAATTCTTGGGATTGTAAAAAGTCTCCTTATCCACACCCAGCCATTCACGCAGCCGGTCTCCCGACGGATCATCCCAGGGGATACCCGACGCATGGACTTTGGTACCCGGGGCCTGTCCGGCAATCAGGATGGGTGCTTCGGCGTCGGCAATCAGGACCGGTCTTGGCCCCAGTGGTAGTGACGCCTCGCAAATCCGGCAGGCGCGGATGTCCTTTAAAATCTGATCCAGGGCACTGGTCACGATACGGTCCCAAGCCGGTGCATCAGCTCGGACCGTTGCTGATCATCCAGTTTATGTAAAACAACACCGGCAGGTGGCGCGCGTTCCCATTCAGCGAGAACTTCCTCGGCAAGCCTTTTGCCGAAAATCAGACAAGTCACGTGATTAACCTTCAAAATCTCGCATTTTCGAGCAAGTTGTTTTTCGACGGGCTCCTCCAGCTCGATCCTAAAGGACTGTCCCGCCAGCCAACTCATGGCAGGTGCTCCTGTTAACATCAGCTGCAGGTCACTCACCTTTGAAGTTTCCATCGCGTTTCTCAAAAAAGGCATCAATGGCTTCGCCATGATCTTTCGCGTGATGGGAGAGTGCCTGATAGGCAGCGGACATTTCCAGCAGGCTGTCCAGGCGCATATGCTCCCCTTCGCGCAGTAGTTTCTTTGCCATACGGAGCGAATGCGGTGGATTAACGGCAATGCGCCGTGCCAGGTCGCGAGCGGTGTCCATCAGTTTTTCGTTCGGCACAACGCGCGATACAAGTCCCCAGTCGAGGGCCGTGGCACTATCGATCATTTCACCGGTAAAAGTCATTTCGGCTGCGCGACTGCGCCCGATCACCCGTGGCAGGAACCAGGCTCCGCCATCCCCTGGGATAATTCCCAGCTTAACGAAACTTTCCGCAAATCGAGCAGATTCAGCTGCAATACGGATATCGCACATGCAGGTGAGATCAAATCCCGCCCCTACCGCCGCGCCATTGACGGCGGCGATTGTCGGGACTTCCAGATTATAGAAGGCCAGGGGGATTTTCTGAATGCCCTGACGGTAGGATTCCCGCAACTCCGCCGGAGAGCCCGCGAACATCCCCTCCTTGTCCCGCATATGCTTGACATTCCCGCCAGCGGAAAAAGCTTTTCCGGCACCGGTCAGAATAACGCAGCGGACTGAATTATCTGTATTGATCCGCTTCGCCGCGTCAATAAACGCATCGAAAATGACATCATCGGACAGGGCGTTACGCTCCTCTGGCCGATTGATCGTGAGGGTTACAACGCCCTCATCTTGTTCGTATAAAAGTGCATCAGTCATGGCCGCAAGGCTACTCAATTGGCGAATAAATAGAAAGCCTCAATTTTAGGATTTCCGCCGATCCAGCAGGAAACTTGACAATCTCCCGGAATAGGAAGATCGTTTATTGAATCGGGCGCAACAGCTCCCAATAATAAAAACACTGGAGACAGAATGTCTGCGCCGACGACTGCTGCCCCAAGTTCCTATAAAGGGATCTTCCTGTTTTGTACGGCCATCTTCCTGTTCGTGGTGATGGACACGATTGTCAAGGTCGCGACAGAATCCTACCCACCCATGCAAGTTGTCTGGGCGCGGAATTTCTTTCACACCGTATTGATGACCCTGTTCATGGTTCCCTCGCAGGGCCTCAGGCTCATCCAAACCAATCGGCCCAAACTCCAGATTATCCGCTCCATGTTACTGCTCTGCGCGACCATCAGCTTTTTCACAGCGATAAAATACGTGCCATTGGCCGATGCCGGCGCTGTCGGTTCGACGGCGCCGCTTTTTGTTATCCTGTTTTCAGTTCTTATTCTGAAGGAAAAAATAAGCTACCGTCGCTGGGGGGCTGTAATTGTGGGATTTCTGGGAGCGATGGTTATTCTCCGGCCCGGCATGACCGAGGTCCACCCGGCCCTGTTTCTGGTGATCTGCACCGCCATTTTTTACGCGCTGTACCAGATCATGACCCGGTTTCTGTCCGGCATCGACAATCCGGCAACAACGCTTTTCTATACGTCGCTTGTCGGGACTGTTTTAATGAGTGCTGCCATGCCGTTTTTCTGGGTCGCCCCCGACCTGCAAGGATGGCTGATCCTCATAGTTATTGGCCTGATTGGCGGCGTTAGTCACTTTATCATGATCAAGGCTTTTGACTTCACCACAGCGTCAACCGCTGCACCGTTCCAGTATGTGCAGTTGATCTGGATGGCGATTTTCGGCTATGCCGTGTTCGGCGACTTCCCCGACGGCCTGACCATTGTCGGCGCGCTGATCATTGTCTGTAGCGGCCTGTATATCCTCTATCGGGAGCGGCAGTTGGGCAAAGCGTGAGTAAAGATACAACCCCTAGCTCTTGCCAACGTCTGACAGATCTCCATACATTTCGGGTCTGCGGTCGCGGAAAAATTGCCAGTTATCGCGGATTTCCTTGACCATATCCATATCCATATCCGTCACGACCAGCTCGTCCTTATCTTCCGACGCCTGGGCAATAATTTCGCCGCGCGGATTGACCACATAGGACGATCCGTAAAACTCGCCGATATTCCACGGTGCTTCCGAACCAATCCGGTTGACCGCGCCAATATAGCAGCCATTCGCCACGGCCGAGGCTGGTTGTTCCAGCTCCCATAAATACTGGCTGACCCCTTTCACAGTCGCCGATGGATTAACGATATACTCCGCCCCATTCAGCGCCAACGCACGCCAACCTTCGGGGAAATGTCGGTCATAGCAAATATAGACTCCGAGTTTGCAATAAGCCGTGTCAAACACCGGCCAGCCGGAATTTCCCGGACGGAAAAAGAATTTTTCCCAGAAACCCGAAACTTGCGGGATATGGGTTTTCCGGTACTTGCCAAGATAACTGCCGTCGGCATCTATTACGGCGCAGGTGTTGTAGTAGATCCCGGTTTTTTCCAGCTCATACATGGGAACCACAATCACCATGCTGTATTTTCTGGCATATTCCTGCATCAGCTTGATGGTGGGACCATCAGGAATACTCTCGGTCGCGGCGTACCATTTACTGTCCTGGGAGGGACAGAAATACGGCTGGTTAAACACTTCCTGAAAACAGAGGACCTGCACCCCCTTATCGCCGGCTTCTTCAATATAGGGAATATGGGCGGCGACCATCATGTCGCGAATTTCATCAGGATGCATATCCGTATTACCCTTGAGGCCCATTTGTATCAGCCCTGCCCGTAACATCGTCATTTATCCCCTCCCGTTTCAAAAAGATAGAAATCTTCAATTTTTGACCATATGGTCAGGATTTTAGCTATCCTTTTTCAAAAGGCAAAGCTAAAATAAGGCTAAATACCGGGCCATAGACCCACATATGCGAACATAACAAGGAGAAAGACATGTCAACTCTGATACGAGGTGGAACGGTCGTTACCTCAGAAATGACTTATCGGGCAGATGTCTATTGTGAAGATGGGCTCATCAAAGCCATCGGTAAGGATCTTGAAGTCCCGTCCGGCGCCGAAGTTGTTGATGCCGGCGGACAGTATGTCATGCCCGGTGGCATCGACCCCCATACCCACATGCAGCTACCGTTCATGGGCACCGTGGCCTCAGAGGATTTTGAGACCGGCACCGCCGCCGCAGCCGCAGGAGGTACGACGCAAATTATCGATTTTGTCATCCCTGACCCGGAAGAACCCCTGATGGAGGCCTATCAGAAATGGCGTGGCTGGGCTGAAAAATCCGTGGCAGATTACAGCTTTCATGTGGCCGTTACCTGGTGGGATGACACGGTCCACCGGGATATGGGAATTCTGGCTGAGCAAGAAGGCATCAATTCCTTCAAGCATTTCATGGCCTACAAGAATGCCATCATGGTATCCGACGAGATGATGATTGCCAGTTTCTCCCGTTGCCGGGAATTGGGGGCCATGGCCACCGTTCATGCGGAAAATGGCGAGATGGTCTATCACCTGCAGCAGGAAATGCTGAAAAAAGGCATTACGGGTCCGGAGGGGCATCCGCAGTCCCGCCCGCCTGAAGTGGAAGGCGAAGCAGCGAACCGTGCTATTCGGACCGCCCAGGTTCTGCAAACGCCAATTTATGTAGTGCATGTGTCGTGCAAGGAATCACTCGAAGCCATCACGCGTGCCCGTCAGGAAGGTCAACGGGTTTTCGGCGAATGTCTTGCGGGGCATCTGCTGATAGATGACAGTGTTTACTATAATGATGATTTTGAGTTTGCCGCCGCCCATGTCATGAGCCCGCCGTTCCGTCCCAAGGACCATCAGCGGGCCTTATGGCGCGGATTGCAATCGGGTAACCTTCAAACGACGGCAACGGATCATTGTTGTTTCTGCGCACCGCAAAAAGCAGCCGGCCGGGATGATTTCACCCTTATTCCCAACGGCACCTCCGGGGTTGAGGATCGCATGTCCGTTCTCTGGCATCACGGCGTCAATACGGGCAAACTGACCATCAATGAATTCGTGAAAATCACCTCTACCAATGCGGCGCAGATTTTCAACATTCATCCGCGCAAAGGATCAATCACGATTGGTGCAGACGCGGATATTGTTGTCTGGGACCCTGAAAAAACCCGGACGATATCGGCCAAAACCCATTTTCAGAATGTGGATTTCAATATCTTCGAAAATATGGAAACCCGCGGCAATCCAAGCCATACAATCAGTCAGGGCAATGTTGTGTTTAAAGATGGCCAGTTGAATGTGGTCAAAGGGGCCGGTCGTTATATCAAGCGTCCGACCTTCAATACTCATTTTGCCGCGCTTGAAAAACGCCGGGCGGAAACAGCTCCCAGAAAAGTTAATCGTGCGGCCCAAGCCGCTGAGTAATTTCCGTTAGATATCTTCAAAAGACCTTGCCCTGACACGGGCGGGGTCTTTTTATGATTACAATGCGTCCCGTTCTTGATGCTGGTTGACACCCTTTGAAATCGCGACCAGCAGGCCCGCGATTGTAATCAAAACCATGCCGATGATTGTCAGCAGATCCGGCTTTTCCGTGAAGAACACCAGACCCCAGATTACGGCGGATACAAGATAACCATAGTCAAAGGTCCCGATGATGGAAGGTGGCGCGATTTGATAGGCCCGGGCGACACCGACAAAAAACACGGCAGAGAGTAACCCGAGAAACGCCATTAACGCCCAATGCTCTAGCGCCATGGAAAACCAGTCCCCGAACAAGAAGGGAAAAGAATCCTTTGTCGCCATATCAAGTCCGGCAAGATACAGAACGGCGCTGACCAGCAGACCCGTTACAAGAAACGCC
This sequence comes from Sneathiella marina, assembly GCF_023746535.1. Taxonomy (GTDB): domain Bacteria; phylum Pseudomonadota; class Alphaproteobacteria; order Sneathiellales; family Sneathiellaceae; genus Sneathiella; species Sneathiella marina. Next base: position 2,004,040 of record NZ_CP098747.1, on the reverse strand, counting down.
ACATGCAGATTGAGGGCAAGGTTAAGCGGCGCCTCCTCCTGACATTTACTGCGGGTCAGGATCATGGCGAATGAATATAAAGCGGCACCCAGCAGGGGCAGCAGCGTGAACCATGAAAAGGCGTCGGTTCCGGGCTTCAATATCACAAGCACTCCCAGAAAACCCAAAAAGACACCAATCCATTGACGCTTAAGGACCGGCTCACCGATTAGTAATGCGGATAAAAGCGTTGTAAATATGGGGTTCGTATACATGGCAACTGCGGCGACGGACAAACTCAGAACTGGTAAAGACGCATAAAAAACGATCCAGGACAGGATTAACAGAAAACTTCTGAAGACAACCCATTTTGGGGCCTTCAGGAAGAGGCTGACTTTGCTCACCTTGCAAATCAGGAGTAGAACCGGAATGGCGAACAAGGACCGGGCGAAAAACACCTGCCAGACAGTAAGATCTGAGCTGATCAGTTTTACCATGGCATCGTTGAACGACATCATGCAAACCGATGCCAGAATAATGACGATGCCTTGCGCGGTTTTATCTGGTCGCGGTCCCTGCCGCGTCATTGGAATACGGTCTTTCCGGAAATCCTATGGCGCTTTAAGGGGAACCCGTAACAAGGTACCGAATTCTTCCGCGAAATTGGCGGAAACACGGCCATGTACTTTTCCCTGCTTGTCGAAAAACTGTCCTTTATCGCCAATGGGAAAGACACCTTCATGCCAGATATTAGGGTGGATATACAGGGCTTGCGTTCCATCACAATAGAAGCTGACAAAATCTTCGGGGCTTACATTATCTCCTGGCAGCGCAAGAGGCACCATGAAGGGCGTTCCATCCAATGAATAGAATAGTTGCCCGCCATCCGGATGATAATTGGCATGCCAGAGCAGGACTTGATCCCGTTCGCTTTCGGTGTTTTTGGAATCAGCCTCGCTCGGATCACAACACCAGCCAAGCACATAGGTATCGTGAATGGCATTATTACGGCCCCATAAAACATCCCCTTCCCACCAAAATTCGAAAATGCCTTCGGCGGTACCCCCCTGATTGCCGGTCCCCTCATCTACCCGCCGGCGTCCGGTGAGCGGCCAGGTGACAATTTCAATTTCAAAATTCTCATAATCCGACACCAGACAGCCATATCCTTTCAGGCTTTCGTCGGTGGCGACGACCACAGGCACATCCAGCAACGGCAGGTTGGCGGGAATGTCCGGATTTAGAAAATTGGGAGATTTAGCGGTTGCCGAGTGATCCATATGCTGTCCTTTCACTGCTTTTCAAGGATTAAGCCATAGGACATAAAAAAAGGGAAGGTTTCCCTTCCCTTTTTCGCAACAAAAATGTGTTTAGTTTTGAGCGCGTTCCCAAATCATCTGGGTATAGGCACCTTCCGGTTTCTTGGCGATCACCACATCGGATTTACCGGACATCAGAATATCCACAGTCCGCTGATAGGCTGCTTCGTCCAGACGGCCAACTTTGTTAGTTCCGACAAGTTTGGCAATTTCCCGCATCATACGGCGTTGATGCTTCTCGGTCTGGGCACCAGTGGCATCATTTTCAAGAACGATGTCGGCCGCTTCATCCGGATTGGCAACCGCGTATTCCCAGCCTTTCAGGGATGCAGCAACGAAACGGGACAGCTTGTCGACCATAGCATCATCTTTGAGGCTGTCTTCCATCACATAAAGACCGTCTTCAAGCGTCGCGACGCCCTGCTCTTCATATTTGAACACGGTCAATTCTTCCGGGGTCAGACCTGCATCCAGGACCTGCCAGTATTCGTTATAAGTCATTGTAGAAACACAAGCGGCCTGCTTCTGCAAGATCGGATCAACGTTAAAGCCCTGTTTCAGAACCGTGATATCCGGGTTTGAGCCGGAAGTTGAAAACCCAAGCGTATCCATCCAGGACAGGAACGGATATTCGTTGCCGAAGAACCAAACACCCAAGGTCTTGCCTTTAAAGTCGTTGGCTGTTTTCACGCCCATGTCTTTACGACACGTCAGCATCATGCCGGATTTTGCAAAGACCTGCGAGATATTGACCAGCGGAACGCCTTTTTCACGGGTGGCCAGAGCAGCCGGCATCCAGTCAATGACAACATCAGCGCCGCCACCGGCAATCACTTGCGAAGGGGCCACATCAGGTCCGCCAGGTTTAATGGTGACTTCCAGATCGGCATCTTTGTAGAAGCCTTTATCCTTCGCCACGTAATAGCCTGCAAACTGGGCTTGTGTTACCCATTTCAGCTGCAAGGTCAGTTTATCGGCCGCCTGCGCGGACATGGCCATGGCACCAAATATGGCGGCAGTGGCGAGTAAGGTTAGTTTCTTCATTTCTCTTCCTCTCCTGTTTAACGTTCTACTTATTATCGTTTCTTCTTATCTATTCCCAGTTTATCTAGCCCGCCGGTAAGAAGCGTGCCAAAAGGTCAGTCTCTTCTCAAACAAGGCCAGCAGGCCATAAAATACGGAACCAACGACGGCGGCGACGGCAATGGTTGCCCATACGATATCGACATTCATGCGGCCAACTTCCGTTGAAATCCGGAACCCCATGCCGACAATCGGCGTGCCAAAAAACTCTGCGACAATGGCGCCAATCATTGCCAGTGTTGAGTTTATTTTAAGCGCATTGAAAATAAAGGGAAGCGCGTTTGGCAAGCGGACAAAGAAAAGCGTCTGCCAGTAACCCGCAGCGTAGGACCGCATCAGATCTTTCTCGATCTTTCCCGTTGCCTGCAATCCGGCAAGAGTGTTGATCAGCATGGGAAAAAAGGTCATGACGACAATAACAGCCGCTTTGGATTCCCAATCGAACCCGAACCACATCACCATGATCGGCGCGATCCCGACGATCGGCACGGCACTGACAAGTGAGCCCAAGGGCAACAGACCACGCTGCATAAAGGGAATCCGATCAACCAGAATGGCCACAAGAAAACCCGATCCACAGCCGAACACGAACCCCGATAGCACCGACTTGATCACTGTCTGATAGAAATCCGCATAGAGTGTCTCACCATTAGCCGCGATGGCGTCACCGATTTGCCCGGGCGATGGCAACAGAACCGACGGCACGCCAAAGCCCGTAGTGACCACCTGCCATAAATATAGCAGCCAGAGCCCGAACAGGGCCGGTACAGCAAAGGAAATCAGCCGGTTAAACTCCGCCGCTTTTGACAACATAGCCATCGCCCGCCAGGCCAGAAATCCAAGTCCTGCAACATAAATCCACAGCCCGATTGCCTCATAGCCATCAGTTCGGAGAGTATCGATGGCTAAAAGTGGCGCCATTACACCCAGGATCAAGGCAAGTGTGACAAACAGGGCAAATGTTAAGTTTGTTACCCGAAAATAAAGTTGTATCCCCGCAATCAGGACAGACGCGGCAACCAATGCACCGGCCCGAATGTCGAACCACCAGGTGACGGAGTCATTGCCATCATGCCCGACAGGAAACCAGAAAGAGACAAGGGAAAAGCCCATAAATATAATCAGGACAGGATCATAACGGCCCGCCATCAGCTCTGCCCTCCCATCCGGCGCAGCGTCAGCTTTTCAGCAATCCCGACGGCCCAGACAAGCACCATTCCCAGCACAGATGCCACCACAAGCGCCGACCAGATCTGGATGGTTTGCCCATAATAGGACCCCGCCAGCAAGCGAGCCCCAAGACCTTGTACCGCGCCCGTTGGCAGTTCGGCAACAATGGCCCCCACCAGACTGATGGCCACGGCAACTTTCAAACTTGTAAAGAGATACGGAATGGAGGCTGGAATGCGTAATTTCCAAAAAACATCATTATTCGACGCGCTATAAGTCTTCATCAGGTCAAGCTGCAGTATGTCCGGCGATCTCAATCCCTTGACCATTCCAATGGTAATGGGAAAGAAACATAGATACATGGAAATGATGGCTTTGGGGACCAGCCCGGTCAGGCCCAGATGGCCCAACACGACAATGATCATGGGAGCAATGGCCAGGATTGGAATGGTTTGTGACGCAATAACCCACGGCATCAGGCTGCGGTCCAGTGTTTTGACATGGACAATCCCGACCGCGAGAACAATGCCGAGTAACGTCCCAAAGGCAAATCCCAGCAATGTCGATGACAACGTTATCCAGGCATGAAAAACCAGGCTGCGTTTCGAGGTGATTTTCTTGTCAATGATGGTGTTGTCCAGTTCCTCAATAATCTGTTGAGGAGCCGGCAGGATCGGCCGTTCCATGGACCAGGAATCTTCAACCAGATCTGAAAATTCCCAGTCGGTTTTCGACCGTTCATATCCGTCGATCAACCGTTCGGAGTTCATATAAACAGCGCCCGCATACCAGATCACGATAATCGCCAGAATGACCGTTACGACAGGAAGTATCTGGCCGTTATAGAGCCGACCCCAATGGCTGGGTTTCGTTCCTGTCTGCTGATCAGTCATCGTAGGAATGCCCCGATCTCAGCCCTTCTCGCACCCGGTGGGAAATTTCGAGAAATTCCGGGGTTTCCCGAATATCGAGAGTTCGATCCCGCGGCAGGCCGCTATCTATGATATCAATGATCTTGCCGGGCCGCGGCGACATGACAACAATTTTCGACGATAAAAAGACGGCTTCGGGAATGGAATGGGTCACGAAGACAACGGTCTTTTGTGTTTGATTCCAGAGTTTTAAAAGCTGCTCATTCAAATGATCCCGTGTAATCTCGTCAAGGGCACCAAAAGGCTCATCCATCAGCAGGAGATCCGGCTCAACCGCCAATGCCCTGGCTATGGAAACCCGTTGCTGCATCCCGCCGGAAAGCTGCCACGGAAATTTTTTCTCAAACCCTTCCAGATTGACAAGCGCCAGGTTTTTCTCCGCCCGCTCTCGCTGTTCTTGCTTCGATAAGCCCATGATTTCCAAAGGTAACATGATATTCTTTTGAACGGTCCGCCAGGGATACAAAGCGGGCGCCTGAAAGACATATCCATACGCCCGGTTTTTCCGGGCTTCCTCAGGGGACAAGCCGTTCACTGAAATATGGCCATCCGTCGGTGTTTCCAGATCAGCGATAACCCGCATGAGCGTGGTTTTCCCGCAACCGGAAGGTCCGATGAAGGAGACAAAGTCGCCGGCATCCAGTTTCAGGTCGATATCCGACAATGCGTGAACCGGCGCGTCCGGTGCCGGAAAGATCAGGTTGAGTTTTTTGATCTCAACGACGGCATCTGTAGACATCTCAGGCAATGTTGGCGCGCTCAACTATCGCATGCAAAAGAACATTGCATCCGGCGGCGAGATCTTCCGGTGTCGCCTCTTCTTCCTCGTTATGACTAATCCCGTTCTCACAGGGAACAAAAATCATTCCCGTTGGCGCGACGCGGCTGATATAGCAGGCATCGTGACCGGCACCGGAAATTATATCCATATTACCGTAGCCAGCTGTATCCGCACCGTTTCGAACCGCTTTTACGCAGGCATCATCGAACTCAACTGGTGGTGAATACCAGATTTCTTCAAATTCCATTTCAAAGCCACCATCTTCCGCTGTTTTCTTGCAAAAAGCCCGGAGTTCAGCATCCATCTTGCTCAAAATCTCGTCTTTCGGATGACGGAAATCAACCGTGAAAAATACCGAACCCGGTATTGTATTGCGGGAATTCGGGCTGGATTGCAGCAGACCGACCGTTGCACAGGCGAAAGGTTGATTATCCAGGCCAATTCGATTGACTTCCGTGACCATCTTGGACGCCGCGACAAGGGCGTCTTTGCGGCGGGCCATCGGGGTCGGTCCGGCATGAGCTTCCTGCCCGGTTACGGTAACTTCGTACCAGCGTTGTCCCTGGGCGCCCATCACTACGCCGATGGTTTTCTCCTCATGCTCCAGGATCGGGCCCTGTTCAATATGCGCTTCGAAAAAGGCTTTGATCTCACGCCCGCCTACCTCTTCGGTTCCGGCATATCCGATGCGATCAAGTTCTTCGCCCATGGTCTTGCCGTCAAGATCTGCACGACTGAGGCCATATTCAAGATCAAAAACGCCGGCAAAGACACCTGAGGCGACCATGGCCGGGGCAAAGCGCGAGCCTTCCTCGTTGGTCCAGACGGCAACCTCAACCGGATGCTCTGTTTTCACGTCAAAGTCATTTAACGTCCGCAAGACTTCCAGTCCGGCGAGAACTCCAAATACGCCATCATATTTGCCGCCTGTGGGTTGGGTATCCAGATGAGACCCTGTCATCACGGGGGCAAGATCATCATTTGTTCCGGCCCGGCGCGCAAATATATTGCCCATTTTATCAACTTTGATGGTACAGCCCGCATCCTTACACCACTCAGAAAACAAATCCCGGCCTTCACGATCAAGGTCCGTCAGCGCCAGACGGCAGCATCCGCCTTTTTCCGTCGCACCGATTTTTGCCATTTCCATCAGGCTTTCCCAAAGGCGGTCGCCTTTCACATTCATATTCTGCATGTTTATTTCCGTCTCTATTCCGCGGCTGTTGCCAAAGGGTTTAGGGGGTTCTGGTTCCAATTCATATATGGCTTGCCACTATCAACTTCTTCCATTGTGATGCAATTGTCGACAGGACAGGCCAGCATACACAGATTACATCCCACACATTCCTTGTCCACTACTTCGTAATGACGTTCACCGTCAACACGAGAGGCTGTTATGGCTTGATGCGATGTATCTTCGCAGGAAATATGGCATAAACCACATTTAATGCAGAGATCCTGATTGATCCGCGCCTTGATGTCGTAATTCATGTTGAGCTGGTTCCAGTCCGTGACATTTGGCACGGCCATCGCCCGAAACTCATCAATGGATTTATACCCTTTACTGTCCATCCAGTTACTAAGGCCGGTTTTCATATCATCGACGATTTTGAAGCCGTAATGCATGGCCGCTGTACAAACCTGCACGGTTCCGCAGCTGAGCGCCATGAATTCCGCCGCATCGCGCCAATCGGATACGCCGCCAATACCGGATATGGCAATATTCCCGCATTCCGGATCTCTGGCAATTTCCGCCACCATATTAAGCGCGATGGGTTTTACCGCCGGCCCGCAATAACCACCATGCGCTCCTTTTCCATCTACCGTCGGCATGGGAGCCATCTGATCGAGATCTACATTGGTAATGGAGTTGATGGTATTGATCAGGGAGACAGCGTCCGCCCCACCCCGGACCGCGGCCCGTGCCGCGTGGCGGATATCCGTTATATTCGGCGTTAGCTTAACGATTACAGGGAGTTGGGAATATTTCTTACACCAGCGTGTGACCATCTCGATATATTCCGGCACCTGCCCGACCGCAGCCCCCATACCGCGTTCAGACATCCCGTGAGGACAGCCGAAATTCAGCTCAATCCCGTCGGCTCCTGTCGCGTCAACCTTTTTCAAAATCCGCTTCCACGGCTCTTCCTCGCAGGGCACCATTAACGAGACAACAACGGCCCGGTCCGGCCAGTCTTTTTTCACCCGGGTGATTTCCTCCAGATTGACCTCCAGCGGGCGATCCGTGATAAGTTCTATATTGTTGAACCCCATCATCCGCTGACCATTGAAATTAACGGCGCCGTAGCGCGACGACACATTTACCACCGGCGGGTCTTCACCAAGTGTTTTCCAGACCACACCGCCCCAGCCCGCTTCAAATGCGCGCACGACGTTATATTCCTTGTCCGTTGGCGGCGCACTGGCCAGCCAGAAAGGATTCGGAGTTTTAATTCCAGCGAAATTATATGTTAAATCAGCCATTCTATCCGTCTCCGCCCCTATGAATTCATCAAATAGTCGTTGATTGACTTCGCAGCTTGTTTGCCATCCTGAACAGCTGCCACGGTTAATCCGACATTATCAACAACGCAGTCACCGCCCGCATAGACGCCGGCCAGGGATGTCGCGTAATTCTCGTCAACGACAATTCTGTTATTCTGCAGCTCCAGTCGGCCCGAGTCATGGGTAACAGGATCCGGAACAAACACCTGTCCGATGGCCTTGAAAACCATATCTGCGTGCAGCGTTGTTGTCTCCCCTGTTCCGGTCAGTTTTCCATCACGATCCAGTTCCGTATATTCGAACTCAACTCCATTGACATGGTCTTCAACTGTCTTGACGGCTACCGGCTGCATCCAGTGCTTAATGGTAACATTGTTATTCTGGGCAAATTTCTGCTCGACCAGAGTTGCGCTCATATCCGCCGCACCACGCCGGTAAACCAATGTGACGCTTTCCGCGCCAAGCCGTTTCTTCTTCACGGCGATATCGATTGCCGTACTGCCACCGCCGATGACCACAACATGACGGCCAACCAATAAAGCGCTCAAATCATCCGTCTGGCGCAAGTCGGCAATATAATCGACAGCGTTATACAAACCGTCCATATGTTCGTTATCCAGCCCCATGGCCTGAACAGAGCCAAGACCGCTTCCGATAAACACCGCATCATAGTCACGACGCAAATCCCCAAGATGGATATCCTCGCCCAGCCGTTTTTCATGATGAACGGTAATCCCGCCAATGCCGAGGATAAAATCCACTTCCTTCTGGGCAAAGTTATCCGGCACCTTATAGGCCGCTATGCCGTATTCATTAAGGCCACCGGATTTTGGTAAGGCCTCGAATATATCCACTTCATGACCCAGGATAGCCAGGCGATGCGCCGCGGCAAGCCCGGCCGGTCCGGCGCCGATAATGGCTATTTTTTTCCCCGTCGCAGGGCCTCTTTCATAGGGTTGCTCCGCGCTGTCCATCAACCAGTCTGTGGCGTAACGCTGGAGCTTTCCGATCACAACCGGCTTATTCTCCTGTGCCGTCCTCACGCAGGCCCCTTCGCAGAGAACCTCTGTTGGGCAAACACGGGCACAAGCGCCTCCCATGATATTTTCATCGAGAATATCCAGGGCGGAGCCCCGCACATTATCCGTTGAAATTTTCCGGATAAAATTGGGAATATCGATTCCCGTCGGGCAAGCCTCCATGCAGGGCGCGTCATAACAGAAGTAACAGCGGCTGGCTTCAATCAGCGCTGTCTTTCGGTCAAGTCGCGGATACATATCAGAAAAATTTTGCGCCAACTCTTCATCGGACAGCCGTCCGACAGCGATATCGCTCATAAGTCTTTTCCCCTGTTGTTGCCCAAAATCACTTTTTATTTTTTTGGACATTCCCTTGTTGCCAAAACCATAACTAAAAACTGACCAAATGGTCAAGTTTTTTTAAAATTAGTTGCAAGACGGCTTGAAATAGTGGATTTTTAACTCAATATTCGGGCGCCAGAATTAGTTTTAGAACCAGTTGGGTAGTTAAGTGGATCAATCTACAGATGGAAATGCGCAAGGAAGAATTCGCCTTGCCAACATGGAACGTATTATGAAGGCCGCCGAGAAGGTGTTCGCAGAATCGGGGTTTCGTGGCGCCACAACTTCAGCCATTGCCCTGGAAGCGGATTTACCCAAGGCCAATATCCATTATTATTTTGGCACCAAGGAAAAGCTCTATCGGGCGGTTCTGGATGATATTGTTGATGTCTGGCTCTCCTCCTTCAAGGGCCTCGGAGAATCTGATGATCCCGCCGCCACGCTGAGTGACTATGTGCGGGCAAAAATGGAACTCTCCAAATCCCGGCCCGAAGCCTCCCGAGTATTTGCCAATGAACTTATTCGCGGAGCGCCGCGGATCAATACCTACCTCTCCACCGAACTAAAGGACTGGGTGGATGAAAAGGCTGCGCTCATCGATACCTGGATTGAACAGGGCAAAATGGCGCCGGTCGATAGCCAGCATCTTATTTTCCATATCTGGGCCCTCACCCAGACCTGGGCCGATTTTGAAAGCCAGTGGTCCGCCATTCTGGGGCGGGAAAATGGCCTTACCGATGAAGATTTCAACGTGGCGACCAACAATATCATTACCACAATCTTGCGTACCTGCGGCTTGGTTCCCGTCAGTGCCCGCCAGCAATAGGGCCGAAAAATGCCAGATGAGCCTTCAATGACGCCCCGTCAGATTGTCGACGAATGGGTTAAGCGGTTCAATGAGGGCAATGCCGCGTCAATTGCGGAATTATATGCCGAGGAGGCCGTTAATCATCAAGTTACCCAGGCCCCTGTCACGGGCCGCGCAGCCATACAGGCCATGTTTGCCCGGGAATTTGCCGCCTCGGATATGGTTTGTATTCCAGAGACAATTCATGAAGCTGGTGATGTCGCCATACTGGAATGGCGCGATCCCGTTGGCTTGCGCGGATGCGGGTTTTTCACGGTAAAAAATGAGCTGATTGTCTTTCAGCGCGGATATTGGGATAAACTCAGTTTTCTAAAACTGCATAACCTGCCCTTGGCATAGAATTCCCGCTTTAGGCGCCGTTCATCTCTTCTTGCAGTATCTCCAGCTCCAGCCAGCGATCCTCATAAGTCTCTTTTTGCGTCTTGTATTCCGATAACTTGGCCACACTGGCGTTAAACAAGTCGGGGTTCTTGTTAAAGAACTCCGGGTCAGCCAGGTCGCTTTCCAGTTTCGCAATATCCGCGTCCAGCTTCTCGATTTCCGCTGGCAACCGCTCCAGATCGCGTTGATCCTTATAGGTGAGCTTCTTTCGGCTTTGTTTTTCCCTGTTATCGGCCGGCAATGTTTTTTTATCGGCAGTTTTTCGGGATTTTGCGCCTCTGTCCTTGCGGCCCCGTATGTAATCGGAATAGCCGCCCACATATTCATCCACATGCCCGCCCTCCTCGATGACAATGGTTGATGTCACCAATTGATCGAGGAAGTCGCGGTCATGGCTGACCACAAGCAGGGTTCCGGAATAAGAACTTAGCATTTCCTGGAGGAGATCAAGGGTTTCCATATCAAGATCATTTGTCGGCTCGTCCAGCACCAGCAGATTACTTTCCCGTGCCAGCAACTTGGCGAGCAGCAAGCGGTTCTTCTCTCCGCCCGACAGGGATTTGACCGGGCTTTTCGCCTGCCTGTCTTCAAACAGGAAATCCCGCAAATAGGCCACCACATGCCGAACTTCGCCGCGCACCAGCAATTGACCGCTGCCGGGATCGGCCAGGGTGTCCCAAAGACTGGTATCCGGATCCAGACTGTCCCGATGCTGATCAAATATGGCCGGGGTCAGGTTGGTACCCAGTTTGACCTCTCCCGTGGTGGGTTCAAGTTCCCCCATGAGGATCTTCAATAAAGTGGTTTTACCGGCACCATTGGGGCCAATGATACCGACCCGGTCGCCTCTTTGTATTTTAGTTGAGAATTTTCGAATAACTTCCTGTTCTTGCTTAAGTTCATCCATATATATTTTGGAAATATCATGTGCTTCAACGACCGTTTTTCCGCTCTTGCTGCCGGCGCTCACGGTTAGCTTGGCATTGCCGACTGGCGCGGCGCGTTCTGCCCGTTCAGCGCGCAACCGATGCAAGGCCCGGATGCGACCCTCATTCCGCGCCCGCCTTGCTGTAATGCCCTTGCGGGACCAGTCGGTTTCCTCGGCTATTTTCTTGTCCAGTTTCTTGGCTTCCACCTCTTCACGGCGAAGAATTTCCTCCGACCAGTGATCAAAGGCCGAAAATCCCTTGCCATGGGTGCGCAGCTGACCACGATCCAGCCAGAACAGGCGATTGGTCAGGTTCTTTAAAAACTGTCGATCATGGCTGATGATCATAAGGGCGCCCTTAAACGCTTTCAGCTCCCCTTCCAGCCAGAGAATTGTGTTTATATCCAAATGGTTAGTCGGCTCATCTAAAAGCAATACATCAGGCTCGGAAACAAGCGCCTCAGCCAGGGAAACACGCCGCGCCTCTCCGCCGGACAACGTATCCAGCTGGCGGCTGCCGTCGATCCCCACACCCACCAGCACCTGATCCACCAGATAGCTGGTATCGCCCCCGTCATCGGCGGCGCCTTTGGGCAAGCCGCTTTGAACCTGCTCATAGACAGTCCGTCCCGGGACGATAGTCGGTTGCTGCCGCAGATAACTGACGCGAACACCGGTTTGCAGGAACCTCTCCCCGCCGTCCAGATCGATATCGCCGGCTATGGCTTTCAGCAAGGTGGATTTTCCCGATCCATTGCGTCCCATCAACGCAATACGCATGCCCCGCTCCACCCCGAGGGAAATATCGGAAAACAAATCACCCCCACCAAACGTGACGCGGGCATTCTGAAGGGCCAGGATAGGAGCTGCCATAAATCGTGGGTCCAATAAGTTGGAGTTTGATCAGTGAGAGGCTTCTAGCATTTATGCATCCCCCACAGCAATTGGCTGGTGAATAAAATTATCTGGAAACCGGCGATCAGGATTTATGCCGGATGATATTAAACCCTTCCGCCGCCGCCGGGGGGACGAAATAGCTGCTGATCAGGTCATATTCCGCGTCTGTGGTTTTGAAAGGATGCTCTCCCGTGGCGTTGCGCGCCTGTAATCGCGCCTTGCAGATGTCATCCGGCACATCGAGAAAATGCAGCTCATGGGCAACCCCGGCCGTCTCAAACAAGGTTTTCAGCCATAACCGGCCCTCAACAGTATTTGCTGGGAAATCGAGAACCACTGTATTGCCGGTGACCAGTAACGCCTGAATATGCCCGCCCAAGGCCGTTTTCAGCCGTCCGGAGTACCGGACATAATCCCTCAAATCCTTTATTTCACCCGGGTAAAGAGCCGTCAACCACGCATCTTCACTCAGAAGAATTGATTTGGATCCTTGGGCGAGCTGGTTTACCAGCGTCGATTTTCCCGAGCAAATTTTCCCGCAAACAAGATGTAACATCGGCTTGGCCGTTTGCTCTTGGTTATCTGTCGACATAATTTTTTCTCCGTGACCATATTTAAAGGCTCAAAGAGACGGCATGAAAAAACCCGCCTCACTGGGCGGGTTGGACTTGCGACTTAAGACACAGGTTATCCCGCCATTTGATGAATGGAGTTGATAATCCGGTCAATAATTTGTGCGCAGTAAGTCATCCTCACTTTCTAGCATCAATCACCTTGCCCCGGCAATTGATCTTGTCAACATAATTCCCATATGGAGAATATTCTACTTAAAATAGAATTAATATAGATAATTTACTATTTTTTGTATTCAGGTTCATTTTTTACAGCATTAAATTGATAAAGGAGATTTTTATGAAAATTGGAATTTTGGCTTGTCTGCCAATACTTGCATTTGTCTCGGCTGCTCACGCGGAGAACATGGTTTCACAAGCAACTTCATATTCCGAGTTCACGGCACAATATTGCGCCCGGGCATATGACACAGATGATACAGAGCACATCATGATCCTTCCTGCTTCCGTTTTTGCGGAAAATAAAACCGTTTCGTGCGGTGGCGTCACAACCGGCATGCGCATGGCTGAAGATACAGATGATCCCGGCCATCTTCGGTATAACGTCGATCCGCTTCCTGGTGTTCCTCATTCACTTGACTGTGACGCAAAGGCGGATGTAGGCATAGCCATCATTGCCTTGAACTGTCTGCCGGCAAATCACGAGAGTAAATCACACAAGAAAAACTGACCAAAAAACTGTAATATTTTCCAATAGGCAGGAATAATTTATTTACCTGCCTATTTTGATTCCAGCCTTTCCAAGAATTTATGAATAGTTTTCTTGCCAGCACTGGCCCGCGCTTCTATATACAAGACCAAATTTGTCTGTTATAAAATCTTGAAATAAGACTAAATTAGTACGATATAGATGATATCATGATAAAACTGAGCAAAATGACAGATTATGGCGTTGTGATCATGTCCGAGATGGCGCGGATGCCGGGCCGGGTTATGACCGCGCCTGATATATCCCTGCATACGGGCCTGACGGTGCCCACGGCAGCCAAAATCCTGCGGGTATTGGCCAAGGGTAAAATGCTCGTCTCCCATCGGGGCGCCCATGGTGGATACGAGCTGACGGCCCAGCCTGCGGAAATTTCCATTGCGGATATCGTCCGGGCCATGGAAGGCCCCCTCGCCGTCACCTCCTGCGTGGATGAAAGCGAAGAGGATTGCTCGGTTGAGGAATGCTGCCCCATGCGCGGCGGCTGGGAAAAAATAAACCGGGCGCTGAATGCAGCGCTTGAAGAGGTGACATTGGCAGATATGTGCCAGGACACCCAACAAATCAGTTTACAGAAGAAGTCCCTGGGCAGCGCGGATGCGGCCCATGTGACCATTGCGGAGTAAAGAAATGGCCATTAGCCAGGAAACAGTCGAGCAGGTCGCTTCCGTTTCGGAAAAGTACAAATATGGATTTGTCAGCGATATCGAAGCGGATACAGCGCCTATCGGCCTGAGCGAAGATATTGTCCGCTTTATCTCCGCCAAGAAGGAAGAGCCCGAATGGTTGCTGGAATGGCGCCTGAAAGCGTACCGGCACTGGCTGACCATGATTGAGCCCGAATGGGCCAAGGTCGATTATCCGAAAATCGATTTTCAGGATATCTATTACTATTCCGCTCCGAAAGTGAAGGAAAAGCTGAAAAGCCTGGATGAAGTCGATCCGGAGTTGCTGGAAGTCTACAAGAAACTCGGTATTCCGCTGAAGGAACAGGAAGTTCTGGCCGGTGTTGAAGGGGCCCATAATGTTGCTGTGGATGCGGTGTTTGACAGTGTTTCCGTGGCCACCACCTTCAAGGCCCGGCTTGAGGAAGAAGGCGTGATCTTCTGCCCGATCTCGGAGGCGGTGCGCGACCATCCCGAACTGGTTCAGAAATATATCGGCTCTGTCGTGCCCTATACGGATAACTACTATGCGGCCTTGAACTCCGCCGTGTTTACGGACGGATCCTTTTGTTACATTCCAAAAGGGGTGCGCTGCCCCATGGAGCTCAGCACCTATTTCCGCATCAATGCGGCCCAGACCGGACAGTTTGAACGGACCCTGATTATCGCCGATGATGAAAGCTATGTCAGTTATCTGGAAGGCTGCACGGCGCCCATGCGCGATGAAAACCAGCTGCATGCCGCTGTGGTTGAGCTGGTGATCCATAAAGATGCGGAAATCAAATATTCGACCGTGCAGAACTGGTATCCCGGTGATGAAAATGGCGTTGGCGGAATTTATAACTTCGTCACCAAGCGCGCCGCCTGTCGCGGCGAGAATGCCAAGGTGTCCTGGACGCAAGTGGAAACAGGCTCCGCCATTACCTGGAAATACCCGTCCTGTATCCTGCAGGGGGATAATTCCGTTGGGGAGTTTTATTCCATTGCCATTACAAACAACCTGCAACAGGCGGATACCGGGACCAAGATGATCCATCTGGGCAAGAATACGTCCAGCACCATCATCTCCAAGGGCATATCGGCCGGTAGAGCGCAGAATACATATCGCGGATTGGTCCGCATGGGTCGAAAAGCCGACAACGCACGCAATCATACAGTCTGCGACAGCCTGCTTATTGGCGATAAATGCGGCGCCCATACGGTTCCCTATATCGAGAACCAGAGCCGGACGGCGAAAATCGAGCATGAGGCAACCACGTCCAAGGTCAGTGAAGAGCAGCTGTTCTATTGCCAGCAGCGCGGCCTGACTGAAGAGGAAAGCATGGCCCTGATCGTCAATGGTTTCTGCAAGGAAGTGCTTCAGAAACTGCCCATGGAATTCGCGGTTGAAGCCCAGAAACTGGTCGGCATCAGCTTAGAAGGTTCCGTTGGATAATGAAATTCGGGCGCTAAGCCCCTGATAAAGGTGGAGAAATACTATGTTAGAGATTAAAGACCTTCACGCGACCGTTGGCGGCAAGGCAATCCTTAAAGGCATCACCTTGACCATCAATGCCGGTGAAATTCACGCCATTATGGGCCCGAACGGAGCGGGCAAGAGCACGCTTTCCTATGTGCTGGCCGGCCGGGACGGATATGAGGTCACCGGCGGCACGGTTACTTACAAGGGCGAGGATCTCCTGGCCCTGTCCCCCGATGAGCGGGCGACAAGCGGTATATTCCTGGCCTTTCAGTACCCGGTGGAAATCCCGGGTGTCGCCTCGGCGACTTTTTTGAAAACGGCTTATAACGCCCAACGCAAGGCCCGCGGCGAACAGGAAGTCGATGCCATGGAGTTCCTGAAACTGGTCCGCATCAAGACCAAGGAGCTTGGCATCAAGGACGATATGCTGAAGCGGGCCGTCAATGTCGGCTTCTCCGGCGGTGAAAAGAAACGCAATGAAGTCTTGCAGATGTCCCTGCTGGAGCCGGATCTGATGCTTCTGGATGAAACAGATTCCGGATTGGATATAGATGCCCTGAAAATAGCGGCCGATGGGGTCAACCGCCTGCGCAGCCCCGAACGTGCGGGATTGATCATCACCCATTATCAGCGGCTTCTGGATTATATCGTTCCGGACTTTGTTCATGTATTGGCCGATGGTCAAATCGTGAAATCCGGCGACAAGTCCCTGGCGCTGGAACTGGAGGAAAAGGGCTATGCGGAAATGAGTGCAGCCTGACCTTAAGAATGACATGTAAGCTATTGGTAAATTTGTGAAAATTATGAAAAACCTGACACCTCTTGCGCAGAATTATGTGGACCGCTTCGCCGCCGAACTTCCCCAATTGCCGGGACATCAAGATCCGGCGACGGCGCAGCTGCGAACCAATGGGCTGAACGCCTTTGCTGATCTGGATTTCCCCAATCACCGGATTGAGGAATGGCGCTTCACGAACCTCAATGGGCTGACCAAAGGGGTTGCCAATGACGCGGCGGAGCCCGGTGAAACATCGCTCCCCAACCCGGAATTTGACGCTGGCCATACCATGGTCTTCAAGGATGGACGGTTTGATGCCGCGGCCAGCCAGCTTGGCAGCCTGCCAACGGGCGTTGAGCTGACGTCCCTGGCTGCAGAACTGGATGTGGGAAACGCGGACCTTATTCCAATGGCGGCACCGCAGCAGGCGCTTGTCGCGCTGAATACGGCCTTTATGGAGGATGGCTTTGTCCTGAAAGTCGCCGCGGGTGTCACCCTTGATCAGCCGTTGCGGATCAGGTTTTTATCGACCAATGCCACAGACCGCCCTGCCCGGCATATGCGTAATATTATCCGGATGGGCGATGGCGCCCAGGTCACATTGCTGGAAGAACATGTCAGCGAGGCCACGACAAGCTATTTCACCAATCCGCAGACCAGTATTTCGCTGCAGGCGGGCGCCGTATTGCGGCATTTCAAGTACCAGAATGAAAGCATCGCGGCCTTTCATCTTGCCTTGACCGAATGCGACGTGGCTGACGACGCGATTTATGAAAATTTCAGTCTTTCTACGGGCGGTAAGCTGTCCCGCAATGAATTGACCACGAAAATTACCGGGTCCGGCGCGAAAAGTATCCTGAACGGCGCCTATCTTATGCGCGGCAAGCAGCATTGCGATACGACGACTTTAACCCTGCATACGGTACCGCAGAATGAAAGCGCACAGATTTATAAAGGTGTGCTGGACGGGGAAGCCCGTGGTATTTTTCAAGGCAAGATCCATATTGCCGAAGATGCCCAGCAAGTGGCGGGCGACCAGCTCAGCAAGGCGCTTTTGTTATCGGACCGGGCAACCGTTGCCTGCAAGCCGGAACTGGAAATTTACGCCGATGACGTGAAATGTAGTCATGGCGCAACCTCCGGTGAGTTGGACGAGGACGCCCTCTTCTATTTGCAGTCACGGGGCATCGACGAAAAATCAGCCCGTAAAATGCTGATTGATGCTTTTCTGGCCGATGTTATCGAGGAAATTTCCGATGATCGCATCAAAGCTTATTTTTCAGATATCGCCACCGAGTGGCTGGATCAGGTTTAAGGAGCTGTCATGAACGATATGACAACATTTGATATTGAAAAGATCCGCCGGGATTTCCCCATTTTCGGGACGGAAGTCCATGGCAAGCCGCTTATCTATCTCGATAGCGGGGCGTCGGCGCAAAAACCGACAGTGGTTCTCGATGCCGTGCAAAAAGCCTATGCCGAGACCTATGCCAATGTGCATCGGGGGGTTCATTTTCTCAGCCAGTCCTCAACGGAGCTGTATGAAGCGTCCCGCGAGACCATCCGCGCCCATATCAATGCAGGCAGCCTGGATGAGGTGATTTTCACCAAGAATGCGACAGAATCCATCAATCTGGTCGCCGCGTCCTATGGCGGGGCCAATTTACAGCCCGGCGATGAAATCATTCTCTCCTACCTTGAGCATCATTCCAATATTGTCCCCTGGCAACTGATTGCCGAGAAAACCGGCGCGACGGTTCGGGCGGTTCCCATTGATGAGCATGGTGAGTTTATGCTGGAGAGCTATCTCGACATGCTGGGCCCAAAGACAAAAATTGTGGCCGTCACCCATATCTCCAATGCCATCGGCACCATTACGCCGATCCGCCAGATCATCGATGCGGCCCATGATGCCGGCGCCGTGGTGCTTGTGGATGGATCGCAGGCGGTGCCCCATTTAAAAGTCGATATGCAGGAAATCGGGGCGGATTTCTATGTTTTCACCGGTCACAAGGTCTTTGGCCCCACAGGCATCGGTGTGCTCTATGGCAAGGCCGAGCTGCTCGCCAAAATGCCGCCTTATCAAGGCGGCGGCGATATGATCAACCGGGTGACGTTTGAGAAAACAACTTATGCCAAGGGTCACAGCAAGTTCGAGGCGGGCACGCCGCCCATTGTTCAGGCGATCGGACTGGGCACCGCCATTGACTATATCAACAGCATCGGCCTCGACAAGATCGGCGCCCATGAACAGTCTCTGCTGGCCTACGCCACGGAACAGTTGAGCCAGATCAACAGCGTCAAGATCATTGGTCAGGCAAAGCACAAGGCGAGCATCATTTCCTTCACCATGGAAGGTGTCCACCCCCATGATATCGGCACCATTGTCGATCGCAGTGGCGTGGCAATCCGGGTTGGTCATCATTGCGCGCAGCCATTGATGGATCATTTTGATGTGGCATCGACGGCGCGCGCGTCTTTTGCGCTCTATAATAACCGTGCGGATGTGGATGCCCTGGTGGCCTCCATCAAAAGCGTTCAAGAGATTTTCGGGTAAGGGTAGTTTTTATGTTCGACGATTTACGGGAATTGTATCAGGAAGTGATCCTCGATCACAGCAAGCATCCGCGGAATTTCCGCCATCCCGAAGATGCCAATCACGAGGCCCATGGCTATAACCCGCTGTGCGGTGATACGGTCAATGTCTATCTGAAAATGGGTCATAACGGGTTGATCGAGGATGCGGCCTTTGAAGGAAAGGGCTGCGCGATCTCTCTCGCCTCCGCCTCCATGATGACGGAAATCATCAAGGGTAAGACCGAAGGCGAAGCCAAGTTCATTTTTGACGGTTTCCAGAAGCTGGTCAAGGGTGAAGACGATGATTTTGACGCCGGGGACGATACGGAGCGGCTGATGGTGCTGGCCGGCGTGAAGGAATTCCCCATGCGGGTCAAATGCGCCACCCTCGCCTGGCACGCCATGACCTCTGCCATGGATGGCAGTGACGAGATTTCGACGGAATAGGAAACGGTATGACTGTTGTTGATAAAATAGAGCGGCCAAAAGCCACCGGGCCATATGTGGAAGGAACCTCCTCCAATCCGCTTGAGGCCCCGATTGTCGAGGCCATACGCGGCATTTATGATCCGGAAATTCCCGTCAATATTTATGATCTGGGGCTTATTTACGTCATTGATATCGCCGATGATGGCGATGTCTTCGTCGGCATGACCCTGACCGCACCGGGATGCCCGGTGGCCGGTGAAATTCCCATTTGGGTCCGCGATGCGGTTCTTCCCGTACTTGGCGTTAAGAATGTCTCGGTGGAGATCCTGTGGGACCCGCCCTGGACACCGGATAACATGTCCGAAGCGGCAAAGCTTGATTTAGGGATGTTTTAACACAATATTTATAGAGTTGATTGGGGTAACCCCGAGGTAAAAGATGACTGATACACAGATTATGACAATGACGGAACGGGCCATGGAACGGGTGCAAACCCTGCTGGGCCAGAATGACGGCGACACGCTGGGTCTACGCATTGGGATCACCAATACGGGGTGCAATGGCCTCAGTTACACCATGGACTACGCCTCCGACCAGAAGCCCGATGATGCCATTGTCACTACCGACAATGTTACCCTGCTGATCGATCATGAAGCGGTACAATATGTGGCGGGAACGGAAATGGACTGGCTTGAAGAAGGCCTGCAATCCAGGTTCACCTTTGAAAACCCCAATGAAAAAGGCCGCTGTGGCTGCGGATCCTCCTTTCACGTCTAGCCGGAGAGCCAAATGAGAGTATTTCGATTTCTTCTCATCAGCTTCTTTATCCTTGCCGGACCCGTAACCACCCTGCAGGCGGCGGAAATCGGAACGCTGGGAAAATACGGTATCCGCCATGTCACCGCTCCGCAAGCTGCTGAACTGATCGAGACACAAAAGGAAATTGTCATTCTGGATGTGCGCACACCGGGTGAGTTCAACGAGGGCCATGTGGCCGGCGCCATCAATATTGATTACCACGGCGATAACTTTGCCCAGCTGATCGGCGCGCTTGACCCGGACCAGCATTACCTCCTCTATTGTCGGTCCGGTTTCAGAAGCGGTCGCACCCTGCCCCTGATGATCCGCGCTGGCCTTTCGAAAATCAGCCATCTTGACGGCGGCATCAATAGCTGGAACGCCGCCAGCCTTCCCCTCGCAACACAATAAACCTATTTGCTTCGCTGCCCCAGAACCTCGATAATCCCGGCGCCGGCAATCAGGCAGGTGCCGATCACTTCGCGCAGGCCGAAGGGCTCCCCCGACAGCAGGGCGGCAGAGCCAACACCGACAACCACCTCGCTCATCAGCAAAATTCCCACACGCGCCGGACTGAGACGGGTTGCCGGCCAGACGGTCAGGATCAGCATCGGTATGACATACAGCGCCGCCAAGAGCCCAAACGGTATGGCGCCGACCAGTTGAGCGGGCGATGGTGTCGCGCCAAAAATATCCCCGCCCAGCAGCAGGGCACCGCCGGTCACCACCAGGGCACCGCAAACAAAGGACAGGCTCTGTGCCAGGGTAGCGACGGTGCCCATGCGATACAGGAGCATGGTGCCCAACGCCCAGAACATGCCGGCGATCAGTGCCAGCCAGTCCCCGAGATTGCGCGGCCAGGGAAATTCTGTTCCCAGTCCAATGACAACCAGTAATCCTCCCAGCCCGGAAACAAGCGCAATAGCGCGGCTCAGGGTGAATTTCTCTCCCAGAAAAATAATTCCCAAAAGCGTGCCCCAGACCGGCGTTAAATAGAACAGCAGGATGGTGCGGATGACTTCGGTAAACAGCAGGCTGGTGGCATAACAGGCGAAGGCCGCGCCCGTGAACAGGCCACTGAGCGCCAGGGGTTTCCAGATGGGCCGGATGGTTTTCCAGCTGACAACCAGAACAGGGGATAAGAACAGGGCCGCACCGGCATACATAACAATGCCCGGCCAGGCGCCCTCCAGCCCCAGGTCACCGAGGGCGCGTACGGGCAGCCAGAACAACCCCCACAGGATCCCGGCACCAATAATTCCGAGGCTTGGCCACAGATCCGAAGAGGCCCCTGATGTTTTCATAAGGTTACTTTTTAGATGGTCGAGACATTGACCCAGTTGTCATGGAGGTTACAGAGCGAGACCACATAGATTTGCCCTGAATATCCGCTCACCTCGAACCGGGAGCGTGGCATATCGAAATTCACGTCAAAAACCTGTTCGGCCATAAAATCAAAATTCTGATCCATCAGGATATGCTTGATGATAAAGTGATCATGATCCATGGGATGGCGGACCGCCGCGCGGATCAGCGCATTATTGCCGTCTTTATCCACCTTGATTATCGGCGAATGGCCTTTTTCCTTGCCCTTCCAGCGGCCTGGATTCTCGGTCGAGAAAAAGAACTTGCCCGCCAAGGTCCGAAGGGCCCCTTTTAACTCAACATTTGGCGTGTTTGCAAAAACCGGCCCGGCGAATGCCGCGGACGCCAGACCGCTTCCGGCCAGGGTCAACGCCTGTCGGCGGCTGAATTGTATATTTTGTTTAAACATTTCGAATTCCCCCGAATGTTATCAGTTTCTAATTTGTATTATTATTGGGCTGACAGCAAGGATATACGTCTAAATCGTTAACAAATTTTTGCCAATTCAATCTCTGAGTGCCGGTAACCCCACCCCGGCTGCCTGAAAGCCGCCATCGGCGGAAAGCAGCTGCCCGGTGATGTAGCTGGCCTCGTCCGAGCATAGAAAACAAATGGCGTTGGCGATTTCCTGCTCAACCCCATAACGGTTAAGCGGGATCGCCTCGTGATAGGCTTTGCGGATTGCCGGCGTATGCACCGCAAGGGCCAATTTGGTATCCACCGGGCCCGGCGCCACCGTGTTTACACGAATGCCTATCTCCCCGTATTCCACAGCCTGTTGCTTGGACAGATGGATTACCGCTGCCTTCGATGTGCCGTAAGCCACGCGTAATGTACTGGCCCGCACACCTGAAATAGAGGCAATATTGACAATCGCTCCGCCCGGCTGTGCCATAAACGGCACGCAGGCCTGCGCCATCAGGAACGGACCATCCAGATTGGTTCGCATCACCCTCTGCCAGCGGTCAAACGTCGTCTCACCAATGGGACCGAAATCCGCGACGCCAGCGTTATTGATCAAGGCGGTCAGCGTGCCGAAGGTTTCCCTCACCTCCTCCGCCATCCCCATCACCTGCTTGGGGTCGGACACATCGGCCGTGATCGCGACGACATTCTCAAGCCCGTCGGCGGCATGGCGCAATTCCTCCCCGTCAATATCGATCATGGCAACCTGCCATCCCCGCGCCAGAAAGGTTTTCGTGGTGGCAAGCCCGATACCCCGCGCAGCACCGGTAACAAGAGCAGTTTTTGTCATGGATCCTCGATCAACTGATGGAAAACAGGGTTGCCAGACTATAGAGGCCCCATGCCCTCTTCGCTACCGGTTTCACCGGATTATATGGGGGAAGACACAGGGAGAACCCGGCAGGGTGTGACGGCCAGACATCCGCTGGACCCAAAACCTGCCACGCTTTAAAGAAATCAAAAACTCAGCGCGGATCGAATGAAATTTCAAGCCGTGTTCCTCCGGGTTCGTAGATCATGAAATGTTCTTTCGGCCCGTTACCTGAAAATTCAGGGGCAAATTCAATGTCAACACCCGGCCAGTCCTTGACCGCATTAAACGTTTCGCGCAAGGCGTCTGCTGTCGGGACTTTCAAGGCAAAATGATGCAACCCGACATTTTTATGCCGATCAAAGCCGGAGGCCTCGTCGCCCTTGCATTCCCACAAAGTCAGTTTTGAAACGCCATCGGTCATATATACCGACGGGTAATCGGGGTTTCCGCCGAACTGCCGCCATCCCAGGGCTTTTTCAAAAAAATCCCTGCTGGCGTCCAGATCCCGGACGCTCAAGCCAAGATGATCTATCCCCTGGGTAATCGTTTTGCTCATGATGAAACCTCTTGTTAAAAATGGTGAATTTCCGGGCGATGACAGAGCGGGCTTATGATCACCACCCAATAAATTGATCAGATATGACCAATCTATTAGCAAGTTCCATATTCTATTTCTATCGAAAAATACCCTTCAGACGGCAAAACGTACCAACAAAATTGTGGATACCGAGAAGGCCGTCTTTATCCCGGCCAAGCTGTAGGACAGGTCAGCTTGTCGTCGGCATTGACGTGACAGGCGCGGCGTCAACAGAAACCGTTCGCACCTTGATAAATAGAGCCGATAAATTGGAGGCCATCATGACTTCGCCCCAACATATGAAACTGATAGTAAGCACCGAAACCGACGAAGAGAGCCAGACCGGCATTTCCCCTTCTGGCGTATCTAAACCGGCAAGGCTGGATATCATCACCCCTATAAACATCAAGACAGATGGCATGACGAAAAAAAGCATCGCAGGACCAAAGAGCATCTTGAAAAAAGTTGCGCGTACCTTTCCCATACTCCGATCCATGGCGGTGCTAAAGGTCGTGTCGTGACCCGCCATACCGGCGGGAAGAATCAGGCCAATCTTAGCAACGACATAACAATATGGAAAAGTGAGAATGATAAGAGAAAGTACAGCTGTAATGGCTGTTCCTCTAAATGATTCCAATAAATTAGATGCATCAGGAAATATCAGCATACCCGCAACGATAAAAAGCAAAAAAAGAACTACAAAAATTGAGCTTAAAATCAGAAGGAGCAAATTTCGATAAACAAATCCGGCTATTTTGTTGATTGTCGGAACGGGTATAAGGATATCTTTAGGAAGGCATTTCGAAAACGCGTTATATTGAAGAACATACAACAAAATGATGATTGCCAGACCGATAACAACTTGTTCTTCGGGAAACAGCGTCTCAAGTAGTGCCATTCCAATCACGATCAGGACAATCGGGTACAAGCGCGCCATCAGTTTCAATGAGTCTAGATACATAAGACCTTCTGTTTATGGGCATTGGTTGTCAAAATCATCGCCTAAGAACCTTCTTCCGGCACAATTTTCGTCTTTAAGTATGCTTTCGAAAGAATCCACGCGGTCATGACGAGAATCCAGCAATAAAAGATATCTAACAGGATCCCGACAATCGTCACGGGAACCAATAGCTGCCAATCGGTGGCATATCGCGCTACAGCCGAATTTATATACAACAGCACACTCATTGTAATTAACAGCACCGTGGGCCCTGCCAGAAAACGCCACATGACAAAAAGAAAGGTCTGTTTACCCCTTGCAAAGGCAGTGCCTAGTCCGCCGCGTTTATTGTCGACAATAGCCGGAAACCAGGTGCCGAATAAAAAATATTCGAGGAAGAACAAGAGTATTACAATAGGCAACATAAATAGAAATATATTGACCCCCGTCGCTATACTATCTTGTTTAGAAGCCACTTCATTGGACATAGATGCAATATAATAAGGAACCTGCTGCAACAGGACCGGTATATGAAATAAGAGCCAAATAACCGCAAAATACCCGAACTGTCGCGCCCAGCGAATGTCGACAGTGTTCTTCACATTGAGGATTTGTTCACTGGCCTTGAAAATCAGTAAGGCCTCTGCCAGCAGAGTAAGAAGATATGCGGCGTTATAGCGCAAAAAGCGGCTATCGATCAGAATATCGTAAAACAACTCTCCGCCAAAGGTCTGGATGTAGCTTTTAAATGGCCCAAAAATCAACTCACAGACGATGACCAACAGCACATATGGATACAGCCGAACGAGTAATTTGAAAGACTGCGGGTACATCAGGCCTGCGCCTCCGCGTGGCTAGCCTCAGCTTTTAAAAACGCCCTGGAGAAGATCCAGGCGGTCATGACGATGGCCCAGGCTTGCAAGACATAGGTAACGGCCGAATAAACAAATGTTGAAATATTTGGCTGCCAGCCGGTCTGGAAATAGGTTTCCGGAAGGCCCGCCAGGGTCGGGATAAAGGCGAAGGCAGATAAGGACAGGACGAAAAGCAGGCCCGGACCGAAAATCAAGCGCCCGGTTACATACCAGAAGGTCGATCTCCCGCGCGCAATCGCTTTACCCACCCCGCGCTGCCGATCCACCACAAAGGCGGGCATCCAGGTTCCCATAAATCCGAAGATGAGAAGGCTGAAAAGACCGGCCAAAGGCAGCATGATAAGGGCGAGCATGCCAACTCGCTCGTCCCGATCGCCCCCGGATGCGATTTCGAGGCCGTAATACAGGAAAAAGGTCAGCCCTCCCGCGATCAGTACTATCAGGAAAATAAGCCCCATATATCGCAGCATAAAGCCGACAAACCGCTTTATCGCCTCCGCCCGGTTGTGAGGGTCGGGAAACAGGATGTCCACATGAGCGAAAAATGCAAGAACACTATACAGAAGAGTAATGGTAAATCCCTTGCTGCTATTGCCGCCGATCTCCTGCTCCGCCAACACGCGAACTACAAGCTCGCCGACGACCGCCAACAACACATAAGGATACAGACGCCAGGTCAGTTTCAGGGACTGCAGATACATGACGTGAATTCTCCAACGGGGGACACAACGGGACCCCCATCCCTAGCAACAACCGGCGGCCAATTCCACCAAATTATGACATTTTCGAGGCATTTTCACTTTCTTGGCACTGCCTACTGGAAACCGGATAGGGGCCTCCCTATGTATGGGGCAAGATACAGTTGAGGCTTTGAAAACTGGAATATTCGTTCCAGTTTTACTGTTTGAAAACAAAAGCTTATTCTCTGTACTTCAAGTGACCATCAATGCCGGTTCAAGGCAGGTCATGGGTGACAAGCAGCCGGTATTTTCTGCCCGTTGCTGCAAGTAGAGCATTTGCCGGAGACAGCGGCAAATATATGTAGAACCGTAACGTAAAGGATAGTGATTATGAACATTCTGATGATACTGACCTCCCACGACAAATTGGGAAACACAGGTGATAAAACCGGTTTCTGGCTCGAAGAATTTGCCGCCCCCTATTATGTAATGAAAGATGCCGGTGCTCAAGTGACACTGGCGTCCCCGAAAGGCGGGGAACCGCCGCTGGATCCGAAAAGTAATGATGAGGCTTTTCAGACGACGGCCACCCGAAGATTTTACGATGACCCGGAGGCGCAAAAGGACCTCGCCCATACCCGGAAACTGGGGGCCGTGGATTTCAAGAAATATGATGCCGTGTTCTATCCCGGCGGCCATGGCCCGCTTTGGGATCTCGCGGAAAGCCGGACCAATCGGGAATTGCTGGCGTTTTTCGATATCAATAACCGGCCCATCGGCGCCGTCTGTCATGCCCCCGGCATTTTCCGCCATGTGACAGG
Organism: Sneathiella marina; assembly: GCF_023746535.1. Lineage (GTDB taxonomy): Bacteria > Pseudomonadota > Alphaproteobacteria > Sneathiellales > Sneathiellaceae > Sneathiella > Sneathiella marina. The sequence continues at coordinate 1,977,252 of NZ_CP098747.1, read as the reverse complement.
CAGAGGCGGGAAAGCCCTTGTCCATGGCCGCAAGGTCACCGGTTTTACCAATGGGGAGGAAGAGGCCGTCGGCCTGTCCGATATCGTTCCTTTCCTGGTGGAAGACATGCTGATTGACAAGGGAGCCCTGTATTCGAAAACCGATGACTGGGCCCCGTATACGGTGATTGACGGTAATCTGGTCACCGGCCAGAATCCCGCCTCCTCCGAACGGACAGCCGGTGCCTTGATGGCGCAGCTTACCGCGCGGCAAGCCGCCTAGCGCCCTGTCCCCCTCCGCCTGCCAGAGCCCCAATACACCTACTGGCAGGCGGACCCTTTCACGTTGCTCCCACAAACAGATCCTTTCGCTGGCGCAAATATGCCGCTATGACTATGCTGTCCCGTCGCAATTTTGAAAGATCAGTTCCCTGACACTAACCGCCAAGCCCCCCGTCCCTCCGACCGTCACCCCGCCCGTCTCCCGGGAGTTTGATGACCTGTATTTTTCCGCCGAGAACGGATTGGCCGAAAGCGCGTTCGTCTTCCTGGCCGGCAATAACCTGCCGCATGGCTGGCAACAGAAATCCCGTTTCGTCATCGGCGAGACGGGCTTTGGCACCGGCTTGAATTTTCTGGCCGCCTGGAAGCTGTTCGACGAGACGGCGGCGCCACCACACACCCTCGATTTTATCTCCTTCGAAAAATACCCGCTGAGGTCGGAGATAATACGTCCTCACCTGCAGCCTTACAGCGCCGGGTTTGACGGGCGGCTGCAAAAGCTGCTGGACCGGTATCCGCCGATCATCCCCGGGTTTCACCGCCTTGTGTTGAGCGAGCGGGTGACCCTGACCCTGATCTTCGAGGATGTCAATGCGGCGATCCCGAAACTGGATACCGCCGGGGATATGGCCGTGGACGCCTGGTTTCTCGACGGGTTCAAGCCCGCAACCAACCCTGACATGTGGCACCCGGCCCTGTTCGCCCAGATGGCGCGGCTGAGCCGCAAGGGCACAAGGCTGTCCACTTATACCGCCGCCGGTCAGGTACGCCGGGACCTTGCCGCGGCCGGATTTACGGTCCAAAAAGCCCCCGGGTTTGGCCGCAAGCGGCATATGACAACCGGCATCTATGACGGAGAAAATCCGTGAAAGTCGCCATCCTCGGCGGCGGCATGGCGGGCTGTGCCCTCGCCCATATCTTACGGCAATCAGGCGCGGAGCCTGTCCTGTATGAGGCGGGACCCGCATTGGCCAGCGGTGCCTCGGGGAATGAGTGCGGGCTCTATAACCCCCGCTTCTCCGCCTTGCGCAGCGCCGAAAGCGATTTCTATGCGGCGGCCTATGCGCAGGCCCTCTGCCAGTTTCAAACGCTTGAGGGTATCGACTGGACCCCTTGCGGCTCCTTGCATCTGATGACCAGTGACAAAATCCGCGACCGCCTGCGCCGAACACAGGAAAACTGGGGCTGGGAGGCGGCGCATATGCGGCTTGTCAGTCGCATAGAGGCCTCTGAAATCGCCGGGATCGAGCTGCGCCATGACGCCCTCTACCTGCCCGAAGGCGGTTATGTCTCGCCAAAAAAGCTCTGCGCCGCCTACGCCCGGAATATCGAGGTTCACCTCAATGCGGAAATTACGGACCTGGCGGAAATCGACGCACCGGTGACGGTTCTGGCCTGCGGACCGGCGGTGGCCAAATTCGCCCCGACCCTGCCCCTGATCCCGGTGCGCGGACAGATCACGCAAGTCGCGGCCACCGCCCGCTCGGCGGCCCTTAACTGCAATCTTTGTCATAGCGGCTATATGACCCCGGCGCATAACGGCGAACATACCCTGGGCGCCACCTTCCAGCCGGACACGGAAGACAGCGATCTACGGGCGGAAGATGATCAGGAGAATATCGACCGCCTCGCCGAAATTATACCGGGACTGGAGAGCGGCCTGACCGTCACCGGACAACGGGCCTCGGTCCGCGCAACCTCGCGCAACCGCTTCCCCATAATCGGCGCCCTGCCCGGCCATGACCATGTCTATATGTCCGCCGCCCATGGCTCCTACGGGATCCTCAGCAGCCTGATGAGCGCCCATCTGCTGACCGACATGATCCTGAACCGCCCCCGCTGCCTGCCCACAGATGTCATCAAGGCCCTGTCCCCCACCCGGTTTAAAAAGCGCGGATAAGGCTCGGCTGTGAATCCTGTTGCATCTACTTGCAACCGTTCGGGCCAACACCGAATTTCAGATTCAGAACATAAAATTTCTTTAAGCACCCATTTTTCCAGTTTCCGAAATAGCTCCCTAAATAGGGTGTTATGAGTGTTCCTTCGCCATTGGGCAAATCGTCTTTCCAGTTGCCGTCATATGACATGCCGCAGGCTAAACCCTTCAGCACCTTCGACACAAAGCCATCGGGCATTTTCTGGGGGCAATTGACCGTCGCGACGCCATAACCGGATTTTACATTGTCGCTCCAGTTGCCCTCATAAACCTTGTTGCCATTTGCATCAAAAGTCGCGCCCATGCCGTGCCAGTTGTCATTTTTCCACATGCCATCATACCGGCTGCCATCCGGCCAGGTATAAATCCCCCTGCCGTCCAGTTTCCCGCGCCGCATTGATCCCACATAAATATGCTTTTCATGCGCAACTTCTTTTGGCACATACCAGACAAGTTCCCCCTCACCCTCGGCATATCCATCGCGGCAAACACCGCTCCAGGTCGCGCTGTCATTGGGCTCCGGTGCCTCGTTCCAGACACGGCAATCGGGGATATTCTCAAGCGGCTCCCATTTACCGGTCTGGGCCTGAGCACTCGCACAAAACAGCAGCGCAATAAAGCCGAGAAGAGTTAGCTTTTTCATCCTGGCCTCTTTAAAAACGATGCACAACTTGCATGCCTTTATAAAAGGATCAAGCCACCTTTGCGTTCAGTTTTCTTTTCCGGTGCCAGCCAGCAAGACCCAAAAGAGCCATGCCTGCGCCATACAGTGGCAGCGCCGCTGGAAGCGGCACGGCGGAAAGCGGGGCGGCAGATCCAATGGTTAAGTTATCTATTACAAAGAGGCCTTCCAATTGCGTAGTCGCACCGTCTATGAGTCCAAGATGCATGGAGGTCACTAAAAGGTCGCTGGTAATGCCGAAAAAATTTTGAAATGAGTTGGATTGAGGAAGGGCATAATTGGCCGTTGTTCCGTCGCCAAATGTAACAAAGGCCGTGTAAAATGGATCTTCAAGATTAAGAAAATCAAATCCGACGCCAAAGACGCCGTCCGAAGTTCCAACCGATGTGCTCGTGAAACCAAGATTGAAAGATCCATTACAACCCGCACAATAAGCCTGGCCATTTCCAGAGTTGACACCAAAAACAGAGTTAGAGTTAATAGGGTAGCCTATCGACGTTGCTGTATACTCTGTTTCCCCTAAAACATCAGACATTTCTTCATTGGTAAAACGATTGGATGTTGCAATGGGAGGGCGGCCATATCCCGCATTTGAATAGTCATCCGTAACACTTGTTCCAAGGGTGGGTTCGAATAAACTTCTATCCGTATAAGTCGTCGCTGCAACTGCCGAGGTTAGTGATAAACCGAGTACCACCACCGAAGTCGACGCGATTCTAAATAATTTCCCAGATAATAAACTCATAACCGCTCCCGCATTAGAATATCTTAATATAGTATATATATTTTTATAATAAATTTTTACGGGTATTTTACAAATTAAATCTCGGATATGGTTAATTTCCTGCCCTCAAGCATCAAGGGCAATGCACTAACCGCTATTCCCACCACTAGTTGTCGAGGGTGAAGACGAAAAAAAGAAGTCGTCCTTATCACGGTCAAGCCTAAAATCCTACTCCTCCGCTACCACAGCATCGGCTTCCCCCTCGACCAGCCAGTCGGGATTAACGAAGCGGCTGACCTGCAGGATGGTATCCACTGGTTTCGCCTCACGGCAGAATTTCGCCCGTACATCGATCACCTGTTTCCAGTCATCGATATCAATCCCTTAGACTGACCGTCCGCACATTCCGCAAGCGGCCTTCCGTGACTTCAATAATATTAATGGTATTAATTTCTGCCCGAACCGGAAAGGCACCTATGACCGTGGGATCCAGTTTCTCCAGAGGGGCAACATTGGCATTGGTTGCAATGGTCATATGGGGTTTAAACGGGATATCAGCCCTCAAACCGGAGCGATGCGGGCCCTCATATAAAGCATGGTGAAGTGTTTTGATTTTTTGCCCACCTTCGCCGCAGACAAGGCAAATTTTATGGGTCGTTTCAACCGGATCATGAAGGATTTCGAAACGATCAAATGTGATCGGGAATCTCTTCATTGACCTGATTTTCCGGCTGCAGAAATCAGCAAAATCTTCGGGTTTTTCATCCCGTAAAGCGAACACCAAAGTTATATGGGGCGCCACAAGCCGGGCGCGCTCAGGTTCATTTATGCTACGAAATTTTTCAATGGCCTCAAAGATATCCGGGTCAAATTCGGGATAGGCCAATACATAAATCATTGATGTTCCCTCATGAGGCCACCCATAGATAAAGCACACAAATTGCGGCGGGCATGCTGAGCAGGACACCGGCCCCGATCTTGATTTGCAACAGCTCTTTCGACTTGACCAGAAACATAATTACCATGGCCCAGGTTACCCATAGCATGGCGCCATAGATCAAGGGTGCCGGGCGTCCGTCGAATTCGGCGCCCGTAAAGCCATCCAGAAACCCGACAAGGCTGACCACCTGCGCAATTAAATAGAGGACCAGAAGTGACGGCATCCAGCCCTTGAGAGGTTTGACTTGATTATGACGGGAAAAAAACATCGCGTTCCCCTACTCCAGGTCCAGCTCCGGCAGGCTTTTTACCAGATCGTCAACCGCCTTCATCTGCGCGAGAAAATCCCTGAGGCGGTGCAGCGGCAGGGCGCTGGGGCCATCGCATTTCGCGTTGTCTGGGTCGGGATGGGCCTCGACGAACAGCCCGGCGATGCCGACAGCGAGGCCCGAGCGGCCCAGCTCCGCCACCTGGTTGCGCCGTCCGCCGGAGGTATCCGACGTCGCGTCCCGCATTTGCAGGGCATGGGTCACGTCGAAGATGATGGGCGCATCGTCACTGCAGTTGCGCATGGTGCGGATCCCGAGCATATCCACAACCAGGTTATCATAGCCGAAACAGGACCCCCGTTCACAGAGCAGGACTTGCTCATTGCCGCATTCACGCAATTTCTCGATCAGGTTCCTGACTTGCGGCGGGCTCATAAATTGCGGTTTTTTTACATTTACGGGGGCACCGGTTGCGGCAACCGCCGCGATCAGGTCCGTTTGCCGCGCCAGAAAGGCCGGCACCTGCAGGATATCGCAAACCTCGGACACCGGCTTGGCTTGCAGGACCTCATGCACATCGGTAATGACCGGCACGCCAAACTCGGATTTTATGTCCTGCAGGATCTGCAATCCGGCGTCCAGCCCCGGCCCCCGGAAGGAATGGATCGAGGATCTGTTGGCCTTGTCAAACGACGCCTTGAAAATATACGGGATGCCCAGCTGGGCCGAAACGGTCACGAACTCTTCGGCAACTTCAAATGCCAGATCGCGAGATTCAATGACATTCATCCCGCCGATCAATGTCATCGCCTTGCGGTTCCCAAGGCACATATCCCCTACGGTTACATTGGCCACCCTATGTTCCTTTCGTAAAATTCAGACGCCCGTTCGGGCTTTTCCGATCCTGAATTTTCTATGTATCATACGGTGGCAAGGCTGGCCATATGCAGGTTTGAACAGGGCAACGCAGCCTTTCAGATTAACGGGTCCGGGCCCTGGTTGAGGAAACCGCTATGAGCGCAATAATCTCGCGTAACGGGGCTTAAAGATCCGATTGGCGGTGCTCCCTCTTCGTCCAAAATCGTCCGTATGTAGAAGGAAATACCCTCCCGGCCCAGTTCCAGGTAAAACGGATTTCGACAAATCCGCTGATTTTCCCACCAATACATGCTGCCCTTTTCATACAAATCCGAAACCGCCTGGTTGAACGAGTCATATTTGAAAACGGTGACAAGATCGCGGTTTATAAACTCGACTTTTTCAATGGTAAAGCGGGGATATTTTTTCGGGAGGTCGCGGTTGGCCGCCGCCAGATATTGGCCGACCAACGGTGTATAAAACGGGCTCTGAGTTGCCGCAATTATCGCTTCCTGCGCCGCTGTCGCGGAAGGTGCAGGTGCCGTCGTAACGGGAGAATCCCCCTTGGATGGCACCGTGCATCCGCCAATGAACAGCATTAAAAACAAGCTCCCAACAGATCGCATTCGTCACTCCGGTCAAGAAAATGAAACCAGGCTAGCACCAGCTGAACTAGTTTTAAAGCGATAATTAAATCTCCTGAATAGAGTGCGATGGCAAGCAGCTTTGCCGGCAGCCCTCCCGCCGCCCGGCAGGTTAGTACCGCCCGGAAGGTAAGCGCTGCCGGGTCAGGATTGCCCTGAACAGCACGGCGTCGCCAATATCACTTTCGACATAAGTCAGCATCATTTGATCCCTGTCAATCAGGCGACCGTGATGAACGCCGCTGTCTTCCCCCTCTGCTATGGTGACCGTCTCGCCATCAAAACCGATCACGCCGACAATATTTTCCAGGCCTTCGGTGGCGAGCTCTTCACCGATGTCGCTATAGACGGAAATCTTTTCTTGTCTTTTCCAGGTTTTCGAGCCTTGAAAATACGGGCCATCCTGTTGTTTTATGGTCAGGACAGTCGTAATTTTCCCAAGCTCCACGGCGCCGTCTCGATGAATAATGATACTATGGTCGCCGGTCCAGGTGCCAACCAGGTCCGGTGCTTCCTGCGCCTGTGTTAGGGATAGGGGCAGGGCAAAAAACAATGTCCCGCTTAAAAACAGGCAAAGACTAAAATATCGTGCGACTGAGATCATGATGTTTCTCCGTAAAAAAGGAATGAGCTAAAATAAAGTCTCGCGCAATGGCGAGCTGTTATTGGACAGATACTTGGATCTATCCAGGTAATTATTTTAAATTGAATTAAAATATGTTTTTTCAACCTTTATTAGGAAATAATTTGCGGAGGCCAGATCTGATCGTTGCCCCTGTTATGAGGTAACAGACTGTATTTTCTTAGGTTTATGTCAAAATTCGAAAAATAAAGCTTGCAATTGGTGTGAAAATCAACTATCATTACGCCTTCACGTTGAGACAGGTTTTCTTCCCAACACGGGCCATCAGGACCCGAGCGCCCTGTCCTCAATGATCGAGTGATCCCTTGTGGTATCCGAAGACAGCTTCGTGGTGCGGCAAGCATATCAGAACCCTCTAACGCGTAGCCTCCCCTAGCGTACAGAGTGGTTTTCCGGAGGCGGGTTTTCTAGAGACCCGCTCTCTGATGACGTGTTTCTTTCAGTGTAAGAGTACTAAATGCATGAGTACCAGATGTAACAGTACGAGATGTAAAAGTGCGAAGTGAAGCGAGCTTGTGAATTAAGGCAGTAACTTCTTGGAACCCGGGTTCTTTAAAAACAGGACGTCTATAAGGGCGCCTATAACTGCGCCTTGAAAGGAACACTCTAATGACACCGGTCTAATAATACCGCTTGAAGATAATGGTTTAGAAATAACGGTTTAAGACATCTATTTAAGATATTAGTTTTGGGACGAAAATTTAGAAGTAACTGTTTGGAAATTATGGTTTAAGACACCAGTTTGGAGATATCAGTTTAGATACCAGTTTAAGATATCAGTTTAGAAATAATGGTTTAAGACACCAGATTAGATACACCGGTTTAACACATTATCCTCGGCTTCCGCCGTAAAATCACCGGTTTTGGACAGGCTACCCAATGGCTTGATCTGGTCAAATGACACCAGATCAAGGATATAAACCGAGCCATCCTCCAGATGGATCCCATAGCGCTGTCCGGATTGCCAGACAGTGGTAAAGGCGGCTGACTCTTGCAAGGGGGTATCACGTAATGTCACGGTTTCCGGGGTCTGGTGCAGTTTATGTTCCCGGATCACCAGCATTTCCGGATGGGCCCAGCATTCAACACTCCAGGGGCCGCGAAGCCGGATTGGCGCCGCATCGAAATCCTTCACATTGCCGTAGGGTACGGCAGCGATTTCAAGGAATTTCGCTTGTAAATCAATGACAACCGGCAACGGCGCGATTTCTGCGACAGTCGGAGCTACCGGTTTTACCGCTTGCGGTACCGGCCTGTTCTCAATCACAGGCAGTTCCGGAAGGGCGGCGGGTTTCTGGGCGTCATTGGCAAAGGATGAAATGGGCGGCAGTGCCGCAAACAGGATCAGGCTCCCAACCAGGAGGGCGCCGCTGACCCCGGCCCCGCCCAAAAGTCTTTTTGACGGAACGAGATGTGCGAAGGAGGCCGTGGAAAATGCGGGTTTTGCCGCGGATAATTTATGCAAGAAGCCGGTTTTTGGGGCGTCGGTAATATCCACCAGGTGATAGACATTGCGGTTTTTCGTATCACAGAAATACCCGCCAAGAATACGGACCCGGGCCGCCCCCCAGTCTTCCACCAGTTGCCGGGCAATATCCTGGGCGCTGTCTTCCGCATCATATGTGTCGAAACTGCGCCAGCTCTCGGAAACCAGAGTCTGGATGACAAATTGTGTAAAAGCAGTGGCGGTTTCAGCCATTTCAGTCGCCTGTTACCTTCAGATAATATTCGGGTTATGCTGGCAAATATAGACAAACAGGATAAACAAATTGTTAATTTTTGGCGGATTTAGGGGAATTTTTAGCGTTTCCCTGCGAAAAAACGCCGATTGACCGGGGGTTTGGGAAATGACCGTTACACGCATTGTCAGCAATATCAAAGCCGTTGATCCGGCGGCGGCGAAGGCTTTTTACGGGAATATTTTCGGCCTTGAACAATTGATGGATATGGGCTGGATCACCACCTTCGGCAGTCCGACCCCGGCGCCGGTTCAAATAAGTATCGCCTCCGAAGGCGGCTCGGGCACCCCTGTCCCGGATCTGTCCATCGAGGTGGATAATCTTGACGAGATTCTCCAGCGGCTACAGGCGGCCGGTATCCCCCTTGACTATGGCCCGGAAAATGAGCCCTGGGGCGTGCGCCGGTTTTATGTGCGCGACCCGTTCGGCAAGCTGCTCAATGTGCTCACCCATACCCCGGATCAGTAGAACTTCTCCACTGACCGCAAACGAGCAAAGGCAAAGGCAATTTTTCAGCTCCCCACACGGGCGGATAGATCGCTTAAAGTATTTATCTTGCCGAGCGGTTTTCGCCTGACGCGTTTTCCGAAGTCATGCTTTTCCCAGCATATCATGGTCTGCGACGTATAATAGGGAGCCTATTTTCAAAGGGGGCAATTTCCTCATTCTTAAAGAAAAAATTCAATTCATCTTGTAGATGTATTTAATGTTACCGGAACTGATTACTTTCGGAGAATGAAAATACTCCCTGTTTTCAACTTAGTATAATAGACGCTGTATATAAGTATAGGTGAAATTCGGTACTTAAACGCAAAAAAATTCAAGATTTTTCAATATTTACATCCCCAATCGCAACGCTTTCATTTCAGTTCAAATCAATTGTAAACGCTGACTACCCGACGAAAAAACATACTGATAGAGGATTACCATTCCGCCTATTGCCTACAATTAATTAGTTCGATATAAATCTTAAACGGGTATTTTTTTCACAATTTCGTGACCCCCATCAGTCATCCTGCGTGATTTGTCAGGTGAGAATTTTAATAAGGAAACCATCAAATGACGTTTAAGTCTCTATTCTGCGGATTGGTTTTTGCCTTCGCCGGTTTTTATGCCACGGCACATGCCGAAGGGACCGCCAAGACGGCGCAACTTAACGAAGCCTGTGAGCGCGGATTGCCAATCAGCTGCAACAATTTGGGGGTTGCCTATGAGCAAGGAGACGGGGTTTCCAAAGACACCGCGAAGGCGGCGGCGTTTTACGAAAAGTCCTGTGAACTTGGGGCGGGGCTGGGCTGCAACAATCTGGGGGTTCTGTATTTAAAGGGCATGGGGGTTGCACAGAACCCCGAGACGGCGTTCGAGCTGTTTACCGACGCCTGCAGGGAACCCCTGGCCCTGGGCTGCTACAACCTGGCGAGGCTTTATATGGCGGGTGTCGGTACCTCTAAGGATCTGGCGAAATCAGGCCGGCTGTTTCTGATCGCCTGCGACGAAGGGGTCGGCATGGGCTGTAATAATCTGGGCGCACAATATGAAAATGGCATGGGGGTCACCAAGGATGTATCAAAGGCGGCGGCGCTGTATCAGCGGGCTTGCGAAAATGACACCCCTTTAAGCTGCAGCAATCTTGGTGTCCTGTTTGAGACCGGGAACGGTGTTGCCCGGGACACCGTAAAAGCCGTCTCATTCTACCAAAGGGCCTGCGATGCCGCGTTACCGCAGGGCTGCCATAATCTGGGCCGGGCCTATACCATCGGCACCGGAACAAAAGTTGATATCACCGCAGCTGTCCGCTTTTACGAAATTGCCTGCAACCAGAATTTCGGCGCGAGCTGTAATAATCTGGGCCTGTTATATGACAGCGGGTTTGGCATACAAAAAGATGCGGAAACCGCGATGGCCTATTTTAAGAAAGCTTGCGGTGCAAATTTCGCCATGGGATGCCAAAATCTCGCCCGGATGAATTAGCTCGGATATGGAGGATATGAAAGCCTGTGCGAGGGTTCCGCAATAGAAGCTGGACGGTCAGTAGAACCTCTCCACCGACCAGTCCGCGCCGATTTCCGCCACTTGCTGCTGTCGAAGCCGGCTCATGACCAAGTCAAAATCCAGATAGGCCAGCTGCAGATGCCGCGCCCCCGACGCCGGTTTGAACTCGGCCCGGCCATGCAGCACCCGGTGGTTATGGGTGGCGATCATGTCACCGGAGCGGGTCTTGAATTTCACCAGATTATCCGCTGAATTCAGCAACCGGCTGAATGTGCGATAGGCATCATAAAAACCCTTCACCTCCTCGCCCGGAATAAGCAGGGGCAGCATCAGCTGGTTGGAATAGCGAATGGTCGAGATAAAGCCGCGGTTATTGAGCTCGATCAGAGGCGACTGGCCGATAATATCGCCTTTCGAGCTGGCCAGCCGAAAGCCCACATCGGTGCTGGCAAGGATCTCATAGGCCGCCGGGTCCTCTTCCTTCAGTTGCAGGGCACAGGCATAGCCATCGACCAGAGTGGTCTCCCCGCCCTCCGCCTCGTTATCGATGAAATGCAGCAGCTGCACACCGGGCGGCGAGAAATAGTTGGGCATATCCGTATGCGGTTTCAACTCCTCCGAGGTGGAGGCGAGATTATAGGCATTGGGGTCGGAATAGACATTATGCAGCCGGTCATAAATGGTGTCATGCACATAGCCCACCTGCTCGGCAAAGGCGACAACGGTCCCGTCGGCACGCGGCACATCGCGAATGCGGGCAATGCCGAACGCCCGGAGCGCCGCACACCATCTGAGCATGCCCGCCTCATCGCCGGCCACTTCCATATAGTCGAATGTGGGGATTTCATGCAGGCTCTCGGCAGTCCACAAAACGGCACTTTCGCGGACCGTCCCGCCCTTGGGCGCCGCCGTGGAATTGTGATACAGCCACTCCCCGGTGAAATGACTTTCATGACCGCCCGCCTCGTCCCAGTGAAGGGTAATCTCGTCAGCTCCGCCGGTGACCGACAGCGCCGTGATATCCGGATCGATATCGGCGGTGAATAAAAGCCGTTCATGGGTCGAGGGATGGAAACAGGCCGGGCACTGGCAATTATCGCGCAACCAGATAAAGGGATAATTATTCGTCTGGCCATCCGGCCAGGAAATCAGGATAGACGATCCTTGCTGCCGATACTCAAAATCCATGGCACCCTCCCGCGTAAAATACAGACCACAAGCTATGCACCCAATCCCCCACAGGGCTAGCTCGTGAGCGTCTTTTTATCGCTGAAATCAGACATGGGACAAAAAACCAAAAATTGGAAATTTACATCCTTTAGTAGTAATATTGTTGCCAATCTTTTCGTTTTCATATTCAATCAGAGACAGTAAGGCATTGCAGTAGCGTAATCGTAGAGGTGATAGGTGAGTATGAATTTTTTCCGTTTAGCAAGCCTGGTTCTGATAACATTCATGACAGGTTGTATTACCGATAATCAAAGTATTTCCGATAGTTCAGAAACTGCAATCCAACATGACAAAACGCCCGAAGATCTGGAATGGGATTGCAATGCGGGAGATGCTCAAAGCTGTATGAGCGCAGTAGAACAAATATTGGCGACTGATAATCCTGGTAAATACAGAAACAAAATAGTCAGTCTGTATACCGCAGCTTGCGACTACAAAGAGAGTGAAGGCTGTTATAACCTTGCCATTATTTATGGAATAAAGGAATTGAGTATTTATGACAGCACAAAATCCATCAGATTGTATAAGCAGGCCTGTGACAATTTTCATTCAAAAAGTTGCGTCGCCTTAGCCTACGCCTATGAACGCGGGAACGGAGTTGCCCAAAATGGTGAAAAAGCCCTCTATTACTATCAGCGGGAATGCGCCATCGGGTTCGCACGAGCTTGCTTCAATTCCGGGGTGATGTATGAGCGGGGCCGTGGCATCAAAAAAGACCTGGCACTCGCCGTTGCGAACTATGACACAGCATGTAATTTGGATCATGCCTCCGCCTGCACAAATCTGGCCTCAATCTATCTTAGTGACGACAGGCGTTTCACGGATAAAAGTAAGGCTTTAGACCTCTTTGAGAAGGCTTGCGATAGCGGTGACGCTCTTGGTTGCGCCCGATTGGGAGGTGCCTATTTAACGGCGAATGGCGTCGATTACGACCTAGACAAATCGATGTCATATCTTAAAAAATCATGTGAACTTGATCCGAGCACGGTTATTTGCAGGAAGACTAAAAAGAATTAGACGCATAAATGAAGGGCCGATCTGATTATAAATCAGGCCAAAAAGCATTTCAGTAGATTAATCTCAAGGACGAGTGGTGAGTATGAATTTTTTCCGTTTAGCAAGTCTGATTTTTATTACATTCCTCGCCGGTTGTATTACGGACAATCAGAGTACATCCGATAGCACAGCATCCACAAATCAAGCTGATAAGATTCCAGCTGAGCTGGAGTGGGAATGCGATAGTGGCAATGGTGATAGCTGCTTCGAACTCGCAACTATTTACAGAGTTGGGGAGACTGTGACACCTGACGCACTAAGGGCCCTGAAGTTTTATTTACTGGCCTGCAAGGCTGATAATATTGATGGGTGCATTCATGCATCGGAAAATTACAGAAATGCAGCCGAAAACGCTCGGCCGGATGTCAAGACATCCTCTGAACTTATGTCCATAGCTTCATATTATTATGAAAAAGCTTGCAATCTCGGCAACGCAGCTAGCTGCTACAACGCTGGCGTAGTTCATAATACAGGGGATGGCGAGAAAATCGATGACGAAAAAGCGGAGGAGTTTTTTCAGAAAGGCTGCAATTTATTCAATGAATCATCTTGTCGTGCGTTAGAAGTCAAAAGCAGAAAAATACAATCTACAGGCAACTCAACAAAAGTAGATAGGGTAGCCTGTAATCCGGGCCAACCCGCAAGATGCAACAATCTTGGAAACGATTTTTTAAACGGTAATGGCGTGCCAAAAGATGTGCCGTTGGCTATTCAATATTATGAAAATGCCTGTGAGTATGGAGAAGGCATTGGTTGCTACAATTTAGGCGCGATGTATGAAAATGGGAACGGTGTTAAACGGGATTCTGTGAAAGCTGTCGCCAGCTTACGAGAATCCTGTCGACTTGGGTATCCTGACGGGTGCTACCTGTTGGGAGAATATTATAACGAAGGCAAGAATGTCGGACAAGATGACAGGAAGGCTTTCGAATTTTTCAAAACATCTTGTGACGGCAATGTGGCAAGGGGATGCCATAATCTCAGTGTTTCATACCTAAAAGGCGAGGTTGTGGAAAAAGATTCAGCCAGGGCAGCCCAGTTACTCCAAAAAACCTGCGACGAGGGCATGGGTCGAAGTTGTGGATTGCTCGGGGGTCTCTACCTTTACGGAGAAGGAGTGAGCAAAGACGAGACGAAAGCTGCCAGGCTTGAGAAAAAGGCCTGTGAATTAGATCCATCACTTTGTTAAGAGTTGAGACAAGGTAACTGAAGGAAATGTCCAAATTAATTCAAGCGATGGTTTTACTTTGCCTCATCCTTGTTGGCTGCGCTTGGCAAGGTCGGGAAATCGATATAGCCTCAATCAATAAGATCGAGAATGGTGTCACTACGGAAGCCGAGATCGTTCGAGAATTCGGAAAGCCAACATTTGTTTCTCCCAAACCAGACAATGGAGAGAAACTGGGGTACATCTACACGGTTTCTCGAGTAACTGGTTACGGAGTGGCGTGCCCTGCCCTCTTTCTCAACGCCTGTGCGCCGGAAAAATCTGCTGTTGCCAAGTCGCAAGTTTTAGAAATTTGCCTCGACAGCAGCACAAGATTGGTCAAGCGACATATGTTTAGGGTTCAATGAACAAGGGCCGCCCCCCGCTATGCACCCAATCCCGTACCCGGCTAGCACAAAAGTGTCTTTTTTCCCGCTGAAATCGGACATGGGGGAGATTGAACGGTGGGAGCCGGCGACTTCAATAGTATCGATCCGCCTTACGGTGCCTGACCAATTGAAGAACTGAGAAAATAGAAGAGATTGCCAGCAGCAAAATCACAGCCGAGCCAACGGTCATCAGCCAGAAAGCGGGCTTTAAATGCGGAACCAGAATAGTGGGGTCAGCGACATCTGGATAGCGCCGGGAAAAGGTCACCTCGATTTCACCCCCGACTTCCCCATTGGACAGATAATTGCGGTTCACAAGTCTGGTTTTAGCATGCCTTTCGCCGTATTGATCCGTGAAGCTGTAAGACAGAAAGTCAAATCGGGGGTTAAACTTGTGGAATTCCTCAACGGTTCCCATCGTGGTATCGCCATCCACCAGAAACAGCGTATATTTGAGGCCGTCTTTTTGGGCATAAATCACCAACCCACACGCCACAGCAAAAAAGAACATGGTGACGAAGTACTTCATATACAGATAATCTCGTTCAGCTTCGCGTTTTGACATTACTCAATCTATGGTTAAAATAAAATTCAGGGAATACTATTCAAAATAAAACAGATGCGTTCAGAAGTGTCAATATTAAGCGCCTTAATGGAGATCCGGTTTCAAAAAACCTGAATGTCAGATTTAAGTGTCTGCCCTGAAAGAGAATGACACCATCGCGCCCGTCCCCATTTCCCGCTGAAATCGGACAGGGGGGAGATTACCAGAACCGCCCTGACGGGGCAAAATCCCGCCAGATTATTTTCGAAACCGGGATTTTCCTTATTTGAAGGGGGCACCTCACATCCGGGCTTGCCAAATCCACATTGGACGATCGCGGCACCATAATATGCGCAGAAAAAGCTATGGGCGCAGGGCCCATAGCATACCGGAAAAATTTAGCCGGCCCTGATCTTAAGGATCGGACTTTTTGCCTTGATCGGGTTCTTTATCTTTATCGGACTTTTTGCCTTTATCGGATTCTGTGTCTTTATCGGATTTTTTGTCTCTTTGGTAGTTTGGATTAAAGGCATTCTCCATTGCGCGCATACTCGCTTGTGCAAAGGCTCTGCGATCAGCCATTTCCTGCGGGGTTAGTTGCCTGCCCATCGGAGCCTCGTCTATATTGCTGCCAAGCCTGTGTTCCGCCTTGGTTTCCGGCACCGCCTTCTCTTTTTCCTCGTCATTCTCGTCTTGTTTGCCCTGTACATTTCCCCAGGCCTGGATTGATCGATCTGCCGTATCAATCATAAATTGAACAGTAGCTAGGGTCTCGTTTACCGTCTCCATATCTCTATTTAAGGCCTGGCTTTCCATCGCTAATTCTCTACGTCGGTCCTGGCCTTCCTCCGCTAATTCTCTATTTACGGCCTGGCTTGCCCTCTCTACATCTCTTATATTCGGGGGTAAAGGCAGGGTAATTGTATACCGCTTTTTGTCATTATTCTCGTTTGCCTCCGGGTTAAACCTGACAACAGATAATATTCGATTGCTAACCGCCTCATCACCAATAAAGGATAACAATATTCTTAAAAGCTCCAGCGAAAACGCACTCGGCATGGCGTTCAGAATATTCGTAATGCCTCTGGGATTTAAAATATGCCGGATGCTGTCAAAACTCAGAGGCGACGTAATCATACGCGGCGTGCCGTCAGTGAAAGCTGCATAGCCACTAAAACTAAGCTCGTTCGTTATAAAACGGCGCGGTATAAGACTTCCAAATTCTCGTCGAAACAAGACTTCAATAGCATATGAGGCAATGAAAAAGAAAATAAACCCTGTCAGACCCAGTATACCAGCCGGAATTGTCCAGGCCCGAAAGGGGTCCACCCACTCGAGAATGTCAGATAGCATCGGATCCGCACCGAAATTATCCTGGGACCCGTGAAGTCTGTTTGAAAGAACCTCTGTGATACCAGCCACCGTGACGAGAATCAGCGAAAGCATGGCGACGATCAGCAACCTATTATGCTCCTCGTTATACGATTGAAACTGAGGTTGATTTTGACTTGCCCCCGACTCCCGCATTATTGCAGATATAATATTTTGATCATTTTGTCTCAGCGCTTCATTAAGTTGCTGGACAATACTGTTCGCAGTAGCCGTAACAAAGCGTTCAACAATTATTTGCTTTTCGTTCTCCGGCAACGCTTCGTAGGAGACGATCGGGTTTTGCACATTGTGGTAATTCTCGTTCATATGGCGACGGATAAAGGTCCTGAAATTTCGCATAACCGCGTCATGCGCAATATCTCCAAACCGACGAGACACAAAGGTTCTCAGAATGGTTTGCACGAAGGAATTATTGGCGACGTCAGAGCTTACTGTGCCATCTGAAAGCACATCACTCGACTGTAATTGAATTCGACTATCCACTTCTAATCTGTCTGCTATTGTTTCATAATTCAAGTTAATACCTAATTGATCAAGGACTTCTGCAATAATTGATTCCATTATTGAGCGTCTTTGCGGCATATTTTATCCTTTTGTTAAAATTTTTCTTACAATTAAACAACGAATAAAATTAATTACTGTGATATATTTAGCTTTCTCTGGCTTATAGTTATCTGTACTTTGAAAATCAGAGATTTTACCTTGGACATCATCCCGCAAAACCTTTTCCCGCAGCACCCTATTGGGCGCCCTGCAATCCGCCCACCAGAAATATGCGTTAGGCCTTAAAATTTGACAGGGAAAGGTTGGGGATATAGAAACTAGGCCTTATCAATTCGCTACAACCAATATGCAAGCCAAATCAATGCGGTCCGGTGACGTCACGTTCCCGGTGCGGGATGTCGGCTTTTATGTGCCGATAAATTGGAGAGTTCATTTTGTCAATTTCTGACGTTATCCCGACCACGCCGTTCATCCATACGCCTGGGAAGGGCATTTCAGATCCGACCATGGGCGGGCGCATTGCCCTGGCCCGGGAGGCGCGCGGGCTTAGCCACGGCCAGCTGGCCACACGTCTGGGGGTCATGGCGAAAACCCTTAAAAACTGGGAGACCGACCGGTCCGAGCCTCGCGGCAACAAGTTTGTCACCTTGTCCGGGCTGCTGGGGGTTCCCGTTATGTGGCTGATGACGGGAGAGGAGACGGCGCAAATCTCCGCTGCCGCACCCTGTGCGGAAACCCTGACCCTGGCGACCAAGATGGAGAGGCTGCTGTCCTTGCATCAGCAAAGCGCCGCCTTGATCCTGGAGCTGCAAGGGGACGTCAGCCGCTTGCAAGATGAGATCGATATGAGCGAGTTGGAACAGGTGATATGATGAGTGATGCAGTTGATTTAACCAACCGGGACAGCTTCCGGCACTGGACCCCGGTCACGGTTCGCTACTCCGATCAGGATCCCCTGCAGCATGTGAATAATGTCGCCTATGCGGCGTATTTCGAGGCGGCCCGCACCATGTTTCTGGGCGGGTTGCTCCATCCTGACGAGAAAGCCGGGATCGATTTTATCCTGGCCCGCGTGGTGATCGATTATGTGAAGGAAATGTTTTACCCCAATACGGTGGATGTGGGGACACGGGTCGTCAAGCTGGGGACAAAATCCATCACCACGGGATATGGATGTTTCCTTGGGGAGGAGTGCGTCGCCACATCTGAAAGCGTTAATGTATTCTTTTCGCCTGTTGACCGTAAAACCATCCTTATTCCCGCTTCCGTGCGGGCGAGCCTGGAAGCCGACCCCCTGCAGGAACATAGCACAGGCGGATATGTGCGAAACCATTAACAGACGGGCTGCAGATTTCCCGGCCTGACCGACAGCCGGTAATTAACTGTTTAGTTTAGCGCGCAAGGCTGCTACAAGACCGGTGCGCAGCCCACAACCAAAGAATTATCGTCCTTCATGCTGGATATATTGCTTATTATACTGGCGGCCTTTGGCGCTGGTGTCCTCAATACCATTGCCGGCGGGGGCACCTTTCTGACCTTCCCCATTCTGGTCTTTACCGGCCTGCCGCCCGTCGTCGCCAATGCGACAAGCGCCGTTGCCGTGTTTCCGGGGTATCTGGGCGGTGCCGTGGGATTTCGTCGGGAGCTTAAGAAATTCGACCGCAGACAGCTTGTCCGGCTGACGGTTATTACCTTGGGCGGCGGGCTGGTCGGGTCGCTGCTGCTGATCATCTCCTCGGACAAGGCCTTCTCCGCTGTGGTGCCCTTTTTGCTGCTGGGTGCGACCCTGGCCTTTCTGTATGGCGCAAAAATACGGGCCCTGGCGGCCAAAGTAAGCCGGGATGTGACGCCGTTTGGCGCGATGGGGCTGTTTCTTGTCAGTATCTATGGCGGCTATTTCAACGGCGGTTTGGGGATTGTCCTGCTGGCCCTGTTTTCACTCTGGGGGCTGAAGGATATTCTGCAGATGAACGGGCTCAAAAACGGCCTTTCCTTCGCGCTGTCGGCCATTTCCGTCGCCATCTTCGCCCTTGGCGGACTGGTCGAATGGTATCAGGCGGCGATCATGATGGTGGCCTCGACCCTCGGCGGGTATGCCGGAGCGCCCATTTCCCGCGCCCTGCCCGCCCCGGTCATCCGCGGCATCGTCGCGCTTGTCGGCTTTTCCATGAGTGCGGTGTTTTTCTGGCGGCTGATAGCCTGACACCCCGGCATCGCGGCCCCGTCCTCCTCCAATCCCTCGCATATGTATTTACCCAAGTAAAATTTCCATTTCTATATTTATTTACTATCACAAAAAAGTATTTGCTACGTCCGGCTAAGTGATATCCACACAGGAGAAAGCTATGCCAAGTACAATTGACATTAGTGAATTTAAAAACCAGTATCCTTTTCTTTATCACTTTATTTTATTCCATTATACGGAGATATTTAACGAACTCTGTACCGACTACCAGCCCGTGAAACTGTCCGGTGATTTCTTCCGGGATTGGGCGGGGAACGTAAAAAACTACAAGCGTGCCCTCAACAGCAATATGTCATTGGCGATCGGTAGAGGTCTCTTCGAAAAGCTGTACAACACCATCGATGAGAAAAATATCAAGACCTTGAACAGCACGATTGCAGAGCTTTGGAAATCTCATCATTATGCCACTCATCCGAATTTAACCGAAGATCTGGGTTTTGCCGCCCTGGCAGCCGATACCTTCAAGGATAAGCCGTCCCGCAATCAATATAAGACTTTCTGCCTGTCCGTGGTTGATGAGAACCTGCGCGGACCGGGCATGACCGGGAAATACCCGCTGGCGAAAATCTGCAAGGGAATATTAAACGACACAAGTGTTGGCGCCCGGCTGGGGCGCACCCGGTACAGCTTGGCGCAAACCCTCAGTTTTTTGTCCGGCAATCCGGAAAACACCTATCTGTCAATGGCGGGTGTTACCCCGCAGGTCCTTGTCATTGTGTTTATTGTGTTTTTTGCTTTGAGCATGGCGGTGTTCTTCGTCTTCGGGTTGGGCAAGTCGGTGATTGAAAAGAACATCAAGATGGCCCTGATGACCTCCGGCCTCTTTCTCCCCTTCCTCCTCGGCTGCGGCATGATGACGTTGGTTTTTTTCACCGACTACGACAAGAAGATCAAAAACCCATCCCATAAAAATGTAAAAGCCCTGAAAACCTTCACGGACGGGGTCTTGGCGCGACATAAAGACGTGATCGACGGCAAGACATTCGATGTGCTTTTCTCGATCGCACATCATGTCAATGATATCGCTGAGTCCATTGGCCTGGGCTATGGAGAAATGGTAGCTGTAGAGGGGAAAAAAGAGGAATTATATCCATTTGCCCTGAATGTCATCCTTGAATTCATGTTGCCGCAAATGGATTATGCAAGCTGGAAAACCTATGGGCCGCTGCTGAAGGAAATCATGACCGAAGCGGAGAAGCAGAAGCTGAAATCCGGGGATGCGGGACTATTTGAGCGACTGAGAAACCGCACAAGCTCCCTGGATATCGTCACGCGATATTGGCGAGGCCAGACAGATATACGCCTTGATACGACAGACTTAACGGATGTTCCGGACCATAAAGAGACCGCGCCGGAATCCCAAGAGGACCTGAGGATCGTCATAGCGACACCCGAGGATCCCGACCTCGATGAGAAAGGCGACGAACCGGATGGGGATCTCGACGAACTGATCGAAACGGACCCGACAACAAAGAAAAACCAGTAACGTCCGTCTGCTCGTTCTTGCCGGTCAAACGAGACGGGCCTGAAAAGACACCATCGCCGGCGGTGATGGTGTCTTAGGCATCGACGGGGAACGGCAGCCGTTAAAATTTCCCGTTCTGGTTTTTCCACTCGCTGACCGGCGCGATTTTTTCGGTGGTGTCCCAATGCTCCGCCAGTTTGCCGCCCGCCACCCGGAACAGATCATAGAACGCAGAATGCAGGCCGGCTTTTTGTCCCTCACAGACGCTGAGGACGAAACTCCCCTCGGCCAGAACCCGGTGAATGCGCTGATAATCGAGGGCCTTGCTCCCATCAATCTCCGCTTCCAATGCGGATCGAAGATGGGCGGCGCCCTCACCGCCCTGGGGAGTATGATCGATGAACTCCTCCGCCTCCAGGAAATCAGTCAAACGATTGACCTGTTTTTTCACAAGCACGGTTTCTACAAAGGATCGAACCAGCTGGCGATTGACCTCCGTCAGATCGAGATCGGTGGCTTCTGTCGGGCCGTCCACCATGCTGTGACCGGCGGCGTTGGGGCCGAGGCGTTCCTGGATATTGTCCCAATGCTCGACAGCGCGGCCCGCCTCGAAGCGGAAGACCTCAAAACCGATTTTCCGGCTGGCGAAATCATATTCCGTATGGGCAAAGACAAACTCGCCATCCTCGAACGCCCGGACAATATTCACCCGCGGGGAGGTTTTCGATAACCGCTTGAACAGGGCTGCCAGCCCTTCGCTTCCCTCTTGCGTTTGCGGGTTATGCTGGATATATCGCGCCTCATCAACAACAGCACTGGGCTCCGGGTCACCGGTTTCAATGCTTTTCAGCAGCGCCTTTATCTGGTCTTTTTTCGCAAGTGTCATCCTGCCCTCCCTATTTCAGTCCCGAGGAGGCCAGCAATACCGTATAGACACTGGTCGAGGCGGTGATAAACATCCGGTTGCGCTTCGCCCCGCCAAAGCAGAGATTGGAGACTTCCTCGGGGATAAAAATCTTGCCGATCAGTGTACCATCGGGGAGATAGCAATGGATGCCGTCGCGGGCACTGGTCCAGATGCGCCCCTGATTATCCAGTCGGAACCCGTCGAAGAAGCCGTTCTCGCATTCGGCAAAAACCTCGCCGCCGGACAGGCTGCCATCGGCCCCCACCTTGAAGACACGGATATGATGCTCGCCGCTGGGATAGCGCCCACCGCCGGAATCGGCGATATAGAGCAGACTTTCATCCAGCGAGAAGGCCAGGCCGTTGGGGCAGGTAAAATCATCGGCCACACGCCTGCAGCTGCCATCCTTGGGGTCGAGCCGGTAAACATGCTCCCCGTCTTGCTCCGCCGCCGCTTCAAACCCTTCATAATCGCTTTCGATGCCATAGGCCGGATCGGTGAACCAGATACTGCCATCGGATTTGACCACAACATCATTGGGACTGTTAAGGCGCTTATCCTGATAATGGCTGACCAGGGTCGTGCTCGATCCATCATGCTCGCGCCGGGTAACCGACCGGCTGCCCTGCTCACAGGCGATGATCCGTCCTTCCAGATCCAGGGTCGCGCCGTTGACATAGCACCCGAGCCCGCTTTGAAATTCGCCGACGGCGCCGGTCACCTCGTCCCAGCGGAGACGGCGGTCATTGGGGATATCACTCCAGAGCAGCGAGCGATAGGCGGCGGACCAGACTGGCCCCTCTGTCCAGCGACCGCCGGTCCAGAGCTGATCGATGGGTTCGTCCAGCTTGATGCTGCGGGCGAATCGTTTATCACGGATTTCATATCTGTCTGTCATCATGATGGCGTTCCTGATTTCGCGAAAAGATTAGACGGTCTGCCGCTGTTCTCAATCTCGCAAAAAGGGCAGTAAATCCGTATGCAGGCTGATCAGTTTCCAGCCATCCTTCTGTTTGCGAAAGATCTTTGTCGCGCGAATGGACACCTTGACCTTGCTGCCGTCAACCTCGTTCTCGCCGACCTCTACACTATGGGTAAAAGCATAGCCTTTGCCAACATTGATCCGTGACTGGGTCGTGCGCAACGTCCCGCCCAGCTTCATATCGGCCTGCGTCTGCCAATCGGCCAGCACCTGATCCCAGCCTGTCAGATATTTCCCGTCCGGGCTCATATAGATCACATCATCTTCATGCGACCAGACTTTCGTCATTAAACTCAGGTCGCCTTTGAACATGTCATTGGTCGCCTGATAGAAATTGTCGTTGGCAGTCTGGACGGCTTGTTCCTCGGGGGTCATGGTGCAGGTCCCTTTCACGTCACGGGTGGATCACCCTCTGGTTTTAAGAAGTAGCATAACTAATTGAAGAATAAGCCGAAACAGACGAATTTCCAACCGCAATATTTCACAAAAAAAACGGCGCCCCTGGAAGCGCCGTTTTCTGTAAGCTGAAATCCGCCTAGCTGGCCTTTTCGTCCTCGTTATGGATGACGATGACCGGTTCCATGGCGGCGAAGACATCCGCGTCCAGATGGCAGCCGATCATATGGCCATTGCCCATATCCTTGATCGGCGGGTCATCGGTCTCGCAAATGCTGCCGATTTTACGCGGGCAGCGGGTCTGGAAAGGACAGCCCGGCGGTGGGTTGACCGCCGAGGGTATGTCGCCTTTGAGGATAATCTGCTTTTGCTCCACCGAGGTATCGGCGATGGGAACCGCCGATAGCAAGGCTTCCGTGTACGGATGATAGGGCGGCGAGAAGACCTCGTCCGTCGTCCCCTGCTCGACGATATGCCCCAGATACATGACCACCACCCGATCACTGAGATAGCGCACGACACTGAGGTCATGGCTGATAAACAGCAAGGTGGATTTGAGGTCATTCTGGATTTCCGTGAGCAATCCGGTCACCGCGGCCTGCACCGACACATCAAGCGCCGAGACCGGCTCATCCGCCACCACCACAGCCGGATTTCCGGCAAAGGCGCGGGCGATCCCGATCCGCTGTTTCTGACCACCGGACAACTGACGCGGCCGGCGATGGGCAAAATCGCGGGGCAGCTTGACCAGGTCGAGCAGGTCATTGACTTTGTCGCGGACCTTTTTCGGGTCGCTTTCCACATCGAACTTGCGGATCACCCGGGCAATCTGGCTGCCAACGGAATGGGACGGGTTCAGGGTATCAAACGGGTTCTGGAAAACCATCTGCAGATGACCGACCGTGCGGGCTTTACGCTTTTGCACCGGCAAATAGGCCAGATCCTCCCCATTGAGGACAACGGACCCCTCCGTCGCCTCTTCCAGTCCCATCAGGACCTTGGCGAAGGTCGATTTACCGCAGCCGCTTTCGCCCACGATCGCCACTGTCTCCGCCTCACGGGCATTGAAGTTGATATTCTCGTTGGCTTTCACGGTTTTCGGCGGGGTTCGCCGGATCAGGGACATGATGGAGCTATCGGTAATCTCGTAATGCTTTTTCATCTCCTTGACTTCGAGCACCACTTTACCGGACTTCACGGATTTCACCGTGACGGCCTCATGATCCCCTTCCGCCCAGTCAATCTCCTCAAACCGGGCGCAGCGGACCGTATGCCGTTCCTCTCCCTCGACAGGTCGCATGGTGACCTTTTCACCATTACAGGGCCCATCGCGGAAAAACGCACAGCGCGGCCCGAAGAAACAGCCTTGCGGGCGTTGATGGGGCAGCGGTAACTGGCCCGGAATCGGCACAAGCGGCCGCTCGTTCTTGTCAGCTCCCGGCAGCGGGATCGAGGCAAACAGGCCCGTGGTATAGGGATGGCGCATTTCGTCGAACACTTCTTCGACCGTGCCATCTTCCACCGCCTCGCCCGAATACATCACCGTCACCCGGTCGCAGGTATCGAGGATCAGCCCCAGGTTATGGGAAATATAAATCATCGCCGTGCCAAATTCGGCGGAGATTTCCTTCACCAGCTCGACAATGCCCCGTTCCACCGTCACATCGAGGGCGGTTGTTGGCTCGTCCAACAGCAGAAGATCCGGTTTTGACAACAACGCCATGGCAATGACCACACGCTGTTGCTGACCGCCGGAAATCTGGTGGGGATAGCTGTCCATGATCCGCGGGGGATCGGGCAGCTTCACCGCTTCAAGCAGATCCTGCGCCCGTTTCAAGGCCTCGTTGCGGCTCACATCCTCATGGAACAGCGGCACTTCCGCCAGCTGGTCGCCGATTTTCATGGATGGATTGAGGGAGGCCATGGGCTCCTGGTAGATCATGGCGATCTTGGAGCCTCTGAGTGCCCGCAGTTCCTCTTCCGACATGGTCCGCATGTCGCGGCCATGGAAGAAGATCTCTCCGCTCTTGATATAGCCGTTGGAGCCCAGATACTGCATGATGGCGAGGGCCACGGTAGATTTACCGCAGCCACTCTCCCCCACAATACCAACGCCCTGCCCGGGCATGACTGTCAGGTTGAAATCAATAACCGCCGGGATTTCACCGCCGCGTGTATCATAGGAGATACAAAGATTGCGGCATTCCAGAATGGGTGTCTGTTCCATCACAATTCTCCTAATCTCTCAATGATATTTCACGCAGGCCATCGGCCAGCAGGTTAAAGCCCAGCACCAGCGACGAAATCGCAATCGCCGGAACAAGCGCCATATGGCCGGCGAAACTTCCCAGAGGCTGGGTTTCCGCAATCATCTTACCCCAGTCCGGATCCGGTGGCGGCAGTCCAAGGCCAAGATAGCCGAGCATGGCAATGGTAATGGTCGTATAGCCAAGCCGCAGGCAGGCATCGACAATCAGCGGTCCCCGCGCATTGGGCAGCAGTTCCACCAGCATGATATACATGGCGCTTTCGCCGCGGGTCTGGGCCGCGAAAATATAATCCCGCGTTCGTAAATCAAGCACCAGCCCGCGCACGATACGCATGATCCCCGGCGCCGAGGCAAAGGTCACGGCCAGAACGATGTTAAAGCCTGTGGCACCCAGATAGGTGATGATGATGATATACAGAACGATCACCGGGAAGGACAGCAGGACATTGGAGATAAAGGAAATCGCTTCATCCCACCAGCCGCCGAGATAACCGGCAACCACGCCCATGAACATGCCAACGATATAGGCGACGGCGGTCGCCGTTGTCGCCCAGACCAGAACCTGTTGTGCCCCGAAAATCACCCGTGACAGGATATCCCGTCCCTTGTGATCGGTCCCGAGCCAGTAAAGCCCGTCATTTTTCGCAGAGCTATCGAGCGGGAACTTGAACGGTTCCAGCGGGGTATTCGGATCATAAAGCGGAAGGACCGGCGCCAGGATGGCCAGAATTACCCAGAACAAAATCAGCGACAAGCCGAAAATGGCAATGGGGCTTTCCTTCAACAGGCCGATGGATTTGAACATCTTGGCAGAGAAGGATGGTGCTGCGGCATTATTGCTTGTGTCAGTCATATCATTCCCCCTTATGTAAACCGGATCCGCGGATTAAGCAGCGTATAGCCGATATCCGAGATGAATTGAGAGAACACGGCGACAAACACCGCAACTAACGTACAGGCTTCAATGACATAGATGTCGCCAAACAAGGCGCCATCCAGCAACAGCTTGCCGAACCCTTTATAGGCAAAGAACACTTCCACCACGATCACACCGGAGAGCAGCCAGTTGAGCTGCAGGATGATCACCGTAAACGGGGCAATCAGTGCGTTGCGTAAAGCATGCTTCATGATCACCCGTCGATAGGGTATGCCTTTCAACACCGCCGTGCGGATATAATGGGATGTCATGACTTCGGCCATGGAGGCCCGCGTCATGCGGGCTGTATAGCCAAACCCATACATCACCAGCACCAGGACCGGCAGGAATATTTCCGCCCAGCTGAAACCGTCGGTCATGGCGGACGTTCCCGGTAGCCAGCCGAGGGAAAAGACGAAAACGGCTGTAAAGAAGGTCGCTGAGGCAAATTCCGGCACTGACGTTGTCAGCACCGACCCCACCGAGACAACCCGGTCCTGTAACGATCCCTCCTTCATACCGGCTATCACCCCGAGGGTCAGCGAGAGCGGTATCATGAAGAGCATATAAAGACCGGCGAGAATGGCTGTATTGCCGAGCCGCGGCCAGAGAATTTCCGAAACCGGTACCTTGAACTGGATGGACTGGCCAAAGTCACCTACCATGGCATTGCCGACCCAGATAAAATAGCGTTCAACAAACGGCTCGTTATAGCCATTATTTTCCAGCCACAATTCCCGTTGTTCCGTATTTGAATACGGTCCCAGCACCTTACCGGCCACTGCCAGCTTGTCGCTTTCGAAAATTGCGAAAAGTGTAAATGAGATAATGACCATTATCAGGGCCATTGAAATAAATCGACGGAACGCCAGTATCAGCATGGATAGATCCCCCCCGGGGCATAGGTTAAAGCGCTTGAAAAAAAACAAGGGCGAATTAATCGCCCTTGTTTTCGTTTAGTCTTTAACTATCGAGCCAGACTTTATAGAACTGGTGATACTGGGTTGGATGCGCTTGCAAATCCATTATCTTGGACGTTGCCAGGAAGAATTTCGGCTGCCACATTGGTTGCACCATAATGGCATCATTCTGAAGCATTTCCTCGACAGGTTTCATGGCGGCTTTGCGTTCTTCCGCATCCACCAGGGATTCAGCTTTATCAAGAGCCGCCTCAAAATCCTTGTTGTCATAGGCGGTTTCGTTCCACGGAACACCCGAACGATAGGCCAGACTTAGAACCATTGTGCCAAGCGGCCGATGGGTCCAGGCTGTAAAGCCGAACGGAGCCGTTTGCCAGGTTTCCCAGTATTTGGAAGCGGGCATCAGATTCAGTTCCAGGTTAATGCCGGCTGGCGCTACCTGCTCTTTCAGGATTTCGCACATCTGCTGTTGCCAGGGACCATTGGTATTCCCCAGATCAATGGTGATGGTCAGCCCATCTGCATGCCCGGCTTCTGCCAGAAGAAGCTTGGCCTTTTCAACATCCGGCTCCATGCGGTTCAAGCCATAATATTCCGGATGGATGGGCGAGACATGATGATGTTCACCCACATCACCGCGACCGCCATAAACCAGCTCATTATATTGATCGGCTTTACAGCAAAGCTGGATCGCCTTTCTGACCCGAATATCATCAAACGGTTTCTTGTCGGTACGGAAACGCATCACGCCGGTTTGTGCCGTGCGGACATTATAAACGGTCATGCCGGGAATGGATTCCGCCATGCCGAGCGATGCAATATCAAACTCATAGTTCATATCAACCTGACCGGAAGCAACCGCTGCCAGCTGTGCAGCGGAGGCGGCACCGTGGTCGTAATAGTCGATACCGTCAAGATAGACTTCACCACCCCAATAAGGCTGATCAACGCGGCGCAGGATCGCTTTTTCACCGACGGCAAATTCTTTCAGCGTAAACGGACCTGTGCCATTTGGATCTTTGGACAGATCGCCTTTAAAGCCACGATGGACAATCATTGTCGGGTAGTTATAAAGGTTTTCCGGGATGGAAAGGACCGGATTATTCAGATTAAAGCGAACCGTATGGCTGTCCACCTTCTCGATGGCGCCCGGTGTCATGGACTTCTTGGCGGCGTCGCCTTCACCGGTCGTTGTTACCATGGAGGCAAACAGGCCGATATTGGACGAACCGACAGCCGGATCCAACCAGCGTGTCACGTTGAAGACGATGTCATCGGCGTTAAATTCATCGCCATTATGCCATTTGACGCCTTTGCGGAGCTTGAATGTCCAGGTTTTAAGATCATCCGACGCTGTCCAGCTTTCCGCGAGATACGGACGGGTCACGTTATCCGGTCCGGTGATTGTCATGAACTCACAAATCTGACGGCCAACGTTAGATTTTTCAACCCATGAGTATGTGGCGGGATCCGCCATTTCCTGTACCACCATGGAGCATTTCAAAATGCCGCCCTTTTTTGGAGTTGCGGCAGCGGCTTCGATCGTCGGATCAGCCATGCCCACCACACTATATGCGGCGGCGGCAGATAGCCCGAGCAATGTTGATGTCCGCAAAAATTCGCGACGGTCCATTTTACCGCTGCGATACTGTTCTGTTACGTCCTTGATTTTTGGATGCACGCGCCCTTGCGCTTCATGATCCATTTTCGTGACTGTCATCTAGATTTCTCCCTGTTAAGAAATATATTTATTAATACAATTTTTTCGAGCCGAATTTCCGGCTTCTTTTCCCGAATGTAGTCTCACACTTAACCTAGGGCCCTTTTGTTCATATTGCGACATTTTTTATTCTCATGCGCTCAAAAGCCGCCGAATACATTCTTATTACAAATCCCTAATGTCGCATTTAGCATGAATTCACCCGACACCGAGCATTATAGCACCAGTTTAACCCGTAAGAATCGAATTTTACTGAAGCAAATTTCAGGATTTATTGATCTATCCTCACAGCCCGAAAGAATTAATCTCGTCGACCTTCTGCTTTGAATTTACATTCAATCATAAATGAATTATAAATACACCCCTCTATGAAACGAATAAGAACAAGATGGAATTATGATAGAACGTAGCCTTTTTTCAGAAGAACATACTCTTTTTCGCGCGTCGGCCCGCCGCTTTGTCGAGGAACGCATTGCTCCCTTCCACGCCGAATGGGAGAAAGCCGGACAAGTTAGCCGCGAGATCTGGGCGGAAGCCGGTGAAGGCGGTTTTCTGTGTTGCTCCGTCCCTGAGGAATATGGCGGCGTCGGGGCAGACTTTACCTTCGGCGCGATCTTCACAGAAGAATTGGCGCGTGTCGGGTCCACCGGGCCCGCCTTCCATTTACATTCTGAAATCGTTGCCCCCTACCTCACCGCCTATGGTACGGAAGAGCAGAAGAAGAAATGGCTTCCCGGCCTGGTCAACGGGTCGGTGATATCTGCGGTTGCCATGTCAGAGCCCGGTGCCGGATCGGATTTACAGAATATTCGGACCACGGCCATTGCCGACGGGGATGACTATGTCATCAATGGCCAGAAAGTCTTCATCAGCAACGGACAGATGGCCGATCTGGTGGTCCTTGCCTGTAAAACAGACCCCGCCGCCGGCGGCAAAGGGGTGTCGCTTGTTCTGGTCGAAGGCGACCGCGCCGGTTTTACCCGGGGTCGCAATCTGGATAAAATCGGCTATAAGGCGCAGGATACTTCGGAGTTGTTCTTCAACGATGTGCGAGTGCCGAAAAGCAACCTGCTCGGTGTTGAGGGGCGCGGTTTCAAACAGCTGATGCAGCAATTGCCACAAGAACGGCTGGTGATCGCAGTGCGATCCGCCACCATCGTCGAAACCGCGCTTGACTGGACTTTGGAATATACCAAGGAACGCAAGGCCTTCGGCAAATCCATTTCCGATTTCCAGAACACCCAGTTCAAGCTGGCGGAGGTCAAAAGCCAGGCCGTTATGCTGCGGGTCTATGTGGATAAATGTATCGAGCAGCATCTGAAAGGGGAGCTGACCGCTGTCGACGCGGCCATGGCCAAGATGCAATCAACGGAAATGATGTGTCAGGTGCTGGATGACTGCCTGCAGTTATTCGGCGGCTATGGGTATATGTGGGAATATCCCATTGCCCGCGCCTGGGCCGATAACCGCATGGCCCGTATCGCCGGCGGGACAAGTGAAATCATGAAACAAATTATCAGCCGCGATATACTGCAAGATTAAAGCGGTACAAAATCCCGTTTTCTGGTATGAGGGGCGATGTTTACCTATCGTCCCCCATCCGACCCAGTACAAATCCTGTATCAGGACGCGGATCTCGTTGTCATCGACAAGCCAAGCGGCTTGTTGTCTGCTCCGGGGCGCGGCGAAGATAAACAGGATTGCGCCCTGTCACGTTGCCGGCTTACGGTCCCCGGCGCCCTGTTGGTGCACCGGCTGGACATGGATACGTCCGGCATTATGGTACTGGCGTTAAACCCGACCAGCCATCGCCACTTGAGCCAGCAATTTGAACAGCGCCGGATTGGCAAGACCTATCTGGCCTGGGTTGAGGGATCCATAGCCGAGGACAGCGGCAAAATTGACCTGCCGCTCCTGGCCGATTGGCCCAACCGGCCCAAACAGAAAATTGACCGCGAAAATGGCAAGCCTTCCCTCACCCGTTGGCAGGTTCTGGAGCACCGCGCTGGTGCAACCTTGTTAAAGCTTACACCTGAATCCGGACGCACCCATCAATTGCGGGTGCATTGTGAGGCAATAGGGCATCCTGTCTTGGGGGACAGGCTCTACGGTTCCCTGAAAAGCCGGGGCCGGGCCCGGCGATTGCAGCTGCATGCTCAATTGCTCACCTTTGATCATCCAAGGACGGCGGAGCCGAGCGAATTTCTGTCGCCGGGTGACTTGACGGGGCCCGCAAGCCACGACACACTCAGCCCAATATCTGCACCCTAACAAGCAACGGGAGCCTTGCCATGAAAACAGTTTCCTTTACCCAGATGAAAGACGGCACACGCGATGACTATCAGTTGTTGCGAGAGTTCGAGATGGAGCATTTCGAGGGAACCGCGGGTCGGTTGCTGAGAGAATTGTCGGCGCAAGGCGATGAAACCATTCCGGGTTACAAAATCTCGCGGCTGGAGCATGCCCTGCAATCCGCAACCCGCGCCTATGACGACGGTGCAGGCGTAGATTGGGTCGTCGCCACCCTATTGCATGATATCGGCGATGGCCTGGCCCCGCAGAACCATGACCGGTTTGCGGCGGAAGTTCTCCGCCCGTTTGTGCGCGATGAAGTTACCTGGGTGGTTGAGCATCACGGCGCCTTCCAGATGGTCTATTATGCTCACCATTATGACTGGGACCCGAATGAGCGGGAAAAATATAGAGACAACCCGTTTTACCAGACATGTGTTGATTTCTGCGAGCGTTGGGACCAGAACTCTTTCGATCCGGAATATGACAGCAAGCCCCTCAGCTTTTTCGCTGATATGGTTGAGGGCGTCTTCTCCCGCCCCGCCTATGACGATGACATCCTTTGCACGGGACAGGTTCGCGGCTTGCGCCCCTGATTACCAGGGACGCTCCTCGTTGGTTGCCCAGGGATCCTCATCAACGGGCCAGACCGGCCGCGCCACCTTGTCATACGGCATCACACTGAAATCCCAGGCGAGTGTGCCCGGTGCCGCCACATAAATAATCTCTCCGGCAACCGGCTCATACGCCGCGTAGAAATGCTGCATGGATTTGACCACGAGTATTTTCTTGGACGCATAGTCAATACCCAGAGCCGTAAAGGTGGTTGGATTGAAATTCTGGCAGCGGGCAGAATGGATAATGATTTCCGCCCCCTCCACGTCCAGACATACCGCATCTCCCAGATTGCGCTTCGATGCGCCCAGCCCGTCAACCACGCAGTTGCGGACAATCTTTTTGACCGTGGCTTTTACATCCAGCGGATCGCCGGATTCCGCGCTGATCTTGCCGCCAATCCGAAGGCCGATTCCGGTTCCTTCACCTGCGCTGATGGCGATTTCAACGGAGATCGGGTCCCAGATCGACCCGACAGCGAAGTTCCGCTCCCCCTTATCAAGCAATTCCTTGACGATAAAGGTGGAATCGCCAACAGCGCCGCCCCCCGGATTATCTGCCATATCGGCCAGCACCATGGGTTTGCCCGAATGCGACAGGGATTTCCCCACGGCTGTGTCCAGATCATCGAAAACAGGTGTCACGACGTCCCGCAAGGACCAGAACTCGCGCCCCAGATCCTCGGCGACCTTGCGACCGAGAGTCTCATCGCCGTCGGTTACGACCATCAACCGCGTGCCTTCTTCCGGAATATCACCCCAGGGGAATCCATGGGCCAGTGACACGGACAGCACGCCGTCCCGTTCCTCCATCTCCTGCATTTTCTTCACATAACTGATCATGGGTTCGCGGGTTGTGTGATAAACACCGATCATCCGGCAGTCGAACATCGTGATGACGGGCGATGCCTTGCCGTCCAAAGTCGCCTCCATGATCTTCCAGAGTTCTTCAGCCCGCGGCGCGGCATCGATATGGGGATATTCCTTGTAGATAACCACAGCCGTTACATCGTCGATAAATTGCCGGCTTAAATGGCAATGCAGGTCCAGCTCGACGCCGATGGGAACCCCCGGCCCGACGAGCTCCCGCACCCCATGCACCAAATCCCCTTCACAATCATCATAGCCATGGGCCACCATGGCGCCATGCAAGGACAGGATGACCCCGTCAACCGGAAGGGCCACCTTCAAGTCCGCCAGAATTTCATCGCGGAAGGTCTCGAATGTTTTACGAACCGTAATTCCGGACGGTGTTGCAAAGGTGCAGAGGCTTTCCACCACTTCCCATCCACGGGCTTTTGCATGATCGCGCCAGATAACCAGCGGCACGCCAATCATATGGATATCATCGGGGTGATTACCGCCGCGCACCAGATAGCATTCCTCAAAAGCGGCGGTATCTGTCGGTAACGGGGCAAAGGTATGGGTTTCAGTTCCCAGGGCAGCGGTGAACAATTTCATGTGAAAGGTCTTCTTCTTTTTATCGATAGTTGATTTGCAGCTTAAAATCCACTCTTGTAATATGAATAACACAGCCCATACTGAATACAAGAAAATTGCCGCAACAGGAGGGAATGCCAATGGACGTTACAACAAGCACAAACGCAGCACCCGGATTTGTCAAATTTCCCGATTATGCCATTGTCCTGGAAAAAGCCGGTCAGGAATGCGTTGCCACCTTACAAGGACGCGTGATCGCAAAAAGTAACCGGGCCATCATTTTAAAGGAATCGAACCATATGCCCGTGGTTTATTTCCCTCTGGATGACATCGAACGCGACACTGTCTCGCCATCCGACAAGGAGACTTTTTGCCCCTTTAAAGGCACCGCCAGCTACTGGAGCTTTGGCAATGAGAAAAATATTGCCTGGTCCTATGAAGATCCCTTCGACGAAATGCTCGACATCAAGGATTATGTTGCCTTTTACTCCGATCGTCTGGACGCCCCCATACTGGCGTAGCCTGTTTTGTGGGTATCCATTGACGAAATATTGGATATCCACATCAAACAGGAAAATCAGCCCCAATTTCGGCACATTTCCGTGACATTTTGCAATTGATGATCGACGGCTATGCCCGGGCACTGAGGGAGAATGAAATGAAAAACTGGGCAATGTTCATAACATCCACCGCCCTTGCCGCTTTTTTAGCGCTAACCGGCGTCGTTTCAGCTTCTGAAAATACGTTCAAAATGTCCGTGTTGGCGCCGGGAACGCCGTCAAACACTGTATTGTCGAGTTTTGCGGAAATTACCAATCAATATGTTCCGGAAACCCTGATTGAAGTGACATCAGGCGGCGTTGCAACCCGCCACGCCCTTGACGCCGCCAGAGGCACAACGGATTTTTTCCTGTCTTCCGCCACCATTCACCATTTCATGCGGGAAAGCATGAATATGTACCAGAATGTTGAAGAGGCCTCGCTGCTCGCAGAAAACCTGCGCAGTGTGTTAAATTTCCCCATTGGCGTTTACAGCATTTTTGCCTATCTGGATTCCGGCATCCGGTCCATGAAAGATATCAAGGGAAAGAAGATATTCGCCGGACCCCCGTCGGGCGGCTCCAAGGCAATTGCCACCGCGCTGATCGAGGGAATGTCCGGGCTCAAGGCAAATGAGGATTTCCAACTGGTCGATTTGAACTGGGGGGAAGCGGCCGAGGCCTTTGAAAAACGGGAATTTGACATTTACGTCCGGTTGAACAATACCCCGGACCCGATAATCAACTCCATCGCCCGAGATGATCAAATACGGTTTTTCGGGCTTCAGGATACAGATTACAAGGCCCCGCGGATTGTTGAGCAGCTGCGCCTGCCCGGCCGAACCCTGGAGGCAATCGATACCCGCGTTTACGGTAAAAATGTTCTCAACAAGGACCCAGTTCAGTCAATCGGGTCCTGGGCCGGAATCGCCACTCACAAGGATATTCCCAAGGAACATGTATATGCCATGACCAAGGCGTTCTGGGAGAATCTCGATAAATCCGAAGCACTAGCATCCTGGATGAACGTCATCCGTATTGATACGGCTTTGGTGGAGATGAATATGCCCCTGCATCCGGGCGCCCAGCAATATTATGAGGAACGCGGCATGATTATTCCGGGGAATCTAGTAGCGACCGACTGATAAATCTGCGATCCTTGGGATCAGTAGCAGATTTCAGTGAGACATCAACATGGGTAAACCCAAAAATATCCTTTTTATTATGTGTGACCAATTGCGGGCCGATTATCTCGGTTGCACCGGTCATCCCACCCAGAAAACACCGCATATGGACGCGTTGGCCCGCAAGGGTGTTATATTTGACCGCGCCTTTTGTCAGGCCCCCGTATGCGGCCCGTCCCGCATGTCCTTTTACACCGGCCGGTACATGCAGTCCCACGGCTCTACCTATAACGGTGTCCCGCTCAATATCGGGGAACAAACCCTCGGCGACTATATGCGCCGGCTGGGCGTGACCACAGGGCTTATCGGAAAAACCCATATGACGGCGGACCGGCAGGGGATGAAACGGTTAGGTGTTGATCCACAGGGCGATGACGGTATTCTCGCCAGCCAATGCGGATTTGAGCCCTGGGAACGGGATGACGGACTGCATCCCGATGCCGGCACAGATCCCAATCTTCCGTATAATCAATATCTTAGAGCGCAAGGCTATGACGGCGACAACCCCTGGCATAGTTACGCCAATTCCGGTGTTGATGAGACGGGTAACGTTGTCAGTGGCTGGTTGTTGCGCAACGCGCATCTTCCGGCCCGGGTCGACAAGGCCCATTCGGAGACCGCGTATATGACCGACCGGGCCATGGCCAGGATATCTGAACTTGGTGAAACGCCCTGGTGCCTGCATTTGAGCTATATCAAGCCCCATTGGCCCTATATTGTACCGGCGCCCTACCATAATATGTACGACAGTACTGACATTCTCCCGCCCAACAGGGACGATACGGAAAAAGAGGCGCCACATCCGGTAATCGCCGCCTTTATGGAGCATGAGGAGAGCCGGAATTTTTCAGATGAGGCAAAACGGCGGCATGTTATTCCCGCTTATATGGGATTGATCAGCGAAATTGATGATCACATTGGCCGGCTTATGTCTTTTCTCCAGGAACAAGGACGCCTGGAGGATACGATGATCGTGCTGACCAGTGATCATGGCGATTATCTTGGGGATCACTGGCTGGGTGAGAAAGAAATGTTTCATGAAGAAAGCCTGGCCATTCCAATGATCCTCTATGATCCTGACGAAAATGCGGATGCCACCCGGGGCCAGCATGTCAATGAGCTGGTTGAAGCCATTGATCTTATTCCAACTTTTATCGATGCCCTGGGCGGAGACAGCCAATCTCATATCCTTGAGGGCCGCTCCTTGCGTCCCCTTCTCCATAACGCCGGGACAACGGACTGGCGGGATGCGGTTTTCAGTGAGGCGGATTACGCCTGGCGCGGCGCAAGATTGTCCCTGGATCTCAAACCCGATCAAACCCGCGCCTATATGGTGCGCACAGATCGCTGGAAGTTCATCTCCCATGACCACTTTAAACCGCAACTCTTTGATTTAGAAGAAGATCCTAATGAATTGATGGATCTTGGTGAAAGTAACTCTCACCAGGAAATCCGACGGGAAATGTCGGAGCGCCTGACAATATGGCTTCGGGATCGACGGCGGCGCACGACAATCACCCATGAAGAGATTGAAAACCGAACGGATAACGCGAAAGAACGAGGAATTTATTTCGGCGTCTGGTAAGGATTATTTATACGGGCTATCAAGCGCCTCACTTACCCCCGTATCATCCCCACTGGGTTTTGTCGCCTGATAATGCCGCGGCGGGGCGCCGCCCGACTGGTGGCGCAATAAAGCCTCTGACGGGCGTTCCAGCAGCTGTCCCGCCTTTACAGCCGCCTTGCGGTCAATTGGTTTGAGATCTTGCTGATCCGGCGCCGGCATGACGTTCGCCGGATAATAGGCCATTTTCTGCTTGGCGGCATCAACTTGCCGGTCCGGGTCAATATCCCGCTGGTTCGTTCCTTTCGGTGGATCAACAGAAATTCCGTCAATGATTTCATGATCAAACCACCATTTCTTAACCGGATTTCTCATGCCATTCCCAAGCTTGTCATCAAGCCAGGTGGCAATTGGAACCATTAACGGTTTAAGCGCCATGGCGTTAATGCCCATCCAGCTGGCAACCCGGGTCAGATATGCCCCGTCGGCGTCAACCACCTTGTTTATCGGGCAGGTTTTCATGCAGCGGCCGCAGGCCGACCCCTTGGGGTTTGTCACCCGATACCGGGTGCAACGCTCCACATCGGGCTTCCAGATTTCATAGCCGTTGAACATCACCTTGTCGCCGAAAGGAATGGCATCACATGGACATTCGCGCGCGCATTTCATGCAGCTGCCGCAGAAGGTCTGCAAACCGAAATCGATAGGTTTATCGGCGATCAGCGGCAAATCGGTGGTCAGGACAACGGATTTGAACCGGGGGCCAACAAACGGATTGAGCACAAGTTCACCAATCCGGCTCAACTCCCCCAATCCCGCCCATAAAATCAGGGGAATTTGGAGAACCTCGCTGTCGGCGTTGGTTTGGGCGCGGGAGGATATTCCTTTTTTCCGCAACATTTGCCCCATCAAACCGGCTATTTCGGCGCCGCGCAAATATCCCCGCATGGACTGCGCCCCAGACATCCAGTCGTCGCCGCTCGCCCCTTCCATGGTCTCATATCCCTGATCGATCAGCATGACGATTGCATATTTATGAACGGGAGTAATCTCACTGCCATCGGCCCGATGTGAATACCAGGCGTAATTCGGGATTTCGCATATTCCGGTCAAGTCGGCCCCGAGATAATAAGACAGGGATTTTATGGCCTTTGTATTTTCCGCCGGATTACCGACATCTACAGCTTTGTTAGAGGCAACCGGGCCATCCTGCCGGGGCACAAGCGCCCGGATAAGATCCAGAAGGCTGACGGAGAGTGGTGTCTTAAACGCGAAGCGTCCCCTTTCCTTCTGGGCTTTCGCGCCCAAGTCACCAAACAGAGCCCGTTGAAAGAACTCGGCACGTTTCGGCACCCGCGGGACCTCATCATCCAGTATAAGGGTCGTCGGTCGATCAACCCGCTTTACGGTTTCCATGGGATAGCGGCTCAAATGACTGGCCCGTTTGTTCCGCCGTCGCCGTTCCCGCCCCGACTGCGCGCCATTTTTTCCCCACCAGTATTGAAGATCGTTGGCTTTCAGTGAGGACGCATGCAAGGGAGTATCGACCGCCACTGCATAATTCATGCTGATAACCGCCAGCGAAAAATCCCGCCCAATAAATGGGGCAGAAACCACATCACCTGTCCGTACGGTCAGTCCGGCGAGGACACTGAGTTTTTCAATATCGATCCCCGGATCTCCGGCCACATGAACGCGGGCATCAAAGCCCATATTTCGGACATGTCCGGCAATACTCGCGGCAATCTCTGTAATCCGCAAATGATGCAGGCTGGCCGCTGATTTACCGATCCATGAAAAAGCCAGATTTGATTGTTCCGGCAGGCGGGCATGCTCCAGCAAAATCACGAGCGCATGCTGATGCGCGGCACCTTCCGGAGGATGTGTCCAGGCACTTGCCGGTATTTCGCAAATTCCGGCCATGCTGGCATCAAGGAAATAGGCTGCGCCCTTCAAATCAGCCGCCCTTGGTCCCAAATCCATTGGAAGCGGCGCGGTTTTCGGGGCGGCGGTTCCTTCCTTGAACTGACTGAAAAGACGTTGATAGGCTGAAGATACGCCGCCTAACCCGGTTTGCTCCTCATCCGGGCCAGACAGAAGCACAGCCGGGCGTTTCGCTTCCTGCCCGTAAACCATGCTGTTCCGTTTCAGCGTTTCCAAGGGAAACGGGCCGAAATGAAAGGGACGGTTTTTTGAGCGCGGAAACAAAAACATGAAAATCTCTTCGCTAAAATACAACGCCAAAGGTAAACAAGACTACTCCGCCAAAGGCGACAAGGGCAACCCGTGGCAATAAGGCAAAGGGCGCAATCATGCCAAAGGAGATGGCGGCAAGACCAATGGCGATTTTCAAGAAAGCGGTCAACGCGCCAATTGGGTTATCTGCTAGCTCTATAAGGGAAGGATTAGCAATCATCGCCAAGGGGACAAGATACAGTCCAACCCCTAGCAACATAGCAAACACGGCCACTTTCAGCCAATTTTCCTGGACCATCCCGGCGGCGATGAAAACCGCCCCGCATACAGGGGGTGTTATGGTCGAGAGCAAGGCAAACCAGAACACGAATAAATGGGTGATAAGTGGATCAAGTCCTTGCGCCTGTAAGGCCGGACCCGCGACGGAAACACAGATGACATAAGCTGCCGTGGTTGGAACCTCCATTCCCAGTATGAGACAGGCCAGCGCGGTCAGTAGTAGCGCCGGCCATAGCTGGTCCCCCGATCCGCTCAGAATAAGGGACGTGATTTTTATGCCAAGGCCCGTCTGACCAAGAACACTAATGACAAGGCTGGCGCAGAGAATAATCGACGCAATGAGGGAAATCTGTTTACCGGCCGTAAGACACACGGTTTCCAGACGCTTGAAAGTCCGTTTAACGGATAAGGTCAAGCGGCCATCAAATAACAAAAGGACGGCAGCGGCCAGGATGGCGACACATGCTGCATATTGCGGCGTATAATCCCCCACAAACATCCTTTCCAAAAGAACAAAGAAAGGAACGGCAAAGAAAGCGGATGTGATGATAACGGTTTTAAGGGGCGGCTGATCCTCCGCGGCGACACCTTTTAACTCATACCGCCGGGCAAAGGCATTGATCCCCACCCAAACGGCTATGAAATACAGGATCGCCGGCAGGATCGCCGCCGCCATGATCCCGGTATAGGGCACACCGGTCAGTTCCACCATGACAAAGGCTCCGGCGCCCATCAAGGGCGGCATGATCTGGCCGCCTGAGGATGCCACGGCTTCCACAGCACCCGCCAGTCGCTTCGGATATCCAAGCCGCGTCATTGCCGGCAGGGTAATAGCCCCGGTTGAGGCCACATTTGCCGATGCTGATCCTGAGATGGATCCGAATAAGGCCGAAGACAGTACCGAAACCTTTGCGGCACCGCCTTTCAATCTCCCGGCGGCGGCGGTGGCCACGTTCATAAATCCCTGCCCCGCCTCCCCGGCATTCAGCACAGCGCCCATAATAACGAAAACAGCAACAATCCCGACGGAAACGGCTGTCAGTTTCCCCCATAACCCGCCTTCCGCGATTGTCATGGTACCCAGGAAGCTCTGGATTGGCAGTCCCGGATGGCCAAATTCCCCCGGAAGATACTGCCCCCATAAACCGTAACAAAGAGCCAGCAACGCGACCAGCGGCAACGGCCAGCTGATGGAGCGACGGGCCATTTCAAGAACAAGTAAAACCAGAAAGATGGACAGGATAAGCTGAAAGTTCCCCTCCAGCGATCCATATTGATCTCCCAACATGGATTCATTGGCGACAATCCAGAAGCATCCCAGAATACCTAATGTACTGAGGAAAAACCCGACAAGTTTCTGCGCGGTCGTCTTTGCCATAAAAACAAAAGCCCAGGGCAAGGCCAGTGCCATATGCAGCGGCCTTGATACCAGACTGGGAACAAGGCCACTGAAAACCAGCCCAATATGAAAGAGGATGGACAGGCCGCCAAGTGCGCTCCAGAGCAATCTGTGTTGCGGCGAGCTGTCCGTCATGATCAGCGCAGAGCGTCTGGAACTTCGATACCTGCTTCATCATAATATTTAAGCGCGCCGGGATGTAGCTTGCCATATACATTCGCCAGCATCGCGCCGCTAACCGCATTCCACCACGGATGGCTTTCACCCATTTCCGCCTTTTGCGTCCAATAGGTTTTCGTCAGTTCATAGGCGGTTGCATCATCCATCTGCGTCGTCGTATAGGCCACCACCGGCAATGATGTGGTTTCAGTCGCCACGTCTACGCCTTGATAGGTTCCGCTGGGGATCATCAATTTTGTTCGCTTGGTTTCTTTAACCTGCGCATCCGTCAAGCTGATCAGCGTGATGGGAGTTGATGCCGCAGCTTCAATAACATTTGGCGCCGGGTAGGATCCCGCGGTGACAAACCCGTCAATCTGTTTGTTTTTCAACGCAGCGACAGAGCTGCCCAATTCCACATTGGCAATGTTTACCTTACCTTCAAGGCCGAACAGTTTGATATATTTGGCCCCTTCGCGGGCGCCAAATGATCCCTTGCCGATCAATAGTTTCTTACCTGCAAGATCATCAAATGTTTTAACATCGCTATCGGCGCGCATGACAAAATGCATGGTCAGGGAGGGAATGGGAAACAGGGCCCGGATTTCATCATATTTGGGATTGGTCTTGCCTTCGAACATGGCCTTGCCTTTTTGGGCAAGCTTGACCAGAACCGGTGGGGTCGTGAACACATAATTCCCGGTCCGGGCAGCAACTTCCTTGACATTCTGGACAGAACCCTGGCTTTCTTCGACCGTCAGGATAATATCGCCATTGGATCCTTTTTTCATGGCTTCGGCAATCTGGACCGCCATTTGGTAGTAGGACGATGTCGATTTGGCTGACTTATACGTCACCCGTGTTTCCGCCAACGCAACGTTACTTGTTATGAGCGCCGCCGCGAGGACTGCGCCACCAAATAATCCGAATTTCATGTGATACTCCCTAATAAAGATTTTTTGCCATAGTTTCTTGTTGTTATTCGTCTGTCAAGGTCAGGAACCGATCATTCAATCTCTTCATAGGGCAATCCGACATATTGTTGAGCCAATACGCGGCGGCCTGCTTCTTCCTTCAGAAAAAAACTAAGCTCTGAACTTCTGATCCGCCCCTCAATGTCACTTTCATCGAAAGAATGCAGCATGCTGGTCATCCACCAGGAAAACCGGACACCATGCCAGACCCGCCGAAGACAGATTTGCGAATATTTTTCAATCAGGTCCGTCCGGCCCTGCTTGAAGACTTTCGTTAAGATCCGGTACAGCGTACTCACATCGCTCGCAGCGAGATTTAGCCCCTTTGCCCCGGTGGGCGGAACAATATGCGCAGCATCCCCGACAAGGAACATCCGGCCATATTGCATGGGTTCGGCGACAAAACTGCGAAGCGGTGCAATACTCTTCTCAAGCGACGGGCCGGTAACAAGCCGTTTTTCAGCATCTGCTGGCAAACGACGCCTGAGTTCCTCCCAGAAACGATCATCGGACCAGTTTTCCACTTTCTCATCGACAGGAACTTCAAGATAGTAGCGGCTGCGGGTTTCCGATCGCTTACTGCAGAGCGCGAAACCTCTCTCATGCTTTATGTAAATCAGCTCGAAATTTACCGGCGGAGTATCTGCAAGCAGACCCAACCATCCAAAGGGGTAAATTTTTTCATATTCCTTCAGCACACCCTCTGGGATCGAGGGCCTGCATATTCCATGATACCCGTCACATCCGGCGATATAGTCGCACTCCAGAACCTGCTGCTGGCCATCGACCGTATAAGTCACAAAAGGGCTGTCCGTATTGATGTCATGGGGCTGAACATCAGCCGCCTCATATATGGTTTGCTGGCCCGACGCACTGCGCGCATCCATCAAATCATGCGTGATTTCAGTCTGGCCATATACCGTAACCACTTTTCCGCCTGTCAAGCCGCTTAAATCAATGGAGTG
This sequence comes from Sneathiella marina, assembly GCF_023746535.1. Classification (GTDB taxonomy): domain Bacteria; phylum Pseudomonadota; class Alphaproteobacteria; order Sneathiellales; family Sneathiellaceae; genus Sneathiella; species Sneathiella marina. Next base: position 1,934,818 of record NZ_CP098747.1, on the reverse strand, counting down.
TACGTCACCATATGTTGCAATCTCTACGGCATGATGGACTTCTCCCTCGGCTTTCATGCGGCCGGAAACGCCGGCCTCTTCCATCAAGTCCGAAAAGCCCTGTTCAATAACACCGGCACGAATCCGGCCCAGCACATATTCAGCACTGACCCGTTCCACAATAACATTATCGATGCCCTGTTTATGCAGCAACTGACCGAGCAACAATCCGGACGGGCCAGCCCCCACGATCACAACCTGTGTTTTTTGTCGTCTCAAGTTGTTTAATCCCCCTCTTGAATAGATGCTTGCAGGCTAAACTCCTTCGGCTTGTTTCGGTATTCAATTTTTTAACGAAGGAGATTGGAAAATGCTTTAAGTTAAAGCCGCCGCTGAAAAATTCGTTTTTTATTTGTTATGAGTATTGTAACACAGTTGAACATAAAATCAGCGCCAACCCGATGGAACGAGATGTATTGACCCAGACAATGCCAGACACACCCACCTATCTTGCCGGCGATTGTGGTGGCACGCATTGCCGTATCCGCCTTTACGATCAACATGGAAATCAGTTGGCAGAAGGCACTGCGGGTCCGGCAAATGCCTCCCTCGGGCTGGATGTTATGATGGCGGCGATTATTGACGCGTCTGAAGATGCCTTGACGAAATTGTCGAGTACTCAAATTGCCTTGTCTTCGCTGAAGGCTGGATTGGCCATCGCGGGCCTGGTTAATGAAAGCCTTCGCCGCAAATTTTGCGAAATGGATCATCCCTTTGCCTCTCTTTGCGCCGAAACAGACGCCTTTGTTGCACGATTGGGGGCATTTGGCACAAAGGACGGGGCATTGTTGATAACCGGAACCGGTTCCTGCGGGTTCGGTGTTGTACAAACTCAAAGCTTCTATGTGGGCGGCTGGGGATTTTCGATTTCAGATCAGGGGAGCGGCGCAAGACTAGGGCAATTGGCAATCAGGCGCGCGGTGCAGGCTTTCGATGCCATCCGGCCTTCCTCTCCCTTATGTGAGGAGATTTTAAAGTCATTGGGCGGAACTGCTGCTAGTGCCCATCATTGGGCGTTGACGGCCCATCCAGCAGATTATGGAAATTTCGCTACTGTTGTTTTCGCCCATGCAGATCAGGGAGACCCGGTTGCTGATCAACTATTGACGGAAATAGCAACTGAAATCGATGAGCTGGTTTCGGCTTTGGTGAACAAAGGCTCCAAAAATATTTATCATATGGGCGGATTATCCGGCGCAATCCATTCACGATTGTCAGATGAAACTGTCCGCTATCTCGTTGAACCGGAAGGAGATACTTTTGATGGTGCCTTGCTGTTGATCAAGGAAAAACTCGGTTTGACTAATTCTCACAGTCAGGTTCCCTAGCCATGTTTGCACTTTCCAACGGTAAAATATACGCGGGCGATACATGGCTTGAAAATCACTCTGTCCTTGTCGACAACGGGAAAATTGTTAAAATTTGCAATGTGGAAGATATACCATCGTCTTGCCCTGTTGACGATTTGGAAGGTGGCTTTCTGGTACCTGGATTTGTAGATGTGCAGGTCAATGGCGGCGGCGGCGTCTTATTAAATAACAGTCCCGATAAATCTTCCATAGTGACTGTCGCAGCAGCGCACCGGAAATTCGGAACAACGTCCCTCGCGCCTACTTTCATCACTGATGAAAAAACCAAAATGCAGGAAATGGCTGGTGCGGTGGAAACTGCTCTGATGGAAAACAGCCCCGGTATCAAGGGCATTCATTTCGAAGGCCCCTTTCTCAACATTGAGCGTAAAGGGGTCCATGACGCAAAATTTATCCGACTAATGGATGACTGTTTCCTGAAGCTGATAGCAGACCATGACCTCGGACAGGTTATTGTAACCTTGGCACCGGAAAAAGTGACGTTGGATTATATTCGCACCCTTGTTGAGGCGGGGGCCATAGTTTGCGCGGGCCATACGAATGCCACCTATGATCAAACACAAGCAGCGATGGACGCGGGTCTGACCGGGTTCACCCATTTACATAATGCTATGCCTGCAATGCAAAGCCGCAAGCCCGGTGTCATTGGTGCGGCATTGGAAAATCAAGACTGCTTTTGCGGCGTCATCGCCGACGGCCACCACGTTCACTGGGCCACTTTAGGCACCACCCTTGCGGCCAAAGGAGCCGATAGAATAATGCTGGTAACGGATGCCATGTCTTCCGTTGGTACAGATGAGACCGAGTTTATGCTTGGTGATCAGCGAATTGATGTCCGTGATGGAAAATGTGTCACGGCGGAAGGCGTTCTGGCGGGTTCGGCCCTTGATATGGCCACGGCTGTCCGTAATGTTTCCCGGCTCCCCGGGCAATCCTTGTTATCTGCTGTCAAAATGGCCTCGACGACACCGGCAACCTTTTTGGGTTTAAATGACAAAATTGGCAAAATCCAATCTGGATTCGACGCTGATTTGGTCTTGCTGAATAAAGAAGTCGAGGCGGTCAGAACCTGGATTGCGGGCGAACAGGTTTAAAATCCTAGCAAGCAAAAGCGAACTAATCGTCCTTCTTCGCGGTCACTTTCAGCCTGGCCAACTTTCAGGGACCGCAGTTACCAGCCACTTCGCCAATGCCGCATTAACCTCTGCCGGTTTCTCTTGTGCCATCCAATGTCCGGATTTTATGTTTATCGTTGTAAGGTTACGGCAATAGGTTTGCATGGGTTCCGCTAATCGTGAATGTACACATTCACAGGTATAGTCATATTCACCAAGAAGAAACAATGTCGGCAAATCGATATATCCGTCATTCAAAGCTTCCGCTGCATATTCCGCATTCAACTCATGGTTCATATAATAGGAATCCGGGCCAAAAAAACCGTTCCGCACCAAGGCAGCTGCATAGATATTCAAATCTTCCTCGCTCACGACGTCGCCATCGCGTGGCACATCAGGAGCCTCTTTCAAATCCCCAAACCATCCGCCATTTTTTCTGACCATTGACGTCAGCGACGGTTTCTTCTCTCCTCCCGGCTTCCCTTTGCGAAAAAGCGCTTTGACGGTGTTCAAGGGATTTGCATCAAAATCCGCACATGCAATATCAAAATTTTCTTCGTAGAACCGCATATACTCCCATTGACCGGCCGGGAACTGATCAACGGGATAAGTCTCCCTGTCAACCAGAGGGAGGAAGGCATCCATACCGCGCTCCAGGGTGTAATATGGAACGCAGAGATTAGCTGCCGCTTGGCATCGCTCCGGATGGTGACTTGCAATATTCCAGACTGTGGGGCTGCCCCAATCATGTCCAACCCAGATGGCCTTCTCCTGACCCAACGCATCCAGCAGCTCGATCATGTCCGCGACCACTTCACGCTGGGCGTAATCGGCATGCTGTGAATAGATACTGGAGCGCCCATATCCCCTCATATCCGGGGCAACAGCATGAAAACCAAGGCTGCCCATCGCCCGCAACTGATGCCGCCAGCTAAGCGATAATTCCGGCCATCCATGAACAAAAATGACGAGAGGGCCGTCTTTCGGGCCGGCAGAAAGGTAAGATGTAGTGTGCCGCTCGCTTCGCGTCGCATGTTCCGTAATCGTTGAGATCATATTGAAGCTTCCTTTTTCAGCAATTTTTCAGAGTCTTTTTTTTAAGCAAGACCATAGCTCATCTTCAGCCTTAAGGGGAGGAAGGCGATTAAATTAGTAAAAATTGAGCTTAATTAAATTTTAAGTTGTCTCAACTAATAATAATAACAATCTCGATTATCGAATTTGAAAGAGTTCAAGCAAATGGGCACGAAAGCTGAGAATGTTATTGATTTTCCAATGGATCTTCGTAAAGAAGTGGGATCGGTTGTCGACAATATTGCGAATGCGTCGGCAAATCTCACCCGTAGCGCCAGAATCTTGCAATTGAGAGCCGATCAACCGGTTACTGCAACGATGCCCCCCGCCCCGGTACAAGCGGCATTGGCAAAGGCGCAGGAATTAACTCAAAATGCAAAAACCCTCAACGAACAAATAAATCTTCTCCGCTCCAACCTGTTGAAGTAATATTACCGGCAAGGCCGTTTTTGCTGGCAAAACAGTAATTAGGTCCTTGGTAATTCATTGACTCCATGACACTGATCCACGTACAAATCCCCTAGAACATGATGGCACGGGCGTCTCAACGCCCCAAAGAAAAGCCAATTCACAGGAGGATACCTATATGTTTTCGATTACCAGGCGTGCTGTCGCGAAAATCGCGCTCAGCGGAGCGATTGCTTTAACTGCGGCTTCATCAGCCATTCCTGCTTTTGCAGCTGATAAGATTACTGTCGGCGCGTTGCGCTTCACATCACATTCTCCTAGTTTTGTGGCCTTTGAACGGGGATATTTCAAGGATCAGGGCCTGGATGTCGAATTCAAGTTCTTCCAGGCCGCGCAGCCGATGGCTGTGGCCATTGCGTCCGGAGACGTGGATTACGGGGTCACTGCCATATCCGGTGCGTTGATTAATCTGGCAAACAAAGGAGCGATCAAAATCATCGGAGGAGCGCTGCAGGAAGAACCCGGTATTGACGGTCAAATTATTCTTGTCTCAAAGCAAGCCTATGACGACGGCGTCACGTCACCTGCCGAACTGAAAGGGCGAAGCTTTGGCATTACACAAGCCGGGTCGTCTTTTCATTACATGGCGCATAAAATTGCACAAAAGGAAGGGTTTGACGGCTCAGAAATCAAAACAATTCCATTGCAAAAAGTCGGTGCAATTATCGGCGCCTTGAAATCAGGACAAGTTGATAGCTGGACGATCGTCCCCCATATCGCGAAAGCTCTCTCCAAAGGACCTGCAGTTGAGCAAATTGGCATGGTTGCCGACTATATTCCGGACTATCAGGTGACAACCGTTTTCACCTCCACGGAAAATGCGGAAAACAGGCAAGACCTAACGAAACGGTTCTTAAAGGCCTTTTCCATGGGGGCCGCTGATTTCAACGCGGCACTGGTTGACAAGACAGCCGGAGATCAAGCCGCGGAAGATATGGTGGTTCTCATTCACAAATATGTTTATGCCAGCAAACCATACGAAAAAGCCGCCCCCTCCATACGAAACGGTGCCATGCGGATCAATAAAGATGCTGCCCTTAACGTCACCAACGTAAAAGACCAATTGGCCTGGTTTCAATCTGAAGGTCTGGTGTCAAAAGACATCACCATTGAAACCCTGGTAAATACCGATTATGTCGATACATTTTAAACCCTGATATGGATCTCAGCCTTCGCCATATTTCACATCGGTATGACGATGTTGAGGTCCTTCATGATATCAATCTTGATATTCAGCAGGGCGAAATTGTTTGTATAATTGGCCCTTCAGGCTGCGGTAAATCTACTCTATTGCGATTTATCGGCGGTCTGGAGCGGCCGTCCACAGGCGATGTCATCCAGGTCGGCGACGCGCCTAGGGATTCTCTAAATCCTCTCACCTATATCTTTCAGGATTTCGCTCTTTTACCGTGGCGAACAGTTGAGGGGAACATATCCCTTGCCCTCGAGGATCATGCCTTACCCGCAGGGGAAAAAGAGAAAATCATAGCTGACGTCGTTGAGAGGACGAAGCTTACAGAATTTCGTAAAGCCCTTCCCAAACAATTATCCGGCGGCATGAAGCAACGTGTCGCAATTGCGCGGGCTCTCAGTGTTCGCCCGGCTGTTCTCTTAATGGACGAACCCTTGTCCGCCCTTGATAGCCAAACCCGCGAGCTCCTGATGGACGACCTGATCGACTTATGGTCCAAGGATCCCTATACAGCCTGTTATGTAACCCATAATCTGGCTGAGGCTGTAAGACTGGGCCATAAAATTGTCGTCTTATCACGGCGCCCCGGGAAAATTCGGGAAATCGTTTCAATTGACATTCCCCTTGCCGATCGGACACGTTTGTCGCCTGAACTCGAAAAAATTCAACGTCAGTTGTGGGAGATGATGCGTGAAGAAGCGCTTGCAGCCGACATGGAATTAGTCGATGCCTGACAAACCTACAATTATTTCAGAGAAATCCGTGCCGTTTCGGGGCGGTGGATTTCTGCCAAAACCCAAACGCATAATCGGTCCTCTTGTCTTTGTCGGCCTTATTCTATTTTGGGAATATGGATCGCAAAATGGTTTCATCAGCCCATTGGTCCTGCCAGCCCCGTCGGAAGCCTGGAATGCGTTCATGGATCTTGTTGATTCCGGGTTGCTTTGGCAGCATCTTGCGGCTTCCTTGCAGCGCCTTGTCATTGGCTGGTCAACGGGAACCTTCCTTGGGATTTTTGTCGGAACATTGATAGGACTCTTTTCTGTAGCGCGTTCAGGTTTGTCTCCGCTTGTTTCGGCCATTTTTCCGATACCGAAAATTGCCCTGTTGCCGCTTTTTATTATCTGGTTCGGTATAGGCGAAGGATCCAAGGTTGCGACGATCATGTTCGGCACTTTTTTTCCAACCGTCATCGCAACATATGGCGGTATCGACAACGTCGACCGAAACCTAATCCGCATGGGGCAGTCGTTCGGATTAAAGCGGTTTTCGATTATACGAAAGATAATCCTGCCCGGGGCCCTCCCGGCAATTTTATCCGGAGCGCGCATTTCAGCGGCAATTGCAATTATTCTACTGGTAGCCGCTGAAATGATTGCCGCCGAATATGGTATCGGTGCGTATATCCTTCTTGCGGGAAGCTTGATGGCGACAGATCAACTCATTGCAGGTGTTGCGATGTTGTCCGTATTGGGTTTGGTTATCGCCTGGTTAATTGGGCTGGCTGAAAAGTATTTTCTTAAATGGCGGACTTAATTTTAGCTTCGGCCTTATTCATTCAAGTACCGTTCAGGCAGTCTCGGCGTTATATATTTAAGGAACCGCTGAAAACTTGGATTTAGAAGCCTATTTTTCCTCCGATTAACTATTTGGCAATATTAATAGGGCCAATATGCTGTTTATGACAGCAGCACTTCAATATAGAGCCAGGCCTTCTTTAATGGTCAAAAAGCAATCACTCACCGATAAGGCATATTCTGCTATTAAGGCTGAGATCATTGCGGGGCATATTTCACCCAATAACTTTATCGATTTACCACAAATCGAAGAACAATTGGGTATGAGCCGCACGCCAATTCGTGAAGCCATGCTGCGTCTTCAAACGGAAAAAATAGTTGAAATCATGCCAAAGCAAGGCATTCGCATTCTCCCTTTCTCGGTAAAGGAACTGGATGAGTTTCATCAAATCATTTCATCGCTTGAACTTCAGGCGGTTGGGAATATTTGCCGGCGACACTTAACCAGAACGGATATCATGCCAGTCCTTTATGCGCTATCCTCCATGGAGAACGCTGTTAAGGCGCGAGACACCGCCGCCTGGGCAGAGGCAAATGAAACTTTCCATCGCGGGTTATTCATTCTCAACGGAAACTCAAAACTCATGGAAACCGGGCTCGGCTATCGAGATGTCATACAAAGAGCTCTCACTTTGGCTTTCAGCCATCTTCCCATGGCCGCGAAAGAGCGTTCTTTGCGAAACCATAATCAACTCAAGGAAGTTATTTTGGCTGGAGATGAAGTCAGCGCAAGAAACATTTTCCTTGAACATTGTGACTGGATTGGCAATCAGCTGCACACCGTTCTGGCAGAACGTGAAATTACATCACTTTAATATCTGCCCTCTCACTTTCATACTTTATGCAACGGGATCTTGACAACGAAATCAGTTCCGACGCCCTTATATGAACTACAGGTGATCTCACCGCCTAATTTGCGGACTGATTGTCGAACAGAATATAAGCCAATTCCTTGTCCCCTGCTCATATTTGCCGCATCCTGCATCCGGACCCCAGGTTCAAATATCTTTGGAATATCCTTCGCAGGTATGCCTATTCCCGTATCTTCCACCTTAACATTCAGCAAATTATCCTTGATGGAGGTACTTATTTTAATCGCCCCATCTTCGGCAGTGTACTTCACCGCATTACTGATCAAATTCGCCAGAATTCGTTCCAGTTGAGCTGGAAAATCAGTTTCCTTTTTGAGCGGTACCCTATTCACCCAGTTAAGGGTCAAATTTTTCTCCTCGACAACGCGCTCGAACATACGCAAGGAATCTTTCACCGTTTTTTCAAATTTCTCTATAGTAAGATCCTGTAATTCCAAAACGGATTTGCTATCCGCCAATGGCCCCGATAGCGGCAGATACTCAGCCAGGTTTTCCTTCAAAGCTTCGGCCATGGCAAGCGCGGAATCTGCATATTCTTCCTGTTTATCCTGGCCCAGGGGAACTTCCTTGATTTGCCCCACATACCGGCGGATTAAATCAATAAAATTCTGAACATCCCGGCGAATTGCCTGTCCACCATCGATTGTTACCTTTGTAAGCTTCTGCTCCGCTTCAAGAAGAATCCTCTCCCGCATCTTTATTTCGGAACGTTGATCGAACAAGGCGACAATCTGCATTGTCCGGTCCTTATTGGTTGTCAAGTCAGCCTGAACGGGGATTTGCTTCCCATCTTGTAATTCCAGGACAGTAGCAATCCCTTTAACAGTGTTTGATTTTGGGGCATTGCCAGCTTCGATATCAGGCTCGGATGCCGGTAGATCTAGAATTTGCGACATGGCGGCACCAATAAGGTTTCTTGGCTGGGTGTCCAATAGGGACGCCGCAGCCAGATTGCAGTGACGTATCCTCCCATCCATATCTGCAATTAGAAACGGTACTGTGGAATTATCGAGAAAACTTTCCAGCAGAGATTTCGTTTCAGATTGTTTTTCAACAGCCCGTCGCTTCAGATAATCAAATCGCAGTCCCATAACCACAGCAACAGATAGCAACAATCCAATTGCAAACAATGTCGTATATAGAGAAACGAGGTTCGACTGGTCTTTCTCTAATGCTGCGACCACGATACTACGTATTTCGGCCTGTTCTTCATCATGCAGCTCAAGCAAGGCCTGCAGGGCAGCGAAGGCCGCCGTGTCGTCAATTGCCAAAGCGGCATCAATTTCATTGACTGTTTTGCCTTCCTCACGCAGTTGGTCGACTTTATTGATATTGACGAAATAATTTCTAAGCGTTGCTTCAATTGTTGTGATTTGTTGCTCTGCCGCGACCCCAAATCGATCTTGCAACAGCTTTAGTTCCTCCCGTGCGGCTTCAAAATGGCCAAAGAATTGTTCTTTGTTCGCCTCATCTCCGCGTATTAAATAATCCTTAAAGTTGTGAATAAGCCCCTGAAACCCAATTATGGTAATGAGACGTTCTGTGTGGTTCTCTGTTTCCTTGAACTGATGATCCGCCTCGCTCCATTGAGTGGGCGCATTCAGGGAATAAACCTGATATGTCCAGAAAAAAAGCAACGCAAACAGGGCGGCTAGAAAGGCGAGTATAACTCCAAAGTTTTTTTGAAAATTCTCCGTCACTAAAATCGTTCCCTACTGCGAATTTCAATACTAATACACTGAATACAACGGTCCCGTTGATAGTCTCGCCGGAAAATCTTAACATATTGTTAATTTTAAATTATTTTCGGAAATGATTTTTAAAAAGGGTAAATTATGTGACTAATTAGATCCATATTCGGACGAATTTGCGCATTCTTTATAATAGTTACATAATGACGGCAAAACTGTGTCCAGAATGCAGAAATAGCGTGATTTCTATTTCTCACTTGCACCGGCTCGTGCCGAAAACAGCCGCATGAACGACGACGACACCAATTATTTTATTCACAAATCAACACATGGAACAGGGCAAAAAATTAGATCAGTATCGACTTGATAACAACTTCTGAATGGAGAGTTTTATGAACAGGGCATAGGTCTGCGATCTCCAATAACCTTGCCCGTTGCTCATCAGATAATTCTCCTTTAAGTTCAATTTCACGCTCAATGGCGTCAATTTTCCCTGAACTCGTTTCGCATTGCGCACAATCTTCCGCATGTATTTTATTATGACGCAGTTTGACGGCGACATTTTCAAGCGGCCATTTTTTTCTATTTGCATACATACGAATAGTCATAGAGGTACAAGCACCGAGGCCGGAAACCAGCAAATCATACGGCGTCGGTCCTGTATTTGATCCGCCGACAGAGAATGGCTCATCTGCAACAAGTTGATGACCACTGCTATCGATATGCTGCACAAATTTCCCTGGCCCCGCCTCTGCGACGACGGTGCTGATTTCGTCAGACTTGAGTTTGGTTGTCGCTTTTACGGGTTTTAGCGCGTCAATATATCGCTCGGCCCAGCTACCGATAACATCGGCTACGTAAATTGCATCGCTGCGTTTACTGAGCAAATGATCTGCACCATCTAAAGAAATGAAGCTTTTCGGATGCTTGGCGGAGGTGAATATATTCCCAGCATTATTTATTCCGACCGTTTGATCCAGCGGCGCATGAAAAATCAGCAGAGGTTTATGCAGGGATTTCAAACGCTCAACCTGCTCTTGTCCATGGAGATCTTCGATAAACTGCTTTTTCACCTTGAATGGCCGCCCGCCAATCGTGACCGCAGCTTCACCTTTTTGCTCAATTTCCGCCTGACTGTCCAGAAAATGATGCCCGACATGTGCCGGATCAAACGGCGCGCCGATCGTGACGACGGCTTCGGCGCTTTTAACCTGGGCCGCGGCTGCCAGAATTGCTGCCCCACCCAAACTATGCCCGATAAGGATGCTGGGCGCCTGATATTCCCGGTCCAGAAATTCAGCGGCTTTTAGTAAATCAGTGATGTTGGAGGAAAAATTTGTATTCTCGAACTCCCCATCACTTTGACCCAGGCCGGTAAAATCAAAGCGCAGTGTCGCAACCCCGCGATCGGTCAGGGCCGCAGCAACGCGCGATGCTGCAAATATATCTTTCGAGCAAGTGAAGCAATGGGCAAAAAGTGCAAATGTCTTTGGTGTGCCAATTGGTAAATCCAGCCTGGCGGCCAGCATACCGTCAGAACCCTGAAACGTAATTTTCTCTGATCGCATTTGTCGCTCCACTTCCCGTCATTAGACAACGTATCTTGAAGGTAGTGATTACAGGAGTCGAGAACAATGGAAAAGAAAGCTTGATAACAGGGTAGTGATCGGCGGCTATTTTATCCAGAACGGATCCCTAAGCTCTCGTTTCAATACCTTTCCAAGCGCATTCCGCGGAAATTCATCTACAAATTCGGCACCTATAATGCGCTGGGTCTTCGACAGCTTTTCATTAGACCAGTGCACAATTGGACTTGTTTCGGTTGCACTGTCACTTGCAATAATGAGTGCATAGGGACTTTCCCCCCATTTTTCATGGGGAACACCGATTACGGTAACATCCAAAACATCCGGATGCTCGCCAATTATTGCCTCTATATCCGCGGGAAAAACATTAAAGCCGCCTGAAATGATCATGTCTTTTTTGCGATCTAGAATATAAAGATGCCCCTCTTCATCCATCTTTCCAATATCTCCCGACCGCAAGAAACTTCGACCTGAGCTGTCCATAACAATCATCTCTTGGGTTAGGTCGTCTCGTTTGTAATAGCATTTCATCATACCGGCACCATACCCGCAAATCTCGCCAACATGTCCTCGATCAAGCTCGTTTCCGTCGTCATCGAAAATTTTTACATCAAACCCTAAAACCGGAATGCCGACGGAATCTGGTTTACCGGCATGCATATGCGGCTTACTCATGGAGGCGAACCCTTCTGAATAGCCATAAAGGGCATATAGATTAGGAGTAAGGCGACGCAACACCTCCTCTTTTGTATCAGGTCGCAAGGGCGATCCAGCACAGAGCACGGCCTGTAAGCTGCTCAGGTTAAAGGTATCAAATTCTTGGTAATCCAATGTTACAATGAACTGCGTGGGAACCATGAAAGTATGCGTAATATTCTCATGCTCCACTGTCTTCAAAAAAGCCGCTGGACTGAATTCAGGTAATACAACAAGCGTCCCACCAGCAAACAGTACCGGAAGGACCATTAGCCATGTTCCGTTGGAATATAAAGCGGTTGTTGTCATGGCCCGTGATGATGATGAAAACCCCATTTCAATGGCGTTGCTAAAAGACCAATGCTGACGAGCACGATGGGTTTGAACGATGCCTTTTGGAAGCCCGGTTGTACCTGAGCTGTATATAATGTTGAAATCGTCATCCTGCCTGAAATCCACATCGGGTGCCAAGTCTGATGTCCCGGCAATAAAAGTCTGAAAGTCTGTCCAGCCCGGGGCAGAAAAATCAGCGGCAATAAAATTCAATTCCGGAATGTTGCAAAGCTCTTTATACACTTGACCGATGCGTTCCCGGTAAGCGGCGGCGGCGATCAGCATAACAGCGTCGCAATCATTTATGAGCGTTGACATTTGCTCAGCCGTCAGTAAGCCGCTCAAAGGCACTACACAAGCACTGGCCCGAACCACGCCGAAAATTATTTCCAGGGCTTCCACCTTGTTGCTCATCAGAACAGCAACTTTATCCCCTCGCCCAATACCCCGGGAGACGAGAGCATTGGCTATCCTGCTCATATTCGAGTCGAAATCTCCCCAACTGCGTCGTTCATCTCCACAAATAATGGCTTCCTTATTCGGGTTGAACTTGGCATGAGTAGCCCATAGTTCGGGTAAAAAAACCTGCGCATCATCAATGCTACTCATCAAAATTTCCCCGAAAATCTGCTCTTAGCTGTTTGCTTCCAAAATTATGATTGAACAAGCGGCTTCATCGAAACCCATTACGCCACCGCCATTCTCAGCAAGGGCAATTTTAGGGTTATCGGCCTGCCTTGCACCCGCCTCCCCGCGTAATTGTTGGGTCAGTTCATCAATCATGGATAATCCAGTGGCTCCGATTGGATGACCTTTAGAGACAAGGCCGCCAGACAAATTTACCGGCCGGGAGCCGCCAAGGGACGTTGCCCCGCTTTCGACATAGGCACCGCCTTTTCCCTCCTCGCAAAAGCCCAGCATTTCACACTGGTAAATTTCGCAAAAAGACGTGGCGTCATGAACTTCGGCAATATCAATATCATCCGGTGTTAAACCGGCTTGTCGATAGGCTTTTTGGGCCGCGACAGAACTCAGTCCAGGTTCGTCCAGATCCCGGTATTTTCCGCCAGAAAGCACGCTCGCTCTAATCTTGACAGCTCTGGCCTGTACCTCTGGCGGCAATTTGCTCAAATATTCAGCAGAGCAAATCATTGCCGCGGCCGCCCCATCGCCAATTGGTGCGCACATGGACCGGGTCAAGGGATAGCTGATGGTTCTGTCTTCCATCACTTTATCAACACTGACCTCAAACCTATATTGGGCTTTGGGATTTAAACTACCATGATAGTGGTTTTTGGAGGATGCGGCTGCAATTTGGCGCTGGGTCGTTCCATATTTTTTCATATGATACGTTGCCTGCATGGCATAGGTATCCATAAAAATTGTCCCCTCACCCTTCTCCGGATCGAATGGTTTTCCTGCGAGATCGCCAGCTTCCTTGTAATAATCACGCCATTCATCCGCATCAAGCTGGTCAATTCCACCATCAAAAATTTCTTGTATTTTATCTGGATTATCGGGAATGAAGGTTTTCTCAACGCCAATTGCCAGCGTCAATTCCGATTGACCGGAAAGAATGTCTTTCCACGCCCCGTGGAACGCTAGTGACGCGGTTGCACAGGCCCCTTCAACATTTATGATCGGAACCCGCTCCGGAAACAAACCCTCTTTTACCAAAGATGTAAAAGACACCTGGCCACGGATGCAAGCCTGGCCAAATGTTCCCATTCCACAATTACCGAAATAAGCCAGTTCTATATCATCGGCAATTTCGGCGCCGACATCGTCAAGGACCCCTAAGTAAGCTTCCCGTGTCAGATCCTTGAAAGATTTCCCCGGCATTTTCTCAAAAGCCGTGCTAAATGTTCCGATTATGTAGGTATCACGCATACTTCTCACGACTAAATTGGTTTTGAAATGAACATTCAATGTATCTAATTAGAAATAACTTACAACCCACGACAAAATAAAAGCCCGGAATGAAACCGGGCCTGGCAGAGCTTTGTATATGTTGGTATGCGTCGTTCAGCTTTCGTCGGATATGAACATTTGATCGGCTATTTGATCAATTATTTTGCCAAAATCAAGATCAGCAAGTGAAAGTTCCGGCCCGACAACAATCTCATCACCGAGCGGATTATTGATTTCCTGGGCATCAGACATGCTGATTGAAGATCCTTCAAAAAAGAGATTTTCGTCAGTTACACGATTGCCAGACAGCCCCATCTCGTCAAAAATGGTATCCAAATCAACTTGTTTTTCTGCGAAGCTTTTCATCAAGAGCTCCAGTTCAGCAACATCTTGAGACAGTAAATTTGCATCAGGTGATGAGCCAAACGCATCCATATCAAAATAGTCGTTTTTGGCGGACTGTTCGATCGCCAGTGAATTCACAAAACTTTCTTCCTCCTCAACATAAAGAAGTTCTCTTTCGCCGGCATCAGCAATGAAAGTTGATTGAGCGTCCACAAGAACCTCTCCCCCGTCGAACAAAACATTTTCGACTATCTCCTCTCCCTCACCGCCGAGCATGAATCCGGCTTGCCAAAAAGTAACATCGATACCGGTCTCGCTGAGGGCATCATCAGTTGCCACAGTTAATGTTTGGGTCACAGGAATTGACTCATCCCCTTTTGTACCAAACATTATGTCGGCATCTCCTGATGACAAAGATGAGTTAAAATCGGCATTCATTAGAAACAAGCTTCCTAATACGGAACAAAGTTATTCAAAAAAATTCAAAAAATGCGTGTACAAAATCAATCAATAGCTAAACAATAGGCCAATCAGACGCCTTTCGCATACCTCAAATAGGGGAATTTTAAATAAAAAAAAATTTCCATTTTTTTGTTTTTAAACAATGCTTTACCAAAGTTCCTAATTAACATAATTAAGAATTTATTAAGAACTTTAGAGCGCCTTTATCCTCTAAACGAATGACGTGATCCATTTAACTATTACATCAAAATTTGGCGAGAATATGCCTTTAGTCTTTTCTATAAGACGCATTGTATTCGAAGAAACCAATAGAGCTGCGGTATATTTCAGGCCCATTAGAAAGCAGCGCAAAAATATTTAGAGAACATTTGATCTTTATTGTCTCTATTTAAAAATCGTTTTTTAAGAACTTTTGTTGATCATCGCCGATAGTCCATTTAGATTACTTATCTGACGAGGTGTGCTGTGAGTATTATAAAAAGAACAAGAGCTGCGATGATTGTAACAAGTAACCCTAAAACGCTATTGAAAGCTGCTCTGGCAACAGCGATTGCTGGTGTTGTTGCAACGGCTTTTGCTTCACCAACTTATGCAGGTTCCGACGAGCCAGAATATTTTCAGGTTAATATGAAACCTGGTGGAAGCCTGAATATTCGTGAAGATCCTACCTTGAAAAGTACGAAAATCGGGACGCTTCCTGCGACAGCGGAAGGAATTACGAATCTTGGATGCCATGTTGGCATGCCGTATTTGGAGTGGAAAAAATCAACCACCGCAGTCCGTAAAGTCGAAACCCGACGTAAATGGTGTAATATCACCTATAACGGTATGACAGGCTGGACCGTTGGTGAATTTCTTGAAGAAGACGTCGCCGACTAATCCTTACTCTAACCAACCCAAATTAGTGCGGCCTGCAGTATTAGCAGGTATCGCACTAGTTTTCCGGCTGTTACCAATATGATGAAGATACCCATGGGCACGCGTAAACCGCCGGCTACAATTGTCAACGGATCGCCAATAACTGGGACCCAGGCAAATAACAGCGACCATTTTCCGTATTTGTTGAACCAGTTGATCGCCTGCGCATAACGTTTTTCGGATATGGGAAACCATCTTCGATCGGAATACTGCGACAGGAAACGACCGATGAACCAGTTAACAATGGATCCAAGAACGTTACCGGTTACCGCCATTAACAATAGGATCCAGGTATTTCCCTGTTCTGCGGCAATATAAGTAGCCAATAAGGCTTCGGAAGAACCTGGAAGCAAGGTTGCAGACAAAAAGGCACTGAGGAACATGGTTCCATATGCAGTTATTGGCATCATCTTATAACAGGCTGCATAACAACATGTGTCAGTATCTCTGAGAATGAGGGCCGCAGAGGGGCAAAAAGCCCGAGCATCCTTCTCTCGCTCAATTTATCCAATTTTCATACAACTAGTCATTTTCTGGGACACGTTGCGCCGTTAAATTTTTACGTGTTTCCTCGCTCCAGTTACCTGTCGGTTTACCAAACTCACGTCCCACCATATATCCGCGCCGCAACGCCGGACGCTCCTTCAGGCCGTCGTACCATCGGCGAATATTCGGAAACTCTCCCAAGTCAATCTCTTGCCGCTTATATGTAATAATCCAGGGCCAGCAGGCCATATCTGCGATTGAATACTGATCGCAAATAAATTCCCGCCCCTCCAGCCGCCTATTAAGCACATCAAACAACCGTAATACTTCTGTCGAATAGCGTTCCATGGCATAGGGAATACGTTCCGGCGCGTAAAATTTGAAATGTCCGTTCTGACCAAGCATGGGACCCAATCCTCCCATCTGCCACATCAGCCATTCAATGACTTCGCTTCGCCCCCGAACATCACTGGGTAAAAATTTACCGGTTTTCTCAGCGAGATAAATAAGAATAGCACCGGTTTCAAATACCGAGATGGGCTCGCCGCCATCTGCCGGATCAAGATCCACAATAGCAGGCATGCGGTTATTCGGGCTGATGGCGAGAAAACTTTTTTCAAACTGCTCACCTTTACCGATATTTACCGGAACGACATTATAATCCAGGCCCATTTCTTCAAGGGCAATGGATATCTTCCAGCCATTGGGGGTTGGCCAATAATAGGCATCTATCATTTTATACTCCCGTCCGTTACAGCTGTGACAGTTTGGCTTCAATAAGAGGAAACCGATCATTTCCAAAATACATATCCTGACCATCCAGATACATTGTCGGCGAACCAAAGCCGCCCCTTGCAATCAATTCATCTGTCGTATCTTTAAGTTTGTCTTTGTAGGGCTGCTCATTGATCTTGCGAAAGAAATTCTCACTATCCAATCCAACTTCCCTGACAACCTCCTGAAGCACATCGAGTTGCGAAATATCTGCCAGATCCGTCCAGTATCGCTTGAAAACGGTACGGGCGTATGGAACCAGGCACCCTTCTTCCAAAGCGACAAAGGCCCCCCTCATCGCTTTGACACTATTGACGGGGAAAACCGACGGCTGCCCTATTTCAATACCCACAAAATGCGCCCAGTCCTGTAGATCCTTTTTTGAATACCGCATTTTTGGCACTACAGGATTTTCACGATTATTATACACGGATGGATTGACAGAATTAAATACGCCTCCCACCAAGAAAGGTCGATAAATAATGTCCAATTGCGGATGCCGGGCCGATAAATCCTGCAAGGACTCAAACCCTAAATAGGTCCACGGACTGGAGCAATCGAAGAAAAATTCAAGCTTGTGCATAAGGAGCCTCTTTTTATTTATTTAATAATGCGCCAATATGTCCGCATAGTAACACTATCCAACGAATAAGAAAGATCTCTGGCCGTACATTTGTCGCGGACGGTCCAACTATTGGGGAAATAA
Organism: Sneathiella marina; assembly: GCF_023746535.1. Lineage (GTDB taxonomy): Bacteria > Pseudomonadota > Alphaproteobacteria > Sneathiellales > Sneathiellaceae > Sneathiella > Sneathiella marina. Next base: position 1,917,203 of record NZ_CP098747.1, on the reverse strand, counting down.
GAATGAATAAACGCGCCCTCGGAAAAAATGGCCCCTTGGTAAGTCCTGTAGGCTTGGGGTGCTGGAGTTTTGCCGGTGCTTACGGCCCGACTGACGAAACTGAAAGCCATGAAACTTTAGCCAAAGCCCTGGATCTTGGAGTTGATTTTCTGGATACAGCCAACGTTTACGGTGCGGGTGTTTCAGAACAGGTAATCGGGTCATTCATTGCCAAAAATCCAAACCAGTTTAGAATCGCAACCAAAGGCGGCATTCAAAGAGCACCAGGCTCAACGGAGCGGGTTTTTAACAATAGCTCTAGTTATTTACGCGAATGTCTGGAGAAGTCCCTGAAGAATCTGGGCGTTGACTATGTGGATCTTTACTACATCCATCGCCGGGACCCAAATCTTCCCATTGAAGAGGTTATGGAAACTCTCGTTGCCTTCAAAAACGAGGGGAAAATTGGGGGTATCGGGTTTTCTGAAATTGCGCCCTCTTCTTTACGCAGAGCACATGCCGTCCATCCCGTAGCAGCCGTTCAAAGTGAATATTCCCTTTGGACCCGCGGACCGGAGTTGGGTATGGTTCAAGCCTGCGAGGACTTGGGAGTCACCTTTGTTCCCTTTTCGCCGGTTGGGCGCGGCATGTTCGGCCAGAATGCTCCGGATCCCGGCTCATTTTCCAAAATTGATTTCAGAAAAAACAATCCCCGTTTTCTGGAGCCAAATTTTTCCTACAATCTGAAAGCTATCGATCAGTTTCGGATTTTTGCGGCAGATAAAGGACTTTCGCCTGCAACGCTCGCACTGGCGTGGATCCTAAATCGAAATGACACTCATGTCCCTATTCCAGGAACCCGTTCCGCCAGCCATTTGTCTGAATGCGCGGCGGCCGGCGCCGTTAGCCTCACGCCGGATGATTTAGCCGAAATCGAAGCTCTATTACCTGTTGGCTTCGCCCATGGCGATCGCTATTCAGACGCGCAGTTGGGAGGCGCCGAGCGCTATTGCTGACAATTAAATTCTGCCCAGAGGGGGTAATGATCAGATAGTCGGTGCTGCAATGTTGATTTTGTGAAATTTGTATCCGTATAAATAAAAGGGACAAAATCAAACCCGCCCGCAGAGACAAATTCCAAATTCAATGCCCGTTTTCCGCCAGATTCAAACCAGGCAATTTGATCATAATATTTCTTTAGTTCTGGATCGTTATCAGCAGCAAATATGGATCTTTTGACCGCATGCAAGTCGTCGGGAACAGTCAAGCCCGTACTGGTGAAGGCCTGCCAGAGTGCGTCACCATGCCGGTCGATATTAAAATCCCCCAATGCGATCAAATTCTGACCAAAAGCGTTGGCCTGACCGGCCCATTCGAAAAGCCACTGAGCAATGCCTTCCAATTCGGGAATGCGTCCAGCAGAGGACGATCCGTAATCCACATGCAGGCTGGTCAAAATGAACGTTTCCAAGCCCGCCCGAAAACTTACCGCATACGGCGTTCGCGCAAATTGACGCTGCAAAGCACCTGTGCCGATCAGCCCGTCCTCGGCCTCAGGAATGACCAGTTCACCCGCCAGGCCGGAAAGACGTACCCGGCGTGTATCGAAGATATATCCCATCCGCTCACTGTTTCCCGAATTGCCACGCGTTACATCCGTAATCAGGAAATTCCAGTCATCGCCAAGTGTTTTCATCATTGTGCGCAGTGCCCGCAAATCCCCTTTGATTTCCTGAATGGCAATAACGTCGAACCTTGAAACAATTTCAGTGATTGCCCATAGGGCACGATAATCCCGCTTCGGACTATCATTTCCCGCTGATGTCCATTTTCGTGTCAGTGAAGAAAAAGCTTTAATATTCCAGGTCCCAATCAAGACGTTTCTGCTGACGTCGCGTTTAGGTGGAATTTCAAGGTCAAGAGCGTGCCTGAGGATATTCATTTCCGACTTGATTGGATCGGGAACATTGCTTTCCCGCCAAGAAGGTAACCGTTCAGACATGACTTGCATCTCCCATAGCTAAAACAGGACATGCAAGAGTAGTATGTTTTCAAACATTTACAATAGAATTGGTATTTTTCGAAAACATCGATACCATTTTGTGCAACGGCTAAAATACTTTGTCATTAACCCCAATGCCGTGTATTTTAGCTCACTGTTCATTCATTAGTCATACTGTCTTGCGTTGGGGCCGTCATAAATGCCAGATACAGATAACCGCGGAATAATCCTGCTCTGCCTTCTTTCTGCGATGGTTGGTGTCATTGGTGGGCTTGGTGCCTGGATCTTTCGATTGCTGATAGGTTTCTTCCATAACCTTTTGTTTCTGGGCGAATTTAATCTGCATTATGATGCAAATATTCACACGGCAACCAATGTATGGGGGGCCTGGATCATCGCGGTACCGATGATTGGTGCAGTGGGTGTTGCCTGGATGGTTAAAACTTTTGCACCGGAGGCCAAAGGCCATGGTGTACCGGAAGTTATGGACGCAATTCACTATAATGATGGTAAAATCAGGCCTATTGTTGTTGTCGTGAAATCGCTAGCTTCTGCGTTATCCATTGGCAGCGGCGGCGCCATCGGTCGTGAAGGCCCCATCATTCAAATCGGTGCGACATTCGGCTCTGTTCTCGGAACCTGGGTGACAATGCCGACACGCCAGCGTGTGATATTGATGGCCGCCGGCGCCGGCGCCGGTATTGCCGCCACTTTCAATGCGCCCTTGGGTGGCGTCTTGTTTGCCGTCGAATTGCTACTGGTTGCCATTACAGCGCAAAGTATTCTTCTGGTCTCCATTGCTACTATCGTCGCAACCTATATCGGCCGCCTTCTGCTCGGCGCCAATCCCAGCTTTGAGGTCCCTGCACTGCAGGCGCCGGAATTTGGCGTGGAACCTGCTTGGGGTCTGATTTTATTTGTCCCGTTTGGATTGATATGCGGCCTTGCCGGTACGCTCTTTATCCGGGCCATATATTGGGCGGAAGATAAATTTGATGCCATGCCGGGAAATTATTACACCCGCCATCTCCTAGGAATGGCTTGTGTCGGGGTAATGATTTATTTGCTACAGCGCTATGCGGGACATTTTTATGTACAAGGCGTTGGTTACGCGACAATTCTGGACGTCCTGATTGGTATTCTTTCCGATCCCTGGTTTCTACTCCTTCTGTTTGTGCTGAAACTAATCGCAACCTGTTTAACCTTGGGCTCGGGCGCCTCTGGCGGTGTCTTTTCACCGTCCTTATTTATGGGTGCAACATTAGGAGCCGCCTTTGGTAATATTGTCCTGATGTTTATTCCTGATCTAGGAATTGGTATCCCGGTTTTCGCCATTGCCGGCATGGCCGCGATGATCGGCTGTACGACCGGTGCGATCTTTACAGCCGTTATAATGCTCTGCGAGATGACGGGAGACTATCATATGATGCTGCCAACGATGCTCTGCACGGCGACGGCTTATGCTTTAAGGCGTCGGTTATCCCCTGCCAGCATCTATACTTTAAAACTCAACAGGCGCGGCCATACTGTGCCCGAAGGCTTAAACGCAGCCATTTTGTCGGCCAGGCGCGTTAAAGATGTCATGACGTCAAACCTGACCATCCTAGAACAGGGATCGGACCGACCGGAAACACCGGGTATTGTGGTTTGGACCAAGGATGGAAAAGTCACCTCTACGGAGAGGCGTTTTATTGATGTAGATAAACCGCAGGAAGAACTAACTGTCGGCGAAAAATCGAACTATCTATTTATCTTGCCGAATTTAAGTGTCCTGGAAGCGCTTCAGATCCTTGCGGACAATGACGCGGACACAGCCCTGGTATCGGAGGCGCCAGATGATGAAAATGGTTCCAGCATTATGGGTGTTGTCACTGCAACAGAATTAGCAAGTACCATGAAAGCCGCTGCCAAACTCCAATAGAACCTGTCAAAATGCTTCGGCTTTCGCATGCTCCCATGGCAGACGATAGGTTTCCGGGACATCCCCTTTAAGAAGTTGGCCCTCTTCCAGGTAGTCGTAGATCTGGTCAAAAGCCAGTTCGGTTTCGTTGGCAATCCGTTGAAAAATGTGATGCGGGGTCAGGTGTTCGGGGTCCTCAACACCGCAAGCGCCAACTAGATCGAGAAAACTTTCAACCGTTGCCTCGTGAAAATTCGCCACTTTGACTTGACGGATATCTACGTCAACCGCTTGCGCCCTTCCCATGTCCTGTGTCGCAATACCTGTCGGGCAGGTGTTCGTATTGCACCGCAATGCCTGAATGCATCCAAGCGCAAACAGCATTGGACGGGCAACATTGCAAAGATCTGCCCCCAAAGCGACTTTTTCCATCATATCAAAACCAGTGACGATCTTGCCACTGGCAATAACCTTGATTTTGTCACGCAACCCTACACCGACCAGGCAGTTATGGACAAAGGACAGCCCTTCGTTAATCGGAACACCCAGGCTGTTTGAAAATTCTAATGGTGCGGCACCTGTGCCGCCTTCGGCGCCATCTACTGTGATAAAGTCCGGTAAAATGCCGGTTTTGATCATCGCCTTGCAAATGCCCATAAACTCACTACGCCGACCAATACAGAGCTTGAAGCCAACAGGTTTTCCATCTGTCATTTCCCGAAGTTGAGCAACATATTCCAGCAGTCCTTCGGGCGTGGAAAAAGCAGAATGGGCCGGCGGTGAGATCACATCCTCACCCATCGGGACACCCCGAATTCGGGCGATTTCCTGATCAACTTTAGCTGCCGGCAGAACTCCACCATGGGCAGGTTTCGCCCCTTGAGATAGCTTTATTTCAATCATTTTTACGGCGTTTTGGCTGGCATTTTCCTTAAACTTTTCCGCATCGAAATTCCCATCAGACGTCCGACATCCAAAATAGCCCGTGCCGATTTGCCAGACAATGTCGCCGCCACCGGCCAGATGATACGGGCTCAGCCCTCCCTCACCCGTATTATGGGCAAAATCACCCCGTTTAGCGCCCGCATTCAAGGCATGGATCGCGTTGGGGCTCAGGGCACCAAAACTCATACCGGAAATGTTTAATCGTGAGGCTGAATAGGGCTGCTTACATTCCGGACCGCCGACTGTCACGCGGGATTCAGATCGATCCACGATTTTAGGGGCCAGAGAATGGCTGGCTCGCTGGTAGCCGACAGTTAGCAAATCCCACTGTGTACCGAACGGCTGGGTGTCCAGCCCTTTATTGGCCCGAGAATATACGAGATTGCGTTGCTGACGATTGTAAGGGCGACCGCTTTCGTTGGTCTCAATAAAATATTGCTGTATTTCCGGGCTGATAAACTCCATCGCATATCGCATATGCCCTATAACAGGATAATTCCGCAGAACATTATGCGCCGAGATATGCATATCGTATAAACCAACAAGGATGTAGGGAATCAAGATAATCAAAAGCCAGCTAACAGGCGGCCAGATAAACTGACCCAAGACGACAATCAGGATCCCCGTAATCGCGATTGAATAATAAATAGTCTTCGCCATGTTTGCCTGCTTTCTCAGAAGTTACGAGCTTGATGTCATCTTGTCTTAGTCGAAAACCTGACCATGTTTATATTGCTCATCCTGTCCGGCAGCAGCCGTCAGAGCAGCAACATTGTCTTTCGTGAAAAACCCGTCAAATCCATGACAACGCTCCACATACTCCGTAATTAGAATGGTGTTCTTTGAATGTTTGGAGAATATCTGCTTGAGGTTGGGTTCGTCAGTACATTCACCAACTACATTAGCGAGGAATGGAATGCCTCGTTCTTTCAGCGCATCAACAACAAAATCCACATTTTTCTGGCCGGACATGTGATCGCCGTCTTTAACTTCAATAGCGACATGATGCATACGTCGGCCATAATTTCGGACAAAAGTCTCTGTCGGCATAGGCAGGTTTTCAAAGGAATTGACAAAAGACGGTGTATTGTTTGCCGTGAATACCTTGGCTGGCGACAGTTTATCATCTGTAACATTGCCGCATCGATTAACATTGGTCGATGAATTCATATCGAAGATATTATAAGCACCCCAGAAATAATACGGCACCTGTGTCAAAAATTCCAAAATTGCGTCTTCTCGATCCGGCGCCAGAATGCGGGTCGCCATATGATCTACGCCCAACAATAATGGCGCGATACCGGACGTTTCACCAAATGTGGCCGCTTCTTCCAGCAAAGCCGTTTCGGCCGCAGACAACGTAATCTTTTCTCCCAAATTCAAACTATCTGGATCCGAGAAATCACAGCCGCTATACCCAATGCGATTACCCGTAAAATCAGATGGCATTGAAAATAAAAAATTGTCCGATGCATAAAATGGGTTTTCAATTGCGTCAGAATATTCAAATCGAACAGACTGTTCTTCCAATACCTTACGGGTGGTTTTTAGATTATTACAGCCATAAATTTCCCCTACATATCGGGTATGAGGCGTTGCCCGAGATAGCGGGTACATCTTATTCAAGCGGGATATATATTCGTCAAAATCGGAGCTCAAAGGTTCCATTAAAAGCATGGCCGGGTAATTTTCACGACTGCTCAAAAGATAGTATTTATGCGTAGCTCCCAGATAACTGGCGACATAGCGATACGGTGTCATTAAATACATCTCCAACATTGTATCCATGCTTTTGCCAGGATCGACTTGCGTAACAATCGCCTTCATGTTGCCGACAAGATCTTCGATACCGCTACTTTTACGGCGCTCATAAATTTTTACCCTGAATTCATCAAAAAACTCCGAGTTTTTCTTATCACCGCGAGGAGTATATTCTAATACATCGATGCTCATAATATCTTCCTATTCAATACTTTATGCAGATTACCTGAGCTAATCATAAGCTGGCACCCAATATTTATTCTCGATACGTTCATCCAAATCATCAACCGATGTTGATGGTGCAACACCTTCTTTTTGCGCCTGTATTGCTACGGCTCGGGCGACAGATTTACTGACAGCCCTGATTTCCGATACCGGTGGCAATAACGGCGCATGATGATCATCAAGAGCGGGTGATAATTCACCGAGGGCTCGGGCAGACGCCATAAACATTCCATCAGTGACCCGTGTTGCCCCGCTTGCAAGAATTCCGAGGCCTATTCCAGGAAAAATATAGGTGTTATTGCTTTGCGCAATAAAGTGAGTTTCCCCTTTATAATCAACAGCATCAAACGGACTGCCTGTCGCAACAAGAGCTTTGCCGTCAGTCCAGTTGATCAGATCTTTTGGTATAGCTTCAGCGCGGGATGTCGGGTTGGACAGAGGGAAAATAATCGGACTTTCCGTATGTTTGGCCATTTCGCGAATAATATCTTCCGTAAACAACCCGCCTTGACCCGACACTCCGATCAGAATACTAGGATGCGCGTTTTTCATGACATCCAAAAGGCTAATGGACCCGTCCTTGGCGCTTGACCAGCTTGCGACGTCTTCCCGGTGATGCATTAATTTCTGCTGAAATGGCATCAACCCGTCCATTTCATCATGTAGCAAGCCAAAACGATCAACCATGAAAACCCGCTTGCGGGCATCTGCATCGCTCAACCCTTCATCAACCATTATTCGGATCAACTGTTCAGCAATTCCAGCGCCTGCCGAGCCCGCGCCGAGGAATGATATTATGTGTTCTTTCAGCGGCTTGTCCATTATTTTACATGCTGCAAGTAAGGTACCAGCTGCCACCGCGGCTGTTCCCTGAATATCATCATTATAGGTGCAAAGCTGATCTCGGTACTTTTCAAGCAGCGGCTCCGCGTGCGGCTGTGCGAAATCTTCAAACTGCAGCAAAACATTCGGCCATTTACGTTTCACGGCCTGCACAAATTGATCAACAAATTCGAAATAATCATCTCCAGCGATCCTTTCATGCCGCCACCCAATATAAAGCGGATCTGCGAGCCGTTCCTTGTTATTTGTTCCAGCATCGAGAATAATCGGCAACGTCACCCGCGGATCAACGCCGCCAGCAGCTGTGTATAGGGATAATTTTCCGATGGGGATTCCCATGCCACCTGCCCCCTGATCCCCGAGCCCCAGTATGCGCTCTCCATCGGTGACAACAATTGCTTCAACAACATCATTGATTGCATTGTCCAGAATATGGTCGATTTTATCCCGTTGAGGGTAAGGTATAAACAGACCTCTTGGATGCCGATAGATTTCACTGAACTGCTCACAGGCCGCACCAACCACAGGTGTATAAATCAGGGGCATCATTTCCTGAACATGCGTGACAACCAGATTGTAAAACAGGACTTCATTGGTATCCTGAAGAGACCGGAGATATATGTGCTTTTCCAGGTCTGTATCCTTGGCCTGCAGCGCGTCATAGGCCCTCAGGGTTTGCTGCTCCAGGGTTTCAACATGTGGTGGAAGGAGCCCCATAAGCCCGTGTTTCAAACGTTCTTTTTCCGTAAAAGCTGTTCCTTTGTTCAATGCCGGCTCAAACAGCAAGTCAATACCGGTTCTGGATCCGTCGTCATTAGAATGCATTTATAAATATACTCACAAACAGCGAGCCCATTCCGTTATTAAAAGATTAGGTGCTTTACTATAACCACCCTCGTTTCATTTGCGCAAGAATTCCAGCTCGCATTGCTCTTACCAGAAGTAGTTTACTTCCAGTTTGGATAGCTTATGGTTGTTGAAAACATGCAAGCTTTCCGACAGTGAGACACCCCATGTGTGAATTATTTGCAGTATCCAGCTTAAACCGAGTTGCCGTTGATTATTCCCTGCATGAATTTTCTCAACATGGTGGTTTGAGTCATTTAAATAAATCCGGTTGGGGTATGAGTTTTCAGCAGGATTTGGATACCCTGTTGATCAAGGAAGCAATGCCCGCCTTTGACAGTGCGTGGGTAAAGTTTATTCATGACCAGCACCTCTCCAGCAAGTGCATATTGGCTCACGTACGATATGCCACGAAAGGAGAGCCTGTCTTCGAAAACACACATCCGTTCAAACGAGAAGCCTTTGGCAGAGCACATGTATTTGCCCATAATGGCTCTCTCAATGAATTTCAAGAAGCGCTCCCTTTGCGCTCCTCAACGTTTCTGCCCATGGGGCAAACCGATTCTGAACACGCATTTTGCTACCTGCTTAACGAACTATCCGGTATTTGGGAAAGCTCCCCGCCATCCGTCGATCAAAGATTGAAAGTGCTGTCAGTGGTTGCATTGAAAATGCGCGCATTGGGCAGCGCCAATTTTCTATATAGTGATGGGGATATGTTATTTGCCCATGCTGATAAACGCAGATTTGACAGCGAAGGAACCTTTGGACCCAACCAGTCACCAGCACTCCATTGGATTGCTCGAAGAGACTTCAAGGCCAATGGTATTGACTTGAAATCCCAAGAAGGATCAAAGCAAAAAACCCTGCTTCTTGCCAGTGTCCCGCTAAGTGACGATAATTGGCAGGGATTGCCACGTGGAACGATTATTGCCGTCAAATCAGGACGTATTGTCGATCAGATTTTTATTGGAGAAAGCACATAGCGAGCAGGGTCACATGAAATTACAGCGATCCATAGGCCTTCTTGGCCTGACCTTCGTTGCTGTCAGCGGAATGCTAGGATCTGGCTGGCTATTTGCACCTGAGCTGGCAGCACAACAGGCTGGTCCGGCTGCAATCATCTCCTGGGGCATTGGCGGTGCCGTGATGTTCCTGATTGCCATAACCTTCGCAGAAGTCAGTGCCATGTTGCCCGTCTCTGGTGGTCTCGCGCGGGTTCCGTATTTCAGTCACGGCAATGTTGTGAGCGCTGCAATGGGCTGGACTGCTTGGATAGGCTATACATTAACCGCCCCCATCGAAGTTTCTGCGATGCTGCAGTACCTTTCGACCTGGGCACCGTTTATTCAGGAACCTGGGACTAGTACGCTCACACTACCGGGATCGCTGATAGCCGGTGTTTTGATGGTTCTAATGGTTATTATCAATGCCTGGGGCGTCCATTTTTTCAGCAAAATAAATACGGGGCTCACCTGGATCAAAATTGTTGTTCCGGCAATAATTATCCTGACTTTTCTGACGACAAAATTTGAAATATCCAATTTCACCATGCAGGAATTCTCGCCTTACGGCATGACAGGTATTTTGGCGGGCGTTTCCACAGGTGGAGTCATATTCGCTTTTGTTGGTTTTCGTCATGCAATCGACTTGGCTGGAGAAACGCGTTCTCCCCATAAAAATATCCCCCTCGCCCTCTGTTTGTCGATTTTGTTCTGCATGGTGATATACGCCGGTGCGCAAATCGCCTTTGTCGGAGCAATTGATCCAAGTGACGTAGACTCCGGTTGGCGTAATATACATATGGTTCATGACTATGGTCCTTTTGCAGCTCTTGGAACAGCCCTTGGCATCGTCTGGATCATGAGTTTAATTTATTCAGGAGCCATCATCGCCCCATTTGGCGGCGGGCTTGTCGCCACAGGTTCCAATGCTCGATTGACAATGGCCATGGCCGAAAATAACCAATTTCCCCGCTTGTTCGCAGTATTGTCCCCTCGGGGTGTGCCGCTAAATGCTCTCGTGCTTAACTGGGCTCTTGGTTTCGTTATGCTGTTTCTGATCAATTTCAAACATATGGTAACGCTGAACGGTGCCGCAATAATCCTCTCTCTAGTCGCAGGGCCGATCGCAGTTTTTGCACTCCGAAAACAACTCCCGGACCGCGCTCGGTATTTTCAAATTCCTGCGGTCGGCCTGTTTGCAGCTCTCGCTTTTATCGCCGGCACATTGACACTCTACTGGAGTGGCTGGACCGTTATTCAGGTCCTTATGCCCCTGCTCGCTGTTGGTCTTCTGCTGTTTTTGCTTATGCGGCTAATTACGAAAGACAAACGGCCATTAGATGTCAAAGAAGCTTTATGGCTGATCCCGTATCTTATATCGCTCACGGTGCTTTCCTATTTTGGAAATTTTGGGCATGGCACCGGACTGATCCCCTTTGGGTGGGATCTGGGCATCGGTTCAGCAATCGGGTTGTGCGCGTTCGTTCTTGCCAGTCGCAGCAGATTACCGGATCAGAAAACAGCAGACTATGTTATCGAACTTGAAGGTGTTCATGACAAAACTTTGAACCCCTATGCCGAAATTGAAGACAATTAGAGGTATAATAAAACGTCAGACAAGCGACTCTAAATCCAACAGATTGAGTTTGACCGGAATAGAATTGCTATCTTCAGAATAAGAAAATCCTTGAAAGCCGGGATTCTGTTCCAACCTGAAACCAAGGGTAACAGGATCATGAAAATGCTGTAACTCCAGCAATGTGTATGGTCGAGCCCATAGCCATTCCCTGTTCTCAACAGCTTCCAGATCCATGTGGGGAAGTTTTTCGTCGCTCCAGCAATAAAAATACAGGGTAAATCCCCGACTGGGAACTGGCTGAATGGACATGAGCCGCATTTGCAGCTGTTCAGACAAAAAAGCGTCACAACGGTCAATGTCTGTTACCCGGAGCGTAATATGCGCCAGTGTTGCTTGCCCACCGATGGGATGGCCGCCGCTAACCTCCTGCTCCCTTCCCTCAAACCCGTGCTGCAGAAGTTCGATGATATGTCCTTGCGGATCTTGCAAATGAGCCAGGTACCCAATATCCATAAACTGAAACGGTTCCGATACTGCAATACCCTTTTTATTTAAAAAATCGACCGCATGATCAAGGTTTCGAACTGTGATCCCGGTTTTCCAGTAAAAGTCTGTTGCCGAAGACACGTAAGAAACACAGGAAGCCTTTTCGAATTGCAAATGACAACCGGTTGCCTCGTACCCAAAGGATAGACTGTTACCCGTGCTAAAATTCGCCATCCCAAGGTTACTTTCGTAAAACTCAGACAATCCCTCATAGCTATGTGTTTTCAATCGGTGACGCGTAATGGTTTTCATGGTGTGCACAACTCTATATATATCGTCGCATCTGGACGACCGCGTCCTTGTTCTGGCACACCACTGAAGCAGAAACATTCTGACCCAAATCCAAAGTTCGCCCCCACCAAATTTCCGGTGGTTCTGCCACCGATTGGACAATGGCAGGTGTAAAAATTTCTGTCGATGGCAAGTCGAAGGAAATCTCTTCAATCGGCAGGTTGAGACCCCGTCCGTCCGCCTTCATAACCGCTTCCTTCATGGTCCAGATGTCATAAAAGGCAGTAAAACCCTGCTCCTCCGGTAAATTGAGAAGCCAGTCATTTTCCTCTGTGGTAAAATAACTATCAGATATCCCTTTCCAGTCAGTACGCCGATTATGAAATTCAATATCCACTCCGATTTCGGTATCAAGTGTCACGGAAGCGACCAATTGACCTTTAGTATGAGAAAGGTTAAACGCCAGATTACCTTGCGGGTGACCAGAGGATGCCAGACCTGGCTTGCCATAGGCCAGCCTCGTAAATTCCACTTCCGCAGCTGTACAGTTCAGATACCGGCTTAAAATGTCCCTAAGCACACCCTGTTGTACGATATATTTGTCGCGAAGTTCTTCCGTTGCAAATCTTTCCGCGCGGGCTCTTTCTGTTGCAGCCAGTGTATTATCATATCGCGACGCAGCCATCGGATCCACCGGGCAGGTCCAAATATGTATATCGCGTAAGTTTTGAAAATCACCAGAAAATTCCATGATCCTTATTATCATGAAAAAATTGGAGACACTCTATTTTCTAGTCAAAAACTGCTGAAAACTAGTGCTACATGTTTAAAAGCCATAGCAGAACGCATCTTTGCATCAATCCGTAATACGGTATTTTCCGCCCAGCCAATGAATTACGCGCCCGTCAATGAACAACAAGCCCGCACCAATGATGAAGGCGCCGATAATTTCCTTCGCCTGGACGGCCTCATCCAGAAAAATATTCCCAAGCACCAGGGCCGTAACAGGTATGAGCAGGGTCACCAGCATGGCATTGCTGGCGCCGGCGCGTACCAAAATCCTGAAAAAGACGATATAAGCAACGGCGGTGCCAAATGCCGCGAGCGCCAGCAAAGAAAAAATGACCTCTACACTCGGTATTGGAAGAGCCCAGGGTTTATCGATAATGGCAACAACAACAGCAATTATCACCGTCGAGCTTATCAACTGGCATGTCGCAGATTTCAAGGCTGGTATGCCGGCAAGGAACCGGCGGCCCCACAGTGCAGCGAAACCATAACTGAGCGCGCCAGCCATGCATAGAATAATGCCAAGTGTCTGATTGCCGCTTATGGGGCCGTCAAAACCCCTCAGCACGGCGACTCCCACAACACCAAGAAGCACACCTATAACTCGGTTTACAGTCAGACGTTCTTCGAGAAAAACCGCCATTACCAACACTGTAAACAAAGGTGTCATGGCATTGATGATAGAAGACAATCCAACGGTAATCTGTGTCTGACCGGCAAATATAAGGCCAAATGGCAAAACATTGTTCAACAATCCCATGCCCACGAAGGGAAGCCAGCTGGAAAAAGTCCTCGGCAGGGAATGTCCAAAATACCAAAACAAAGGCAATAACAGGATCGCAGCCAATAAGACGCGCACCAGAACAACGGTTAGGGGCGGCACCTCCTTGACGGCAACGCCAGCGAAGAAATAGGTTCCTCCCCACAGAATTGAAAGAAGAATCAACAAACCCCAGTCCTGCCGGTCCATTGTCTTTGGCATGTCCATTTTCTATTTCCTTACTTACAAATACGAGAAGGAAAGCTACAATTCAGAGTCAAACCAAACCATCCGATTTCCGTTACTTAAACAACCAAAGTCAGATAATTCCCCACTCGTTGATCTGAAGTTTTTTATCCCTCCGACCTTAATTTCTCGGCAGATTCGGTTACTTGGTCACGGAGTTGGGATATTGACGCAACTAACGCTTCTAGCACCGGAACGTCATATCCGGTCGCATCGATTATGCATCTAGTGATATCACTTGAATATTTTTGAATTTCTTTGCCTTTGCGTGTAACCGAAACATAGACCTGCCGCGCGTCATCATTACTTTTCCGACGTTCGATATGACCGGAAATTTCAAGTCGTTTTAATAAGGGCGTCAAGGTATTGGTCTCAAGCTTAAGGCGCTCGGCAAGGGCGCCAACTGTGATTTCTCCTGACTGCCAGAGCATTGTCATAGTTATATATTGTGGGTATGTAAGCCCCAGTTTTCTAAGCAACGGATTATACATCCTGTTTAAGGCATGCCCTGCCGTATAAATGGCGAAGCAGATCATGTCTTCCGCATTCTGTGGTAAGTCCGTCGGGTTCTTTTGTTTTTCAGGCACCATAAAACTGTTCCTTTATCAATCTTTATCGTGCACGATATATTATTCTTGACAGCGCTGTAAAGATCCGTATTTATATCGTGCACGATATTTTTAATTTCCAATTGAAAGGAATTCACATGTCCTGGCTTCCCAGTTTACATGCAGACACACCTGAAGAAGGGTATGAAATTGCCATAAAACTTTCCCGAATGGCGGTTAAAAAAACGCAACCCGACGACAATGCTCGTGACCGCATGCGGCCTGACTATGCCAACAATGCGGACAGCCTGACCCAGGTCTCTCTCGTCGTCGCGACGAACTTCCAGACAGTAGCAAAAGCTAACGAATACTGGAAAACATAAAATAAGTTGAAACGAGCCTTACGCGTCCATGGATGACAGAAGGGCATCGTCAGATGGCAAATAGTCGGAAATGGACGCTATTGCTTGCGTAACATATTCTTCCTTTTGGCCAACGGGGGCAACATAATGTATGGCCTCTTCAGCATCCTGCTTGCCTGCGCCGCGCATAATCATCCAGGCAGCAAGATATTGAGATGCTAAACACCCGCCAGCTGTCGCAATATTACCGCTGGCGTAGAAAGGCTGATCGAGCACCCTCACCCCGGCGTCGATGACCCAGGGTTTGGTTGTCAGGTCCGTACAAGCCGGTAGGCCCCCAAGCAATCCAAGCTTTGATAGCAATAGAGTGCCCGAGCATTGAGCGCCGATCAACTGATGCGATGGGTCCAGGTGTAATTGCCCTAGCAGACTGGCATCTTTTGCAATCTCCCGGGTTTTGATACCGCTTCCGATAAGGACCGCATCTGCGGTATTCGCAAATGATAAACTACGCTCAGCATGAATTGTAACGCCATTCATGGAGGTAACGGTCTCCGCGGGGCAAGTGATATAGGCTTTCCAGCCTTGCGGTTTCATACGATTTAAAATGCCCGCTGCAATAAAGGAATCGAGCTCATTAAATCCGTCAAACGTCAATATTGCTATTTGCATCGGAACCCTGTGTCTTAGCGATTGTAAAGGAGTGAAACGACAATAGCTTCGCTCCGGTGCCGTCGCAACGTAAACATTGATTTCTTCGCAAAGTCGCAGGAGAGAATTTTCACCCTCCCCGTTCTTAGTCCCTCACCACACGTTACTGACCATTCGAGCAATTCAGGCTACATCCTAAATAATAGTATTTATGATTAACTCAAAATTTACCTCTATCCGATAAAAATTTAATCTAATTAATTTTGTACTACGTCTTTCGCACTGTCCAATCGTCTCCGCGAAACATGTAGATCACATAGTACCAGGAGATAACGTAGATGTTCGGATTCAAGTTTAAACTTTCTCACAAACTTCCTCTTACAATTATTGGTGGATCTCTAGTTACAGCTCTAGTTCTTGGAGCAACGAGCTACATGCAAAGCTCCGACTCCGTTCATAAAGAAATGGAAAATAACTTAAAAACCATTGTTCAGGCCCGCACCTCTGCCCTGGACGGCTATTTCGCGTCAATCCGGGAAGACCTTGATATTATTGCAACCAGTCCTATCACAGCTTCAGCGCTGAAAGACTTCACTTTCGCCTGGGACGCAGCCGGGCCAAACGCACAGTCCCATTTGCAGGCCCAATATATAACTGACAATCCGCATCCGACCGGACAGAAGGAAAAACTGGATGCTGTCAATGACGGTTCATTATACGGCATGGCGCACAAGAATTATCATGCGTGGTTCCGCAAGGTTCTACAAGAACGCCAATATTACGATATTTTCCTGTTCGATACTCGCGGCAACCTCGTTTATTCCGTCTACAAAGAACTGGATTACGCAACCAACCTTGAAACCGGCGAATATAAGGATACCGATCTTGGCAATGCCTTTCGGGCAGCTGCCGCCAATGCCAGCACTGGCAAAGATGTTTTCTTTGATTTCCGCCCCTATGCACCAAGCGCAGACGCGCCGGCCAGCTTTATTGCCAAACCAGTCGTAGATGCAGATGGCAAGCTCTTGGGAGTTCTCTCCTTTCAGATGCCAATTGACAGGTTGAACGCGATTATGAATGAAGCAACCGGCCTCGGTGAAACTGGCGAAAGTTTCCTTGTGGGCGGTGATTATCTCATGCGGAGTGATTCCCGTTTCTCTGAAGAATCGACCATCCTAGATCGCCATGTCGCAATAAATTCTGTTGCTTCAGCTCTTGAAGATAAAAGCGGATTTTCTCCCGCAGAAAATCTTGAAGGAGTTGTCTCTGCTGTCGCGTATGGTCCTTTCAAATTTATGGGAACAACGTGGGCGGTTATAGCTGAAATTAGCGAAACCGAATTTAATGCACCCATTGTGTCCCTTCGCAATACCATGATTTGGGAGGTGCTTATCCTTCTCGTCTTTATCGGCGCGATCGGGTTCTTTTTGGCGCGCCAGATTTCGGTAGCACTGTCGAAAATCAATGGCACCATGACAAAACTGGCCGAGGGCGACAACACTGTTGAGGTCATCTATCAAGACAGAGTAGATGAAGTTGGAGAAATGGCTCGTTCCGTTCAGTTTTTCAAAGATAGTGCCATTGAACGTGAACGCCTTACAGCGGAAGCTAAAGAAGCAGCTGAAGAACAAACTCGGCGCGAAACTGCCCAACGAGATGCGGAAGCTAAAAAAGAAGCGGAGGAACGTGAAAAAGAACGTGCTGACGTTGAAGCCCGTGAAGCTCGTGCCACAAAAATCACGGACATGGTCAATGGGTTTGATAATAAGGTAAAAACACTTATTGCCAATCTGAACAATTCTGCCACAAATTTCAGTACAAATGCGGAGCAACTAAAAGTTACGGCTGAAACCACTAACAGCTTGTCTACGGAGGTCTCTGTTGCAGCTGGGCAAGCAACTTCAAATGTCCAGACGGTAGCGGCGGCGGCGGAAGAATTGTCTTCTTCCATCTCTGAAATCAGTCGGCAGGTAACCCAGGCTTCTGGGGTATCGGAAGAAGCTGTCAGCGAAGCAACCACAAGCATTGATTCAGTCAATGATTTGGCTGACCGAGCCCAGAAGATTGGTGATGTTGTTACAATGATTAGCGATATTGCTAGCCAAACCAACTTACTGGCCTTGAACGCAACAATTGAAGCGGCTCGTGCAGGTGACGCCGGTAAAGGCTTTGCCGTCGTCGCGTCTGAAGTTAAAGCACTTGCCACTCAAACAGCGAGAGCAACGGAAGAAATCGAGAAACAGATTAATGAAATGCAGCAGGCGTCGTCGTCAACGGTGTCCGCAATCAACAGCATTAGCTCGGTTATCAATTCCATTCGCGAGGCTACTGTTTCTATTTCCTCCGCCGTCGAGGAACAAAGTGCAGCTACGGCTGAGATTTCTCGTAATGTTCAACAGGCTTCTACCGGGACAGCTGCTGTTTCTACAAAAATTGAAACAGTCTCGACCGAATCCCAGAATACCGGCGAAGCGGCCATTAATATGCAGACTGCTTCTCAGGAACTCACCGAATTATCAAGCAACCTGAAAGAAAATGTGGAAGCATTCCTTGATGATGTTCGTGCAGCGTAACCCTGCACTTTAGAATTCGAAACATGCCCAATGGTATTCTTGCTTGTGAACAGCAAAAATCCATTGGGCTTTTTTTGGCAAATATCAAAAATCATACTGCCGTTTCTCTCACAAGAATTCAGGGCTGAAGTACCTCAAGCCCCTTGAGAAAAACTGCATTGCGCCCTAACATCAGATAATCTGAATGACGGGCGGGTCTCACATGCAATTAACCGATCACCAATTGATAGATTTTGACAAGAACGGATACCTGTTCTTCCCCGGTAAATTTTCGCCAGATGAAGCGACACTTCTCAAACAGGAAGCGGAGGCGGTTTATGCCATGGACCGAAAGGAAGTATGGCGCGAAAGTTCAGGTGTCGCGCGAACAGCCTTCGCTGCACATCGCTATAATGAGGGTTTTAGACGCCTCGGCGCTCATCCCCGCTTGATTGAGCCGGTCGAACAGGTTCTCGACGGATCTGTTTATATGCATCAATTCAAAGTAAATGCAAAAGCTGCCTTTGATGGCGATGTCTGGCAATGGCATCAGGATTACGGGACCTGGAAGCGTGATGACGAAATGCCGGAACCTCGCGCAATGAACATTGCAGTATTTCTTGACGATGTAACGGCAGCAAACGGCCCTTTATTATTTATTCCAGGCAGTCATAAGCTTGGAGTGGTGGAAGCCGGACATGATCTGGAAACGACCTCATATCCATTATGGACGCTGGGGCGTGATAAGGTATCAGAGCTAGCGGAACGCGGTGGATGTGTTGCTCCCACAGGTCCCGCAGGCAGCATGCTCATGTTTTCTTCTCTTTTGGTTCATGCCAGCCCAGCCAATATTTCTCCTTTTGATAGGACGATCGTTTATTTATCACTCTGCCATGTGGACAATCATATTCGCGCCTTCAACAGAGAAGAATGGATTGCCCACAGAGAATTTAAAGCCATTGAGGCGATGGACGATAACTGCCTGATGGAGCTCATCGCAGAAAGGCGACAGGCTGCTGAATAAACTGAGGGATAATAGGACTCTAACCGGCGAATAATTCTTCACCCTGTAATGTAATCCGATGCATTAAACGACGCTCCCCGTGATAATCATTTAACGCACGATGCCATGTCGCTCGGTTATCCCACATCGCCATAGACCCTTCCGCCCATTCAAAACGATAGGTGAATTCGGGACGGCTCGCATGATCATAAAGAAAATCAAGCAGCGCTTTGCTTTCCGCACGTGACCAGCCAACAATGCCAAGTGTAAAGGCCTTATTTACATAGAGCGCTTTCTTCCCGCTTATGGGGTGCCTGATAACAACAGGATGTATTGCATCCTGTGTTGCTAACTCCGGATTACCAAGTCGGCCACCCGTGTCATCCGCATTTCTACTGACTGCCGACTGTCCACCAAACTGATGTCGCGAAGAATGCTCCGCCTGAAGGCTATCTACAATCTCTTTAAACCCATCAGAAAGTGCGTCATAAGCCAGATACATATTGGCAAACATCGTATCACCGCCATGTCGGGGAAGTTCTTTTGCCAAAAGAATTGAACCGAGTGCCGGTATTTGATCATAGGAATGATCCGTATGCCAATCCTCACCAATCGCGTAAACCTGTTCCGGTTCTTTTCGAACTTCCGCTATTTTCGGAAAGCCCTCAACAGGTTTAAAGAATCTGTTGACGTCAATAACGCCCAGACCTTCGGCAAATGCTTCATGAGCCTTTGGATTTAGTTTTTGGTTTCTAAAAAATAGAACACCATGCTCGCCCAGCCCTTTTTTAATTTCTTTAGAAGTTTCAGGTTGCAAAGGTTGTGACAGATCGATGTCTTCTACAAAAGCACCGACGCCACCGTTCGTCCGATGGAAAGAAATTGACTGCTTTGACATATTGGGCCTCTTTGCGCGTTTTTTGTTTTTATGGCGATAACGTTCATATTCCCGCATTTTCCAATCACTTGTCAAATTTTTGCGGCTCAACAAGAATAAAATAAATAACATTATTTCATGTGATCCGAAGCCTTCTCGTATTTGCCCATTTGTTGTTGTTGACATTGTTCAAAAAAACACGAGAGTATAGAGGGCGAAGTCAAAAATAAGAAAAACATATGAAGCTGCACCCTTTTAAAAATAAAGGGGTGAATTAAAAAAAAGAACAATCAGTCACCTTTCTGGGAGGAAAACTATGCTGAAACTTGCGACCCTTCAAAAAAAACTCGTCTCGGTCCTCGCCCTAAGCGGCATGATAATGGGCATTGCGGCGGCATCAGCTGAAGCCATTGAGCTCCGCTATTCTGATATAGGCCCGCCCCGTGGTCCCCGTGCTCTTTCGTTGATCTGGTGGGGAGAGGAACTTGCAAAACGAACAAACAACGAAGTTACAGTGAAGTTTTACTGGAGTCAGTCGCTGGTGAAAGGTAAGGAAACTTTGAAAGCTGTCGGCTCTGGCCTAACAGACTCAGGGACAATCCTTGGTATCTATACACCTGCTGAATTACCATTGTGGAATTTATCAAATGCACCGTTTGGTGTCGACGATGAGTGGGTCGGCATGCGCACTTGGTATGAAATGCGGCAGGTAAACGAGGACCTAATTGCAGAAACCAAGAAAAAGAATGTAAAGATTCTTGCAAACTATACGACAGGGTCGGTGGATATTCTTTCCAAAGAGCCGATAACCAGTGTAGCGGACGTGAAAGGTAAAAAATTCCGGACAAGTGGTGGCTGGACAGGCCTTTTCAAAAACTTAGGGGCATCGACTGTGAAAGTTGGCTTTGGTGAACTTTATCAGGCTTTGGACCGTGGAACTGTTGATGGAACGCAAAACTACATCCAGGCTGTAAAAGCCTATAAACAGTATGAAGTTGCTGGCCATATTACTCAAATATCCATGGGACAAGTGCTCGGATTTGGTCTTGGAATAAACCTGAAAACCTATAATAAATTGTCGGATGCAAATAGAAAGATCCTGGACGAAGTAAGTTTCGAAATGATGGAACATTTCGCGGAATCCTACGCAACATCAGTGTCAGAAGCAAAAGCTGCAATGACGGCTGGCATCGACGGGAAAAAAGTTGTTTTTCATGAAGTTTCCGACAGAGATGAATGGATTGCCGCATCCGCCGATTTCGTCCCGACTTGGAAGGAAAAAGTAAGCAAAAAGGGTATCGATGCTGATGCATTCGTCGCCCAGTTTGAAGAGATTAAAGCCAAATACGAAAAAGAATTGGCTGAAAAAGGGTACCCCTGGACCCGTAATTAAGATTTAGAATATCGAACTATGCGGCTCTTGAGGGCCGCATAGTTCCCAAAAGGGGAAAACCTATAATGGTAAAAATTGTTGATTGGATCAGCAATGCCTTCGCAGTTTTGTCGATGGTTATTCTGATCTTTATAATGCTTTTTATTACAGTTTCTGTTTGTGGCCGGTATTTTCTCGGCGTCTCCATTCCGGATGACATCATCATTATGCAGGCTTTGTTAGTGGTCATGGTCTTCTTGCCATTTGCTTATGTACAGCGAAAAGGCGAACACTTGAGTGTGTCCATATTAACCGACCACTTACCGGCTAAAGGACAATATATTTGCCAATTAATTGGACTTTTTGTCGGCATTTCCTTTATGGCGATCGTTATGGTTGCTTCCTTTGGAGATGCATATACCGCTTATGTTGATGAAGCTATCTTTGAAGGACCATTGGAGATCAAAGAATGGCCATCTCGAGGATCGGTATTTGTCGGCACAGGGTTACTCCTCATTAAATTGGTTCTTGATTTTATAACTGCCATCCTTCACGGGCCTATGGCGGATGAAATCAGCTCACCTGCAGAATATTAAGGATAAGTAGCTTATGGAACCGTTGACTCTAGGGATTATAGGACTCGTAATCCTGCTGCTTCTAATTTTCATTAAAGTCCCCATGGCATTCGCACTGGGGATCGTTGGCTTTGTTGGCTTAATCTTCGCCATCGGCTGGCCAAACGGTAGCGAACTCGATTTGGAGCGTGGTTTCGAAGCCGCGTGGTCTTTCGTCAGTTTCGAGCCGTTTTCTTTCATTGCATCATTTTCTTTGGTGGCTATTCCCCTCTTCTTAATGATGGGCTATGTGGCGTTCCACGCAGGTTTCACCAAGGACATATATCACACTGCCCGTATGTGGCTCGGTGGTCTTAAAGGTGGTCTGGCAATGGCTTCGGTTGCAGGTTGTGCAATGTTTGCCGCTGTCAGTGGGTCAAGTCTGGCAACTGCCGCCGCGATGGGTAAACTAGCAGTACCAGAAATGCTGCGCTATAAATATGATAAGGGGCTGGCAACCGGTGTTGTTGCTGCAAGCGGAACACTTGGTTCCCTCATTCCCCCCAGCATCTTGATGATCCTGTACGGGATATTTACAGAACAATCGGTCGGTAAATTATTGATGGCCGGATTTATTCCCGGTGTCTTGTCTGCAGGAATTTACATGGCGATGATCTGGGTACGTGCTGCCATCAGCCCGGAATTGGCCCCCACGCCGGAACGGGTGAGCTGGAGTGAGAAAGTGCACTCTCTTAAAGGCACTTGGTCCATTATTGTCCTGTTTATCATTATCATGGGTGGCATTTATACCGGGTTTGTTACTCCGACTGAAGCCGCCGCCATTGGTGCTCTCGGGGCCTGGGTTTTGGGATTCATATCCAAACGAATGACCCGCAAAACATCCAGAGACGCTATCGTTGAGACCGTAACACAGATAAGCAGTATTTTTGCAGTTGTGCTGGGGGCAAAAATATTCGTCGGTTTCATTGCGATCACTGGTGTCGCAAGTGTCCTTGCAGAATGGGCGATTGGTCTTGATTTACCACCAATCGGCATCTTGTTGGCGCTCTCCTTGGTTTTCATAATTCTTGGAACATTTATGGATCCCTTAGGCATTATGTTGCTTACATTACCTGTTGTGACACCCGTCGTTGAAGCACTCGGTTACGACCTGATATGGTTTGGCGTCATTATGGTAAAGTTCCTGGAAATCGGACTGATCACACCCCCGGTCGGCTTAAATGTGTATGTACTCAAAGGCGTGGTCGGCGATAAAGTAAGGCTGGAAACCATATTCAAGGGAATTTTGTGGTTCTTGCTTATGGATGTAGTGACTTTATTCATCCTCATCGCTTTTCCGGAAATCAGCCTTTGGTTGCCTAGCTTGATATAATCGATGCATCCAACTCGCATCTTCTTTTGTTTTCAGGATTGCGTCAGAACGGTATACCTCAACGGCTCAGATATTTGGATGAAGAGTTTTAAACTGCTCGACTTTAAATTGTCTGCGCCGTTGAGCAAATACAGGATTGATATGTACGAAATTGCCCCATCCCTATTAATCTAAATGCAGATTTTGGAAAAAGCGGCACTTAGATTTTAGATTTCATTTTCTTCGAATAATTGATTACAGTTCTGTATTATATAATTGTATCGGTTGTGGCTCGGCTCATTGCCAACTTCAAGTTTCTAGTCAAGTTGGGGTGTTAACAGCGGATTGTCGAATGCTGTCAAGGACCGTAAGAGCCCTTGTCGAATTTTATACAAACGATAAGAACAGCTCAATTTGTGAAGGTAATTCTATGAAATATACGATCTTTTTGATCAGCATCCTCTTTCTCACGGGCTTGATGGCGGACGCCGAAGCACAATCTCGCAAACGTGATACCGGTATTTCTGCGCAAGAAATCATGAAGCTGAAAGATGTTGATATTCTGGGTATTAATCTCACCCATACAATGGGCGAAATTATGACCATTCTGAAGCAGCAGGGACTACCGCTTACCTGCGGTAAAACGACCTGTACAGCGTCCATATCGGATTTTACTGTTAAAATCGAGCATAAGGCAACAACGGGCGCCTCGCTGCGCGGGCCGATTTCCGTCGACAAATCAGCCCCCCCATTTTCCATAGGTTTTTCCCAAGCCATCGGAGATCCTGCCAACTGCATTCCGATCCAAAAGGTGGTAAATATGTTCTGCTCCAACAGCCATTCCGAATATCCCTGCGCCAAGGACAATTTTGGCGTCGTCACATCGCGGCTCTGGTCACAAGAAGTCAGCCCGGACGACTGGTTTTACAGGGCAGTATTTTCGGTAAAACCGCCCGAACAATGCGGCATCCGTATGCTCAGATCACCAAATACCAAGAGAAAGAAATAGCCCATCGCACAGCCTTACATTGCTCTTCCATTTCTTGAGGCAGCAGATCTACATTAGAATGCCATGTTGGGCACGCCCCTACCCTAAAGCCCGAGCGGATGGCGGCTGTGGAAGGACGCACCGAGCAGGGAAATTCCGATCGCCAGCAAGAGGCCGCCTCCGGCAAGTGTCAAACCATTGCCGAAAAGCCGCCAGAAAACGCTTTTGCCTGCGGTCATGGCAGATGCTTTTTGCCGCGCCGAAACCGCAAGGAAGGCAAGTGCGGCAACGGCCACCCCTGTTCCCGCCGACATGGCAACCACGGCTGCGATGCCCGCAATCGGCAGCGATAGCGCCCGGGCCAGCACCAAAACCAAAACTGCCCCTGTACAAGGCCGGAGCCCAATAGCCAGTATCACGCCAATTGCAGAGCGAAGATCATGAATATGCTCGAGCTGTTCCCCACTTGGCATATGGCTATGCCCGCAATCTTCGCCGTGGTTATGATCAAGAGAATGCGAGCCTGTCGTCTTATTGTCCGGAAAATGCCGCCTGAAGAGTTGCCGCAAGGTCCGTAAAACCAAAAGCGCCCCAATTGCTGCCACCAGGAAGTAACTAAGCCGCTCGCTCCAGGCGATTGCAGTGCTCGTTTCGCGTGGCACCCACCCGGCGAGATAAATCAGGCCGTAAACAAGAATTATTGCAACCACCCCCTGACAAAATGCGCTGACCGCAGCAAGCCCGACACCCCGGCCGATCCTGTGTGGATGGGTGAGAAGATAAGTGGTCAGAACCGCCTTGCCATGCCCCGGGCCCGCCGCATGAAAGACACCGTAGAGAAAACTTCCAAATATCAAGCTGGCGGTCGCCGCCATGCCTCCGTTATCCGCCAGGGCATTCAGGGCGGCGGACAGCTCCTGATGAAAAGCCCGTTGCTGCGCCATAATCCAGCTCACAGAGCGTGTCCAAAGCGTTGGCTCACTGACGCCAACAACTGCATATACAGGAGAATTGACCAGAATTCCCAGGCAGAGAACCATCGCCAGGGCAATAGTTATTCTGTTGGGCATGTTAGGCTGACCCGTTCAGCAAAAAAGGCGCCCAGTCCCGTTTCACCGCGCACGGAGGCATCGAGCATGGCGGCCTGGGCAACCGCACTTGGATCCGGGTTGGGCGGTATAAGCCTATATGTACATCCCGCCGGAGCTCCGGTTAAAACAACTGGGTTATCTGTTTCAGCATGTAGCATTTCAACGTAATAAGTCGGGTCATAGATGGCGTAGGTAAAACCCTTCGCCGCTGACGCAACCGGTGTCTCGAAGGCCGTGACAAAAGACATCTCAAGACGGTTCCCCCGCATTCTGGTCGACATCTCTGTTACGGGTTTTAGTTTAAGGGGCTCATTGTTAAATGCCGCATCCGTGAAATAACCATATTCTCTGAGTTGCTCCATATTTACCTTCATGATTTCATCCAGCTTTGCCGGGTCGGGCTTACCGTCCCCGTCCAGATCCGTCCCCTCGATCGCATATGCCGTATAATAATCATCAAACAGCCAGATCTGGCGCAGGCCGGTGACCCCGCCTTTTTCATCAAACAGAACCTCAACCGTCATATCTGTCCAGACATGGGGATGGGCGGCTACGGGACGGAGGGGCGTTATGAATATAACGCAGCAAATAATAATCAATAGGCGCATAAATTATTCCATGTAAGATGGCAGCTACGGCGTCAAATAATTTCCCTTCTCAAAATAGAGCAGCAAGCCTCGTTCTACAACAGCTGGCCTCTTCAATCGACAGCCAATGGCAAATTGACCGGAAATACAGGCGCCTGGCTTACAACCGGGAAGCATGGTCAAAACGCGCGGGAATACCCAATGAGGGCGCCAATCCGATGATTTTTCTCCCCTTCTTCTTCCTGATATTTATAACCGGCACCTACGGTTATGCCATAGTCGAAGCGATAACTTAAGGATGCCTGAAACACTTCCCCATCTTGCGCTTCATCCGCGTCAACAGAATTTTCATTCCGGACAAAAGTATAAGTCGAGCCCAAATCCCACTGACCATAACTTAATTCCGCACCAATTGTGTTATAGGTCCGGTCATGCGCAATCTCTCCGTTCAGATGATTAATGTAGACGATTTCGCCCAGAACGCGCCCATTCAGGTCGGAGGTGAAAATATGCTGGTACTGACCGGCGATGGTATAGCGATCCTCGCTCGTTTCATCACCCTCTCCTGCCGCCTGATGCGCAAAACCGACCCGGTACGAAAGCCCTTCAGGAATGTCAGAACTCAGTGAATAAAAACCTGATCCGGACAGCGACACTGCAACAGATGAAAAATTTTCTGTATTTGACACCCCGCCATCACTTTTTCGGGTCCTACCACGCTCATAAAGAACTGAGTTACTCAAAATCGTCGTATCTGCAAAAAAGGTACTCACATCAAGGCGATGGATACCATAATCACCTACATTAAGCTGACCGTATCCGCCAACACCGACTTTTTCGCGAACAATATATTCATCCACGATCTGGTACCCGTAAATGCCCGGTAAAGCATGTTCATCAAAACTGATGACAGGGTCAAATTTACCGACATAGGCCCCAAAGGTATCGCTGTCATAATTCGTTGTCAGAGACCGTACAAAAAGGGGGGTATTCACAAAGTACCGGTTGCTGCCATCCGGTGCAGACCCGCCACCGCCGTGGTCATGCCCGGCTGGCTCCCCCTCCAGTTGGAAATTCGAGTTTATTGAAAAGCCGTTGCCAAAGTCGTAGCCCATTTCCAGATGCGAATGGGTATAGGCCTCATTTATCTCTTCATCGGAATCTTCCGCCTTATAGACATGATCATATAGAACCACAAGGTCAAGATGACCATAGAATCCAGCCTTCCCATGGTCGTGATCATGGGAATGATCGTCCGCTGCTGTTGCAATAGCGGGAGCCAGAAAAACGATTGGGGAAAGGAATAATTTCAATAATCTCATTTGCTGTTGTTTTTTTTAGTAATGTTATAACATAACAATATCAAAATTACGGCGCTGTCAAGAGACGATATAAATCTAAGTGATTTAAGTGAAAACGCCCTCAAAAACGGCCGATATAGAAAACTTCCTTGCCGGGAAGCTGAAGGAAGAAGGGGATTCAATGAAGAAAATTTTGCTGGCAATCGGTTTCGCATTGTTTAGTTCAATGCAGACATATGCAGCCCCGACTTCAAACATTGTTGTCACGATTGCCCCCCTTCATTCCCTCGTCCAGGGTGTCATGGGGGAAACCGGCGAAGCCGAGTTGCTAGTGAAAGGGTACGCCTCCCCGCATGATTTTCAGTTAAAGCCCTCTCAAATAGCCTCACTTCAACAGGCGGATTTCGTTTTTTATGTTGGAGAGAACCTTGAAACCTTTTTGTTGAGCGCCCTTGAAACCTTACCTGAAGGTACTGAGAAAGTAGCCCTGGCAAAGCAACCGGGAGTATCCGCCCTGGATGTAAGGGAAGGTGGTAATTGGGAAGGTCATGATCATTCCGCACATGGCAGTCACAAGGACGGCACACATGATCATGAGGAGAGTGTAGATCCCCATATCTGGCTTGACCCTGCAAATGCCATAGCCATGGTAAAAGTGATCACCCGCGAACTCTCGAAAGCCCATCCGGAAAATAGGTCTCTTTATAAAGCGAACGCGTTAGCTGTCATCTCAGATATTGAGCTGCGTGATAAGGAGATAAAGGCCCTGCTTCAGCCGGTTCAGGCTGTCCCATTTGTTGTCTTTCATGACGCCTTTCAGTATTTTGAAAAGCATTATGACCTGACAGCTGTTGGATCCATTGTCATCGACCCTACGGAATCTGCTTCGGTAAAACGTCTTGCTGCCCTGCGCCAGAAAGTGGTCGAAGTCGGTGCCGTATGTATTTTCCGCGAACCACAATTTTCCGACAGACTGTCTGTTGTTGTCGCGGAAGGAACCAAGGCGAAATTGGCTACCATTGATCCCATGGGCGCTGCACTCCCTCTGGGCGCAGGCTTCTATCCAACCCTACTGGAAGAAATTGCCGAGGGCATGGCCAGCTGCCTTGGAAAGTGATTAACTTCTTGATTTTTTTTAAAGTTTGGTTGCGGGCGTAGGATTTGAACCTACGACCTTCAGGTTATGAACCTAATAGTTGTCACAGTAACTAATTGGTATAATTGATATAAAAACTATCAAATTATTTTCTGTGGACGATTAATCTTAAATTCACTTTATTTATACTTCTTAACACCTCTCATTTTAAGACAATCGAATGCTGATTTGGAGAGCTTTCAAGGAAATTATCTATACATCTGCCCCGACATCTATGGAGATGTAGGGGTAATTTACGGTCCGGGAACTACGACGCTTTGATTTACAAGGCTTTTTAGATCCTCCGAGGTGCCGGGCGGCGCGCTTTCGTACCAAAAGAATTGCGGCCATCCAGCATATAAATATATTACACTCAGTTGGCTCCCAACAAGTTGGGAGACAGGTGCCTCTCATCACTCGGACGGGGTTCGACCTGCGTACCCGGTGAATGCTACCTAGTTCAAGTTAAGCAAGTACCATACTGATTTGTGAAAATTTCAATCTACGAAACAGAACCCCAATTTTATTGAATCTCGTCAAGTGTTCTTGCGCCAAGGTTATTTTATAGGCGACTTCCAAATACAAAGGGTTTCTATTGTGCTACTTGTAGTAATGAAAGCCTGGAGGGCTCCCAAAAATACTATTGCAGGCGGTAAAGTTCGAAAAGCTGATTTCACTGCAAATACACTATGTCCTTAACTTTCCGTCAAGAAATCTTGATACCAACGGACTTTTCGATTTTTGCCAGACGTTCCATGCTCTCAGGCGACCAGGCTTCTCTAAATTCATAAAACACGTCAACCTTCTGGTCTTCCTTTGGCAGAATGACCCACGGCTGTTTTGAGCGTGTGTAAATATGCACGTCTGGCGGAAATTGGTCGGAGTCATCGAGCGTGCCGACGCGAATGAACCGGATACGCTCACGCAAACCGCCCATGTTGTAGTTGCTCCAAACCGCGACTTTGCATTTGGAGCATCGAGTAATGGTCTGGCCAGTGCCGCTGGGCGTTGGAACTAAAATTTCCTCGATCTCACCCGAAATCAGCTCCACCCGATCAGCTTCAAAAAGGGCATTCAATGCAAAAGAAGAGCCTGAGTTTTTCTGGCAGCCGCAGCAGTGGCAGCAATGTACAATCAAGGGCTTCGAGGTTATCTGGTAACGCACATGGCCGCATGTGCAGCCACCGTCTCTTGTTTGGGATTTGTGGTTCATGGCGTCCTCTAATACTATTTTTTTTCGCAGAAAGAAGATGTGCTGGAGCTACAGGCACATTGAATGGAATTTGCCGAATTTCCCTGACATCAGGCTGGGCTATGCTGCCACGATATCCGCTTTGAGGCTGTCGAGAAAAGCCATCACCTCACCGCCTTCATCCGGGCCAACGCCCATATCACCGGCAACGCCAACCACGATCTCCATGAACCGGTTCCAGTCGGCCTCGGTAATCCCCATGCCCTGATGGGAAACCACCATGTCGCGACCTCTGTAATACATTTGCCCGCCCGTTGCTTTAACGAAATAGTCAATCAGAAGCTGGAGTTCGCGCGCGTTTCTGTCTTCACCTCGATTGGTCCAGAAACGCCCCAGTAGATCATCCTTGCGGGCGAGTCCGACGACAGTGGTTGAAAACATAGCGATGCCATCATAGCCACCAAGGCGGGAGTAGAGAGTAGTTGTCATTTTCGATATCTCCTTAAGGTGAGTTGGGCTTCAGCTTTCGCGGCTTTTGTTGATCAGTGCTTTTGATTTATTCCCTCTACTGACAGCCACAGGAGCCATCAGATGTTTGATCAGCGCAAAGAAGTGGTGGCCGTGAAAAACACAAACATGGGCGTTCAGGCGATCTTGACCTCTACCTTTGAAGGCGTTGCCCGGCGACAGCCGTCAGCGACCGGGGAATGGGTCACCGCGAATTCAACAATCTCGCGCAGGACTTCTTCGGCCACCCCCGCGGCTCCAATAGTAACGCGGGTTCGCAAGCTCAACGGACCGGCTGGAACCGAACCATCTATACCGAGCAGGCCGCGATCGTCAGAAACGCTGTCCGCTGTGACCTCTAATGTATCCAGAGTCACCCCTAGTTGTGCCGCATGCAACGCAATTCTGGTGGCATCGCATGTTGCTAGAGCCGCGCGTGACAACCAGCCTGGTGTGGGAGCCGAACCGTTCCCTCCGATGGCTTCTGGCATGTCGGTTACGATCGTTTCACCACCCGTCCCGGTGGCCCGGCACCGCAGGCCGTTTTCCATGACCGCAGTGATCGGCGGATCGTTACTCAGTGCGTCTTTCGGATTCTCTTTCAAATAAGCGATAACATCTTTTACTGAATTCTGGATATGTTCAACTGACATCTTATTCTCCCTGTTTAAATTGAAGTATCAATTTAGTTTTCTTGTGCCGCGGGACCATCGGCAGTAGCCGGATTCGTTAGTCAAAGAGTAAATTCCGGCTTTTATTCTCTTGCTAAATTGATTGCATTGGAGCATTTTTTTGTAAATTAGAGAAAAATTGATAACCGTTTTGCAAAAATGCACATAACAGGAGACGCCGGATGCAATGGGATGACGCACGGATATTCCTGGCCGTAGCCCGTGAGGGTTCTTTCAGCAGTGCCGCCAAGCGATTGGGCGTGCAGCATTCCACTGTTTCGCGTCGGATTCGCGCGTTAGAGAAAAAACTGGCGACGCCCTTGGTTGAACGCAAAGCATCTGGCTATATCCTGACCGAGGCCGGAGAAGAATTGAATCATTCCGCTAGCCGGATCGAGAGCGAACTTCTGTCCTTTGAAGTGGCGGTCGGCGGGCAAGCCGACGATGTCGCAGGAGAGCTACGGATCACAGCAATCGCTAACATGGCGTCGACTGTGCTGATGCCATATTTTGCGCGATTCAGCGCCGCATACCCAAGAATCGAGTTGAGCGTTCAGGTGACCAATGATTCCGTGCGCTTGTCGGAACGTGAAGCGGACATCGCCATCCGGCAAACCAATAAACCGTCGGAAAACTTGATCGGTACACGCCTGACAACTGTGGCTTCGGCCGTCTACGGTGCGCGCGACTATTGCGCGGCGGTGAAGTCGGGACAAGCGACGGAAAAATGGATTGGAGTTGATTGTTGCGAGTATCATAGAATTTGGACCAAACAAGCTTGGCCGCAGGCTGAACACGAGTTTTACGTCGACGAGACCTCGCTAACACTAGCGGCATTGAAAGAAGGGCTAGGTGTTGGTTTTCTGCCCTGCTTTCTGGGCGATAACGACCCCTACCTAGTACGGTTTCGCGAACCTGAAAAGCAACATGAACTCGGGCTGTGGCTGTTGTATCACCGTGATCTGCGCAACACCAAACGTGTAACCCTGTTTCGCGAGCATATGCAGCGGGAGATCAAACAAGCCGTCGTACTGTTCGAAGGCACGGAACCACTGACAAAGTAGGCAATATCTATAGATCGCCGAAGGAAAGCCTGCAACTCAGTTTTATCGTTAACCTAGCGGTATCTGTAATATCGCCTACTGGTAAAGAACTGAAACGAAAGCCGCTTAAATATGGAACGCATTAATACCTGAAGCTTGGTTGCGGGGGTAGGATTTGAACCTACGACCTTCAGGTTATGAGCCTGACGAGCTACCGGGCTGCTCCACCCCGCGTTGGGTGTTTATGTTTTGGTCCGGGGATTGTGTATTCCGGATCCGGTACGGGTTGTGTGCCCGGTTTGTTTGTGGGCTTCTGGCTTTCGCCGACGGCCTGGGCTGCTCCACCCCGCGCTAAAGCTTTGCTTTATTGCAGCCGGCCCGGGTTTTGCTTTAGCAAAGCCAAGCCGGTCGCGTTGTTTATTTCGTCTCACCGGCCCGGGTTTTGCTTTAGCAAATTGGGGTCGGTTGCGATTATGTTTTTTTCTGTTTTCCCGTTCTGTGGGTGACAGAATGTTAAAAGCACCCGAAGAGGGTGCTTTTAATTGAGATTGTGATGAGGGGTATCTGTTTTTTGCAGGCCTGGCAACGACCTA
Organism: Sneathiella marina; assembly: GCF_023746535.1. Lineage (GTDB taxonomy): Bacteria > Pseudomonadota > Alphaproteobacteria > Sneathiellales > Sneathiellaceae > Sneathiella > Sneathiella marina. Next base: position 1,885,148 of record NZ_CP098747.1, on the reverse strand, counting down.
CTCTTCCGTGCCTTAAGACAAAGTACCATCGGCGCTGGGAGTTTTCACGACCGAGTTCGGAATGGGATCGGGTGCAGGCCTCCCGCCATAGCCACCAGGCCGGCAAAAAGCAGATATGAATACATTCTATATTTGGGTGTGTGTTTTTTGTGATTTAGCTGGTTTCCGATCAGGACGCGACCGCGTCCCGGGCGGATGCCCGAAAGCCTGAGCAGGCGGATGCCTGCGCCGGCGATTGAGGCCAACTACAATTTATCTAATCTGACTACTGTGCATGTCAAAAGTGAAGCACTGAGATCAAACTCTATCGAGTGATTAGTACTGGTCAGCTCCAAGTGTTACCACTCTTCCACCTCCAGCCTATCAACGTGGTGGTCTTCCACGGCTCTCAAGGGATATCTGGTTTCGAGGGGGGCTTCCCGCTTAGATGCTTTCAGCGGTTATCCCTTCCGTACTTAGCTACCCTGCAGTGCCACGGGCGTGACAACAGGTCCACCAGAGGTACGTCCACCCCGGTCCTCTCGTACTAGGGGCAGCTCCTCTCAAATATCCTACACCCACGGCAGATAGGGACCGAACTGTCTCACGACGTTCTAAACCCAGCTCACGTACCTCTTTAATTGGCGAACAGCCAAACCCTTGGGACCTGCTCCAGCCCCAGGATGAGATGAGCCGACATCGAGGTGCCAAACAATGCCGTCGATATGGACTCTTGGGCATTATCAGCCTGTTATCCCCGGCGTACCTTTTATCCGTTGAGCGATGGCCCTTCCACACGGGACCACCGGATCACTATGACCGACTTTCGTCTCTGCTCGACTTGTCAGTCTCGCAGTCAGGCTGGCTTATGCCATTGCACTCAACAACTGATTTCCGACCAGTTTGAGCCAACCTTCGCGCGCCTCCGTTACGATTTAGGAGGCGACCGCCCCAGTCAAACTACCCACCATGCAGGGTCCCGGAACCGGATAACGGTTCGCGGTTAGATATCAAAAGTCAAAAGGGTGGTATTTCAAAGGTGCCTCCACAATAACTGGCGTCACTGCTTCAAAGGCTCCCACCTATTCTACACATTCAAATCCTGATACCACTGCAAAGCTATAGTAAAGGTGCACGGGGTCTTTCCGTCTAACCGCGGGTACTCCGCATCTTCACGGAGAGTTCAATTTCGCTGAGCCTATGTTGGAGACAGCGGGGAAGTCGTTACGCCATTCGTGCAGGTCGGAACTTACCCGACAAGGAATTTCGCTACCTTAGGACCGTTATAGTTACGGCCGCCGTTTACTGGGGCTTCGATTCGCAGCTCTCACCGCTCCTCTTAACCTTCCAGCACCGGGCAGGCGTCAGACCCTATACGTCGTCTTGCGACTTCGCAGAGTCCTATGTTTTTAATAAACAGTCGCCACCCCCAAGTCTGTGCCACCCCCCAATGGTTGCCCATCAAGAGGTACCCCTTCTCCCGAAGTTACGGGGTCATTTTGCCGAGTTCCTTCAACATAGTTCTCTCAAACGTCTCGGTATACTCTACCAGTCCACCTGTGTCGGTTTGGGGTACGGTCTATATTGCTGGAGCTATTTCCTGGAACAGGTTCACAGCAGGTCCAATCCAATAAGGACCCACAATTTACCCCATTCGTCACTTCCAGCAGGTTCAGGAATATTAACCTGATTCCCATCGACTACGGCTTTCGCCCTCGCCTTAGGGGCCGACTCACCCTGCGCAGATTAGCTTTACGCAGGAACCCTTGGACTTTCGACGTGAGTGTTTCTCACACTCATCTCGCTACTCATGTCAGCATTCTCACTTCTGATACCTCCAGGCACCCTCGCGGATACCCTTCACAGGCTTACAGAACGCTCCGCTACCATCCAGAATAAATTCTGGATCCGCAGCTTCGGTGTATGGCTTTAGCCCCGGTACATCTTCGGCGCAGGCCGGCTTAAATTTAGACCAGTGAGCTATTACGCTTTCTTTAAAGGGTGGCTGCTTCTAAGCCAACCTCCTGGTTGTTTTGGCCTTCCCACATCCTTTCCCACTTAGCCATAACTTAGGGACCTTAGCTGGCGGTCTGGGCTGTTTCCCTCTCGGCAATGGATCTTAGCACCCACTGCCTGTCTGCCATGCTGCATTCATCGGTATTCGGAGTTTGGTTAGGTTTGGTAAGTCGTTGGGACCCCCTAGCCCATCCAGTGCTCTACCCCCGATGATGATACATGACGCTCTACCTAAATAGATTTCGCGGAGAACCAGCTATTTCCGAGTTTGATTGGCCTTTCACCCCTAGCCACAAGTCATCCCCCAACTTTTCAACGTTGGTGGGTTCGGTCCTCCAGTGCATGTTACTGCACCTTCAACCTGCTCATGGCTAGATCACTCGGTTTCGGGTCTAATCCCTGCAACTCAATCGCCCTATTAAGACTCGCTTTCGCTGCGCCTACACCTATCGGCTTAAGCTTGCTGCAAAGATTAACTCGCTGACCCATTATACAAAAGGTACGCAGTCACCCCATAAAGGGGCTCCTACTGATTGTAGGCATCCGGTTTCAAGGTCTCTTTCACTCCCCTTGTCGGGGTGCTTTTCACCTTTCCCTCACGGTACTTGTTCACTATCGGTCGCATAGGAGTACTTAGGCTTGGAGGGTGGTCC